>NZ_JBNPXX010000001.1:0-1675121 GCF_050433085.1 Pseudomonas sp. RC10-4-2
AGGTACGCCTGCACGTCGCGCAGGCGCGACGGATCGCCCCATTCGGGTTGCTGCAGCGCTTCGCAGCGCCGTACGCGTTGCAATAGATCGTCCATGGTGGGTCCCCCTTCGGCAGGAGATATCGTTTCGATCAAGTGGGAATGCCTTCGCGTTTTATTTCCGGGACCGGAATGCTCAAGGCCCGCAATTGTTGGAAGACGTTCATGAATTCGCGGTTGCGCTTGATCTTGCCGTCTTCAAGTTCGAAGGAATGCAGGAAGTGGTTTTCGTAATAACCTTCGGGATATCCGGGGAAAAGAATCTTGCCGTGACCGTCGCATTCGACCCAGAAATGATTGGGGTCGTCGGTTCCGAATATATTTATGTTGTACCACTCCCAATCGGGAAAGCACTTCAATGACCAGACGGCATGTTCCGCAAGTTTGTCTTTGCCACGAATGACGATGGGCGAGCCGGTATCGGTGGTCCATAAACCGCCACAGCCGTCCTCGACGAAAAGTTCATGGCGGCGCAGGCGATCCTGGCCTTTGGTATTCATGTACTTCTCGACGGTGGCGCGATTCTTTTCGCGAAGTTCGTTGGCATCGGTGAAACCGATTGGATTTGTCGTATCAGGCATCGTCAATGCTCCTTGGCGGTAGATGTCATTCAAGTGGGAATACCGTCACGTTTTATTTGCGGAACGGCTATTCCCAATGCACGCAGTTTCTGTATCGGGTTCATGAACTCGCGATTACGTTTTATCCGGCCGTTCTCGAGTTCGAAGGAATGGATGTAGTGGTTCTCGCAATAGCCCTGCGGATACCCCGGGACCAGCGCCTTGCCGCGCCCGTCGCACTCGACCCAGAAGTGGTTCGGATCCTCGGTCTCGAAGATCCGCACGTTGTGCCACTCCCAGTCGGGGAAGCAGCGCTCGAGCCACTCGGCGAGCCGCCTGAGGCTCTCATGGCCCCGGAAAACCAGGGGTTCGCCGCTCTTTCCGTGGTCCAGTTGCCGGCGCAGCCGTCCTCGACGAACAGGCTGTGCCGCTGTAACCGTTCGGCCCCCTTCATTGCCATGTAGCGCTCCACCGTGGCGCGATTCAGGCGCCGCAGACGCTCGATGTCGAGGGGTGTTTCCCTGTACCGCTGACCGTTCATGCGCCGCCTCCGAGAGGGCTCTGCAGGTATGCCGGAGAAACTTTTCCCTCGCGGCATCGGTTATTCGCTGGCGCGCAGGAGTTCGTCGCTCGGTAAGGGAGCGATATTCGCTGGGCGCATTGTTTATACGTAGGGTGAAATTTCGCGTTACATATGTTCGCCTGTCGTTTCCAATTTTCGAAAGGCAATAGGAGTTTCATCCCGGGTTTCTTTTGGAAACCTGTCGGTAATGGATTCGCAATGCTTTCGTTAAGGTGCGACAGACGAGGTCGCGAAGACTTTCAGCGTCATTCCGTGAAGTGTTTCAAATAGCCAGCATCCCTGGTCGCTGATGTGGATTGCATAAAACACAGAACGCTCGTACCGGCTCAACTACAAGATCTGGTAGGTGCCAGACAGGGTATGCGGGATTGCTAAGCTGATGCTTCCTGCAATGCCGGAGGTTGTAGCCAAGTTGTAATTTTATTCTTTCGGTACGCAGGAAAAGGCTCTGGAACAGGCAGTTGGAAAGTTCCAGGGTTGTTTCCGCAACGAGATCCAGGGAGCGCTGATCCGGGGGATGAGCGCATTTTTTCTCAAAGTTCCGAATGAACCGGGGTGTTCTGCGGTATTTCTCGCCGAGCGGGCAAGAAGTGCGAAATAGAGCGCTTGGGTACTTCTCGGGTTACGGAAATGTGTAACGAGAGAGAATAAAAGATGAATAATTCGAATCTTGCTGCTGCGCGTAATTTGATACAAGTTGTTACCGGGGAATGGAAGTCCCGTTGCGTCTACGTCGCTACGCGCCTCGGGCTGGCCGATCTGATCGAGAGCGGGATCGACAGCGACGAGACGCTGGCCGCCGCGGTCGGTTCCGATGCCGAGCGCATCCATCGACTGATGCGCCTGCTGGTGGCCTTCGAGATCTTCCAGGGCGATACCCGCGACGGCTACGCCAATACCCCCACCAGCCACCTGCTGAGGGATGTCGAGGGCTCCTTCCGCGACATGGTGCTGTTCTACGGCGAGGAGTTCCACGCCGCCTGGACGCCCGCCTGCGAGGCGCTGCTCAGCGGTACCCCAGGCTTCGAGCTGGCGTTCGGCGAAGACTTCTACAGCTACCTGAAGCGCTGCCCGGATGCCGGCCGGCGCTTCCTGCTGGCGATGAAGGCGAGCAACCTGGCCTTCCACGAGATCCCCAGGCTCCTGGATTTCCGCGGGCGTAGCTTCGTCGACGTCGGTGGCGGTTCCGGCGAATTGACCAAGGCCATCCTGCAGGCCGAGCCCAGCGCCCGGGGCGTGATGCTCGACCGCGAGGGTTCCCTCGGCGTGGCCCGCGACAACCTCTCCAGCCTGTTGGCAGGGGAGCGCGTCAGCCTGGTGGGCGGCGACATGCTGCAAGAGGTGCCGTCCAACGGCGATATCTACCTGCTGTCGCGGATCATCGGCGATCTGGACGAAGCCGCCAGCCTGAGGTTGCTCGGCAATTGCCGCGAGGCGATGGCCGGCGACGGCCGGGTGGTGGTGATCGAGCGGACCATCTCGGCCAGCGAGCCGTCGCCGATGTCGGTGCTCTGGGACGTGCACCTGTTCATGGCCTGCGCTGGCCGTCACCGCACCACCGAGGAGGTGGTCGACCTGCTCGGGCGCGGCGGCTTCGCGGTGGAGCGGATCGTCGACCTGCCGATGGAAACCCGCATGATCGTCGCTGCCAGGGCCTGAATCGGAACTTTCAACGGTTGGCCCCGGCGGTTTCGCCGGCGGCCAGTTGGCCGGCGCCCGGCGCCAGGTCGCCGCTGCCCCAGCCGAGCGCCTTGTAGAGCGCGATGACGTTGACGAACGAGGCGGTCTCCGCCTGCGCCAGTTCCTCGCGGATCTGGTACAGCGCGCGCTGGTTCTCCAGCACCGCCAGGTAGCTGCCGGCGCCGGCGCGGTAGCGTTCGTTGGCGATCTCCAGGGCGTTCGCGCCATGGGTCGCGGACTGGAACAGGGCGACCAGCCGACGCTGGTGTTCGGCCAGTTGGTTGAGCGCGTTGCCGACGTCCTCCTGGGCCAGCAGCAGGGAGCGCTGGTAGCGCGCCAGCGCGGCGTCGGACTGCGCCTCGACGGCGCGCAGGCGGGCCCGCACGTTGCCCAGGCGGAACGCCGGCCAACTGACGCTGGGCGCCAGTTCGAAGGCGCGCGAGGCGCTGCCGAGGTCGCCGCTGCGCAGGGCGAAGAAACCGATGAAGCCGCCCAGGTCGAGGCGCGGATAGAGTTCGGCGGTGGCCGCGCCGACGTCTTCGGTGCTCGCTGCCAGTTGCCGCTCGGCGCTGACTACGTCGGGGCGCTGGAGGATCAGGCGGTCGACGTCGCCCAGCGGCAGGTTCTTCGCCAATGGCGCGGCGGCGCCGCCGTCGAGGATCGGCGCGCCGCTGCCGGGTGCCTCGCCGCGCAGCACGTCGAGGCGATAGCGGGCGCTCTCCAGCGCGGTCGTCAGTGGCGGAATCGCCGCTTCGCTGCGCAGCAGGTTGGCCTGGGCGTTCTCCACGTCCTCCGGCAGGCCGCTGCCCAGTTGCAGGCTGCTGCGGGTCAGCTCCAGGGTGTCGCGCCAACTGCGCACCTGGGCGCGCGCCACGTCCAGCCGGCGCTGGTAGCCCTGGATCTCGAAGTAGGCGCGGGCGGTGTCGGCGGCGATGCTCAGGCGTACCAGCCGGAGGTCGGCGTCGGCCGCTTCGGCGCGGGCCACGGCGGCGTCGGAAAGTCGGCCGAGGCGGCCGAACAGGTCGATTTCCCACTGCGCGTCGAAGCCGGCGCGGTAGCTCTCCGCCAGGCGCCGGCGCGGCTCGCCGTCGTAGTCCAGCTGTTGTTCGATGCTGCGGCTGTAGCCGGCCTGGCTGGTGACCTGCGGCAACTGGTCGAGCCAGCGGTCGTCGAACAGCGCGCGGGCGCTGCGCAGGTTGGCGCGGGCCTCGCGGATGTCGTGGTTGCGCGCCAGCGCCTGGTCGACCAGGCGCACCAGTTGCGGATCGTCGAAGAAACTCCACCAGGGCGCTTCCCGCCGCTCGCCGGAGAACTCGCCGAGGTGCTCGCTGGCGACGCGTGGCGGCGGCGACTGCGGACGCTGGTAGTCGGGGCCGACGCTGCAGGCGGCCAGGCCGGTGCCGACCGCCAGGGCCAGCGCCAGGCGCGAAAGGTTCGGGTAGGAGCGCTTCATGCCTTGTTCACCAGCAGATCGGCCTCGGCCAGTTGCCGGCTGCGCGGGCTCTTGTCGACTTCCGCGTGGTTGCGCGCCAGCAGGGTATAGACGGTGGGCAGCACGAACAGGGTGAAGAGGGTGCCGACCAGCATCCCGGAGACGATCACCACGCCCAGGCCGAAGCGGCTGGCGGCGCCGGCGCCGCTGGCGAAGAGCAGCGGCACCAGGCCGAAGACCATTGCCGCGGTGGTCATCAGCACCGGCCGCAGGCGGATCTGCGCGGCGCGCAGGATCGCCGCGCGGCGGTCGAGGCGCTCGTGGAGTTGCAGTTCGTTGGCGAACTCGACCATGAGGATGCCGTGCTTGCTGATCAGGCCGATCAGGGTGACCAGGCCGATCTGCGTATAGATGTTCATCGTCGCGTAGCCCAGCGCCAGCGGCAGCAGCGCGCCGCAGATCGACAGCGGCACGGTGATCAGGATGATCAGCGGGTCGGCCAGGCTCTCGTACTGCGCGGCGAGCACCAGGTAGATCACCACCAGGGCGGCGAGGAAGGCGAACACCAGGGTGTTGCCTTCCTGGGTGTATTGCCGCGAGTCGGATTGCCAGTCGTGGCTGAAGCCGGCCGGCAGGCCGCGCGCCACGTCGTCGAGGAAGGCCACCGCCTGGCCCATGGAGACGCCGGGCGCGGGGATCGCCTGGAGGGTCGCGGCGTTCTGCTGGTCGAACTGGATCAGCTTGTTCGGTTCGACCTGAAGCGCCACCCGGACCACCGTCGACAGCGGCACCAGGTTGCCGTCCTGGGTGCGCACGAACTGTCGTGCCAGCGCTTGCGGAGTGAAACGCTGGTCGCGCAGGCTCTGTGGGATCACGTCGTAGGAGCGGCCCTCCATGCCGAAGCGGTTGACGTAGTTCTCGCCCACCAGCACCGCCAGCGACTCGCCGATGTCCTGCATGCGGATGCCCAGGCTGTTGGCCTTGGCGCGGTCGATGCGGACCTGGACCACCGGGTTGTTGTAGTCGAGGTCGCTGTCGACCACCACGAACAGCCCGCTCTGTCGGGCCTTCTGCTTGATCTCTTCCATGGTCCGGTAGAGCACCGGATAGTCCTGCGGGCTGCGCAGCACCATCTGCACCGGCAGGCCGCCGGTGGAGCCGGGCAGGGCGGCCAACTGGAAGGCGAAGATGCTGCTGCCCTCGACGTCGCCGACCTTGCCTTGCAGCTCGGACTGGATCGCCGAGGCGTCGCGCTCGCGCTTTTCCCAGGCCGCCAGGTTGATCCCGCCGAAGCTCGCCGCCGGTCCGTCGGTGCCGTTGATGATCCAGGTGCTCACGGTTTCCGGGATGCTGGTGTAGACCTGGTCGAGCTTGCGCGCGAACAGTTCGACATAGTCGAGGTTGGCGTGCTGCGGCGCCTTGATCGCGGTGAGCACCGCGGCCTGGTCCTCGGTCGGCGCCAGTTCGCGCTTGGGCATCGAATACAGCAGCGGCAGGCTGATGCACACCAGCAATGCCAGGCCGCCGGTCAGCCAGCGGTGGCCCAGGGAGAACTCCAGGACCTGCCCGTAGCGCCGCGTCAGGCCGCCGAAGAACCACTCGGCGGCGCGGCCCATGCGCCCCTCGTTCTGGTGCGCCTGGAGCAGCAGCGAACTCATCACCGGCGACAGGGTCAGCGCCACCACCCCGGACACGATCACCGCGCCCGCCAGGGTCAGGGCGAACTCGCGGAACAGCGCGCCGGTGAGGCCGCCCATCAGGCCGATGGGGGTGTACACGGCGGCCAGGGTGATGGTCATGGCGATCACCGGGCCGGCCACTTCGCGGGCGCCGATCAGCGCCGCCGCCACCGGCGACTTGCCTTCCTCGATGTGGCGGTGGACGTTCTCCACCACCACGATGGCGTCGTCCACCACCAGCCCGATGGCCAGCACCATCGCCAGCAGGGTCAGCAGGTTGACGCTGAAGCCGAAGGCCAGCATCAGCGCGGCGGCGCCGAGCATCGACAGGGGAATGGTCGCCACCGGGATCAGCACGCTGCGCAGCGAGCCGAGGCAGAGGTAGATCACCAGCACCACGATCAGCAGCGCTTCCACCAGGGTCCGCACCACCTCGTCGATGGAGGCCTGGATGAAGCGCGAAGTCTCGTAGGCGAGGTCGACGCGGACATCCGGCGGCAGGGTCTTCTGGATCTCCGGCAGCAGCTTGCGGATGCCGTCGACGATCACCAGCGGGTTGCCGGTGGGCGTCGGGAACAACCCCAGGTGCACCGCCGGGTCGCCGTCCATCAGTGCGCTGGTCTCGGTGGCCGCGGCGCCCAGTTCGACGGTACCGACGTCGCGCAGGCGCACCAGGCCGTTGCCATCGTTGCGGATGACCATCTCGCGGAAGTCGTCGACGTTGGTCAGGTCGGTGTTGACCCGCACGTTGGACAGCACGTACTGCCCCTTCACCATCCCCGGCGCCGCCTGGTAGTTGTTGCGGCGGATCGCCTCGGCCACGTCGGAGGCGGTCAGGCCGCGCCCGGCGAGGCGGTCGGCGTCGAGCCAGAGGCGCATGGCCAGGCGCTGGCCGCCAAAGGTCTGGACCTTGGCCACGCCGTCGATGGAAGAGAACATCGGCTCGACCACCCGCGACAGGTAGTCGGTCAACGCCGGGATCGGCAGGGTCTTGCTGGAAAAGCCGACGTAGGCTACCGCGGTGGTCTCGCCGGAAGAGCGTTCGATCACCGAGTCGTAGGCACGCTCGGGCAGCTTGTAGCGCACCGAGTTGACCTTGGCCATGGTCTCGGTCATCGCCTGGGTCGAATCGCGGTTGAGCAGCATGCGGATGGTCACCACGCTACGCCCCTGCACCGAGGTCGAGGAAAGGTAGTCGATGCCCTCCACCGACGACACCGCCTGGGCGATCGGCTGGGTGACGAAGCCTTGCATGAGATCGGCGGAGGCGCCGGGGTACTCGGTGGTGACGGTGATGGTCGAGCTTTCCAGCAGCGGGTACTGGCGGATCGGCAGCTTGCCCAGGGAGAACAGGCCGAGCAGCAGGATCAGCGTGCTGACCACCAGCGCCAGCACCGGCCGGCGGACGAACAGGTCGGTAAAGGTCATCGCGGGGTTCCTTCAGCGGCCTGCGACCGGCACGGGGGGCGCGGCACTGCTCAGGGTGTCTTCCTTGACCGGTTCCACGGCCATCCCGTCGCTCAGGTTGATCTGTCCGGAAGTCACTACCCGGTCGCCCTCGGCGAGGCCCTGGAGGATTTCCACGCGACCGTCCCAGCGCTCGCCGATCCGCACCGAGACGCGCTTGGCGCTGAGCGGCCGGTCGCCGTCCTGGTGGGCGACGAACACGGTGTCGCCGTAGGCGGTATAGGTGACCGCGGTTTCCGGCACGCTCAGCGACGGCGCGTCGGCTTTGCGCGAGACCCGGATGCTGGCGAACATGCCGGCGGCGAGCAGGCCTTCGGGGTTGTCCAGCAAGGCCTGGACCTGCACCGTGCGCGACTTGCCGATCAGCGGGTCGATGGCGCTGATGCGCGCCGGGAAGCTGCGCCCCGGATAGGCGTCGACCAGGACCTCGAGGGGCTGGCCGAGCTTCAGCTCGGGACTGGTGCTTTCGTCCAGGGAGAAATTGCTTTTCAGGGTCCGCGCATCCACCAGGCTGGCCACCGGCTCGGCGACGCCGAGGTACTGGCCGAGGTGCACGCGGCGGATGCCGAGCTGGCCGGAGAAGGGCGCGCGGATCGCCTTCTGGTCGATCAGCGCCTGGGTCTGGCGCACCGCGCCGAGCGCCATGTCGCGGGCGGCGACGGCGTTGTCCAGCTGTTCCTGCGAGGCGACGTTGCGCTCTACCAGCTTGCGCGCACGGGCATGGAGGATCTCGGCATTGCGCAACTGCGCCTTGAGACGGATCAGCTCGGCCTGTTCCACCGCGTCGTTGAGTTGCACCAGCAACTGCCCTTGCTGCACCTGCTGGCCCGATTCGAAGGCGATGCGGGTGATCCGTCCTGCCGCTTCGGCGGCCACCTGGACCTGGCGACCGGCCTCCAGCTCGCCGACGCCATCGAAGACGCGCGGCACCACCCGCCGCTCCACCGAGGCGAGGGCGACCTTTACCGGCGGGTAGCCGGCGAAACCGCCGGCGTCTTTCTTCGCCGAGCCGGTGGCGTAGACGGCGATGCCGATAACCGCCGCGCAGATGAGCGCGGCACTGGCGATCAGGACGGGTTTCTGCATGATCGCCTCAGGCCTTCTGGTAGGTGGCGGCCACGGAGACGTCCTGGCGCAGCCGCTGGCGTTGCGCGCTGGCGATGGCCGTGGCGATCAGGCCGCCGATCACCGCGATGTGTTCGAGGGCGAAGAACATCGCCAGCTTGGCTTCGACGCCGGTCTTGCTCCAGAAGGTGTGGACGATGAGGATGGTCAGCAGCAGGAACACCGCCAGCGCCCCGGCGCCGAGCCATAGCTTGCGGTCCAGCAGGACCAGCGCGGAGCCGGCCAGCAGGGTCACGGCGGTGGCGATGTTGAACAGCCAGGCCGGCTCCAGGCCGGCGGCGCGCATTTCCTCCAGGCTGGCCTGATAGTCGAACAGCTTCGCCAGTCCCGAGGCGACGAACATCAGGGCCAGGCAGATCCGGGCGGTCAGCCAGAGCCAGTTGCTTTCGAGCGAGTTATCGATGAAGCGCTGCATGGGTCGTTCCTTGTGCTGGTCGCCATCCGGCGCCGCGAAGCGGCCGTGGGGGCGGTTCGTGGTCCTGGGGAAACGGGGCGGTATGACCGCAGCGGGGACTATAAAACCTCAAGTTAAGTTGAGGTCAAGGGCGTCTGTGATTAGCGCTATAGGCCTTGCTGGGCGTGGGTTGCAGGTGGATTCGTTGGTGTCGCGGGACGGTGGGATGAGGGGCTGACGATTGGTCGCGGGGACTATTGGGGGAGGGCCTGGGTGTAGCTTGCGGGCAACCCGTCGCGACGGTTCCCCCTGGAGCGAGACGCCTTCGCGGCATCACTGTCGCTCGACCCGCTGCGCGACGATTCGACCTCCTGCCGGGGCGAGTTAGCTACCCCATCGTCTGGAGGGCAAGCATGGCAAACCTCTACGTGGCGGATCCTGGTTCCGTAGGGCGAATAACCGCTTGCGGTTATCCGCCGGTTCTCCGGGACAGCGGCGGGTAACGCCCCTCGCGTTATTCGCCCTACAGGACTTGCCGTATGTGGGCGGAAGCTCCATGCCTGTGGGCCTTGGAGCCAGGGCGGGCTTCGGGTCTGGCTCCGTGGTGCGGATGACCGCTTAGCGCCGATCCGCCGGCCCAGCGGCGTATCGGCGGATGGCCGAGTGCAAGGTCACGGCACCGCCACGAAGCGCAGATCGCTCGGCGACCCCACCTCGACGCTTTGCAGCGTCTTGCCCACCTGGCCGCTCTGCGGATCGCGGGCGAACACCCGCAACTGGTCGCTGTTCTGGTTGGCCACGAGGACGAAGCGCCCGCCGGGCGAGAAGGCGAATTCGCGCGGCTCGGTGCCTTCCACCGAGCGCCGTTCGACGAAACGCAACTGGCCGCCGGCCGGGTCGACGGCGAAGGTCACCAGTTGGTTGTCGTCGCCGCGATTGAGCACGCCGAGGAAGCGGCCGTCGGCGGACAGGTGCAGGGCGCCGGCGCCGACTTTGCCCTGGAAGCCGGCAGGCGCCAGGTCGTGGGTCTGCAACTGACGCAGGCGGCCATTGCCCTCATGGGCGAACACCATCACCTGGCCGCTCAGTTCCAGGGTCAGGTAGGCGAAACGCCCGTCGGCGCTGAAGATCAGATGGCGCGGGCCGCTGCCGGGCGGGGTCGGGACGAATGCCGGATCGGCCGCCTGCAGCGGACGTTCGGCCTGTTCCGGGGCGTAGCGGTAGACGAATACCTTGTCGGCGCCGAGGTCGGGGGCGAACAGGTACTGGCCGTCGGGCGAGGACACCACCGAGTGCACATGACCGGAAACCTGGCGCGGATGCACCTTGCTGGCCTGGTGCGACTCCACCTGCACCACCGGCGCCAGCGAGCCGTCCGCGCGCACCGGCAGTACCGCCACCGAGCCTTCCGGCTGTACCGAGTAGTTGGCGACGAACAGGTAGCGACCGTCGTGGCTGAGGCTGCTGTAGGTCGGATGATCGCCGAGGGTCTGGACCTGGCTGATCTGTTGCAGGCGGCCGCTGATCGGATCGAAACGGTAGGACGTGGCGCGACCGACGGTATCGCCCTTGCCGCCCCGTCCGTTCTCGTTGACCACGAACAGAGTGCGTTGGTCCGGGGCGAAGGTCAGGTACGAGGGGTTGCTGGTATGGGCCACGCGCAGCGGGCCTTTCACCGAGCCGTCGGCGCCGTCGAAGCGGTATACCTGGATGCCCTCGCTGGAGCCTTCGGTATAGGTCCCCACCAGCAGGTTGTAGAGGCTGGCGGCCTGGGCCTGGGGCGCCACGCCGGTGAGCGGCGCGAGGGCCAGCAGGCAGAGGGTGGGCAGTCTTCTCATGGGCAACTCCTTGGCTCGCTATTGTTCTGATGGCTCGGGGTTGGACCGGAGCCAGGCCGTTGGGTTCGCCCCTGGCCGCTCAGTCGCCGGCCTGGCCCAGCACGCCGCGCCAGCGTTCGAAGGCGGCGGTCGCGTAGCCTTCGCGCCAGACCAGCCAGGTGTCTACTTCGGCAAGGGGCAGGCTGCGCAGCGGCGGCGTGCCGAGCAGTTGCAGCACCGAGCGCGGCAGCACGCCGACACAGGCGCCGGCGGCGACGCAGGCGAGGATCGCATGGTAGGAGCCGACTTCCTGCACCGTCAGCGGCGTGCCCAGGCTGTCCTCGGCCAGTTGCCGGTAGGTGCAGCCACGGGCGAAGCCGGCCAGGGTGCGCAGGCGCACCTCGGCGACGTCGTGGACCGGCGGGTGTTCGGCCGGCAGGATCATCAGCAGTTCCTCGCGGAACAGCGGCTCGCCGCGCAGGCCGCTGCCATCGAGTTCGCCGGCCCAGCCCGGGCCGGCGGCCACCAGCGCGCAGTCCAGGCGCCGCGCCCGCACCCCATCGAACAACGCGCGACTGGTGCCGGTGGAGACTTCCAGGGCGACCCGCGGACAGGCCTTGTGATAGCTCGCCAGCAGCGCCGGCAGGCGGCTGGCCGCGGTGCTTTCCATGCTGCCCAGGCGCAGGCGCCCGCCGGGCTCGGCGGGATGCATCGACTGACGCGCCTCGTCGGCGAGAGCCAGCAACTGCTCGGCGTAGGCGAGGAATTCGCTGCCGCGTTCGGTCAGGCTCATGCGCTTGCCGTCGCGCAGGAACAGTTCGACGCCCAGGTCCTCCTCGAGCTGGCGGATCCGCGTGGTGACGTTCGACTGCGCTCGCTGCAACTGCTGAGCGGCGCGGGTGACGCTGGCCTCGTGGGCGACCGCGCGGAAGATTTCGAGGGAGGAAAGGTCCATCGATCTATCTCTTTATGAGAATGAATTGTTAAAAATATTCTTTTATGAAGATATATTGGTCAAGCGTCGGCCGACGCGGTGTCGTCCGACCGGGAGAGGGAATCGCCATGACTGACCGCTTCACGCGCCTGCTCGGTATCCAGCAGCCGATCATCCAGGCACCCATGCTCGGCGTCTCCACGCCGGCGCTGGCCGCCGCCGTATCCAACGCCGGCGGGCTCGGTTCGATCGCCATCACCGGTAGCGCCGCCGAGAAGGGCCGGGCGCTGATCCGCGAGGTGCGCGGGCTGACCGACAAGCCGTTCAACGTCAATCTGTTCTGCCACCGCCCGGGGCAGGCCGACCCGGCCCGCGAGCGCGCCTGGCTGGACTACCTGAAGCCGCTGTTCGCCGAGTTCGGCGCCGAGCCGCCGGCGCGCCTGAACAACATCTACCTGAGCTTCCTCGAAGACCCGACCCTGCTGCCGATGCTGCTGGAAGAGCGGCCGGCGGCGGTCAGCTTCCATTTCGGCGCGCCGCCCCGCGACCAGGTTCGCGCGTTGCAGGCGGCGGGCATCCGCGTACTGGTCTGTGCCACCACGCCGGAGGAAGCAGCCCTGGTGGAGGCCGCCGGCGCCGATGCGGTGGTCGCCCAGGGCATCGAGGCCGGTGGCCATCGCGGGGTGTTCGAGCCGGAGCGCGGCGACGCCGCCATCGGCACCCTGGCGCTGGTCCGCCTGCTGGCGGCGCGCGGTTCGCTACCGGTGGTGGCTGCCGGCGGGATCATGGACGGACGGGGCATCCGCGCCGCCCTGGAGCTGGGCGCGAGCGCCGTGCAGATGGGCACCGCCTTCGTCCTCTGTCCGGAGTCCTCGGCCAACGCCGCCTACCGCGAGGCGCTGAAGGGGCCGCGCGCGGCGCGCACCGCGCTGACCGTGACCATGTCCGGGCGCAGCGCCCGCGGCCTGCCCAACCGGATGTTCTTCGATGCCGCCGCGCCTGGAGTGCCGCCCTTGCCGGACTATCCGTTCGTCTACGACGCGACCAAAGCGTTGCAGACCGCCGCTCTGGCTCGCGGCAACCATGATTTCGCCGCCCAGTGGGCCGGCCAGGGCGCGGCGCTGGCGCGGGAGCTGCCGGCCGCCGAACTGCTGCGCACGCTGGTCGAGGAACTGCGCGGCTGAGGGAGGCCGTTCGCTGCGCGCGACGATGACTGTCTCTGTTCAGTTACCCCTGTGTTGTGCTTTTCTGCCTCCAGCACTGGAACGACAGGTGGAACATGGGACAGGACAAGTTGAAGGTCGCCGTTCTCTTCGGCGGCAGCAGTGAGGAACGGGACGTCTCCATCGCCAGCGGCGCGCAGGTGATCCAGGCGTTGCGCAGCGCCGGCCACCAGGTGCTGGCGGTGGATACCGCCAGCGGCCTGCTCGGCGCGGAGGAAGAGCGCCGCCTGCTGGCGAGCAAGGTCAAGGAGGTCCCGCCGGACTCCGACTCGCTGGCGATCATCCGCAGCGGCAAGCAGAGCCTGCTGAGCGCCGGCGAACTGGCTGGGGTCGACGTGTTCTTCCTCGCCCTGCACGGCGGCACCGGCGAGGACGGCACCCTGCAGGCGCTGCTGGATGCCGGTGGTTTCGCCTATACCGGCAGCGGCCACCTGGCCAGCGCCATGGCGATGGACAAGGACGTGGCCAAGCGCCTGTTCCTCGCCGCCGGGGTGGAGACCGCCAGTTGGCTGATGGCGCCGGCCTCGGAAGAGGCGGTGCGCGAGCAACTGGGCTTCCCCCTGGTGGTCAAGCCGAACAGCCAGGGCTCCACCGTGGGGCTGTCCATCGTGCATTCCCAGGCCGAATTGCAGCCGGCCATCGAGCTGGCCGGGCGCTATGGCGACGAGGTGATGCTGGAGCGCTTCGTCGCCGGCCGCGAGGTCACCGTCGGGGTGCTCGACGACCAGGCGCTGCCGGTGGGCGAGATTCTCCTCGGCGGCCAGGAGGTCTTCGACTACGAGCACAAGTACCAGGCCGGCGCGGTGCGCGAGGTGTTTCCCGCCGACCTGCCGCCGGCGATCGCCGCCGAGGCCCAGCGTCTGGCGCTGAAGGTACACCGGGCGCTGAAGCTGAGCGGCTACAGCCGCACCGACTTCCGCCTCGACGAACAGGGCCGGCTCTGGTGCCTGGAGGTCAATACCCTGCCGGGCATGACCGCCACCAGCCTGCTGCCGCAGGCCGCGGCGGCGGCCGGGATCGGTTTCGCCGAACTCTGCGAGCGGATCTGCCGGCTCGGCATCGAGCGCTGCAAGGGCGCGCGCAAGGCGCGTTCCTGATTCCCGCGGCCCGCCGCCGGGGCGGGCCGCGCCTTTCGCTCAGGCCTCGAGGTTCTCGACCCGCTCGAGGGTGTCGTAGAGGCTGTAGCGCTCCTGTTCGTCGCGTCGCACCCGGCCCATGGCGACGCACGGATCATGGGTGAAGACCAGTCGGCCGTTGCGGGCGATGAGGCTGTCCAGCAGGCGTTCCTTTTCCTCGATCAGGCCTTCCGGGAAGCGGTCGTAGCCCATGGTCAGCGGTAGGTGTACCCAGGGTGCGCCGGGGATCAGGTCGCCGCTGAATACCACCGGGCCGTCGGGCATGGCGATCTCCGGGAGCATCTGGCCCGGGGTATGGCCTTCGCTGAAATGGAAACGCCAGCCCTCGCCCAGATGCGCCGAGCGCTCGCCGTCGTCGAGCAGCTCCAGGCGTCCGCTGGCCTGCAGCAGGTCGAGCAGTTCCGGCACGAACGAGGCTCGGTCGCGCGGGTGCGGCTGGCGCGCGCGCTGCCAGTGGCGGCGGCCGCTGACGAAATGCGCGTTGGGGAACAGCAGGCGCGCCGGCTGGCCTTCTTCCCAGGCGGCGAGCAGGCCGCCGGCGTGGTCGAAGTGCAGGTGGGTGAGCAGCACCACGTCGATGTCGGCGTCGTCCAGGCCGACCGCGGCGAGGCTGTCGAGCAGTACGTGGCGCTCTTCCTGGACGCCGTAGCGCTGGCGCAGGGCGGGCGGGAAGAACGCGCCGATGCCGGTCTCCACCAGTACGTTGCGCTCGCCGTCGCGCACCAGCAGGGCACGGCAGCCGAGGTCGATGCGGTTCTCCGCATCGGGCTGCATCCAGCGTGACCAGAGCGCGCGCGGAGCATTGCCGAACATGGCGCCGCCGTCGAGTTTCTGGCTGTTGCCGAGGAGGGTGGTGAGGGTTCGCATGGATATGTCCTTGTTCCTGGTCTAGCGAATAACCGGCGGTTGCGTCGTTTTTCAAGAATGCCTGGCCGGCTTCCCGGGCGTCGTAGGGCGAATAACCGCTTCGCGGTTATCCGCCGTTATCGCGGGCTGTCGGCGGACAGCGCGTTGCATGCTGTCCCGGAAAAAACACGCGGCCCACGGGCCGCGCGACGGAAGCTTCAGAACTGTTCCGCCTCCAGGCCGTACAGGCTTTCGCTGCCGGCTTCGACGGCGGCGGCGAGGGAGTGCACGCGGGGCAGGATGCGGGCGAAGTAGAAGCGCGCGGTGGCCAGCTTGCCGTCGTGGAACGCCGGGTCGGCCTCGCGCTGGCGCAGCGCGGCGGCGGCCATGCGCGCCCAGAGGTAGGCGTAGGCGGTATAGCCGAACAGATGCAGGTATTCCACCGAGGCTGCGCCGATCTCGCGCGGGTCGTTGCCGGCGCGGGCGACGATGCCCTGGGTGAGGTTGTCCAGCAGGTCCAGGGCGGTCAGCAGCGGGGTGACGAACTCCGCCAGTTCGGCGTTGGCGCCGGCGGCGAAGGCTCGCACCTCGCGGCTGAAGATGGAGAGGAACAGCCCGCCGTTGGCGACCACCTTGCGGCCCATCAGGTCGAGCGCCTGGATGCCGTTGGTGCCTTCGTAGATCTGCGCGATGCGTACGTCGCGCACCAGTTGCTCCTGGCCCCATTCGCGGATGTAGCCGTGGCCGCCGAACACCTGCTGGCCGAGCACGCAGCTCTCCAGGCCGGTATCGGTGAAGAAGGCCTTGGCCACCGGGGTCAACAGGGCCACCAGGGCTTCGGCCTGGCTGCGTTCTTCCTGGTCCTCGGCGTACTTGGCCAGGTCGAGCTGCTGCCCGACATAGGTGGAAAAGGCGCGGCCGCCCTCGGTCAGCGCCTTCATGGTGAGCAGCATGCGGCGCACGTCGGGGTGCACGATGATCGGGTCGGCGGCCTTGTCCCTGGCCACCGGGCCGGTCGGCGCGCGGCTTTGCAGGCGCTCGCGGGCGTAGGCGACGGCGCTCTGGTAGGACATCTCGGCGCAGCCGATGCCCTGGATGCCGATGGACAGGCGCTCGTAGTTCATCATGGTGAACATCGCCGCCAGGCCCTTGTTGACTTCGCCGACCAGCCAGCCACTGGCGCCGTCGAAGTTCATCACGCAGGTGGCCGAGGCCTTGATCCCCATCTTGTGCTCGATGGAGCCGCAGTGCACCGCGTTGCGTGCGCCGAGCGCGCCGTCGTCGCCGACCAGGAACTTCGGCACCAGGAACAGCGAGATGCCGCGCGAACCGGCCGGCGCGTCGGGCAGCTTGGCCAGCACCAGGTGGATGATGTTCTCGGTGAGGTCCTGCTCGCCGCCGGTGATGAAGATCTTCGTCCCGCTGATCCTGTATGAACCGTCGGCCTGCGGCTCGGCCTTGGTGCGGATGATGCCCAGGTCGGTGCCGGCGTGCGGTTCGGTCAGGCACATGGAGCCGGCCCAGGTGCCGGCGTACATGTTCGGCAGGTACCTGTTCTTCAGCTCCTCGCTGCCGTGCGCATCGAGGGCCAGGCAGGCGCCGGCGGAAAGGGTCGAGTAGAGGCTGAAGCTGGCGTTGGCCGCGTACATCATCTCCTCGAACTGCACTGCCAGCATCTTCGGCATGCCCATGCCGCCATGGGCCGGATTGCCGGTGAGGCCGACCCAACCGCCCTCGGCGTAGGTCGCGTAGGCCTCGCGGAAGCCGGCCGGGGTGCGCACGGCGCCGTCCTGCCACTGCGCGCCTTCTTCGTCGCCACTGCGGTTGAGCGGCGCGAGCAGGCCGCCGGTGACCTTGGCCGCTTCCTCGAGGATGGCGTCGGCGGTGTCGGCGTCGATCCGCTCGGCCAGTCGCGGCAGGCGCTGCCACAGGGCGGGGGCGTCGAACACGTCGTTGAGCAGGAAGCGCATGTCGCGCAGCGGGGCGTTGTATTCAGGCATTGCACACCTCGTCGGTGAACGGCCGGCGGGACGGCCGCAGGTACAGGGTTGCCCGTGCGCATCCTGCCTACGGCCGCCGTGGCACGGCCGCTGCACGGGCAATTCGGCTGGCGGCGCTCAGAGGGCGGCGGCCCACTCGCGCAGCACGTATTTCTGGATCTTGCCGGTGGAGGTCTTCGGCAGTTCCGAGAACACCACGGTACGCGGAATCTTGAACGCGGCCAGGTGTTCGCGACAGAACGCGACGATCTCGCTCTCGGCGAGCCCCTGATGATCGCTCTTCAGGGTAATGAACGCACAGGGCGTTTCCCCCCACTTTTCGTCGGGCCGCGCCACCACCGCCGCCTCCAGCACCGCCGGGTGGCGGTAGAGCACGCCCTCCAGTTCGATGGTGGAGATGTTTTCGCCGCCGGAGATGATGATGTCCTTGAGCCGGTCGCGGATCTCGATGTAGCCGTCCGGATGGCAGACCGCCAGGTCGCCGGTATGGAACCAGCCGCCGGCGAAGGCTTCCTCGGTGGCGCTGGGATTCTTCAGGTAGCCCTTCATCACGGTATTGCCGCGCATGAATATCTCGCCGATGGACTGGCCGTCGCGCGGCACCGGCTCGAGGGTCTTCGGGTCGGCCACCATCACCCCTTCGAGGGTCGGGTAGCGCACGCCCTGGCGCGACTTGATCGCGGCGCGTCGCTCCAGCGGCAGGTCGTCCCACTCGCCGTGCCAGGCGCAGACCGTGACCGGGCCGTAGACCTCGGTGAGGCCGTAGACATGGGTGACGCGGATGCCCATCTCTTCCACCGCGCCGATCACCTTGGCCGGTGGCGCGGCGCCGGCGACCATGGCATGCACCGGGTGGTCGATGGCGGCCTTGGCCGAGTCGGGCATGTTGATCAGGGCGTTGAGCACGATGGGCGCGCCGCACAGGTGGCTGACCTGGTGCTCGCGGATCAGGGTGAGGACCTTTTGCGGATCGACCCGCCGCAGGCAGACGTGGACGCCGGCCAGCGCGGTCACCGTCCACGGATAGCACCAGCCGTTGCAGTGGAACATCGGCAGGGTCCAGAGGTACACCGGGTGCTGGCCCATGGACCAGGTCATCTGGTTGCCCAGCGCGTTCAGGTAGGCGCCGCGGTGATGGTAGACCACGCCCTTGGGGTTGCCGGTGGTGCCCGAGGTGTAGTTCAGCGAGATCGCCTGCCACTCGTCCCGGGGCCATTCCCAGGCGAACTGCGGGTCGCCCTCGGCGAGCAGCGCCTCGTAGTCCAGTTCGCCAACCGGGCGGCCTTCGCCATACTCGGGGTCGTTGACGTCGACCACCAGCGGCGGGTGGTCGAGCATACCGATGGCGGCATGGATCACCTCGTGGAATTCGTAGTCGGTGATCAGCACCTTGGCTTCGCCGTGTTGCAGCATGAAGGCGATGGCTTCGGCGTCGAGGCGTACGTTGAGGGTGTTCAGCACCGCGCCGATCATCGGCACGCCATAGTGCGCCTCGAGCATCTCGGGGATGTTCGGCAGCATCACCGCCACCGTGTCGCCCTGGCCGATGCCGCGCCCGGCCAGGGCCGAGGCCAGGCGTCGGCAGCGTTGGTAGGTCTGCGCCCAGTCGCGGCGGATGTTGCCGTGGATCACCGCGGGGTAGTGCGGATAGACGCTGGCGGTGCGCTCGATGAAGCTCAGCGGCGTCAGGGCGATGTGGTTGACGGCGGCGGGCGCGAGACCCTGTTCGAAGATCGACATGAAGAGTACCCCGTGGCTGATTGTTAGCTCTGTTCTGGGTAAGGGTCACGATCTGCCGCGCGCGGAGAGACTGCGTCGAAAACGGCTGGTTTCTCTGGCTCGGCAGATCGTGAACAGCTTCCAAGGACCAGGCGAAGCGCTCCTTGGGTTGGGGCGATTTATAGCAACGATGAAAAATATATGGAAGTTAAACCATAAGCTTATAGTATAAATACCATATAAGTTCCCAGGATCATCTTCCGCCCATGAGTCCGCTTCCCGCTTCGCCTGCACTCAACAGCCTCCTGCGCCTGCTGCGCGAGGGCGCGCCGCTGGTCGAGCGGGTCGGTGCGCTGCGCCGTTTGCTGCTCGAACATCCGGGCACGCGCCAGGCCTGGTACCTGGCCTGGCAGCCGCAGGCGCAGACCTATACCCCGGTGCCGCCGTCGCCGGCGCTGCCGCCGGGCGCCGGCGAGCCGAACCGGGCCAGCGACCTGGCGTTGCGCGAGCGGCTGGTGCGCGACGGCCGGCTGGCTCTGGACGAATTGCGGCGTTCCGCCTCCTGGCTCGGCGCGCGCTTGCGGCGTGCCGGCGTGGAGCATGGCATGGCCTTCGCCCTCGACCTGCAGGCCGGCGACGAAGGCCTGCTGCTGGTGGCCAGCGATACGCCGCAGAGCGCTGCGCTGGACTGGCTCGGCCTGCTCCTCGCACCGTTGCTCGCCGCCGCCCGTGGCGTCACCCGCGCTGCGCCGTTCCTCGCGGCCGACCCGCAGCCGGCGCTGCTGCTCGACGGCGAGGCGCAGGCGGTGGAATTCAACCAGGCCTTCCTTGCCTTGCTTGGCGAGCGGCCGCGCGAGGCCTGGCGCGCTTACCTCCCGGCCAACCATGGGCAACTGGTGCGCGCCAGCCTGGGGCAGGCGCGGGCCCTCGGCGAGGTGGAGGCGGAGTGCGACGGACGCATCCTGCTCTGGCAGTTCATTCCCGACAGCGCCGAGGCCCGGGTGCTGGCGCGCTGCCGCGACGCCACCGCCAGCCTGCGCGGCGAGCGCGAGGCGGCGCGGGCCAGCCGGCTGTACCGGCTGATCACCGAGAACACCACCGACCTGATTTCCCGGCATACCCTCGACGGCATTTTCCTCGACGCCTCGCCGGCTTCCTGGACCCTGCTCGGCTACTGGCCGGAGGAACTGCGCGGGCGTCCGGCGCAGGCGTTGTTCCACCCCCAGGACCGCGGCCAGGTGGCGCTGCGCGCGCGCGAAGCGCTGGAGCAGGACGGCTACCTGACCATCACCTACCGTATCCGCCACCGCGACGGCCGCTACCGCTGGTTCGAGACCGCCAGCCGGGCGATCCGCGAGACCTACACCGGGGCGGTGGTGGAGGTGGTCAGCGTGTCCCGCGATGTCACCCGGCGGGTCGAGGCGGAGGAGAACCGCCGGCGCCTGGCCGAAGTGGTCGAGGCGAACACCGACCTGGTGCTGTTCGTCGAGCATGGCGGCCGCGTCACCTACCTCAATCCTTCGGCACGTGCCGCCCTCGGCATCGCCGACGGGCAGGAGGCGCCGGCGCTGGAACGCCTGCTGGCCGGCGACACTCCGGCGCGGCTGGCCGAAGAGGGTTGGCGACAGGCGCGCGATGGCGGCGTTTGGAGCCGCGAGGGGCGCCTGCAACCGCAGGACGGACGTCCGTCGCTGCCAGTCTCGCTGGTGTTGCTGGCCCATCGCGGCCGCGGCGAGGAGCGCTATTACTCGCTGGTGGCCCGCGACATGACCGAACGCGAACTGCGCGAGGCCCAGCAGCGCCGTCACCAGGACGAACTGGCGCACACTGCGCGGCTGGTCACTCTCGGCGAACTGGCCTCGGGCATCGCCCACGAGATCAACCAGCCGCTGGCGGCGGTGATGAACTACGCCAGCGCCAGCCAGCGTTACCTGGCCGTCCTCGGCAGCCAGCCCGAGGCCGCCGGGCGGGTGGCCGAGGGGCTGGCGCGGATCGGCGAGCACGCCGGCCACGCGGCGGAGGTGATCAAGCGCCTGCGCGCCTTCCTGCGCAAGGGCCAGCGGCGCCTGCAGGCGCTCGACCTCAACCAGGTGGCACGCGAGGCCATCGGCCTCTGCGCGTGGGAAGCCGGGCACTGGCAAGTGGCGGTGGAAGAGGCGATGACCGACAATCCGCCGCCGCTGTATGCCGACCGCGTGCTGCTCGAACAGGTGTTCCTCAATCTGCTGCGCAACGCCATCGAAGCCAACCGCGAGGCGCATCCCGGCTCGCCGTCGCGGGTCGTCATCGGTAGCCGCGTCGAGCCCGGCGGGCTGCTCTGCCTGTGGGTTCGCGACCAGGGACCGGGAGTGCCGGCGGATCAGCTGGAACACATTTTCACGCCGTTCCACACCAGCAAGCCGGAAGGGCTGGGCCTGGGCCTGTCGATGAGCCGCAGCATCGTCGAGGGCTTCGGCGGCACCCTCGAAGCCGAGCTGCCGGCGGATGGCGGGTTGCTCATGAACTGCCGGCTGCCGCTCGCCGCCGGCGCCACGGGAGGGTAACGATGGCTATGCCTGACGAAGCGCTGGTCTACGTGGTCGACGACGACCAGGGCATGCTCGAATCGACGGTCTGGCTGCTGGAATCGGTCGGCCTCAAGGCACGGCCCTTCACCCAGGGTCGGGACTTCCTCGATGCCTGCGAGGGCGGCCGCCATGCCTGCGTCCTGCTCGACGTGCGGATGCCCGGCATGGGCGGGCTGAACGTGCAGGACGAACTGCTGGCGCGCGGCATCGACCTGCCGGTGATCTTCGTCAGCGGCCATGCCGACGTGCCCATCGTGGTGCGCGCCTTCAAGGCCGGTGCGGTGGATTTCATCGAGAAACCCTACAACGAACAATTGCTGCTCGACAGCGTGCAGCAGGCCCTCGATCGCCACGCCCGTCGGCGCCGGCACCGCGATCTCGACGCCGGGTTGCGCGAACGCCTGGACAGCCTCACCCCGCGCGAGCGCGACGTGCTCTTGCCGCTGGTGCGCGGCTATACCAGCCGCGAGGTGGCCGAGCAACTGGAAGTCAGCGTGAAGACCGTCGACCTCTACCGCGCGCGGGTGATGAAGCGCATGCAGGCCCAGACCCTGCCGGAGCTGGTGGGCATGGCCATCGCCGCCGGGCTGGTGGACCCGCTGCGCTTGCGCGAGGGCACCTGAGCGCGCGCGGGCCCTGGCGCAGGGCGGGAAGTGGCATAGTTTGATATCTCATATGGTTATATGAAAACCATATTTCACCGGATGTTTGGTTATTAATAGACTGCGGCCCACCCGGCGCCCGACGTCGAACCCCATTCCTCCGCGAGATACCCATCATGAAGATTCGCCTGCTTGGCGCAGCCGTGGCGGCTGTGTTCACCCTGATCGGCAGCGCTGCCCATGCCGACGACCTGGCCGACATCCGCAAAAAGGGCGAGATCGTCATCGGCACCCTTGGCACCGACGAGCCGAACAGCTTCATCGACCCGAAGACCCGTCAGATCATCGGCTACGAGGTCGATCTTGGTACCGAGATCGCCAAGGCCATCGGGGTCAAGCCGGTGTTCAAGCAGATTTCCGTGGCGGCGCGTATCCCGGAGTTGCAGCAGGGCCACGTGGACCTGCTCGCCGCCTCGCTGACCCACAACAAGGAGCGCGAGGCGCTGGTGGATTTCTCCTATTCGATCATCGTCACCGGGCAGAAGGCCCTGGTGAAGAAGAACGCCGGCTTCGCCTCGCTGCATGACCTCGACGGCAAGAAGGTGCTGACGGTCAAGGGCGGCACCCAGGAGCCGAACATCCGCAAGGCGCTGCCCAACGCCCAGGTGGTCACCTTCGAGACCAGCCAGCAGGCGCTGCTGGCGTTGCAGCAGGGCAAGGGTCAGGCCTTCGTCGACGACGAGTCGGCACTGGTCAACGATTTCGGCAAGCTCGGCGCGGCGGCCGGCGGCTACGCCATTCTGCCGGAGAACCTGAGTACCGAGGCCCTGGCCATCGCCTTCCGCAAGGGCAATCCGCAACTCAAGCAACTGGTCGACTCGACCCTCGCCGGCCTGGAGCGCAGCGGCGTGGCGGAGCAGCTGTACCTCAAGTGGTACGGGCCGGGCACCAAGTCCAACCTCAGCGAGCGCCACTTCAAGATCGATTCCGACCGGATCCCCGAGTGAGCGCCTGACGTCTCTGCGTGACGGCGACCATGCGCGTCGCCGCCCGTCCCCTGTGAGTCCTCGCGGACAGCGTGCGCCTTTCCCATGTTCGAGTTCGATTTCTCCCTGCTGCTGCGCGGCCAGTACCATGAGATGCTGGTCGCCGGCCTGCTGCTGTCGCTGAAGCTGGCCGCCGTCACCCTGGTCTTCGCCGTGCCGCTGGCGATGCTGGTGGCGCTGCTGCGCCTGGCGCCGTTCCGCGCCCTGCAATGGCTCGGTTTCGCCTATGTCGAGAGCATCCGCAACGTACCGCTGCTGGCGCACATGCTGTTCTGGTACTTCGCCGCGCCGGAATGGCTACCCGAGGACCTCAAGGCCTGGCTCTACGCCGGCAACATCGAGGCCGCCAGCGCTATCGTCGCGCTGACCCTGTACACCGCCGCGTTCATGAGCGAGGACATGCGCAGCGGCATCCGCGCGGTGCCCACGGTGCAACTGGAGGCCGCCCGCGCGCTGGGCTTCGGCTACCTGGCGAGCATGCGCCTGGTGATCCTCCCGCAGGCCTTGCGGATCACCGTACCGCCGCTGATCTCGCAAACCCTCAACCTGTGGAAGAACACCAGCATCGCCACGGTGATCGGCGTCGCCGAGCTGATGTACCAGGCCGGCCAGGTGGAGAGTTCGACCTTCCGCAGCTTCGAGTCCTTTGCCTTCGCCACCGCGGCCTATCTCAGCGTATCGCTGCTGATCACCGGCGCCGCTGCCTGGTACCAGCAGCGCTATCCGGGAGTCGAACGGCGATGACCACCCTGGAACTGATCGATAGCTACTGGCTGTACTTCCTCGTCGGCCAGTACCCCAACGGGCCGTTGGGCGGGCTGGCCCTGACCCTGGTCCTGGCCTCGCTGGCGCTGCTGCTGGCGCTGCCGCTGGGCATCCTGCTCGGCCTGGCGCGGGTCAGCCCCTGGCGCTGGCTGCGCTGGCCGGTCACCGCGCTGGTCTTCGTGGTGCGCGGGGTGCCGTTGCTGATGGTGATCTTCTGGGCCTATTTCTTCCTGCCGACCCTCACCGGCCAGCGCACCGACCAGTTCACCACCATGCTGCTGGCGCTTGTGCTGTTCGACGCGGTGTACCTGGCCGAGATCGTCCGCGCCGGCATCCAGGGCCTCGACCGTGGCCAGTTCGAGGCGGCGCGTTCGCTCGGCCTGGGCTACCTGGCGAGCATGCGCCTGGTGATCCTCCCGCAGGCGCTGCGCAACATGCTGCCGTCGTTGGTCAACCAATTCGTCTCGACGATCAAGGAGACCTCCCTGGGCTACATCATCGGCCTGGCCGAAGTCAGCTTCATCGCCTCGCAGATCAATACCCAGGTGTTCACCCTGCCGACCCAGGTCTACCTGATCCTCGGCCTCACCTATTTCATCCTGTGCTTCGGCCTGTCGCGTTTCGCCTTCTGGCTCGAACGCCGCCAGGCGCAGCGTGGCAATCCCAAGGAGGCCCGATGATCCGGCTGGAAAAGGTCAACAAATGGTACGGTGCCTACCACGCCCTGGCGGATGTCGACGAACAGGTCGGCCGCGGTGAGGTGGTGGTGGTCTGCGGACCCTCGGGCTCCGGAAAATCCACCCTGATCCGTACCCTGAACCGCCTGGAACCGATCCAGGGCGGGCGCATCCTGATCGATGGCCAGGACATCCACGCTCCCGGCCTGGACCTCAATCGCTTCCGCTCGCACATCGGCTTCGTGTTCCAGCAGTTCAATCTGTTCCCGCACCTGAACGTGCTGGACAACTGCACCCTGGCGCCGCTCCGTTTGCGCGGCCTGAAACCCGCGGAGGCACGCCGCCAGGCCATGGCGCTGCTGGAGCGGGTCGGCCTGGCGGACAAAGCGGCGGCGTTCCCCGCACGGCTTTCCGGCGGCCAGCAGCAGCGCGTGGCGATCGCCCGCGCGCTGGCGATGGAGCCGCCGCTGATGCTGTTCGACGAACCGACCAGCGCCCTCGACCCGGAGATGGTCGGCGAGGTGCTGCTGGTGATGCGCGACCTGGCCCGCGACGGCATGACCATGGTGGTGGTAACGCATGAGATGGGCTTCGCCCACGACGTCGCCGACCGCGTGCTGTTCATGGACGCCGGCCGGGTGCTGGAGCGCGCCAGCCCCGACGATTTCTTCAACCGCCCGCAGCACCCGCGTGCGCGGAAGTTCCTCGCCGACATCCGCACCCCCTTCGCCCAACCCCTGTGAGGAACGCCATGAGCACTCCGAGTCTGCCGATCATCGATATCGCCGCCCTTGCCGGCAGCGACCCGGCGGCGCGACGGTCGGTCGCCGTGCGAATCGACCGCGCCTGCCGCGAGCAGGGCTTCTTCTACGTGGTCGGGCACGGCGTCGAGGCGCAACTGGTCGAGCGCCTGGAGCGCCTGGCGCGGCAGTTCTTCGCCCTCGACGAGACGAGCAAGCTGCGCTGGCGCATGGAGCTTGGCGGGCGCGCCTGGCGCGGCTATTTCCCTCTTGGCGGCGAACTGACCTCCAACCGCCCGGACTGGAAGGAAGGCTTGTACCTGGGCAGCGAACTGGACGCTGAGCATCCCGAAGTGCGCGCCGGGACGCCGCTGCATGGCGCCAACCTGTTCCCCGAGGTGCCCGGCCTGCGCGAGACGCTGCTGGAGTACCTGGACGCAACCACCCGCGTCGGCCACCGGCTGATGGAGGGCATCGCCCTCGGTCTGGGACTGGAAGCCGACTACTTCGCCGCGCGCTATACCGGCGATCCGCTGATCCTCTTCCGCCTGTTCAATTATCCGAGCCAGCCAGTGCCGGAGGGCCTCGACGTGCAGTGGGGCGTCGGCGAACACACCGACTACGGCCTGCTCACGCTGCTCCACCAGGACGCCATCGGCGGCCTGCAGGTGCGCACCCCACAGGGCTGGCTGGAGGCTCCGCCGATACCGGGCTCGTTCGTCTGCAACCTCGGAGACATGCTCGAACGCATGACCGGCGGCCTCTACCGCAGCACGCCGCACCGGGTGGCACGCAACACTTCGGGGCGAGACCGCCTGTCGTTCCCGCTGTTCTTCGATCCGAACTTCCATGCCCGCGTGCAGCCCATCGAAGGGCTGCCCGAGGTGCCGGAACAGGATGACAGCGCCCGTCGCTGGGACCAGGCCAACGTCCACGCTTTCCACGGCGAGTACGGCGACTACCTGCTGAACAAGGTGGCCAAGGTATTCCCGCAGTTGCGCCGCGACCTGCTCTAGGCGCGCGGCCGGACGCTACGCTCCGGCCGCGCTGGCGGGTTCAGCCGAGCGGCGCCGGCGACCGCACCGGCTGGTAGGAGCGCTCGCCGCCCAGGGCTTCCGGCGTACGGCTGCTGCCCTGCAGGGCGGTGTCGAAGACCCCGGCGAAGCGCTGGCGATCCTCCAGGCTGGTGGCCAGCGCATGGCCATAGGAGACGATCGCCTGGTTCACCGGGAAGCGCTCGGCCTGGTAGCCGGCCAGGGCATCCTCCAGCGCGCAGGCGTCGCGCAAGGCCAGGTCGAGGGCGTCGGCCAGGGCGCTGGCGTCCTCGATGGCCAGGTTCATGCCCTGGCCGGTGATCGGATGCACGTTGTGGATGGCGTCGCCGAGCATCGCTACGTTGTCCGCCCAGTAGCGGTCCAGGTTCAGGTAGCCGATGGGGATGCCCTTGAAGCGCGAAGTGCCGGTGACGGCGGCGATCGCCTCGGCGCTCTCGTCGCCGACGAAGCGTTGCAAGCGCCGGCGCAGCGACTCGCCGCGGGTGTCGGCCATCAGCTCGCGCGCCTCCTCCCTGGGGAAGCTCACCACCAGTCGCGCGCGGTCGAAACCGATCGGATAGAAGTAGGCCAGCCCGCCCTGCGAGTCCACGTACAGGCGGTTGCGCTCGGCCACGCAGGGCGCCAGGGCGAAGGTGCCGACCAGCATCGGCGACGGGTAGGGGCGGCGTTCCACATCGATATCGAGCAGCCGGCGGCGCACGTAGGAGGCGATACCGTCGGCTCCCACCACCACCCGCGGACGCAGCACGCGGCCGTCGTTCAGGCGCACCTGGTCGATCGCGTGGCGCTCGTCGCGCTGCACCGCTTCGATGCGGGTCTCGAACAGCATCTCGACGGTCGCTTCGCCGTCGATCTTTTCCAGTACCAGGCGGCGCAGCGACTCGCAGGGCATGAGGATGAAATAGCCGCGCGCGTCGACGCTGGAATAGTTGAAATAGCGAAGCAGCTCGCCGTCGTGATAGACCTCCAGCTCATGGCGGACCCGCCCACCGCGACGGGTCACCTCGGCCAACAACCCGGCCGCCTCGACCACCCGGATGCCGGCCGGCTTGAGCAGGTCGGCGCCGTTGATCGCGCGTTCGCGCCGTGCCTGCTCCACTACCACCACGCGGTGGCCCTGGCGGCCGAGCAGGTAGGCGAGCATCGCCCCGCCGATGCCGCAGCCGTTGATCAGTACATCGATATGGTTGTCCGTCATGGATGAGTCTCCGTGTCGTTCCTGGCGGAAAAGGGAAGGGTGGAGGCAGCAGCATAGCGACGGAACGTTATGCAGAATGGGTGTTGTCTGCACTTGGTCGCCTGTCCGGCCCGGTTGTCCGGTCTCGCCGCCAGGCGGGAGTGCCGGCCCTTGCGGGCCGGACAGCTTCAGGAAGCGTCGATCCAGATGGTCTTCAACTCTGTGTACTGGTCGTGTGCCCAGACCGACTTGTCGCGACCGCCGAAGCCTGACTCCTTGTAGCCGCCGAAGGGCGTCGAGGCGTCGCCCTCGCCGAAGCAGTTGACGGTGACGATCCCCGCGCGGATCTCTCGCGACAGGCGCAGTGCGTGGCGCAGGCTGCCGGTGTAGGCCGAGGCGGCGAGGCCGTAGACGGTGTCGTTGGCCAGGGCGATGGCTTCGTCGATGTCGTCGAAAGAAGTGACCGAGAGCAGCGGGCCGAAGATTTCCTCGCGGAACAGCCGGCTGTGCGGCGAGACGCCATCGACCACGGTCGGCTCGACGAAGATGTCAGCCTCGGTGGCGCCGCCGAAGCGCACCGCCAACCGCTCCGTCCTGGCCTGGTCGAGGTACGCGCGGACCTTCTCGAAGTGCGCCGGGCTGACCAGCGCGCCGAGGCGATTACGCGGATCCAGCGGGTCGCCCATGCGCCACTCGCGGAGCTGCGCGCCGATGCGTTCGAGCAGCGCCTCGCGGACCTCGGCATGGACGATCAGCCGCGAGGACGCCGAGCAGTTCTCGCCCATGTTCCAGAACGCGCCGTTGACCACGTGTTGCGCCACCAGGTCGAGGTCCTCGACATCGTTCATCACCACCGCCGGGTTCTTGCCGCCGCACTCCAGTACCACCCGCTTGAGGTTGGACTCGGCGGCGTACTTGAGGAACAGGCGGCCGGTCGCGGTGGAGCCGGTGAAGCTGACCATCGCCACGTCCGGGTGGCGGCCCAGCGGTTCGCCGGCCTCGCGGCCGCCGCCGGGGACCACGTTGAACACCCCGGCGGGGATCCCCGCCTGGCTGGCCAGTTCGGCGACGCGCAGGGCGGTCAGGCTGGTCTCGGGGGCCGGCTTGACCACTACGGAGCAGCCTGCCGCCAGCGCCGGGCCGATCTTCCAGGCGAGCATCAGCAGCGGGAAGTTCCACGGCAGCACCAGGCCGACCACGCCGATCGGCTCGCGCACCACCATGGCCAGCGCCGCCGAACCGACCGGGGCGGTGCTGTCGTAGATCTTGTCGATCAGTTCGGCATGCCAGCGCAGGGTATTGATGGTTTCCGGCAGGTCGGTGTGCTGGCATTCGCGGATCGGCTTGCCGCTGTCGAGGCTCTCCATCACCGCCAGTTCCAGCAGGTGCTCTTCCAGCAGCTCGGCCAGGCGCAGCAGCGCCGCCTTGCGCTCGGCGGGCGTGCGCGAGCGCCAGCGGCCGTCCTCGAACGCCCGCCGCGCGCTGGCCACGGCGTGCCCGACGTCCTCCGCGTCGCAGGCGGCGACCTGCGCCAGCAGCTCGCCGGTGGCCGGGTTGGTCGAGGCGAAGGTGCGGCCGCCGCAGGCATCGCGGAACCCTCCGTCGATGAAGGCGCGCTGGGGAAGGTCCAGCGTCGCGGCGATGGCCGCGTATTCCTCCCGGCTCAGCAGCTCAGTCATGGCGGCCACCCTCGACGATCCGCGCGACCTCGCCCTTGAGCCTGGCGACGATCTCCGCCAGTGCCGCCTTGCCGGCCTCGTCCAGCGCCTTCAGCGGCGCACGTACGCCGCCGGCGCGCAGGCCGGCCAGCTCGCAGCCGTGCTTGATCGACTGGACGAAGTGACCGCTTTCGAGAAAGTCCATCAGCGGCATCATCGCCGCCATGATGCGCCGGCCCTTGGCGAAGTCGTTCTCGACCACGCAGGCCTGGTACAGGGCGAGGTGTTCGCCAGGGATGAAGTTGGAGCCGGCGCAGACCCAACTGCGCGCGCCCCAGGCGAAGAACTCCAGGGCCTGGTCGTCCCAGCCGCAGGACAAGGCGATCCGCGGGTGGCGGCAGGCCAGGCGGTGCAATTGCGCGGTGGAGCCGGAGCTTTCCTTGATCGCGACGATGTTGCGGCAGCCGGCGACGGCGGCGAAGAACGCCTCGTCCATCTCCACGCCCATCCGCGCCGGATAGTTGTAGAGCATGATCGGCAGGCCGGCGGCGCGATCCACCGCCAGCACGTGCTCGGCGATCTCCCGCGAGGTCGGCAGCGCGTAGGGCGGCGAGCCGACCAGGATGGCGTCGGCGCCGATGGCGCGGGCGGCTTCGGCGTAGGCCAGCGAGTCCTCGGTGCGGATCGCGCCGGTTCCCACCACCAGCGGCAGGCGCCCGGCGATGACTTCGCTGGCGTGGGCGGCGAGGGCCAGGCGTTCCTCGGCGGTGTGCGCGTAGTACTCGCCGGTGGAGCCGCCGATCACGATGCCGTGCACCTTCGACTCGACGAGAAACTCCAGGACCTCGGTGAAGGCCTGGGTGTCGATGCTGCCGTCGGCGCTCAGCGGGGTGATGGCGGGGGTATAGATACCTTCGAATTTCACGGGGGTTCCTCCTGTGGGATGCTGGGCCGCGGCGCACCCGGCGGACGCTGCCGCGGCGGGTGGTTCAGGTGAGCGAAGCCGCCTGCTGCAGGTTCAGCGAACGGGTTTCCGGCGCCAGGGCCCAGGTCACGAGCAGCCCGAGCAGGGTCACCAGCGCGGCGGCGTACATGGTCTGGGCGGTACCCAGGGTTTCCAGGGAAAGCGGCACCAGGTAGGTGCCCACCGCGGCGCCGACGCGCGATAACGAGGTGCCGACGCCGACCGCGAAGGCGCGGATCTCGGTGGGGAACAGTTCGTTCGGGTAGACCAGTTGCAGCACCTGGGCGCCGCCGATGAACAGCGCGTAGGCACCGAACAGGCCGAGGATGGTCGCCTCCGAGCCGGCGTGGAAGACGCCCAGCCCGAGCAGCGCCAGGCCGGACCAGAGGAAGCTGTGCAGCAGCATGCAGCGCCGGCCGATGCGGTTGATCAGGCGGGTGGCGATGATGCAGCCGATGACGAACAGCAGGGTGATCGCCACCGAACCGTAGGAGGCCCAGTCGCCCTTCAGGTTCAGCGCCAGCAGCACCTTGGGCGCGAAGGCGTAGACGGCGAACACGGGGATCACCGAGCAGGTCCAGAACAGGGTGACGAAGAGCATGCGCTTGCCGTAGCCGGCGTAGAGCAGGTGCCAGATGGTGACCTTCCGTTCCAGCGCCTGTTCGGGCAGGTTCTCCAGCGAGAAGGCTTCGCCGTAGACCTGGCGGATGACCCGTTCTGCGTCCGCGTCGCGGCCCTTGCTCAGCAGCCAGCGCGGCGACTCGGGGGTGCCGATGCGTAGCAGGAACAGCACGGCACCGATCGCCGCGGTGCTGGCCAGTACCAGGCGCCAGGCGTCCTCGCCGCCGCTGCGCAGGATCAGGTCGCCGACCAGGTAGGCGAAGGCGGCGCCGGCGAACCAGAGGATGGTCAGGGTGGCCAGGCGCGGTCCGCGATACTTCTTCGGCAAGAACTCCACCAGCAAGGCGGTGGCGACCGGGTACTCGATGCCCACCGCCACGCCGATCAGGAAGCGCAGGACGAACAGCGCCGCCGCCGAGTCGACCCCGTACTGCGCCAGGGAAGCGAGGACGAACAGGCTGGGGCCGACGAAGAACAGCCTGCGGCGGCCCAGGCGGTCGGTCAGCCAGCCGCCGAGGAAACCGCCGAAGAAGATGCCGACCAGCGCCGAGGCGGCGATCATGCCCTGCCAGAAACTGCTCAGTTGCAATGCCGCGGTCATCTGCAGCATCGCCACGCCGATGATGCTCAGCACGTAGCCGTCGACGAAGGAGCCGCCGCCGGAGCGCAGGGTCAACAGCCGGTGGAAGGCGTTGAGGGGTACGTCTTCGATCGAGGTCGTAGGATTTGTCATTATTGTCTCCTGGTTCTAACCGCTGCCGGTGAATTCGGGCCGAGCGAATCCGCGAGGCTGGAACGCTCTCCAGCTCCGGTCTTCAATGGCCGTCTGAATCGAAGTCGGCGCCCGCGGGCGCGTTCCTAGGGATGCCTAGCTTTCTCTACCTGCTCGATACTGCCCCCACCTCAGGTTGAGGTTCACGCCAAGGGAAAGGAGTGGTTCGGGTGGATTGCCGCTGGGACCGGGCGCGCGCAGCAGGAAGTCGATCAGCTCGTTGCGTTCGCCCGCCAGCCAGTCGGCCAGCAGCTTCCCGGTGACGGTCCCGCGGGTTACCCCCAGGCCGTTGCAGCACAGGGCGCCATAGACGTTGGGCGCCAGCTCGCCGAAGTGCCCCATGTGGTTCCTCGACAGCGCCAGCGAGCCGCCCCAGGTGTAGTCGAAGCCGACTTCCGGGAGCATCGGGAAGCGCTGGCGGAACGAGGCGCGATGGCGTACGGCGAAGCGCTCAAGGTACTTCCCGGCGCTGCGTCCGTCAGGGTTGAAGCTGAAGCTGTTGCGGATCAGCAGGCGGTTGTCCGGGGTACGCCTCACCGTGGTGCCGTAAGGGTCGGCCGGGATCAGGCCCCAGTAGGGGCGCCCGCCGAGGCGGGCCTGCTCCTCGGCATCGAGCGGCCGGGTCAGGCTGGCGTAGGTGAAGATCGGCAGCATCCGCCCCTGGAGGAAGCCGAAGCTCATGCCGAAGGCGTTGTTGGCGAGGACCAGGCGGTCGGCCAGGATGCTGCCGTGGGGATGGCTCAGCAGGGTCCTGTCGCCATATTCCACGGCGGTGATCGGTGTGTGTTCGTAGAGGCTGACGTTGCCCGGCAGGCTGTCGGCCAGGCCCTTGACCAGGGCCGAGGGCTGCACCAGCAGGGTACCGGGGGTGAACAGGGCCTTGCGATAGAAAGCGGTGCCGATGTGTCCCGGGAGGTCGTCCGCCTCGATCACCTCGTAGGCCTGGCCGAGCCGATCGAGGCCGCGCCGGTAGGCGTCGAGCACAGCCACGCCGCGCGCCTCGACGGCCGCCTGGTACTTGCCGCAGGCCTTCATCTGGCAGTCGATGGCATGGCGCTGCACCTGTTCGCGGAGCAGCGACTGGCCGGCGAGATTGAGCTTCAGGCCGATCCGGGCGGTCGCTATGTCGCCGATGTAGTCGTCGGCGCCGATGTCGTGGGGCAGGTCGATGGCGAAGCCGGCGTTGCGCCCGGCGGTACCGAAGCCGACTTCCTGGGCCTCGACCAGGACGATCTCCTCGTCGGGAAAATGCAGCGCCAGCTGGCGCGCGGCGGCGAGGCCGGTGAAGCCGGCGCCGACCACCACCCAACGGGCGGCGCTCCTGCCGTAGTGGGCCGGCTTCGGCCGCCGCGGCGGGCTGAGGTGATACCAGCCGCAGGAACGGTCGTCGGCCGGAAGGTGGGTTACTTTCGTCATCGCAGGGACCTGACTCTTGTTATTGGAACCCGGTAACCATCCCCTGCGTGACCGCCTCCGCTTCTCGGGCGGGGCCGTGGCGCGGGGGCTCGCTAACCCTCGTAGACCAGCGCCACCTCCACTCCGGCCGGCGCCGCGTACTCGGCCATGCGCCGGCGCGACAGCTCGAAATGCGCGCGGACGATGTCCGCCGCCGCATCCGGATCGCGCCGCTGGATGGCATCGACGATCTGGTCGTGCTGGTCGCAGGCGAGTTCCAGGTCGCGTTGCATGTCGTCGGTGGTCGGATGGCGGTAGAAGATCTTGCCCAGCCGCGCATGGTCGATCAGCAAGCGGCGCAGGCTCGGCATGAGGTAGTCGTTGTGGGCCATCCTGCCGATCTCCAGGTGGAAGGCGTCGTTGTGGATGACGCGGTTTTCCACATGCTTCTCTTCGATGGCCTTGCGGAAATCTTCCTGGATCGCCTTGAGCGTCTCGATCTCCGCTTCGCTGGCATGGGTGGCCGCCAGTTGCGTGGTGGCGATGTAGATCAGCGGCGCGGCGAGAAAGAAGGCGTGCAGCGAGTCGTGGCTCATGGCCGCGACGCGCGGCGCACGGTTGGCTTCCAGTTCGATGTAGCCCTCGGCGGCGATCTGCCGCAGCAGTTCGCGCACCGGCGGGCGCGAGAGGCCGAACTCGTCGCACAGGGCGAGTTCGTCGACGACCGCGCCGGGCGCCAGTTCCATGCTCAGGATCCGCCGGCGCAGCGCATCGCCCAGCACCGCCTTGCGGTCGAAGGGGGCATCGGCGCTGTTCGAGTCGACGTCGGGTTGGGCTTTCATGGAGGCCTTTCTACTTGTCATGGGCTGTGTCTACAGTTTGTATAATGACTATAGGATTCTGTTAGACAATATGTCTACAGGTTTTTTCGGGGCGTTTCCGTACCGTTCGTCCGCGCTGTTTCCGCTGACGCCGTGGCGTGCGAAAGGGGCAGCCCCCCGAGGGCGTATTTGAGCATATTCCCCCGGCGCGCCAGGGAGGCGCCAAGTCACATGGCTTGCGCATATGATGGAGCGCCCGGGGTTTTCGCCGCGACGGCAGGCGTCGCGGCCCGCTGGCCGGGAACAAGAAGAACAAGAGGCACGAATCGATGGAAAGAAGGCGTTTCAGCGCCGCCCTGCAAGGGCAGAACCTCAGGTTCACCGGGGCCGGGGAGGGGGGCTCGGCACGGGCGCGGGTGGGCTTCCTGCTGCTCGAACACTTTTCCCTGCCGGCCTTCACCCAGGCGCTGGACACCCTGGTGACCGCCAACCTGATCCGCAGCGAGTCCTTCGCGGTGAGCAACTTCAGCCTGAGCGGCGAGCCGGTGACCAGCGACCTCGGGTTGCTGATCTGCCCGGACCTGGCGCTCGCCTCGGCGGCGCGGCAAGGACTCGACCTGCTGGTGGTCTGCGGCGGTTTGCGCACGCCCCTGCGCTCGTCCGCCGCGCTGCGGGAAGCGTTGCAGGACGTGGCGGCGCGCGGCGTCGCCCTGGCCGGGCTGTGGAACGGTGCCTGGTTCCTCGGCGACGCCGGCCTGCTGGATGGCTACCGCTGCTGCATCCATCCCGAGCACCGCGCCGCCCTCGCCGAGATCGCCCGCAACAGCCAGGTGACCAGCGACAGCTACATGGTCGACCGTGACCGCCTGACCGCGGCCAGCCCCACCGGCGCCTTCAACCTGGCGCTGGAGTGGATCGCCCGGCGCCACGGGCGCGACCTGGTGGAGGCGGTGGTGGATATCCTCGCCTTCGAGGAGTCGCGCTACCGGCGGGTGCGCCCGGCCCTGCACGAGAAGATGAGCGAGCCGTTGCGCGAAGTGATCAACCTGATGGCGGCGAATATCGAGGAACCGCTCAGCCAGGAGCAGCTCGCCCACTACGTGGGGCGCTCGCGGCGGCAGATCGAGCGATTGTTCCAGCAGCAGCTCGGAACCACGCCGGTGCGCTACTACCTGGAGTTGCGGATCACCGAGTGCCGGCGCCTGCTGCAACATTCCGACCTGACCATGCTGGAGGTCCTGGTCGCCTGCGGCTTCGTCTCGCCCAGCCACTTCAGCAAGTGCTACACCGCCTTCTACGGCTACCCGCCGTCGAAAGAAGTGCGCTACGGCAACGTCCGCTCGACGAAATGAGGGCGTTTCGCCGGACGCGGCCGGCATGCTAGAACGGACCTTTCGCCCTGGCCTGCGGAGGTCCTGCGCCATGTCCCAGCCTTTTCTCTGGCGTCGCGTCAACGACTCGTCCGGTTTCGCCGAGCCGCGGGTGTTCATCCGTGTCTACCTGGAACCGGGCAGCATCGATGCGGCCATCGCTTTCTACGAAGACCTGCAGGGCGTCGCCCACGACATGCGCTTCGACTTTCCCGAGAAACGCCTGACACTCGCCGCAGTCGGCGCCTTCCTCCTGCTGGAGGGCAGCGACGAGGCGCTGGCGCCGTTCCGCAGCACCACTGGCACCCTGCTGGTGGACGACATCGAGCCCTATCACCGGCGCTTGCTGGCTGCCGGCGCGCAGATCATTTTCGGGCCGGCGCGCGCGCCCACCGGTGCCTGCTTCAATGCGCTGCTGCCGGACGGCACGGTGGTCGAGTTCGTCCACCACCGGCCGCAGCCGGGCGAGGCCTGAACCTCAGCCGTCGCGCCGGGCGGCGCAATCGTCCATGGCCGCGCCGATCGCCTGTTCGCCGCGGGCCAGCAGCGCTGCGCTGGCGCCGCGGATATCGCGGGCTTCCTTGTTCTGGCTGAGCTTGAACTTGCCGACCAGGCGGGTGATCTCGATTTCGATGCCGACGATCAGCCGGAGCATCTCGTCGATGTAGTCGGCGGGGCCGTCGGTCATTTTCCAGGGCGTTTCCTGGGTCGCCTCGTGGGTGCGGGTCAGGCGCGCCACCAGTCCGCGCACATAGCGTTCGTCGTCGCGGATCCGCACCCGGCCGTGGGCGTGGACCACCCGGTAGTTCCAGGTCGGCACCTGGCGGTGGTGCTCCTGCTTGCTCGGGTACCACTGCGGCGAGATGTAGGCATCGCCGGCGCGGAACACCACCAGCACCTCGTCGCCGTCGCGCAGCTCGCTCCAAACCGGGTTGTTGCGCGCGACATGGGCTTCCAGGGTGCCTTGCGCGCCCTTTTCCGGGCTCAGCTCGAACGGCAGGTGGTTGGCGTCCAGGCCCGCTTCGCCGTGGCTGACCAGCAGGCCCAGCGGATAGTCCCGGATCAGCGCGTGCAGCGCCTGCGGGTCGGACTCTTCGAAATGCGAAGGCAGGTACATGTTCTGTTCTCCTCGGGGACTCGGCCCTTATACGCTGTCGGTGGGTTCCGTCGCCACGCACAGCAGGCGCGAGTCGGCGCGCATGCCGGGCATCATCAGGCGCAATTCGTCGAGCAGCAGGCCGCCCGCTTCGTGCAGGGCCGCCAGCGGCATTTCCGGCAGGCTCTCGAGGATGAACCACATGCGCCGGGCGCTGGCATCCAGGCGGGTGCGCACGCCCTGGCGCCAGTTCCAGCGGCGGCAGGTGACGCCGAGGTCGTCGCGCCAGACCACCTCGCCGGGGTCGGGGGATTCGTCGACCGCCTCGCCGTTCTTCAGGGTGTCGAAGGTCTCGCTGCCGTCGGCGACCACCAGGCGCGGCGTGCCGGCATAGGCGGCGAGGTTCTCGCCGCCTACCGGAATGGCGAATTGCACGCTGATGGCGTTGTACAGGTCCACCACCGGGTCGATGCTCGGCAGCCCACCGTCGCGCAGCGCACGCTTGCGCAGGGCTTCGGCGGAGCAGGGGGTGCGCTGCGGCTTGGCGCCGAAGCGGCGGAACGCCTCGGCCCAGGCTGCCAGGTGCGCCTCGGCCCAGTCCGGTTCGCCACGCGCCAGCGCCTGGCAGGCGCGCTCTACGGCGCGGTCGGCGATTTCCGGACGAACGATCGGCGCCGCCTCGACGGTGAGGCTCAGGGCGCGGAAACCGGGGGCGAGGGCGGCCACCTCGGCGGCGATGACGGGGAGGATCGGGGCGTGCTCGGGCATGGTCGTCTTCAGGGTTCGGTGAGATGGAGGGGGCGGGGCGCGTAAAGCGGTAGGTGGATTTCTACCATCCGGGCTCCGCCCTCACCATGAAATCAGCGAATGAATTATTAGCTGTGCTGATGATCGGGTGGTCGGGTTCAGCTGCGCTAATGGCGGGAGCGCCGTTCGCTTGCCGGCGAAGCCGGCGCCAGAGCCTTCCGCCGGCCGGGAGGGGCTGGACAGCGAGACGCGAGGGGCGCAGTGTTCGAGCGGTCAGAACCGCCACCACCCGAGGTAGAACGCAGATGGCCAAGGCAGCCGATGTGGTTGTGCAATGCCTGGAAAACGAGGGCGTGCAGTACGTCTTCGGAATTCCCGGCGAGGAGAATCTCGACCTGCTGGAGTCCCTGCGCAAGTCGCAGATCCGGCTGGTGCTCACCCGCCACGAACAATCGGCCGGCTTCATGGCCGCCACCTACGGGCGCCTCACCGGCAAGACCGGGGTCAGCCTGTCGACCCTCGGCCCGGGCGCCACCAACCTGGTCACCGCCGGCGCCTACGCCTACCTGGGCGGCATGCCGATGCTGATGATCACCGGGCAGAAGCCGATCAAGAAGTCCAAGCAGGGCCGCTTCCAGATCCTCGACGTGGTCGGCATGATGCAGCCGCTGACCAAGTACACCCACCAACTGGCCTCCGCCGACAACATTCCCTCGCGGGTCCGCGAGGCGTTCCGCCTGGCCGAGGAAGAGAAGCCCGGCGCGGTGCACCTGGAGCTGCCGGAGGACATCGCCGCCGAGCAGACCGACAGCCTGCCCATCCCGCCGAGCCTGAGCCGCCGGCCGCTGGCGGAATACAAGGCGATCTGCGCCGCGGTGGAGAAGCTGCGCGCCGCGCGCAGCCCGATCCTGGTGATCGGCGCCGGGGCCAACCGCAAGATGACCGCCAAGGTCCTCAAGCAACTGATCGACAAGACCGGCATTCCCTTCGTCACCACCCAGATGGGCAAGGGCGTGGTCGACGAGCGTCACCCGCGCTTCCTCGGCAACGCCGCGCTGTCCGCCGGCGACTTCGTGCATCGCGCGGTGGAGGCGGCCGACCTGATCGTCAACGTCGGCCACGACGTGATCGAGAAGCCGCCGTTCTTCATGGTTCGCGGCGGTACCGAGGTGATCCACGTGAACTTCCGTTCCGCCGAGGTGGACCCGGTGTATTTCCCGCAGATCGAAGTGGTGGGCGACATCGCCAACGCCATCTGGCAGATCGGCGAGGCGCTGGACGATACCGCGCACTGGGACTTCACCCGCCTGCTGGCGATCCGCGAGGCCAACGAGGCGCAGGTCGCCGAAGGCGCCGACGACCCGCGCTTCCCGCTCTATCCGCAGCGCCTGGTGGCCGACGTGCGCCGGGCGTTGCCGTCGCAGGGCATCGTCGCCCTGGACAACGGCATGTACAAGATCTGGTTCGCCCGCAACTACAAGGCACACATGCCCAACACCGTGCTGCTGGACAACGCCCTCGCCACCATGGGCGCCGGCCTGCCCTCGGCGATGGCCGCGCACCTGGTCTACCTGGACCGGCCGATCGTCGCGGTGTGCGGCGATGGCGGCTTCATGATGAACAGCCAGGAACTGGAAACCGCGGTGCGGCTGAAGATGAACCTGACGGTGATCATCCTGCGCGACAACGGCTACGGGATGATCCGCTGGAAGCAATCGAACATGGGCTTCGCCGACTTCGGGCTGGACTACGGCAACCCGGACTTCGTGCACTACGCCGAGGCCTACGGCGCCCACGGCCACCGGGTCGACAGCGCCGAGGGCTTCCTGCCGCTGCTGGAGCGCTGCCTGGGCACGCCCGGGGTGCATGTGATCGATTGCCCGGTGGATTACTCGGAGAACGACCGCATCCTCAACGTCGAGCTGCGCGAACGCGCCCTGGCGGTCTGAACCGCCGGAGCGTCGCGCCGGCGTGCGTTCCGGCGCGACGGCTCAGAACAGCGACAGGTTGTAGCTGGCGATCAGGCGCACCTCGTCCACGTCGCGCGCCGAGCGCTCGAAGTCGGTGCGGTAGGTGGCGTTGCGCAGGCGCAGGCTGAGGTCCTTGAAGCGGCCGCTCTGCACGATGTACTTCAGCTCGATGTCGCGCTCCCATTCCTTGCCCTCGTCGCCGTTGGCCAGGCGGATATGGTCGCCGTTGACGTAGCGGGTCATGAAGCTCAGGCCGGGCACGCCGACGCTGCGCAGGTCGAAGTCGTAGCGCAGTTGCCAGGAGCGTTCCTCGGGGTTGGCGAAGTCGTTCACCTGCAGGTAGTTGGCCAGGTACGGATTGCTGCCGTCGAGGTAGGGCATCGAGCTGGCGCCGTTCATCCGCTGCCAGCCGGCGCTGAGCGTGTGGCCGCCCTGGGCGTAGGCGAGCAGCAGGCTGAGGGCGCGGTTGTCGATCTTGCCGGCGCGGGCCGCGCCGGCGTCCTCGCTGTCGAACCAGCGCAGGTCGGCGCTCAGCTTGCCGGCGCCGACCTGCCGCTTGCCCACGGCACCGAGGTAGCGCTGGCGATAGACGTTGCGCAGGCCGCCCTGGGCGTATTGCAGCAGCAGGCCGTCGTTGACCTGGTAGTCGAGTTGGTAGGCGTCGAAGCGGTTGCCGGTGGTGTCGCAGGCGTAGCGTTTGTTCTTGCAGTGCAGGCGGATGTCCTGGGCGTCGCTGGAGTCCCGCGCGGTGTAGCGCTCCAGGCGGGTGGCGGAGAACCTGAGCCCGGCGATCTCCTCGCTGGTCAGCTGGGCGCCGTGGAACAGGGTCGGCAGCAGGCGTCCGTCGTTGTATTTCAGCAACGGCATGTCCGGCAGCATCGCCCCGTACCTGAACTGTGTCTGCGAGAAGCGCATCTTGCCGGCAACGCCGGCCTTGGCGTACTGGTCGACCGAGCGACGCGGATCGTGGCCGCTGGAAGGCAGCAGGCCGCTGTTGCTGTCCGCGGGGCTGGAGTCGAGCTTGATCCCGAGCATCGCCAGGGTATCCACGCCGAAGCCCAGCGCGCCCTCGGTATAGCCCGAGCGCAGGTCGAGGATGAAGCCCTGCGCGGCTTCCTCGCGCTTGGAGGCGCCCTGCGGGTTGGCCGAGCTGCCGTCGCGGAAGTCGCGGTTGAAGTAGACGGTGCGCGCTTCCAGGCGCGCGCTGCCGTCCTCGAGGAAGGCGGCAGGGGCCGGGGCGACGAATCCGCCGCACAGGGCGAGGGCGCCCAGGCCGCGAAGGGTGCGGGGCGAACGGGGGGAAAACGGGGAGGACATGCGGTGACTCTCGACAGCGGGGGTAAAAAAGCGCGCGAAGGTGTCACAGATGGCCGGCGGGGTCTTTGCGACCTTGGTCTAGCCGAGAAGGCGCGCACGGATCGTCGGCCAGGCAGGCCTCTAGCGGGTCGGACGCAGCGTGCCGAAAGCGACGAAGAATCCTCCGCAGCCCCCTGTGAAACGCTGCCCCGCCCGTGCCAGCCTGATCGTCACGTTTGCGCCAGGATATCCGGAGGCTAGCGCTTCACGCAGACGAACAGGGCATTCCCGGAGCTGCCGGCCCAGGGCGTGATCCGTTCGTAGTCGTGTTCGAAGACCTGCACCTCGAAATGCGTCTGCAACAGGTGCTGCAGCTCGGCGAAGCCGAGGGCGACCATGGGGTGTTCGTCCTCCCAGGTCTGGGTCGTTCCGTCCGTGGTTTTCTCGATACCGAGGCGCAGCGCCTGGCGCTCGCCCTCGCCGCTGTAGTACCAGCCGGAACCGAAGGTGAAGCGGCTGCCTCGATGCTCCACGGAATGGCGGACGAACGCGCGATTGTCGATCTGCCCCTTGTCCACCGTGTTGAAACAGAACACGCCGCCATCCGCCAGTGCGCCATGCACGCTGGCCAGGCATGCGCGCAAGCGCTCCAGCCCTGCGTTGTAGTGGATCGAATAGAGGAAACAGGTGATCAGGTCCAGCGGCTCGTCCACCTGGAAGCCGGCCATGTCCTGCCGGCTGAAGTGCGCTTCGGGGCAGCGCTGTCGGGCGAGGTCGAGCATCGGCTGGTTGATGTCCAGACCGGCGCTGCGATAGCCGAAATCGAGGAAGTGCCGCACGTGAGGGCCGGTACCGCAGGCCAGGTCCAGGTGCCGCCGGCCCTGGTTGCCGAACAACTGGTGCAGGCGACGCACGCAGTGGCTCTGCGCCTGGTAGTCGATGTCGGCGCACATCAGGTCGTAATAGTGGGACAGGTCGGTGTACAGCGCGGTGGCGGACATGGGCGGCAAGGACCGGCGGCGAAGGGCGCGGCATGGTACCCCAGGCCCGGGCCTTGCCGGCGAAAAAACAGGCACCGGCCGGCGGATCGCGGGCGGACTTCAGTCGAACCGCGGCCAGTCGTCGGCGATCCGGTACCAGCAGGCCATCGATGCGACCTGGACATGCTTCTGTTTCGCCGCCGGGAAGGGCGTGTCCAGGCTGCCGAGGGCGATCGATACCCAGTCGGCGAACTTGCCTTCGCTCCTTGACCAGAACAGCGGCGAGCCGCAGCGCGAGCAGAAGCGCCGGAGCACGGCGGGGGAGGAGCTGAACGCGGCGAGCAGGTCGGCGCCGCGGTCGATGTGCAGGTCCGCGACGGGGACGCTGCCATAACTGGCGAATGCCGCCCCATGGGCCTTGCGGCACTGGCTGCAATGACAGTGGGAGAGCGCCCGCGGGGGCGACGACAGGCGGTAGCGCAGCGCGCCGCACAGGCAACTGCCGTGGAAAGTCTGGCTCATCGGAAGGCGTTCCCGGATTCGCAAAGGCGGCGAGTCAAGCAGCCCGCGCCATGCTTGTCGAGTGCCTCCTCTGGTCGTGGGCTGTCGGTGCTGGCGTCGATGTCTGCTAGGCTCTGCCGTTTCACCCTAGGAGTATTTCCCCATGGCCCGAGCCACTGCCCGCCACATCCTGGTTTCCAGCGAAGCCAAGTGCAACGAACTGAAGACCGCCATCGAAGGTGGTGCGGATTTCGCCGAAGTCGCCCGCGAGCATTCCACCTGCCCCTCCGGCCGCGACGGCGGCAACCTGGGTTCGTTCGGTCCTGGCCAGATGGTCCGCGAGTTCGACCAGGTGGTCTTCAGCGCGCCGCTGAACGTGGTCCAGGGGCCGGTGAAGACCCAGTTCGGCTACCACCTGCTGGAAGTCACCAGCCGCCAGGACTGAACGTACGGCGGCGCATAACGCCCCTCTTCCACGCGCCGATCCAGGCGTAGGGCGAATAACCGCTGCGCGGGATAGACGGCGGATAACGCCGTTGGCGTTATGCGCCCTACCTGTCCCGGACGACGAAAGAAGCCGCACTTCCAGGTGCCAATCCGGGCGTGGGGCGAATAACCATTGCGCGGGATAAACGGCGGATAACGCCGTTGGCGTTATGCGCCCTACCTGTCCCGGACGACGAAAGAAGCCGCACTTCCAGGCGCCAATCCGGGCGTAGGGCGGATAACCGCTGCGCGGGATAAACGGCGGATAACGCCGTTGGCGTTATGCGCCCTACCTGTCCCGGACGACGAAAGAAGCCGCACTTCCAGGCGCCAATCCGGGCGTAGGGCGAATAACCGCTGCGCGGTTATCCGCCGGTGCGCGATCGATAGCCTGGCTGGCCTCAGGGCGCGAAGTAGCGGGAGATCTGCGAATAGACGCCGCTGAAATCGGAGAAGTAGTCATTGCGCTGTGAGGTGGGCGCGCCGCAGTACGAGGGGCCGCCGTACAGGCCACCGCGCAGCTGGTAGGAGCCGTCGCCGGCGACGGTCAGCAGGCCCGAGCCGGACGAGCCGCCTTCGACCACCGCCGACGGCCAGTCGACGCGGGTCAGGGCGGTATGCCCGTCGTAGGTGACGCCCACTGCCGAGACGTTGCCCTGCGAGTACTTCTTGGCGTCGCCGCGCGGATGGTGGATGTCATGGCCGAGCGAGCCGTTGGCGATCGGCGTGGCGCTCCAGCCCTGGTAGAACACGCCGGCCGGCGGAGTGCGCTTGAGTTCCAGCAGCAGGGTGTCGCGCTTCGCGTCGCGGTGCAGGATATTCGCCCCGCCGGTCAGCACGGTGACGCTCTGGTTGATGGTCGAGGCGTCGCCGTAGCACTGGGTGGTGTTGTAGAACCAGATGGTCTGCAGCGTCGCGGCGGTGGCCTGGTCCTCGATGCAGTGCGCGGCCGACCAGAACAACTGGCGCTTGGGCGAGTTGCCGTTGTTCAGCAGGGTGCCGGTGCAGATGTAGCTGCCGCCGTCCGCCGAGCTGGTGAAGACCATCTTCGCCACCGCTGCGGTGGCGTTGTCGTAGGCCCGCGTGCCGCTCTGGGTCGCGCAGACCGCATCCACCTCGCAGCTGCCGCTGGCGCCGAAGCCGTCGCGGTAGCCGGCCTTGTACAGGGAGTCGGCGAAATACGATACCTGGGGTACCGACAGGCGCAGGTCGCCCGGTTGCAGGTTGGCCGGCAGCACCAGTTCGACGGTCAGGGTATCGCCCTCGATGACCGGGCTCCAGTAGGGACGGTTGACCGAGAGGTCCTTGCCGCTGGCCTCGAAGATTTCCTTGCCGGCGCCGGCGAAGTGCAGCAGCACGTCGTCGGGCAGCGAGCCGCTGCGGGTTTCCAGGCGAATCGCGGCGCGCAGGCTGGCGGCCCCCGCAGCGCTGATCGGGAAGCGCGCGGTGTGGCGCCCGTCCGGAGTGTCGATCCATTCGAGGGTTGCCAGGTCGATTTCCGGAGTCGCCGTTTTCAGGCCCACCCCCACTTGCAGCGGCGTACCCGGTTTCGGCGCCAGCGGCGCGGCGCGGGCCACGCGGCGGGCGGGGGGCGCGGCGAAGTGGATGCCGGCCGCCGAGATCGCCGCGTTGGGGTTGGCGAAGCGGGCGTGACCGGTGCTCGCCGGGGAGGCCTGGAGCACGGCGACGTCGCCAGCCATCTCGCTCGCACCGGGCGCCGCCAAGGCCTGGCTCGCGCCGGCAGCCAACGCCAGAACCAGGCATGCATTCAGGTACGTTCTCTTATGCATGAATCGACTCCTTCAGTTTTTTGGGAGGGCAACTTCCTCAATCGTTCGCGTGGCGAAAGATATGCAGGTGTGAAGGAGTCGTTCAAATATTTTTTATATTCGTTTCTGCTAGCTATTAAATATGAAGAAGCGTTTATGGATAGCAGAATAGATAGCTATTTCCTTCACTTGCCATTGATGTTGGATTGCTCTCTCTACCAACTAAAGTTTGGTCTGGAGTGGTTCTGCAGAGCCTTCGGTTTGCTTCAGAGAGGTGCAGGATGTAGTGCGTGAGTGCTTTACTGGTGCGGCTGTCGATGTGATCGGGTTAACGAAATCCTGATTTTCAAGTTATCCGGTTTGACCACTGCCGAATATAAGGCTGGGTGAATCTTCCATTCACCGCTCGGAAACCGTTCCGATGTTGGCTTGGTTGAATTCCAGGATATCCGGCTTATGGTCGTATAAGTCATCTCTATAATCGCGGGGCATATATAGAGCCCTGGCCGCTTACCATTACTCCAGGGTTTTCCAGGATACGCCGCCGCCCTTGTTTCAGAGCGGCGGATGCAACGGCGGCGCATGCCGCGCGATCAGTTCGGCGACCCACTCGATGAACACCCGCAGCTTGCCGCTGACGTGGCGGTTCGGCGGGAACGCCAGGTACAGCGGCATCGGCTCCAGGCTCCAGTCCTCGAACAGCGGCAGCAGCTCGCCGCGGGCGAGGGGCTCGCGCGCCATGTAGTGCGGCAGCCAGAGGATGCCCAGGCCGGCCAGCCCGGCCGCCAGGTAGGCGTTGCCGTCGTCCACCGCCAGCACATGACGGCCCGCCACCCGCAGGCATTCCTCGCCCCTGCGCATGGCGTAGGGCAGGGCCTTGCCGGTGCGCGCCCAGAGGAAGCCGACGATACGCTGGTGGCTGTCCTCCAGTTCGCGCGGGTGGCTCGGCACGCCGGCGCGCTGCAAGTAGGCCGGTGCCGCGTAGACCCCCAGTTGCAGGTCGCCGACCCGCCGCGCCATCAGCGACTGGTCGCGCAGTTCGCCGCCGCGGATGACGCAATCGACGTTCTCGTCGATCAGGTCGACGAGCCGATCGCTCACGCCCAGGTCGATCTGGATCTCCGGATAGCGCGCATGGAACTCGGGCAACGCCGGGATCAGCAGCAGCCGCGCCAGCGGGCTCGGTACGTCGATCCGGAGACGCCCGCGGGGCGCCAGGCCCTCTACGAGCGCAACCGCTATTCCCCGGCGGTCCGCAGCGACGGCCTGCTGTTCGTCTCCGGCCAGGTCGGCAGCCGCGACGACGGCTCTCCCGAACCCGAGCTGGAGACCCAGGTCCGCCGCGCCTTCGACAATCTGAATGCGGTGCTCGCCGCGGCCGGTTGCGGGTTCGACGATGTGCTCGACGTCACCGTGTTCATGGTCGACGCCGAGGCCAACTTCGAGCGCATCTGGAAGATCGTCCCGGAGTACTGGGGCGAGGCGCCGTACCCCACGCTGACGGCGGTGGGGGTGAACTGGCTGTATGGCTTCAGCTTCGAGATCAAGGTGGTCGCGAGGTTGCCGGAGGGGCGGTGAGAGCCGATGCGCAGTGCCGGGGCCAGCTCGGCTAGCGCCGGGGCTCTGAGGGACGCCGCAGGCTTACCCAGGCCGGCGCGTGGTCGCTGGCGTGCTCCTCGCCGCGCACCCAGCGATCCACCCCGGCGTCTTCCAGGTGGTCCGCCAGGCTGGCGCTGAGCAGCAGGTGGTCGATGCGCAGCCCGGCGTCGCGTTGCCAGTGCTGGCGGAAGTAGTCCCAGAAGGTATAGAGGCGCCGGTCGGGGAAACGCTGGCGTAGCGCGTCCACCCAGCCCTGCCGCAGGAGGCGCTCGAAGCACTCGCGGGACTCCGGCTGGAGCAGGGCGTCCTTTTTCCAGGAGCGGGTGTCGTAGATATCGAAGTCGCTGGGCACCACGTTGAAGTCGCCGGCCAGCACCACCGGATGGCCGCTCTCCATCAGCTCGGCGGCGTGTCGGATGAGGTGCTCGAACCAGGCCAGCTTGTAGTCGAACTTCGGTCCCGGCTGGGGATTGCCATTGGGCAGGTACAGGCTGGCCACCAGCAGGCCGTCGACGGCCGCTTCGAGGTAGCGGCTGTGGGGATCGCTGGCGTTGCCCGGCAGGCCGCGGCGTACCTCCAGCGGCTGGCTGTCGCGGGCGAGGATGGCGACGCCGTTCCACGCCGACTGGCCCTGCCAGATCGCGCCGTATCCGGCCTTCTCCAGCGCCGCGGCGGGGAAGCGCGCGTCGGGCGTCTTCAGTTCCTGCAGGCAGACGATGTCCGGCGCTTCCCGCTCCAGCCAGGCCAGCAGCGCGGCCAGCCGGGTCTGGATGCCGTTGACGTTGAAGGTGGCGATCTTCAGGGTGTCCACCGGTCGCCTCCGCGAATGACGATCAGGCGGCCGCCTGCAGGGCTTCGCCGATGGCTTCGTTGAACGCCTGCAAGTCACCCGGGTTGCGCGAGGTGATCAGGGTCCAGCCGTTCGCCGGGCAGACTTTCACCCGCGTGTCGACCCAGTCCGCGCCGGCGTTGGTCAGGTCGATACGCACGCTGGAATAGGAGGTCAGGGTCTTGCCGCGGGCGACACCGGCGTCGATCAGCAGCCAGGGGCCGTGGCAGATGGCGGCGACCGTCTTGCCTGCGTCGCTGAATTCCCTGACCAGGCGCCGGGCCTCGCTGTCCTGGCGTAGGGTGTCGGCATTCACCGTGCCGCCGGGGACCAGCAGCAAGTCGTAGTCCTCGGCGCGCAGGCCTTGCAGCCTGGCGTCGGAATTGACGATCAGGTCCTTCTCGCTGTCGTGTACCCAGGTCTGCGCTTCGCCGCCCTCGATGGTCGCGTGGGTGACCGTGGCGCCCTGTTGCTTCAGGGTCTTCAGCGGTTCGAGCAGCTCGTCGCGCTCGATGCCGGTGTTGGCGGTGATGACCAGGACGTTCTTGCCTTGCAGCTTCGCGCTCATGGTTTTCTCCTCTGCTGGGGCGCCCGTGGCGGGCGCCGTGGCGTGACATGCAGGAGAGTGGAAAGCTGGAGCGCCGGGGAGTTCGAAAGATTTGCCGGGCGGTGGGCCGGATCCTTGGCCTGTCAGCCTCCGGCGTCAGCGGAACAGCAGCGAATGATGCGCCGCGCCACCGGTGCGCGCGCCGTCGCCCACCGCGATGGCGACGTTGCCGGCCGCCAGCGCCGCGTCGCCGCAGGCGAAGACGCCGGGAACGCTGGTTTCGCGCATGCCGTCGGTCCTGATGAACGGCCCGCTCGGGCCGTCCTCGAACTCGCAGCCGAGCAACGCCGCCAGCGGGCTGGCCATGCGCGTACGCGGCTGGGTGAACAACCCCGCGAGCGTAATCGTGCGGCCACTGGCCAGGGTCACGTCGGCGCGCGCGCCGCCCAGCGCGACCACGGCTTCGCGCTCGATCGTCACGCCGCGCCGGTCCAGCCTGGACATTTGCTCGGCATCCGGTTCGAAGACGCCGTTGAGGAAAAAGGTGGTCGCTCCCCAGTCGGGCAACATCAGGGCGTGGTGGATGGCCAGCGGTGAGGCCGCCAGTACGCCAATCGGCCCGCCGTCCAGTTCGTAGCCGTGGCAATACGGGCAATGGAACACGTGCCGTCCCCAGCGCTCGGCAAGACCGGGGATCTCCGGCAGCTCGTCGGCGACCCCGCTGGCGAGGATCAGCCGGCGCGCGGTGAAACGTTCTCCGTTGGCGGCCTTCACCACGAAACCGTCCGCCTCCTTCTTCGCCGCGACGGCGGCTTCGGACAGCCACTCGACGCTGGGATAGGCCAGCAACTGCGCGCGGGCGTCATCGGCGATGGCCGCCGGATCGCGGCCGTCCTGGCCGAGAAAGCCGTGGGAGGCCCGGGCGAAGCGGTTGCGTCGCAGTCCCGTATCCATCACCAGCACCCTGCGCCGCGCCCGCGCCAGTTGCATGCCCGCGGAGATGCCGGCGTAGCTGCCACCCACGATGATCACGTCGAAAGTCATGGCGTATCTCCCATTCGGATAGTCACGAAACAACGTAAGTTTCATGAGATGCGCTTGTCAACGCTCTCGTAACTTTTTCTGTAGCGAGACATACTCATGGTCTTTCCGTCACGAGCCCGCCGTTCATGAGAAACGACACCCGCCTCTCGCGCATGCTCCATGTGCTGATCCATATGGCCCGCCACGAAGGGCCGGCGACGTCCGAAGCCATCGGGCAGATGCTCGGCACCAACCCGGTGGTGGTGCGACGGACCATGGCGCTGCTGAAGAACGAAGGCTACGTGAGTTCGGAGAAGGGCCATCGCGGCGGTTGGCGGCTGGCCAAGCCGTTGGCGGACATCACCTTGCTGGATATCCACCAGGCGCTGGGAGCGTCCTCGATCTTCGCCATCGGCCTGTCTACCGATCATCCGGAATGCCTGGTCGAGCAGGCGGTCAACGAAGCGCTCGGCGAGGCGTTCGAGGCGGCGCAGGCGTTGCTCCTGGAGCGCCTGGGGAGCGTCACGCTGGAGCAGTTGGCGAGCGAGTTCGAGCGCCGCTATCGGCCCTGCTGAGGCGCCTCGAAGGGCCGTTCGGACACCGCCGCCGCGCCTGCGGAGGCACGCCGGCGGTCCGGGATCAGAGCGAGTACTTCACCGTGAACATCAGGTTGCGCGGCTCGCCGTAGTTGAGGTTGCCGAAGTCGATGCCGCTGTAATAGTACTTGTCGAACAGGTTGTTGAAGTTCAGCCGCGTGTCGATCCGTTCGTTGACCTTGTAGCCGAGCATGGCGTTGACCACGGTGTAGCCGCCCTGCTGGAAACCGGTGCTGCTGTCCTCGGTCTTGCTCTGGGTGGCCAGGTCGCCGCCGACGCGCCATTTGTGCAGTTCGCCGGGTAGCGTATAGCTGGTGGCGAGCTTGAACAGGTGGCGTGGCTTGGCCGCGTCGAATGGCTTGCCCTCGTTGGCCTTGTTGCTGTCGTGCTTGTACTTGGCGTCGACGTAGGTATAGCCGGCCATCATCTGCCAGTCGTCGCTCAGCGCACCGCTCAGCTCCAGGTCGACGCCCTGGCTGCGGACCTTGCCCGAAGCGCGCGAGCAATAGCGCGAGGTGGGGCTGAAGGGGCATGGCGAGGGGCCGCCGACGTCCTCGGTGGCGCGGTTTTCCTGGTCGATCTGGAACAGAGCGATCTGCGAATTGAGCGCGCCGCCGAAGTGTTCGCCCTTCAGGCCGATCTCGTAGTTCTTGCCGGTGATCGGGTCGAGCAGGCCGCCGCCGGCGTCGAAGTTGCTCTGCGGCTTGAAGATGTCGGTATAGCTGGCGTAGACCGAGTAGGTCTGGTTCAGGTCGTAGATCACCCCGGCATAGCGGGTGACGTTGCGGGTGACCTTGTAGCTGTCGGTATCGGCGTCGGCCTTGTACCAGTCCAGGCGCCCGCCGAGGATCACTTTCAGCGGGTCGGCGAGGTTCAACCGGGTGGTGAGGTAGGCGCCTTTCTGTTCCTGGTCGAGCTTCATGCCCCACAGGCTGGTGTTCAGCCTCGGCTTGAGAGTCGAGCTCGGGTCCCACTGGGTCGGGTCCATCGGCCCGGTGGGGGTGCCGTCCTTGTTGAACAGGCTGCCCCAGCCGCCGTGGCCGTCGAAGCGTTCCTGGCGATAGCTGGCGCCGACCACCAGCTCGTGCTCGCGGCCGAGCAACTGGAAGGGACCGTTGGCATAGGCGTCATAGCTGTCGTGGTCGTCGGTGTAGCTGTAGTCGCCGGGGTTCTGGGTCATGCTGGCGCAGCCGGTGGACGAGTAGTAGCAGTCGTTGTACAGCCCGAGCATGTTGATTCGCGCCCACAGCTTGTCGGCGGCCAGCTTCATCTGCCAACCGTTGGCGAAGCGGTGGGTCAGGTCGCTGAACAGGTGGGTGGTGTCGGTATCCCAGTAGGACCAGTCGGCGCCGTAATAGGACGAGCGCTTGAGGTCCAGGTGGCGGCCGCCCAGCGGGCTGGGCAGGCCTACCCAGTTGTCGTTGCGGTTGTCGTTCTGGTTCGAGGCGCCGATGGCGAAGGTGGTGTCCGGGCTCAGGTCGGCTTCGGCGATCCCGTAGAACACGCCGCGTTCGCTGCTGACGTGGTCCTGGAAGCTGTTGCCTTTCTGGTAGGCGACCACCGCGCGGCCGCGCAGGGTTCCTTCGCTGTTCAGCGGGCCGGAAACGTCGGCCTCGCTGCGATAGCGGTCCCAGGTGCCGACGCTGCCTTGCAGGGAGGCGCGGAAGTCCTGGGTCGGACGCTTGCGCACCATGTTGATCGCCGCCGCCGGGTTGCCTGCGCCCTGCATCAGTCCGGTGGCGCCGCGCACCACTTCGACGCGGTCGAACATGGCCAGGTCGGCGGCGGAAATGACGTCCTGGGTATAGGTGGAAATGCTCGTCGGCAGGCCGTCGTACATGATGTTGTCGACGTCGAAGCCGCGCGCCGCGTACTTCACCCGGGCCGGCCCGTACTGTTGCACGGTGAGGCCGGTGACGCCCTTCACCGCGTCGTTGAGGTCGCGCATGCCCTGGTCGTCCATGCGCTGGCGGGTGACCACGCTGACCGACTGAGGGGTCTCGCGGATCGACATCGCCAGCTTGGTCGAGGTGCGCATCGCCCGCGTGGTGTAGGAGCCGCTGTCTTCGGTGATGGCGGCGGTGGCCGGGTCCTGGGTGGCGACCACGCTGAGCGCGCCGAGGTCGACGCTGTCGCCGGGGGCGATGCCGGCACCTGTCGCCGCGGCCTCGACCCAGGCGTCGCCGCCCCGTACCTCCCCGCTCAGTCCGGAACCTGCGAGCAGACGCTGCAGTGCCTCGCTTGGCTCCAGCGTGCCGCGTAGGGCCGGTGCGCGCCGGTCGGCCACGGCCGCGCGGTCGAAACGGATGCGCAGGCCGCTGGCGCCCTGCAATTGCTCGAGGGATGCGGCCAGGGGCTGGGCGGGAAGGTCAAGGGCGATGGGAGCGGCCTGGGCGGCCAGGGAAAGCGAGGAGAGACCGAGCAATAACGCACTGGAAACGACGTGTTTCATCTGCAGTGTCCTGGATGGCGGCGCAGGCAGGCCGTTGGCGCGACCGGCTGCGTTTCTTGTTTATGTGGGAAACCGGCGTAGGAATTCGCGGCGGGGCAAGTGTATGTAAATGTAAAAATGGAGTAAATGATAGAGATTATCGTTATCAGTGGTATTCGCAGGAATCCGATGAACTGCGTCCTGCCAGCGGCTGACGGGGATTCTCGCTGCATACCTCCCGTGAAGGCCGTCTGGATTCGTGACTCCAGCGCAAATGAATTTGCTCGATTCGGGTCTTAATCGAAGAGATGTAAGCCGCCACACTGCGCTTCATTCGAGCCATCCCGCCCACGGAGCGCAGCCATGTCGTCCACCATCCACCCCCTCCCGTCCTTCGGTCTCGGCACCTTCCGCCTTACCGGCCAGGTCGTCGTCGACTCGGTGCGCAGCGCCCTCGAACTGGGCTATCGCGCCATCGATACCGCGCAGATCTACGGCAACGAGGCGGATATCGGCCGCGCGATCGCCGAGAGCGGCGTACCGCGTTCCGAGCTGTTCCTCACTACCAAGGTCTGGGTCGACAACTACGCCCGCGAAAAGCTGCTCGCCAGCCTGCGCGAGAGTCTGGAGAAACTGCGCACCGACCGGTTGGACCTGGTCCTGATCCATTGGCCGGCACCCGGCAACGGCGTCGAGCTGGCGGAGTACATGGCGGCGCTGGCGGAAGCCAAGTCCCTGGGCCTGGCCCGGCGGATCGGCGTCTCCAACTTCAACATCGAACTGACCCGCCAGGCCATCGCCGCGGTCGGTGCGGGCGAGATATCCACCAACCAGATCGAACTCAGCCCTTACTTGCAGAACCGCGCGCTGACCGCCTACCTCGAGGAGCAGGGCATCGCGGTCACCTCGTACATGACCCTGGCCTACGGCAAGGTGCTGAAGGACCCGACGCTGGCCGGGATAGCCGCCAGGCACCGGGCCACGGTCGCCCAGGTGGCGCTGGCCTGGGCGATGCAACTGGGCTACGCGGTGATTCCGTCCTCGACCCGCCGCGAGAACCTCGCCAGCAACCTGCTGGCGCGCGACCTGCGCCTGGACGCCGAGGACATGGCGCGCATCGCCGGCCTCGAGCGTAACGGCCGCGAGGTCAGTCCGCAGGGCCTGGCGCCGGCCTGGGACTGAGAACCGCGTCGAGGGTCCGCCGCGCCGAGGCTCCGGTCGCGCGGCCGGTTCAGAGCTCGATGCGGTATTCGATCACCCCCGGCTTGTCCGCCACCCAGTCGTACAGGCGCTGCGCCCTGTGGTTGCTTTCCTGGGTATGCCAGTAGAGCCGCGCGCAGCGACGTTCCTCGGCCTGCCGGCGGACGTACTCGATCAACTGCTTGCCGATCTGCTGGCCGCGCACGTCGGGCGAGACATAGAGGTCTTCCAGGTAGCAGACGTCCTGTGCCGCCCAGGTCGAGCGGTGGTAGAGGAAGTTGACGATGCCATGCAGGCGGCTACCGTCGGTGGCCACGGCGCAGTGCATCGGTTCGCCCTCGTCGAAGAAGCGCCGCCAGGTGGCCTCGGTGGCCTGTGCCGAGAGTTCGACTTCATAGAACGCCTGGTAGGCCTTCCAGTATTCGAGCCACTGCTCGAAGTCCTCGTGTGCCACGGGGCGTACCGATACCAGTGTGTGCAGGGATTGCATCCAGTGCTTCCTTCTTTGGCTTGATGGGGCGATCCGGCGGAGGCCGGGACCGAGGGTCTTGACCCGGCTGTTTTTATAGCCGCCTAATGGCTTGCCATACCCCACCAATTAGATAATCGAGGGCAGACCATTTGTTCAGGCAGTCACTGCTCGAGTCGGTCAAGGCGCGCCTCCTCCATCCACAGCTCCAGGCCCTGCCGCTGCATGCGCGAATCCAGCGCGCGATCCGCCAACTGATCCTCGACGGTGCGCTGGCGCCGGGCAATCCGTTGCCGGCCTCGCGGGCGCTGGCGCAGTCGTTGGGGGTATCCCGCGACACCGTCGAAGCGGCCTATTCGCACCTGCATGCCGAGGGCTTCATCGAGCGTCGGGTCGGCAGCGGCAGCGTGGTCGCCGCGGCTACCCGGCTGTCCCCCGGCCGGCGCGGCGCGGGCGCTCCACGACGGGGCGGCGGCGCGCCGCGACTGAGCCGGCGTGGCGAGGCGATGCAGGCTGGCGGCGGGGTTCGCGAGCAGCTCGTCCCGCGCCCCTTCGCTCCCGGCGTGCCGGAGACCCGCACCTTTCCCCTGGCGACCTGGGAGCGCCTGCAGCGCCAGGTCCTCAAGGAATACGGCGCGTGCGCCCTGACCCATGGCGACCCGCAGGGTGCCGAACCGCTGCGCCAGGCGATCGCCGACTACGTCAACCTGGAGCGTGGCGCACGGGCCACGGCCGACCGGGTACTGGTGCTGACCAGTTCGCAACAGGCGCTGGGTCTTTGCGCCAGCGTGCTGCTCGACGCCGGCGAGCGGATATTCGTCGAGGACCCGGCCTACTACGGCGCGCGCAAGGCCTTCGAGGCCGCAGGCCTGGAGTGCCTGCCGGTCCCGGTCGACGAACAGGGCCTGCGGCCCGAGCCGATCCTCGCCCAGCCGCAGGCGGCGCGGGCGCTGTGCCTGACCCCGTCGCACCATTACCCGACCGGCGTGACCCTGTCGCTGGAGCGCCGCCTGGCGCTGATCGAATGGGCGCAGCGGCAGCAGGCATGGATCATCGAGGACGACTACGACAGCGAGTTCCACTACGCCGGCCGGCCCACCGCCTGCGTGCAAGGCCTGGACGCCCACGAGCGGACGCTCTACATCGGCACGTTCACCAAGTCGCTGTTTCCCGGCCTGCGCATCGGCTACATGGTTCTGCCGCCGGCGCTGGTGGCGCCGATGACCGTCGCCCGCTCCCTGCAGGACGGGCACAACGCCTCGCTGGCGCAACTGACCCTGGCGCGCTTCATCGCCGGCGGCCATTTCGGCGCCTATGTGCGCGGCATGCGCAATCTCTACGGCGAGCGCCTGGGATTCCTCGCGGAGCGGGTGGGCAAGCGTCTGGGCGGCCTGGTCGAGCCGCGCGTGCCGGCCGGCGGGCTACAGATGCCCGGGCTGCTTTGCGCGGGAATCGACGAAACGCGCGCCATCGCGGCGGCATACCGCGCCGGTGTCGAGCTGGTCGGGCTCAGCGCCCTGCATCTCGCCGCGCCACCGCGAGCGGGTTTCCTGATGGGCTTCGCCGCCTACACCACGGACGAGCTGGAGGCGGCGGTCGGGGTCCTCGCGAAGACCCTGCGCGGTTTGCGTGCGAATCCCTAGGCCGCCGGCAAGCGCTCAGTCGCGCAGGGCGTAGACGTAGGCATCGACCTGGGCGCCGTCGGCCAGCGTTACCCGGGTCGCCACGCGCCGGTATTCGGTGCCTTCGAATTCATCCAGCGCGGGCCAGTGCTCGGCGAGGCGGTCGGAGACGAACACATGGCCGTGGATTTCCTCGCCGTCGGCGTCGATCGCCAGGCCCGGAAAGCCCATCCCGGCACCCCAGCCCTTTTCCAGCAGGCGACCGCGGAGGCTGGCCGCCTGCCATTGCCCGCCGATCTTCTGCATCAGGTGTTCGTTGGGACGGCCGGGGCCGAGGCCGCCGTAGACGAAGAGTCGCTGCATCGATAACTCCCTTGAACGGAAGAGCGTGGGCGCAAGACGCGAAGCCTTCCGCCCGCGCCTTTCACTTGCTTGCCAGCGGTGGAGTACGCGGCGGCACGATACGCCGCGAGCCGGTCGACTCGAAGGCCGCGGCGAAGCGCAGCAGCGCCGAGTCGTCGTAGGCGCGGCCGGCGAAGGTCAGGCCCACCGGCATGCCGATGTCGGCCATCACCCCCATCGGTACGGTGACCGTCGGCACGCCGAGGTGGCGGATGGCGAGGTTGCCGTTGGCGACCCAGACACCGTTGCTCCAGGCGATGTCGGCCGAGGCCGGGTTGACGTCGGCGTCCGCCGGGCCGACGTCGGCGACGGTGGGGAAGAGCACGGCGTCCAGGCGCAGGCGTCGCATCCACTCCTCGAGGTCGATCCGCCGGGTTTCCTCGAGGCCGCGCAGGCCATCGGGGAGGGTCGCGATCCGGTCCCAGGGCTTGATGCCGCGCTCGGCCATCCGCACGTATTCGTCCATGCCGGCGGCCAGGTCGCCCTCGCGGTTGGGCAGGGTGCCGGGGTCGTGGGGGAAGATCTGCGGGCCGTCGACATCCGCCAGGCGGTTCAGCTTCGGATCGCCATTGGCGCGCAGGAAGTCGTCGAAGCCCCAGGCCGAGAGTTCCCACAGCTCGTCGTGGAGGAATTCCTTCGACACCAGGCCGCGGTTGAACACGGTGGGCGCGCCGGGTCGGTCGCCTTCGCAGTTCGACACCAGCGGGAAGTCCACCTCGATCACTTCGGCGCCGGCGGCTTCCAGGGCCTTGCGCGCCTGTTCCCAGAGGGCGATGACCGAGGGCCGGGTATGGATGCGCTGGCCGGTCGGGCCGCCGATCCCGGGGGACTCGCTGGTGCCCGCATCGGGGTCGGCGTTGATGAACATGCGCGGCACGCCGAAGCGCTTGCCGGCCAGGGCCTCGGCGCCTGCGGCCAGGGCCGGGTAGCTCGCCGGGCGTACCTCGGAGGCCTTGGGGATCGGCACCCAGGGCTGCATGCGCCAGAGGTCGCCGCGAGTATCGGGATCGTCGGCGACCACTACGTCGAGGATTTCCAGCAGGTCGGCCATGCTCCGCGCATAGGGCACCACCACGTCCATGGTCGGCGTCAGCGGCCAGTTGCCGCGCACCGAGATCACCCCGCGCGAAGGGGTGTAGGCGCACAGGCCGTTGTTCGACGCCGGGCCGCGCCCGCTCGACCAGGTTTCCTCGGCCAGGCCGAAGGCGGCGAAGCTGGCCGCGGTGGCGGTGCCGGCGCCATTGGAGGACCCCGAGGCGAAGGGCGCGGTGAGGTAGGCGGCATTGTACGGGCTCTCCGCGCGGCCGTAGACGCCGCGCTGCATGCCGCCGTTGGCCATGGGCGGCATGTTGGTCTTGCCCAGGCAGATCGCCCCGGCGGCGCGCAGGCGCTCGACGGTGAAGGCATCGCGCTGGGCCACCAGGTCCTTGAACGCCGGGCTGCCGGAAGCCGCGGTGAGGCCCTTGACCAGGTAGCTGTCCTTGGCGGTGTAGGGAATGCCGTCCAGCGGACCGAGGGGCTCGCCACGCGCCCGGCGGGCGTCGGAGGCCTGCGCTTCGGCCAGCGCATCGGGATTGCGCACCACCACCGCGTTCAGCGCGGTGGGCGTGCCGGGTGCATCGTAGGCGTCGATCCGCGCCAGGTAGGCCTGGACCAGTTCGACCGCCGTGGTACGACCGGACTCGAGCGCGTCACGCAGCTCGGCGATGGAAACCTCGGTGACCTCGATCATGCTGTCACCGCCTGGCGAATGGAGACGGGGAGACCGTTAGCGACGCTCATCATCGTTCCTCTTGTTCTCTGCTTGCTGCGACGGGGGCCGCGAGGCGGCCGGGTCGATACAGGGGATGCAGTGTACATCCTGGCCGGCGCTCGCGGCTTCCCTGGCGGGGCGCGGCAACGGCCTCGCAGGTCCTGGCCAGTGTCTGGGGTTGCCGCCGAAGCGCGGCGTCGGAGAAAGTCCGCGGGCTGTCGCCGGCCGCCGGCGAGGCGTAAGGTGCGGCGTCGGGGGGACCATTTCACACAGGGGAATCGTCATGACGAATCATCGTACCGCGCTGGTCACCGGCGCCACCCGTGGCATCGGCCTGGCCCTGGCCAGGCGCTTGGCGGCCTCCGGCTGGAGTGTAGTGGGCATCGCCCGCCATGCGAGCGACGACTTTCCTGGACGTCTGCTGTGCTGCGACCTGGCCGATCCTGCGCAAACCGCCGAGACGCTGCGCGGATTGCTCTCGGAAAGCGCCGTGGATGCCTTGGTCAACAACGCCGGGATCGCCTTGCCGCAAAGCCTGGAGAACCTCGACCTGGCCGCTCTGCAACAGGTCTTCGACCTCAACGTGCGGGTCGCCGTGCAGCTTGCCCAGGCCTGCCTGCCGGGGCTCAAGCGTTCGCCGGCGGGCCGCATCGTCAACCTGTGCAGCCGGGCGATCCACGGCGCCCGCGAACGCACCGCCTACGCCGCGGCGAAGAGCGCGCTGGTCGGGGTGACTCGCACCTGGGCGCTGGAGCTGGCGCCGCTGGGCATCACGGTCAACGCGGTGGCGCCCGGGCCGATCGAGACCGAGCTGTTCCGCCAGACCCGCCCGGTCGGCGGCGAGGAGGAACGGCGGATTCTCTCGACCATCCCCATGCAGCGGCTCGGGCGGCCGGACGAAGTGGCCGCGCTGATCGAGTTCCTGCTCAGCGAGGGCGCTTCGTTCGTCACCGGCCAGGTGATCGGTGTCGACGGCGGCGGCAGCCTGGGCGGTCGTTGAGGCCGGGGCTTCAGATCCGGCGGCTGCGCAGCAGTAGCCAGAGCAGGTAGAAACCGCCGAGCAGGCCGGTCATCAGGCCGATCGGCAGGTTGGCGACGTATGCCAGGCGCTGGCCGAGCAGGTCGGCGGCCAGCAGCAGGACCGCGCCCATCAATGCGCCGGACAGCAACGGCACCCCGGCCGAGCGGGTCAGGCGCCGGGCCAGTTGCGGGCCGGCCAGGGCGATGAAGGCGATGGGGCCGGCCGCGGCGGTGGCGATGGCGGTCATGCCGACGGCGACCATGACCATCTGCAAGCGCACGCGCTCCACCGCCACGCCGAGCTGGGCGGCGCTGGCATCGCCCAGCTCCAGCACTTCCAGGCGACGACCGTGGTACAGCGCCAGCGGCACGCTGGCGAGCAGGCCCAGCGCTGCCGGGACGACGTGCGACCAGGTCCGGGTGTTCAGCGAGCCGGCCAGCCAGAGCTGGGCGTACATCGCCTGGTCGAGGTTGCCGGTGACCAGCAGCAGGCTGTTCAGACCCGACAGGCTGGCGCCGACACCGATGCCCACCAGCACCAGGCGGTAGCCGCCGGCGGTGGCGCCCCGGCGCGCCAGCAGCACCACCGCCAGCGCCGTGCAGAGGCCGGCGGCCAGCGCCGCCAGCGAGGTGGCCAGCGGGCCGGCATCGAACAGGATGATCTGCACGATGGCGCCGCTGGCGGCGCCGGTGGTGAAACCGATGACGTCGGGCGAGCCCAGCGGATTGCGCGAGATCGACTGGAAGATCGCCCCGGCCATGCCCAGCGCGGCGCCGACCAGGCAGGCGGTGAGCACCCGTGGCAGGCGTACGCGCTGGACGATGCGCTGGGCGGTGGGGTCCTGGCCCTGGCCGAGCAGGCTGGCGAACACCTCTGCCGGGCCCAGCGCCAGGCTGCCGGTCCCCAGCAGCGCCGCCGCCAGCGCCAGTCCGACCCCCGCGAGGACCAGGCAGGCCAGCGCCGCCCGTGGCCGCCAACGCAGCGACAGGGAGCCCAGGCGCAGGGCGTGGAGACCGTTCACAGGCGGCTCAGGCGGAAGCGCCTGACCAGGACGATGAAGGCCGGTCCGCCGAGCAGCAAAGCGACGATTCCGGCGGCGATCTCCGCCGGCGCCGCCAGCAGCCGCCCGAGGATGTCGGCGCCGAGCAGCAGGCCGGCGGCGATCAGCGCCGAGAAAGGCAGGATCCAGCGCTGGTCCGGTCCGGCCAGCAGTCGCGCGAGGTGCGGGGCGACCAGGCCGACGAAGGCGATCGGCCCGGCCAGGGCGGTCGCCGCGCCGGCCAGCAGCATCACCGCCAGGCAGGCGAGCAGCCAGGTCAGGCGCAGGTCGACGCCGAGCGCCCGGCCGATCTCCTGGCCCAGGGCCAGGGCATTGAGCCTGGCGGCGAGGGCGAAGGCGGCGGCCAGCCCGGCGCCGATGGCCAGGCCCGGCCATCCGAGCAGGGCGAAGCCGCTGCCGGAAAGCGAGCCGGCGGCCCAGTGGCGGAAGCGGTCGAAGACTTCCGGCGGGGCGTTCAGCACGATGATCCCGGTCAGCGAGGCGAGCATCACTGACAAGCCGGCACCCGCCAGCACCAGGCGCACCGGGTTGGTGCCGGTCTCGCGGGCCTGGCCGAGAAGGAATACGGCGATGCCGGCCAGGCCGGCGCCGAGGAAGGCGCAACCGAGGTACTGGCCCATGCTCGCCAGGTCGAACAGCGCGACCCCGACGATCACCGCCAGCGCCGCGCCGGCGTTGATCCCCAGCAGGCCGGGTTCGGCCAGCGGATTGCGCGTCAGCGCTTGCATCAGCGCGCCGGCCACTCCCAGCGCCGCGCCGGCCAGCAGCGCCACCAGGGTGCGTGGCAGGCGCAGTTCGCGTACCACCAGGTGGCGATCATCGTGCGGATCGACGGCTTGCAGGGCGTCCAGTGTGACCGCCAGGGGCACCGGCCGCGAGCCCAGCGCCAGGCTGGCCAGGGCCGCCAGCGCGAGCAGCAGCGCGCCGGCGAGCAGGCCCCAGGCGCGCAGGCGCCGGCGGCGCATCGGGGACGCCTGCATGAGCGGACTTCCGGCGAACGGGCGCATGGCTCAGCGGAAATGGCGGGCGACGTTGTCGATCATCTGCCGTCCCGAGTAGTAGTCGATGCGGAAGGAACTGGGGCCCAGGGCGTACACGCGCTTTTCGCGGACCGCCGACAGGTTGGCCAGTACCGGGTCGGCGAGGAACGCCTGCACGTCGTCGTCGCTGGCGCCGAGCAGGAACACGCTGTCGCCGGCGATGGCGGCGGGCAGGTTTTCCCGCGAGATGAACTGGAAGTCCGAGGCGCGCGTCACCTTGCCCGCCAGCGCCTCCGGCAGTTCCGCCACCTGGAAGCCGAGGGCCTCGAGCAGGCGTGCCTGGGGGCTGGCCTGGCGGCCGATGGAATAGCTGCCGGCGATGTTGTAGCCGACCACGCTGACCGGGCCCTGCGGCGGCGCGATGGCCGCGGCGACTTCGGCGGTGTAGGCGTCGAAGCGCTGGATGGCGGCCTGCGCCTGGCGTTCCAGGCCGGTGTGCCGGCCCAGCTCGGTAGCCAGTTCCTGCCAGCTGTGTTTCGAGTAGTCGACCACCAGCGTCGGTACGCCCTGCGCCTCCAGCTCCGCACGGTATGGCGCGGCGCTGTCGGCGCCGGTGGCGGAGGCGACCAGCAGGTCCGGATCCTGGGCGATCACCGCTTCGATGTCGAAGCGCAGGTTGCGGTAGAGCACCTCGACGCCACGTTGGTCGGCGACCTTCGCCCATTGCGAGAAGAAGCCCTTGGCGTCGGTCAGGCGACTTGGCGTGGTGGCGGCGCTGGCCACCAGCGGTGCGTCCATCGCCAGCAGGATGCCGGTGACGCTCGGGGTGGTGGAGACGATCCGCGCCGGCTTCGGCTCCCCGGCCGCGGCGAGGGTGGCGAACAGGCTCAGGGCGAGGGCGAGTAACGGCAGGGCGGAGCGGCGGCGGGTCGGCATGAAGGCTGTTTTCGCTGTAGGGGACGCCGGGCGGACGGATTCATATGATAATGCTTCTCATACAGTCTATTCCATAATGTAGAATCGATTCCACATATTCGAGCCATTCTTATCCAGGAACCTCCCATGACCCATCGCCTGCACGCGGACGCCGTGACCTTGCGCCGCGACGCGCGGACCGTTTCGCGGAATCTCTCGCTGGCCATCCCCGAGGGTTCGTTCAGTGTGATCGTCGGGCCCAACGCCTGCGGCAAGTCGACCCTGCTGGCGGCATTGTCGCGCCTGTTGGCGCCGGCCGAGGGCCGGGTGGTGCTGGACGGCAGGGATATCCACAGCCTGCCGGGACGGGAAGTGGCGCGGCGTCTCGGCCTGCTGCCGCAGAGCGCGCTGGCGCCGGATGGCATCACGGTGGCCGAGCTGGTGGCGCGCGGGCGCTATCCGCACCAGTCGTTCCTGCGCCAGTGGTCGCCGGCGGATGAGCGCGCGGTAGCGGCGGCGTTACGCGCCACGCGGGTCGACGGCCTGGCCGAGCGACCGCTCGATGCGCTCTCCGGCGGCCAGCGGCAACGCGTGTGGATCGCCATGGTGCTGGCGCAGGAAACCCCGTTGCTGCTGCTCGACGAGCCAACCACCTACCTGGATATCGTCCACCAGATCGAATTGCTCGAACTGCTCGCCGAGCTGAATCGCCAGGGGCGCACCATCGTCGCCGTGCTGCACGACCTCAACCAGGCATGCCGCTACGCCTCGCACCTGATCGCCATGCGTGACGGCGCGATCCTCGCCGAGGGCGCGCCGGCGCATATCTTCACCGAGCGTCTGGTGGAGGAGGTGTTCGGCTTGCGCTCGTTGATCATCGCCGACCCGGTCAGCGGCACGCCGCTGCTGGTGCCGCGCGGGATCGCCGCCGACGCGCCGGGCTGAGGTGGCTCAGCGCGGCGGCGGCCGCATGCCGGGGTGGAGTACCAGGCCACCGGTGGACTGGTTGACCTGCAGCGCCTCGTGGAACAGCGCGTCGCGGTCTTCCGCCGACTGCAACTGGCCGAGATCGGTCACCGTGGTCATGGCGCAGACGATCTCCTGCTGGGCGTCGAACACCGGCGCCGCCTGGCCGGTGACATTCGACAGCAGGTGGCTGGTCAGTTCGGCCCAGCAGCGCTCACGCACCTCGTCGAGCAGCGCGCGGCTCGGCGGGCTGCCGCGGAAGTGCGCCGGTTGCTGCTTGCGCGCGGCGTCGACCACGGCCTTCGGCAGGAAGGCCTGGAACACCAGGCCGCAAGCGGTATTGTCGATGGGCAGGATATCGCCCAGGGCCAGCGGGTTGATCGAGAAATAGGCGCTGCGGTACCAGCGCACCAGGGTCGGGCCGCGCTCGGTCCAGATCGCCACCCCGCCGCTGGCGGCATGCCGTTGGGCCAGGGCCTTCATGTGGCGGGCGGCGATATCCACCGCGTCGATCCGCTTCAGCGCGCCTATGCCGATGCTCAGCGCCGCCGGCCCGAGGTCGTAGAGACCGCTGAGCGGGTCCTGGCGGGCCAGGCCTTCCTTCACCAGGCTCTGCAGGTAGCGGTGCGCGGTGGAGCCGCCGGTGCCGGTGCGCCGGGCCACTTCGCCGAGGGCCAGCTCGCCTTCGGCGTTGGCCAGGGTCTTCAGGAAGCGCGCGGCGATGGACACCGACTGGATGGTGCCGGAGCGCTTTTCGCCCGGGGCGTCCGGCATCTCGTCCGCCGGGGGCTGCGAAGTATTCAACGGCTCGGTCTCCTCACCACGGTTGATCCATAGGCTTCGGTCCGCGCTGCGGTGGCGCGGGCGGCGCCCATGATACCGATTCCCCGGGGCGGTGGGGCGCCGCGGAAGGGACGGGTGTAGGAGATCTCATATTTCGCAATGAGGAATCTATTCCCCATTGAGGAATGTTCTGGTGGCGTGATAGCCTGAATGTAAAAGAGAGTCATTCCCATTTGGAGAAGATCCTTGAACGCCCGCACGCACCGCACGCTCAACCGGGGAATCGGCGTCGTCACGCTGTCCACCCTGCTCGCCTCGCCATCGGCACTGGCCCGGGAAAACCCGCCCGCCGAGGACGAACCCGCCGCCCTCGAGGCGCTGGTCGTGACCGGCGAGAAACGTGAACGCTCGCTGAAGGACACGGCGTCCTCGGTATCGCTCACCAGCGCCCGCGACATCGACCGCAAGCAGACCGGCAACGCCTCGGTCGCCGAGGTGATCAATGGCAGTCCCAACGTGGTCTACACCGACTCGGTGGGCGCGCCGATCATCCGCGGCCAGGACACCCAGGGCCCGAACAACGGGCAGAACGTGTTCTGGGGCGGCACAGTGCCGCGGGCGACGATCAACCTCGATGGCCACTACCTGAACTACAACGAGATGTTCTTCGGCGCGACCTCGGTCTGGGACGTCGACAGCATCGAGGTGTTCCGCGGCCCGCAGACCACCTCCCAGGGCGCCAACGCCATCGCCGGGGCGATCATCGTCAACACCAAGGACCCGACCTTCAGCCCCGAGGCTGCCTACCAGGCGGAGATCGGCAGCTACCATTCGCGGCGCAGCTCGATCGCAGTGTCCGGCCCGCTGGCGCAGGACTTCGCCGGGCGCCTGGCGGTGGACTACGCGGGCCGCGACACCTTCATCGACTACGACAACCCGAAGTTCCAGGACAGCGGCACCGACCAGGACTTCCGCGCCCTCAACGCGCGCGCCAAGCTGCTCTGGCTGCCCAGCGGAATTCCGGGCCTGGAGAGCAAGTTCACCTTCTCCCACAACGACAGCAACCGTCCGACCCAGGAAGCGGCGACCCGCCCGTTCGACAAGCTCGACCATCGCTCGACCACCATGCCCAGCTGGGAGCAGGACACCAACACCAGCATCCTCGACGTCGCCTATGACCTCGACAACGGCATCCGCCTGTTCAACCAGGCGCAGTACTCGCTGTCCTCGGTGCACCGCACCACCGGCGCGGGCGGCGAGGGCGACGCCGACATCCGCCAGAAGAACGCCTCCAACGAATCGCGGGTCAGCTTCGGCGAGCAGGAGGACCGGATCAGTGGCATGGGCGGGGTCTACTACGCCCGCACCCGCACCGACGAGACACTGCACCTGCGCGGGCTGTCGGCCTTCGACGACACGAAGAAGAACCTCGGTGTGTTCGGCGAGCTGAACTACCGCCTGAGCGACCGCTGGACCCTGACCACCGGCCTGCGCTACCAGGAGGATCGCATCGAGCGCAGCGGCAACTCGGTGCTGGCGCCGCGTCCGCTGGACTACCAGAAGACCTTCTCGGCCTTCCTGCCGAAAGTCTCCCTGGCCTTCGCCGCGACCCCGGACTGGACCGTCGGCGGCCTGGTCAGCCGCGGCTACAACCCCGGCGGCGTGTCGCTCAACCTGACCACCCGCAACTGGGCCTACTTCAAGGAAGAAACCATCTGGAACTACGAACTGTTCACCCGCGCCAGCCTGCTCGACGGCCGCCTGGTGCTGAACGGCAACCTGTTCTTCATGGATTTCAAGGACGCCCAGTACAACATCCCGGTGGTGGTTTCGCCGGGGGTGGCGCAGTCGTACACCATCAACGCCGAGAAGGCCCACGCCTACGGCATGGAGCTGGACCTCGACTATCGCCTGCGCGACGACCTGCGGCTGAAGGCCAGCGCCGGCGTGCTACGCACCCGGATCGACGAGATGTCCGGCAATACCGGCTACGAGCACAACGAGTTCGCCCGCTCGCCGGGCTATACCCTCAGCTTCGGACCGAGCTGGGACGTCACCGAGCGCCTCAACCTGAACGCCCAGGTGCGCTACCTGGACGGCTACTACTCGGACACCGCCAACACCAAGGCCTACTCGATCAAGGCCTACACCCTCACCGACGCCCGCGCCAGCTACCGCTTCAACGACCAGGTGCAGCTCTATGGCTACGTGAAGAACGTGTTCGACGACCGCTCGCCCACCTACATGCAGGAAAACCGGGGGATCGGCGGCATCGAGGCGAGCATGACGCAGCCGCGGACCCTCGGCATCGGCATCAAGGGCACCTTCTAGGCGCCCCGAGAAGCCGGCCCCGCGCAGGGCCGGCCCAGCCCCAGAGCCCATACAGGAGATTGGCACGATGAGTACCCCGAAACGCCTGCACATCGGCATGTCGCTGGCCCCCACCTGGCTCAGCGGCGATGCCTGGCGGCGCCCCGACAGCAATATCGAAGGCATCTTCGGCAGCGATTTCGCCGTCGACATCGCCAGGCGCTCCGAAGCCGCCCACCTCGACTTCGTGTTTCGCCCGGACGTCAGCAGCCTGCCACTGGACGTGCTGGAGACCGGCTCCGGCTTCGCCAGCCTGGATCCCACCGTACTGCTTGCCGCGGTCGCCCGCGAAACCTCGCGGATCGGCCTGGTGTCGACGGTCTCCACCACGTTCTATCCGCCCTACGTGGTGGCCCGGCAGCTGCAATCGCTGCACTGGATCAGCAACGGCCGCGCCGGCTGGAACATCGTCACCGCGCTGCAGGGCCACGAGAACTTCGGCCTGGACGCGATGCCCGATGCGGAGCAGCGCTACGCGCGCGCCGCCGAGTTCACCCGGCTGGTGCACGACCTGTGGGACAGCTTCCCCCGCGAGGCACTCCTGGTCGACCGCGAGAGCGGCCGCTACGCCGACGTTTCCCGGGTGCACCCGGTCGACCACGACGGCGAATTCCTCAAGGTCAAGGGACCGCTCAACCTGCCGGCCTTCGGCGAGGCGCGGATTCCCCTGGTGCAGGCCGGCGCCTCCGAGAGCGGGCGCGACTTCGCCGCCTCGGTGGCCGACCTGGTGTTCGCGCCGACCCCGGACAAGGAGGCTGCCCTGGAACTGCGCCGCGACCTTTCCTGCCGCGCCGAACGCCACGGTCGCTCGCCGCGCGACGTGCGCCTGCTGCCGGGCTTCAGCCTGTACCTGGCGGAGAGCCGCGAGGAGGCGCGGGAAATCTTCATGCAGACCCACGCGCGCCTGGACCGCACGCGCAAGTTCGCCACGATCAGGCAGATGCTCGGCCTCGACCTCAGCGACTGGCCGCTGGACCGGCCGATTTCCGCGGCCGACCTGCCGCCGCCGGTGGCCAACCCCGGCAGCCGCACCCACACTGACCTGCTGCGGCGCCTGATCGAGCGCGAGACGTTACGCCTGGACCAGTTGCTGCTGCGCCCCGAGGTGGTTTCCGCGGCGCACTGGCAGGTCATCGGTACGGTGGACGATGCCGTCGAGCAGATCGTCGACTGGGCCGCCGCCGGCGCCATGGATGGTTTCATCGCCGCGCCGGGAGGCTCGGTCGGCTCGCTGCGGCTGTTCCTCGAACAGGTGGTGCCGCGCCTGGTGGAAAAGGGGCTGTTCCGCGAGCGCTACAGCGCCACTACCTTCGCCGGGCACCTGGCAGAGGAATGATGGAAAGGGCCGGCGACGGCCGCGTCCTGGCGGCGATGGCGAGCGAGTGACCGCCTGCGGATTGGCCGCCTGACGGGCCCGCTGTATCGCAGCACGCCATCCGACCGGTGGGACGTGGTACAGGCGAGGGAGCCTCTGCCTTGGCGTAGATACCGTCGTACCCCGGGGATCATCCGGACAGGTCGCAGCCTGGGCAGCGCTGGCCGTCGGCAGGCCTGGCATTCTGCTGTTACAACCATCCATCCATTCCTGCGGAAACGAGTGAACTCAATCGCCCCGAGCGCTGTCTGTCAGCCGTCGGCCCAACCGGGCCGGGCGCATGGCCCTTGGCCATGCGGTAGCCCCGCCCCGGTCGCGCGCTTGTCCATAACAATTCGACTGGCCGGCTTTTTCGCTCCCCTTTGCGGGTTTCGTTCTCTCGCCATGTGAAGATTGCCATGTCCCTATCCCGTCGCATCCCCGCCGCTCTTTCCCCGTTCCAGAACCGCGTCATCGGAGCCTGCCTGCTCGGCGGCCTGCTGGCGGCCGGCGCCCCGGCGCAGGCCGAGGAGGCGACCGGCAACGCGCGCTGGGTGAGCGACAGCCTGACCACTTTCGTGCGCAGCGGCCCCACCGATGGCTATCGCATCGTCGGCACCCTCACCTCCGGGCAGAAGGTCGAGCTGCTTGGCACCCAGGGCAACTACAGCCAGGTGCGCGGCGAGAACGGCAGCACCGTGTGGATTCCCAGCCGCGACTTGCAGGAGGTTCCCGGCCAGGCCGAGCGCCTGCCGCAACTGGAACAGAAGGTGGCCGCCCTGACCGCCGAGCTGGACGGCATCAACGACACCTGGAAGACCCGCGTGCAGGGCATGCAGGAAACCCTCGACACGCGCAAGAAGCTGATCGACGAATTGCAGGCGGCGCGCAGCAACCTGGACGCCGAGCTCGGCAAGGCCCGCTCCGACCTGCGTGCGGTGCAGGCGCAACTGGGCGACGAGAACAAGCAGGTGCTGATGCGCTACATGGTCTACGGCGGCAGCATCGCCGGCGCCGGCCTGTTCGCCGGGCTGATCCTGCCGTCGCTGCTGAGGGTGCGGCGCAAGCGCAACGACAAGTGGTTCTGAGCCTCCGCCCGCGTCTCTGCGTTTCGTAAAGCAAGCCCCGCCGGCCGCGGGGCTGTGTCGCAAGCGCGACAAGGGCTGAAGCGTCAGCCGCCCGGCGAGACGATGATCTTCACGTTGTGCTCCTTGTTGTTCACCAACTCTTCGAAACCGCGCTCGACGATTTCTTCCAGGCCGATGCGACCGGTCACCAGCGGTGCGATGTCGAGGCGGCCGTCGGCTATGAAGGCGATCACGTCGGCGAACTCGCCGTTGTAGGCGAGGGCCCCGAGCAACTGCTTCTCGGTGGAAACCAGCTCGAAGAAATTGAATTCACTGGGCTCCTCGAAGATTCCCACAAGCACGCATTTGCCGGCCTTGCGGATGGCATCGATGGCCAGCTTGGCGGTGTGCTTGTTGCCGATGCATTCGAAGCTGACGTCGGCGCCAAGCCCGCCGGTGAGGGCGCGGATTTCGCCTAGGGCGTCGCACCGCGAGGGGTCGAGCACCTGGCTGGCGCCGACCTCCAGGGCCTTGGCCTTGCGCGCCGAGGACATCTCCAGGGCGATCACCTGTGCCGCGCCGGCGGCGCGCGCGCACATGATGGTGCTCAGGCCGATGGTGCCGGCGCCGACCACTACCACGTTCTGCCCGAGCAGGCTGCCGGCCTTCTTCACCGCGTGCATGCCCACCGCCAGCGGCTCGATCAGCGCGCCGGCCTCGCTGGGAAATCCGGCCGGCAGGGCGTAGAGCAGGTTGGCCGGTACGTTGACGTATTCGGCGAAGGCGCCGTTGTTCATCAGCCCGGTGAAGGCCAGGTTCTCGCAGATGTTGTACAGCCCATGCCGGCAGTAGTAGCAGGTGCCGCAATGCTGGCAGGCGTCTGCGGCGACCGCCTGGCCGACGGCGAAGCCGGTCACGCCGTTGCCGAGGCGGACGATTTCGCCGCTGAACTCGTGGCCGAGGATGCATTGATCCTTGAGGCCGGTGAGCGGGTGCGGCGCCTCCACGGGGATGAATACCGGGCCGGCCAGGTATTCGTGCAGGTCGGAGCCGCAGATGCCGCACCAGTGCACACGGATCTGCACCCAGCCGGGCGGCGGCTCGGCCGGGAGCGGCACGTCTTCCACGCGGATATCGTGGCGGCCGTGCCAGACGGCGGCGCGCATCGCCGCGTTGGCTTGCGGGGAACTGTTCATGTCGGTCGTCTCCTCAAAGCTGGCGGAGGAAGTCGAGCAGCAGGCGGTTGACCTGCTCGGCGGCTTCCATCTGCACCATGTGCGCCTGTCCGGGAATGATCTCCACCTGGGCTGGCAGGCCCTCGGCATGCCGCGCCGGGATGATCGCGTCATCGCTGCCCCAGATCGCCAGGACCGGCTGGCGGCCCTCGCTCGCCACGGCACGCAGGTCGTTGCGCTGGCGACCGTCGGCGAACAGGTTGTCCAGCAACTGGCGCAGGGCCGCATCGACGCCTTCCAGGCGCTTGTAGCGGAGCATGTCCTCGAGCATCTGCCGGGTGACCAGCGCGGGGTCGGAGAACAACTGCACCAGTTGCGGCTTCAACGCGTTGCGGTTGGCCGCCTCGACGAAGCCGCGCAGGTAGTCGCCGTTGATCTCCTCGCCGAGGCCGGCGCTGCCGATCAGGCTCAGCGACAGCACCCGCTGCGGCGCCAGGCGCGCGCAGTTCAGCGCCACCGCTCCCCCCATGGAGTGACCGGCCAGGTGTACCTGTTCCAGGTCGAGGTGGTCGAGCAGGGCCAGCACGCTGCCGCTGAGTTCATCGAGGTCGCCGCGCACCAGGGCCTTGCCGGACTCGCCGTGGCCCGGCAGGTCTAGAGCGATCACCCGCCGCTCGGCGGCCAGCGCCTCGTGGTTGAACAACCAGTTGTTCAGGTCGCCACCGAAACCGTGGATCAGCAGTAGCGCCGGATCGCCCTCGCCGCGGTCGAAATAGCGCAGGAGGCGCCCGTCCAGCTCGACTTTCCGCGGTGCCGGTCCGCTATCCCCAGCGTCCTCGTCGGCGGGTACGAATTCGGCCTGGAAGCGTTGCACCAGTGCGTCGATCTCCTCGTCGCTCGCCTCGCCCTCGACCACCACGCCGAGCAGCGCGCCGACCGCCAGGGTCTCGTCCTCGCGCGCCACCTTGCGCCGCAGCACGCCCGAGAAGGGCGCCTCGACGCTGCTGGAGATCTTGTCGGTCTCCACGTCGAGCACCTCGTCGCCTTTCTCGATATGCGCGCCCTCTTCCTTGAGCCAGGCGTCCACCCGACCCTCGGTCATCGACAGGCCCCACTTGGGCATGGTCAGTGTATGGATCCGGCTCATGCCGCGTCCCTCCCTTCCAGGGCCTGGCGCACGGCTGCCTCGATCTTCGCCGCGTCGGGGATGTAGAGGTCTTCCAGGGCGTCGGAGAAAGGCACCGGCGTATGGGGCGCGGTGACCCGGCGGATCGGCGCGCGCAGCGCGGAGAAGGCCCGTTCGGCGACCAGCGCGGCGATGTCGGTGGCCATCGAGCAGCGTGGGTTGGCTTCGTCGACCACTACCAGGCGGCCGGTCTTTTCCACGCTTTCGAGAATGCTGTCCTCGTCCAGCGGGCTGGTGCTGCGCAGGTCCAGTACTTCGCAGGATATGCCCTGGCGCGCCAGGCTGGCGGCGGCGTCCAGCGCCAGGTGGACCATGCGGCCGTAGGTCACCAGGGTGACGTCGTCGCCGTCGCGGAGGAAGTTCGCCTCGCCGAAGGGTACGCTGTACAGCTCCTCGGGTACCTCGCCCTGCATCGAATAGAGCAGCTTGTGCTCGCAGAAGATCACCGGGTCGTTGTCGCGGATCGCCTGGACCAGCAGGCCCTTGGCGTCGTAGGGCGACGACGGGCAGACCACCTTGAGGCCGGGGATGTGGGTCCATAGCGAAGTGAGCATCTGCGAATGCTGGGCGGCGGCGCGCAGGCCGGCGCCGACCATGGTACGGATCACCAGCGGGGTGACCGCCTTGCCGCCGAACATGTAGCGGAACTTGGCGGCCTGGTTGAGGATCTGGTCCAGGCAGCAACCGGCGAAGTCGACGAACATCAGTTCGCACACCGGGCGCATGCCGCGGGTGGCGGCGCCGACCGCGGCGCCGACATAGCCGATCTCTGACAACGGGGTATCCAGCACACGGCCGGGGAACTGGTGGTAGAGGCCCTTGGTGACCCCCAGCACGCCGCCCCAGGCGTCGTCCTCGCCGGGCGCGCCGGCGCCGCCGGCATTGTCTTCGCCCATGATGAAGACGCTCGGGTCGCGGCGCATTTCCTGGGCCAGCGCCTCGTTGATGGCCTGCTGGTAGCTGATCTTTCTCGCCATGATGGTTCTCCTCGTTCTTGTTTTCGGGCGGCTCAGGGATAGGACACGTAGACGTCGCGCAGCAGGTCGTCCGGCTCCGGCTTGGGATCGTTCTTCGCGCGCTGCACGGCATCCTCGATGCGCGCCTCGACCTCGGCGTCGATGGCGTCCAGGTCGCTGGCGGAGAGCAGGCCGGCGTGGCAGGTGCGTTCGCGGAACTGCTTGAGGCAGTCGCGGGTTTCCCGGTAGTGCTTTACTTCGTCGGGATCGCGGTAGGTCTGTGCGTCGCCCTCGAAGTGTCCGTAGTAGCGGGTCAGCTTGACTTCGATCAGCGACGGCCCCTCGCCGGCGCGGGCGCGCTCGATGGCGGCGCCGGCAGCCTCGTGGACGGCGAAGAAGTCGAAGCCGTCGACGGTCACCCCGGGCATGCCGAAACCGGCGGCGCGGTCGGCGATGTGGTCGCAGGCCACCGACCAGTTGGCCGCGGTGGCCTCGGCATAGCCGTTGTTCTCGGCGACGAACAGGCACGGCAGGTTCCACACCGCGGCCAGGTTCATCGCCTCGAACACCGCGCCTTCGTTGGAGCCGCCATCGCCGAAGAAGGCCACCGCCACCGCATCGCTGCCTTTCAGCTTGGCCGCCAGCGCGGCGCCGGCGGCCAGCGGCGCGCCGGCGCCGACGATTCCGTTGGCGCCGAGCATGCCTTTCTCCAGGTCGGCGATATGCATGGAGCCGCCCTTGCCCTGGCAGACCCCGGTCTTCTTGCCATAGATTTCCGCCATCATGCCGTGCACGTCTACGCCCTTGGCGATGCAGTGGCCGTGGCCGCGATGGGTGGAGGCGATGCAGTCGTCGTCGCGCAGGTGCGCCATCACGCCGGCGGCGGAGGCTTCCTCGCCGGCGTAGAGGTGGACGAAGCCGGGTATCTCGCCCGTGGCGAACTCGACGTGCAGGCGTTCCTCGAAGGCGCGGATGGTGCGCATCACGCGGTAGGCATGGAGCAGTTGGTCGGTGCTCAGAGTGGACATCTTGTTGTTCTCCAGGTTGTCTTCACGGGGTCATCGGGGTTCGCTGGCCGGCCAGCAGGCGGTGGCGGGCGGCGTAGGCGAGGGTGGCCGGCACATCGACGCTGAACGGGCCGGAAGGGTCGAGGGTGATGCTCGGGCGGTCGGTGGCGCTGAACTCGATCTCGCGCTCTCCGTCCAGCGCCAGGGTCCCGCTGGACAGGCTCGGTGCGTGGGCCACGCCGGGTTGCAGGTAGCCGGCGGCAGAGACCCCGCAGCCCACCAGCAGGCCCGGCGCCAGCGGCACCAGCAGGCTCTCGCGGGCGTCCGGATGCAGGCGCATCCAGGCGCCGTGGGGCTCCTCGCGGCTCACCGGCGACCACAGTCCGCAAAGCGCCGAAAGGCCGATGGCGTGGGGTTCGGCGAAGCTGACGAAGACTTCGGCGAGGTCTTCGGCGCGACTGATGGCGCGGGCGCCGATGAACGGCTGCGGCGACACCGCGACGTCCACCAGCGCCCACTCGCAGAGCCCGCGGCGCGGCTCGCGCACCAGCAGGCGCTTGTTGCGTCGCAGGCCGATCTCCGGCGGCACCCGGTTGCTGGCGCAGAGGCCGCCGGCGAGCCCCGCGCCGGTGGCTTCGCGCAGCTCCGGGAAGGCGTTGTTGGTCCCGGTGGACAGCGCCAGCAGGGGGACGTCGCCGACCTCGGCGGCCACTGCCTTGTGCGTGCCGTCGCCGCCGAGCACGGCGATCAGCGCCACGCCGCGCTCGACCATGCGCCGCGCCGCCAGGCGGGTATCCTCGACGCTCTGGCGCAGCGGCATGTCGAGGAACTCCAGGAACGGCCAGTGGCCGTCGCGGGCCTGGCGGGTCTGGCTGGCCCGGAGCACGGCGGCGGCGATGCCGGTCATGTCCGGCGGCAGCAACGCATGGCGGATGCCAGTGGCGCCGAAGGCGGCGAGCAGGCGTTGCACCACCGATGCCTTGTCGGTGCTGGAGTGCAGCCCGGCATGGGCGGTGAGGCGACGCAGGTCGCGACCGGAGGCCGGGTTGGCGATGATGCCGACGATCGGCGAGGGCGGGGTCATAGCGAGAATCCGCCGTCGACGGCGATGGCCTGGCCGGTGACGTGCGGCGCGCAGGCCAGGTAGACGACGAGCTGGCCCATGTCTTCGACGGTCTGCGCCTCGCCCTGGGGCAGCAGGCTGGCCTGGTGGCGTTCCCAGGACTGCGCCTCGCTTTCGCCGGCCTGCCGCCAGCGGCCCGACAAGCCGTCCTCGCCGCGCCACATTCCGGTGCCGACGATTCCCGGGCAGAGCGCGTTGACCGTCACCCCGTCGCGCGCGACCTCCTTGGCCAGGGCATTGCTGAAACCGATCACGGCAAACTTCGAGGCACAGTAGTGGGCGAGGTCGGGGAGACCGACCTTGCCGGCGATCGATGACAGGTTGACGATCCGCCCCCAGCGCTGCGCCTGCATCAGCGGCAGTTCGGCCTGGCAGCAGAGGAACACGCCGCGGGCGTTGACGTTCATCACCCGGTCCCAGTCGGCGAGGCTGAGTTCGGCGACCTTGCGGATGCTGATCACCCCGGCATTGTTCACCGCCACGTCGAGCCGGCCGAACTCCGTGGCGACCCGCTCGACCATCGCCCGGACGCTGTCGCCGTCGCTGACGTCGACCCCAAGGGCCAGGCTGCGGCGACCGAGGCTGCGGATCGCGGCGGCGGTTTCCTCGGCGACCTGCGGATCGAGGTCGGCCACCGCCACGTCGGCGCCGGCGCGCGCCAGGGCGAGGGCGATGCCCCGGCCGATGCCGCGTCCGGCGCCGGTCACCAGCGCGACCCGGGAAGACAGGGAGAAATCGTCGGACGACGTAGCGTGCATGCTTCACCTCTGATTGTTCTTGTAGGTGTATGCGGCAGGGCGTTGGGAGGAGCGGACAGTCCGCCCTGCCGTCGCCGTGGCTGGAGCAAGGCCGATGCCAGGTTGCGGCGTGGCGGCCGGAAGGCCCGTCGTAGAGCGCCGGCATGGGAAGGCCGGCGACCGCCGGGGCGACGTCCGGCGAGACAACCCATGTCATCGCGCACGGGTTCCCGGCGAGACGCTGAGACGCTCCGTCTCAGTCGTCGGCTGTGGCGGCCCGGCGCTTGTCGAGGGTCGCCGATGGGCGCTTAATGGGCGGCACAACAACAAGATGCCGAGCAACGGAGGCCCCATGCTTTCCGCACACTCGAAGGACCATGTGGACTGTGTCAGCCGTGTCCTGAGGAACGCCGCGCGCCTGCCGCAGGCGCCGGTGCCGACGCCGATCCTCGACTCCTGGCGCCGCTCCATGGAGCAGCACCGTCTCGACCCGGGGTCCCTGCAAGGGCCGCGGATTCTCTCGCAGACCCTCCTCGACGAATGTCGCGAGCGTTCCGAACTGTTCCTGCGCATCGCCAGCGAAGAGGTGGCGCGACTGCATGGACGGGTGCGCGATGCCGACTACTGCGTACTGCTCACCGATGCCCAGGGGCGGACCATCGACTACCGTGTCGAGTCGACCATCCGCAACGACTGCCGCAAGGCCGGGCTGTATCTCGGCACCTGCTGGTCGGAAGGCGAGGAGGGCACCTGCGGGGTGGCCGCCGTACTCACCGACAGGACTGCGGTGACGGTGCACAAGCGCGATCACTTCCGCGCCGCCTTCATCGACCTGACCTGTTCCGCGGCGCCGGTCTTCGATCCGCAGGGCGAGTTGCTCGGTGTGCTCGACGTTTCCGCCGTGCAATCGCCGGACGACCGCCGTAGCCAGCATCTGATCCGGCAGATGGTGGCGCAGAGCGCGCGGGAGATCGAGAACGCCTTCTTCATGCACAGCGCCCAGGGCCATTGGGTGCTGCGCGCGCACCGTGCGCCGGGCTACGTCGACAGCCAGCCGGACTACCTGTTCGCCTGGGACGCCGATGGGCGCCTGCTGGCGTTGAACCCGGCGGCGCGGCACTACCTGCGGCAGCGCCTGGGGCAGGTGCCGAGCCACATCGGCGAGGTGTTCGACCTCGACGCCCTGCACGCCGCCGCCGACCAGGCGCCGTGCCTGCTGCGCGGCCAGGCCGGCGAGCTGCACGTGCGTCTCAGCGCGCCGCGGGCCAAGGCGCGGCGGCTGGAGCGCGAGGTGCCCGACGACGCTGCGCTCGACCCGCGCATCGCCGAAAGCCTGCGCCTGGCGGTGCGGGTCAAGGACCGCAACCTGCCGGTGCTGATCCAGGGCGAGACCGGCGCCGGCAAGGAGGTTTTCGCCCGCCAGTTGCACCAGGCCAGCGCCCGTCGCGACAAACCCTTCGTCGCGCTCAACTGCGCGGCGATTCCCGAAAGCCTGATCGAGAGCGAGCTGTTCGGCTACGTTGGCGGAGCCTTTACCGGCGCGGCGGCGAAAGGGATGCGCGGCCTGCTCCAGCAGGCCGATGGCGGTACCCTGTTCCTCGACGAGATCGGTGACATGCCGCTGGGCCTGCAGACCCGCCTGCTGCGCGTGCTGGCCGAGGGCGAGGTGGCGCCGCTGGGGGCTGCGCGCCGGCAGGCTGTGGATATCCAGGTGATCTGCGCCACCCACCGCGACCTGGCGGCGCTGGTGGCGGCCGGCGGCTTCCGCGAGGATCTCTACTTCCGCCTCGGCGGCGCTCGCTTCGAACTGCCGCCGCTACGCGAACGCAGCGACCGGCTGGCGCTGATCCGGCGCATCCTCGACGAGGAAACCGCGCACTGCGGCGTACGCATCGAACTCGGCGAGGCAGCCCTGGAATGCCTGCTCGGCTATCGCTGGCCGGGCAATGTCCGCCAGTTGCGGCATGTGTTGCGCTACGCCTGCGCGCTGTGCGGCGGCGCCACCCTGCAACTCGCCGACCTTCCGGCAGAGCTGCGTGGCGAAGGCCGGACACCGACCAGTGCGTGCGAGAGCGGCGGCGGTCCGGAGCGCGACGCCCTGCTCGACGCCCTCGTGCGGCATCGCTGGAAACCCATGGCCGCGGCGCGGGAACTGGGTATCTCGCGAGCGACCCTGTATCGGCGGGTGCGCCGGCATGGCATCCGCATGCCGGGCCAGGCGGACGACTGAGGTGCGCCGGCGGCCGGCGCAGTCGTCAAGCGCGGAAAATCAAAACCAGCCTTGAGCCTTGCCCCGTTAATGCCGGTGGGCTTTCCCTGTAGCGTTCCGGGCAGCGGCGCAACCCGTTCGGTCGCGCCCCGCCAGGAGCCTACGGAGGAAACCCATGCCCGCCCCGCACCAGCCAGCCCGCAATCCGACCGGGGAGTTCGACCCATGCCGCTAGCCCTGCTGCTCGCCATGGGCGCGTTCTCCCTGAGCCTGTCGATTTCCCCCGGTCCGGTGAACCTGACCATCGTCGCTTCCGGCGCCAACCATGGTTTCCGCCGGACCCTGCCGTTCGTCACCGGCGCCACCCTCGGCTTCGTCCTGCTGCTGGCCTTCGTCGGCTTCTGGTTCGTCCGCGCGATCGAGGCCTACCCGCGCTTCTTCGACTACCTGGGGATGGCCGGCGCGGCGTTCATCGCTCATGTGGGCTACCGCATCGCCACCGCGGATCCACGCCTGGCCCTGGAGGAAAACGGGGTCCCCGGGTTCTTCCAGGGCGTGCTCCTGCAATGGCTCAATCCCAAGGCCTGGATCGCCTGCGCTTCCGGCGTGGCCTTGTTCGCCAGCCCGAGCACGCACGCGCCGCTGCTGGTCTTCATGGCCATCTACCTGGTGGTCTGCTACCTCTCGCTGGCCGCCTGGGCACTGCTCGGTGACCGCGTGGCGCTGCTGCTCGACAGCCCCCGGCGGGTGCGCCTGTTCAATCGGGCGATGGGCGGCACCCTGGTGCTGACCGCTGGCTACATGCTCTACCTGGAGCTCGCCGCTAGCCCGGATTGAAGGCCTCGTAGAGGCGATTGATGAGGGTATAGGCGATGCTGCTGGCGGGTACGTTGGGCGGCCACACCGCATACACCTTCAACGGCTCCAGGCGCCATTCCGGCAGCACCGCGCGCAACTCGCCGCGGCGGATCGGCTTGTCGCTCAGGTAGGTCGGCGGCGCGGCCAGGCCGACGCCGAGGCGGGCCAGGCGGCAGGAGGCTTCGACGCTGTCGACGCGCACCCGCGCGGTGTAGTCGACGCGTACCTCCTCGTCGTCCCGCGCATGACGGAATAGCCGGCTGTCGGGGCGCATGCCGAGCCCGATCCATTCCAGCCGCTGCAGGTCGCGCGGGTGTTCCAGCGGCGCGTGCCGGGCCAGGAATGCCGGTGCCGCCACTACCTGGCGCGGCAGCAGGAACAGGTGACGGGCCTTCAGCGAGCTGTCCGGCAGGTCGCCGATGCGGAAGGCGATGTCGATGCCGTCGCCGATGATGTCGTGGCGGCTGTCGTCGCAGGCGATGCCGAGGTCGAGGTCGGGATGCTCCTCGATGAAGGCTGCCAGGTGACGGGTGAAGTCGCCGTTGACGAACACCGCGGGCATCGAGATGCGCAGGCTGTTGCGGGTCGAGACGGCGCGCTGGCGGAACTCGATGAAGCCCTTCTCGTAGAGTTCCAGCATGGAGCGGGCGGTGTCCAGCAACTGCGTGCCGTCCTGGGTCAGCGACAGCTTGCGGCTGTTGCGGTAGAGCAGCGCACGGCCCAGGTTCCGTTCCAGCCTGGACAGGTGCAGGCTGGCGGTCGCGGCGCTCAGGCCCAGCGCCTCGGCGCCGCCGGAGACGGAGCCGGTCTCGGCGATCTTGGCGAATACGATCAGGTAGCGGATGTCGTCGATCATGCGGTCTCTCGTCGCGGGGGCTGGGTGCATCCTGCGCGATGGCGGCCAGCCGGACAAGCGCGAGAGGTAGAGAGCGGCGGCGCTTCCCGGGCTTTTCAGCGCAGGCTCCAGAAACCCAGGCGACCGAGGCTCGCCGCCAGTCGCAGACGCGAGGTCTGCCAGTTGCCGAGGGCGCGGATGTGCTGGTCCTCGGCGCTGGCGTAGGCGGTCAGGGCGTTGAGCAGCTCGATCATGCTGCCGACCCCTGAGCGGTAGCGGCCCTGCACCACCTCCAGGCTTTGCCGCGACTGTTCGACCAGTTCGCGGGTGCGCGCCAGGCTGCGGGTCTCGACGCTGAGCGACTGGTAGTTGTTCCACACCTCCAGCGAAACCTGCTGCTCGGTGTCGGCCAGCTCCGCTTCGCTGGCTTCGCGGCGGGCCAGGGCGTTGCGGACCTGGTAGGTGCGTTCGAAGCCTTCGAACAACGGGATGTTCAGTTGCAGGCCGATGCTGCGGTCGCGTTCGCGGGTATCGCCGTTGAACGCCATCGCCTGGTCGCTATGGCTGCGTGCCAGGTTGGCGCTCAGCGCCAGGCTCGGCCGGCCGGCGGCGCGGCTTTCCTCCACCGAGGCGGCGGCGGCTTTCAGCCGCGCCTGGGCGGCGAGCAGCGCCGGATGCTCGCGGCGGGCTTCGGCGAGCATCTCGTCGATGGCCTTGACGAAGCCGGTGTCGGGTTGCGCCTCCAGCTCGCCGGAGAGGCGCAGCGGGGTATCCGGCGCCAGGCCCATGCGCAGGGCGATGACGCCGAGGGCGTTGCTCAGGGCGCCTTCGTCGCGGACCTGGGCGAGGCTCGCCTGGGACAGCGCGGTCTGCGCCTGCAGGCGATCGGAAAGGGCGGCGGCGCCGGCCCGGTACTTGGCGTCGGCGGCTTCCAGGTTCTGCGCCGCCAGCTCCGCGACCTGCCGCGAGGCGGCCAGGCTGCGCTGGGCGGCGAGGGCGTCGTAGTAGGCCTGGGCGGCGAGGGCGAAGGTGTTCTGCAGGGTCGCGTCCTGGCTGGCGTTGGCCGCCAGCAGCAACTGCTGGGCGTTGCGCAGGGCGGCGCTGCGGCGGCCGAAGTCGAACAGCACCCAGCTCAATTGGAGGCTGGCGCCACGCCGGTGGCGATGGCCGTCGCCGGAGAGGTAGGGGGCATCGCGATAATCCATGTCGCTGTAGCCGCGACTGGCGTCGAGACGGCCGTCCAGGCGCGGCAGGTAGGCGGACTTGCCGATCCCGACCTGGGCCGCCTGGGCCTTGGCATTGGCCCAGGCGAGGCGGGTCTGTGGGTCGTGGCAGAGGATCCGCTCGATGGCTTCCTCCAGGCTCAGCTCGGTCGGTGGCGGCCCGCCGCGGCAGGGCAAACCGCTGCCGCCGAGGTCGTAGACCGCCTGGCCGGCGACCTGGCCGGCGGTGCCGAACACGTCCGGCTCGTAGGCGGCGGCGCCGGGAACCAGGCCGAGCAGGCCGCACAACAGGCCGGCGAGGGCACGCATCAGGCCTGCTCCCGCGCCGCGGCGGCCTGGCGTTCGGCCAGGCGCGCGGTGCTTTCGTCGAGGCTTACCTTGCCCTGGCCGAGGACTATCACGCGGTCCGCCGAGGCGATGGTCTCGGGCCGATGGGCGACCATGATGCGGGTGATGCGCAGCGCGCGAATGGCGGCGTTGACCCGCTGTTCGCAGTGTACGTCGAGATGGCTGGTGGCTTCGTCGAGGAACAGGATGCGCGGCTTCTTGTACAGCGCCCGGGCCAGCATCACCCGCTGCTTCTGGCCGCCGGAGAGCACCGTGCCCATGTCGCCGACCAGGGTGTTGTAGCCCATCGGCATGGCCTGGATGTCATCGTGGATGGCAGCCATCTGCGCGCACTGCAGCAGCCAGGGCATGTCCGGTTGCGGGTCGAAGAAACTGATGTTGTCGCTGAGCGAACCGGCGAACAGCACGTCGTCCTGCAGCACCGTGCCGACCAGTTCGCGCAGGCCGTCCAGGCCCAGTTGCGCAAGGTCCAGGCCGGCCATGCGGATCTGTCCCTCCACTGGCGGGAGGATGCCCAGCAGGACGTTGAACAGGGTGCTCTTGCCGCAGCCCGAGGGGCCGACGATGGCCACCGACTCGCCGCCGGCGATGCGCAGGTCGAGGCCGTCGAGGACCCAGGGCTCCTGTTCCGCGTAGCGGTAGCGCAGGCCCTGGATCTCGATGCTCGCCTCGCGCTCGCGGAGGTTCTCCGGGAGGATGTCGCCGTGGCTGACCTCCGGGGCCTGGAGCACGATGTCGGCCAGGCGCTCGCCCTGCAACTGGAGCATGCGCAGCTCGAAGAACTTGTCGATCAGGCTGCCGACGCGGCTGTCGAACTGCGACTTGTAGGCGTTGAAGGCCATCAGGATGCCGACGCTGAACTGGCCGTCCATCACCATGGTCGCGCCGAGCCAGATCACCAGCAGGTTCTCCACGCCGAACAGCAGGCCGTTGAGCTGCTGGTAGAACAGTTGCAGCTTCTGCGTACGCAGGCCGGCGTTGATCTGTTCCACCAGCAGGCCGAGCCATACCGAGCGGCGCTCGTCCTGGCGCTGGAACAGCTTCAGCGGGCGGATGCCGCGCACCGTCTCGAGGAAGTGGCTCTGCTGGCGCGCGGCGTGGACGATCTGCTCCTCGGTGGCGTTGCGCAACGGCCGGTACCAGATCCAGCGACCGAGGGCGTAGAGGCTCATGGCGGCGATGGCGATGGCCGCCAGCGGCGGACTGTAGAGCAGCATCATGCCGAGGGTGGCGACGGTCATCAGGCCGTCCAGCACCGCCGAGAGGAAGGCCGCGGTGAGGGTCTGCTGGATGCTGTTCACCGCGCCGAAGCGCGACACCACGTCGCCCAGGTGGCGCTTCTCGAAATACTGCGCGGGCAGCCGCAGCAGGTGGCTGAAGACGTTGGCCTGCCACTGCACGCCGAGCAGGGTGCTCATGTGCATCATCACCCAGGCGCGCACCCCGCTGACCGCCTGCTGCATCAGCAGCAACAGGCCGAAGCCGATGGCCAGGGTGCTGAGCAGGTCACGGTCTTCGCTGACGATGACGTTGTCGATGGTCCATTGCAGGAAGAACGGACTGATCAGCGAGAACACTTCCAGCGCGCCGGCGAGCAGCAGCACCTGGGCCAGCGAGCGGTACAGCCCGGTGACCTTGCCGAGCATGCCCAGCAGCTTGATCCGCGGCGGCGCCTCCTGTTTCTCGAAGCCGCTCTCCGGCCAGAGTTCCAGGGCTACCCCGGTGAAGCTCCGCGAGACTTCCTCCAGGCCCAGCCGGCGCTGGCCGTGGGCGGGGTCGTGGAGCACCGCGCCGCGCCCGTCGACCGCCTTGAGCACGACGAAGTGGTTGAAGTTCCAGTGCAGCACGCAGGGCAGCTTGAGCTTGCCGAGGTCGCCGAGGTCGAGCTTCACCGCGCGGGTGCCCAGGCCGAGGCGGTGGGCGGTCTGGATCAGTTGCTTGAGGGAGATGCCCTTGAGCGATACGGAGAAGCGCCGGCGCAGTTCCATCAGGCCGGTATGGTGGCCGTGGTAGCCGGCGATCATCGCCAGGCAGGCCAGGCCGCATTCGGTGGCTTCGGTCTGCAGCACCAGCGGCAGGCGGCGGCCCAGGCGCAGGGCGAGAGCGTCGAGAAAGGCCATGGGTCGTTCCTAGAGTTTGCCGGTCAGGCTGTAGAGCGGTTCCAGCACCCATTCGTAGAGGCGCCGGGTGTCCTGGAGGATGTCGGCGTCCAGCAGCATGCCGCTCTGCAGCGGACGCGGCTGGCCGTAGGCGGTCACCGCCTGGTCGTCGAGGGTTACCCGCAGCCGGTACAGCTGCTCGCCATCCTGGCCGAGCCCCGGTACGCCGCCGACCATGCTGGAAAGCTCGGCATAGGAGACGCTGGCGCGGGAGATCGACTGCACCTTGCCGTGGTACTGGCCGAACTTCTGGTACGGATAGGCCTGGTAGCGGATCAGCACCGCGTCGCCCGGCCGGATGAAACCGATGGACTTGCTCGGCGCGTAGAGTTCGGCCTGCAACGGGGTGTCGGCGGGAACGATGCTCAGCAGCGGACGCGAGCTGTCGACGGTCTGCCCGGCTTCGGCGAGCACGGCGGTGGCGATGCCGCTCTCCGGCGCGGTGACCAGCAAGGTGCGCTTGGCTTCGCTTTCGGCCAGGTCCTGCTCCACCGCGCTGAGCTGGCGGCGGGTTTCCGCGAGCTGGTTGGCCTGGCGCGCGGAAAGCCCGGCGAGTTCGTTGCGGCGCTCGGTCAACTGCTGCCGCAGCGACGTGCGTTCGCGCTCCAGGCCTTGCAGGGTCTGGCGCTGGCCGAGCAGCTCGGCCTGGCGCTGCTGCAACTGGTCCATGGAGATGTAGCCCTTGTCCATCAGCCCCTGGTAGCGCGCGGCGGCGTCGCTGGCCAGCGCCAGCAGGCGTCGCTGGCTGTCGGTCTGGGCGGCGAGGGTGGTGAGTTCGCGCTGCAGGCTGGCGACCTTGCTGGTCAGGCTGTCGCGCTCGTCGTCTTGCAGGCGGCGAAGCTTTTCCAGTTCGTCGCGCAGGGAGTCGCGGCGTTGTTCCAGGCGCCTGCTGATACCGGCCTGCACCGGGCCGGCATCGCTGCCGTAGCGTTCGCTGGAAAGCACCATCAGGCGCTCGCCGCGTCGTACCGCCTGGCCTTCCTGGACGAACTTGCGCAGCACGATGCCGGCCTGCGGTGCGTGCACCTTGACCTGGCCGCTGGCGGGCACCAATTGGCCGCTGACGGTGCTGCGCTTGGTGTAGCTGCCGAACAGGAAGAAGCCCACCACCAGCAGCGCCATCGCCGCGGCCAGCAGGGTGAGAAAAGTGAAGGAGACCGGGCGGATCAGCACGATCTCGCCCAGGCCGCCGGCATGCTGGGCGTCGAGGGCTTCCTGGCGAAACATGGTGGCTGGATCCTGGATTCGAATAATACTTGCATGACACTCCGACACCCTTGCGAAAGTTCAAACGCATGAAGTGCCGGAGTGCGACTTTTCTAATTAGATGGTGGTGCGGCCTACATCACCGGGACCGAAGTTTTCCCGGTATTGGCCCAAGTAACCGACAGCCGTCTCTGCATTGGTGAAGAGACCGACCGTGCCCCCGGCAATAGCACCCATGGCGGTTGGCACGATCAGGCCGACCAACTGGGAAAGAGCGCCGAAGCCGAAGCCGCCGGCACCGCCCCATTTCCCGCCGATTGCCATGCCCGTCGCGGCGCCGTCGACGGCGCCTACGATCATGCCGGAAAGAGTTCCACCCGAAACGCAGGTGACTTCAATGTCATTGAGTTCTTTCATTTCATATATCTCCTTTAGGCTTTCCGTGAGTCTGGAAAGCCATTCGATGGTACTAATCCGAAAGAGTGGGATGAACTGCCAGGATTAGCGGTTTTTCATGGGATCGATAATTCGTTTGACAATGAGTTTCAATATTCGGCGGATGAAGGTTTGCCACTCCGGGTAAACTTTGCGAATGATTAAGGCCGGTTCGTGCGACACCTCGATAAGACCTGTTGAACAAGTCAACGCCGTATCGAGGGCTCATTCATATCGGCTCCGGCCAACCGCTCTTCGTCCGAGTCAGTACGGCCTCGCATAGCGGCATTTCATGGCATCAGCCGGTCGAGCAGCGGCGAGCTGAACAGCCGATGCGGATCGGCTTCGTTCAACTGGCGCACCGCGCTGTCCCAATCGTTGTCTGCGACCAGGCCCTGGCGTAGCGACTGCGCCACCAACTGGTCGACCACCGTCGGCTCGTCCCAGGCGGCGGCGGGGCTGTAGCCCCAGCCCTTGCTCCACTCCACCCGCAGCGAGGCGTAGTCGCCGCTGAAGTGGTCGAACAGCCAGGCCTCGAACTCGTGGTAGAAGGCATTGGCCTGCGGGGTACCGGGCAGGCTGAGGATGTCCAGCCAGATCGCCGTGTCCCACTCCGGTTGGTCGGGGCGCGGACGGATCGCCGACAGGCTGGGCACCTGGGCGCCGGGAACGATCGACTCGCCGGGCTGGTCGAGCCCGCTGACGCGAATCTCCACCGGGCCGTTCATGGGGTAGTGGCCGTTGGCGCGGTAGGCGGCGACCATCGTCTGGTACTGCAGGTAGAACTCGTTGATCACCCGCTGCACGTCGCGACGCCGGGTCAGCACCGCGTAGCCGTTGGCGGTGACGCGCAGGGTGCTGGGCTTGATGTACAGCAGCAGGTCCTTGCTCCAGCCCCACAGGTCGTAGCCCAGGGTCAGCGCCATGCCGCCCACTACCAGGTCGTACTGCAGCTTGCCGAGCAGCGGGGTGAGTTCCGGGTGGCCGGTGTTGATCGCCGCCAGCAGGTCGGACAGCGCCTTGGGAATGTTGTCGGAGAAGGGGTAGTTGAACGGGCCGTTGACCGCGCGGGCGCCGAACGGGCAGCGCGGGGTCGGCGTCCAGACCTTCAGCCAGGGCTTGTCGGTGAAGGGGAACCAGATGGCCTCGGCGCGTCCGCTTTTCTGCAGGAAGCTGTCGAAGGTCCTTCCGCCGCTGCCGGCCGCGGCGAACATCTCGCTCGCCGGGATGTTCACGTAGCTCTGGCAGCGCATGCGCTTGTTGACCCCGGCCTGGAGGGTCGCCTCGACGATGAAGGCGCGTCCGAGGTGGACGAGGAACGGCGCGCAGGCCGGATCGTCGCGGCGGAAGGTCTTCAGCACGTATTGTCCGGCGGCGCCGTCCCAGACCACCGCGGTCAGCGCCACGATGCTGTTGCTCAGGGAGCCGTAGCTCTGCCCCGGCAGGCGGCTTTCGCCCTGCGCCGGGATGCCGGTGCCGTGGCCGTCGATGGCGAGCACCCCGCCGAGGGTCAGGTCGCCCGGCGCCGGCGTGGCGACGAAGCCGAGCTTGACCCGCTCCAGTTGTTTCAGCAGGGCTTCCATGGTGACGCCGGTCTGCGCGCTGAACAGGCCGAACTCGCCCTGGGCGTCGATCCGTACGCGGGTCAGGTAACGGCTGGTTTCCACCAGCACGATGCGGCTCTCGCAGTTCTCGCCGCCTTTCAGCAGCAGCGGGGACCAGTTGTGACCCATGCCGCGCGGGCGCACCTTGAAGCCGTTCTGCCAGGCCCAGTTGACCACCGCGAGAACCTCTTCGTTGGTGCGCGGGGCGCAGCTCCAGAGGTCGTCGGCGGCGATTTCCCCCGACCAGTTGCGGAACGCCCGCCGATAAAGTTCGAGGCCGGCCGGAAAGCCTGCCGGCGCCGGACAACTGCTGGCGGCGGCTTCGGCGGGCTGGATGACGAAGGCCGGGGTCCAGCCGGCCACCAGGCCGACCGCGCCGAGCGTGGCACTCTTGCCGAGGAAGCTGCGGCGCGACAGGCCGCCGGATTCCTGGTCGGGATCGCCGACGAAGGCGTCGGCGTGCTGGATGAGGTCGTGCATGGCGGTTCTCCTGATCGGGGCGCTGGTCGCCCCTTCCCGGTTGCCGGGTCCTAGGTCGCCGCCGGGGGCGTCCGGGTCTCCGGCGACGGTGGAGGCCCGCTCCGCGACGGGAGCGGGCCGAGGTCCTGGGATCAGGTCCACTCGGTGTCGTAGTGGTAATCGATGCGGCTGGTGTCGCCGCCGAGCAGGCCGCCGACCGCGGCGACGCCCTTGAACACGCCGTAGCCGAGGGTGTCGGCCAGTTGATGGATGGGGGTCAGGCCGACGGCGTTGAACACCTTGCCGACCGAAGAGATGACCGACGTGTTGAGCAGGTCGTTGGACACCTTGACCACATCGACGATGGCATCGCCGACGAAGCTGAAGAGTCCGGCGCCCGATACCTGGTCGATTTCATCGAAGCTCAGTTCCTGAAGTGTGGCGAGTTGCATGGCGCTATTCCTTCATCAATCAAGTTTTGAGCGATAGCCGGCCCTCTCGCATAAACATCGGTTTGCGAAGATAGAGTGACTATCGGTTGCCAGCCGCTCTGGAAAAGTACTTTGCCGGCTGGTCGCTGAAAATTACTGATCTGCCGGCGAGAGTGTCAATCTGGGAAGTTGATAGGGTGAACTTGGAATATCCATGCTAGGCAAATGACGCCGATATTCTGTCAGTGGAATTGGTCGATGTTTTTTCGAATGCCGCGATAAGCATCTGGATATTGCTGATCCATTGATATTCGTGGGTACTGGGAAGCGGTTCGCTATTTTTATGAGATGATGCGCCAATCCAGAAAAGTATCGAATTATTGCTTTCGGAAAAAATTCAACTGCCTTGCTGATAGGTTTCTTCCGGTCGAGTTATTGAAGTCCATGTCCGGTCTTGCGTTGTTTTTCAAAGTAGAGAAACCGGCGTCATAAATTTGTGCGGATAACTGGCGGGCAAACTTTCCCAGGCTGCGCTTCTGTTGCGGGGAAGTGCTTCGGTTCGTGTCGAGGCGCTTTCCAGTCTTGACAGCCCGGCACAGGCGCGTAGAGTGCCGCGCATGAATCGTGCAGCCCTGACCTTCAAGCGCTATTACGCCTATCTGCTCCCTCATTGAGGCGGTAGATGCGTCGCTGCATTCCCGAACCGCCCGAGGCGGCGGTCCGGTGAACTCCCTCCCAACCTGTCTCCTCGGGCATCCACCGTGCCAAAGGAGATACCCGTGTCCGTCCCGACCCATCAGCAAGACCTGATCGCCCTGCTCGAAGAGCGTGGCTTCGTCCACCAGTGCACCGACCGCGACGGCCTCGCCGCGCACCTGGCCGCCGGTCCGGCAACCGCCTACCTGGGCTTCGACGCCACCGCCGACAGCCTGCACGTCGGCCACCTACAGGGCCTGATGCTGATGCGCTGGCTACAGAAGGCCGGGCACCACCCGTTGCTGCTGATCGGTGGCGCGACCACCCGGATCGGCGATCCGAGCTTCCGCGATTCGAGCCGGCCGATCCTCACCGAGGCGCAGATCCAGGCCAACATCGACGGCATCGCCCGGGTTTTCTCGCGCTACGTCGAACTGCACGACGACAGCCTGGTGAACAACGCCGAATGGCTGGACGGCGTCGGCTACCTGGAGTTCCTCGACCGGGTCGGCCGGCACTTCTCGATCAACCGCCTGCTGACCTTCGACGCCATCAGGCAGCGCCTGGACCGCGAGCATTCGCTGTCGTTCCTCGAGTTCGGCTACACCCTGCTGCAGGCCTACGATTTCGTCGAACTGTCGCGCCGGCGCGGCTGCACCCTGCAACTCGGCGGCGCCGACCAGTGGGCGAACATCATCAACGGCGTGGAGCTGTCGCGACGCCAGGGCGGCGCCCAGCTGTTCGGCCTGACCATGCCGCTGCTGGCCACCAGTGACGGGCGCAAGATGGGCAAGTCGGCGCAGGGTGCGGTATGGCTCAACGCCGAGCGCCTGGCGCCGTTCGACTTCTGGCAGTTCTGGCGCAACTGCGATGATCGCGACGTCGGTCGCTTCCTCGCCCTGTTCAGCGAACTGCCGATGGATGAGGTGCGCCGCCTGGGCGCCTTGCAGGGCGCCGAGCTGAACGAAGCGAAGGTGGTCCTGGCCAATGCCGCCACCGCCCTGGCGCACGGCGAGCACGCCGCGCGATCCGCCGCCGATGCCGCGCGCGGGGTGTTCGCCGACGGTACGCGGGACAGCGGCCTGCCGGTGATGAAGCTATCCCGCGCGCGCCTGGCGCAGGGACTGTCGCTGACCGACCTGCTGCTGGAACACGCGATCCAGCCCTCCCGCAGCGCGGTCCGCCGCCTCGCCGCCGGCGGCGGCCTGCGCCTGGACGGCACGCCGGTCAGCGATCCGGACACGCCGCTGGCGGGCGAGGTCGACGGGCTGCGCTTGAGCCTGGGCAAGAAGCAGCATTTGCACCTGCGACTCGAGGATTGAGGTGCCTGCGGCCCCAAGGGGCCGCGCTTCACCAGAGCTTTAGCGTGTAATTGACGATGAAGCGGTTCTCGTCCAGGTCCGCACCGTAGCGGCTGCGGTAGGTGATGTTGCGCCATTTCAAGGCGACGCTCTTCAGCGGTCCGCTCTGGATCACGTAGGACAGGTCGGTGTTGCGCTCCCATTCGCTGTCGTCGGCGCGGCCGGCGCCGCGGTCGATGTCGCGGCCCTGTACATAGCGGGTCATGAGGTTCAGGCCGGGCAGGCCGAGGCCGGCGAAGTCGTAGTCGTAGCGCAGTTGCCAGGATTTCTCCTGCGGTCGGGTGAAGGTCTGGTAGGCCATGAGGTTGGCCACGTAGGGCGTGGTGTAGCCGTTGAGCACCGGAAAGGCGTCGTTGCCGATCATCTTCTGGACACCGATGCCGAAGGCGTGGGCGCCGGCGCGCAGGGTGAGCATGGCGTTGAGGTTGCGATTGTCCACCGGCCCGGAGATCGCCGCGCCGTCTTCGCCGCTGTCGAAGTAGCGCAGGTCGCTGCGCAGCGACAGCCCTTCGCCCAGCGGCAGGGTGTGCAGCAGGCCGAGATAGTGCTGCCGGTAGATGTCCTTGAGCTGGCCGTAGTAATAGCTGGCGCTGAGCCGAGGGGTGAAGGCGTAGGTCGCGCCGGCGAGATTGAACTCGTCGCTGGCGTGGGCCTTGTCGCGGCCCATGATGTACATGTCGTCGCTGCCGGCCGACTCGCGAGTGCGCGACTTCCACAATTGCCCCGCGGTGAGGGTGAGACCCTCGATCTCGCTGGAGGTCAGCAGCGCGCCGTCGAAGGTCTGCGGCAACAGGCGCACGTCGTCGCGGAACGCCACCGGCAGTTGCGGCATGAGGATGCCGACCTGTAGCTGGGTCTGCGAATAGCGCAGCTTGGCGGTCAGGCCGAGGTGACTGTAGTCGTCCACCGGCTCCTTCGAATTCGCTCCGAACGGCAGCGTGCCATCGTTGCTACGCCCGCGTCCCGAGTCGAGCTTGACGCCGAGCAGCCCGGTAGCGTCCAGGCCGAAGCCGAGCGGGCCGCCGGTGAAACCGGATTGCAGGCGCAGGACGAAGCCCTGCGACCAGTTGCCGGCCTGCGATTGGGGCGCATCGTGCTGGCGGTAGTCGCGCAACTGGTAGAAGTTGCGGAGGTCGAGGTGGGCGCTGCTGTCCGCGAGGAATTCCGCTTGCGCGGCGAGGGGCAGGAGGCCGAGGCCAAGCGCATAGCTGCGCCAGGCGCACGGGCGGGGGCATGCCGTGATCATCGATTCTTCCCTTGGTTGTTGTTCTTGTAGGTATGGGTGACGCCGATTGCACGGTGAGTTTTAGCATATTGTTAACTTGTTAATGAAGTGTTGGCGATCCTCCCGGAAGCTTCGCTAGCCTCTGCCCCTTTCCATGCTCATCGAGCATTGACGGTAAGGCGCTGGAGAGCGAAGCTAGCCTGGAATCTTTCGCCTTCTGCGCATTTGGTTAATCTGTTAACGTTGTCGGCCCGCGAAAGGAGCCAGGCCCGCGCGCTGCCAGGGTGAACGAGGTCGCGGCGCGAGGATTTCCCGGACGGCGAACTTGCATCCGCGTGCACGGCGGTGTCGTCTGGACCGAAAGGCGAAGAAGAGGAGGGCGAGCGTGCCTGCGAGTGCATCGAAGATTCAGGTCGGAAGCGGCGAACGACGCCTGTTGCTGCTGTTGTCGGCGCTGGTGGCGTTCGGCCCGCTGTCGATCGACATGTACCTGCCGAGCCTGCCGGCGATCGCCGCCGATCTCGGCGCCAGCGATGCCCAGGTGCAGCGGAGCATCAGCGGCTTCCTGGTCGGCTTCTGCGTCGGCATGCTGTTCTACGGCCCCTTGTCCGACCGTTTCGGCCGGCGCCCGGTGCTGCTGGCCGGTATCGCCTTGTACCTGTTCAGCAGTCTGGCCTGCGCGCTGGCCGACAGCGCGGGGCAACTGGTCCTGCTGAGGGTGCTCCAGGCCCTCGGCGGCGGCGCCGCGTCGGTGCTGGCGCGGGCCATGGTGCGCGACCTCTATCCGTTGGGCGAGGCCGCCCGGATGCTGGCATTGATGCACATGGTGACCATGCTGGCACCGCTGGCCGCGCCGCTGCTCGGCGGCTACCTGATGCTCTGGGCCGGCTGGCGCGCGTTGTTCGTGGTCCTGGCGCTGTTCGCCGGGCTCTGCCTGCTGGCGGTCTGGCGGGTCGCCGAAAGCCACCCGCCGGAGCGCCGCGGCGGCAGCCTGGCCCAGGCCTTTCTCGCCTATGGGCGGCTGCTCGGCGACCGTCGCGCGCTGGGCTACGTGCTGTGCATGGGGCTGGCGTTCGCCGGGATGTTCGCCTACATCAGCGCCGCGCCCTTCGTGTTCATCGAGCATTTCGGCGTGCGCGCGGAGCGCTTCGGCTGGTTCTTCGGCCTGAACATCCTCGGCGTGATGCTCGCCACCTGGTGCAGCGCGCGCCTGGTGCGCCGCCACGGTCCGCGGCCGCTGCTGCGGGCCGGCAGCCTGCTGGCCTGCGTGTCCGGGCTGTTCCTCCTCGGCTATGCGGCGCTCGGCGAGCGGGGCGGGTTGTGGGCGCTGGTGCCCGGGCTGCTGTGCTTCGTCAGCGTCACCGGCCTGCTCGGCGCCAACTGCATCGCCAGCCTGCTGGCGTTGTATCCCGGACAGGCCGGGGCGGCTTCGGCGGTGGCGGTGTCCGGGCAGTTCGGCCTCGGCTGCCTGGCCAGCCTGGCGGTCGGCTGGCTGGCGCTGCCCGGCGTGCTGCCGATGGCGCTGGTGATGGCCGTCTGCGGCGTCGGCAGCCTGCTCGCGCTGGGCTTGGCCCTGCACGGCGGAAACCGTTGATTTCCTTCTGCATACCCGCATGCAGCCTGTGTTTTTTCCGCTACTCTTCTGCACTTTCGAAACCAGTCATCCAAGCTCGGACCCTATGTCAACGCCAAGACCCTCCCTGACCCTGACCCTGTTGCAGGCTCGCGAAGCCGCGATGAGTTTCTTCCGCCCCTCCCTCAACCAGCACGGCCTCACCGAGCAGCAGTGGCGGGTGATCCGCATCCTGCGCCAGCAGGGCGAGATGGAGAGCTACCAGTTGGCCAACCAGGCCTGCATCCTGCGCCCGAGCATGACCGGCGTGCTGGCGCGCCTGGAGCGCGACGGCATCGTCCGGCGCTGGAAGGCGCCCAAGGACCAGCGGCGGGTCTACGTGAACCTGACGGAAAAGGGCCAGCAGTGCTTCGTCTCCATGAGCGGCGACATGGAGAAGAACTACCAGCGCATCCAGGAGCGGTTCGGCGAGGAAAAGCTCGCGCAGTTGCTGGAACTGCTCAACGAGCTGAAGAAGATAAAGCCCTGAAGCGACTGGCCGGCGTCATGCCGGCCAATTCTTGTCCCAGTGCCGGCAGTCGCCCTGGCAGCGACCGGGACAGCCGCAGCCGGTGCGGCTCCTGCCGGTTTCCCGCTCGACCCGGCGGGCCACCTCCTCGTCGTCGGCGAACGGCAGCATGCTCGCCTGGTCCAGGGTCTTGGCGTGGCGCAGGCTCCAATGCACGCCGAAGAACAGCACGGCGACCGCCAGCAGCTCCAGCAGGATCTCGCTCCAGCTGAATTCCATGATGATTCTCCTCGTCGGCTGTCGAGCCTTGCCCGCAGCGTGGCGGGCGAGGCTCGGGAAGGGAAGGGACGCGCTGTCGCGGCTCAGGCCATGCGGGCCGCCGCGAGGATTCCTTCCGGGCGCGCCTGGCGTACCGTGCGCCAGGTGTTGTAGCTCATCAGCAGCATGCCGGTGAGGAAGAACCCGCCACCGACCAGGCGCACGATGAAGCCCGGATGGCTGGCCACCAGCGACTCGACGAAGGAGTAGGTCAGCGTGCCGTCCTCGTTGACCGCGCGCCACATCAGGCCCTGGGTAATGCCGTTGACCCACAGCGAGGCGATGTACAGCACGGTGCCGATGGTGGCCAGCCAGAAGTGCGCATTGATCAGGCCGACGCTGTGCATCTTCTCGACCCCGTAGACCTTGGGAATCAGGTGGTAGAGCGAGCCGATGGTGATCATCGCGACCCAGCCGAGGGCGCCGGCGTGGACGTGGCCGATGGTCCAGTCGGTGTAGTGGGAGAGGGCGTTGACGGTCTTGATCGCCATCATCGGGCCTTCGAAGGTGGACATGCCGTAGAACGCCAGGGACACCACCAGGAAGCGCAGTATCGGGTCGTCGCGCAGCTTATGCCAGGCCCCGGAGAGGGTCATCATGCCGTTGATCATGCCGCCCCAGCTCGGCGCCAGGAGGATCAGCGACATCACCATGCCCAGCGACTGCGCCCAGTCCGGCAGCGCGGTGTAGTGCAGGTGGTGCGGGCCGGCCCAGATGTACAGGGTGATCAGCGCCCAGAAGTGGACGATGGACAGCCGGTAGGAGTAGACCGGGCGCCCGGCTTGCTTGGGCACGAAGTAGTACATCATGCCGAGGAAGCCGGTGGTCAGGAAGAAGCCTACGGCGTTGTGCCCGTACCACCACTGGACCATGGCATCGGTGGCGCCGGAGTACATCGAGTAGGACTTGAACCAGCTCACCGGCAGCGACATGTGGTTGACGATGTGCAGCATCGCGGTGGTCAGGATGAACGAGCCGAAGAACCAGTTGCCGACATAGATGTGCTTGACCTTGCGCTTGATCAGGGTGCCGAAGAACACCACCGCGTAGGCGACCCAGACGATCGCCAGCCAGATCGCGCCGGTGAACTCGATCTCGGCGTATTCCTTGGTGGTGGTGTTGCCCAGCGGCAGGCTGACCAGCAGGATCACCGCCACCGCCTGCCAGCCCCAGAAGGTGAAGGCGGCCAGGGTGTCGGAGAACAGTCGCACCTGGCAGGTACGCTGCACCGTGTAGTAGCTGGTGGCGAACAGCGCGCAGCCGCCGAAGGCGAAGATCACCAGGTTGGTATGCAGCGGCCGCAGGCGGCCGAAGCTGGTCCAGGGCAGGTCGAAGTTCATCTGGGGCCAGACCAGTTGCGAGGCGATCAGTACGCCCAACCCCATGCCGATCACGCCCCATACCACGGTCATGATGGCGAACTGGCGAACCACCTTGTAGTTGTAGGCAGGTTCCGTCGTTGCTTTGTTCATCTGTACAGTCCCGAAAGAAATGAACAGCCGGCGACCGCCGTCGAGGGGGGAGACGGGGCGCCGGCCGGAGCCTGCAATCTAAGGGCTGGGGCGGGGGTAAAACAGCTTCAGGTCGATATGGAATTTGGGTATCAGATGGGGCGGGGGAAGGCGTTCGTGCAGGGCGGCGGCGCATACCGGGATGGGGGACGCGAGCCGATCATGGCGGATGACCGCGCGCGGTTATCCGCCCTACGCCGGGGTGGCTTTCCGTCTGCGGGGCGTCATCCCGCCAGCGACTGGGTGATCCGCCCGAGTGTCTCCATCGCCTTCTCCTGCCGCGCGCTCCACGGGTGCCCGTAGTTGAGCCGGGCGCAATGGGCGAAGCGGCGGGTGGCGGAGAAGATCGGCCCCGGGGCGAGGCTGATGCCCTGGGCCAGGGCCAGTTGGAACAGGCGCAGCGAGTCGACCGCCTCGGGCAACTCCAGCCAGAGGAAGTAGCCGCCGCTGGGACGGCTGACCCGGGTCTGCTCGGGGAAGTAACGCGCCACCGCCGCGAGCATGGCGTTCTGCTGGGTCTCCAGGGCGTAGCGCAGCTTGCGCAGGTGGCGGTCGTAGCCGCCGTGCTGGAGATAGTCGGCGATGGCCGCCTGGGCCGGGATCGACGCCGACAGGCTGGTCATCAGCTTCAGTCGCTCGATCTGCTCGGCGTAGCGTCCGCCGGCCACCCAGCCGACCCGGTAGCCCGGCGCCAGGCTCTTGGAGAAGGAACTGCAGTGCATCACCAGGCCTTCCTGGTCGTAGGCCTTGACCGGTTTCGGCGCCTGCTGGCCGAAGTACAGCTCGGCGTAGACGTCATCCTCGATCATCGGCACCTGGTGGCGCGCCAGCAGCTCGGCGAGGGCGCGTTTCTTCTCGTCGTCCATGCTCGCGCCCATCGGGTTCTGGAAGTTGCTCATGAACCAGCAGGCCTTGATCGGCAGGCGCTCCAGGCTGTCGGCGAGCACTTCCAGGTCGATGCCTTCGCGCGGATGCACGGGGATTTCCACCGCCTTCAGCTTCAACCGTTCCAGCACCTGCAGGGTGGCGTAGAACGCCGGCGCCTCGATGGCCACCAGGTCGCCGGGACGGGTGACCACCTGCAGGCAGAGGTTGAGTGCCTCCAGCGCGCCGTTGCTGATGACCAGTTCTTCCACCGGCAGCAGCAGGCCGCCGACCATGTAGCGCAGGGCGATCTGCCGGCGCAGGCCATGGTTGCCCGGCGTCATGTCGGCGACCACCGATTGCGGGTCCATGTCGCGCACCGCGTGGGCCATCGAGCGCGCCAGGCGCGGCAGGGGAAACAGTTGCGGACTGGGGAACGCCGAGCCGAAGGGTACGGTGTCCGGGTCCTTGATCGAACTGAGTACGGAGAACACCAGCTCGCTGACGTCGACCTCGGTGGCGTCGGCCTGGCGCGGGCTGATCTCCGGTTCCGGCAGCGGCCGCTGCACGTGCTGGCAGACGAAGTAGCCGGAGCGTGCGCGGGCCATGATCAGCCCACGGCTTTCCAGCAGGTAGTAGGCCTGGAACACGGTGGAAGCGCTGACCCCGTAGGTACGGCTGGCGTGCCGTACCGAGGGCACCTTCTGCCCGGGGGCGAGGACGCCGGTGCGGATCAGCTCGGCAATCTCGTCGGCGAATTTCTCGTAGCGCTTCATCTTGTCCTGGCCGCTGTCCTGGCTGGCCGTGGGCACGGCCGCTGGCGCCCACTCTATGCGCGCCGGGACCGTGTTGTCATGCCTCATCGCGGCCTCCTCAGCGCGCCGGCGAAACGAAGGTGCTGGTGCTGCCGACCGCCAGGCTCGGGTCGTCGATGCCGCGCAGGCTGAACGCCAGCGGTTGCGAGCCGGCCCTGGCGCGTTCGGCGGTAGAGGCCACCGACACCGGGAAGTCGAGGATCTCGCCGGGCTTCAGGCTCAGGGTGTGCTCGCCCTGCAGGCGGAACTCCGGCGCGTCGTCGAGTTGCAGGCGATAGCGCTGCGGCTGCTGGGTCTTGTTGATGACCTTGAGGGTGTAGATGTTCTCGATCTGCCCGGCGGCGTTCTCGCGGAACAGCCCACGGTCGCGGGTCACGTCCAGCGAGGCCAGCGGGCGGGCATCAAGGGCGACGACGAAGGCGCCGATCATCGCCAGCATCACCGCCGCGTAGCCGACCAGGCGTGGACGCAGGAAGCGGGTCTGGCCACCTTCCAGGGCGCGTTCCGAGGTGTAGCGCACCAGGCCGCGTTCATAGCCCATCTTGTCCATGATCGAGTCGCAGGCGTCGACGCAGGCGGCGCAGCCGATGCAGGCGATCTGCAGGCCGTCGCGGATGTCGATGCCGGTGGGGCAGACCTGCACGCACTGCTGGCAGTCGATGCAGTCGCCGAGCCCCTGGGCGCGCGGATCGCTGCCTTTCTTGCGGGCGCCGCGGGACTCGCCGCGGGCGGCATCGTAGGACACGATCAGGGTGTCCTTGTCGAACATCACGCTCTGGAAGCGCGAGTAGGGGCACATGTGGATGCACACCTGCTCGCGCAGCCAGCCGGCGTTGACATAGGTGGCGGCGGTGAAGAACAGCACCCAGAACAGGCTTTCCAGGTCCAGCTGGAAGCTGAACAGGTCGGCCACCAGCGGCCGCACCGGAGTGAAGTAGCCGATGAAGGTGATCGCCGTGACCAGGCTCACACCCAGCCACAGCGCGTGCTTGGCCGTTTTGCGCAAGAGCTTGGCGGCGCTCGCCGGACCCTGGTCGAGCTTGATCCGCGCATTGCGGTCGCCCTCGGTGACCTTCTCGCACCACATGAACACCCAGGTCCACACGCTCTGCGGGCAGGTATAGCCGCACCAGACGCGGCCGGCGAACACGGTGATGAAGAACAGGCCGAAGGCGGCGATGATCAGCAGCGCCGAGAGCAGGATGAAGTCCTGCGGCCAGAAGGTCGCGCCGAAAATGTAGAACTTGCGTTCGGGCAGGTCCCAGAGCACCGCCTGGCGGCCGTTCCAGTTCAGCCACAGGGTGCCGAAGAACAGCAGGAACAGCAGGCCGCCGCCGAGGCGGCGGAAGTTGCGGAACAGACCGGTGAAGCTGCGGGTGTAGATCGGGCCGTTCACCGCCGACGGCAGCTTGCCGGGCGCGGGCGGCTGTTTCGACGGAGCGGCCGGTGCGGCGGGCTCGACCTGGATCGCGGGAATTCTTTCGCTCATTTTTCGTAGGCCCATCAGGCTGGAGAGGCGGTTGCGACTATAGGAACCGGCTGATGGGCGAAACAGCGGCAGATCGAGCGGGAAAAACCGTATCAGATGCCTCCGGAAAGCAGCGGCCCAGCATTGCCGCGGGTTGCCGGGCGACCTCGGGCAGTACAGATATGCGCCCCGTGGCAACCGGTCGCAGGCGGCACGAATTCGCCGCCGTCGGCCATCTGATGTGTTTTTTTCGGCGGAATCTGCCGCTGTTTCGCTGTCTGTACGCGGGCGATAGTGGGTGCCAGTGAACACCGGCCCATCCTGTCGCCAGAAACAGGGGCGCAGCCGGTCCCCGGTTTCTTCGCCACGCACCCTGCCCGTCATCGGTGGAGAAACCCTGTCGATGAGGGCTTTGCGATGTACCAGTACGACGAATACGACCAGGCGCTGGTGAGCGAGCGGGTGGCGCAGTTCCGCGACCAGATCGCCCGCCGCCTCGACGGCGAACTGAGCGAGGAGGAGTTCCTCCCGCTGCGCCTGCAGAACGGCCTGTACCTGCAGAAGCACGCCTACATGCTGCGCGTGGCGATTCCCTACGGCACCCTCTCGTCGCCGCAACTGCGCGCCTTGGCGCACGTCGCCCGGCACTACGACCGCGGCTACGGGCACTTCACCACGCGGCAGAACATCCAGTTCAACTGGATCGAACTGGAGCAGGTCGGCGATATCCTCGAACACCTCGCCGGCGCGCAGATGCATGCGATCCAGACCTCCGGCAACTGCGTGCGCAACATCACCACCGAAGCCTTCGCCGGGGTCGCCGCGGACGAATGGACCGACCCCCGGCCGCTGGCCGAGATCCTGCGCCAGTGGTCGACGGTGAACCCGGAGTTCCTGTTCCTCCCGCGCAAGTTCAAGATCGCCCTCAGTTCGGCGGTGGAAGACCGCGCCGCGGTGCAGATGCACGACATCGGCCTGTACCTTTACCGCCACCCCGACGCCGGCGAGTTGCGCCTGCGGGTCCTGGTCGGCGGCGGCCTGGGACGCACGCCGATGCTCGGCCAGGTGATCCGCGACGACCTGCCCTGGCAGCACCTGTTGTCCTACGTCGAGGCGATCCTGCGGGTCTACAACCGCTACGGCCGGCGCGACAACAAGTACAAGGCGCGGATCAAGATCCTGGTCAAGGCGCTGGGCATCGAGGCTTTCGCCCGCGAGGTGGAGGAAGAGTGGCAGCACCTGCGCGACGGCCCGGCGCAACTGACTGCCGAGGAGTGCCAGCGGGTCGCCGAGCGCTTCGTATTGCCGCGCTACCTGCCGCCGGCCGGCGGCGAGCTGGCCTACGGCAGCGCCCGTGCGGCCGATCCGGCCTTCGCCCGCTGGGCCTCGCGCAACGTCCAGGCGCACAAGGTGCCGGGCTACGCCTCGGTGGTGCTGTCGACCAAGCCCGGCGCCAGCGCGCCGCCGGGCGACGTCACCGCGGAGCAGATGGAACGTGTCGCCGACTGGGCCGAGCGCTACGGTTTCGGCGAGATCCGTGTGGCCCACGAACAGAACCTGGTGCTCCCCGACGTGCGCCTGGAGAACCTCCACGCGCTGTGGCGCGAGGCCTGCGCAGCCGGCCTCGGCACGCCTAACCAAGGCCTGCTCAGCGACATCATCGCCTGTCCCGGCGGCGACTACTGCGCGCTGGCCAACGCCAAGTCGATCCCCATCGCCCAGGGTATCCAGCAGCGCTTCGAGGACCTCGACCACCTGCACGACATCGGCGAGCTTAGCCTGAACATCTCCGGCTGCATGAACGCCTGCGGCCACCACCACATCGGCAACATCGGCATCCTCGGCGTCGACAAGAACGGCAGCGAGTGGTACCAGGTCACCCTCGGCGGCGCCCAGGGCAAGGACAGCGCGCTGGGCAAGGTGATCGGGCCATCGTTCAGCGCTGCCGAGGTGCCGGCGGTGATCGAACGGATCGTCGAAACCTTCACCGACCTGCGGGTCGGCCCGGAACGTTTCATCGACACCTTCAACCGGGTCGGCCTGGAGCCGTTCAAGGCCCGGGTCTACGCCAGGATGGAGGAACCGGCATGAACAACCTGATCCGTTTGCGCGATGGCGTCGCCGAGGTCTGCCGCGACGATCCCTGGCAACTCCTGCGCGAGTTGCCCGACGCGCTGCCGCCGGGGCCGTTGCTGCTGCCTCTGGCGGCCTGGCTGGAGCGCCGCGGCGAGGCCGGAGCCGCCGCGCCCTGGCTGGCGCCGGACGATGAGGTGGAGGCCTTGCTGCCGCACTTCGCCGAGCTGCCGCTGATCGCCGTCGACTTCCCCAGCTTCCGCGACGGTCGTGGCTACAGCCTGGCCTACCTGCTGCGCGTGCGCCTGGGGTGGAGCGGCGAGTTGCGCGCAGTGGGCGACGTGTTGCGCGACCAGCTCAGCCATATGCGCCAGTGCGGCTTCGATGCCTTCGCGGTGCGCGAGGACAAGAACGTCGAGGATGCGCTCAAGGGGCTGGCGGGCTTGAGCGTGCTCTACGGCCGCTCGGCGATCGAGCCGCGACCGTTGTTCCGCCGACGCTAGGCATACGCCCCCGGACCGACGCCGATACCTGCCGCAACGCCGACCTGGCCCCTCTCCCGCAGCGGGAGCGGGGCGCACCCCTCAGCCGTAGACCGAGGAACTGGCGGACGGCGCCGGCGCGCCGCCCTTGAAGCGCCCCGCCAGCTCGCGCAGCGAACGCATCAGCAGGCTGGTGTCCACGCCCACCGCGACGAACGCGCAGCCCAGCTCCAAGTAGCGCCGCGCCAGTGTCTCGTCGGCGGAGAGGATGCCGGCGGCCTTGCCGGCCGTGCGGATGCGGTGGATGGCGTCCTCTATGGCCGCCTGCACCTCGGGATGGCCTGGATTGCCGCGATGGCCCATGGCTGCGCTGAGGTCGGCCGGACCGATGAACACGCCGTCGACGCCCTCGACGGCGGCGATCGCGTCGAGGTTGGCCAGGCCCTCCAGGTTTTCCACCTGGACCAGCAGGCACATCTGCTCGTCGGCGTGGTTCAGGTACTCCGCCACGCTGTTCCAGCGCGAGGCCCGGGCCAGCGCACTGCCGACCCCGCGTACGCCCGCCGGCGGATAGCGCACGGCGCGCACCAGCCCTTCGGCCTGGGCGGCGCTGTCGACCATCGGTACCAGCAGGGTCTGCGCGCCGATGTCGAGCAATTGCTTGATCAGCGCAGTGTCGCCCTGCACCGGGCGGATCACCGGCTGGCCGGGGTAGGGCGCCAGCGCCTGCAACTGGCCGAGCAGGCTGCGCAGGTCGTTGGGCGCGTGCTCGCCGTCCAGCAGCAGCCAGTCGAAGCCGGCGTTGGCGGCCAGCTCCGCGCAGTAGGGATCGGCCAGGCCGAGCCACAGGCCGATCTGCGCCTCGCCGCTGCGCAGGCGTTGCTTGAAGCGATTGACGGGCAGGTCCATGGAAATGCCTCCTCAGACGAAACGGCAGGAGATGCTGCCGAGCAGGTCGTAGTCGACGTGGAAGGTGTCCCCCGGCGCGGCCGCCACCGGGCGGGTGAAGGAGCCGCCGAGGATCACCTGGCCGGCCTCCAGGCAGACGCCGTAGGGCGCCAGCTTGTTGGCCAGCCAGGCGACGCCCTTGGCCGGGTGGTTGAGCACCGCGGCGGAGACGCCAGACTCCTCGATCACGCCATTGCGGTAGAGGATCGCCGGTACCCGCCGCAGGTCGATATCGCCTGGCCGCACGGCCCGGCCGCCCATCACCACGCCGGCGTTGGCGGCGTTGTCGGAGATGGTGTCGAAGACCTTGCGCGTGACTTTCGTTTGCGGGTCGACCTGCTGGATGCGCGCATCGATGATCTCCAGCGCCGGGATCACCCACTCGGTGGCCTCGAGCACGTCGAACAGGGTGCAGCCCGGTCCCTTCAGCGGCTTGCCGAGGATGAACGCCAGCTCCACCTCGACCCGCGGCACGATGAAGCGCTGGAAGGGGATGTCGCTGCCCTCCTCGAAGAACATGTCGTCGAGCAAGGCGCCGTAGTCCGGCTCGCTGATGTTCGACGAGACCTGCATGGCGCGCGAGGTCAGGCCGATCTTGTGGCCCTTGAGCACGCGCCCGTCGGCGATCTTGCGCTCGACCCAGGCGCGCTGGATGGCGTAGGCGTCCTCGATGGCGATGTCCGGGTAGTCGAGGGAGAACTGCCTTACCTGCTGGCGCGAGCGTTCGGCGGCGTCGAGGCGGTTGGCGGCTTCCTGGATCAGACGGGGATCGAGCATGGTCGGGGTCTCTCGGTTCAGCGTGGGTTGACCACGGCGGCGGGGGTCCGCAGGACCAGGCCGGCGCCGAGGGCGATGAGGATGGCCAGCAGGTACAGGGCCAGGCTGGCGCTCTGGGTGGTGTCGCGCATCCAGCCGATCAGGTAGGGCGCGAGGAAGGCGGCGATGCTGCCGAAGGAACTGATCAGGGCGATTCCGGCGGCCAGGGTGGCGCTGGAAAGGAAGGCCGGCGGCAGTTGCCAGAACATCGGCAGGGCGGCGCTGGCGCCCATCCCGGCGATCACCAGGCCGCCCATCACCAGCCAGGCGCTGGTCGGTGCCAGGGCCGCCAGGCTGAGCCCGGCGGCGGCCATCAGCAACGGAATGCCCAGGTGCCAGCGGCGCTCGCGCAGGCGGTCGGAGGAACGGCCGATGAAGATCATGAAGGCGCAGCCGGCGAGATAGGGCACCGCGCTGAGCATGCCGATGCGGCTGTCCTGGGCGATGCCGGCGCCATGGATCAGGCTCGGCATCCAGAACGCGATGGTGTTCACCGCCAGCATCACCGCGAAATAGATCGCCACCAGCAGCCACACCTGCGGATTGCTGAAGATGCCGGAGAAGGAGGTGATGGTCTTGCGCTGCTCCTCGCCGGCCAGTTCCTCGCGCAGCAGGTGCTTCTGTTCGTCGCTGAGCCACGTCACCCGTTCGAAGCTTTCCGGCAGCGAGCACCAGACCACCACGCCGAGCAACACAACCGGCAGGCCTTCGATCAGGAACATCCACTGCCAGCCGCGCAGTCCGAGGGCGTCATGGAAGCCTTCTAGGATCCAGCCCGAAAGCGGTCCGCCGATCACCCCGGCCATGGGCACGGCGATGGCGAACAGAGCGGTGATCTGCCCGCGTCGGCGCGCCGGGAACCAACGGTTCAGGTAGACCAGGATACCGGGGAAGAAGCCGGCCTCGGCGACCCCCAGGAGAAAGCGCAGCAGGTAGAAGCCGCGCGCGGTCTCCACCAGCAGCATGGCGGTGGAGAGACAGCCCCAGACCAGCATCAGGCAGGCGATCCAGCGGCGCGGGCCGATCCGTTCCAGCATCAGGTTGCTGGGCAGGCCGAACAGCGCATAGGCGATGAAGAACAGCCCGGCGCCGAGACCGTAGACGGTGTCGCTGAAGTGCAGGTCGGCGCTCATCTGCAACTTGGCGAAACCGATGTTGATGCGGTCCAGATGGGCGAAGACGTAGCACACCAGCAGCAGCGGCATCAGCCGCCAGGTGACGCGGTCGTGGGTGCTGTCGCTGAGAGGCAGGGTGGTGCTGTTCAGGGTGCTGGCTGTGCTCATGATCTTGTACTTTTTGTGAGCGCCCGGACGTCCCGGCGACCTGTCGGTGGCCGGGAGGCGAGCTGGGTGAGTGCAGCGTTATGGCGGGCTGGTCAGTCCGCCGGGTTGTTCAGGAATTCATGCACGTTGTTGCGCTTGTAGTTCAGCTCCGCGTCCAGTTCGGTGAGTTCGAAGGACAGCGCCAGCAGGCGTCGCGCCTGGAGCTCGGCGAAGTGCGCGGTGATCACCTCGAAAAGTGCCTCGGCGACTTGCCGGCGAGTCTCCAGGTCGCGACCGGCGCCGACCTTCAGGGTCATGTGGACGAAGGCGTAGTCGTGCCTGCCGTCGGCCATGCGCCAGGTGTCCAGGCGCACGCCGCGGCTGCGGATGCCGCCGAGCGGGAAAACGCCGCTGGCGCCGAGGCAGGCGTGGACCTTCTCGAACAGGCCGGGCAGGTCGGCTTCGGCTTCGATGTTGTCGGTGTATTCGGCGATGAAGTGCGGCATGGTGGTGTCCTCAGAGGCGGCTGGCGCAACTGGCGCCGGCCGGGTTGCCGGCCTGGGCGGCGGGGATCGCCGAGCCGTCCTGGGCGGTGACCGGGAATACCGCGTTGATCTGCCCGGTGCCGGAGGAGCCGAAGTAGGGCGTCACGACCTCCGCCTTGCCGTCGTAGGCCGACCAGCCGAGGGCGCCGAGGAGCATCGCGGTGTCGTGCATGAAGCCTTCGCCATGGCCCTTGGAGGCGTACTCGGGGAGCATCCCGCAGAACTCGGCCCAGCGGCCCTCCTGCCACATCTGCACGACTTCATGATCGAGAACCTCGAGGAACGGGCTCCAGATGCGGTCGGAGAAGTCCGGCGCCTGGCCGTTCTGGGCGAAGCGGTGGGACAGCGAGCCGCTGGCGAGGAACGCCACCGTGCCGTCGTAGTGCTCTTCCACCGCCTTGCGCATGGCCCAGCCCAGGCGCGCGCTGTCGTTCAGGTAATGCACGGTGCACAGGGCGGAGACCGAGACCACCTTGAAGTGGCGGTCCTGGTTCATGTAGCGCATCGGTACCAGGGTGCCGTACTCCGGGCCGAGGGTGGTGGCGTCGTGGGCCAGGGTCTCCACGCCGAGCGCGTTGCAGCCCTCGGCGAGGATGCGGCCCAGCTCCGGGTTGCCGGGGAAGCCGTACTCCATGTTGGCGATGAAGTGCGGCAACTCGTTGCTGGTGTAGAGCCCCTCGAAGTGCGGCGCGCAGTTGATGTGGTAGCCGGCGTTGACCAGCCAGTGGGTGTCGAACACCACGATGGTGTCGACCCCCAGTTCGCGGCAGCGCCGGCCGATCTCGCGGTGCCCGTCGATCGCCGGCTGGCGGCAGCCGTGGCGCGGGCCGGGCAGCTCGGACAGGTACAGCGAGGGTACGTGGGTGATCTTGGCAGCCAGAGCGACTTTGCCCATGACGATTCTCCTGGTGGCCCGTTGGGCCTGGCAGCGGGCGCGGCCGTTGGCGGCTGGCCCGGATTCTTCTGATTGTGTCTGCACGCCGGCGCTGCTGGCGGCCTCGGGCGGCCGCTCTGCACGAGCGCGCCCTACACGCCCCAGCGGGGGATGTGATGGCTGCCCATGGATATACACACGTTCTTGATCTCGGCGAATACCTCGAAGCTGTATTCCCCGCCTTCGCGTCCGGTGCCCGAGGCCTTCACCCCGCCGAACGGCTGGCGCAGGTCGCGCACGTTCTGGCTGTTGATGAAGACCATCCCGGCCTCGATGCCGCGTGCCAGGCGATGGGCCTTGCCGATGTCCTGGGTCCAGATGTAGGAGGCCAGGCCGTATTCCACGTCGTTGGCCAGGCGCAGCGCCTCGGCTTCGTCCTTGAACGGGATCAGGCAGACCACCGGGCCGAAGATCTCCTCCTGGGCGATGCGCATGCGGTTGTCCACGTCGGCGAACACCGTGGGCTGGATGAACTGCCCCTTGCTCAGGTGCGCCGGCAGGCCGGCCGGACGCTCCAGGCCGCCGGCCACCAGGGTGGCGCCTTCCTCGAGGCCGATGCGGATGTAGCCGGTGACCTTGTCGTAGTGGGCCTGGGTGATCATCGAGCCGACCTGGGTCTTCGGGTCCTGCGGATCGCCGACGATCAGGCGCCTGGCGCGCGCGGCGAACTCGGCGACGAACTGCGGGTAGACGCTTTCCTGGACGAAGATGCGACTGCCGGCGGTGCAGCGCTCGCCGTTCAGCGAGAAGATGGTGAACAGCGCGGCGTCCAGCGCCCGCTCGAGGTCGGCGTCTTCGAAGACCAGCACCGGCGACTTGCCGCCCAGTTCCATCGAGTATTTCTTGATCCCGGCCGCCTCCATGATCCGTCGCCCGGTGGCGGTGCCGCCGGTGAAGGACACCGCGCGCACGTCGCGGTGGCGAACCAGCGCGTCGCCGGCGCTGGCGCCGTAGCCCTGGACCACGTTGAACACCCCCGGCGGAATGCCCGCCTCGTGCACCAGGCGGCCCAGCTCGTTGGCGGTCAGCGGCGACAGCTCGGACATCTTCAGCACCGCCGTGTTGCCCAGCGCCAGGCACGGCGCGGTCTTCCAGGTGGCGGTCATGAACGGTACGTTCCACGGCGAGACCAGGCCGCAGACGCCCACCGGCTGGTACAGGGTGTAGTTGAGCATCTGGTCGTCGACCGGATAGCTGTGCCCGTTCATCCGCGTGCAGACTTCGGCGAAGAACTCGAAGTTGTGCGAGGCGCGCGGGATCAGCACGTTCTTCGTCTGGTGGATCGGCAGGCCGGTGTCGAGGGTCTCAAGTTCCGCCAGGTGCGGCACGTTCCGGTCGATCAGCTCGCCGAGCCGGCGCATCAGGCGCGCGCGCTCCTTGGCCGGGGTATTGGCCCATTTCGGGAAGGCTTCCCGGGCCGCCGCCACCGCCGCGTCGATTTCCGCCGCGCCGCCGCTGGCGACCTCGCCGATCAGCTCGCCGGTGGCCGGGTTGTAGTTCTCGAAGACGTCCTTGCTTTCGACCTCGCGGCCATTGATCCAGTGTTTGATCATTCTGCGTGCTCCTGTGCGCGGGCGCGGAAGAATTCGGCCTCGCTGACGATTCGGTTGACCAGGCGACCGACGCCTTCCACCTCCACCACCACTTCGTCGCCGGGGACCACGTCGGACAGGCCTTCCGGGGTGCCGGTGGCGATCATGTCGCCCGGCTGCAGGGTCATGAAGCTGGAGAAGTATTCGATCAGGTAGGGAATGTCGAAGATCATGTCCGCGGTGCTGCCTTCCTGGCGCAGCTCGCCGTTGACCCAGGTGCGCAGGACCAGCCGGTTCGGCTCGGGAACCTCGGCCGCGTCGACGATCCACGGCCCCACCGGGGTGGTGGCGTCGCGGTTCTTCACCCGCAGGTTGGGCCGGTAGTAGTTCTCCAGGTAGTCGCGGATCGCGTAGTCGTTGCACACCGTGTAGCCGGCCAGGTAGCCGAGGGCGTCCTCGCGGCGGACGTTGCGCGCCGGCTTGCCGATCACCGCCACCAGTTCGCACTCGTAGTGCATGTAGTCGACGTTGTCCGGACGCCAGCTGACCTGGCGGTGGCCGGTGTAGGTGCCCGGCGACTTGATGAACGCCAGCGGTTCGCTGGGCGCCTTGAACGACAGTTCGGCGGCATGGTCGGCGTAGTTCAGGCCGAGGGCGAACATGCTCCCGGTGGCCGGCGGCAGCCACTCCACCCGGTCCTCGGCGAGCAGGGTGCCGTCGGCCAGGCGGACGACGTTGGCGTCTTCCACGGTGACCTGGTGAACCCGGCCCTGGTAGCGGATGCGTGCGTGTTTCATGGTCGGTTCCTCATTCCGCGACGATGCTGTTGGCGAGGCGGCCGAGGCCGTCGATCTCGACCTCGACGCGGTCGCCGGGATGCACGTCGACTCGCCCTTCGGGGGTGCCGGTGATCAGCACGTCGCCGGCGTGCAGGGTCATGAACTCGCTGATCTCGGCGATCAGCCGCGGGATGTCGCGCACCAGGTTGGCGGTGTTGTTGCGCTGGCGCAGTTCGCCGTTGACGTACAGCTTCAGCTCCAGCGCATGGGGATCGGCGATCTCCTGCGTCGGCACCAGTTGCGGACCGAACGGGCAGAAGCCGTCGCGGCACTTGGCTTTCACCGCCGGGCGGTAGTAGCTGTCTTCCGGCAGGCTGAACTCGTTGACGATCACGTAGCCGGCGACATGCGCCATGGCCTCTTCCTCCTTCACCCGGCTGGCGTCGCGAGCGATCACCACGCCCAGCGCCGGGCCCGGTTGCAGGCGCTCGACGCCGCGCGGGAAGAGCACCGGGGCGTCGTGCTCGTTGCGGGTATTCGGTGTCTTGATGAACAACACCGGCTTCACTGGCGGCTTCTGGTAGGGCGGCTGCTGGAACTCCGGCAGGCGGCTGTCGAGCAGGCCCTTGTAGTTCAGCGCGACGCCGAACAGGGTGCCGGCGGCGACGTCATTCAGTGCGCGGCTCATTGTGGTGGTGTCTCCTGGCGCGATAAGCGAACGGCGAGGGGGGCGTCCTGGCGAAAACTCGTTAATGTGTTAACGTTATATTTAACATGTTAATGATCGTCAACCCCGGTTGCTGCGCCATTCGTCCCGGGGAGGTGGCAAGAGGCGCCGTCTGCGGTATACGGAAGCCCGCGACGGCTTGCGTGCGCAGCCGGGAAGAACAACAAAGAGAAGATCGCCATGCCAGAGCGCCAGCCGATCCCCAACATCAACATCGGGCAGGTCTACGACCAGCGCTATGCCGACGCCGAGGTGCACTACGATGCGCTGGGCAACCTGGCCGGATTCTTCGGTCGCAACATGCCGGCGCACCGGCACGACCGCTTCTTCCAGGTGCACTACGTGAAGAACGGCGCGGTGCGGGTCTATCTCGACGAGCGCCAGTACCTGGAGTCGGGGCCGATGTTCTTCCTCACCCCGCCGACCGTGCCGCACGCCTTCGTCACCGAGGCGGACGCCGATGGCCATGTGCTGACCGTGCGCCAGCAACTGGTGTGGAGCCTCACCGAGGCCGAGCCGGGCCTGGCGCCCGGCCCGCAGGTGGCGCCGGCCTGTGTGGCGCTGGGCAACCTGGAGGGCGGCGCGGCCGAGGAGGCGGCGCGCCTGGCGCTGCTCTTCGAGCAGTTGCGCAGCGAGTCGATGGCCAGCCGTCCTGGCCGCCAGCAGACGCTGCTGGCGCTGACCCGCCTGGTCATGATCAGCCTGCTGCGTCTCTCGGCCAATTCGGTGGCTGCGCGGCCGATGCGCCACGAAGACCTGCAGATCTTCCAGCGCTTCAACGCGCTGATCGAGGAGCGCTATGCCGAGCACTGGCCGCTGTCGCTCTACGCCAGCCGGATCGGCGTCACCGAGGCGCGCCTCAACGACGTCTGCCGGCGCATCGCCGACCTGCCGTCGAAGCGCCTGGTGTACGAACGGCTTATGCAGGAGTCCAAGCGCCTGCTGCTGTTCACCGGCGGCTCGGTGAACGAGATCTGCTACCAGCTCGGCTTCAAGGACCCGGCCTACTTCAGTCGTTTCTTCGTGCGTTACGCAGGGCTTACCCCCAGCGCTTACCGCCAGCGACAGGCCGACGGGGAGTCCCGTCGCTGAGCGGGTGGGCGGGTATACTCGCGCTCCCACTCGAACAGGAAGCGTTTCTCCATGCATGATGCAGCCACCTCCATGCCGCCGCAGGCTCCCTCAACCTGGGCCGACTACCTTGCCGGCTACCGCTGGCGAGGGCAGGGCGAAGGATGTTCCGCGGCCACGGTCCACCGCCTGGAGGCTGCGCGGCGGCCGACCCTGTTCGTCAAGCAGGAAGTGCTGTCCGCACATGCCGAGCTGCCCGCCGAAATCGCCCGCCTGCGCTGGCTGCACGGTGCCGGCATCGATTGCCCGCAGGTGCTGAACGAAACCCAGAGCGACGGCCGGCAATGGCTGCTGATGAGCGCAGTGCCGGGGGACACGCTGTCCGCGCTGGCGCAGCGCGGCGAGCTGGAGCCCGAGCGCCTGGTGCGCCTGGTGGCCGCCGCCCTGCGCCGGCTGCACGATCTCGATCCGGCCGCCTGTCCCTTCGACCATCGCCTGGAACGGCGTCTGGACACCGTGCGCCAGCGGGTCGAGGCCGGGCTGGTGGACGAGGCGGACTTCGACGACGACCATCGCGGTCGCAGCGCCACGGAGCTGTACCGCCTGCTGCTCGACCGGCGTCCGGCGGTCGAAGACCTGGTGGTCGCCCATGGCGACGCCTGCCTGCCAAATCTGCTGGCGGAGGGGCGGCGCTTCAGCGGCTTCATCGATTGCGGGCGGCTCGGCGTCGCCGACCGGCACCAGGACCTGGCCCTGGCCGCGCGGGACATCGAGGCCGAACTCGGCGCGGCCTGGGCCGCGGCCTTCCTCGTCGAATACGGCGGCGATATCGACGGCGAACGGCTGGCGTACTTCAGGCTATTGGACGAGTTCTTCTAGAGTAGGGCCGGTTCGGATCCGGACTGGATTCGGCCTGCCGTTGCACGAAAACGAGGTACAACGGCATCGGCCACTATCGCCAACGCCACCGCGCGCCCTCGCTCGTTCCGCGGAGTCGCCGGTTCAGTTCAGCCGGTACTGCGCCAGTTCCTTCGCCGAAAGCACGCGCATCCGTTTGGGATCGGTGCTTTGCATGGCCTGTACCAAGGTGCTGGGGATATCCATTTCGCGGAAGTAGGCGGCGGAGTCGTAGCGCATGCCGTTGGCCGAGCGCGAGTGCAGCGAGTCGCCGTGGGCGTAGTAGGGACGGTGCAGGCCGACGTAGCCGCGTACGGTCTTGCGCTTGCCGGCCGCCAGCAGGTAGACGCAGGTGCCCTGGCAGACGCTGCTCGACGGCACCAGCGCGTCGAAGCCGGATTCGCGCAGCAGGCGGCCCATGCGGATCGCCTCCGGCACGCTGCCGCCGATGCTGTTCAGCAGGAGCAGCTTGCGCGAGTAGGTTCCCGGATTGTTGCGCAAACCCTTGAGCAGCGTCTCGTAGTCGCCCGGCGCGATCTCCTCCGAGACGCGGACCGTCAGCACCCGCCCCATGCTCTTGTGTTGCAGCGAATGCACTTCGACCCTGGCCAGTGCGGGAGCCGCGCAGAACACGGCGAGGCAGGCGAGGACGGTCCGGAGGCGGAGGCGGGGCATGGAACGGGGCGATCCTGTCAGACGGCGATGGCTGCCGAAGATACCTGCAAGCGTTGCATTGTGCACGGTCCTCGTCGTCAGGACGAGGAGCCGGTCTCCGCCTGGCGCACCGGCAGGCGCAGGCAGAAGGTGATGACGTCGTCGCGGCAGTCCACGTCGATACGCCCCTGGTGGGCCTGGGCGATGGCCTGGGAGATGTACAGGCCGATACCGAGGCCGTTGCGGTTGCGCTGGTTGTCCGCCGACTCGCGCTTGAACGGTTCGAACAGGTTGGCCAGTTGCGCTTCGGAGAGGCCGCTGGTTTCGTTGAGCACGCTCAGGCACACCTCGTCGCCCTGGCGGGTCAGGGTGACCAGCACCGGCCGGCCGGGCAGGCCGTGATGACGGGCGTTGCTCAGCAGGTTGGCGGCGACCTGGGCGTAGCGGTCCGGGTCGACCACGGCACGAACCTGCGGGTCGATGGCGATCTCGATCACCAGGCCGGGATAGGCGACGTCGGTTTCGCAGACGATCTGCCGCACCAGTTGCGAGACGTCGGTGTCGACCGGGTTCACGGTGAGGCCGATGCCCGATTGCAGGCGGCTCATGTCGAGGATCTGGCTGACCAGCCGTTCCATGCGGCTGCTGGACGCGGAAATGTGTTGGCGCAGTTCGGTGGTGCGGGTGTCGCTGGAGGACAGCAGGGCCGCCGCCATGGAGATCGACTGCAACGGGTTGCGCAGGTCGTGGCCGAGCACCGCGATCAGGCGCTGGCGCATGCGGTCGACCTCGGCCGCATGGTTGAGGCACAGTTCCATCAGGTCCAGGCGCAGCTTTTCGGCGATCGCCAGGTCGGTTTCGCTCCAGGGCGTGGAGTGGCCGCGGACCACTTCCTCCCAGGCCTCGAACGAGCCGCGCGGGGTCAGCCGCGGGCCGGAGGGGCCGATGGTCAACAGCTTTTCCGGCTTGCCGCCCCAGCGGATGCGGTGCACTTCCTCGTGGCGGAACCAGAAGATCCAGCCCGATTCCTGGCGGTGGAAACGGATCGCCAGCACACCGCAGCAGTCGCCGCCGTCCGGAGAGTCCTCGCTGGGCTGCGGCCAGTTGTCGGTGTGGTAGATGTCCCGTTCCGGGTCGCGCTGCAGGCGTTGCAGGACATTCCCGGCCTGGCGCTCGAAGTCGCCGCGGATGCTCAGGGTGCGGCCGCCGAGCATGACCAGGGCGCCGTCGCAGGGAATCAGTGCGGCGATGCCATCGTCCGGGTGGGCCAGTGCGCCGAACAGGTCGTCGGCGTCCCGCGCGCGGCGAGCCAGGGCCAGCCTGCGCTCGGTGGACACGCGCAGCAGTTCGGCGATACGCCCCTGCTCCAGGCGCTCGACGATGGCGCTGCAGACCTGGGAGAAGATCTGGAACGACATGCGCACCGGGTAGGGAATCAGTTTGGGCGACATGTGATGGCAGGAGAACAGTCCCCAGAGCTTGCCGCCGACCACGATGGAGATGCTCATCGAGGCGCGCACGCCCATGTTGGTCAGGTATTCGCAGTGGATCGGCGAAACGCTGCGCAGCACGCTGTAGCTGAGATCGAACGATTCGTTGGTCTCCGGGTTCAGCGCGGGAAACACGCGCATCGGCGTATAGGCCACGTCGGCGATCAGCCTGATCGGGTTCTGGATGTACAGGCGACGCGCCTGGGCCGGGATGTCCGAGGCCGGGTAGCGTTGCCCCAGGTAGCTTTCGAGGTCTTCGCGACGGCTCTCGGCGACCACCTCGCCGGAGTCGTCATGACGGAAACGGTAGGCCATCACCCGGTCGTAGCCGGTCATCCGGCGCAGTTCGTCGGTGACGTTGCTGAGCAGGCTGGCGGTGTCGTTGTGCAACTGGACCTGGGCGATGATGCGCTGGGCGTTGAGGGTGAAGGAGGTGATCGACAGCGTGTCCGCGGTGCGGATCTCGAACTCCAGGTAGAACACTTCCTTGTAGCTGTGGCCGATCACGTCGAACAGGTGTTCGCCGATCCGCGTCTCGACGCTGTTCGACCATGGGCCGTTGCCGGTCAGTCCCTCTTCGAGCATGCGCAGGACCTCCGGCCCCACCTGCTCCTGCGTCAGGTAGGAACCCGGCGAGGCGACGAAACCCAGTAGCGCCTGGATGTTCTCGCTTGCCGCGAGGACCATGCCGTCCGCGCGCAGGGCGATCAGCGCCCCGTGCGGCTGGATCGCGCCAGGCACGTGGATGGGTTCGTCCTCGCAGTTCGCCAGGGTAACCGGGGTGATGCTCGTCATCTATCGTCCAGCCTGGTCTCCAGGCAGTCAGGCTTCGTCGAGAACCCATCGACGAAACGAAAGGAATGTAGCCTGTGCCGCATCCTGCGCAAGGCCGATGGCTTCGGGGCTGTCGATCTGCCGGGCGAGCTGTTCGAGAAACTCCTGCCAGCGCACCCCGGTTGCCTGGCCGTAGCCCCGCAACCACTGTAGCGGCAGACCGGGCAGGCGTGGAGCTAGTCGTTTGTAGAGATACGCGCCGCCCAGCGTCGCGCCTTCCATCACGTAGGCCACCCCGAAGACCTCCGCGGCCCGTGTCGCATTCGGCAGGTCGGCGCAGCGCGGTAGCGCCTCCACCTGCGCGCGGCTCATGCCGCCGGCCAGCAGGTCGCTTTCCAGCCAGGCGCTCTTGACCAGCCGCGCTTCGGCCCGCAGCGCCGCCGGCCAGCCGCTGCGGTTGTCGCGCAGCGCGCGCTCCAGGGGTTCGAGCCAGCCAAGGATGCGTCCGGCATGGTCGAGGTAGGCGCGGTCGTCGAGATCGTCGTCGCCCAACGGCGAACGGCGGTCCAGTTCTGCGTGCAGGTCACGGGTGGCGTCGCGGAGTGCGGCGAGGGCTGGCGATGGAGATGGGGACATGAGGTCAGGGCCAGCGATTCGAGGCATGAACGGAAAAGAGTAGCAGGAAGCCGTACGCCCGGCTCGGAATAAATGGGCATCCCCGCGCGCGGCGCAGGGATGCCGGAGCGGGCGCGCTCAGGCCGCCTCGGTCTGCACCACCCGGTAGCAGGGGACGTAGGCCGCGCCGCCGGGCAGCTTCATCCGGTGCTGCTTGACGAAGGCCTGCAGCAGGCGGTCCAGCGGCAGCATCACCGCCGGGTCGCCGTGGATCTCGTAGGGCCCGTATTGCTCGATCATGCGGATGCCGTTGTCCTTGACGTTGCCGGCGACGATTCCGGAAAACGCGCGGCGCAGGTTGGCCGCCAACTCGTGGGGCGGCAGGCTGCGGCTGAGCTGGAGGCTGGCCATGTTCTCGTGGGTCGGCTCGAACGGGCGCTGGAAGCTTTCATCGATCTTCAGCATCCAGTTGAAGTGGAAGGCGTCGTTGCGCTCGCGGCGGAACTGCTTCACTTCCTTCAGGCCCTGGGCCATCTGCTTGGCCACCTCGGCCGGGTCGTCGATGACGATCCGGTAGTGGCGCTGCGCCGCATGGCCGAGGGTCGCCCCGACGAATTCATGGAGCTGCTGCAGGTAGGCTTCGGCGCTGCGGGGACCGGTGAGGATGACCGGGAAGGGCAGGTCCTGGTTGTCCGGGTGCATGAGGATGCCCAGCAGGTAGAGGAACTCTTCCGCGGTCCCGGCGCCGCCGGGGAAGATGATGACCCCGTGGCCGACGCGGACGAAGGCTTCCAGGCGCTTCTCGATGTCCGGGAGTATCACCAGTTCGTTGACGATCGGGTTCGGCGCCTCGGCGGCGATGATTCCCGGTTCGGTCAGGCCCAGGTAGCGACCGCCGACGATGCGCTGCTTGGCGTGGCTGATGGTGGCGCCCTTCATCGGTCCCTTCATCACCCCCGGTCCGCAGCCGGTGCAGACGTCCAGGCTGCGCAGGCCGAGCTCATGGCCGACCTTCTTGGTGTACTTGTATTCCTCGCTGCTGATCGAATGACCGCCCCAGCAGACGACGATCTTCGGCTCGACGCCGGGGCGCAGCGTACGGGCGTTGCGCAGCAGCTGGAAGACGTAGTCGGTGAGGCCCTGGGAACTGTCCAGGTCGACGTGCTGGCTGTCCAGCCCGCTCTGGGTATAGACGATGTCGCGCAGGGCGCTGAACAGCATCTCGCGAGTACTGGCGATCATCTCGCCATCGACGAAGGCGTCGGCCGGCGCGTTGATCAGCTCCAGGCGCACGCCGCGGTCCTGCTGGTGGATACGCACCTCGAAGTCCTTGTAGGCGTCGAGGATGGTCTTGGCGTTGTCGCTGTGGGCGCCGGTATTGAGGATCGCCAGGGCGCACTGGCGGAACAGTTGGTAGGTCTTGCCGTTGGCGGTTTCGCTCAGTTGTTGCACTTCGCGTTGGGAGAGGGTTTCCAGCGTGCCTTTCGGACTGACCGAGGCGTTGATCACAGGGCGATGAGACATGTGCGATTCCATGCAGGGGATGCGGCGGCGTAGAAGAGCCGCGGCATCCGGATAAGGGAGCGCCGGGCAGGTTGCGTGCCGGGGGAGAGGGCGATCAGCCGTCGGAGTGGGGCGACGAGGCAACCGTGCGCTGGGGCTTGGCTCCAGGGTCTTGGTTAAATGTAATAGCGAGAACCTGACTGATCTGACAAGGAAAATCTCGAATTTATCTGTCGCCGGCCTGGCACCGGGGAAATCCTGCCACTAGCCGTGGACGAAAAGATCCGGCATCGGCTGGGATAATCGACTCTTCTCCTGATATCGTTGCGTTTCCGCCGGATGCTCGGCCAGTCGAAGGGAGGAACGAAGCATGTCGTATGAACAGTCCAGCAGCGTACCTAGCGACTTTCTTTCCTCCTTTTTCCAAGAGCCTGTCATCCATGATCGAACTCAGAACCATCACCCGCGACGATTGGGAAACCTGCATTGACCTGAAGGTCGCCCGCCACCAGGCGCACTTCGTCGCTTCCAACCTCTATTCGCTGGCCCAGAGCCGCTTCCTGCCGGGGTTCCGCGCGGTCGGCATCCACCACGGCGGGCGCATGGTCGGCTTCGCCCTCTACGGCCCCGACGCCGACGACGGCCACTACTGGCTCTACCGTCTGATGATCGACCGCCGCTACCAGGGCAAGGGGCATGGCCGCGCCGCCCTGCAACGGATCATCGCCAGCGTGCGCCGGACGAGGCGGCGCAGCGATCGCCTGATGGTCGCCTACGCCGTCGACAACGACGTGGCCCGCCAGCTTTATCGGGATGCCGGCTTCGTCGAACAGGGCCTCGCGCCCTGGGGCGAGACGATGGCCTGCCTGATGCTGCCGGAGCCGTCCCATCGCTCCGGGAAGGTCGCCGGAGCGCCGGGCGGGCGTGCAGCGCACGGCGTCCCGGCGTAGAATCGCGGGATTCGGCAGTTCCCTCCAATACCTATAACGACCATCCAACGCACATCGCCGCCCCGGACCCTTGCGTCCGGGGCGTTTTCCGTCGTGCGTGGCGAGGGTCGCGGGACCTGCCCGTCCGCCCCCTGCTCCGGAACCGAACGCCCCATGGACAGCACCTCCGAAACCCGCAGCGGCAGCTGGCTGAGCGTGATCGCCCTGGCCCTGGCCGCCTTCATCTTCAACACCACGGAGTTTGTCCCGGTCGGCCTGCTCAGCGACATCGGCCACAGCTTCGAGATGCCCACCTCGCAGGTCGGCCTGATGTTGACCATCTATGCCTGGGTGGTGTCGCTGGCCTCGTTGCCGATGATGCTGCTGACCCGCAATATCGAGCGGCGCAAGCTGCTGGTCGGGGTATTCCTGCTGTTCATCGCCAGTCACGTGCTGTCCGGGCTGGCCTGGAGCTTCCAGGTGCTGATGCTCAGCCGGATCGGCATTGCCTTCGCCCACGCGGTGTTCTGGGCCATCACCGCTTCGCTGGCGGTGCGCGTGGCGCCGCCGGGACAGCAGGCCAAGGCGCTAGGGCTGCTGGCCACCGGCACCACCCTGGCGATGGTCCTGGGCATCCCGCTGGGGCGGGTGGTCGGCGAGGCCCTAGGCTGGCGTACCACCTTCATGGCCATCGCCGGACTCTCGGTGCTGACCCTGCTCTACCTGGCGCGCTCCCTGCCGCTGCTGCCAAGCCAGAACTCCGGTTCCCTGCGCAGCCTGCCGATGCTGTTCCGACGCCCGGCGCTGGTTTGCCTGTACGTGCTGACCGTGGTGGTGATCAGCGCCCAGTTCACCGCCTACAGCTACATCGAGCCCTTCGCCAAGCAGGTGGCGCGGATGAGCGGCGAGGCGACCACCCTGCTGCTGCTGTTGTTCGGCGGCGCCGGGATCTTCGGTTCGATCCTCTTCAGCCGCTACAGCGAGGCTTTCCCGCGAGGCTTCCTGCTGGCCGCGATCCTCGTCTTGGGCAGCAGCCTGGCGCTGTTGTTGCCGCTGTCCGCGCAGCCGACCTGGCTGATGGCGCTCAGCCTGCTCTGGGGCATGTCGATCATGTGCTTCGGCCTGGCCCAGCAGTCCCGCGTCCTGCGCCTCGCCTCGGACGCCACCGACGTGGCCATGGCGCTGTTCTCCGGCCTGTACAACGTCGGCATCGGCGCCGGCGCGCTGCTCGGCAGCGTGGTCAGCGAACGCATGGGCCTGGCCTCGATCGGCAACGTCGGCGCCGTGCTGGCGCTGGCCGGCCTGCTGCTCGCCCTGTTCGCCGCACTGCGCTACGCGGAGGCGCTGAAAAGCACGTCGTTGTGAGCGGTCATACCTGGGGTCGGATGATTCGGCGGAGGAATCCGCCCGCTTGATCTAGTCTTCTGGGACGAAAAGGCGCAGGGAGTGCGGGATTGCCCCGCGCCGGGCCGGCGCAGGGACGGAATATCGGGTGAACGTACAACAGAGCAAGTTCAGGCTGAGCCGCTGGGCGGGCGCGACACTGGCGCTCGGACTGCTGCTGTCCGGGCTGGGCGCCTGGGGGCTGGCGCTGGTCAACGAGCAACAGGCGCGGATGGCGCTGGAACGCGAGGCGGAACTGCTGGCCGAGGCGGTGACCCGCCGCGTGGAACTCTACCAGTATGGCTTGCGCGGGGTGCGCGGTGCCTTGCTGACGGCGGGCGAGGCGCACATCGACCGCGAACTGTTCCGCCGCTACAGCCTGACCCGCGACATCGACCGCGAGTTTCCCGGCGCCCGCGGCTTCGGCTTCATACGCCGGGTGGCGGCCGCCGACGAGGCCGGGTTCCTGCGCCAGGCGCGGGCCGACGGCCAGCCGGAGTTCCGCATCCAGCAACTGACTCCGCACGATGGCGAGCGCTACGTCATCCAGTACATCGAGCCGGTGGCGCGCAACGGCCAGGCGTTGGGCCTGGACATCGCCTCGGAAGCCAATCGCCGGGAGGCCGCCCGCGCCGCCCTGGAGACCGGGCAGGTGCGCCTGACGGGGCCGATCACCCTGGTCCAGGCCAGCGGCTTGCGCCAGCAATCGTTCCTCATCCTGATGCCGATCTACCGCAGCGGCATCACTCCACCGCCGGGGCCCCAGCGCGAACTCGAAGGCTTCGGCTGGAGCTATGCGCCGCTGCTGACCGGCGAGGTGCTGGCCGGGTTGCCCATCGACAACGCGGCGATCCACCTCGAACTCAGCGACGTCACCGGCGACGGCGCTGCCGTGCCCTTCTTCGTCAACGGCGCCGCGGCGCCGGCTCAACGCCTGTTCGGCCACATGCTGCGGCGGGAGATCTACGGTCGGCACTGGCAGATGGCGTTCAGCGCACTGCCGCTGTTCGTCCAGCGCCTGCACCAGCCTTCGCCGCGCATCCTGTTCCTGGCCGGCAGCCTGGTCAGCCTGTTGCTGGCGGCGCTGGTCAACGCCAGCGCCCTCGGCCGCCTGCGCCGGCGTCGGGAGGCGGCGACCCAGGCGCGGCTGGCGGCGATCGTCGGCAATTCGGCGGACGGCATCATCGGCGTCGGCCTCGACGGCGTCATCAGCGACTGGAATCGCGGGGCCGAGGCGTTGTTCGGCTACCGCGAGGAGCAGGCGGTCGGGCGGCGGGTGGTGGACCTGCTGGTGCCGCCATCCAAGGAGAACGAGGAACTCGACATCCTCGCCCGCATCGCCCGTAAAGAACAGGTGGTCAGCTTCGATACCGTGCGCCGGCACCAGGATGGCCACCTGCTCGACGTGGCGGTGACCGTCTCGCCGATCCTCGGTCCGGACGGCGGCGTGGTCGGCGCCTCGAAGACCGTACGCGACATCTCCGCGAAGAAGGCCGCCGAGGCCCGCATCCGCGAACTCAATACCGGCCTGGAGCACCAGATCGCCGAGCGTACCGCCGAACTGCGTCGGTTGAACGTACTGCTCGGCAGCGTGCTGCAGGCGGCGTCCGAGGTGTCGATCATCACCCTCGACCGCGATGGCATCATCAGCGGCTTCAATCTCGGTGCCGAGCGGATGCTCGGCTACCGCGCCGACGAGGTGGTCGGCAAGGCCTCGCCGACCCTGCTGCACAGCGAGCGGGAGTTGCTCGCCCGCGGCCAGGAGCTGGGCGAGGAGGGTTTCCGCGTGCTGGTGGCGCGGGCCGAACAGGAGGGCGCCGAGACCCGCGAATGGACCTATCTGCGCAAGGACGGCTCGCCGCTCAGCGTGACGCTTTCGGTTACCGTCCTGCGCGACGAGGCTGGGGCGATCAACGGCTACCTGGGCATCGCCGTCGATGTCACCGAATGGCGCAACGCCGAGCGCGAGATGGCCGCGGCGCGCGACCAGTTGCAAATGGCCGCCGACGTGGCGCGCCTGGGCATCTGGCGCTGGAACCTGGCCGACGACAGCCTGCAGTGGAACGAGCGCATGTGCGAGCTGTATGGCCAGCCGCTGGCGTTGCGCGACGGCGGCCTGGTCTACGAGCATTGGCGCAGCCGCCTGCATCCGGAAGACCTCGAGCGCACCGAGGCCAGCCTGCGCGCGGCGGTGGAGGGGCGCGGCAACTACGATGTGATCTTCCGCGTGGTGCTGCCCGACGGCGGCATCCGCTTCATCCAGGCCGGCGCGCAGGTCGAGCGCGACGCCGACGGCAACCCGCTGCAGGTCACCGGGATCAATATCGATATCACCAGCGACCAGCAACTGCAGGCGCGCCTGCGCGAGGCCAAGGAGCAGGCGGACGCCGCCAGCGCGGCGAAGTCGTCGTTCCTGGCGAACATGAGCCACGAGATCCGCACGCCGATGAATGCCGTGCTGGGCATGCTGCAACTGGCCCGGCAGACCGATCTCAACGAACGCCAGCGCGACTACCTGGACAAGGCCAGCTCGGCGGCAACCTCGTTGCTCGGCCTGCTCAACGACATCCTCGACTACTCGAAGATCGAGGCCGGCAAACTGGTCCTGGAAATGCTTCCCTTCGAGCTGGAGCCGCTGATGCAGGACCTGGCCGTGGTGCTCTCCGGCAACCAGGGCGACAAGGACGTCGAGGTGATCTTCGACATCGATCCCGAGCTGCCCAGCGCGGTGGTCGGCGACCGCCTGCGCCTGCAGCAGATCCTCATCAACCTGGCCGGCAACGCACTGAAGTTCACCGCCCGCGGGCACGTCCTGGTGAGCTTGCGGCGGCTGGCGCACGACGCCCACCTGGTGCGCCTGCGGGTGCTGGTGGCGGACACCGGCATCGGCATCAGCGCGGAACAGCAGCAGCGCATCTTCGAAGGTTTCACCCAGGCCGAGGCGTCCACCTCGCGACGCTTCGGCGGCACCGGCCTCGGCCTGTTCATATGCAAACGCCTGGTCGACCTGATGGGCGGTGAATTGCGGGTCGAGAGCGCGCCGGGCAGCGGTAGCCGGTTCTGGTTCGACCTGGACCTCGACGTCGCCCACGACCAACCGCTGCGTGCGGCCTGCCCCGGGGCCGGAGAACCGCTGCGGCTGCTGGTGGCGGACGACAACCTGGTAGCCGGCGAGCTGCTCGAACGCACGGTCGGCGCCCTCGGCTGGCGCGCCGACTGCGTCGGCAGCGGCAGCGAGGCGGTGGCGCGGGTCCAGGCGGCGATGGCCGAGGGCCGTCGCTACGACGTGGTGCTGATGGATTGGCGCATGCCCGATCTCGACGGCCTCAGCGCGGCGCAACTGATCCGCCAGTTGCAGGGCGACCTGCCGCCGCCCATGGTGATCATGATCACCGCCTATGGCCGCGAGGTGCTGGCCGATGCGCGCGACCACAGCGCGCCGCCCTTCGTCGATTTTCTCACCAAGCCGGTCACGCCCAAGCAACTGGCCGACTCGGTGCTGCATGCGTTGCACGGCGAACAGGGCGCCCCGGCCAACCCGCCGCCGCGCCCGGTGGAGCGCACCCAGCGGTTGCGGGGCGTGCGTCTGCTGGTAGTGGAGGACAACGCGCTGAACCGCCAGGTCGCCGCCGAGCTGTTGAGCAGCGAGGGCGCCCGGGTGGCCCTCGCCGACGGCGGGCTGGCGGGCGTTCAGCAGGTGCTGGAGGCGAGCGTGCCGTTCGACGCGGTGCTGATGGACATGCAGATGCCGGATATCGATGGTCTCGAGGCGACCCGGAGAATCCGCGCCGACGGGCGCTTCGCCGGGCTGCCGATCCTGGCCATGACCGCCAACGCCTCGCTGGCCGACCGCGAAGCCTGCCTGGCGGCGGGCATGAACGACCATGTGGCGAAGCCGATCGACAAGGAGCGCCTGGTGCTTTGCCTGCTCGGTCATCTCGGCAGGAGCGGCGCCAGGGGCGCGCCGGCAACGGCAGCGGACGCGGGCGAACTGGTCGAGGCGCGGGGCGATATCGTCGGGCGTTTCGGCGGCAGCCTGGAGCTGATCGTCCAGGTGTTGCGGCGCTTCGTTCCGGACATGCAGGACCTCTTCGCCCAGCTCGAACGCCAGCTCGGCGAGGGCGATGTCCAGGGCAGCGCCGCGACCCTGCATACCATCAAGGGCAGCGCTTCCACCGTTGGCGCCAGCGCCCTGGCCGGCCGTGCCAGCGAGCTGGAGCAGGCCCTGCGCCGCGCCGATCCGCTGCGCGGCATGGAAATCCTCGCCGGCATCCGCCTCGACGAACTGCGCACCCTGTGCGATGCCTGCCTGCTCCGCCTGCAGGCGATGTTCGGCGACGTGCAGGCGGAGTCGGCGAGCTGAACCCCGGCGCGGTGGCCAGTCCCGCCAAGGATTCAGGCGGACCCGGGGCTCGCCTGCATCCGCTGCGGCCTGTAGGGCGAATAACGCCATGGGCGTTATCCGCCGATACTCCTGAAGCCCGCCCAGGTCTTGAGCGACATCCTCTTCCTGTCGTTCAGTACCTTCAGGCGTCGCGCAGCAGGTCATGGGCGTTGAGCAGGGCGTAGGCGACTTCCGGGCGCTTCTCCAGGCCGCGGCGGATGGCGGCGGGAATCGCCTGGCGGGTCTTGCGGCAGAGCCCCGGCTGCTCCTCGAAGCGCATGCGGATGCCGCGCATGCTGCGCACCTCGCCGAAGGCCGGGGCGATCCGCAGGCGGATGCCCAGTTGTTCCTCCATGCGCCGCAGCAGGTGTTCCAGGTCTTCCAGGCTGCGCAGGGCTTCCAGGCGAGCGGCCAGGCGCTGCTCTTCCTGGCGGGTCAGGAGGAGGATGCGACGGTCCGCGCCGGGCGCCTCCAGGCGCTCGCGTTCGCAGACGCAGGCGCCGGGCGGGCAGGGCTGGCGGAGGGGCGGGGAAGCGCTCATGGCACCATCATAGCCAGGACCGGCGTCCCGCGCCGCTACGCTCCGTCGCCCTCGCGAGCGCGCTTCAGCGCTTCAGCGGCACCTTGCCCTGCTGCTCCAGGCCGCTGAGGATGGCGTAGGCGATCTTCACCCGCTCGGCATTGGGATAGTTGCGGTTGGCCAGGATCACCAGTCCCAGGTCGCGGCCCGGGACGAACGCCACGTAGGCGCCGAAGCCGTTGGTGGAACCGGTCTTGTTCAGCAGGCGCTGGCCCTCCAGCGCCTGTGGCGCGGGCAGCCTGGCGATCCTGTGCGGTTGCAGCGCCATCGGCGTCGAGTTGCCGGCCTGCAGGCGCTTCAGGGAGATCGGCCAGTCGTAGGCTTCCCAGCCCAGGCCCTGGGTCATGTCGCCGACCTTGTAGTAACCGCGATGGGTGGCATCGAGCGCCTGCGCCCAGGGCCTGTCCAGGCGCTCCGGATGCAGGTTGGCATCGACGAAGCGCAGCAGGTCGGCCGCGCTGGTCTTCACCCCGTAGCCTTCGGCATCCAGCGGGCCGGGACCGACCCGTAGCGGGCGGTCGTCCTTGCCGTAGCCCTGGGCGTACTGCGCCAGCGCCGCCTCGGGCACGTCGAGGTGGGTCTGTTCGAGGCCCAGTGCCGGGAACACTTGCTGCTCCATGAGTCGTTCGAACGGCTGGCCCAGGCTGCGCGCGGCGAGATAGCCGAACAGGCCGATGCTCGGGTTGGAATAGAGGCGCTGGCTGCCCGGCGCATAGGTCGGCTGCCACTGGCGGTAGTAGTCGCGGATCTGTGCCTGGTCCTTCTGCACCGAGTCGGGGAACTGCAGCGGCAAGCCGCCGGCGGTATAGGTCGCGAGGTCGAGCAGGCTGATGCCGTCGAAGCGGCTGCCCTGCAGTGCCGGCCAGTGCTGGCTGGCGCGGTCGTCGAGGCGCATCTTGTCCTGGGCCAGGGCATAGCCGGCGAGGGTGGCGGTGAAGGTCTTGCTCACCGAGCCGATCTCGAACAGGGTCTCCGGCGTCACCCGGCGGCCGTCCTCTTTCGAGGCCAGCCCATAGCTGAAGTAATGCGGTTCTCCTTTCAGGCTGATGGCTACGGCCAGGCCCGGAATGTCATTGGCCTTCATCACCGGTTGTACGGCGGCGTCGACCAGTGCCTTCAGGCGATCCGCCGGGGCCTCGCCGGCAATGGCCGGGGTGGTGGCGAACAGCAGTGTGGAAGCGGCGATGCCGCACAGGCAGGGGAATCTGGTATCGCGCATGAGGATTGGCGTCCTTTGTCGTTGGCTGCATGAGAAACCGCCCCGGGAGCGCTCCTTGATCGGCGGGCGGGGAAAATCTAGGCTTGCGCAGGATTTGCGGCAAACGACGAATACTCGCGGCAGCCATTAGAAAAATTTGGAGCAGAGATTGGTTCGACCCCATTTGCCGCTGAACGCCCTGCGCGCCTTCGAAGCTTCGGCCCGGCACCTGAGCTTCACCCGCGCGGCCATCGAGCTGTGCGTGACCCAGGCGGCGGTCAGCCACCAGGTGAAGAGCCTCGAGGAGCGTCTCGGCGTGGCCCTGTTCAAGCGTCTGCCGCGCGGCCTCATGCTGACCCACGAGGGCGAGAGCCTGCTGCCGGTGCTGTGTGACTCCTTCGACCGCATCGCCGGCCTGCTGGAACGTTTCGAGGGTGGCCACTACCGGGACGTGCTCACCGTCGGCGCGGTCGGAACCTTCACGGTCGGTTGGCTGCTGCCGCGGCTGGAGGACTTCCAGGCGCGCCATCCCTTCATCGATCTGCGCCTGTCCACCCACAACAACCGCGTCGACATCGCCGCCGAGGGGCTCGACTACGCGATCCGCTTCGGCGGCGGCGCCTGGCACGGCACCGAGGCGCTGGCGTTGTTCGAGGCGCCGCTGACGGTGCTCTGCTGCCCGGAGGTCGCCGCCCAGTTGCACAGTCCCGCCGACCTGCTGCAGCACACCCTGCTGCGCTCCTACCGCGCCGACGAGTGGCCGCTGTGGTTCCAGGCGGCCGGACTGCCGGCGCACGCGCCACTGACCCGGAGCATCGTCTTCGACACCTCGCTGGCCATGCTCGAGGCGGCCCGCCAGGGTGTCGGCGTGGCCCTGGCGCCGGCGGCGATGTTTGCCCGGCAACTGGCCAGCGAGAGCATCCGGCGTCCGTTCGCCACCGAAGTGAGTACCGGCAGCTACTGGCTGACGCGCTTGCAGTCGCGGGGGGAGACCAGCGCGATGCTGGCGTTCCGGGGGTGGTTGCTGGAGATGGCTGCCGTTGAGGCGCGGGGGAGATAACGGTTATGCAGGCGATTCAAGTGTCGATGAAGAAGTAATCACCTTCCTCGCGCCTTTTTTTATACGCTCGGGCCCTCCCAAGGTTGATACGGTTTGAGGCGTTGGGGTTGTGATTGGAATTGCTGACGGCGTGGCGGATATGGACCGGCTCGTCGGCGTTGCTGATCGCTCCGCTAAGCGTCACTCCCAGGCTGGCGGCATAGGCCCGGCGTGCCGCAACGATCTCGCTCTCGAGCATGCCTGCTTTCCCTGCTGCGGCAACGACGGCAAGTTCGCATAGGCGGCCAGCCTTCCTCGGGGAAACCCTCAGGTCGGCGCCTGCGGACCACAGGGCAATCAACGCTTTGGATGGAGCACAGCCATTTCTGCTGTGCTCTTCGATTGTCTCCAGGAGCGGACTCATATGGCCTCTTGAAAACTGTCGGCGGATTGCCAGCAGTATCGACGATGGTGCGCTTAAAGCAACGCGGAGCAGGCGGAGATTGCGGCGAAACGGCGGATAACGCTTCGCGTTATGCGCCCTACGGGAGCGGTGCTCGGCTTGCGGGCGGAAGGCGTCTACGGATTTCCGGTTCCCGCGTCGAAATAAGAGCCCGTGGACTTGGCCAGTCCCGTCCACATCTCGTCGAGATTGCGGAAGTTCCAGGCTTCCGCCGGCTCGAAGCCGACGATTCGGTCGGTCTGTCCGGCCCTACCCAGGTCTACCACCTGCTGCGGGATCGGCACCTTCGAGCGGGCCGAGAAGAATACCTTGACCCGTGGCGTCAGCAGCGAGCGGCCGTGTTGTTCGAGGACCACGCCGAGGCGCCCGCTTTCCAGCCTGACCAGCGCGCCGACCGGGTAGATGCCCACCGCCTTGACGAAGGCGCGGAACACCTGCGGGTCGAAGTGCCCGTTCCATTCGGCCATGCGTCGGATCGCCTCGGCGGCGTTCCAGCCCTTATTGTAGGGACGGTCGGAGGTGATCGCGTCGTAGACGTCGCACACCGCGCCCATTCGCGCCAGCAGGCTGATCTGCTCCTGCGCCAGGCCGAAGGGGTAGCCGGTGCCGTCGATGCGCTCGTGGTGGTGCAGGCAGACATCCACCACCAGGGCGCTGACCTGGCGGCAATCGAGCAGCATCCGCGCGCCGTTCTGCGGATGCCGGCGAACCAGGCCGAACTCCTGGTCGGTGAGCTTGCCGGGCTTGTTCAGGATCGGATCGGGCACCGCCATCTTGCCGATGTCGTGCAGCAGTCCGGCCAGCCCCGCCTCGCGTACCAGCGGGTCGGGCAGTTCGAGCTGGCGGGCGAGGGCGATCATCAGCGCACAGACCGCCACCGAATGCATGTAGGTGTATTCATCCGAGGTCTTCAGCCGTACCAGGCTGAGTAGCGCGTTGGGATGGCGCAGCACCGAGGCGGAGATTTCGTCCACCAGGTCCGATGCATGCGCGGTATCGATGGCCTGGCCCATGCGCGCGTCGCGGAACATGCTGACCACGGCGGCCTTGGCACGGCTGCAGAGCAGGGCGGCGTGGCGGATTTCCTCCTCCAGGGCGACCCGCGCCGGCGAAGGGCCGGCCGGCATGGTGACCGGCAGGACCGCAGCGGCCGAGACCGCCGCTTCCTCCGGGAGGTCGAGGCCCTTGCTGGCATCGATCCAGACCTCCTTCACGGCGCTTTCGCGCAGGCGCTGCAGGTCGGCCTGGCTGTCGAGCAGGAAGCCACCTCTTTTCCAGAACGGGTGGTCCAGCCACGAGCCGCAAAGGCTCTGGACGAACATACCGAGGCGAAGCTGGGTTACCGGAATGCGTTTCAGCACGATGGGCTCGACCTCGAGACTGGGCCAGGTGGCTGTCTCCTAACGGTAGCCGAGATGGGCCGGCGGGAGTGAGAGATGCCCGGCACTTCGTCGGCATGCCCGCGCTCGATTGCGTATCGCTTTGTATCCATGCGCGGTTTCGATACCTCCGGCGTACAAATCCACGTGTCGGGCGATACACCCCCGATACATCTCCCAGGCGAAATGGCCACATCCGAACCGCGGCGCCCGGGACGACCCCAGAAGGTCCCGCCGCCCGGTTCGTACCGGCGCCCACCAGCGCCGCGCCTGCGGCCCGGCCGCGTTTACTGTGGAGAAGAAGCATGTCCGTTTTCGATTCGCGTCAAAAGACTTCCGCTAGCCTGCTCGGTGCCGTACTGGTGGGGGGAATGCTGCTCGGCGGTTCGGCGTTCGCCGTCGAGCCGCTGGGCCAGGGGCTGCAAGTGGCGGCGGCGAGCGCCGGCGAAGGCAAGTGCGGAGAAGGCAAGTGTGGTAGCGGCGGCTCCGCGAAGACCCCGGCCAAGGCCGGCGCCGAGGGCAAGTGCGGGGAGGGCAAGTGCGGCGACGCCTCCTTTGCCCGAACCGACACCGATCACGATGGCAAGGTCTCGCGCGCCGAGTTCCTCGCGGTGGCCAAGGACCGTGCCGGTGAGTTCGACAGCATCGATAGCGACCATGACGGCTTCATTTCCGAAGCCGAGGCCTACGAACACCTGCGCAAGACCTACGAGGCCAACGGCAAGCCGATGCCCGCCGGGCTGTTCAGCAAGCTGGAGCAAGGCCGGCACTGAGCCTTTCCACACCCTGGCGGCGCCCTCTCTTTCCCCTGGGAAAGCGGGGGCGTCGCCGTTTCCGGAGCTATCCCATGACCCTGATCGACAACGCCGCCGGCCTCGGCCTGAGGCGCGGCCTGCTTCCGCAACTGCTGGCGATGGCGCCCGGCGCGGTGGACTTCCTCGAATGCGCGCCGGACAACTGGATCGGCGTCGGCGGTGCCTTCGGTGCCGACCTGGAGCGCCTGGTGGAGCGCTTTCCACTGACCTGCCACGGTCTCTCGCTGTCCCTCGGCGGCTCCACACCGCTGGATGCCGCCTTCATCGAGCAGACCCGACGCTTCCTCGTCCGCCACCGGGTCGCGTTGTACAGCGAGCACCTCAGTTACTGTTCCGACGATGGCCATCTCTATGATCTGTTGCCGCTGCCGTTCACCGAGGCCGCGGTGCGTCACGTCGCGGCGCGCATCCGCGAGGCGCAGGAACGCCTGGAGCGGCGCATCGCGGTGGAGAACATTTCCTACTATGCAGCGCCGTACCGGGAGATGAGCGAGATCGAGTTCGTCAACGCGGTACTCGACGAGGCCGACTGCGACCTGTTGCTGGACGTCAACAACCTGTTCGTCAACGCCTGCAACCACGGCTACGACGCCCTCGACTTCCTCGCCCGGCTGCCGCCCGGGCGGGTCGCCGCCTACCATGTGGCGGGGCACTACGACGAGGCGCCGGACCTGAAGATCGACACCCATGGTGCCGCCGTGAAGCCCGGCGTCTGGGCCTTGCTCGGAGCCGCCTATCGTCGCTTCGGCGTGCGCCCGACCCTGCTCGAGCGGGACTTCAACTATCCGCCGCTGGGCGAACTGCTGCTGGAAGTGGAGCAGATCCGCCAATGGCAACGCGACGAGGGACGCCGTCATGGATGAGCGCCTGCGCCAACAGCAGTTCAGCCTCGCCCGGCACCTGCGCGACCCGCTTGGCAATGCGCCGCCGCCGGACATCGAAGAACGTCGCCTGCGGGTCTACCGCGAGCTGTTCTACAACGCTATCGAAGGCCTCCTTGCCAGCGGCTTCCCGCGCTTGCGCGGGCTGCTTGGCGAGCAGCAGTGGCATGGCCTGGTGCGCGAGTTCTATCGCGAGGAGAGAAGCCATACCCCCCTGTTCACCCGTATCGCCGGGGTCTTCGTCGACTACCTGCGGCAGCGGGGCGAGTATCGGCCGGCGTGGCAAGCCGAGTTGGCCCACTTCGAATGGAGCGAAACGCGCCTCTACCTGGCCGAGCCCGACGATCCGCCGTATCGGCGTGAAGGCGACCTGCTCGACGGGGTGCCGCTGCTGTCGAGCCTGGCGCTGCCGCTGGGCTATCGCTGGCCGGTGCATCGGCTCGAAGAGGACGTCGCGCTCGCCGAAGCGCCTGCGGAACCGACCCTGCTGTTGATGCACCGCGATTCCTCGCATCGCGTGCATACCGCGCGCCTGACTCCGCTGGCCTACCGCCTGCTGGAGTCGCTGGCGAGACGGCGCCTGAGCGGGCGCGAGCACCTGGCGGCGCTGGCGCTCGAGGCGCGGAGTGCGCCCGGAGCGCTCGACGCGGCGGGGCTGGAGTTGCTGGCAGCGTTGCGGACCCAGGGTGTCGTGCTCGGAACCCTGGAACGCGATTGGGCGGGCGGATGACGACGCAGCCCTTGTGGAGTCGATGCATCGGCGGATAGCGCCTTTGGCGCTATCCGCCCTACGTGGTGGGTGGGACGGTCTTGGTGTAGGGCGGATAACCGCTTGCGGTTATCCGCCGGGGTGGGTCCGGTGTATCGGCGAATAGCGCCGTTGGCGCTATTCGCCCTACGCGGTGGGTGGGATGGTTCTGGCTTGCTGTGAAAAACCCCGGAGGCGATCGCGTTCCGGGGTTTTTCCGTGGCTGGCCGAATCCTAGCGGGACAGGCCCAGGCGCCGCCCGAGCCAGTGGTCCAGGCTCAGCTTCCCCGCCCCCGCCAACAGCAGCGGCAGCAGCGCCGCCAGGTAGATCGCCGGGAGCTTGAAATTGCCGAAGCCGTGGTCGGTGATCGAGTAGCCGCGGGCCAGTTCCGCCAGGCTCGACCACTCCGCCGGCCAGTGTACGGCGGCGGTCGCCACCAGGGTGACGACGATCAGCACCAGGGCGGTCAGGCGGGTACCGAGGCCGAGCAGGAGGAACAGCGCGCCGAGCAGTTCGGCCCACAGCGACAGTTCCCAGTTGAAGGCGGCGGGCAGGCGGTCGAAGGGAAAGGGGAAAGCCGACTGGATATCGCCGAACCAGTTCTCGCCGTTCCACTTTTCCCAACCGGACTCGAAGAACTCCCAGGCCAGGAACAGTCGCAGGGACAGGTCGGCGCTCCAGCCGCCGCAGCGGTCGAGCAGGGCGAAGGGTCGGCGCCAGGCGCGCAGGTCGGATGCTTGCATGATCGATGTCTCGTTGAGGGCGGTGGATGGGTCAGGCCGGCTGTACGTCGCGACGACGCAAGCGCACGGCGAGCTTGGCGGTGAGCTTGAGGACGATGGCGGAGAAGATCGTGGCGAACGCCAGTACGTACCAGCCGCCCATGGGGATGCGTTTGAAGAACGACAGGCAGAAGATGCCCGCCAGCACCCAGGTGCCGGTCGAGTGCAGGGCTTTCCAGGCGCGTGGGCCGAGCAGTCGGGCCGGGGTGCGGAAGGAGGTGAGGGTGAGCAGCAGGATGAACAGGTAGCCGATCGAGCCGGGGATGTTCGCCGCGACCGAGCGGCCGCTCCAGAATGTCTCGGGGAACAGCTTCCAGTAGGCCAGGATCAGCAAGGCGTGTACTGCGTGGGAGAAGGCGAAGGCCAGGCCCAGGTAGCGCCTTTCACGGAGCAGCGCGCGGGTCCCCGGGCCGGGCACCAGGGTCGCCAGCGAGGACGCGAGGAAAGCGGCGAGGAACAGCGCGAAGGAACTGCGCGCGGTGGCGCGGATGGCGCTGCGCAGGCCCTCCACCGGTTGCGCCTGGAGAGCCAGGACGAGGGCGGTCATGCACAGCACGGCGACGGCGAGGACGGCGAACAGTCGCCAGCCGTGCCAGGCGGATTGAGAGGTTGGGACGGTCATGGTGGGGCTCCTGGTTGCCGGGAGCGGCTCGGCGATGTGCCGCCGCTTCCCGTGGCCAGGAGTGTTGCAAGCGGGTTTATCCGCAGTGTGTCCGCCGAGGGCGGTTATGTATCGCTCTGTACAGGCGCCTCAGGGGTCCAGCTCGATGCGCGCGCAAAGCCCGCCGCCGGCGCGGTTGGCCAGGGTCAGGCGGCCGCCGAGGGCCAGGCTCAGCTGCTGCGCGATGGCCAGGCCGAGGCCGGTGCCGCCGGTGTCGCGATTGCGCGAGTTTTCCACCCGGTAGAAGGGCTTGAGCACCTCGTCGAGTTCCTCGGCGGGAATCCCCGGGCCATTGTCCAGCACCTGGATTCGCGTGCCGCCATCGGTACGGCGTTCCACTTCCAGGCGCGCGGCGCCGGCGAACTTCAGCGCATTGTCGACCAGGTTCACCAGCACTCGGCGCAGGGCGTGCGGACGGGTGTCGATCACCGCGCCGGTACGGCCGTCGAGTTGTACCTGCTTGCCGCTGTCCTGATAGTCGAAGACCAGGCTGTCGAGGAAGGCGTCGAGGTCCACCCGGCAACTGGTCTCGGTGCTGCCGTGCATGCTGCGGGCATAGGCCACGCCTTCGCGGACCAGGTGCTGCATCTCTTCGAGATCATTCCACAGCTTGTCCCTGTCGCTGGAGGCGTCCATGAACTCGACGCGCAGCTTCATCCGCGTGATCGGCGTCTGCAGGTCGTGGGAAATCGCCGCGAGCAATTGCATGCGCTCCTTGAGGTAGTCGGCGATGCGCGCCTGCATGGCGTTGAAGGCCGCCGCTGCATGCGCCACTTCGCGTGGGCCGGTTTCCGCGAGAGGCTGTGCCGGACGATTCGGATCGAGATGTTCCACGGCCTTCACCAGCCGGGTCAGCGGGCCGATGGCGGTGCGCACCGCGAGGCCGGTGCAGAGCAGCAGCAGGAGCAACTGCACCAGCAGTACCAGCGGCAGCCAGCCGGACAGCGGCACCGGGGCCGGCGTGACGTCGATGGTCAGCGGGCTGCCGTCGCGCAGGCGCAGGAGGACCTGGAAGTGCGGACGGCTGTCGGCCACCGTGCGCAGGGTCAGCGGGTATTGACCGTCGAGGGCGCGTTCGATGGAGTGCGCGGCAACCGGCGCGTCGGCCAGCGCCAGCGGCTGGCCGGGCTCGCCGGCGTCGAGGCGATAGCGGTAGGTGCGTCGTTCCAGGCGCGGCAGCCAGGCCTCGCGCTCGGCGGGCGTCAGGCGGTCGAGCATGGCTACCGAGATCGCCACGTCCTGTTCGAGGCTGTCGAGCATCATGTGCTTCGCGGTCTGGTAGCGCTCGTAGAACTGCGAGGCGAAGGACAGCCCGTAGGCCAGCACCAGCCCGGCGAAGAGGATCAGCGCCAGGCGCGCGGCGAGGCTGCGCGGGCGCGGCACGGCGAGCTTCATGGATGGGCCTCGACCAGTCGCACCGGCAGCGAGAACACATAGCCCTCGCTGCGCACGGTCTTGATGTACTCCGGTTCGCGGGCGTCGTCGCCGAGGCGTTGGCGCAGGCGGCTGACCAGCAGGTCGATGGAACGGTCGAAGATGTCCGCCTCGCGGCCCTGGGTCAGGTTGAGCAACTGGTCGCGACTGAGTACCCGTTGCGGATGATCGAGGAACACCCGCAGCAGGCGGTACTCGGCGCCGCTGAGGGCGACCACGGTGCCGGCGTCGTCGAGCAGGTGGCGGGCGCTGGTGTCCAGTTGCCACTGGCCGAAGCCGATCAGCCGGCTGCTCTCGCTCACGGTGAGGTTCGGCGGCAGCATCCGCGTACGCCGCAGCACGGCGTTGATCCGGGCAAGCAGTTCGCGGGCGGAGAAGGGCTTGGTCAGGTAGTCGTCGGCGCCCATCTCCAGGCCGATGATGCGGTCGGTCTCGTCGTTGCGCGCGGTGAGCATCAGCACCGGCGTGGCCTTGTGCTTGCCGACGCGCAGCTCGCGGCAGAGCAGCAGGCCGTCGTCGCCGGGCATCATGATGTCGAGGACGATCAGGTCCACCGTGTTGGCTTCGAGGAACGCGCGCATCTGCCGGCCATCGGCGACGATGGTGGTGCGCAGGCCGTTCTTCTTCAGGTAGTTGCCTACCAGCTCGCGAATCTCGCGGTCATCGTCGACGATCAGGATGTGATCGACATGCTCCATTGCCTGGCTCCCGTGGCGGTTGGTGTGCTTGCAAGCAGTGTATCCGCGCCCGCGGCGCTTGCCTGCCGGGGTTTGTATTGCACTGTATCCGGAGCCGGGGCGAATACCGGGGCGTGCAAAAAAGCCCGGTTGTCGCTGTCGCGAACGGGGGAGACGACGGATGGCGCCGGGCGCGATTCGTCCGGCGGGAGCGGGGCGGCGAATGTACGGCCATGTATCGGCCGGCAGCGGCGATACAGCGGCTGACGAATCGGGCATTCCAGCGACACATCCGGGACAACTCCGCGGCCTGGAATAGGCCTCGACGAAGGCATGTCGCCTTCCACCGACGCGGTCCTGCCGCCAGGATATCCCCCATGACTCGCACCCTGCTCGCCACCACCCTGCTCGCCGCGCTTGCGCTTCCCGCGTTCGCCGCCCAGGCCGCCGCACCGGTACCGACCGAAAGCTACCGCTACGGCATGCCGCTGGATGTGCACAAGGTGGTGGCGACCCAGGAACAGGCGTCGACCACCTGCGAGATCGTCGATGCACGGATGGACTACCTAGACTCCGCCGGCAAGCTGCATTCGCTGGCCTACCGCAAGTACGCCAGCGCCTGCAGCCAGGGCGGCTAGTCAGGCGCCGGCCAGAGCCTGCACGGCCGGTTGTCGCGCGGGCGGTGCATGGGGCGCCGGCTTGCCGAGGATCAGGTCGGCGGCCTTCTCGCCGATCATGATCGCCGGGGCGTTGGTATTGCCGGTGATCAGCGTCGGCATGATCGACGCATCGGCCACCCGCAGGCCTTGCAGGCCGTGCACGCGCAACTGGTCGTCGACCACCGCGAGCTGGTCGTGGCCCATCTTGCAGGTGCCCACCGGATGGAACACGGTGCCCAGGTTGGCGCGGATCCAGGCCTCGATCTGGCCGCGGCTGGAAACCTGCGGGCCCGGTACCAGCTCGCCCTTGAGGTGACGGGCGAAGCTGCGGCTGGCGGCCAGTTTGCGGACCAGTTGGAAACCCCGGACCAGGGTATCGAGGTCGGCAGGGTGGCTGAGGAAGTTGGCTTCGATCAGCGGCCGGTCGTGCGGGTCCGGCGAGTTCAGGCGGACCCGCCCGCGGCTCTGCGGGTGCATCACCGCGACGTGCAGGCTGACCCCGTGGCCGAAGGGGACCAGGCGCTGCGGCTGGTTCTTCAGCGCGGGGGCGACGATCAGACCCAGCTCCGGGGTCTCTGCCTGCGGGTCGAGGCGGAGGAAGCCACCGGACTCGACGGTGTTCGAGGTCAGCGCCCCGCGCCGGCCGAACAGGTACTGCCAGGGCGAGCGCAGCAGCGGCAGCCAGCCCTTCGGCGAGAAGCCCAGGCCGTAGCCGAGCTTGGCCTCGGTGCGGTACATCAGCACGATGTCCTGGTGGTCCTGCAGGTTCTCGCCGACCCCAGGCAACTCATGGCGCTGGACGATGCCGTGGCGCGCCAGTTCCGCCGCCGGGCCGATGCCGGAGAGCAACAGGAGCTGCGGCGAGTTGATCGAGCCGGCGCTGAGGATCACTTCGCGGCGTGCCTGTAATTGCACGACCTCGCCAGCCTGGCTGATCTCCACGCCGGTGGCGCGGGTACCTTCCAGCAGCACGCGCAGGGTCAGCGCCGAGCTGAGCACGGTGAGGTTGGGCCGCGCCAGGGCCGGGTGCAGGAAGGCGCGCGCCGCGCTACAGCGTTCGCCGTTGACCTGGGTGACGTGGAACGGGCCGATGCCTTCCTGGCGCTCGCCGTTGAAGTCGGCGTTGTACGGCCAGCCCATTTCCTCGGCGGCCTGGAAGAACACCTGGTTGATCGGGCCCGGGCTGCGCTGCGCGGCGACGTTCAATTCGCCGCCGCGCCCGTGCCAGGGCGATTCGCCCGGCTCGAAATGTTCCGAGCGGCGAAAGTAGGGCAGCAGCTCGTCGTAGCTCCAGCCACGGTTGCCGAGGGATGCCCAGCGGTCGTAGTCGTGGCGGTCGCCGCGGATGTAGATCATCCCGTTGATCGCGCTGGAGCCGCCCCAGACCTTGCCGCGCGGGCAGGCGATCGGCTGGTTGGCGGTGCCGGGCTGGGCGGCGAAGCGATGCATCCAGTTCCACTTCGGGTTGGCGATCAGGCGGATGATCCCGGCCGGCGTGCGGATGTAGGCGGCGGGGAGCGGCGTGCGGTCGCTGGGGCCGGCCTCGACCAGGCAGACCGAGACGGCGGGATCGGCGGAAAGACGGTTGGCCAGGACGCAACCGGCGGAGCCGGCGCCGACCACGATGTAGTCGAACGAACGGCGGGCAGTGGAAGTCATGTCGGCACCTTTCTGGGTGTGCTGCCGGGCCTCGCCCGGCGTTCTTTTTCGCCCCGCGCCCATGGGCGCGACGCTACTCCATTGGACGGGGAAGCGCGCCCGGCCGCTTGTCCCAGCCTGCCGGCGGGGTTGACCGAGGCTGCCAGGCGGCGCGCTAAAGCCCCAGCAGCGAGCCCATGTCGACCATCAGTTGCAGGCCGACGACGAAACCGTCTCCGCTCAGTTCGCGAGCGCCGGGGTTGTAGTAGTTGTCCGGGTTGAAGATGTACTGCACCGACGGCTCCAGCGCGATGTGCGGGGTCAGTGCGATGTGCGCATTGGTTTCCAGGGCGTACACGTCGCGCTGGCCGAGTTTCGCATCGCCGCCAGCGGCGATCCGCGCCTGGCGCTGGAACTCCAGCTGGTGATCGTTCAGGCGCAGGTAGCTGGCCTTGAGGTTGAGCTTGTCCCGCGTGCGGTCGAAGGGCGCATGGTAGGTCAGGCCCAGCTCGGCGAAATGACGGAACGGCTGCTTGTCGTCGGCCGATACCGACAGCGAGCCGAACAGCCCCAGCGCCCTCGGCGAATCGAGGCGGCCGCCGTCGGCGCGCCAGAACAGCTGCTGGAACTTGAAGAAGCCGCCGGCGCTGCCGTGGTCGCTGGCGCCGGTGAGCGGGTCGACCTGGTTGGCGGTGTTCAGGTAGGCGTTGAGTTCATAGTGCGAGCGGTAGGGATCGAGGCTTTCCTCGCGCTTGTCGCCGATCCCCAGCAGCAGGCTGGTGCCGCTGGCGTCGTCGGTGCCGAAATCGAGGCCATGGCGCTTCTTCAGGTAATCCACCGGGTTGGACTCGAAGGCCCCGGCGTGCAGGTACAGGGTCGGGGTCGCCCGGTACTTCAAGTAGCCGCCCCAGGCGCCGTAGGGCGGCGGCAGGATGCCGGTGGAGGCGTCGATGATCGGGTCGTTGCAGGTGACCACGGTCTCGCAGTTGTAGATCAGGAAATAGCGCCGCGCATTGGTCCGTCCGAGATGGCTGTCGAGGCGTCCGCCCAGCCACTGCTGCTGCCAGGTGAGCAGGCTCAGCTGGTTGGCGCCGATGTCGTTGTGCAGCGGCGCGCCGCCGAAGTAGCTGCCCACCGCGCCCTGCCAGCTCGGCCCGGTGGGCTGACCGGTGCCGCGGTCGAGGATGAACAGGGTTTCCTCGATGTGCAGCGAGGCGCCGTCCAGGCCGGCGAGGGTGGCGAGGTCGAGGTCGGCGCCGAGGAACAGGTCGCCGCTGTTGCCGAAGCTGTGCTGGCGCGGGCCGGTGTCGAGGTTCTTCAGCGACAGGCTCCAGAACTGCGCGTGGGTCTTCACGCCGTGGCGCTGGAGTCGTTCGCCGAACCCGGCCAGCGGGCCGCTGCGGCTGTCTTCGGCGGCCTGCGCGGAGAGACCGAGGAAACCGGCGCAGAGCAGCGCCGGCAAGGTGCGGAGGGTTTTCATGGCAAGGCACTCGTCTTGTTGTTGTTCTGTCGTGCGAATCGCTGTCCGCCCCAAGCGGACAGGTGCATCCGGAGCGAAGGCGGCTCAGGCGCAGAGATAGCCGCCGTCCACCGCCAGCACGGCGCCGGTGACGAAGCTGGCGCCGGGACCGCAGAGGAAGGCCGCGGCGCTGGCCACCTCGGGCGCCTCGCCCCAGCGCGCCAGCGGCGTGCGCTGCATGATCCGGCGGGTGGCCTCGACGTCGGCCTTGAGCCCGGCGCCCAGCGGCGTGTCGATCCAGCCGGGGGCGATGGCGTTGACCCGGATGCGCTCGGCGGCATACTCGCAGGCCAGGGAACGGGTGAGCTGGACGATGGCGCCCTTGCTGGCGCTGTAGGCCGGGCGGTCGGCGGAACCGAAGGTGCTGTACATCGAGGCGATGTTGAGGATGCTGCCGCCGCGCTGCGCCAGCAGCGGCCGGGCCAGTTGGCTGGCGAGCATGGCGGCGCTCAGGTTGAGGCGCAGCACCCGTTCGAAGGTAGCCAGGTCGTATTCCTCGCGGTCGCGGCTGATGCCTGCGTTGTTCACCAGCACATCCAGGCGCGGCAGCGCTTCGAACAGCCGTTGCAGGCGCTGGCTGTCGGTGATGTCCAGTTCTTCCCGGCGAATCCGCGGATGACGCGGTGCGTGCACGCCGTCGGCGTCCAGGCCGAGGGCGACGACTTCGGCGCCGAGTTCGGCGAACTGCATGGCGATGGCCGCGCCGATGCCGGAGCTGCCGCCAGTGACCAGCACCTGCTGGCCGGTGTAGATATCGTGTTGGAAAACCATCGGCGATCGTTCCTTCAGGCGTCGGCCAGGGCCGGGTTGGGATTGACCAGCACCTTGACCTGCGACTTGTCGCGCAGCAGGGCCTCGAAACCGTGCTCGACGGCCTGCTCCAGGGGCACGCTGCGGGTCACTGCGCGGGCCAGGTCGAGGCGGCCGTCGGCGAGCAGGGCGATCAGCTCCGGGTAGGCGTCGCGGTAGCCGACGCTGCCGAGCAGGCGCAGTTCGCGGTTGACCAGGTCGAAGGCGTCCAGCCGGACCTCGCCCATCAGGCTCACCAGCACCAGCTCGCCACCCTTGCGCAGGCTGGCCAGGGCGGCGTCGAGGCTGGCCTGGCTGCCGGCGGCCTCGAAGGCGCAGTCGAGCGCGCCGCCCTCGTGCAGGCGCGCCGCCGTGTCGCCGTCGCGGGCGTCGAGCGCCCGGCTGGCGCCGAACTCCCCGGCCAGGGCGAGGCGCTCGGGACTGACGTCGATCGCGACGATGTCCTCGATTCCGCGCAGGCGGGCGAGCATCACCAGCAGCAGGCCGATCGGGCCGAGCCCGAACACCGCGCAGCGCTGGCCCGGCGCCAGGCTGCTGCGGCGCAGCGCGTGCAGGGCCACGGCGGCCGGTTCGAGCACGGCGGCCTGGCGGAAGCCCACCGCGTCCGGCAGGCGGTGCAGCATGTAGGCCGGCACCCGCGCGCGCTCGGCGAAGCCGCCGTCGCCCATCAGGCCGATGAAGCCCATCGACTCGCAGAGGTTGTAGCGGCCTTCCCGGCAGTAGCGGCATTCGCCGCAGCGGTATTCCGGCTCCACCGCGACGCGGTCGCCGATGCGCAGTCCCTCCACGCCAGGGCCGAGCGCGGCGACCACGCCGCAGAACTCATGGCCGAGGGTCAGCGGCGCGCGGCAACCGGACAGCGGGTGCGCCTCGGCCTGGGGAATCGAGTGCGGGCCGCTCTGGTATTCGTGCAGGTCGCTGCCGCAGATGCCGCAGTAGGCGACTTCCAGTTCGACTTCGCCGGGCCGCGGCGCCTGGCGTTCCAGTTCGCTCAGGCGGAGGTCGCGGGCAGCGTGCCAGCGCAGTGCTTTCATGGTTGGTTTCCTTGCAGGACGGAGGTAGGCGCGCTGCGCTGGCGCGCCAGCACGGCGGGCGCGGTTTCGCGCAGGAACAGCGAGAGGAACGCGGCGAGCAGGGCGCCGCCGCAGGACATCCACATGACGATGGACAGGCCGAAGCGGTCGGCGGCGAAGCCGGCCACGGTCGGCGCGAGGAAACCGCCGACCAGTTCGCCGAGGCCCATGATCAGGCCGAGGGCGGTGGCGATGACGCCGCGCGAGACGGTCTCCGCCGGGATGGTCGCCATGAACAGGGTGAAGCAGCCGAGCCCGGTGTAGGTCAGCAGCAACAGCAGGCCGAGGCTGGTCGCGTTCGGCGCATAGAGCAGCGCCAGCGGGCAACACGCGGCGAGCAGGGAGAACGCCACCAGGGTCGGTCGACGGCCGATGCGATCGGATATCGCCGGTACGGCGAAGCCCCAGACCACCCAGGCGACGCCCAGGCAGCTCATCAGCCTGCCCATGGTCGCCGGGCTGAAGCCGCGGGCGTTGACCAGGAAGGTCGGGGTAAAGGAAATCAGCACGATGAACCAGGTGACGAATACGCAACTGATCAGGGTGCAGAGCAGGATGTTGCGGCTCTTCAGCAGTGCCAGGCGCTTGCCTTTCGCTTCTTCTGCGCGCGGCGCCGGGCGCTGCGCGCGGGGCGGGTCGGGACGCACATGGCGCCAGATCAACCAGGCGATCAGCAGGCCCGGCAGCAACGAGACGATGAAGGCGTGACGCCAGCCGAGGGTTTCGGCCAGGGCCACCAGCAGCGGCGGGCCGATCACCGCGCCGAGCAGGCCGGCCGCCGAGCCCTGTAGCAGACCCATGTTGAGGCCGCGGCGATGTGGCGAGGAGGCCTCGACCATCAGCGATTGCGAGAGCGGCAGGATCGGCCCCTCGGCCAGGCCCATGATGCCGCGGAACAGCAGCAGGCTGAGGAAGCCGCCGACCAGCCCGGACAGCGCCGAGCACAGCGAGAACAGGATCACCGCCACGATCAGCAGCGGCTTGCGCTGCCCGCGGCGGTCGGACCAGGCGCCGACCAGCGCGCCGGATACCGCCCAGGCCAGGGCCAGCACCGAGGAGAGCATGCCCAGGTGGCTGTTGCTCAGTTGCAGCTCCTGTTCCATGAAGGGAAACAGGAAGGACAGCGCCAGGCGGTCGAAGAAGACGAAGCCGAAGGTCAGGAACAGCACGCAGAGCAGGACGTTTTCGTAACTGGCGGAATTGTTGTTATGCGCCATGTCGGTCTCCAGGCCGGGCGGGCCGGCCGGCGGGGAGGCGCGCGTCCGCCAGGGCGGCGCGCGCCCGGGGTCAGCGGAACAGGGAGTCGATGTAGGCGGCGCCGACGCCGATCTTGTCGTAGTGCTCACGGCACATCGCGATGTAGTCGTGGACGTCGAAGATGCCGTCCGCGTTGCCCTTCTCGTCGAGCCAGACCAGCGGTCCCTTGACGATGAAGAATGCACGCATCGGCTGCTCGTGCTCGTAGGCCACCAGGGTGTGGCCCTCGCCGGGCGTCTCGTAGACGAAGTCGCCGGCGGTGGCGGTCCAGTCGTGTTCCAGGTAGCCCCACTTGCCGCTGATGGTGTAGGCGAACACCTCGTGCGGGTGGTAGTGGCGGTTGACCAGGCCGGCGCTCGTCGCCATCAGGATGTCGCACCAGCGGTTTTCGCTTGGCGAGATCCACAGCGGACGCGACTTCACGGTCTCGGTGAAGGGCACGTAGAGGCGCTCGTCCTCGGTCGGCGCGTTGCGCAGGTAGACCTCGGGCTTGGCGTCCGGCTTGAAGCAGTCGGGAATCGGTTGCAGGTCTTTCCAGAATTCACGGGTGGCGAGTTCGGGCATGGGGCGGCCTCTGTCGTTGTTATCGTCGAGCCGACTCTAGCCATGGGCGGGCCTCCGGGTTTGACCCTGGCGGCCAGGAAGCTTGCGCTTTTCGGACATGGCCTGGCGCGACCCGCGACGCGCCGCCAAGCTGGCCTGCCCAGCGTCGGAGCCGGCTGGAGGGCGATTGACGGAGGAAAGGATTCAGATGTTAATGACGGGGTGCCAGGCGCCTCGCCGACCGACCGCGACAGGTCGGCGGAGCGGCCCGGCGCCTGGCCCCGGAGGCCTTGCCTGAGGTCCGGGAGGTCCACGCAGCGTTCGACGAGAAGAATAAAAATGCCCGCACATGCCTTGCTCGAAACCCGGCGGGCCAGCACCCAGGACATTCCCCTGGAGCAGCGGCTGGCGTTCTGGGAGGACTACAACGCTTCCATCCTGGTTGGCCTGAAATGTTCGTCGTATTCCCAGGCCGGCTTCGCCGCGACCCAGGACAACCTCTGCCTCGAACGCCTGCGGCTGGCCCGCATCGGCGGCAACGAGCACGTGGTGGAGCGCGACCGCTCGATGATCCGCGCAGTGCCCAAGGAGTCGATCTTCGTCTCCCTGGTGCAGGGCAGCCAGTCGTTCTTCTACCAGGACAACGGCTGCAACCTCCTGCAACCGGGCGAGCTGGTTATCTACCGGACCGACAAGCCCTACCTGTTCGGTTTTTCCGGACCGATGCGGCAGTTCATCTTCGACATTCCCCAGGACGATTTCGCCGAGCGCTGCCTGCGCGACTTCAAGGGACCGCTGAAGATCGGCGCGGAAAGCCCGGTGCAGCGCCTGCTGGTGCGGACCCTCGGCGAGCGTACCCGGGATTTCCTCGACAGCCCCCATGGCGAGGATGCCGAGCGCTACCAGGAGGAAGCCTACGACCTGCTGGCGAGCATCATCAGCGACCATGCCGGCGAGCACCGTGCCAGCGCCCTGGGCGCGTCCTACCTGCTGGCGGCCAAGCAGTACATCCAGCAGCACCTCGACGAACCCGCCCTGAGCTGCGAGCGGGTGGCCGCCGCCACTGGCGTCTCCAGCCGGCACCTGGCGCGGCTGTTCGCCCAGGAAGGCAGCTCGCCCGGGCGCTACCTGCAGGAGCGGCGCCTGGAGCGGGCCCGCCAGTTGCTCGCTTCGCCCCAGGGCCGGCGCCTGGATGTCGCCGAGGTCGCCTATCGCCACGGCTTCTCCAGCCAGGCGCATTTCGCCCGGGCCTTCAAGGCGCGCTACGGGATGACGCCGAGCGAGGCGCGTGGCCGCTAGACCCGACTACCGTACCTTTCCTCCTCCTACTGCCAAGGACCCGTTCCGTGACCGACAAGAAAGAGCAGATCGCCCGTTTCATCCAGCGCGAATTTCCCCAGACCCGGGTCGTGGTCGAAGCCGTCGGCGAGCGTAGCGCCACGGTCTGGCAGGCGGTCGACGCCAGCGACCTGCGCCCCGGCGGCACGGTCTCCGGGCCGACCCTGATGGCCATCGCCGATGTCGCGCTGTACGTGGCGGTACTGGGCGAGATCGGCATCGTCCCGCTGGCGGTGACCACCAGCCTGACCATCAACTTCCTGCGGCGTCCCGCGGCGGACCGCCGGGTGGTCGCCGAGTGCCGCCTGATGAAGGTCGGCAAGACCCTGGCGATGGGCGAGGTCTCGCTGTTCTCCGAAGGCGACGCGGAACCGGTCGCCCATGTGGTCGGCACCTACTCGATCCCGCCGGCGCACCGCCGCTGAGGGCGGCGCTCAGGCCACCCGGTGCGCCGCGCGCTGGCGCGCTTCCTCATCGGCGCGGCGCTTGAGGTAGGTGCGGGTGGCCACCGCCGGCGCGTCGCTGGCGACGGAGATCTCGTAGCTATCCTCATCGGCCTCCGCGAGTACCTTTTCCAGCGCGCCGAGGCCTTCCACGTCCTCGACGAAGGCGGCGAACAGTTGCTCGTGCATGAAAGCGCCGACGGTCTCGTCGTCCTGGGCGAAATCGCGTCCGTGGACGATGAAGTAGTGCATGCTGCCGTGGGTCTCCGGGGTGAGGATGTGCGCCGTGCGGATGTGGAATTCCGGTCGCCGCTCGGCGGGCAGGGCTGTGTCGTAGAAGGTCGCGCTGACCTGGTGCAGGCCTGGCGAGAGAAACTCCGAGGTGGTGATGCGCGCCGCCGTGGGACAGCCGTCGAGGCCGGTGGTGCGGCCCCAGACCGGCGACAGGGTGGTCGGCAGCACGTGCCGTACCAGCCGGTAGTGGCCTTCCTTCAGGTCCAGCTCATAGGGCGCCCCGGCGTAATCCGGGGTGCCGATGGTATTGGCGTGGAGGTAGGTGAGATGGGTCAGGTCCATCAGGTTCTCGTGCATGCTCACGTAGTTGCCCGGGTGTAGGAAGTAGCCCTTGGAGCAGGCCCAGCCCGGATCCTCCAGCCAGGGCCGCTGCGGCAGTCGCTTCGGGTCGGCCAGTCGCGGGTCGCCGAGCCAAATCCAGACCAGCGGGCCGCGCTCCAGAAGCGGGTAGTGACGGATGCCGACGCCGCGCGGACAGGCTTTCTGCGACGGTGTCTCGATCAACTCGCCCTGGCTGTCGTAGCGGAAACCGTGATAGCCGCAGACGATCCCGTCCCCCTCCAGGCGACTGCGCGATAGCGGGAAGGAGCGATGCGCGCAGCGATCTTCCAGGGCTACCGCCTGGCCGGCGAGGGTGCGATAGAGCACCACGCGCTTGCCGAGCAGAGTGCGCGCGAGCAGTTCGCGGCCGACCTCCTCGGCGAAGGCGGCGACGTACCACTCGTTGAAGATGAACGACGTGTCGCGCGTGGCCATCTGCGCGGCGGCCTTGCGTGAACTGGCGATGAGATTGGCGTTGGGCAGGCTCATGAGGCGTCTCCGTGGTTGTTCTTCGGGGTCAGAGATCGAGTTCCAGGTAGTTGCCGCGGCAGCGTGATACGCAGATCAGCAAGGTTTCCCCGCTGGCCCGCTCGGTGTCGGAAAGCACATGGTCGAAGTGCTCCGGCTCGCCGGCGCAGACGCGTGTCTCGCAGGTCCTGCATATCCCGGCGCGGCAGGCGTAGGGAGGCTCCAGGCCCTGTTCCTCGAGGACTTCGAGGATGCTCTGGTGGCTTTCGACGCGCAGGCTCAGGGCGCTGCGGCGCAACTCCAGGCGGAAGGCGTCGGTGCCGCCGGACGAGGACGCCGGCGCTACTGGAGCGTCGAAGCGTTCGAAGTGCAGGCGTTCCGCGCAGCCGCTCCCGGCGTCGCGGATGGCCTGCATCAACCCGTCGGGTCCGCAGCAATAGAGTTCTTCGTCGGCACCTAGGCCGGCGATCAGCGCGGTACTGTCGAGTGGGTCGCCTTCGTCGCTGCAATGCAGCCGCGTCCGTTCGCCACCGAGCGTCATCAGTTCGGCGAGGAAGGCTGCGCGCTGGCGTTCGCGGACCGCATACAGTAGGCGCCAGTCCTTGCCCTGCGCCTGGCACCAGCGAACCATCGAGAGAATCGGGGTGATGCCGATGCCGCCAGCGACGAAGCAGTAGCGCGCGGCGTCTTCGCGCAGCATGAAGTGGTTGCGCGGTGCCGCCGCGTGCAGGCGGTCGCCCGTGCGCAGTTGGCGGTGGATGAAGCGGGCGCCGCCACGGCTGTCGTCGCCAAGGCCTATCGCCAGTTGGTAGCGCTGGCGTTCGCGGCAGTCGTTGAGCAGGGAGTAGTGGCGGATCAGGCCGTTGCCCAGGTGAAGCTCCAGATGCGCGCCGGGGGTGAAGGCCGGCAGCTCGGTGCCGTCCACGGCGGCCAGCTCGACCAGCACCACGTCGCGCGCAACAGCGCGGAAATCGGTGACCTGCAGGTGCAGGCGGGAGGAAGGCGATGCGCTCATTGTCGGGGGTTCCTTCGGCAGACATGCAGCGAGGCTAGCGCTCCTCCAGTGCCGGCCTGTCCCCCCAGAGGTGGACAGCGGGTTTACCGGCGTCCGTCGCGGTTGCTAACGTGTCGGTCGAGGCCTGGACAGGACCTGCCCTTCCTCACCCATTACAACAAGAACAACGATGCGTGCCCGCAACCATGATCAGCTTCTGGAATGCCCCGCCGGGGTTGCCGTCGGCGGACCTGCGCCCCTTCGTCGAGCTGGCCTGCGCCTTGGGTGGCGAAGGCTTCCCCGCCGCTCTGCTGGAAACCCTTGGCCATTGGGTTGCCGCCCGTCATTTCAACGTGCTGCGCATCGGTGCACCGCGCCCCGAACTGCTCCTGGCCGGCACTCGCCATCGCGACGCGCAACTAGTGTGGCGCTGCTGGCAGGCCTATTCGCGGTACTACCACAGCCATGACCCGCTGTTCCTGCGCATGCAGCGCCAGCGCCGCGGCCCGGTGCCGCTGCTGGGCCACCTGCTGGCCGAGGACATCGAGTTCGATGCTTACCGCGAGGCGATCTATCGGGACAATGGCCTGAGCGAGCGGCTGTCGAGCCTGCATTGGGACGAGGAAGGCCGGCCGCTGCTGTTCAATCTCTACCGGCACCGCGAGGACGGCTATTTCAGCGAGCGCGAGATCGCCGCCTTCGAGCAGTGGGTGCCGGCCCTGCTGCAACTGCTGAGGGGGCACCTGGCCTTGCGCCGGGGACGCAGCGCGACCGACGAGTGGCGGCTGGCGCTGTTGCACCGGGCGACGGACCTGACACCCCAGGAGCTGGCGGTCTGCCTGCACCTGCTGCGCGGGTTGAGCCATGCCGGTATCGCCGCCGAGCTGGGGCTCAAGGAAAGCACGGTGAAAACCTACCGCAACCGCGCCTTTGCCCGCCTGGACATCCATTTTCGCAGCCAGCTTTTCGCCCTGGTGCAGGGCTGAGGAGGGCCGGACGCCGCCTGTGGGGCGGCTCCGGAGAGAGGGGTCAGGCGGCTCGGCAGGCTCGCTGCAGGCGATGGAAGCTGCGGCTGAAGTAGACCAGGCCGTCGCCCTGTTCGAGGACCTGGATGTCCTCCAGTTCCAGCAACAGCACCGAGTGGGTGCCGATCTCCTGGACCTCGGCGATGCGTCCCTGCAGGTTGGCCAGGGCGCCGTGCAGCACCGGCAACCCGGCGAGGCCCTCGCGCCAGTCGTGGAGGGCGAAGCGGCGTTCCATCGGGACCTCGGTCATGCCGGCGAAGTGGCGGGCCACCTCTTCGTGTTCGCCGCTGAGGACGTTCACGCAGAGTCGACCGTTGGCCTTGAACACCGTGTTCATCTCGCTGTTGCGGTTGATGCAGAGCATCAGCGTCGGCGGGCTGTCGGTGACCGAGCAGACCGCGGTGGCGGTGATCCCGCAGCGTCCGGCCGGGCCGTTGCTGGTGATCACGTTGACCGCCGCCGAAAGATGCGCCATGGCGTTGCGGAAGGCTTGCTGCCTGGGTTCGAGCTGGGACATGGGGATAACCTCCGGAGGCGACGCGGGCGTCATTGGCGGATGCGATCGAGCACGTTGATGTCGTCCGGGTTGTGCAGGTGCGGCACGGTCCAGCCGTTCTCGTCGTAGTCGCCCATGCACTGCTCGACCATGCCGAGCATGCCCTTCATCGCCCCGCTGCCGATCGCCTGGCGCAGGGCCTGCATGCGGATCTCGTCCTGGCTGCCGGCGTAGTTGATCTCGTACAGCTCGTGGCGGCCGCCGAACTCGCTGCCGATGGCGTCCCAGAGCAGCTTGAGGATCTTGATCCGCTCCCGGTGGCCCATGCCGCCGGAGCCGCGGCAATAGGTGGAGAGGTACTTGTCGAGTTGCGGATTGTGCAGGTCGCGAACGCCGGAGGGCAGGTAGATCAGGCCGCTGGCGACCACCTGCTCGATGGTCTTCTTGATCTCCGGGTAGGCCTGCGGCGCCAGCACGCGGTAGGCCTGCAGGGCCTCGGCGCTGGGCAGGAAGGCGCCGCCGTGCCATTCGCTGGCGTTGCCGTACATGGCGTCGGTCAGCGACCAGAACAGGTTGCGCCAGGCCACCACTTCGCCGACCTGCGCCTGCACGCCGCGGAACTCCAGGGAGCCGGTGCATTGCAGGGCCTTGTAGAGGGCGCCGGTGATGAAGTCGAGCTTGACCGCCAGACGGGTGCAGCCCTGCATCGGGAACAGCCGGCCGAAGCCACCCTGGGGGAACCACTGCTTGCAGCGCTCGAAGTCGCGGTAGATCAGTACGTTCTCCCAGGGGATGAACACCTTGTCCATCACCAGGATCGCGTCGTTCTCGTCGAAACGGCTGGACAGCGGGTAGTCGAACGGCGATCCGGCGATACCCGCCACCAGTTCGTAGGAGGGGCGGCAGATCAGCTTCATGCCGGGGGTGTTCATCGGCGCGATGAACATCAGGGCGAAGTCGGTGTTGTCGCCGAGCAGTTGCGCCGAACCCTGGCCGACGAAGTTGTAGTGGGTCAGCGCGGAATTCGTGGCGACCACCTTGGCGCCGCTGACGACGATGCCGCCGTCGACTTCCTCGTCCACCGAGATGAACACGTCCTTGACCTGGTCCACCGGCTTGTCGCGGTCGATCGGCGGGTTGACGATGGCATGGTTGAGGTACAGGCAGGCTTCCTGGATGCGCTTGTACCAGGTTTTCGCGTTGTCCTCGAAACGCCCGTAGAAGCCCGGGTTGGCGCCGAGGGCGCTGCCGAAGGCGGCCTTGTAGTCCGGGGTGCGGCCCATCCAGCCGTAGGTCAGCCGCGACCACTCGGCGATGGCGTCGCGCTGCTGGCGCAGTTCGTCGGCGCTGCGCGCGTAGCGGAAGAACTTGTGGGTATAGCCGCCGTTGCCGGTATCGGTCTCCCAGCAGAGCTTTTCCTTGCTCTGCGGATCGTGCAGGGCGTCGTAGAGCCGGGCCATGGAGGCGGCCGCGTTGCGGAAGGCGGGGTGGCTGGTGACGTCCTTGACGCGGTCGCCGTAGATGTAGATCTCACGGTCGTCGCGCAGGCTGGCGAGGTACTCCTCGCCGGTGAACGGACGGGTGGCAGAGGCACGGAAATCTTCGGGTTTCATCATCGTCTCCAGTCATTGTTGTTATCTGCGCGAGAGCGCCTGGAGGGGATGATGGGACGGGGGCGGAGCGAGCTGAATGGCTTTTCCGGGGAATGAATTGCACTTTCCATGGCCCCGCGTGACGCCCGGCGCCCGGCCGCGAAGGGCGGCCGGGTGGCGGCGCGTTCAGCTTTCGGCGGGCTGCCAGGCAATCTCCAGGCTTTCGCTGTTGGCCATACGTTGCAGGTGATCGGCGACCACGTTCTGCATGTGGGCGAGGCTGTCCTCGTCGGGGCTGTTGAGAATCATCAGGACATGGTCGGGGTGGGCGAGCAGCTCGCAGTTGGAGTCGCCGAAGTCGATGAAGCCGCGCTCGGGAGTGAGTTCGACTTCGAACTTGTGGCCCCAGTGCTTGCACAGGCGATTGACGTAGCGTGCGGCCGATTCGGTACGGACATGGGAGGTGGAGCGGAACATGAAGCGAATCCTCTCGGTTGGGGATTTCCGATACTAACCTGCTGAGAGTCATTCTTATTCATCCATTTTGCAGGGGCTTTCGATAATCGCCCGGCAAATGGTCGGCCCTTGTCCGTGGGACAGGGCGAGCGCCCTACCGGAGCCGGCGGAAGTGTTTGCCGGATACGTCGGAAGGCGCTCTCTCTGGAGGGAGAGGGCGAACGCCAGCGGCTTCAGGCCAGCCCGCCGTTCTCCGGCAGCAACGCGCCGCCATCCACAACCAGGGTCTGCCCGGTGATGTAGCTCGCCTCGTCGGAGGCGAGGAAGAGCATGGCTTGGGCGATGTCCAGCGGCTGGCCGACACGCCCGAGGGGGATGTGCGCGGCCAGCGCGGCGGCGTCGCCGAGGCTGCCCAGCGCCGGAGTCGCGACCAGGCCGGGCTCGACGCCGTTGACGGTGATGCCGTCGCCGGCCAGCTCCAGCGCGGCGGCGCGGATGAAACCGTTGACCCCGGCCTTGCTCGCCGCATAGTGCGAGAGCCCAGGGATCGCCGTGCGCGGGCCGGTCACCGAGGAGGTCACCAGGACGCGCCCGGCCACGCTGCGGCGCAGGGCGGGAAGGGCGGCCTGGGTCAGCCGAAAGCAGCTTTTCAGGTTCACCGCCAGGGTCCGTTCCAGGGTGCCTTCGTCCAGTTCCGCGAGGGCGCACTGGGGAAAGGCAGCGGCGTTGTGCAGGAGGATGTCCAACTGGCCGAAGCGCTCCAGGGTCGCGCTCACCGCTCGTCTCGCGGCGTCGTACTCGCTCAGGTCGACGGCCAGCAGTTCGGCCGTGCCTCCGCCCAGGCGGATCGCCTCCAGGACGGCCTGGCCGCGGCTGGCGGTACGCGTCGCCAGCAGAACCCTGGCGCCTTCGGCGGCGAAGCATTCGGCGATGGCCCGGCCGATGCCCTGGCCGGCGCCGGTGACCAGTGCGACGCGGTTCTCCAAGCGCCTCACGATGGGCGCTCCAGCAGTTTGCCCAGGCAATCGCGGAGCAGGCGGTCGTGCAGTTCGACGTCCTCTGCGCGGGTCGCCGGGCAGGTCAGCGCCATGTTGTGGAATGGCGTCAAGAGCACGCCGCGGTTGAGCAGGTAGAGGTGCAGGCAGGCCTCGATCAGGCCGTTGCGTGCGTGGTGGGCCTCGCCGCCGTTGCGCGGGGCGTGGGTCATGAACAGGTACTCGACGCGCGCGCCGATGCGCGTCACGTGCCAGGGCAGGCGCAGTTCCTCGAGCGTCGCGCGGACGCCCGCCTCGAGCTGCGCGGCGAGCTGGAACATGTGCCGATAGGCGTCCTCCGTCATCACTTCGGCGAAGGTCGCGCGCATCGCCGCCAGTTGCAGCGCGTTGCCGGCCAGGGTGCCGCCAAAGCCGAAATGGTTGATCGCCTGCCCCGGTCGGAAGTGCGGCAGTACCGCCCAGATCCGCTCCGCCTGCGCCTGGCTGCATCCCCAGACGGCGCTGGGAATGCCGCCGGCGATGCATTTGCCGAGGACGAAGAAGTCCGGCTCGAGGCCATGCGCGCCGCTATAGCCGGCGGGACCGCAGGAGATCGTGTGGGTCTCGTCGATGATCAGCGCCACGTCGTGGCGGCGGGTCAGTTCGCGCAGGCCGGCGTGGAAGCCTTCGGCCGGCGGGACCATGCCGACGTTGGTCATGAAGGGTTCGGTGAGCACCGCGGCGACGTCGCCATGGGCGAGGGCGGCCTCCAGCGCGTCGAGGTCGTTGAACTCCACCAGGCGGGTGGTGGTGGCGTGGCGTACGCCATTGGGGTGAACGCCCGCGCGCGGAACCATGCGCCCGGCGGCGTCGAATTCCACCTGCGATTCGTCGACGCTGCCGTGGTAGTTGCAGTTGAACACCACCACCTTGTCGCGTCCGCTGAGCATCCGGCACAGGCGCAGGACGAAACGGTTGGCGTCGGTGGCCGAGGTGGTCACCTGCCAATAGGGCAGGCCGAAGCGCCGCGCCAGTTCGGCGCCGACCCACAGGCTGTCCTCGGTCGGCAGCATCAGGGTCGAGCCGCGCCGCGCCTGGCGGGCGATGGCGTCGGCCACCGCCGGTTGGGCGTGGCCGAACATGGCGCCGCTATCGCCGAGGGCGAAGTCGACGTACTGCTGGCCGTCGATGTCGGTGACGCGCGCGCCCTGGGCCTCCTTCACCAGCAGCGGGCAGTTGCCCGGCCACTGTTGCATCCAGTGCAGCGGTGCGCCGTACAGCCAGTGGCGGCGGTTTTCCCGGTAGGCCTGGGCGGAGCGCGGATGCAGTTCGTCGAAGCGTCGCAGCTCGCGCTTGAACAGCGCTTCGACGCGGGCCAGGTCGAGGCCGAAGGTGGTGTCCATGGGCGTCCTCACAGGTCGTGGCGGGTCTGGTTGAGCACCTGGGCCAGGGCGCCGACCGGGAAGTTCACCGGGGTGGCGAAGTCGTCGTCCTGGTAGCCGAAGATCTTGCCGTCGGTGCGCCCGGCTTCCAGGTCGATCAGCAGCACGCCGAGGGTCGGCACGATCTTCTCGCGCCAGACGAACAGGTACAGGCGTTCGGCCAGTCGGTAGCAGTGGCAGCGGTCGGTATCGGCCAGCCCTCGCTCGGCGCCGCGCAGGCATTGCCAGGTGTAGAAGGCGGGATTGAGGTAGATGTGTTCGTAGGCCTCGCTGGCGCTGTAGACGTAGCGGTTGCGCAGGCCGACCAACTCGTCGCTGGGGACGTGCGGGCAGGCGCCGGGCTGCCACGGGCGGTCGAGGCTGCCATGCAGGAACTCGGCCTCCACGCCGGTCAGTTCCCGGCCGGCCAGGGCCCGGGCGAACAGGCCCTGTTCGCAGGCCGCGCGGTCGGGCAGATGGCCGAGCACCGCGGTGAACGCCTGGTTGTCGAAGTCCAGCACCAGGCTGACCGAGACCGGCCGGCCGTTTTCCTGCTTGAGGAAATCCACCAGGTAAAGGTTTTCCCGCAGTGAACTGGCGCGGTAGTCCGACTCGCCGCTGGCACTGCCGTCGGCCAGGCGCCAGCGCAGGCGCTGCGAGTCGAAGGCATGTTCGATGACCCAGCCGTTGGCGAAGTGCAGGACCCGTTCGAGCCCGGCGAGATCGCCGCAGGCGGGAAGGACGTGGTTGTCCGGAGCGAAGCCGTCGGCCAGGGCGCCGACGGTGATCCATCCGGAATGCGAGTGGGCGGACATAGGGTTCTCCTCGTCGTGGGAAACCCATGCTGGCCTGTCTTCGAGTATCCCGATATCGACCGGATGGTTGATAGGTCGATATGCCACGGAAATAGCACGGAGCGGCGAAGGGAAAGTTATCGAAGGTGAAGTATTAGATGAGTTTTCGTTTCTTCTTTTTTGGTTTTTTAGTTAATGGGTTCCTGTTCTTCTATAAGTATTTTCTGAATTTATTCTTATGTACCTATTGGCTGTTATCGGAAATGGACTACATATGTTTTCGTATGATTATTATTTTTAAATCCTGTCTTTCTTTCTAGTATTTGGGTCTGCGTTTATCAGGGCGCAATCTTCGGCTGTCGCGTAATGGTCGGAGGCGTTCTAGGCGGCCGTCCCGGTTGCGCGCAAAGGCTTGGCTACCTTGGCCGGTTCGTACTGCATCGGCTCTCCAGGGAGCAGCCAGGATGTTCCACAACTCCAAAGGAAATCAGATGAACAAGTTCAAACGTGCAATTCTTGCGCCCCTCGTTGCGTCGGGCACCCTTCTCGCGCTGATGTCCCCCGTGGCCCATGCGGTCGATGGGATCGTCAACTTCTCGGGCAACATCACCGACGTCGCGTGCGATATCAACGGTCAGGCGCCGGGTGCGGGCAACGTCACCAACGTCGACCTGGGTATTGTGGCGCCGACCCATTTCACCGCCGTCGGAACCAACTCCACTTTCCAGGAGTTCGACCTGGTCCTCTCCGGTGCCGGCTGCACCAATGACAAGAAGGTTTCCATCGCCTTCGATACGGTCACCAACGTCGACCGTATCAGCGGCAACCTGATGCTGATGGGGCCGTCGAAAGCCAAGGGCGTGCAGATCCAGATCTTCAACAATTCGGCGGCCAACACCACGAAGATCCCGCTGGGCTTGGTCGAGGCCGCCCCGCAGAAGGCAACCATCGACAAGAACACGGCGACCCTGAAGTACAAGGCCTCCTATGTGTCCACCGAGAAGACCGTGATCGCGGGTACCGGCCTGTCCCATATCCGCTACCTCCTGGCGTACGAGTAAGCGGCGGTCGACGGACGAAGAGGTGAGGCCATGGCGCCGCTAATGCATCGTTTTCATTCTTTCGTGGCGGCAAGCGCCGTGGCCATCGCCCTGTGCGTCGGAACGGCTCACGCCGGGCTGATCGCACAGGGCACTCGCGTCGTCTTTCCGGCCAGCGAGCGCGAGGTCACCTTGCGGGTCAGCAATACCTCCGGCACTCCCGTGCTGGCGCAAGCCTGGATCGACGATGGCCGGCAGGACGTTCCCCCCGAGGAACTGCAGGTTCCCTTCAGTGTCACGCCGGCCGTGACGCGAGTGGACCCCAATGGCGGCGCTGTATTGCGCATCGCCTACCTGAAGGCCCCGTTGCCGACGGATCGCGAATCGCTGTTCTGGCTGAATATCCTGGAAGTTCCGCCCAGGGACGAAGACGAAAACAATGCATTGCAGTTTTCCTTTCGTTCGCGCTTCAAACTCTTCTTTCGACCCAGCCAGTTGAAGAGTGTCGATTCGGCTGCCGGGAAACTTCAATGGAAGTTTCTGGAGTCAGGGGGAGCAGGAAAAAAGACCGTAGTACAGGTAAATAATCCGACGCCTTACTACGTTTCGTTCGCCAGCGTCGAATTGATTGTCGATGGCCGTGTCATGTCCGTGGGAAAGGGAATGGTCGCGCCATTCTCGACGAAGGAGTTCGACTGGCAGGGAAATCCGAAGAACCTGGAAGCCGCTTCCGTCAGATACGAAGTCATCAACGATTACGGTGGCCGCAATACCCTCGATAGGGCACTCGGCAAATAACCCCTCCGTTTCCCCGCTTTCTACTTACGGCCCGACATATGAGTGGCGATTTTAAAATCGCTGCAGGGATTACATATGCCCAAAGTTTCTCTTCATAGGTGCCTGTCCGCTCCCGCTTACGGTGGGCAGGTCGCCCTGTTGCGAATGGCGATGCAGGGAGGGATCGCCGTTCGTTCCCTGCGATTCGCCTGTCTGCTGGCACTGTTTCCTTCGCTGTCCTCCTGCCAGTCCTGGTCCTCCGTCGGCGCCGCCGGCGTAGCCGGGGCGAAGGCGAAGGAGGCCAGGACGGGAGCACCGGCGAAACAGCCGCAGGCGCCCGCGGCGGCCGTTGCGTCACCGGCCGGTGGGTTGGACGCACCGTCGCGGCGGATCGTCTTCGACGCGCAGATGCTGGCCCTGGGGCCGGGCGGACGCTCGATCGATACGTCGCGTTTCGAGCGCGGCGACGTCATCGAGCCAGGCCGCTATCGCCTCGACCTGCTGCTCAACAGCCGATGGCGTGGCGTCGAGGAAGTCGAGCTGCGCCGCCAGCCGGGGCGGGAAAGCGCGGTCTTCTGCTACGACCGGGGCCTGCTGGAGCGGGCGGGCATCGACCTGGAGAAGAGCGCGCGTGGCCAGGACCGTTCCTCGGCTCGCGATCCTCTGCCCGAAGGTTTGCACTGCGACCCGCTCGAGCGCTATGTGCCGGGGGCCCGGGTCAAGCTCGATATCGCCGAGCAGTCGGTCTATGTCTCGGTGCCCAGCTATTACCTGAGCCTGGATTCTTCGAAGACCTATGTCGATCCGGCGAGCTGGGACAGCGGCATTTCCGCCGCCTTGCTCAACTACAACAGCAATCTCCACGTCAGGGAAAACCACGGCAGGAGCGCCACCAGCGGCTATGCCGGGATGAACGCCGGCTTCAATTTCGGGCGGGCGCGCCTGCGCCACAACGGCACGGCCACCTGGTCGCGCCGCATGGGCAGCCATTACCAGCGTAGCGCAACCTATGTGCAGACCGACCTGCCGGCCTGGCGTGCGCAGTTATTGCTGGGAGAAAACTCCACCAGCAGCGAGTTCTTCGATGCGGTGTCCTTCCGTGGAGTGCAGCTTTCCAGCGATGACCGGATGCTGCCGGATTCGCTGCGCTACTACGCTCCGGTGGTCCGTGGGACCGCCAGTACCAATGCGCGGGTATCGGTCTACCAGCGCGGCTACCTCATCTACGAAACCACGGTGGCACCCGGGGCGTTCGCTCTCGACGAACTGCAGACCGCCAGCTATGGCGGGGACCTGGAAGTGCGGGTGACCGAAGCCAGCGGGGAAGTCCGCAGTTTCATCGTGCCGTTCGCCACCACCGTGCAACTGCTGCGCCCCGGAACCACGCGCTACAGCCTGACGGCCGGGCGGCTCAACGATCCCAGCCTGGAGCGTCGGCCGAACATGCTGCAGGGCGTCTACCAGCGCGGCCTGGGCAACGACGTCACCGCATACGCGGGCGGGGCCTTCACCGGCAGCTACATGTCCGGATTGATGGGCGCGGCGCTGAACACGCCGGTGGGCGGATTCTCCGGTGACGTGACGCTGGCGCGTACCGAGGTTCCCGGCGACGACCGCCTTAGCGGCTCCAGCTACCGTCTCGCCTACAGCAAGAACCTGCCGAACACCGGCACCAACTTTTCGCTGCTCGCCTATCGTTACTCCACCGGTGGCTATCTCGGCCTGCGCGACGCGGCCTTCATGCAGGACCGGGTAGAGCGAGGCGAGCCGCTGGAGTCGTTCTCGCGCTTGCGCAACCGTCTCGACGCCAACATCAGCCAGCAACTGGGCAACGGCGGCAACCTGTACCTGAACGGCTCCTCGCAGCGCTACTGGAGCGGCGGCGGGCGGGCGGTCAACTTCTCCGTCGGCTACAGCAACCAGTGGCGCGACGTCAGTTACTCCATTTCCGCGCAACGCCTGCGCAGCCACTACGAAGGCTTTTCCAGCGGTGACAAGCGCGGCGAGACCAGCACGCTGTTCAGCCTGAACCTGTCCATTCCGCTGGGCGGCGCGGGACGCGGGTCGCCGACCCTGAGCAGCTACCTGACCCGCGACAGCAACAGCGGAACCCAGCTCACCAGCGGGGTTTCCGGCATGCTGGGCAAGCGTGGCGAGGCCTCCTACTCGCTGTCGGCCTCCCATGACCGCGACAGCCGGCAGACCTCGAAGAGCGCCAGCCTCGACTATCGACTGCCGCAGGTCGAACTCGGCTCCAGCCTCTCGCAGGGACCGGGCTATCGGCAGTTGTCGGTCAAGGCCGCGGGGGGCCTGGTCGCGCACAGCGGCGGGATCACCGCGGCACAAACCCTGGGCGAGACGATCGGCCTGGTCCACGCGCCAAATGCCAGGGGCGCGGCTGCCGGCTACTCGGGAAGCCGGATCGACCGCCACGGCTATGCGGTGATTCCCAACCTGCTGCCCTACCAGTTGAACAGCGTCGACCTCGACCCCAACGGCATGGCCGACGAGATCGAACTGAGGTCCAGTTCGCGCAACGTGGCGCCCACCGCCGGAGCGGTGGTGCGCCTCGACTATCCGACGCGGGTGGCAAGGCCCTTGCTGGTGGATAGCCGGATGCCCAGCGGCGAGCCCCTGCCGTTCGCCGCGGAAGTGCTCGATGCCCACAGCGGGCAGTCGGTGGGCGCCGTCGGCCAGGGCAGCCGCCTGGTGCTGCGGGTCGAGCAGGATCGCGGCTCGGTTCGGGTGCGCTGGGGCAACGAGCCGCAGCAGCAGTGCCTGGTCGACTATGCGCTGGGCCCGCGCGAGACGACGCCTCCCGTCCTGCAACTGGCATGTCGCCCGACGTCGGCCGCCGACCGGGAGCGCACGCTGTGACCGGCGTCGGCCTGGGACGATGCGGCACGGCCTGGGTCCTGCTGGTGGCGCTGGTGGCCGATGCCTCCGCCTCGCTGTCCGTGATCGGGACCCGTTTCATCTATCCGGCGGGCGTTTCCGCGCTGACGATCCGCGTCGGTAACGTCGGGACGCGCCCGGCCCTGGTCCAGACCTGGCTCGATCGCGGCGACGAGACGGCGGACCCGAGCGCTGTCACGGTGCCGTTCATCCTGTCGCCGCCGCTGTTGCGTATGGACCCGCAGGAGACCCAGGCGCTCCAGCTTCGCCATACCGGCGAGCCGCTGCCGGACGACCGGGAATCGCTGTTCTGGGTCAACCTGCTGGAGGTGCCGGGGCGGGAGGACGGCAGCGGCAACCTGCTGCTGGTGAGCTACCGCCTGCGGATGAAGCTCCTGTTCCGTCCGCAGGGTCTGGCCGGCGATCCGCGAGCCGCCGCGCGCCAGGTCGTCTGGCGCCTGCGTCCGGCGGTACGGCCGGGGCAGCGGGCGCTGCTGGAGGCGGACAACCGCAGTCCCTATCACGTTTCCCTGGTGCGCCTGGAGCTGGGCGAGGGCGACCTCGCCATGTCCCTCGGCAGCGTCACCCTGCCGCCTTTCGCCCTTACCCCGTTGAGTCTGCCGGCCGTGCCCGGCGAGGCGGCGCGGGTCCATTTCGATGCGGTGGGGGATGACGGCCAGATCGAGCGTGGCGACGCGCCGGCAGAGAGATACCCGTAGGAGTTCGGCAGGGCCCGGGGAGTTGGGCTCCTGCCGTAGCACGGCCCTGCGAATAGGTCGCGGGGTTTCACTGGAGGAAGGAAGCACATGAACAAATGCTATGCACTGGTCTGGAACGTATCCCAGGGCTGCTGGAACGTCGTCAGCGAAGGCAGTCGCAGGCGCGGCAAGCCCGCCGGCGCCAAGGCGGCGATCGCCTCCGCCCTGGCCCTGCTGGGCGCCACGGCCCTGGCTCCGGCCTATGCGCTGCCAAGCGGGGGAACGGTGGTCGGCGGGAGCGCGAACGGGGAGATACACCTGTCGGGCGGCAACAGCCTGTCGGTCAACCAGAAGGTCGACAAGCTCATCGCCAACTGGGATTCCTTCAGCGTTGCCGCCGGCGAGCGGGTGATCTTCAACCAGCCGAGCAGTAGCTCGATCGCCCTGAATCGGGTGATCGGCACCAAGGCCAGCGATATCCAGGGTCGGATCGATGCCAACGGCCAGGTCTTCCTGGTCAACCCCAACGGCGTGCTCTTCGGTCGCGGTGCCCAGGTCAATGTCGGCGGCCTGGTGGCTTCCACGCTGGACATCACGGATGCCGAGTTCAACGGCAACTCCTCCAGATACCGTTTCACGGGTCCCTCTACCAACGGTGTCCTCAACCACGGGGGCGCCATCACCGCGGCAGAAGGCGGCAGCATCGCCCTGCTGGGCGCGCAGGTCGACAACCGCGGGACGGTCCTGGCGCAGATGGGCGGTGTCGGGCTCGGCGCGGGCAGCGACCTGACGCTGAATTTCGACGGCAACAAGCTGCTCGACATCCGCGTCGACGCCGGGGTCGCCAATGCGCTGGCAAGCAACGGCGGCCTGCTCAAGGCCGACGGGGGGCGAGTCCTGATGGCGGCCAGGACCGCCAATGCGCTGCTCAACACGGTGGTGAACTCCCAGGGTGCCATCGAGGCCCGTTCGCTGCGCGGCAAGAACGGGCGGATCGTGCTCGATGGCGGCCCGGACGGCAAGGTCATGGTGGGAGGCGCCTTGTCCGCCAATGCGCTGAAAGGTCCGGGGCACGGCGGCACGGTCGAGGTCCGGGGGCAGGCGGTGGAAGTGGCCCTGGGCACCCAGGTGAACACGCTCGCCAGCAATGGCCTCAACGGCACCTGGAAGATTGCCGCCGACAAGATCGACGTGCGCCCGTCGGCGGTGTCGGATGGCGTCACCGTTCATGCCGACACCCTGTCGCGGAACCTGGCGAGCACCAATATCGAACTGGTTTCGACCAAGGGCGACCTGGACCTCGACGGCTCGGTGAGCTGGGCATCGGGCAACCGGCTGGGGCTGGGCTCCGCGGCCGACCTGACGTTGAATGGCAGGCTGAATGCCAGTGGCGCCAAGGCTGGGCTGGAGCTGAAGGCCGAAGGCGCTATCGATATCAATGACAAGATCGTTCTCGGCGGGGCTGGCAGCGCGCTGGCCATGGATGCCGGCGAAGGCCACCGGGTGAACGGCACGGCGTCGGTCTCCCTGGCCGGGGCCAACGCGACCTACGTCTCCGGTGGCTATTACTACACGGTGGTGCAGAACCTGGCGCAGTTGCAGGCGATCAACAAGAACCTGGACGGCCTGTACGTGCTCGGCGGCAATATCCTGGGCGGCAGCTATTACTGCACGGCGCTGCAATCCATCGGCGGGCCCGCCGGCGTTTTCAGCGGCACCCTGGACGGTCTCGGCAACAGCATCGGCAATCTCTCGATCAGCAACACCGGGCCGAATGTCGGGCTGTTCGCCCGCTCCTCGGGCACCCTGAGCAACCTGAAGCTGAACAACCTGCGGGTATCCGATAACACCTACGGCTCCGGACCGTCTTCGCTCGGCGCCCTGGTCGGGATCAACAGCGGCCGCATCGCCAACGTCAGCGCCAGCGGGGTCTCGGTCGTCGGCAGCCGACTGCGCTCCAACGCACTGGGCGGCCTGGTCGGGCGCAATATCAGCGGGCAGATCGCGAACGCATCCGTCAGCGGCGGCGTCACCGGTTATGCGGCGAGCACGGCGGTCGGCGGTCTGGTGGGGGAGAACTTCACCACTGCCTGGGGGCCGGAGGCGGTCATCGAGAACGCCCACAGCAACGTCCATGTGGCTGCACAGTCCACCGAGCGCAACAGCCTGGGCGGCGTCGGCGGCCTGGTCGGACTGAATGCGAAGGGCATGATCAGGGCGTCCGGCAGCCAGGGGAAGGTCGAGACCTACCGGCCCGGCCTGAACGTCGGCGGCCTGGTCGGCTACAACATGTTCGGCCACGTCTCCGATAGTAGCGCCAGCGGCCAGGTGGAGGCCGGCGGCGCGGGGAATACCGGCGGGCTGGTCGGCCTGAGTTCCGGCGGCGAGATATTCCGCTCGCAGGCGAGCGGGTCGGTGTACAGCAAGGGCGGCCTGGCGACCGGCGGGCTGATCGGCAAGGCAGAAGGCAACGGCATGCTCGGAAACCTGAAAGCCAGCGGCAGCGTCACGGACCAGGGCGGCGCGGATCTGGGCGGGCTGGTCGGCAACAATAGCCAGAGCGCCATCGAGACCGCCGAGGCGACGGGCAAGGTCAGCGGCGGCAGCAACAGTCGCGTCGGCGGGCTGATTGGACACAACCTCGGCGGTTCCGTCGCCCATGCGATCTCGCGCGGCGACGTGAGCGGCGGCTTCAACAGCCTGGTGGGCGGGCTCGTCGGCCACAACGGCGGCGAACTGTTCAACGTGGATGCCAGCGGCAGGGTCAGCGCCGCTGCGAGTGCGTCGGTTGGCGGCCTGGTCGGCAGCAACGCCGGTTCGATCCTGTCGGCGCGCAGCAGCAGTACCGTCAGCGGCGGCGGGCGCAGCCGCATCGGCGGCCTGGTCGGCGAGAACCAGATCCAGGGACGCATCGTTTCGTCCATGTCGGAAGGCACCGTCAGTGGCGACTACTACGTCTCCATGGGCGGGCTGGCCGGCGTCAACCTGGGATCGATCAAGTACTCCGGCGTTAGCGGCAAGATCGACTTCAAGCCTCAGTCCCATTACGGCCAGATCTACGGTGCGCAGGTCGGCGAGAACCATGGGGTCCTGGGCGGCAACTACGTGATCGGCGAGGCGGCGCTCCTGCCGCCTGCCGGTATCGACTACGGCAACATCTGGTAAGGCCGGCAGGGGAGGTCCCTGGCGGACCTCCCTTCCCGGCCGGGGCCGCTCTCGCCTGGAGTGTGGCCCTCTTCCGCAGGCGCAATCTTGGAGAGTTCCATGAGCATGAGGTTATTTCCCGGCCGCGTTTCCCTGCGCCGCCGGCCTGGCGCGCAGGCTCGGCAGGCGCTCGTTCTCGGCCTCTGCTGCCTGACCGGCGGCCAGGCCTGGGCCCTGAACGAGGTCGCCCTGAACTGCTCGTTCGGCAATGGCAAAGGCTTGCCCTGGCGTGTGGTGAACGAGCTGACCAGCGGCACGGCGAAAGGCACGGTGCTGTTCGCCAGGCCGGTGAGCCTGTTCCTGAACTACAAGCCCCAGGCTTCCCAGGAGGCGCATGAGCTGGTCATCGGGGGGAACTGGTCCGGGGTGGGCTTTCCGGGGCCTTACGGCACGGTGGCGTCCGACGTCAAAGGCATCGGCTATCGGATCTCGGTGGATGCCCAGGACGGCGTCAAGCGGGTGATTCCGGTCGACAACCAGCCCCATGCGCTGGACAAGCGAGTCACGAGCTTTTCCGGAAGCACGACCAGCGACTACCTACAGGAACTGGTCCTGACGGTCGACCCCGGCGAGTTGCCTGCCGGCGACCTGAAGGTAACCAGCGTATCCGGCAGCGCCACCCTGAATCTCTGGGCGGTGGACAGGCTGAAGGGCGAAGCGTCCATCGGCAGCGTCCTGGCGGTGCCTGCGGACAACTACCCCACCGGGGTTTGCCGAAAGCCCTATTCGCTGATCGGCCCGGCCTCCATCGGGATCGGCGGCGGTCCCCCGCCGCCGCCGATCCCGAAGAAATGCAAGGTCGAGGTGGGACGGGAAATCAACGTCAAACTGGGTAGCGTCGCGTTGAAGAACTTCCCGCGGGTCAACGACACCTCCACGGAGCGCTCCTTCGATATCTCTCTCAGCGAGTGTGCGGCGCTGGCCAAGCCGGAAATCGCTTTCCGCGACAAATATGTCTCGGCGCAGCAAGCGGACCCGACGATCCTCAGCTTGAAGAGCGGCGGCGCGGCGGGGTTCGGCATCGTCGTGAAGAACGGCCTGGACCAGCAGCGGATACGTTTCGACGGCACGCCCTACCCGATGCGGCGTGTCGGCGACAGCGCCGACCTTCCGCTGAGTGCCGCCTACATCCGTATCGGCGCGGAGGGCGAATTGAAGGCCGGGGTCGCCGACGGCGCCGCCGAGTTCACGTTTACCTTCCCCTGAGCGGCGCCGCCGCTCTTTCCCCGGCGTTTCCCGCCCCGCCTCGGGAAGCGCCGTCGGCCGCTTTCGCGCCAGCCCTCGCGAAGGCTCGGCCCCTCACCTCCAGTGGTTGCAGATCGCCGAAGGCGCTCTGCATATCGCTCCGCTGCTCGTCCTGGGTCTCGTGCGCACATGCCATTCCCGCACACGGAATACCGATATTGCGTATGGGCGAAGGCTTTCTGAGGGATATGCAAGTTTCCTCGGTAGGATTTCGCGCAAATAAACGAACGCTATTTTCCAGGCGATAGTTTCAGCTTGTCGCGGAACTCTTTTTTCAAACTTTTTGCTGCTCTGGCTTGTCCGTTTCGTATTTCATCGTTTTTCATAAGTGTCTACGTAGACGTTTTTCGGGGGCTGTTTCAAGTGTCTTTGTTGTTAGTTTACGAGGCGAAAAAATAGTAGTTTTACTATATTAAATATCGTCGGTTTCACTAGAAAATACACATGTTCACTTTGAACCGGGGCAGTGGCGTCGGCGGATTCCGGACCGCGCTTTCCTCCTTGCCGGCCGAGCGGCGGCCGCCTGCCTGCGGCAGGCATGACCGAGACCACAGGTTTCCTGGTAACGCTTTCGCCTGCCGTGTACCGCTTAAGGAGACGCAAGGATGTCCCTACATCGCATTCGCGTAATGGTTGCGGATGATCATCCCGCCATTTCGCTGGGTATTTCCTACGAACTGAGTCAGTGCGGTTCTTTGGAGATGCTCGGTCAAGTTTCCAATTCTACCGAGTTGATCGGCCGGCTCGACGAAGGCGACTGCGATGTCGTTATCGTCGACTATACGATGCCGGGCGGGAAATATGGCGATGGACTGGCATTGTTGTCATTGCTGCGGCGACGTTATCCGCATCTGCAATTGGTTGTCTTTACCATGCTGAACAATCCGGGCCTTATCCGGGCCATTCTCAAGCAGGGTATCAATTGCATCCTCAGCAAGTCCGACTCGACCAGTCACCTGCTGGCGGCGGTGAGCGCGGCCTATTCGCGAAACCAGTATTTCTCGCCGTCGATCAGGGACATCTTCGTCAACCAGGTGCTTTCCTCGCACAACGAACGGCTGACGCCCCGGGAGGCGGAAATCGTCCGTCTGTTCGGCTCCGGACTGACCATCACCGAGATCGCCGAGCGCTCGCATCGCAGCGTGCAGACCATCAGTACGCAGAAGGTCAGTGCCATGAAGAAGCTCGGCATCAAGCGCGATGCCGACCTAATCAGGTATGCGGCCGAGGGCTATTGCCGGATGCCCTGACGGATCGGCCCGCTTCACCAGGGCAGCGGCTGGTTCCGATAATCGACGAAGCGACAGGCATTCACGCCCGCGGCATCCTCCACCGCCGCGACCAGTCCGGCGGCGCTTTCCTCGACGCTCAGCGGCGCGCTGTCGCCGCCCATTTCGGTACGCACCCAGCCGGGATGCAGGAGCAACAGGCTGAACGGCAACTCCTCGAACTCGCCCTCCCAGCTGCGTACCAGGCTGTTCAGCGCCGCCTTGCTGGCGCCGTAGAGCGGCATCGTGGCCGACAGGCCCAGCGCCAGGCTGGCCATCTGCGAACTCATGAACGCCACCACGCCACCCCGGCTAACCCGGCCGGACAGTGCCCTGGCCAGGCGCAGCGGCGCGATGGCGTTGGTCAGGAATAGCTGGGCGGTCTGCTCGGCGTCGATTTCCGCCACATCCTGTTGCTGCGGGCCGTAGATGCCGGCGTTGACGATCAGGCGATCGATCCGCCGCTCGCCCAGCATCTCGCCAATGCGTTCGGCGCAATCGTATTGGTTGAGGTCGCCGGTCACCGCTTGCAAGCGCTCCCCGGCCCGCTCCGCCAGTGCCTGTAGCCCGGGAGAGCCTTGCGGTCGCCGGGCGACGGCGAATACCTGTGCGCCGCGTTGCAGGAAGGCATCCGCCAGTCCCAGGCCGATGCCGCGCGAGGCGCCGACGATCAGAACGTTGTGCATGAGGTTCTCCGGGCGATAAAGCGGACAGGATACCCAAGCGCGTCCCGCTGCGTAACCGCCGCGGCGACCTCGTTACCGCATGGCGCTGCCGCCCAGGCCGGCGAGGTACAGGTCGAGCAGGCGGTCGTCGAACTCCGGCTCGCGCACGGTGCTCCCGCGCAGGTGTTCCTCGACGTTGGTGCAGTCCCAGAGATAGGTATCCTGGTACAACTCGACGGTGCTGCGGCCGGCGTACATGTTGTCGCGGAACATACTCAGCAGGGGATAGAGCGGAGCGTCGCGATTGTCTTCCCAGAGACTTACCCAGTCGTCGAACGGCATCTGCCGGAGGGGACGCCCGGCGCGTCGCCCGAGACGGCCGAAGAATTCGTCCAGGGTCAGGCAGCGCGGAATGCTCGGCACCAGGTTGAATTTCTTGCCCAGCGCCGAAGGCTGGCGGGCGATGACGCTGATCGCCTCTACCATGTAGTCCACCGTGGTCAGGCCCTCGCGCAGCTCGCGCAGGAGCGGCACGGCCCGGTACTCCAGGCAGGTCCGCGCCAGCCGGCTCCACCACTGGTAGTCGGCGTAGGCGCCGGTACGGCTGTGGCAGGTGGCGTAGCCGAGGCGGAAGGTCATCAGCGGCAGGCCGCGTTCAGCGGCGAGGTCGGCGATCTTTTCCATCACCCATTTGCTGCGCACGTAGCCCATGTCGGTGACCACCGCCGGCAGGTTCTGGTCGATGTCGTCGTCCTCGCGCATCAGGCGCTTGCCGGTATGCAGGTGGCCCCAGCTGTACACCGAGATGCTCGACAGCAGCATCAGCGGCTTGCAGCGGCCGCTGGCGCAGAAGCGCAGGACCTGGCCGAGCCCCTCGACGTTGTCGCGCTTCATGTAGCTGTACGGCTGGATGAAGTTCACCGCGCTGGCGGAATGGAAGACCTGGTCGACGCTGCCGGCCAGCTCGCGATAGGTTTCCGCCGGTAGTCCGAAGCCTGGTTCGGCGAGGTCGGCGGCGTAGGCCCTGACCCGTCGCCAGTCCGACTCGGCGAGTTCGATGCGGTGCTGCCGGGCGGCCTGGCGCAGGCGTTCGAGGGCGTGGGCGTCGTTTTGCGCACGGACCGGACAATGCAGGTCGGCCTCGCGGCTGGCCAGCAGCTCGGCGAGCAGGTGGGCGCCCATCAGCCCGCTGGCGCCGGTGAGCAGGATGTGCCGTGGCGCGAGCACCTGGGCGGCGTCCATGGGCCGACTGAAATCCACGTCGGCGGGCAGGCGCACGTCCCGTTGCAGCTCCTGGGCCGGTTCGCTGTCCAGCGCCGGCGGCGCTTCGCCGGCGCGCCGCGCCAGGCTGGCCGCCAGTTGGCGTACGCTCGGGGTGCGGTAGATGTCGTGGATGTAGGCACGGTTGCCGAAGCGTCGGCTCAGTTCGCGCACCAGGGCGGCGGCCAGCAGGGAATGGCCGCCGACCTCGAAGAAGCTGTCGTCCAGGCCGAAGTCGGTATGCCCCAGCACTTCCTGCCAGGCCAGGGCCACTTGCAGTTCGCCGGGGGTGCCGAAGCGTTGCTCGTCGAGTCGTTCCTGGCATTGTTCCTCCAGGCGTCGACGCAGGGCCTGGCGGTCGATCTTGCCGTTGACCGTGGTCGGCAGGCTGTCCAGCGACAGATAGCGGCTGGGCAGCATGTAGTCGGGCAGTTCCTGGCGCAGTGCGGTCTTGATGGCGGCGAGCACGGCCCTGGCATCGCCGTCCTGCTGGCGGGGGACCACGAAGGCGCTCAATTGCTGGCTACCGGAGCGTGGGTCGGCATGCGCCAGCACCACCGCGCCGTGGATAGCCGGCTGGCGCAACAGCGCGGCCTCGACGTCGCCGAGTTCGACGCGGTGGCCGCGGATCTTCACCTGGTCGTCCAGCCGACCGAGGAACTGCAGGCTGCCATCGGCCAGCCAGCGGGCCTTGTCGCCGGTGCGGTAGAGCCGACGCCGCAGTGCCTGCGAGTAGTGGAAGCGCCTGGCGGTCATGTCCGGGTCGCGCAGGTATTCGCGCGCCAGGCAGACGCCCGCCAGGTTCAGCTCACCGGGTCGGTCGCCATGGCAAGGCCGGTCGTCGGCGTCGAGGATGAATGCCTCGCAGCCGTCGATGGGCGTGCCGATCGAGGCGGGTCGCCGATGTGCTTCGGCGTCGACGATGCGGCAGGTGGCGAAGACCGTGGCCTCGGTCGGGCCGTAGTAATCCACCACGGTATAGGGCAGCCCGCCGGTTGCGACCGGCGGCAGTTTTTCCCCGGCGCAGAACAGGTAGCGCAGCGCCAGCGACGGCGGGGCGGGCTGCTCCGCCAGCGCGGGCACCATCACGGTAGGCGCGAAGGCGTGGCTGATCCGCTGCTCGGCGAAGAATGCCAGCAGCGCCGCCGGGTCTGGGCGCACCTCGTCGGGCACCAGGTGGAGGCAGGCGCCTGCGCACAGGGTGGACCAGATTTCCCATTGGGAAACGTCGAAGCCGACGCCGGCCATCAGGGTGGTGCGGCTCCGTTGATCCATATTGAAGCGCCGGTTGTGCCAGCCCACGAGGTTGGCCAGGGAGCGACTCTCGATCACCACGCCCTTGGGTTCGCCGGTGGTGCCCGAGGTGAAGATCACATACAGCGCTTCGCTGCCGTCGAGCGCCGGTCTCGGCGCGGCACCCGCCGCACTCGTCGCGAGCGCCTGTGCGATGACCTCCACCGGTTGCCCCGGCAGGTCCTCGGCCTGGGTGGCGAGAACCACGGGGGCCTGGCACTGGCGGAGGATTTCCTGCTTGCGCCTGTCGGGTTGCCGACGGTCCACCGGTACGTAGGCCGCTGCGCACTTGGCGGCCGCCAGGATGGCGATGACCAGTTCGGCCGAGCGTTCGGCCAGCAGGGGCAGCAGCTCGCCCCGGGCGACGCCGCGCCTGGCCAGGTGGGCGGCCAGCCGGTCGCTGAGCCGGTCGAGTTCGCGGTAGCTGAACGAGCGCTCGCGATCGACGAGGGCGGGGCGTTCGGGATGGGTATCTGCGTGTTGCCTGAATAAGCCAAGAACAGAATCTTTCGACATGGCTGAGACTCCTGTCTTGCCGGTGGAAAAGACGTTATCCGTGGTTTTTCAGCGTATCGAGCGGGGACCAGGGGGAAGGCTGGCGATAGGCCTGGTCCAAGGCTAGCCCCGAGGGGAAATGCGGCAACTGCCATTTGGTACAGGGTAAGGGGGGCTTGCCGCCGGGGTCGCCAGGGGCGCCCCGGAAGTTTTCGGAAGCGGGACCGGACTCAGTCCAGCTGGCCTTCCCGGTCGTCGAAGATCGCTTCTATGGCCAGTCCGAACACCCGGGCGAGCTTGAACGCCAAGGGCAGGCTTGGATCGTAGCGGCCGGTTTCGATGGCGTTCACCGTCTGCCGCGATACCTCCAGCTTTCCGGCCAGCTCCGCCTGTGACCAACCGCGCTCCGCGCGCAACTCGCGAACGCGGTTCCTCATGCGTAGCGCCTCAGTCCCAGGACGCAGCCGATGACCCAGAACGCGCCCATCAGGGGCCAGACGAAGAACATCGAGAGTTTCGGAAAGCCGGTGGTTTCGAGGAAACCGTAGGCGAAGGTGAGCAGGGCGGTGCCGACGAAGGCCAGGGCGAGGGCTTCGAGATGGATGCGCCGGGCCATTTCGTCGAGGCGCCGCAGGTAACGGATCACCACCAGCGCCAGGGCGACCATCGGTGGCACCGGCAGCAGGGCGAGGAAGACCCGGCCGGCGCCCGGTTCCGTGCCCGCCAGCGACTGGCCGCTGATCAGAACGGCAGCGGCATAGCCGACCAGCGCGAGAAGCAGTTCGAGGAAGAAACGTTTGTGGGTCATGGTTGAACCGTCCATGTAAAGGGGGCTTTACATTGGCCGGGATGCTCTTCTTTGTCAAGCAAGCTTTACATTCTCCATGGGCTTGCCTTGGCGAGGAGACTCGGGGATGGTAGCGGGCGGTCTCTGGGAGAACGGCGAAATGGCGACGGGCGACGAATTCGACGCGCTGCTGGTGGAAGCCGGCCGCACACCGATGCGCGGCTGGGAATACGACTATGGCGGACGCATCCGCCTGGAACCGCCGCCATGGGATTTCCCGGGGCGCATGCTGGAGCGCTGCCGGGCCGCCGCCAGCCTGCTGGACATGGGCACCGGCGGCGGCGAATGGTTGAGCCGGCTGCCGTATCGTCCGCCGCTCACCGTGGCTACCGAGGGCTGGGCGCCCAACCTGGAGATTGCCCGGGGGCGCCTGGAGCCCCTGGGCATCCGCGTGGTCGAGGTGGAGGGCGCGCCGGACAACCATCGCCAGGGCCGGGAGGGCGATGGCGGCGGGGCGTTGCCGTTCGCCGATGGCACCTTCGACCTGGTCGGCAACCGCCACGAGTCCTATCTGCCATCGGAGGTCCGGCGGGTGCTGGCGCCCGGCGGCTGTTTCCTCACCCAGCAGGTGGCCGGCGACTTCAACCGCGAGTTCTATGCGTTGCTCGGCGAACCGGCGCCGACGCCGGAGGCGCCGCACTGGAACCTGGGTTTCGCCCGGGCCCAGCTGGAGGCCGCGGAGTTGCCGCCGGTGGCAGGCGGCGAAGGTTGGGAGGTGTTGCACTTCGCCGATGTCGGCGCCCTGGCCTGGTACCTGTTGAACCTGCCCTGGGTATTTCCCGGTTTTTCCTTCAGGCGCCACCGCGAGCGCCTGCGCGGCCTGCACGAGAGCGGCAAGCCGCTGGCGGTGCGGCAGTTCCTCTTCTGGCTGGAGGCGCGCAGCCCCCAGGCCGCGCGCGGCTAGAGGAAGAGTCGCTTCACCAGCTCGGTGCGGCTGCGCGCGCCGGTCTTGCGGAACAGGTTGAGCAGGTGGGTCTTCACCGTCGGCAGGCCGAGTCCGAGGCACTGCGCCAGGCATTTGTTGCTGACGCCGTCGCGCAGCAGCAGGGCGATCTCCCGTTCCCTCGGTGTCAGGCCTTGCAGGCGCTCGGCGCTGGCCGTTGGCGTGGCGCATGCCTGCGCCGCCAGCTCCATCAGGCCATGCAGGGCGCGCAACTGTCGCAGCTCCTGGTCGGAGAAGGCCCCTAGGCGGGCGTCGCGCAGCAACGACAGGGCCGCGACCGGACGCTGATGCGCATGCGCCAGCACCTCGACCACGTCGCAGATCCCGTGGCGTCGCAGGAAGCCCTGGTACAGCGCGCTGTCCTTCGCGGGCTGGCGGGCGATGCCCTGGCGCAGCGGCACTACCGGCGAAGCGCTGGCCAGGCAGTGGCGCGGCTGCAGCGGATCGTAGTCGCGGTAGTGGCGCAGGTAGTCGCGGTGCATGCCGGCCGGCATCCGCAGGAGCTGGAAGTCGTGTGCGCGACAGTCCTCGTCGATGCGATAGAACACGCACAGGCTGGCCGGCACCACCTGGGTGAAGGCCTGCATGCAGCGCAGGCCGAGGTCGGGCGACAGGGTCGAAGACATGGCGCGGGGCTCCCGTGGGACGAGGCGGCGGTACGTCCACTGTCCCGCCTGTCGGGCAGAATGTCCATGCCCCGGCGTGCCGTCTTGTCTTTCTCTGCCTGGCTTGGCAGGCAGCGGCAAGAAACCCGGCAGGCTGGAGCAAGCGAGCGGGGGAGCGGCGGGTCCAGAGTATTCCCGGGTAGTAGGCGCATGCACGACGCAGCGCCGTCGCCAAGCCGAGGAGCACACATGAGTATTGCCATCGACCCGTCCGTCAGCGCCTTCTTGCGCAGTCCCCATGGCCTGCTGATCGACGGTGAGTCCGGGCCGGCGCGTTCCGGCGCCGACATGCCGCTGTACGACCCGGCGACCGGCGCCGAGCTGGCTCGCGTGGCCCGCGCCGGCGCCGAAGACGTCGACCGGGCAGTCGCTGCCGCGCGGCGCGCGTTCGAAGGCAGCTGGGCAGGCCAGCGCCCGGCCGATCGCGAGCGCCTGCTGCTGCGACTGGCGGAACGGGTCGAGGCGCATGGCGAGCAACTGGCGCAGTTGGAAACCCTGAACAACGGCAAGTCGATCAACCTGTCGCGGGCCCTGGAGGTCGGCGCCTCGGTGGAGTTCATCCGCTACATGGCCGGCTGGGCGACCAAGATCGAGGGTCGCAGCCTCGACCTGTCGATCGCCGCGGTCCCAGGCGCGCGCTACCGGGCCTACACGGTGCCGGAGCCGGTGGGCGTGGTCGGAGCCATCGTGCCGTGGAATTTCCCCCTGCTGATGGCGATCTGGAAGATCGTCCCGGCCCTGGCCTGCGGCTGCACCGTGGTCCTCAAGCCGGCCGACGAAACCCCGCTGACCGCCCTGCGCCTCGGCCAGTTGTGCCTGGAGGCGGGGATTCCGCCAGGAGTGGTGAACATCGTCACCGGCACGGGCGCCGAGGCCGGCGCGGCACTGGCGGCGCACCCGGGCATCGACAAGCTGGCGTTCACCGGCTCGACCCCGGTGGGCAAGCTGATCGGGCATGCGGCGGTGGAGAACATGACGCGTTTTTCCCTCGAACTCGGCGGCAAATCCCCGGTGATCATCCTCGATGACACCAGCCTGGACATGGCTGCCGCCGGTTCCGCCGGCGCGATCTTCTTCAACCAGGGGCAGGTCTGCACCGCTGGCTCGCGCCTCTATGTGCAGCGCAAGCGTTTCGACCAGGTGCTGGAGCGCCTGGCGGCCATCGCCGGCGACCTGAGCATCGGCCCCGGCCTGGATCCGACCACGCAGATCAACCCGCTGGTCTCGGCCAGGCAGCAGGAGCGGGTGCTGGGGATGATCGAAAGCGGGGTGGCCGAGGGCGCCAGCGTGGTCTGCGGTGGGGCGCGCCAGGGCGAGACGGGGTTCTACGTGCAGCCGACGATCCTTGCCGACGTCACCCCGGGGATGCAGGTGGTGCGCGAGGAAATCTTCGGGCCGGTGCTGGTGGCGACGCCCTTCGACGATCTCGACGAAGCGGTGCGCCTGGCCAACGACAGCATCTACGGGCTCGGTGCGAGCATCTGGTCCAACGACCTGCGCCAGGTCATGGACCTGGTACCCAGGATCAAGGCCGGCACGGTATGGGTGAACGCCCACAACCTGCTCGACCCGTCGATGCCGTTCGGCGGCTTCAAGCAGTCCGGCATCGGACGCGAGATGGGCCATGCGGCGATCGAGGCGTACACCGAGAACAAGTCGGTGTGCATCGCCTACTGATATCGATGAATCGGGGGGAGCCGATTCGTTCGGCTCTTTCGCTGCCCTCCGCGGCAGCCTTTTGTTCGACACGCCTCGCCTGCCGGCGGAGCGTACGGGACGCCGGCGCGTCCCGCAGGGCCTGACGCAAGAACAACAACAGCAACGCTGCCGTCGAGGATACGTCGATGTCCAACTCCAGACTCACCCAGCACCTGCTCCGCGGGCGGGTTGGTTTCCCCACCGCCCTGGCCAGTTCGGTCGGGTTGATCATGGCCAGCCCGGTGATCCTCACCGCCACCACCGGCTTCGGCCTGGGCGGCGGAACCTTCGCCGTGGCGATGCTGGTGGCGCTGCTGCTGATGCTGGCGCAGTCCACCACCTTCGCCGAGGCCGCCTGCCTGCTGCCGACCCGTGGCTCGGTCTACGACTACCTGTCGTGCGGCCTCGGGCGCTTCTTCGCGATCACCGGCACGCTGTCGGCCTACCTGATCGTCCATGTGTTCGCCGGCACCGCCGAGACCATGCTCAGCGGCACCATGGCGCTGGTCAACTTCGAGTCGCTGAATACCCTCACCGAGCCGGGCGGCGGCGCCTGGCTGGTGGGCGTCGGCATGGTGCTCTGCTTCGGCCTGCTGAATGCGCTGGGGATCACCGCCTTCGGTCGCGCCGAAGTGATCCTCACCTTCGGCATGTGGAGCACCCTGATGATCTTCGCCGTGGCCGGCCTGTTGCGCCTGCCCGCGGTGGAGTTGCAGGGCTGGTTCGGGGCCTCGATGGTCGGCGACGACCTGCCGACCCTGCTGTCGCTGGTGGGCATGGCGATGTTCATGTTCGTCGGTTGCGAATTCGTCACGCCGCTGGCGCCGGAGGTGCGCCACGCTTCGCGGACCCTGCCGCGGGCGATGGCCCTGGGGTTGATCGGGGTGGCCTGCTGCATGTTCCTCTATGGCGCGGCGATGCGCCGGCAGGTGGAAAACCTCGACCTCGGCGGCGGCCTGCACCTGCTGGAGACGCCGATGGCGATCCCGCGATTCGCCGAGCAGGTGATGGGACCGTTCGGACGCATCTGGCTGGGCGTGGGCCTGCTGTTCGCCGGGGCCGCCACCATCAACACCCTGATGGCCGGCCTGCCGCGGATTCTCTACGGGATGGCGCTGGATGGCGCCTTGCCGAAGGCCTTCACCTACCTGCACCCGCGCTTCAAGACACCGTTGCTGTGCATCGCCGTGGCAGCGGCGATTCCCTGCCTGCACGCCTGGTGGCTGGGCGGCGACAGCGAAGGGATCATCCACCTGGTCCTGGCTGCGGTCTGCGCCTGGGGCACCGCCTACCTGCTGGTGACCCTCTCCGTGGTGCTGCTGCGCATCCGTCGCCCGGACCTGCCGCGCGCCTACCGCTCGCCGCTGTTCCCGTTGCCGCAGCTATTCTCCAGCGTCGGAATCCTGCTGGGGATGTTCTACATCACGCCGCCGGGGATGAATCCCGCCGACATCTACCTGCCGTTCGCCCTGATGCTCGGCCTGGCGGCCGCCTACGCCCTGTTCTGGACCCTGTGCGTACAGCGGGTGAATCCGTTCCGTCCGCTGGCGGTGGAAGAGGTGCTGGAGAAGGAATTCGCCGAAGAGGACCAGCAGCAGCGGGAGAGGGCGCATGTCCGCCTGGGCGCGCTGGTATGAGCGTCACTGGCGCGACTGGCGGCCAGCCGCCTATCGCCCCGGAGCCACCCTGGCCCTGGTGCGGCGCAACCTGGCTGCGTGCGACGGCGAGGCGCAGGACGGCAGGCTGTTGCTGCGTACGAAAGAGCTGAGCCTCGAGGTTCGCGAGCGGGTCCAGGCGCACCTGTTCATGCATATCGTCAGCACCGAGTTCAGCCTGTTCGTGGCGGCGCCCGGGGGGCCGCCGGCCAGCCTGGAGCTGCGTCACGCCGGTTGTTTGCGGCGTCGCGGCATCCTTTGCAAGGTACGCAGCGGGAGCGGGCTCGAGCCGTTGCGGGAGGCCTTGCAGGGGGGCGACCGGGCCTTGCTGGAGCAGCTCATGCCGCTGGACTTCCGGAGCTTGCGCCTCTGCCGCGACGACAGGGGCTGGACCGTGAGCCTGGAACACCTGGGGGCGTGCGAGGTGGTCAACCGCTTCCCCGCCTATCGCCGCTACATCCCTCTGGTCGCCGAGCAGCGCCTGGCCCTGCTGGGCGCCTTCGCCCAATTGCAGCGCCTGCTTTCTCCCGCCTGAACGGCCCTTGCCGGCTCTCCCGGATGCGTATCCGCCGGTCCATTTGCGCTAGCTTGTGGGTATATCGATAACATGTTAATCATAACGGCAGCGCTGCGTGGCTCGGTAATTGCCGCGCCATACAACAATAACGATGGCCGTTGCCGTCAGGAGGTGCCCGGTGCATACCCTGTCTTCCGCACACAACAGCTTCGAAGCCTGGAACCAGGCGTTGCGCCAGGTCTGCGGGCGCTTCGAATCGCAACCCGCGCTGAACCGGACGCTGTTCATCGGCGATATCTCGCGGCAGGACCTCGGCGGTCTGGAGTTGGCGCAGATCCGCACCAACGCAGGGCGCATCGCCCGCCAGGCCACCCATGCCGATCATGACGACGACCGCCACTGCTTCCTGGTCGTCCAGCGCAGCGGCCATGCGCAACTGCGCCAGGGTGGGGACAGCATAGAGCTGGCGCCAGGGGAAATGGCGCTGATGGACTCCGCGGGCGGCTGCGAGATCATTCCCCACGGACTCATCGAACACACCTCGTTCCATCTCTCCCGCGAAGAGGTATGCCGGCACCTGCCACCCAGCCAGCGGGCCTTCGGCAAACTCTCGCCGAACTGCGCCAGCGGTCGCCTGCTGAGCCTGCTGGTGCAGCAGGTGTGCGCCGGAGAACTGCAGCCGTGGGCGGTGGCGGACGAGGGCGGGGCGTTGCAGGAGGCGCTGATCGCCCTGCTCGGGCCGGCGCTACAGCACGCCGGCGAGGAATTGGAGGGACCGCTGGCCGGGCTCTATGGCTACAGTCTGCGCCGGCACGCGGAGCGTCTGATCGAGCAATCCCTGCAGGAGCCGCGCCTGAGTCCGGACATGCTCGCCGGCCGCCTGCGCATCTCGGTGCGCCAGTTGTACCGGTTGTTCGAGGAGCAGGGCGACAGCGTCTGCCGCTACATTCTCCGCCAGCGCCTCAGCCGCAGCGCCGCCGACCTCGGTAACCCACGGCTGCGCGGCGAATCGATCACCTCCATCGCCTTCAAGTGGGGTTTCAGCGACTCGGCGCATTTCAGCCGGGCGTTCAAGAAGCAGTTCGAGGTTTCGCCCAAGGACTATCGGGCCGGCGCGCTACCGGCCTGACGCCGCCGCGCGCTGCCATTCGTCCCGCCGATCCGCGCCGCAGGCGGAGCTGGCCCGGTGAATGCTTGACGCTTCACCGGAGGCACAGCAAGAATGCGGCGTGTCAGGTTGCATGAAAATAACGGCGGCGCTGTCCGGGGTACCTGCCGCGACAAGCAGCACCCGATGCCCGCACCTTTCATGTCGCCAGCGAGGCGCAGGATGTCATTGCCTTGGGGCGTGCGCCGCGTCGCTATTCACTATCAGATTTCGAGTGCCCCCCTACACCATGCGAATGCGCCTGATGCTTTTGGGCGGCGGTAATGCCCTTGGACAGGCGCTGATCCGCCTAGGGGCGGAGGAAGACATCGGTTTCCTCGCGCCCAGACCACCCGAGCAGGGCTGGGATGCCGCCAGCCTCACCACCCTGCTGGACGAAACGCGCCCCGACGCGGTGATCAACCTCGCCTTCTACCACGACTGGTTCCAGGCCGAGCAGGTCGAGGCGGAGCGCCTGGGCGCCCAGGAGCGCGCCGTCGAGCGCCTCGCGGAGCTCTGCCAGCACTACGAGATCCTGCTGGTCCAGCCGTCCAGCTACCGGGTCTTCGACGGCGCCCGCGCCACCGCCTACAGCGAGAAGGACGAGACCCTTCCGCTGGGCCTGCGTGGCCAGGCGCTCTGGCGCATGGAGCAGAGCGTGCGCGCGGCCTGCCCGCGACATGTGCTGATCCGCTTCGGCTGGCTGCTGGACGAAAGCCCGAACGGCTTGCTGGGACGTTTCCTCAGCCGCGCCGAACAACCGCAGCCGCTGTTCCTCGCCGACGACCGGCGCGGCAACCCGACGCCGGTGGACGACGCCGCGCGGGTGGTGCTCTCGGTGCTCAAGCAGCTCGACTGCCAGGCGCCGCTGTGGGGCACCTACCACTACGGCGGACTGGAAGCGACCACCACCCTGGCGCTGGGACAGGTGATCCTCAACGAGGCGCGTACCTATCGCTCCAACCTGATCCAGGAGCCTTCGGCGGAGGCCCATGCCGCGCGCCCGGACGCGCTCGACGAGCCGCAGCACGCGGTGATGGTCTGCAAGAAGATCCTCCACACCTTCGGCATCAAGCCGCGCGCCTGGCGCGCAGGTTTGCCGGCTCTATTGGACAGGTACTACAGGCATGTTTGAACGCCCCATCCTGATCACCGGCGGCGCCGGTTTCATCGGCTCCCACCTGACCGACGCGCTGCTGGCGCGCGGCTACCGCGTGCGTGTGCTGGACAACCTGTCCACCGGCAAGCGCGACAACCTGCCCCTGGACGACGAACGGATAGAGCTGCTCGAAGGCGACGCCGCCGACGCGGCGACCCTGGCGGCCGCCCTGAAGGGCTGCGCGGCGGTCGCCCACCTGGCCGCGGTCGCCTCGGTACAGGCCTCGGTGGACGACCCGGTCGCCACCCACCAGAGCAATTTCATCGCCACCCTGAACCTCTGCGAAGCGATGCGCGAGCAGGGCGTGAAGCGCGTGGTGTTCGCTTCCAGCGCAGCGGTCTACGGGCAGAACGGCGAAGGCACGGCGATCGACGAAGACACCCCGAAGTCGCCGCTGACGCCCTACGCGTCGGACAAGCTGGCCAGCGAGTACTACCTCGATTTCTATCGCCGCCAGCATGGGCTGGAACCGGCGATCTTCCGCTTCTTCAACGTCTACGGGCCACGCCAGGACCCGTCCTCGCCCTATTCCGGGGTGATCAGCATATTCACCGAGCGCGCCCTGAAGGGGACGCCGATCACCGTGTTCGGCGACGGCGAGCAGACCCGCGACTTCATCTACGTCGCCGACCTGGTCGATTTCCTGGTCCAGGCGCTGGAGGCGACGGCGGTGGAACCCGGGGCGGTGAACGTCGGCCTGAATCGCAGCATCAGCCTGAAGCAGTTGCTGGCAGAGATCGGCCAGGTGCTCGGTGGCCTGCCGCCGGTGACCCACGCCGACGCGCGAGCCGGTGACATCAGGCATTCGCGGGCGAACAACGAGCGCCTGCTGCGGCGTTTCCGCTTCGACCAGCCGACGCCGATGGGCGTGGGCCTGGCGCGCCTGCTCGGACGCTGATCACCACCAGGGCTTGTTCAGCGCCAGGTAGAAGATCCCGCCCAGCAGGGTGAGGCTGAGGACGCTGAGCAGGCCCTTGCCGGGGCCCCGCGCCATCCGCAGGGCGAACGCCGCGCAGACGATGTAGCCCAGCAACAGTCCCAGCTTCGCCAGCAGCCAGAGCGGCAGCGGCCAGGGCATCGCCAGGTGCACCAGGCCGAGCGCGCTGAGCAGCAGCAGGGTGTCCACCAGGTGCGGTCCCCAGCGGCGGATGCCGCTGGCCTTGCGCCCCGACCAGTTCCAGGCCAGGCGCCAGACGAATAGGGCGGCGCTGCTGAGGGCGAAGGTGATGTGCAGGGTCTTCAGCCAGAGGTACATGGGGTCCGTTTCCGCAGGATGAAAAAAGGCGCCCGAAGGCGCCTTTTCCCGTTGGGGGCGCAAGCCCCGCGACAGTCTACGACTCAGAACTTGTAGCCGAAACCGATCATGTAGACCCACGGATCGACGTCCACGTCGACCTTGGTCTTGTTCACGCCCAGGGCGCTCGGGCCGTTGATGCTGGCCTTGGTGTCGATGTCCATGTACCAGACGGCCATGTTGAACAGCGCGTGCTCGTTGAGCATGTAGTCGAAGCCCAGTTCGCCGGCCAGGCCCCAGGAGTCCTGCAGCTTCATGCTGCTGAAACCCTGCGCCTTGCGGTTGCTGGCCAGGTCTTCGTCGAAGAAGGTGGTGTAGTTCACGCCCAGGCCGCCGTAGGGCTGGAAGGCGCTGTTGGTACCGCCCATGGGGTAGTACTGGAGCAGCAGGGTCGGCGGCAGTTGCTTGATGTCGGCCAGCTTGCCGTCCAGGCCCGGGCCGAGGCCCTTGACGTCGACCTGGTGGTTGAACGGAGTGGCGGCGACCAGTTCCACGCCCCACTTGTCGGCGAACATGTAGGTGAAGGTCAGGCCGAGCTGGGTGTCGCTGTCGACAGTCGCCTTGGTACCGCGCTGCTTGGCGCCGTCCAGCTTGATGTCGGAACTGCTGTCGTCGGGATCGACGGTGGCGAAGCCGCCACGGATGATGAAGTCACCGGCCTTGTGTCCTTGAATATCCGCAGCGGCGAACGGGGAGGCGACGGTGAGGGCCAGCAGGGAAGCGGTAAGCCAGGACTTACGCATGATGAGCTCCATTCCTTGTATTAGAAAGTGTTGGTGCTGCTAATGGTCAGCCAGCTAACAGTTGCCTTCCTTGACACAGCTCAATCAATCCTAGGAGCAAATGTGACCGCCGCAACGTAAATGGCGCGGCGGATTGTCGCATGTCGTTCAGCCACCTTCGTACTCGTAGGGCGTCACCTTGCTCGCCTGCATGCGGTAGCCGGCCGCCGCCAGCTCGCTGCTGGCGTTCTCCACCTTGAAGGTGCCCTCGACCCAGAATGGCTGATACAACTCGTCCATCTGCACGCCCTTGGCGGTCTTCACGTAGACGATCTGGTTCGACGGCGGCGGCGGTACGTGGATGCAGGCGCCGTAGTAGGGGACCAGGAGGAACTCGGTGACCAGCCCGGCCTCGCTGATTTCCAGCGGCACGATGTAGCCCGGCAGCTTGGCCTCGATGCCGTCCAGTGCCTTCACCACCGGGGCGTTGGGGCTCTGCTGGCTGGCCGCCGGACCGGCTTCGCTGAGGGCGTTGGCGAGGTCGTGGATCGGCAGCGGCGCCGGGGCGGGCGGGGCGCCGGCCGGGATCAGTTGCGACCAGGTCAGTTCGCGCGGCGCGGCGCGCGCCACGGCACTGCCCAGGAGCAGGGCGAAAGCCAGCAGGAGGACGGTCAGGGAGCGCAGCATCGGGGAATATCTCCGGGTCATAGGCGGATCGACAGGCCATCGGCCAGGGACTGGCGGTAGGCGCGCCAGGCCGGCACGCAGCCGATCAGCACGGCGGCCGCCAGGATAGCCCCGAGCAGGCTCCACTCATAGTCGCTCGGCCAGGCCAGCGGCAGGTAGATGCCGTAGTTGGCCTGGACGTAGCCCTGGCTGGCGGCGATGCCGAGGTAGAGCAGGCCGAGGCCGAGGGCGACGCCGGCCAGCGCCAGGCTGAAGGCCTCGGCCAGCAGCAGGCCGAAGATGTGCCAGGGGCGCGCGCCCACCGAGCGCAGGATGGCCATCTCCCGGCGGCGCTCGTTGAGGCTGGTGAGGATCGCCGTGAGCATGCCGATCAGGCCGGTGAGGACGACGAACAGCGAGACCACGAACAGTGCCTTCTCGGCGGTGCCCATCAGGCCCCACAGTTCCTGCAGGGCGACACCGGGGAGGATCGCCATCAGCGGTTCGCCGGGATAGTCGTTGACCTCGCGTTGCAGGGCGAAGGTCGCCACCTTGCTCTTCAGGCCGACCAGGAACGCGGTGATCGCCTGTGGTTGCAGGTCCATGTGCCGCGCCTGCTCGGCACTGACGCGCCCGGCGCCCATCGCCGGCACCCCGTTGCGCCAGTCGACGTGCAGCGCCTCCATGCCGGCGAGGGATATGTGCAGGGTGCGGTCCACCGGGGTACCGGTGCGCTGGAGGATGCCGACCACGGTGAACGGCTTGTCGTCGTGCTTGACCAGGCTCACCGTGCTCACCCCATGGGCCAGCACGATCTTCTCGCCGAGCCTGTAGTGCAGGGCTTCGGCCACCTCGGCGCCGAGCACCACGTCGAACAGGTCCTGGCCGAAGGCGCGGCCCTCGGCCAGTTGCAGTTCCTGGCCGCGGCCGTAGCGGTAGTGCTCGAAATAGCCGGCATCGGTACCCATTACCCGGTAGCCGCGGTGCGAGTCGCCGAGGGAGATCGGGATCGCCCACTTCACCCGCGGGTTTCCGGCGAAGTGCCGGTAGCTGTCCCAGCGGATGTTGTTGGTCGCGTTGCCGATGCGGAATACCGAGTAGAGCAGCAGGTTCACCGAGCCGGAGCGCGCGCCGACGATCAGGTCGGTTCCGGAGATGGTACTGGCGAAGCTGGCCTTGGCCTCGGTGCGGACCCGCTCCACCGCCAGCAGCAGGCAGGCGGAGAGGGCGATGGCGAAGATCGTCAGCAGGGCGGTGAAGCGGCGGTTGGCCAGGCTGGCCAGTGCCAGTCGGAAGAGATACATGCTCAGAGTCCTGCCGGCCGGGCGGCGCGGTTGAGATCGGAAAGGGACAGGCTGCGGTCGAACAGCCCGGCCAGGCTCTGGTCGTGGCTGACGAACAGCAGGCTGGCGCCGGCCTCGCGGCATTCGGCGAAGAGCAACTGGAGAAACGCCTCGCGGCTGTCGGCGTCGAGCGCCGAGGTCGGCTCGTCGGCGATCACCAGCTCCGGCTGGCCGATCAGCGCGCGGGCGGCGGCGACCCGCTGCTGCTGGCCGATGGACAGGCTGTCGGCGCGGCGTTCGTGCAGTTCGCCGCCGAGGCCGAGCTGGCCGAGCAGATGGCTGGCGGCCTGCGCCGGGCTACCGTGGCGTTCGCGGGCGCGCTGACGGCGCAACGCGGAAAAGTGACAGGGCAGCTCGACGTTCTCGCGTACCGAGAGGAATGGCAGCAGGTTGAACTGCTGGAAGATGTAGCCGGTGTGGTCGACGCGGAAATGGTCGCGGCGCGCGGCGGACAGCTTTTCCAGGTCCTCGCCGAGCAGGCGGATGCTGCCGCGGCCGGGCTTCTGCACGCCGCCGAGGAGGCCGAGCAGGGTGGTCTTGCCGCTGCCGGAAGGCCCCTTGAGGAACAGGCTCTCGCCGCGTTCGAGATGGAAGCTGGGAATGTCCAGCAACTCCGCCTGGCCGGGCCAGGCGAAGCCGAGGTTGGTCAGGGTGATCAGTGCGCTCATGGGGGTAGGGGCGGAACGCTCCGCCGGAGCCTCGAGAATGGATGGAGGGGCGCCGCGCCGAATCCCTCGCGGCGCCTCCGGAACGATCCTACAGCTTCAGCTCGGCGCTGGCCGGAGCCAGGTCGGCGCCTTTCTGGCCGTCGGGACCGATCAGTTGTACCTGAATTTTCTGGGTGGCGGGGAAGCGCTTGAAGAACTCGGCGAGGGTCAGCAGCTTGAGCAGCTCGGGCTTCTCGCAACTGAGCTGGTAATGGGCGTGGATATCGGCATGACCGTGTTCGTGTTCGTGGCCTGCCTTCTCCTTGTGCGCGTGGGCCGGCGCCTTGTCGCCGAACAGCGGACTCCGCAGTTCCTGGCTGGCCACCGAGCAGCCGGCGGTGACCGGCAGGGCGAACAGCTCCAGCGGTTTTTCCAGCTGCGTGCGGGCCTTGGCCACGGCGGCCTTGTCCGCGTCGGTGCTGGCGGCGTGTTCGAAACCGACCAGGTTCATCGCCGGGCTGTCCAGCTCCAGTTCGAGGGTCTTGCCGTCCAGCGCCACGTTCAACTGGGCGACGCCGTGCTCGTGCTTGCCCAGGCTGCCATGGGCGTGGTCATGGTCGTGGTCGTCATGGGCCTGGGCGGCGAACGGCAGCAAGACGAGGGCTAACAGCAGTGGGCGCATGAACGGGACTCCGGCAAGGAAGGAAAAGAGTTTGTTACGTTATAACGAATTTTTCCGCCTGCCTAGCCTGGCCGATTTGGCCCCTACGCGCCGACGTGGGAGCATGGCGCGATTCGCTTGTGGAGAAACGAGATGGTGCGGATTCGCGGAAGCATCGGCGACTGGCCGGTGGACCTGACCCTGGAACTGGACGCCGAGGATTGGCGCCAGCTGGCGCAACACGTGCCCCCGCCGCCGCTGGGCGAGCCGCAGGTCGCGGCGGCCAGGGCGCCGGCGCCGGCAGCGCCGGTGGATCGCCTATGGCAGACCGCCCAGGACCTGCTGCGCGGCAGCGGGCGGATCGAGGGGCCGCAGTTGCTGGCGGAGTTGGAGGGGTTCAGCGGTAATGCCGGCGCCGCCAAGCAACTGCTGGTGCGCCTGCGGCACGACGCCCGGGTCAAGGTCGAGGTGGTCGACGGCACCCAGGTGTTCGTCTGGCTGGAGGACTGAGCCCCGCGGACGGGGCTCGGCGACTCAGTAGAGCGCCTGGTACAGCTTGCGGCGGTAGGCGGTGACCAGTGGGTGGTCGTTGCCAAGCAGGTCGAAGACCTGCACCAGGGTCTTGCGCGGCAGGTCGTCCTGGTAGCCGCGGTTGCGCAGGAACAGCTTGAGCAGTCCGTCCAGGGCCGCCTCGTACTGCTGCCGGGCGAGCTGCTGGACGGCCAACTGGTAGGCTGCCTCGTCGTCGCCGGCATCGGCCGCCAGGCGGCTCTTCAGCTCTGCGCTGTCGGGCAGGTCGGCAGCCTGGCGCAGGAAGGTCAGCTGCGCGCGGGCGCCGGCCAGGGCCTGCTTGTGCTCGTCGCTCTTCACCGCGTCGAGGATGGCCTGCGCCTCTTCCAGTTCGCCGCGCTCGGCCAGGCAGCGGGCGTAGAGGATCAGCGCCGCGGCGTTCTCGTTGTTCTCCGCCAGCAGGGCTTTCAGGGTCGCTTCGGCGTCGCCGATGCGGCCTTCGGCGAACAGCGCCTGGGCCACTTCCAGCGGGTCTTCGTCGGGCAGCGCCGGTGCTTTCACATGGGGTTCGAGCAGGGCGCGGATCTGCGATTCGGGCTGGGCGCCGGCGAAACCGTCGACCGGCTGGCCATCCTTGAACAGGACCACGGTCGGCAGGCTGCGGATGCCGAAGCGCATCACGATGTCCTGCTCGACGTCGCAGTTGACCTTGGCCAGCAGCAATTCGCCCTGGTAGGACTCGGCGATCTGCGCCAGCAGTGGCATCAGCGCCTTGCACGGGGCGCACCAGTCGGCCCAGAAGTCCACCAGGACCGGCTTGTGGAACGAGTTCTCGATGACCAGCTGCTCGAAGTTGGCGCCGGTGACGTCGAAGATGTAGGGCGTATCGCTCATGTCGATTCTCGGAAACGCAAGGTGGTGACCACTATAAGTGGGGGCGCGCCGCGCGCAAACAAGCCCGTGCCTCAGGCTTGCCCGCGTTCGGCGTGATACAGGCTGACCAGGCGGAATTCGGCGGGCTCGGCGAGGTCCGGCCAGGTACAGGCTTCGAGCACGTCCAGGCGTCGGTACAGCGGATGACGGAAGTCACGGACCCGCGAGTCGGCGACCAGCGCCTGGCGGCCGCGGCTGAGGAACTGGTCGAGCAGCGGCAGGTTGGCGCGGTCGTAGAGCACGTCGGCCACCAGGATCAGGTCGAAGCGATCGTCCTCGGCGAAGAAGTCCGCCGAATAGCTCAGCTCCACTCCGTTCAGTTCGGCGTTCGCCCGGCTCGCTGCCAGCGCCAGGGGATCCAGGTCGCAAGCCACCACCTCGGCGGCGCCGGCGCGGGCCGCGGCGATCGCCGCCACCCCGGAGCCGCTGCCGAAGTCCAGCACGCGCTTGTCGCGGACCCACTGCGGGCGCGCCGCCAGCCAGCGCGCCAGGACCAGCCCGCTGGCCCAGCAGAAGCACCAGTACGGCGGCTCTTCGAGGATGCGGCGGGTTTCCTCCGGGCTGAACTGGCGGTCCATGTTCTGCGCGTCGATCAGCCACAGGCGCAGGTCAGTGCCGGGCAGCGCGGTGGCGCTGAGCCGGGCGTCGCCGAGCAGCTCGCCCAGCGCCTGGGTCAGGGCTTGCGGTGCCGTCACGGCGCGCGTACCAGGCGCAGTTCGCCGAGGGACTGGGTGGTCGGCTGGGCGATCCGCAACGGATGCAGGCGCCAGGCCAACTGGCCGGACTGGATCACCCGCGCGTGCAGTTCGACGCGCAGCGCGCCACCGGCCGGCGGGAAGGATTCGGGGTTGAACGGCAGGCGGAAGGGCATGAGTTCGCCGGTGGCCAGCACCGTCTCGCTGGCCAGCAGCCGCTGTGGACGGTCGCGCTCGTCGATCACCAGCAGTGCCATCTGCACCTCGCTGCCGCGTGGCAGGCTGCCCTGGATGCTGCTCAGCGTTCCGCTCAGCTCGCGCAGGTGGGCCGGTAGCACCGGCTCGACCATGGTCACGCTGCGCGAAGCTTGCGGCGTTGGCGCAGGCTTCGGCTTGTCGCTGGAACAAGCGGCGAGGAGAAGGACGGCCAGCAGGGCGATCGGGCGCAGGGTCATGGGCTGCTCCATAGCGGTGGAATCCGGGCGGCGCTTGTATAGCGCAAAGTGTGATTCTTGTCGCGCTTCGCGTAGTCCGCAACGTCCGATTCCTCTCGCCTTTCCCAGCGTGCCGGCGCCGGTCGATTCTGCGGGTGCTCGGTCGGGCGCGGATGCGCTACCATGCGGCTTCCTTCAGCTACGCCTGTATCAGCACCATGCATTGTCCCTTCTGCGGTGCCCATGACACCAAAGTGATTGACTCGCGACTGGTCGCCGAGGGCGATCAGGTGCGCCGGCGCCGCGAGTGCCTGGCCTGCGGCGAACGCTTCACCACCTTCGAGACCGCCGAGCTGGTCATGCCGCGCCTGATCAAGCAGGACGGCAGCCGCCAGCCGTTCGACGAGGACAAGCTGCGCGCCGGCATGCAGCGCGCCCTGGAGAAGCGTCCGGTCAGCGTCGAGCGCCTGGAAGCGGCCATCGGCCACATCAAGCACCAGTTGCGCGCCACCGGCGAGCGCGAGATCAAGTCGCGGGTGCTGGGCGAACTGGTGATGGCCGAGCTGCAGAAGCTCGACGAAGTCGCCTACATCCGTTTCGCCTCGGTCTACCGGCGCTTCCAGGACCTCAACGAATTCCGCGAGGAGATCGAACGCCTCGCCCGCGAGCCGGCCAAGGAATGAACGCCGCCGACCCGCTGTACATGGCCCGCGCCCTGGAACTGGCGCGCCAGGGGCTGTACTCCACCCATCCGAATCCGCGCGTCGGCTGCGTGCTGGTCAAGGACGGCCAGGTGGTCGGCGAGGGCTGGCACGTCCGCGCCGGCGAGCCGCACGCCGAGGTCCATGCCCTGCGCCAGGCCGGCGAGAATGCACGCGGCGCCACCGCCTACGTGACCCTCGAGCCCTGCAGCCACTTCGGCCGCACCCCGCCGTGCGCCGATGCGCTGGTGGGCGCCGGGGTGGCGCGGGTGGTCGCGGCGATGCAGGATCCCAACCCCGAGGTCGCCGGTCGCGGCCTGCTGCGTCTGATGCAGGCCGGCATCGCGGTGCAGAGCGGCGTCCTCGAGGCCGAGGCGCGGGAACTCAACATCGGTTTCATCAAGCGCATGGAACATGGCCTGCCGTTCGTCCGGGTCAAGCTGGCGATGAGCCTGGACGGGCGCACCGCCATGGCCAGCGGGGAAAGCCAGTGGATCACCGGGCCCTCCGCGCGTTCGGCGGTGCAGCGCTTGCGCGCTCGCTCCAGCGTGGTGTTGTCCGGCGCCGATACGCTGCTGGCGGACGATGCGCGGCTCAACGTACGCCCCGACGAACTGGGCCTGAACGCCGAGCTTACCGCGCTCGCCGCGGCTCGCCAGCCGTTGCGGGTGCTGGTCGACGGGCGCCTGCGGGTGCCGCTGGAGTCGGCGTTCTACCAGGCCGGTCCGGCGCTGGTGGCGACCTGCGCCGCCGCCTCGGCGCGCGAACGCTTCCAGGACGCCGGCCACGAACTGCTGGCGCTGCCCTCCGCCGAGGGCCACGTCGATTTGCACAAGCTGCTCCTGGAACTGGCGGCGCGCGGCGCCAACGAAGTGCTGGTGGAGGCCGGCCCGCGTCTGGCCGGCGCCTTCGCCCGGCTGGGGCTGGTGGATGAGTACCGGCTGTTCGTCGCGCCGAAGTTCCTCGGCTCCAGCGCCCGTCCTTTGCTCGACTGGCCGCTGGCGCGGATGGCCGATGCGGCGCAGTTGCGGATCGACGACATCCGCGCGGTGGGCGACGACTGGCTGGTCACCGCGCGGCCCCATCCGCGGGACGCCTGAACTTCGCTGCGCGGCGACGCGGCGGACGATGCACAAGCGGCGCAACTGTGGTAAAACGCCACACGGCCATCTCGGTGGCCGTAACGTTCTCAGGGCGGGGTGAAAGTCCCCACCGGCGGTAATGGCGCGCAAGGCGCCTAGCCCGCGAGCGCTTGCCGGACCGGCCACCGCCGGACGACAAGGTCAGCAGACCCGGTGCGATTCCGGGGCCGACGGTCATAGTCCGGATAAAGAGAGAACGGGATTGCCTGCCTGGGCGTACCCTGTGCGCCCGCAAGATCCCCTTCGATCCAAAAAGCCCTGTTTTTCACGAAACAGGAGTTCGTCATATGTCTTCATCTTGGAATACCCGCGCTATGGCACGCAGGCCGCTCGGCGTCGCGCCGGCCATGCTGCGCGCCTGTGCGGCGGAAAAACGGGAGGTCGCATGTTCACCGGCATAATCGAGTCGATCGGCAGCGTCCGCGCAATGACGCCCAAGGGCGGCGACCTGCGGGTCTACATCGCCACCGGCAAGCTCGACCTGGGCGACGTCAAGCTCGGCGACAGCATCGCGGTCAACGGCGTCTGCCTGACCGCAGTGGAACTGCCCGGCGATGGCTTCTGGGCCGACGTCAGCCGCGAGAGCCTGGCGCGCACCGCCTTCCAGCACCTGAAGGTGGGCAGCCGGGTGAACCTGGAAAAGGCCCTGACGCCGACCACCCGCCTCGGCGGACACCTGGTGAGCGGCCACGTCGACGGCGTCGGCGAGGTGCTCAAGCGCGAGGAGAACGCCCGCGCCATCCAGTTCACCGTGCGTGCCCCGCGCGAACTGGCCAGGTACATCGCGCACAAGGGCTCGATCACCGTCGACGGCACCAGCCTCACGGTGAACGCGGTGAACGGCGCGGAGTTCGAGCTGACCATCGTCCCGCATACGCTCAGCGAAACCATCATGGCCGAGTACCAGCCCGGACGCCGGGTCAACCTCGAGGTCGACCTGCTGGCCCGTTACCTGGAGCGCCTGCTGCTTGGCGACAAGGCCGCCGAGCCCAGCGCCTCCGGCATCAGCGAAGCGTTTCTCGCCGAGAACGGTTTTCTCAAGTAACCCACGAATTGCATAAGGGGGTGCCCATGGCACTCAACACGATCGACGAACTGATCGAAGACATCCGCCAAGGCAAGATGGTCATCCTGATGGATGACGAGGACCGCGAGAACGAAGGCGACCTGATCATGGCCGCCGAATGCGTCCGCACCGAAGACATCAACTTCATGGTCAAGCATGCCCGCGGCCTGGTCTGCATGCCGATGACCCGCGAGCGTTGCGAGCGCCTCGGCCTGCCGCTGATGGTGCAGCGCAACGGCTCCGGCTTCGGCACCAAGTTCACTGTCTCCATCGAGGCCGCCGAGGGCGTCACCACCGGCATCTCCGCCGCGGACCGCGCCCGCACCGTGCAGGCTGCGGCGGCGAAGAACGCCGTGGCCGCCGACATCGTCAGCCCCGGCCACATCTTCCCGCTGATGGCCCAGCCGGGCGGTACCCTGGCTCGCGCCGGGCACACCGAGGCGGCCTGCGACCTGGCGCGGATGGCCGGGTTCGAGCCGTCCGGGGTGATCTGCGAGGTGATGAACGACGACGGCAGCATGGCTCGCCGGCCCGAACTGGAGGCGTTCGCCGCCGAGCACGGGATCAAGATCGGCACCATCGCCGACCTGATCCACTACCGGCTGATCCACGAGCGCACCGTCGAGCGCATCGCCGAGCAGCCGCTCGACAGCGAACTGGGCCACTTCAACCTGATCACCTACCGCGACTCGGTGGAGGGCGACGTGCACCTGGCGCTGACCCTCGGCAAGGTCTGCGCGGAAGAGCCGACCCTGGTCCGCGTGCATAACATGGACCCGCTGCGCGACCTGCTGCAGGTCAACCAGCCGGGCCGCTGGAGCCTGCGCGCGGCGATGACCAAGGTCGCCGAGGCGGGCAGCGGCGTGGTGCTGCTGCTCGGTCACCAGATCGGCGGCGACGACCTGCTCGCCCATGTCCGCGAGATCGCTTCGGCGCCGGCTCCGGCGCCCAAGGCCACCACCACCTACAGCACCGTCGGTGCCGGTTCGCAGATCCTGCGCGACCTCGGCGTGCGCAAGATGCGCCTGCTGAGTGCGCCGATGCGCTTCAATGCGATATCCGGTTTCGACCTGGAAGTTGTAGAATACCTGCCCGCCGAATAAGGCCTGTCCCGCCCGCCGCGTGCAAGATCGCGGTGGGCGCTATGCTGGACGGACCTTTCGACCCTTTTCGCTCGGGGCGCAACGGCGTCCCGGCTCTTTAACAGATGAGACCTGCTCATGACCCTGAAGACCATCGAAGGTACCTTCATTGCCCCCAAAGGCCGCTACGCCCTGGTGGTCGGCCGCTTCAACAGCTTCGTCGTGGAAAGCCTGGTCAGCGGCGCCGTCGACGCCCTGGTCCGCCACGGCGTGGCTGAAAGCGAGATCACCATCATCCGCGCCCCGGGTGCCTTCGAGATCCCGCTGGTGACCCAGAAGGTCGCCCAGCAAGGCGGCTTCGACGCCATCATCGCCCTCGGCGCGGTGATCCGTGGCGGCACCCCGCACTTCGAATACGTGGCTGGCGAGTGCACCAAGGGCCTGGCCCAGGTGTCCCTGCAGTTCGGCATCCCGGTCGCCTTCGGCGTCCTCACCGTCGACTCCATCGAGCAGGCCATCGAGCGCTCCGGCACCAAGGCCGGCAACAAGGGCGCCGAAGCCGCGCTGTCGGCCCTGGAAATGGTCAGCCTGCTGGCGCAGTTGGAGGCCAAGTGAGCAATCAAGACAGCGGCAACCCGGCAGCCAAGCCGCCGAAAGGCAAGACCGCCGCTCGCCGCAAGGCCCGCAGCCTGGCCGTCCAGGCCCTGTACTCCTGGCAGATCGCCGGCCAGCCCCTGCACGAGATCGAGGCGCAGTTCCGCACCGACAACGACTTCTCCGAGGTCGACGGCGCCTACTTCCACGAGATCCTGCACGGCGTGCCGCGACAGAAGAGCGAGCTGGACTCCACCTTCGAGCCCTGCCTGGACCGCCCGCTGGCCGAGATCGACCCGGTCGAGCTGGCCATCCTGCGGCTGTCCACCTACGAGCTGCGCAACCGCATCGACGTGCCCTACAAGGTAGTGATCAACGAGGGCATCGAGCTGGCCAAGACCTTCGGCGCCACCGACGGCCACAAGTTCGTCAACGGCGTGCTCGACAAGCTGGCGCCGCGCCTGCGCGCCGCCGAGCTGCGCGGCGGCAAGCGCTGATCCCGCGCCGGCGGCGTCATGGGTGAGTTCGAGCTGATCCGCCGCTTCTTCGCCGCGGCCGCCTGCGCGGCGCCGGCGGCGGAGGTGGCCCTCGGCATCGGCGACGACTGCGCCCTGCTGGCGCCGCCAGCCGGCGAACAACTGGCGGTCTCCACCGATACCCTGGTGGAAGGCGTGCATTTTCCCGCCGGTTGCGACCCTTTCCTTCTTGCCCAGCGCGCCCTGGCGGTCTCCGCCAGCGACCTGGCGGCGATGGGCGCCGCGCCCCTGGCCTTCACCCTGGCCCTGACCTTGCCGCAGGCCGACGCCGAGTGGTTGCAGGGCTTCGCCCGCGGCCTCGACGCCATGGCCCGGCAGTGCGGCCTGGCCCTGGTCGGCGGCGACACCACGCGCGGCCCGCTGAGCATGACCCTGACCGTATTCGGCAGGGTGCCGGCCGGCCAGGCGCTGACCCGCGCCGGTGCGCGCCCGGGCGACCTGCTCTGCGTCGGGGGCCCGCTCGGCGAGGCTGGAGCGGCGCTGGAACTGGTGCTGGAGCGAAGATCGGCGCCCGCCGAGGTGGCCGAACCGCTGCTGGCGCGCTACTGGACGCCGGCACCGCAATTCGGTCTGGGCCTCGCCCTGCGCGGCAAGGCCAGCGCCGCCCTGGACATCTCCGACGGGCTGCTCGCCGACTGCGGGCATATCGCCCGCGCTTCCGGCGTTGCCCTGTTGGTCGAATGCCAGCGCTTGCAGGCAAGCGCCGCGTTGAGCGGCCTGCTCGCCGGCGAGGAAGCCTTGCGCCAGCAACTGGCCGCCGGCGACGACTACGTGCTGGTTTTCACCCTGCCGCCTGAGTACCTTGGCGAGATTCGCGCCGCGTGGCCGGCCACGGCCGTCATCGGCCGGGTCGAGGCGGGACAGGGGGTGCACCTGCTCGACGCCGACGGAAAGGAACTCATACCGGCCGCGGCCGGTTACCAACATTTCGGAACCCAACGTGACTGAGCATCCTGATCAGGCGCCGGCGCAGCCGGTGCCGCCGTCGGTCTGGCGCAATCCCTGGCATTTCCTCGCCTTCGGCTTCGGCTCCGGCACCCTGCCCAAGGCGCCGGGCACCTGGGGGTCGCTGGTGGCCATCCCGTTCATCCCGCTGTGGCAGATGCTGCCGGACTGGGGCTACTGGCTGATGCTCGGAGTGACCATGCTGTTCGGCTTCTGGCTGTGCGGCAAGGTCGCCGACGACCTGCGCGTGCACGACCACGAAGGCATCGTCTGGGACGAGATGGTCGGCATGTGGATAACCCTCTGGCTGGTGCCGGAGGGCTGGTGGTGGCTGCTGATCGGCTTCGTCGTGTTCCGCATCGTGGATATTCTCAAGCCCTGGCCGATCAGTTGGGTGGACCGCAACGTGCACGGCGGCGTCGGGATCATGCTCGACGACGTCCTGGCCGGGGTATTCGCCTGGCTGGTCATGCAGGGTCTAGTCTGGGGATGGGTACACTGGCTGGTCTGAGGCCTCCCATGCGTCTGCTCGTCCTGTTCTGCTGCCTGTGGCTGCTGCCCGGCGTCGCTTCCGCCGCCCCCTCCGTGGGCGAGATCCGCGTGGTCAGCGAAACCTGGACGCGCTACACCCAGGAGGACGGTCGCGGGGTGGCCTGGGACCTGTTGCGGGCCGTCTACGAGCCGGCCGGGGTACGCCTGCGGATCGCCAACGAGCCCTATACCCGGGCGGTCGGCCTGGTCCTGCGCGGCGAGGCCGACGCCTGGGTCGGCGCCTACCGCGGGGAAATCGACGAAGCGCTTTATCCTCGCTGGCCCTATGACGTCGATCCGATCGCCGTGCTTTCCCTGAAAGACAATCCGCCGCCGCCACTGGAGGGCCTGAGCCGGTTCCGCCTGTCATGGATGCGTGGCTACGCCTTCGCCCGCTATTTCCCTACCCTGACCCCGCACAGCGAGTTGCAGCGCCGCACCTCGGCGCTGCCGATGCTGCTCAACCACCGGGTCGACTATTTCATCGATTCGCGTCCGGAACTCGAGGAAATGCTCGCAGGGGCCGGAGCGCTGGCGGCTGAGTACCGCATCACCGACGTCACTCGGTTGCCGCTGTATCTTGGCTTCTCCGATTCCCCCAGGGGCTGTGAGCTGCTGGCGCTGTTCGACCGGCGCATGCGGCAGTTGCATGCCAGCGGCGAGCTGGAGCGGATCTTCGCCCGCTGGAACTGGCCCTATGCGCCGTTGAAGGCAATCCTGCCACCCAAGGAGTGATCATGCTGCGGCTGTGCGTCGCCCTGTTTTCCAGCGTTCTCGCGTTGTCCTCGCCGGCCGCGCCCCAGGTGTTCGTGGTCGGCCTGTTCCCCGGCGCGGCGGTACTCAACGTCGATGGCCAGCGCAAGCTGGTCAGGGTCGGCCAGACCGGCCCGCAGGGCGTCCAGGTGGTCAGCGCCGACAGCCGCAAGGCGGTGCTGCGGATCGACGGCGTCGAGCGCACCTACGAACTGAGCCGCGAATACAACGAGGCAGGCTATTCGGCGCCGCAGCGGCAAAGCTTCAGCATCGCCCGCGGTACGGGTGGGCACTATTGGGTGGCTGGCTCGGTGAACGGGCAGAACATGCAGTTCCTGGTGGATACCGGCGCCACCAGCATCGCCATGAACGAGAACGAGGCGCGCCGCCTGGGTATCGATTACCGGGTGGACGGCAAGCCGATGGTCGCCTCCACTGCCAGCGGAACCTCGCGCGGCTGGCGGGTGACCCTGGACCGGGTGAAGATCGGCGGTATCGAGTTGCTGGGTGTCGAGGCGGCGGTGATCGAGGGTGGCTATCCGACCGAAGCCCTGCTCGGCATGAGTTTCCTCAACCGGGTGCGTTGGCGCGAGGAACAGGGAATGCTGCTTATCGAGGCCAAGCATTGAATGTCGCTCGCTCATAACCCGGGGTTCTATTCATCGTCCATCTCGATAGGTATTTGCGGCATTTCGAGCTGACCGGGCGCCGGACGCTGCTGGTACAATGGCGGACTTCCGTTTCCCTAGGAGTTCCCCGGTGTCCGTCGTGTTCGTCGCCGCCTCCAAACTGCCGACTCCCTTCGGCGAATTCACCATGCATGGTTTCCTCGACGAGGAGAGCGGCAAGGAACATGTAGCCCTGAGCATGGGCGACATCGCCGATGGCGCGCCGGTGCTTGGTCGCCTACATTCCGAATGCCTGACCGGCGACGCGCTGTTCAGCCTGCGCTGCGATTGCGGTTTCCAGCTGGAAGGCGCGCTTGCCGCCATCGCCGAGGAGGGCCGCGGCGTGCTCCTCTACCTGCGCCAGGAAGGTCGCGGCATCGGCCTGCTGAACAAGATCCGTGCCTATGAATTGCAGGATGGCGGTGCCGACACCGTCGAGGCGAACCTGCAACTGGGTTTTGGCGCCGACCAGCGCGACTACGCCATGTGCCAGCCGATGCTCGCGCACCTGGGCGTCTCCTCCCTGCGCCTGATGACCAACAATCCGCGCAAGGTCAAGGCGCTGGAAAGCTACGCCATCACCGTGGCGGAGCGCGTGCCGCTGCAAAAGGGCCTGAACAAGCACAACAGGCGCTACCTGGCGACCAAGGCCGGCAAGCTCGGGCACATGCTCGGCAGCCTGCACCAGGGCGAGGCGGAAACCACGTGAGTCGCCAGCAAGCCCGCGGCGCGCTGGGACGTGCCTGGTGGTTGCAACTGGCGTTGGCGCTGTTGCCGCTGATCCTGGTCGAGTTCTTCCTCGGCGAACTGCAACCCCTTCCCCATGGCCTGGCGATGCCGCTGTTCATCGCCGCGCTGCTGTCGATGTTCGTCAACCTGCCGCTGTTCGGTGCCTACAAGCGTGGTCTCATCGCCACCCAGAAAGCGCTGGATACGGCGGAGGAAGCCGCCGCCTGGACCCGTCTGGCGCAGGTGCGCCGCAAGGCCCTGTTCGGCGCCAGCCTGCCGGCCTGGATCGGCGTGCCGGGTGTGTTCGCCGGGCTCAACGGCGTTGCGCTGATCCTGCTCGGGGTCACCAGCCTGGTGCTGTTCTGGCTCTACCGTATTCCGCGTCAACTCGGTTGATGCGCTCGTTCTGGCTGCTCGCCTGCCTGCTCCTCAGCCTTTCCGCCGGGGCGGCGCAGCGGGTGGTCAGCCTGGCGCCTTCGCTGACCGACAGCGTCCTCGAACTCGGCGCAGCGCGCCGCCTGGTCGGCGTGCTGGATGGCGGCGAGCGTCCGGCGGCGATTGGCGACCTGCCTTCCGTCGGCCGCTACGGCCAGGTCAATCTCGAACGCCTGCTGGAACTGCAGCCCGACCTGATCCTGGTCTGGCCCGGCAGCGTGCCCGAGGCGCAGTTGCAGCGCCTGCGGGACTTCGGCATCGCCCTCTTCATCGCCGAACCGCACAGCCTCGACGAACTGGCCCAGCAACTGGCTGCGCTGGGCGAGGCATTGGGCGAGGCCGAGGCCGGCCAGCGGTTGTCGGCCAGGTTCCGCGAAGGCATGCGGCGCCTGGCCGAGCGCTACCGGCGGGACAAGCCGCTGAAAGTGTTCTACCAGGTCTGGGACCGGCCGCTGTACACCATTGGCGGACGCCAGGTGATCAGCGATGCGCTGCGCGTCTGCGGCGCCGAGAACCTATTCGGCGACCTGCCGCAGCCGGCGCCGCAGGTCAGCGTCGAGGCGGTTCTGGCGCGCGATCCGGCGGTCATCGTCGCCGGCAGTCACGCCCAACTCGAACTCTGGCGGCAATGGCCGGCGCTGGCGGCGACGCGGCGCGGACAGCTGTACCGGATCGAAGACAAGAACCTCGAGCGGCCGAGCTTCGCCATGCTGGCGGCGACCGAGAAACTCTGCCGCTCGCTCGCCGGGGCGCGCTGAATGCTTGCCGGTATCGCGCGCTGTATCGGCGGATAACGCCGGCGGCGTTGTTCGCCCTACGGGCAATTGGGGGGTAGGGCGAATAACCGCAACGCGGTTATCGCTGCCAGTCGGCGGGGTATGTCGGTATGGTGGTGTATCGGCGGATAACGCCGGTGGCGTTATTCGCCCTACGGCAATTGGGGGGTAGGGCGAATAACCGCAACGCGGTTATCCGCCGTTGTCGCTGGGTTTGGCGCTACTGCCGGTCGAGACGCTGGCGTACCGCCTTTTCGATGCCCGCGGCATCCAGGCCGCATTCGGCGAGCATCTCGCTGGGCTTGGCGTGTTCGACGTAGTAGTCGGGCAGGCCCAGTTGCAGCAGCGGGACTTCGAGGCCCTCGCTGGCGAGGAACTCGCCGACCGCCGAGCCGGCGCCGCCCATCACGGCGTTTTCCTCGATGGTCACCAGCAGTTCGTGGCTGCCCGCCAATTCGCGTACCAGGGCTTCGTCGAGGGGTTTGACGAAACGCATGTCGACGACCGTGGCGTCGAGGCTTTCGGCGACCTTCATCGCCTCCGCCAACTGCACGCCGAAGACCAGCAGTGCGACCCTGCCGCCGCGCCGACGGACCACGCCCTTGCCGATCTCCACCGGTTGCAGGTCCGGATCGATCGGATGGTTGGGGCCGCTGCCGCGCGGATAGCGCACCGCGGCCGGGCCATCAAACAGGTAGCCGGTGGTGAGCAGCTTGCGCAGCTCGTCCTCGTCGCTGGGGGTCATCACCAGCATGCCGGGGATGCAGCGCAGGTAGGAGATGTCGAAGCTACCGGCGTGGGTCGGGCCGTCCTCGCCGACCAGGCCGGCGCGGTCGATGGCGAACAGCACGTCGAGGTGCTGCACGGCGACGTCATGAATCAACTGGTCGTAGGCGCGCTGGAGGAAGGTCGAGTAGATCGCTACCACCGGCTTCATGCCCTCGCAGGCCATGCCGGCGGCCAGGGTCACGGCATGCTGTTCGGCGATGGCGACGTCGAAGTAGCGTTCCGGGTAGCGTTCGCTGAAGGCCACCAGGTCGGAACCTTCCTTCATCGCCGGGGTGATGCCGAGCAGGCGCGCGTCCTGGGCGGCCATGTCGCACAGCCACTGGCCGAAGACGCTGGAATACTTGGGTCCGCCGGTCTTCTTCGGCGCACTGCCGGGAGCTTCCAGCTTGGTGATCGCGTGGTAGCCGATCGGATCCAGTTCGGCCGGGGCGAAGCCCTTGCCTTTCTTGGTCACCACATGGAGGAACTGCGGGCCCTTCATGTCGCGCATGTTGCGCAGGGTAGCCACCAGGGTCGGCAGGTCGTGGCCGTCGATCGGGCCTATGTAGTTCCAGCCGAGCTCCTCGAACAGGGTGCCGGGGACCAGCATGCCCTTGGCGTATTCCTCGGTGCGCCGGGCGATCTCCCAGGCCCCGGGCAGGCGCGAGAGCACCTTCTTGCTGCCCTCGCGCATGCTGCTATAGGTGCGGCTGGAGAGGATCTTCGCCAGGTAGTTGGAGAGCCCGCCGACGTTGTGCGAGATCGACATGTCGTTGTCGTTGAGGATCACCAGCATGTCGGCGTCGACTTCCGAGGCGTGGTTGAGTGCCTCGAAGGCCATGCCGGCGGTCAGCGCACCGTCGCCGATCACGGCCACCGACTTACGCTCCTTGCCTTGCAGGCGGGCGGCGATGGCCATGCCCAGGGCGGCGCTGATGGAGGTGCTGGAGTGGCCGACGCCGAAGGTGTCGTACTCGCTCTCTGCGCGGCGCGGGAAGGCCGCCAGGCCGTTCTTCTGGCGCAGGGTGCCCATCAGCTCGCGGCGCTCGGTGAGGATCTTGTGCGGATAGGCCTGGTGGCCGACGTCCCAGACCAGGCGGTCGTCCGGAGTGTCGAAGACGTAGTGCAGGGCAATGGTCAGCTCGACCACGCCGAGGCCGGCGCCGAAATGACCGCCGGTCTGGCCGACGGTATACAGCAGGTACTGGCGCAGCTCGTCGGCCAGGGTTTCCAGGTCCGCCTCGCCCAGCCGGCGCAGTTCGGCCGGCGAAGAGGCGCGGTCGAGCAGGGGCGTGGCGGGGCGCTCGCGGGGAATCTCATGGAGCGTCTTGGGCATCAGGCTGTCGTTATGCAATCCGGAGAGGCCAGCAGTTTACCTGATGCACCGGCCGCGCCCAAGCAAGGGAGCCCCTACCTTTGCCGGGGACTTCCGACGACCCGTCGGTCAGTTGCGTCGCTCGACGATGTAGCGGGCCAGTTGGCGCAGCGGGTCGGCGCTCGGCGGAAAACCGTCGAGGGCGGCCAGGGCCAGGTCGCGCAGCTCCAGGGCATAGCCTTTGGCGGCCTCCAGGCCGAGCAGGGCGGGATAGGTCGGCTTGTTGTGCGCCTGGTCCTTGCCCTGGGTCTTGCCGAGGGTGGCGGTGTCGCTTTCCACGTCGAGGATGTCGTCCTGCACCTGGAAGGCCAGGCCGATCGCTTCGGCGTAGCGTTCCAGGGCGGCCAGCGCGGCGGGCTCGGCGCGACCGCTGGCGAGGGCGCCGAGGCGCACGCTGGCTTCGATCAGCGCGCCGGTCTTGTGCCGGTGCATGACTTCCAGGGCCGCCTGGTCGAGGGCCACGCCGACCGAGCCAAGGTCGATCGCCTGGCCGCCGACCATGCCGGCGGAGCCTGCGGCGCGCGCCAGGCGGGTGAGCATTTCCAGACAGACGGCATGTTCCTGCGGATTGCGCCGGGTGTCGGCGAGCACTTCGAAGGCCAGCGCCTGCAAGCCGTCGGCGGCGAGGATCGCGGTGGCTTCGTCGAAGGCCCGGTGGGTGGTCGGCTGGCCACGGCGCAGGTCGTCGTCGTCCATCGCCGGCAGGTCGTCGTGGACCAGCGAGTAGGCATGGATCAGCTCCACTGCGCAGGCCGCGGCGTCGGCGCGCTGCGGCGCACCGCCGAGGGCCTCGCAGGCGGCGTAGGCGAGCAGCGGGCGAACCCGCTTGCCACCGTTCATCACGCTGTAGCGCATGGCCTCGTAGAGGCGTTGCAGTTCTTCGCGGGGAGCGACGAACAGGGCGTCCAGGGCGGCATCGACGCGCGCCTGGCAGCGCGCCTGGTAGGCCGCGATCATGCCTCGTCGCCTTCCGCATCGAACGGCGCTTCGCTGAGCTCGCCGTCGCGTTCGAGGAGGATCTGTACCTTCTGTTCGGCCTGGCTCAGCGACGTCTGGCATTCGCGGGTCAGGCGGATGCCCTGCTCGAAGGCGCCCAGCGACTCTTCCAGCGACAGCTCGCCGCTTTCCAGGCGTTCCACCAGGGTTTGCAGCTCGGTGAGGGACTGTTCGAAATCGAGGGTTTTCTTGCGGGCCATCGGGGGAGTCTCGGCGAGGTGTACAAAACCCCGCGACACTAGCAGAGGGGCGGGGGCCGGGCAAATCGGCGGAAGGTCGCTACGACCGATCGGGACGACCATGGCGGCGGCCTTGGCTAAGGTGGAGAGAGGTCCAGCGAGGAGGAGCCGACAGGCGATGCGCATCCAGGAGGTCCGGGAACGCAGTATTCCCCTTTCCCGTTACGCCGGCGTGGCGGCTGCCACCGGTGGTTTGAACACCAGCCTGGTGGCGGTGCTCACCGATACCGTGCGCGACGGTCGGCGTGTGGTCGGCTACGGCCACGCCTCGGTAGGGCGTTACGCCCAGGGCGGGCTGATCCGCGAGCGTTTCGCCCCGCGCCTGCTGGGGGCTCCGGCGGACAGCCTGGCGAGCGACGACGGCAGTGGCATCGATCCGTTGCGTGCCTGGGACCTGATGATGCGCGACGAGAAGCCCGGCGGCCACGGCGAACGCTGCGTCGCGGTGGGCGCCCTGGACATGGCGCTGTGGGATGCCGCGGCCAAGGCCGCCGGCCTGCCGCTGCATCGCTTCCTGGCGCGACGCCTGGGGCTGGCGGAAGACTATCCGCAGCGCGTACCGGTCTACGCCGGCGGCGGCTACCCCTATCCGCACGACGACCTGGGACGCCTGGAAGAGGAACTGCGGCGCTTCGTCGATCTCGGCTACACCCACGCCAAGATCAAGATCGGCGCGGCCGGGCTGGACCAGGACCGGCGCCGTATCGACAGGGCGCTGCGGGTTCTCGGCGACGCTTCGCGGCTGGCGGTCGACGCGATGAACCGCTACGACGCGGAGGGCGCCGTCGATGCAGCGAAAGCCCTGGCGCCGCTGGGGTTGTGGTGGTTCGAGGACATCTGCGACCCCCACGATTTCCCTACCCAGGCCGAAGTGGCGGATATCTATCCGGGGCCCATCGGTGCCGGCGAGGCCTTGTTCTCTCTGGCCGAGGCTCGCTTGCTGGATCTCTATGGCGGCGTGCGGCGGGAGCGCGACGTGCTGGTGTTCGACCCCGTGCATTGCTATGGCCTGCCGGGCTACCTGGCGATACTCGACCACCTGTGCGCCCGGGGTTGGCCGCGCGCGGCCTTCCGCCCGCACGCCGGCTACCTGTTCAGCCTGCACTTGGTGGCGGCCCTGCGCCTGGGCTGGGCCGAGGCTACGCCGTCGGCTTTCCGGCCATTCGACGATTTCGCCGGTGCCCTGCCGTTTTCCTCGGGATTGGCGGGATTGCCACAATCGCCTGGTATCGGCTTCGAGCGCCAGGCGACACTTGCCGGGCTGTTCCGCAAGCTTCTGGAGGCCTAGAGAACGGTGATTGGCTGGGGTTGTGCGGAGGCATTAAAAAAGCCGGCTTGTGGCCGGCTTTTCTGGGGTGGGGTTGGCTTACTTCTGATAAGCCGCGCCTGCCTTAGGAATTCTGCATCGACGAGCCGAGGGCTCGTGAAGGAAGCGCTACTCTAGCAAACTCGGCCAGTCCTGCCCAGCATCCCGCGGGGCTCTATTTCGCCGGCTGCGAGCGGCGCCTGGCGAGAGCGCTCAGCACTTGGGCGACGAGGGCTTGGCCGGCTTGCTTTGCTTCACCGGCGATGCCTTGGGTGGCTGGGGCGCGGGAGCGGTATCCGGACTCAGACCCTCCACGCGGTAGCGCCAACCCTTGACGGCTGAGACCTGCCCGTCGGCGAAGCCCTTGCTGTCGGTCAGTTGCAACCAGTACTGGCGCTCCAGTTCCAGAAGCTGGCCCTGCAGCGTGCCGCCGGCGAAACTCTTGAGCGTGAAGGTCAGCAGCGGTTTTTGCCGCGAGGCCTTGGCCGGCGCGACCTCCAGCAGCCTGAGCGCAGCGAACAGGCGTGCGGCCTGCTCGGCTTCCGCCTCGCCCATCAACTGTGGCCTGGATGGGAACTGTCGCAGGCGGATGCCATCGTCCTTTTCACTGGCTCGGGAAATGTTCAGCCGTACGCCGTTGCCATAGGACAGGGTCAGTTCGCGCAACTGTTCGAATGGCAGGTCGGTCAACCGAGGGTCGAGCAGGGCCAGGTCGTTGACCGGCAGGCCGACCGTTCGGTCGATCAGCCAGGCCCCCTCATCGTCGGCCTGCCTGACCAACTGCCCGCCCTGCGAGGTGCGCTTGCCCAGCAACAGGACCAGCGGCGGCGCGTCGCCGCGCTCCAGGGTGATCCGGCTGGCCTGGCCCTTGCCCTGGTCGGAGAGTCCCATGCGTTCGCGGTTTTCCGGCGAGGCGCTCTTTTCCTCCAGCAGGCGCGCGTCGGCCAGGCTGCGCAACAGCTGCCGGATGGTTTCCCCCGAGGCGGGATAGCCGTCCTTGCTGGCGAGCGTCCAGTCCTTGCCATCGCGCCTGGCGCGGATCGTCGGTTGGCCGGGGGTGGCGATGCACAGCGCGGTCACCTGGTGCGGTTTCAGCCCTGGCAGCCAGGCGCGGCTCGCAGGCGGTTGCGCGGGCGGTTGCTGCCGTTCGTGGAGCCAGCCCAAGATTCCGGCGAACAGCGCCAGGGCGAGAGCGAGTCCCGCTACGTTACGCAGGCGCATGTCAGCCCCTCCTCCGGCGCATGCTGCGCCAGCTCCAATGCAGCAGGAGGAACAGGGTGAGCAGTGCCGGCAGCAGGACCGTATTGGCCAGTTTCACCTGTTCCCCCAGGCGCTCGACATCGGCATTCAGCTGGAACTGCAATTGACGCAGTTGCTGGCGGATGCGCAATTTGTCATCGATGAAGCGGCGCAGCGTCGCTTCCATTTCCGGAGTCACCTCCTGGTCGCCGGCGTCCATCGATTGCTGCAAGGTGCGCAGGTTCCTGTCGGTGTCGTTGAGGCTTTGCTGCAGCGCGTTGAGCTGTTCCTGGGCGCGCAGCCCGGCCTCGCGGCGGAGCGCTTCCACGCGGGTGAACGGGCGCTTCGTATGGCCTCGCGAGCGTAGGTCGATCAGCGCGTCCGAACCGGAGAGGTAGTCGAGGGCATTGCCGACGAACAGGTCGTTGTCCGCCCATACCTGCGGCTCGTTGTGGCCGGGCTGTTCCTGGAGCCAGAGCGGATTGCTCAGCAGGTCCGTATCGGCGACCAACAGCACATGGATGTTCGCGCTGTCGCTCAGGCCTTCGCCTTGCTTCCCGCGGTCCGCAGGGAAGGCACTCGTCGCCGGCCCCTCGACCTTGGCGGCCAGCACGTAGCGTTCCCCGGTCGGGACCAGGGTGGCGTTGAGCTGCTCCGTCGAGGATTGGCGGAAGCGTTCCAGCGACAGCGGCATGCTGTGCGCCGAGCTGTGCAGCAACGGAATGAAGCGCGTCGAGGCTCCGCCGAGAGGTTCGAGCAGGCCGACGCTGGCGAGGTTGAGGCTTTCCAGGCCGGTGGTCAGCACGTTGTCGTGGGGGAACGTGTCGCCGGGGAGGTGTAGCCAGGTCGGATTGCGCTCCGGGCGACGTTCGGCGTTTGGCTTGATCATGGCGAACGAGGCATCCGCCAGCAGGGTATCCGGCCGCAACTGGACGCCCCAGGAGCGCAGCAACGGGGCCAGGTCGGAGCTTTTCCCGCCGTCTGCATCGGCGAGACTCAGAGGGTCGACGAAGGCCAGCAGCTTGCCGCCGCGCAGGACGAACTGGTCGATGGCGTATTGGGTCTGTTCGGACAATTGCCTGGGGTGCACCAGCATCAACACCGAGACTTCGGCGGGGATTTCCGTCGAAGCGAGCCCCAGGGTGCGGATGTCGAACTGTTGGTAGAGCTTGTCCATCATCGCCCAGGGCCTGCTGCCCGGCTGCCCGTCGGTGGGCGCCTGCCCGGACATCGGCAGCGAGCTCATCAGGCCGACTACCGTGCGTTCCCGCTGTGCGAGTGCCTGGACCAGGCGGCTGAGATCGTATTCCAGAAGCGGCTCTTCTTCCGGCGAGAAGAACGGGATCACCTGGAGGCCGTCGGTCGGGTTGGTGGCCGCCAGGCCAAAGTAGATGGCTTCGCCATTCGGGCCGATGGGCGGCGCCTGCAGGCCGAAGCGCGCGGCACGGTCCTCGTCGTCGGAGAATGGCAGGGGATCGATCACGAACAATCGGACATTGCCATGGCTCCGCCGTGCATAGAGGTCCAGCACTTCCTCGACGCGGCGGGCGTAGTTGCGCAGGGCGGGCAGGTCACTGGCGCGGCTTTTCGAAAAGAACAGGTAGAGGTTGAGCGGTTCGTCGAGACTGTCGAGGACTTCCTGGGTGCCGGCGCTGAAGGTGTAGAGCTTCTGCTGGGTGAGGTCGAACTGCTGGTCGCGCAGCAGCAGGCTGGACAGCAGGTTGAAAGCGAGGAACAGCAGGCCGACCAGCAGCAGGCCGACGCCCGAGTACAGGGTTCGTTTCATGGATGTTTCCTACGCTGCCTTTTTCAGGTCGATGACGATGGTGGTGGCGACCAGCCAGGCGACGATCAGGCTGCAGAAGTAGGCCAGGTCGCGGACGTCGAGCACGCCCCGGCCGAGCGCCTCGAAACGGACCAGCACGCTCAGCGAGGCAATGCCGTCCAGCAGCCATTGCGGAAGCCAGCCGGAGAGCGCCTGTTGTACGTGGGGAGTGCCGGCGCCGACGAATAGCAGGCAGACGAGAACGGTCAGGGCAAAGGCGATGATCTGGTTCTTCGCCAGCGCCGACATGCAGGATCCGATGGCCAGGTAGCCGCCGGACAGCAGCCAGCCGGCCAGGTAGCCGGCGATGATCGCGCCGTTGTCGGGCGAGCCGAGGTAGTTCACCGTCAGCGGCATCGGGAAGGTCAGCAGCAACGCCAGCCCGGCGCAGAACCAGGCCGCGAGGAACTTGCCGGTGACCAGGGTGGCGCGGGAGACGGGCAGGGTCATCAGCATCTCGATGGAGCCGGACTTGCGCTCCTCGGCCCACAGGCGCATGGCCAGCGCGGGGATCAGCAGGAGGTAGAGCCAGGGCAGGCTGGAAAAGAACGGCGCCAGGTCGGCCTGGCCGCGCTCGAAGAAATCGCCCAGGTAGAAGGTGGCCACGCCGGAGAGGACGAGGAATACCAGGGTGAACACATAGGCGAGCGGCGTGGCGAAGTAGCTGCCCAGCTCGCGTCTGAAAATGGTGCCGATGGCGGTCATGCGGGGGTTTCTCGGGTCAGTTGGCGGAACACTTCTTCCAGTTGGCCGTGTTCGGTACGCACCCCGGATACCCGCCAGCCGCTGCCGTGGATCAGGCGGTTGAGCGCGGGAAGGATCTGCACGCCGGGGCGGGCCAGAATGGTCAGGGTGCCGGCCCGGTCGGGGCGTCCTTCGATACCGGCGACGCCGGGGAGCATGGCGATGGCCAGCGGGTCTACCGGTGCTTCGATGCTGAGGCTGACGGCATGGTGGTAGCGGCTGCGGGTCCTGAGTTCGCCCGGGGTGTTGTCGGCCAGCAGGCGGCCGCCGTTGATCACCAGGGCGCGGCTGCACATGAACGAGACTTCCTCGAGGATGTGCGTGGAAATCACCACGATCTTGCTTTCCGAGAGGTTCTTCACCAGTTGCCGGACCTGGTGCTTCTGATTCGGGTCGAGGCCGTCGGTGGGCTCGTCGAGCAGGAGCAGCTCGGGATCGTGGAGGATCGCCTGGGCCAGCGCGACGCGGCGCTTGAAGCCCTTGGACAGGGTTTCGATGATGCTCCTGCGCTCATCCCGCAGCTCCATGCAGTCCATGGCGCTGTCGATGCGCCGACGTTTTTCCCGTCCGCTGTAGTCGCGGATGGACGCGACGAAGGCGAGAAAGCCCTCGACCGTCATTTCTCCGTAGCTGGGAGCGTTCTCCGGCAGGTAGCCGATCAGCTTCTGTGCCTGGCGCGCCTTGTCCTGCATGTCGAAGCCGAAGATGCGTACGCTGCCGGCGCTCGGCGCGAGGAAGCCGGAAAGCATCTTCAGGGTGGTCGACTTGCCCGCTCCGTTGGGGCCGAGGAGACCGACGATCTCTCCCCGGTCGATGCGGAAGCTCAAGTCGTTTACCACCGTCCGGCCGGAAAAGCGTTTGCTCAGTCTGTCTATGTCGATCATGGTTTCACTGGAAGTTGAGCCGTTTGCTGATATGCGTAGGGGATCGCATGAGCGCGGTAGATTACCGGGAGTTATTGGCTGGTTTTTCCAGTGGGCTCTTTTTAAGATTAGTTACTTATATTGTTGGGAAACTTCCTACGAACTCTCGTTAAAAGATGGAAGTTATCGAGACTTCCAGGGCAGCCCTGTAGCTGGCGCAGCGCCTTGGTTCCGCTGTGGGAACGCGGCCATGTCGCGCTCGCTGGTGCCTATGTTGGGGACGCGTCGATTCCCCCTGCGGAGTTTCACGAGGGAAGGCAGTTGCCGTTTCGATAGACGGGAAGCGGAATAGCCCGGCCGCCTGGATCTTCCGAACTTCGAGACCAATGCAAGTTGGAGGAAGACCCGACTTCCGCCAGTAGCGGTTATTCCTCGCCTTTCAGCAGCGGAAGGCGAATCTCGAAAGTGGTGCCCTGGCCAACCTGGCTCTGGCAACCGATCCTGCCGCCGTGCCGGTCGATCACCGTCTTGACCATGGCCAGCCCCAGGCCCAGGCCGGCGCTGCCCTCGGCGGAAGCGAAGCGCTGGTACTGGCTGAACAGGCGCGGTAGTTCGGCGGCCGCGATACCTTTGCCCTGATCGACGATCCGGCAGCTCAGCCAGTCGCCTTCGAGGCGGATGCTCAGGCTGACGACGGTCCCCGCCGGGCTGTACTTGACCGCATTCTCCAGCAGGTTGAACAGCGCGCGCGTGAGCAGGCCGGGGTCGGCCCAGACCATCGGTTCCTGCTCGTCGTCCCAGTCGCGCCGCAGGTCGATGTCTTTCTGTTGCGCGAGGGGCCAGAGCTGGTCGGCGGCGTCCATCGCCAACATGGTGAACATGCACGCTTCGAAGCGGTAGGCGTCGGATTCGGCCTTGGCCAGTTGCACGAAGGCGTCGGTCAGGCCCAGGGCGCGACGGACCTGCTGCTCTATCTGTCGGTAGACCTGCTGGCCGGCTTCGTCCTCGGCGGGGCGGACGTCGAGCAGGGCGAGGATCGCCGAGTGCGGCGCGCGCAGGTCATGGGAGAGGAAGCGCAGGAGGGTGGCTCGCTGGCGCTCGGCATCGCGTTCGGCGCTCAGGTCGATCAGGCTCACCAGCCAGCCGATGGCGGTTTCGCTTTCGACCGGCAGCAGGCGCGCCAGGTCGAGGCGCAGGTCGCGTTCCCGGTGGTCGCGGAACTCGATGGCTTCCAGGGTTTCCAGCGTTGGGCGGGCGCCGCCGGCGAGGCTCGGATGGCCGAGTTCGGCCAGGCACTGGCGCAGTTCGGCGCCGCGCAGCTCGCCGCCGAACAGGTCGCGTGCCTTGCGGTTGGCCAGCAGGATCTGCCCCTGCGGGTCGCAGATCAGGGTCGCCACCGGCAGGCCTTCCAGGCCGTCGGCCATGAACCGCCGGCTGTCGCGGGTGCGGCTGACCGCCTGCTCCAGGGCGGCGATGCGGTTCTGCAATGGATCGTTGCCGGCGCGCGGGGGGCTGGCCCGCTCGGGCAGCACCTTGGGCTCGCGGTCGAGACGCGCCAGTTCCCAGCCAAAGTAGGCGAGCACCGCGTTCAGCCGGCGCCAGCTCCAGATCAGGTAGGCCAGCAGCAGGCCGACCAGGCTGGCCAGCGGCGACCACCACCAGCCGTTGAGCAGCAGCGCCCAGGAAAGACCCAGGGCCAGGACCGCGCAGGCCAGGGTGAGGAGCAAGGCGTGGCGCGAGCGGAACAGCATCAGGCCGAGCAGCAGCGCTACGCTGGCGGCGGAGAGCAGGGCGGCGAGCCAGGGTTGCAGGTCGACGGCGGTGCGCTGCTGCAACAGCCCGTTGAGGATGTTGGCCTGGATCTCCACCCCCGGCGTGGTGCCGAGGCTGGCCGACAGCGGGGTGACATAGCGGTCGCCGAGGCCCGGCGCGGTGGCGCCGACCAGGACCAGGCGGTCGCGCAGCAGGCTGTCTGGCACCTCGCCGCGCAACACGCTGACGTAGGGCACGCTGGGGAAGCCCGCGTCGGCACCGATGAAGGGAATGCGGATGGCGTGGTCACGCTGCCAGCCGGGCAGGTTGCGCATGTCGTCGAGGCCGGGCATGGGCATGGCGCCGGCATCGGCGAATGCTTGCCAGGCGAGCAGCGGGCGCGGCTGGCCGAGCGGTCCTTCGCGCAGGTAGACGCTGCGCACCGTGCCGTCGCTGTCCGCTTCGACGTTGATATGCCCGATGCCGGCGGCGCAGCCGGCCAGCGGCGCGGTCGGCGGTATCTCCCGTGGCGGTTCGCCGTAGCGCGGCACGCTTTCGCGCAGCAGTGGCAGGAGGACGTTGCCGGCCCGGCACAGCGATCTTGCCAACTGGCGGTCGCTGTCCGGATTGGAGGAGGGTTCGCTGAAGATCACGTCGAGCAGTACGCTGCGTGCGCCGGCGGCGGCCAGGCGATCCAGCAGCTCGGCGTGGACGCTGCGCGGCCAGGGCCAGCGACCGAGGCTTTCCAGGCTACGGTCGTCGATGGCGACGACGAGGATGCGCGGATCGACGGCCAGCGGGGCGAGGTTGCGCAGGCGGTCGTAGAGCAGGTTGTTCAGCGGCAGGCCGCTGCTCAGCGAAAGCAGGGCGGTGAGCGGAAGGAGCAGCAGGCTGACCAGCAGCCATTCGCGCACCAGGCCGCGGAACAGCCGCTGCGCCTGGCTGGGCTCGTCCTGGCGGTCGAGCGCCTTCATCGGCGAGGCCCCGGCGCCCTATCGGGCACTGCCGCCTCGCGGGTAGTAGAGAATGTCGTATACGCTGGTCTCGCCCTCCAGGCCGTCGTTGTCGAAGGCCGAGAGACGGACGTGGTAGAAGGCCGCCTTGAGTCCGCTGAAACTGACTTCCGGGGTGCTCGAGAAACGCTCCTGCTGGATGCGCAGGAAGTCCGGATCGCTGGCTACCTGGGCACGGTAGCGCTTGGCGCCGTGCAGCGGGGCAAGATAGAGCTTCCAAACCGGAGACTCGCCGTGCTCGCCGCCCTGGCCGCGCAATTGCGGGGCGGGTAGCAGGTCCACCGGCGTCAGCTTGCCCTGCGGCTTGACCTTCAGGCCGCGGCGGGCGTCGACCAGCACGTCCTCGTCCGGCTCGGCCTGCGCCGCCTTGCGGGCCGGGCGCCTGCCGTTGAGCGGCAGGTCGTCGCTGGTCAGCTCGCGGTTCACCGCGACGCGCCCGTCGAGCACTTCGGTCAGCGCCTGGCCGTCTTCGGTGCGGGCGCGGAAGTGGGTACCGCGCACGCCCAGTACGCCGACCGGGGTCAGCACCTGGAAGCGGTCGTGATCGCTCTTTCTCTTCAGGACATAGGACTCGACCTGCCCCGCGCGCAGGGCGATCTGCGGAATGCCGGTGTCCTCGTCGAGGTGCAGGGTGACTTCCGAACTGGAGGGCAGGACGATGCGGCTGCCGTCGCCGAGCAGCAGGCTGACGAAGGCGGTCGGAGAGGTCTTGACGCCTTCCAGTTCGTCGATGTCCATGCCTTCTTCCAGGGGCGTCTGGTTGCCCTTGGCGTCGAGCTTCCAGGCGTCGCCGGCGAGATAGAGCACGCTGGCGGGGAGCGGCTGGGGCAGGCACGTTTCGCCCTGCTCGATGAACGGCGGCCGTTTCGTCTTGGCCGGCGCGGCCGCGACGGAGCCGGCGAGCAGCGTCAACAGTCCGCCCAGCGCCAGGGCGGCGCAAGCCGGAAAGAGGGATCGGGAAGTAAGGGCGAGGGCTGTCATAGGCTTCACTGGGCGGCGGGTCAGGTATCGCTGGCGGTCCGGTCAGGCTGCAATCTGCCTGATCGGGCGCCGGTTTCGCAATCCTTGCAACGACATCGGGAGCCCGCACGCTCCCTTGTCGTTTCCTCGGCCGCAGCGCCTGGCGGTTGGGCCAGGCGCTTCGGTTCAGTCGTTCTTGTCGCCGATCAGGCGATAGGCCAGGGCGCCGAGTACCGCACCGAGAATCGGCGCGACCCAGAACAGCCACAGCTGGGAAACCGCCCAGTCGCCGACGTACAGGGCGACCGCGGTGCTGCGCGCCGGGTTCACCGAGGTGTTGGTGACCGGGATGCTGATCAGGTGGATCAGGGTCAGGGTCAGGCCGATGGCGATCGGCGCGAAGCCCTGCGGCGCGCGCTTGGAGGTGGCGCCGAGGATGATCAGCAGGAACATGCCGGTAAGTACCACTTCGCTAACCAGCGCGGCTTGCAACGAGTAGCCGCCCGGCGAGTGTTCGCCGTAGCCATTGGAGGCGAAGCCGGCGGCCAGGTCGAAGCCGGCCTTGCCGCTGGCGATCAGGTACAGCACGCCGCCGGCGGCGAGGCCACCGAGGACCTGGGCGACGACATAGGGCAGCAGTTGGCTGGCCGGGAAGCGCCCGCCGACCCACAGGCCTACCGATACCGCGGGGTTCAGGTGGGCGCCGGAGATCGGGCCGATGGCATAGGCCATGGTCAGCACGCTGAGGCCGAACGCCAGGGCCACGCCGAGGTAGCCGATTCCCAGTTCCGGTACGCCGGCAGCGAGTACTGCGCTGCCGCAGCCGCCCAATACCAGCCAGAAGGTGCCGAAGAACTCTGCTCCGTATTGCTTCATGATGAGGTCCTTTTCAGATCCAGGATGGGACGCGGATCGAGGCGTCCGGATAGCGGGAGGGGATGATTCGAACAAGGAAGGGGAGATGACACATCCGTGTGTCGAAGCCAGCCCTGGGGGGATTGGCTCGGTTGCCTGGGGCGATCGTCCGTTACCGACCCCTGACTGTGGTTCGAGTGGTCTCGTTCCACGGCCCGCCGGAGCGGGTTTACACATCCCTGTGTCGGAGCAATCCATTTGCTCCTTGGCCTACTCAGCGGTTGGAAATCTACCAAGCGCGATTTGTCTGCTGTGAGATTTGCCATATTTCTTCAGATTCTTCCGCGCTATTTCAGATTCGTCGCGTTCAAAACACCCAGCGCAACTCGTCACGCACGCTGACGGCGCCGGACAGGTCGACGTTCCACATCTCGGCCCTGGCGCGGGCCGGGCCGTCGAGGCCGAGCGGAGTAGCGAAGGACGGGCTGGCGGTGCCCTGGCTGAACGAGGGGGCCTGGACCGGGCCGGCCGGATGGCTTACCGATTCCAGGCCGAGGACCAGGGCAAGGCAGGAAAACTTGCCGAGGGCCTGCAGGTTGATGTCACGCAAACGTTGGCTAACTGGCCGGAAACCCATGGCTACGACTCCTTGATAGGTCAGGCTGGCGCTGGCTCGCGGGCTCTTCGTCCCGCTTAATGGCTATTTGGAATCAGGCTATCAAGGGCTGGTCGCGACCAGAGAGATTCGTCACAATTCTTCAGATTTGTACGTAATTCGCCGTTCCTGGAGCGAAAAAGGGGCGTTAGCCCGATTGAACAGGACCAGCTTTTATGCGTGTCGCGATACTGGACGACGAGTCGGCCGAACTGGACCGGGTCGAGCAGACCCTGCAGCAGATACCCGCGCAGGGCGAACAGGCCTGGACGGTGCACCGTTTCGCCCGTGGCGAGGACCTACTCAAGCAGCTCAAGCGGGAAACCTTCGACCTGCTGATCCTCGACTGGCAGTTGCCGGACCTCAGCGGCCTGCAATTGCTGCGCTGGAGCCGCGAGCATCTGGATGCGCCTCCGCCGGCGATCATGCTGACCAGCCGTGACGCCGAACAGGACATCGTGCAGGCGTTGAACAGCGGCGCCGACGACTATGTCAGCAAGCCGTTCCGGCCCAACGAACTGAAGGCGCGGGTAGCCGCCGTGCTGCGTCGCCACGGGGGAACGCGTCCCGCGCAGCATGAGGTGCAGACTTTCAACGACCTCAGCTTCGACGATGCCGAGCTGACCGTGACCCGGGCCGGCGCGCCGATCAGCCTGACCGAGCGCGAATACCGCCTGGCCCGCTGCCTGTTCGCCAACCTGGGACGGCCGTTATCGCGGGAATATCTCTACGAGCGCTTCTGGCCCCACGAGGAAGTGTTGTCCTCGCGGCCGCTGGATACCCACATCTATCGCCTGCGCACCAAGCTTGGCCTGACCGCCGAGCGCGGTTGGCAGTTGCTGACCATCTACGGCTACGGATATCGGTTGGAGAGCGTGGCGACGGTCGACTGAGCGGAGCGGGGTGGCGAGACCGACCTTGGCGGTCGGCGAGGGAGAATGAAAAAGCCCCGCGGCTGCGGGGCTTCTTTTCGGCGAGGCGCGCTTACTTCTGGAACGCGGCCACGGCCTTGGTGATCTCGGCGCGGGCGGCGTCGGCGTTGCCCCAGCCTTCGACCTTGACCCACTTGCCTTTCTCGAGATCCTTGTAGTTCTCGAAGAAGTGCTTGATCTGCTCCAGCAGCAGGGCCGGCAGGTCGGTGTATTCCTTCACGTCCTTGTACAGGACGCTCAGCTTGTCGTGCGGCACGGCGATCAGCTTGGCGTCGCCGCCTGCCTCGTCGGTCATGTGCAGGACGCCAACCGGGCGCGCGCGGATCACCGAACCGGGAGCGACCGGATAGGGGGTCACCACCAGCACGTCCAGCGGGTCGCCGTCGTCGGCCAGGGTGTTCGGGATGAAGCCGTAGTTGGCCGGGTAGAACATCGGGGTGGCCATGAAACGGTCGACGAACAGGCAGTCGGTGTCCTTGTCGATCTCGTACTTGATCGGCGCATGGTTGGCCGGAATCTCGATAGCGACGTAGATGTCGTTCGGCAGGTCCTTGCCGGCCGGGATCTTGCTGTAGCTCATGGGTGACTCCAGAGGTTTCTGGCCAAAAAAGAGGCCGCGATTATAGGCATATTCGGTTGTCGATGCCATGTACCGGCATTCAGCCGTTAGTCGTGTCGCCCGCCGCCTCGCGGTAGTCCGGATGCTCGGCCTGCAGGCGGCGCAGGCGTTGCAGTGGGTCCTGGCGGTAGAACAACTGGAGCTGCCGGTATACCGCCGGATAGGCCTCGTGGAGGAGATCCGGAGCGGTGAAGAAATACTCGCTGGTAACGGCGAAGAACTCCGCCGGATCTTCCGCCGCATAGGGATCGATGGCGGTCTGCGCGTCGGGATCGCGGTCGAGCAGGGCGTTCATCTCGTCGTAGGCGGCCTGCATGGCGCTCGCCCAGTCGCCGATGCGCATGCCGGCGTGCAGCGGCGGCAGGCCGTTGGCGTCGCCGTTGAGCATGTCCAGCTTGTGCGCCAGTTCGTGGATCACCAGGTTGTAGGCATCCCAGCCACCCCCGCCGACGACGCCGGGCCAGGCCAGGACCACCGGCCCTTGCAGGGACGTCTCGCCGCTGCGTTCGTCGTCGAACTCATGGACTACGCCGCTGGCGTCGCGGTATTTCTGCGGGCTGACGAAATCGTCGGGATACAGCACCAGTTCGTGGAAGCCCTGGTACCAGTTCAGCTCCGGCAGGTGCAACAGCGGCAGTTGCGCCTGCGCCGCCAGCAGCAGGCGGCCGAAGTCGTCGAGATCGACGCCGGCGAGTGCGGTCAGGTGCTTGTCGGCGAGAAACAGCACGGCCCGCTCGCGCAGGCGGCGGTCCTCGTCGGCGTCCAGGCCGTCGAGGATCGGCAGGTGCCGGCGTACCCGCTGCCAGAGCTCTTCGGCCACCGGGTGGCGTGCCAGCAGGCGCCGGCGCCGCCAGGCGCGGAACGACCACATGCTCAGTCGCTCTGGGCCTTGGCCTGTTTGGCGGCGCTCGCCTGCAGGCGATGGCGAATGAAGCCGAGGATCATCGGCAGCAGCGACAGCAGGATGATGCCGATCACCAGCAGCGACAGGTTCTTCTTGATGAACGGCACGTTGCCGAAGAAGTAGCCCAGGGTCACCAGGCCGCCGACCCAGGCCACGGTGCCCACCACGCTGAACATGACGAAGCGCGGGTAGTGCATCTTCGCCATGCCGGCGACGAAGGGCGCGAAGGTCCGCACGATGGGCAGGAAGCGCGCCAGGGTCACGGTCTTGCCGCCGTGGCGTTCGTAGAACTCATGGGTGCGGTCGAGGTAGTCGCGGCGGAATACCTTCGAGTCGGGGTTGCTGAACAGCCGCTTGCCGAGGGTCCGGCCGATCACGTAGTTGGTGCTGTCGCCGGTGATCGCCGCGACCATCAGCAGCCCGCCGAGCAGCCATGGGTCCATGCCGCCGGTGGCGCAGATGGCGCCGGCGATGAACAGCAGCGAGTCGCCGGGGAGGAACGGAGTCACCACCAGGCCGGTTTCACAGAAGATCACCAGGAACAGGATGGCGTAGATCCAGACGCCATAGTTGCTGACCAGCATGGCCAGGTAGGTATCCAGGTGGAGAATCAGATCGATTGGGTTGAAGTCCATTGAGCAACCTGCGGAGACAACGCGTTGAGCGGCAGAGGGCCGCCATTATAGGGGGGCGTCCGGATGGGTGGGGGGCTGTTTGTCGCGATCCCGGCAAAACCACTGATTGCAGGATGTTTCGGTAATTTTTCCGAAATTGGTCGGCATAAAGTCTGCAAGAACAGGAGAAATTTCTAGCAGGGAAGGGCGTGCGATGACACTCCAGCCTTTTGCCCAGCCACCGCTCAGTCTCGCCCTGGGCGCCGGGCGCGACCTCCCGGGGCAGGCCGCGCGGGTTCGCGCCGAATGGCTCGCGCCTCGCCCCGGACGGGCTCCGGCGTTTCTCCTGGCGCTGCTCTGGGGACGCGGTTGCGCCAACGTGGTGCAGGCCATCGAAGGCCATCTCGACGCCCTGTTCGCCGACTACGCCTGTACCCCCGAGGGTTGGCCGGAAGCGCAGGCGGCGCGGCAGGTCCTGGCTTCGCTGAACATGCAGCTCTATCGCCGGCGCCGCGAAGGCGAGCCGGGCGTGCTCGAGCTGGCGGCGGGGTTGCTGCTGGTCCATGCCGGAGGCGTGCACTTTCTCCAGTGCGGCGCCGTCGGCCTGCTGCGTTATCGCCAGGGCAGCCCGCAGCGCCTGGGAGGGAGCGGCCAGCCGCTGGGTAGCAGCGCGGAGCTGGCGCTGGTCCAGCACAACCTGACCCAGGTGGCCGGCGAGCCCTTGTTGCTGGCGCCCCAGCCGCTGCTCGAAGTGGCCGACCTGCGCGCCCTCGGAGAGCGTTGTGCGGGGCTGGCCACGGGGCGCCTGGAGGGCGTGCTGCAGCCGTTGCTGCATGCGCCGGGGGCGGTGGCGCTGGTCTTGCCGGGGGCGCTCGAGCGCGCCCCGGCGGCGCCACGGCATACCGGCTGGCCAGCGCTGGGCGCGGCGTGCCCCGGCGACTGAGTGGATGGCTGGACCTTGCAGGCAGCTTGCGCGTTCGGCCCGCCCGGGCGGCTATTCCGCGCCTGCGACGAGCAAGGACGCGAGGCGTTGCTGCTGCTCGCGGCGGTCGATGCCGACGAAGCGTTCTGGCAGCGCGAATGGGCATTGCGGCGCTGCCGTGCGGAGAGCCTGCCGCGAGTATTGTCGTCGCCCCGGTTGCGTCGTCATGCCTTCCAGTTGTTCGCTCCGCCGCGCTGGCCGATGCGCAGCCTGCTGGATTGGGCGCCAGCGCACCTGCCGCTGGAACCGCAATGCGCGCTGGTCCTCCTGGAGCAACTTATCGATGCGGTTCGCGCCTTGCAGCGGCGCGGCGTACAGGGCTTGTGGCTGGCGCCGCGGCAGATCCTGCTGGACGAGGGCGGGCGCCTGCTGTTCCTCCCCGAGGCGGCGGCGATCCTGCCGGGGGTGGCGCGCCAGGCGCTGCCTGCGGACAGCGTGCCGCTGGCGCCGGAGTTGCGTCGCGGCGAGGCGCTCGATGGCCGGGCCGACCAGTTCGCCCTGGCGGCGCTGTTCTATTGGCTGCTCTGTGGTCGCTGGCCGTCGATCGCCTGCCCGGAGAGCGACGGCGGATGCCGCTACGAGCCCCTGGGCGAGCGTCAGGCGGACCTGCCGGTCGGCTGGGATGGGGTATTGGCGCGGGCCCTGGCGCCGCGTCCGGAGGGGCGCTTCGAAGCGTTGTCGGAATTCTGGCTGGCCTTGCAGAAGCCGCTAGCGCATCCCCAGCGGGTCTTCGCGCCACGCCGGTTGCAACGGGGCGTGCTGGCCCTGGTCCTGCTCCTGGCCGGGGCTGCGCTGCTGGTCGGCCTGGCCGGTTAACGGATCGACGGCCAGCGTGCGGGTCTGCCCGCTGCGTTCGAGGTGTGCTTCGGCGATCAGTTGTTCCAGCCGGCCGCTGCGACGCATCAGGCGCAGGTTGCGGTCGAGGCTGGCGGCAAGGGCGGCGCCGCGGGCGTGTCTTTTCGGCACCAGTACATAGAGCGGCTTGACCTCCAGCGGCGGTTCGATGAACACCAGGCGATCCTTCAGCGCCGGCACGTTGCGCGCCAGCAGGTGGTAGCCGGTGTAGCGATCGACCACGGCCAGGTCGATACGCCCGCGCAGGAGCTTCTCGAGGTTCTGCCAGTCGTTGGTCACCGCGTCCTTGGTCAGGCTGCGGTCGGCGTCGAAATCCTCCCGGTTGACGTAGCCGCGGACCACGCCGATGCGGTACGGACGCAGGCTTTCCAGATGCGCGGGATTGACCGGCAGCAGGCGCTCGCGCTGGCGGAAGAAGCCCAGTTGCGAGTCGAGCAGGGGGATGGTGGCGTGGAACAGTTCGCGCCGCTCGGGCGACAGGTAGGCCGGCATGAGAGCGTCGAAGCGCCCCTCGGCGGCTTCTTTCAGGGCACGTTGCCAGGGCAGGAACACCAGTTCGGCGCGGTGCCCGTCGAGGGCCAGGGCTTCGTCGAGGATGCGGCTGGCGAGGCCCTTGCCCGGCAGGTCGGGGCCGACGTAGGGCGCCCAGTCGAGGGTCGCCACGCGCAGGGTGTCGGCCTGCGCGCCGGCCGTGGCGAGGAGCAGGCCGAGCAGGACGCCGGGCCAGTGCCAGGTGCGCGAACCCATGGATGCCTCTGCTCTGAGCGATCGGTTGGGAGGTGCCGTGCCTTTGTCTTCAGCTTAGTTCGTCGCTGATCGGCAGGGTGTAGTTCTTGAACTCCTGGTCTTCGCGGAAGCCGATCGACTCGTAGACTTTCTGCGCTACCTCGTTGTCGACGCTGGTGGAGACACGCATGCGCACCGCATGGGTTTCCCGGGCCATCTGCTTGGCGTGTTGCAGCAGGTGGTCGGCGACCAGTTGCCGGCGCGCCTCCTCGGCGACGTAGATGTCGTTGAGGATCCAGACGCGCTTGAGCGACAGCGAGGAGAAGCTCGGATAGAGCTGGCAGAAACCGAGCAGCCGGTCTTCTTCGTCGGCCAGCGCCAGGTAGATCACCGACTCCTTGCGGCGCAGGCGTTTCTCGAGGAATTTCCGCGAGGACTCGGGGTAGGAGAGCATGCCGTAGAATTCGCGGTACTTGACGAACAGCGGCGCCAGCAGGTCGAGGTGTTCGAGGGTGGCTTGCACGATTCGCATGACGGGCCTCGCATTGCGGGAAGGGGCTGCCGGGACGATGCAGGCTGCATGCCAGCAACGCTTCGATGCTGCCCAATCTCCCTGGAAAGCGCAATCCAAGCGAACGTTTGAATCGGCCGAAGGAGGGGCGACGCGCGCCGGCCCAGCCTTCGGCCGGGAGGCTCAGTCCCTCGCCAGGAGGAAGTTGCCGGTGCGCGGAGCCTCGCCGTCCAGCGCCTGGACCTCCGCCTCGTCCTTCAGGTTGACCCCGGAAAGCTGCCGCCGGCAGGCCTCGCGCATCAGGTAGAGCAGGCGGTGCGCGGCCATGCCGTAGCTGAGGCCTTCCAGGCGGACGTTGGAGATGCAGTTGCGATAGGCGTCGGTGAGGCCGACCCGCGGGGCCCAGGTGAAGTACAGGCCGAGGCTGTCCGGAGAGCTGAGGCCGGGACGCTCGCCGATCAGGATGACGCTCATCTTCGCCCGCAGCAATTCACCGATCTCGTCGGCCACCGCCACCCGTCCCTGTTCCACCAGGACCACCGGGGACAGCGACCAGCCTTCGGCCAGCGCCTGTTCCTCCAGGCGTTCGAGGAAGGGCAGGGTGTGACGCTGCACGGCCAGCGCGGAGAGGCCGTCGGCGACCACGATGGCCAGGTCGATCTGCCCGTCGTAGCAGGCGGCGTGTTCGCGCAGGCGTTGCACCGAGGCCTCGTCGAGGCGCCGGCCGAGGTCCGGGCGTTGCAGGTAGACGTGGCGGTCGGCGGCGGCGCTGTGCAGCAGCAGGCTGTCGCGGCCGCGCTGGCGCAGGCCGTCGCTGATGGCCGCATGGTCGAAGGGCAGGTGCACGGCGTCGCGCGCCTGGGCGTGGGCGTACTGGAAGTCCAGTTGCGGGCGGGTCGGCAGGCTGGTGCCGGTGCGGCCCAGGGCGATCCGCGCGGGGGTCAGCTGGCGCAGCGGCAGCCAGGGGTTCTCGGCGCTGGTGTCGGGCAGGTGCTTGTCGTTCATCGGCATCTCCTCAGGCCAGTTGCGCCAGGGCCTGGCGGAACGCCGGCGGTAACTCGTCACCGAAGCGGATGCGCCCGTCGGCCTGGGTGAAGATTCCCATCCGCTGCAACCAGTCCTCGAATTCCGGCGCCGGCTTCAGGCCCAGCGTCTGGCGCGCATAGAGGGCGTCGTGGAAGGAGGTGGTCTGGTAGTTGAGCATCACGTCGTCGGAGCCGGGAATGCCCATGATGAAGTTGATCCCGGCGACGCCCAGCAGGGTCAGGAGCATGTCCATGTCGTCCTGGTCGGCCTCGGCATGGTTGGTGTAGCAGATGTCGCAACCCATCGGCACGCCGAGCAGCTTGCCGCAGAAGTGGTCTTCCAGGCCGGCGCGGATGATCTGCTTGCCGTTGTACAGGTACTCGGGACCGATGAAGCCGACCACGGTGTTCACCAGGAACGGCTTGAAGTGACGAGCCACCGCATAGGCGCGGGTCTCGCAGGTCTGCTGGTCGACGCCGTGGTGGGCGTTGGCCGAGAGCGCGCTGCCCTGGCCGGTCTCGAAGTACATCAGGTTGTTGCCTAGGGTGCCGCGCTTCTGGCTGAGCCCGGCCTCGTAGCCTTCCTGGAGGATCTTCAGGCTGATGCCGAAGCTGGCATTGGCCGCCTCGGTGCCGGCGATCGACTGGAACACCAGGTCCAGCGGCACGCCGCGGTTGATCGCCTCGATGGAGCTGGTGACGTGGGTCAGCACGCAGGCCTGGGTAGGAATCTCGTAGCGCTGGATGATCGCGTCGAGCATCTCCAGCAAGGCGCAGATCGAGGCCATGCTGTCGGTGGCAGGATTGATCCCGAGCATCGCGTCGCCATTGCCGAACAGCAGGCCGTCGAGGATGCTCGCGGCGATTCCGGCCGGGTCGTCGGTCGGGTGGTTCGGTTGCAGGCGGGTGGAGAGTCGGCCGCGAAGGCCGAGGGTGTTGCGGAAGCGGGTGACCACGCGGATCTTCTGCGCCACCAGGACCAGGTCCTGGACACGCATGATCTTCGATACCGCCGCTGCCATTTCCGGCGTCAGGCCCGGGGCCAGGGCGCGCAGGCTGGCCTCGTCGGCGGCGTCGCCGAGCAGCCAGTCGCGGAAGCCGCCGACGGTGAGATGGGACACCGGGGCGAAGGCGTCGCGCTGGTGGGTGTCGATGATCAGGCGGGTGACCTCGTCGTCCTCGTAGGGAATCAGCGCCTCGTCGAGGAAGTGTTTGAGCGGGATGTCGGCCAGGGCCATCTGCGCGGCGACCCGCTCGCCGTCGTTGCTCGCCGCGACGCCGGCGAGGAAATCGCCGGAGCGCGCGGGGCTGGCCTTGGCCATCACGTCCTTGAGGCTGTCGAAGCGGTAGGTTTCGCCGCCGACGCTATGGGTGAAACGTGCCATGTGTGTCTCCAGTGCCCGGCCTCGCCAGCGGCGGGCCGGGCTTTGTCGTTGTCGCTCTCAGCGCAGGTCCTGTTCCGCCGCCTGGATCGCGGCGAACTCTTCTTCCGGGGTGCCGGACACCAGGTGATGCCGACTGTACAGGGCGAAGTAGCCGATCAGTACAGCGTAGATCGCCACCGCGCCGACCACGACCCGCGGGTCGACCAGGAAGCCGGCGACCACCGCGACGCAGGCCAGCGCCAGGGCTACGCCGGAGGTGAGGATGCCGCCAGGGGTGCGGTAGGGGCGCTGCATGTCCGGGCGGCGGATGCGCAGGGTGATGTGCGCGGCCATCATCAGCACGTAGGAGATGGTCGCGCCGAACACCGCGACCAGGATCAGCAGGTCGCCCTGGCCGGTCAGCGACAGGCCGAAGCCGATCACCCCCGGCACCACCAGGGCCAGTACCGGCGCCTTCTTGCGGTTGGTCAGCGAGAGGCTGCGCGGCAGGTAGCCGGCGCGGGAGAGGGCGAAGATCTGCCGCGAGTAGGCATAGATGATCGAGAAGAAGCTGGCGATCAGCCCGGCCAGGCCGACCAGGTTGACGAACTGGCTCATCCAGGTCGAACCCTTGTAGGCCGACTCCAGCGCTTCCACCAGGGGATTGCCCGAACCCATCAGCTCCTTGGCTCCGGCGGCCCCGGGACCGACGACCAGAATCAGTGCGGCGAAGGCGAGAAGCACCAACATGGCGCCGATCAGTCCGCGCGGCAGGTCGCGCTTGGGGTTCTTGGTTTCCTCGGCGGCCAGCGGCACGCCTTCGACGGCGAGGAAGAACCAGATCGCGTAGGGGATCGCCGCCCAGACCCCGACATAGCCGAACGGCAGGAAGCTGCTGGCGCCGGTCGCCGCGGTCTGCGGGATGTTGAACAGGTTGGCCGAGTCGAAGTGCGGAACCATCGCGACAATGAACACGCCGAGGGCGATGGCCGCCACCGCGGTGATGACGAACATCAGCTTCAGCGCCTCGCCGGCGCCGAGGATGTGGATGCCGATGAACACGATGTAGAACACCAGGTAGATCAGCCAGCCGCCGACGCCGAACAGCGACTCGCAGTAGGCGCCGATGAAGCAGGCGATGGCCGCCGGGGCGATGGCGTATTCGATGAGGATCGCGGTGCCGGTGAGAAAGCCGCCCCAGGGCCCGAAGGCGCTGCGGGCGAAGCCGTAGCCGCCGCCGGCGGTAGGGATCATCGAAGACAGCTCGGCGAGCGAGAAGCACATGCACAGGTACATGGTGGCCATCAGCAGGGTGGCGAGGAACATCCCGCCCCAGCCACCCTGGGCCAGGCCGAAGTTCCAGCCGGCGTAGTCGCCGGAGATCACGTAGGCGACGCCGAGCCCGACCAGCAGGACCCAGCCGGCGGCGCCTTTCTTCAGTTGACGGTGTTGGAAGTAGTCGGCGTCGACGCTTTCGAAGTCGACCCCGGAAGTTGCGGGCGCATGGCCGGTTTGTTCGAGGGACATGGGTTTTTCACCTCAATCTTGTTGTTATCGACCCCGGTTTTCCCGGTGGTGTGCTGTACGTGGTGAACGCAGGCAATAGCTATGCCAGCCGCTCTGCAATCGGCTTGGCGAGGAGGTGGAAGGGGCGCCGCCGTCAGCCTCGGCGGCGTGTTTCACGAGCCGGCGCGACCGCTCCGGGAAAGAGCGGTCGCGGCCGGTCCGGGGTCCTACTAGAAGAAGCCCAGCGGATTGATGTCGTAGCTCACCAGCAGGTTCTTGGTCTGCTGGTAGTGGTCGAGCATCATCTTGTGCGTCTCGCGACCGACGCCGGACTTCTTGTAGCCGCCGAACGCGGCGTGGGCCGGGTACAGGTGGTAGCAGTTGGTCCACACGCGACCGGCCTTGATCCCGCGGCCCATGCGATAGGCGCGGTTGATGTCGCGGGTCCAGAGGCCGGCGCCGAGGCCGTACTCGGTGTCGTTGGCGATGGCCAGGGCCTCGGCTTCGTCCTTGAAGGTGGTGACGCCGACCACCGGGCCGAAGATTTCCTCCTGGAACACGCGCATCTTGTTGTGTCCCTTGAGCAGGGTCGGCTGGATGTAGTAGCCGCTGGCCAGGTTGCCTTCGAGCTTCTCGACGCTGCCGCCGGTTAGCACTTCGGCGCCTTCCTGCTGGGCGATGTCGAGGTAGGAGAGGATTTTCTCGTACTGCTGCTGGGAAGCCTGGGCGCCGACCATGGTCTCGGTGTCCAGCGGGTCGCCGCGCTTGATCGCCCTGACCTTTTTCAGCACCTCTTCCATGAACGCCGGGTAGATCGACTCCTGGACCAGCGCGCGGGACGGGCAGGTGCACACCTCGCCCTGGTTGAAGAAGGCCAGCACCAGGCCCTCGGCGGCCTTCTCGATGAACGCCGGCTCGGCCTGCATGATGTCTTCGAAATAGATGTTCGGGCTCTTGCCGCCCAGCTCGACGGTGGAGGGAATGATGTTCTCCGCCGCGCACTTGAGGATGTGCGAGCCGACCGGGGTGGAACCGGTGAAGGCGATCTTGGCGATGCGCTTGCTGGTGGCCAGGGCCTCGCCGGCCTCCCTGCCGAAGCCCTGGACGACGTTGAGCACGCCCGGCGGCAGCAGGTCGCCGATGAGTTCCAGCAGCACGCAGATGCCCAGCGGGGTCTGCTCGGCCGGCTTGAGCACCACGCAGTTGCCGGCGGCCAGCGCCGGGGCCAGCTTCCAGGCGGCCATCAGCAGCGGGAAGTTCCACGGGATGATCTGCCCGACCACGCCCAGCGGCTCATGGATGTGGTAGGCCACGGTGCTGTCGTTGATCTCGGCGGCGGAGCCTTCCTGGGCGCGGATGCAGCCGGCGAAGTAGCGGAAGTGGTCGGCGGCCAGGGGGATGTCGGCGTTGAGGGTCTCGCGCACGGCCTTGCCGTTGTCCCAGGTCTCGGTGACGGCGAGCAGTTCCAGGTTCTGCTCGATGCGGTCGGCGATCTTCAGCAGGATGTTCGAGCGCTCCTGCACCGAGGTGCGGCCCCAGGCGTCGGCGGCGGCGTGGGCGGCGTCGAGGGCCTTGTCGATGTCCTCGGCGGTGGAACGGGGGAACTCGGCGATCGGCTGGCCGTTCACCGGCGAGGTGTTGGTGAAGTACTGGCCCTTGACCGGAGGCACGAACTCGCCGCCGATGTAGTTGCCGTAGCGGGCCTTGAAGGAAACGATGGCGCCTTCGCTACCGGGATGGGCGTAACGCATGATGGTATCTCCTGGCTCTTGTGCTTATTAGGGGAGGACGCGCTGTCGCGCTTGTCGTAAGCCTGGAGCAAGGGCCGGGCCAGAGTGGCGAAAGGCCCGGAGTAGAGCGTCCTGGAGGTTTCGCAGGGGAGCTTGCGAACGCTCCCTGTCACGCGGGCGGGACGCTCGTGAGTGACACTCTGTACCGTTTTCGGCGCAGCGCATGACTCATCGGTCAGTCCGTCGTTGCATTGCGCCCCGGCCTGTTGGATGCTGCACCGATAGCCGTCCTGAGAGTCGCGGACCGATCCACCGCGCCCAGGCAAGAGACGGCCCGTCCCTCGCGGAGAACCATAACAATGCCTGCCAGTTCCATGAGCCGCCACGCGCGGCAAGTGCTGACCGTCGCCCAGGGCAAGATCCCGCCGGGCGGCCCTGCGACCGATCCGTCCATCGCCCGCTCCTGGCTGCGCTGCCTGGAACAGCACCATCTCGATCCCGGCCAGCCGATGGCGCCGATGGTGCTGGAGCACGCGCGCATGCTCGAACGCCGCGAGCGCCTGCAACAGGTGCTGGAGATCGCCGATGGCGAGATGCACAGCCTCTACCAGCAGCTGTCCGGCAACGACCACGCGGTACTGCTCACCGATGCCCGCGGGGTGATCCTCAATTGCGTCAACGCCGACGCCCAGCGCCAGACCTTCGAACACGCCGGCCTCTGGCTCGGCGCCGACTGGAGCGAGCCCTGCGAAGGCACCAACGGCATCGGCACCTGCGTGGTCGAGCGGCAGGCCCTGACCATCCAGCAGGAAGAGCACTTCCGTAGCCGCCACACCGGCCTGACCTGCTCGGCGAGCCCGGTGTTCGATCCGCAGGGCGAGCTGATGGCGGTGCTCGACGTGTCTTCGGCGCGCCAGGAAGTCTCGCGGCAGAGCCAGTTCCACACCATGGCGCTGGTCAACCTGTCGGCGAAGATCATCGAGGGCTGCTATTTCCTCCGTCGCTTCGAGGGCTCCTGGCTGCTGCGCTTCCATGTCCAGGGCGACTATGTCGGCCTGTTCAGCGAAGGGCTGCTGGCCTTCGAGGAAGACGGGCGGATCCGCGCGGTGAACCAGAGCGCGCTGAACCTGCTCGGTTGTCCGCGCCAGCGCCTGCTCGGCCAGCCGGTGGAGACCTTCTTCGATTGCCGTCTCGACGACCTGCTCGGTCGCGCCTCGCCGCAACCCAGCGCCAGCTGGCCGCTGCGCACCCGCGAGGGACGGACCCTGTACGCCATGCTGCGCGGCGCGCCGCGGGCGATACCCCAGGGCCTGGCGGTGCCCACGGCAGCGAAGCCGGCGCCTGCCGCGCCCGGCCTGTGCCTGGGCGACGCCGAGCTGGCCGCCGATTTCCGCCGGGCGCTGAAGGTCTACGCGCGCGACGTGCCGCTGCTGCTCAACGGCGAGACCGGTTCCGGCAAGGAGGCCTTCGCCAAGGCCGTGCACCTGGCCGGCCCGCGCGCGGAACAGGCGTTCGTCGCGCTGAACTGCGCGGCGATCCCGGAAACCCTGATCGAGAGCGAACTGTTCGGTTATCGCGGCGGCAGCTTCACCGGCGCGCGCAAGGAGGGCATGCGCGGCAAGTTGCAGCAGGCTGACGGCGGCACCCTGTTCCTCGACGAGATCGGCGACATGCCGCTGGCCTTGCAGACCCGCCTGCTGCGGGTGCTGGAAGAGCGTCGGGTAGTACCGCTGGGCGGCGAGCCGGAGGATGTCGACGTGCGCCTGATCAGCGCTACCCACCGCGACCTGGCCGAGCTGGTCGCCGATGGACGCTTCCGCGAGGATCTCTACTACCGCCTCAATGGCATGGTCGTGAGCCTGCCGCCGCTGCGCGAGCGCAGCGACCGCGAGGAGCTGCTGGACTACCTGCTGGCCGAGGAGGCCAGGGGCCAGCGCATCCAGCTCGACGGCGAGGTTCGCCAGGGCCTGCTGGCCTACCGCTGGCCGGGCAACGTCCGGCAGATGCGCACGGTGCTGCGGACCCTGGTGGCACTCTGCGAGGACGGCCGGGTCGGCCTGCGCGACCTGCCCGCGGATATCCGCCAGGCCCTGGCGGCGCTGCCGCCCGCCGCAGCGGCGCCCGCCCCGGCCGCGGGCAACAGCCTGGACGACGCCGAGCGAGCCGCGTTGCTGGCGGCGCTGGACGGCCAGCGCTGGCACGTGAGCCGGGTGGCCGAGCAACTGGGGATCAGCCGCAACACCCTGTATCGCAAGCTGCGCCGGCACGGCCTGGTGCGCGGCCAGGCCTGACGGGCGGGACGGCTCCAGGCGGGCCGCCGCGAGGCCGGCGGGAACCCCGCCGACGCCGCGTCGTCTGATGCCGCGACGCCGGGCGGCCGGCGCCTCCGCTGTGCTAATCTGCCGCCCATTCACAGCGCCTTCGACGGCTTGATCTGCAGGAGTCTGCATGCACATCCACGTACTCGGCATCTGCGGGACCTTCATGGGCTCGCTGGCCGTGCTGGCCAAGGAACTGGGCCACCGGGTGACCGGTTCCGACGCCAACGTCTACCCCCCCATGAGCACCCAGCTGCAAGCCCAGGGCATCGAGTTGATGCAGGGCTACGATCCGGCCCACCTGGAGCCGGCGCCGGACCTGGTAGTGATCGGCAACGCCCTGTCGCGCGGCAATCCGGCGGTGGAGCATGTCCTGAACAAGGGCCTGCCCTACGTTTCCGGCCCGCAGTGGCTGGCCGACCACGTGCTGCAAGGACGCTGGGTGCTGGCGGTGGCCGGTACCCACGGCAAGACCACCACCACCAGCATGCTCGCCTGGGTCCTGGAGCACGCCGGCATGAGCCCGGGCTTCCTGATCGGCGGGGTGCCGCAGAACTTCGGGGTTTCGGCGCGCCTGGGCGGTACGCCGTTCTTCGTGGTCGAGGCCGACGAGTACGACAGCGCTTTCTTCGACAAGCGCTCGAAGTTCGTCCATTACCGCCCGCGCACGGCGATCCTGAACAACCTGGAATTCGACCACGCGGACATCTTCCCCGACCTCGCGGCCATCGAGCGGCAGTTCCACCATCTGGTGCGCACCGTGCCGGGCGAGGGCCTGATCATTCGCCCGAGCGCCGAGAAAGCCCTGGAGCGCGTACTCGGGATGGGCTGCTGGACCCCGGTGCAGACCACCGGCGAAGGCGGCCAGTGGCAGGCGCGCCTGCTCGCCGAGGACGGCTCGCGCTTCGAGGTGCTGTTCGACGGCATCGTCCAGGGCGAGGTGGACTGGCCGCTGACCGGCCTGCACAACGTCGCCAACGCCCTCGCCAGCCTGGCGGCGGCGCGCCATGTCGGTGTGGTGCCCAGCCAGGGCGCGGCAGCGCTCAGCGAGTTCCGCAACGTCAAGCGGCGCATGGAGAAGGTCGCGGAGGTCCGGGGCGTGACCCTCTACGACGACTTCGCCCACCATCCGACCGCCATCGCCACCACCCTCGACGGCCTGCGCAAGCAGGTTGGCGCCGATACCCAGGTGATCGCCATCGTCGAGCCGCGTTCCAACTCGATGAAGCTCGGCGCTCATCGCGACGGCCTGCCGGACAGCGTGCGCCAGGCCGACCAGGTGCTCTGGTACGCGCCGCCGAACCTGGGCTGGGACCTGGCCGCCACCGCCGCGCAATGCGCGATACCGTCGCAGGTCTGCGATACCCTGGAGGCGATCATCGAGCAGGTGCGCCAGCAGGCCAGGCCCGGCGCGCAAGTGGTGATCATGAGCAACGGCGGCTTCGGCGGCTTGCACGGCAAGCTGGCCGCGGCGCTGGCCGAGTGAGGGGCGCGATGAGCGGTCCGGAACGCATTACCCTGGCGATGACCGGCGCCTCCGGCGCCCAGTACGGCCTGCGCTTGCTCGATTGCCTGGTGCAGGAAGAGCGCGAGGTGCACTTCCTGATCTCCAAGGCCGCGCAACTGGTGATGGCCACCGAGACCGACGTGGCCTTGCCGGCCAAGCCGCAGGCGATGCAGGCCTTCCTCACCGAATATTGCGGTGCCGCCGCCGGACAGATCCGCGTGTTCGGCCAGAACGACTGGATGGCGCCGCCGGCCTCCGGCTCCAGCGCGCCCAATGCCATGGTGATCTGCCCGTGTTCCACCGGCACCCTGTCGGCGGTCGCCACGGGGGCCTGCAACAACCTCATCGAGCGCGCCGCCGATGTCGCCCTGAAGGAGCGCCGGCCGCTGGTGCTGGTGCCGCGCGAGGCGCCGTTCTCCAGTATCCACCTGGAAAACATGCTCAAGCTGTCCAACCTCGGCGCGGTGATCCTGCCGGCGGCGCCGGGCTTCTACCACCAGCCGCAATCGGTGGAGGACCTGGTGGACTTCGTCGTCGCGCGAATCCTCAACACCCTGGGGATTCCCCAGGATATGCTGCCGCGCTGGGGGGAACAGCACCTTGTCAGCGACGAGTAGGGTGCTGCTGCTGGTCCTGGCGGTGCAGGTGGGCGGTTGCGCCACCGTGCGCACCCTGGATGCGGCCAAGCCAGGGGCGCCGGTGGTCTACGCCGGCACCCGGCTGGACTGGTACAGCCTGCACGGCGGCTGCTGCCCGATGGAACGCTTCGGCGCGGAGGCGCCGGCCCATCCGGGGCTCGACCTGCCGGGCAGCGCGCTGCTGGACACCCTGTTGCTGCCGTTCTCGCTGGCCACCGCCATCGGCCTCAACCTCGGCGTCAGCGGCGGCATGTAGGGCGGGATCCGCCCCAGGCTCATTTCCCCAGCTTGCGCAGTTCGTCGGACTCGACGAAGCGCACGCCCTTGCCTTCCTCCAGCGCCAGGCGCCAGAGCGCGCGGGCCAGGTCGCAGGCCTCGATGCCGTGGTACTTGCCGGGAAGGATGCGGGCGATCGGCGCAGCGAGGATCTCGGCCAGGCGGAATTCCTCGCGCGGGCCGAACAGCAGCGATGGCCGGGCGATGGTCAGTTGTGGCCAGCCCTGTTCCTGCAGGGCCTGCTCCAGTTCGCCCTTGACCCGGTTGTAGAAGATCGACGACTTGGCGTCGGCGCCCAGGGCGCTGACCACCAGGTAATGCCGGGCGCCCATCTCCAGCGCGCGCTTGCCCACCGCCAGCGGCAGGTCGAAATCGACCGCGCGGAAGGCCTCCTCCGAGCCGGCTTCCTTGATCGTGGTGCCGAGGCAGCAGAAGGCGGTATCGATGCTGCCGTCGAGTTGCGGCAGCAGCTCGGCCAGCGGGCCGACCGGGTTGTCCAGCCGCGGATGCTCGGCCAGCGCCTTGCGGGCAGGGGCGATGACCTTGGCCAGGGTCGGCTCGCTCAATATCCGATCCAACAGGTGCTCGCCGGTAAGACCGGTCGCGCCGGCGAGCAGAACGCGCTTGGGCGTCGAGTGCATGTGTGTTTCTCCCCTTCCACACCAATGAGCGTAGTGCGCGGCGTATCTATTTGCCCGCCGCGCCCTCGCCGGTTTTTCCTTCCCGGGACGCGAGCGCGCGCTCGGCTTGCTGCCCCCGCAGCGTCCGCCAGTGCGCGAGCACGCGTTCCGGTAACCAGGCTTGCGGTTCCGAAGCTTCGAAACCTTCCTCCTTCTCCCTTTGACGCACTTCCTCTTTCGCCAGTTCGAACGCTTTGGACAGATCGTCGGTGCGGTTCAGCGCATTGGCCAGCAAGGCGCGGCCGAAATAGGTGAAGTCGGCGTCGTCGGAACAGCCGAACGAGACCCGGTCGGCACGCGCGGCGGTCAGGATCAGGGTACGTTCGTCTTTCAGCGGCGGGATGAAGCCCCCGCTGTAGCAGGCCGATACCACCAGCACCTTGTCGCGCTGGCGCAGCGGCGCGAGCAGTTCGGCCAGTTCCGCGGCCGGCAGGTCGCCGAGGTTCAGGCCGGGCATGTCCAGGGCCAACTGGTGGTCGCTGGAGCCGTGGCTGGTCAGGTAGATGAAGACCAGGTCTTCCGGCCCGCTGCGTTCGGCCAGGGTGCGCACGGCGCGGGACAGGCTTTCCCGGGTAGCCAGCGGGCGGTCGCCGAAGTGGTCGCGGTGGTTGACCAGGCGAATCACGCCACGAGCGGCGAAACGCTGGCCGAGCAGGTCACCGGCGTAATCGGCCTCGCGCAGGAACACGCCCTGGCGGCCATCGCCGCCCAGGCTCAGGGCATAGAGTTCGCTGGCCGGCGTCGAGGCCGGGATCTTGCGCAGTTCTTCGTCGAGCAGGCGACCCTGGGCCAACAGGCCGATTTCCAGGGTGTCGGGCAGGGCCTTGCCGGCGGCGTCGCGGATGCGCTTGCCGTCGGCCCAGAGTCCCTGCTCACGGCTGCCGTCGGCGCGGTCCAGGGTGCCTTGGCCGGCATAGGCGCCGGCGGCGAAGCCGCCTTCGTAGCGGGTGCCGTCCAGTTGTTCGAGCAGGCCCTGGCCATGGAAGCGCCAGAACTGGAAACCGCCGCGGTAGCGGCTGCCGTCGGCGCCGAGAAGCTCGCCGGGGCCGTTCAGCGCGCCTTCGCTGAAGCGGCCGATCCAGACATCGCCGCTGGCGCTTTCGTAGCGCCCCTGGCCATGGAACTGGTTGTCCTTGAACTGGCCGACGTAGCGGTCGCCATCGGGCCCGCTCCAGCGCCCCTTGCCGTTCAGTTGCCCGTCGCGGAAGGTACCGGCGTACTGGTTGCCCTGGCTGTCGCTGAAGCTGCCTTCGCCTTCCAGGCGGCCCTGGCGGAAGCTGCCCTGGTAGCGGCTGCCATCGCTGCCGTCCAGCGTGCCCTGGCCGCTGTACAGGCCCTTGCGGAAACCGCCGCGGTAGCGAGTGCCCTGTTGTTCCAGGCTGCCTTCGCCATCGAACAGGCCCTGGCGGAAACCGCCCTGGTAGACGCTGCCATCGGCCATCGCCAGGCGTCCCTGACCGTCGAACAGGCCGGCCGCGAAGCCACCGCTGTAGCGGCTGCCGTCGGCACCCTGCCAGGTGCCATGGCCGTGCAGCAGGCCATGCTCGAAGCGGCCGGCGTACCAGGCGCCGTTGTTGTAGTCCAGCCGGCCCTGGCCTTCCAGGCGCCCGTCCACCAGCTCGCCGCGATAGCGCGCGCCGTCAGGCAGGCGCGCATCGGCCGGGAGCAGCGGTTCGCCCTCGCCACAGGCGGCGAGCAGGATGACCAGGGCGGAGCAGAGCGAGAGAGACCTGGCGGGGCGAAGCATGCGGCGTTCCCGATGAGTGGTTCGGTCCGAGGGTGGAGGGGAGACAGTGTGGCGGAAAAATCGTTGCCTGGCAGTAGGGTATTTCCCTGCCGGCCCAGAGCGCCCCCGCGAGCGGGGGCTTTTGGAAGGGGGGAGAGGGGCGCGAAGGCGCCTGGCCGTCAAGCGAACGGCAGCGCTCGCTGGGGCGGGCTCAGACGAAGCAGAGGCTGAGGGTCTCGGCGATGTAGGCGGGTTTCTCCTGGCCTTCGATCTCCAGGGTGGCGCGCGCCTTGATCAGCCACTGGCCGGGATTCTTCTCGTTGACGTCGAGCAGGGTCAGGCCCAGGCGGACCCGCGAGCCGACCCGCACCGGCTGGATGAAGCGCACCGTATCGAGGCCGTAGTTGACCGCCATCTTCAGTCCTTCGGGAAGCACCAGCAGGCCTTCCATCAGCTTCGGGATCAGCGACAGGGACAGGAAACCGTGGGCGATGGTGCCGCCGAAGGGCGTCTTCGCCGCCTTCTCCGGATCGACGTGGATGAACTGGTGGTCGCCGGTGCATTCGGCGAACTGGTCGACCCGCTCCTGGTCGATGGTGAGCCATTCGGAATGGCCGAGATCCTTGCCGACATAGTCCTTGAGCGCTGCTACGGGTACGAATGGCATAAGTCCTCCGGGAGGATGGCTGTTGTTCTCATGGTGCAGGAAGATCAGCACGCGTTGGCGACCGGGTCAAGAAACCATCGGCCTGGCGAATATCGCGTCATGCGGTGCCGCGACTGCGACTGATGGATAGGCGAGGAGCGTGCCAATGTCCCGGCGGGCTGGGCATAATGGTCGGCCCTTGCTGGAGGTGCCCATGTTGCTTCGTGGTCTGACCTGGCTGGTGCTGTTCCAGTTGCTCGGCACAGGTCTGAACGTTCTGTTGTTGCCCATGCTGCCCGGTCCGATCATCGGCCTGGTGCTGCTGTTCGGTTATTTCCTGGCGCGTGGCGAGGTCGGCAAGCCGGTCAACGAGGCGGCCGGCTCGTTGCTGCGCTACCTGCCGCTGCTGCTGGTGCCGGCGGCGGTCGGGGTGATGGCCTATGCGCGGGAGATCGCCGCCGACTTCTGGGCCATCGTCGGCGCGCTGGTACTGTCGCTGGTGCTGTCGTTCCTGTTCGCCGGCTGGACGATGCAGAAGCTCATCGATCGCCAGCAACGTCGCCGGGAGGAGTCCTGATGGCCTGGCAGGCCGCCCTCGAGGCGGTGATCCACCATCCGCTGTTCGGCGTCGGCGTGACCCTGGGCGCCTACCAGTTGGCCCTGGCCGCCTATGAACGGACCCGCTGGGTGTTCCTGCAGCCGGTGCTGGTATCGATGCTGGTGGTGATCGGCGTGCTGCTGCTTTGCGGCATCGACTACGACGAATACAGTGCCAGCGCCAAGGTCCTGACCATTCTCCTCGGCCCCGCCACGGTGGCCCTGGCGGTGCCGCTGTTCCTCAACCTGCGGCGTATCCGCCAATTGTTCTGGCCGACCCTGCTGACCCTGGTGGTCGCCGGTACGCTGGCGACGGTGCTGGGCATCGCATTCGGCTGGTTGTTCGGTGCCGAGCCGCGGATGCTGATGAGCATGGCGCCGAAGTCGGTGACCTCGCCGATCGCCATGCTGGTGGCCAGCCAGATCGGCGGCGTGGCGGCGCTGGCCGCCGTGTTCGTACTGATCACCGGGGTACTCGGGGCGATCCTCGGGCCGGAGCTGCTGCGCGCCATCGGCGTCCGGCACCCCGCCGCGCAGGGCATGGCGCTGGGCATGACGGCCCACGCGGTAGGCACTTCGCGGGCCTTGCAGGAAGGCGAGGAGTGCGGCGCCTTCGCCGCCCTGGCGATGAGCCTGATGGGCGTTGCCACCGCAGTGCTGCTACCGTTGGCGGTAGCGCTGGTTGCCTGACGATGCCCGAGGAGTCGCGATGAAGTTGCCGTTGTTTCCCCTCAACGCCGTGCTGTTCCCCGGTTGCCGCCTGGACCTGCAGATCTTCGAGGCGCGCTACCTGGACATGATCAGCCGCTGCATGAAGCAGGGCACCGGTTTCGGCGTGGTGACCATCGGCGAAGGGCGGGAGGTCGGCGAAGCGCCGAGCCGCCTGGCGATGGTCGGCTGCGAGGCCTCGGTCCGCGACTGGCAGCAGCGCCCGAACGGCCTGCTGGGCATCCGCGTGGAGGGCGGTCGGCGTTTCCAGGTGCTGTCGGTGGAGGTCCAGGCCGACCAGCTCAGCGTCGGCGAGATCGAGTGGTTCGAAGACCTGCCGGAGCAACCCCTGACGTACGAACACAACGATCTCGCCGCGTTGCTCAGCGTGCTGGCCGAGCATCCGATGGTGGCCGCGCTGGAGATGGGCGGCGAGCCCGGCGGCCAGCAGGACCTGGCCAACCAGTTGGCCTACCTGCTGCCGTTCGATACCGAACGCAAGCTCGAACTGCTCGCCCTGCCCGACGCGCAGATGCAACTGGCGCGGATCCAGGTGCTGCTGGAGCACCTGCAGGGCGAGTTGGGTATCGACTGAGCGCCAACCCTCACAGCGGCCGGTAGCGCGCAATGGCTTCCGGCAGGGCCCAGCCGGCGGCGATCGCCAGGGTCGCCACGCAGACCGGCAACAGCAGCCACCAGACCCGTTGCGGCAGCGCCGGCAGCGACTCGCGGCGCTGGTTCAGCCACAGGCTGGCGGCGCAGACCGTAGTGGCGAGCAGGGCGCCGGCGACGATGTCCGACGGCCAGTGCACGCCAAGGTAGACCCGCGACAGGGCGATGCTCAGCGACGGGATCACCGCCAGCAGTACCCAGGTCAGGCGCCAGCGCGGCGGTTGCTGGCGGCTGGCGAGGACGCCCAGGGTGAGGAAGAAGGCGAAGGACGCCGAGCTGTGTCCGCTGGGGAAGCTGAAGCTGCTCAGCGGTTCGGCCAGCACTTCCGGGCGGGCGCGGGCGAACAGGGTCTTCAGGGTCTGGTTGGCCAGCGCGGTACCCACCAGGGTGCCGATGGCGAAGATGGCCGGACGCCATTGCCGGGTCAGCAGGAGGATACCGCCGAGCAGCGCACCGGCGATGAACTGGGTGCGGAAATCGCCGAGCCGGGTGACCACCACCATCACCGGGTTCAGGTCGGCGTTGCGATGCTCCTGGACCAGCGTCATCAGGCCCTGGTCGAGGTCCTGGAGGTACGGCCAGGCGACGGTCATCGCCAGCAGCAGGACCAGGCTCAGCGCGGCCGCCACAGCGGTTGCCCAGCGTTTGCGCCGCAGGCTGGCCTGGACTACCACGCCGACCAGCACCGCCAGGCAGGCCGCGACGATCCCGGCTTCGCTCCAGAAGCCTTCCGGCAACGGCAGGCGCAGGGCTGCGCCGGTGGCCCAGCCGGGCAACAGGTAGGCGACCGCCCAGCCGGCGGCGGCGATCAGCGAAACGCCGAGAAAACGGCCGAACGGCATGTCGAGCATGCCGGCGACCATCGGCAGCATCGGTCGCAGGGCGCCGATGAAGCGGCCGACCAGCAGGCTGGCGATACCGTAGCGTTCGAAGTACACCTCGGCGGCGGTGATCCACTGCGGATGGCTGCGCAGGCCGGGCAGGCGGCGGATGTTCTGGTGGAAGCGGCGGCCGATCCAGTACGAGCTGAGGTCGCCCAGCACCCCGCCGGCGTAGGCCAGCAGCAGGGTTTCGCCGAGGCCGAGGGCGCCGCTGCCGGCGATCACCGCGACGCCGAACAGCAGCACCACGCCGGGGAGGACGATACCGACGATGGCCGCGCATTCGAGGAAGGCGATGAGGAAGATGGCCAGCCCCAGCCACTCGGGGTTGGCGGCCATCCAGGCGTTGAAGCTGTCGAGACTCATTGCAGGTGCGGGTCCTGATGTCCGAGTAGATGATAGTCGCGCCCGGCGACCTGGCCGCGGCGCAGTGGGTTGCGGGTGCAGAAGGCGGCGAAGGTGGCATCGACGAAACGGTACGGCAGGTGTTCGTCGCGCCCCTTCGGAATGCCCAGCCGAGCGGCCTGGATCACCTGGCTGGGGCGCTCGCCGACATCGTCGACGAACAGTCGCTGCGGGTCGAAGCGCTGCGCGTCCCACTCCGGCACCTTCAGCCCCATGGCCTTGCACAGCAGGGTCTGGCCGGCGCACAGGCGGCCGATCTCGCGGGGCCGGCCCTGGCTGTCCGGGTTCAGGCTCTGCATCCGCTCCAGCGCCGTGTGGTCGCTGATGCGATCCAGCCAGGGATGGCCGGACTTGATCAGCACCGCATTGCCCGGCCCGCCGGCGCTGAAGTTCAGCGAGTCGCCGCCGCGCGCGTAATACATATAGATGTGCCCGCCGTCGAGGAACAGTGCCTTGCGCTTCTCGGTGTAGCCGAGCGAGGCATGGCTGCCTTTCTCCTCCAGGTAGTAGGCCTCGGTCTCGATGATTCGCGCCGCCAGCCAGAGATTGCCCTGGCGATGGCGGATCACCTTGCCCAGCAACTCGCGGGCGACCAGCAACGCATCGCGGTCGAAGAAGGTGTCGGGGAGCGGCCGGGCGTCGGGCCAGGGCAAACTAAGGATGGGATCGCGGGACATGGGATTGTCGCTGGGACCATGGCAGTCATAGGCTGGCGAATGATAACAACAAGAGCCTGAATCATGGTTGAACGAGAGCGTGTCGACAGTGCCCACATCACGCCCAGCGCCCATTACACCGGGTACGTCTGGTTCCGCCATCGACTCGCCGAACCGGCCTTCGCCACCGTCTTCGGCCGCTGGGTACACGGCTTCGTCGCGCCGATCAACTGGGGCGCGCAGCTCGGTTTCGGACTGAACATCGAGGATTTCCTGTTACAAAGACACCTCATGATCGACGCGCGCCTGACCCAGGCCGTCGAACGCGAGGGAGTGGTCCAGGTGGTGGAAATGGCCTGCGGGCTCTCGCCGCGTGGGCGACGCTTCCGGCAACGCTATCCACAGTTGCGCTACCTGGAGGCCGACCTGCCGCCGATGGCCGCGCGCAAGGCGGCGTTGCTCCGCGAGCAGGGGTGGCTGGGCCCGGAGCACGCGGTGGCGGCTGTGGATATCCTCGCCGAGGACGGCGAGCGCAGCCTTGCCGCGCTGTTCGCCGGGCTCGATCGCGAGCGCCCGCTGGTGGTGATCACCGAGGGGCTGGTGAACTATTTCCAGCGCCCGGTGATCGAGGCCTTCTGGAGTCGCCTGGCGACCGAACTTAAACGCTTCCCCCAGGGCACCTACCTGACCGACCTCTATCCCGATCTCCGCGAGCACCCGCGCTACCGGCAGATCCGCTGGGGAGTGGGGATCATCGGGCGGCTGACGCGGGGAAGCTATCCGTTGCATTACCGCAATGCCGCGGAAATCGAGGCGGCCTTCGCCCGCTGCGGCTTCGCCTCCACCCTGGTGCTCGACCCGCAGCGCGAAGGCGCCGCCCTGGGCTTGCCGCAGGGACGCCTGCCGAGCCTGGTGCGGGTAATCGAAAGCCGCACGGCATAGCCGCCTCTCAGGCGACCTCCGCTCGCTCCCAGGCGGCGAGGAGGTCGGCCAGTCCGGCGCTGGCCGCCGGATCGGAGTGCGGGAAGATGAAGGCGAAGCCGCCGGCGGTCGAGCGCAGGGGCAGGATGTCCAAGTCCGCCAGGCCGTCGCAGCACAACCGCCAGCCGCGTTGCGGGCGGGATTCGGGCAGCTCGGCGTGCAGCCGCCCGCCGAAATAGCCGAGTTCCACCAGTTCCGCCGCATAGACGCCGAACTGCGGATGTTCCAGCCGAGCGTGCCCTTGGGCTGGCCGATGGCGGACCTCGAAGCGTCGCTCCAGGCCGAGCAGGCGCGTGCGCGGGATCCGCGTGCTGCCCTCGGCGCGCTCCGGCAGTGCCTCGCCGCGCAGGAACGGGCCGTAGAGCCGGGCGCAGGCCTCGCGTCGTTCGAACTGGGCAAGATGGTCGGCGTCGTGGATCAGGGCGAACTCGGCGTTCCCGCAGGCATGGGCGAACACCGCATGTTCCCAGGGCTGGGTGAAATGGTCGTACTCGCCGGCGAGCACCAGGGTCGGGCAGGTCGGGTGCCGCTCGAAGCCGCCGAAGGCCAGCAGGCGCCGGCTATTCTGCCGGTAGCGTTCGATCTCCGCCGCGGTCAGGCGTTGCAACTGGCGCAGCATGGCCTTGCGAAATACCGGGGAGACGCCGGTACGTTCCAGCTGTAGCGGGTTGATCAGGCCGGTCAGTACGCCGTGGGCGAAGGCGCTCTGGTCGCCCTCGTCGAGCCGGGCCAGGGCTTCTTCCAGCAGCAGCCGCGCACCGGGGCGGCCGAATGCGGTGATGCCGGCCAGTAGCAGGCGCGCGCAGCGGCGCGGATGGCGGGCGGCGAACAGCGCGGCCAGGGCCGAGCCGTAGGACAGGCCGATGGGCATCAACGGCGGCAGGCCGAGCCGTTCGGCGAAGGCCGCGATCAGGTCGGCGAGGTCTTCCAGGCTCAGTTCCGCCGCCAGTTGCAGGTTGCCGCCCTGGCTCGGCAGGTCGAGCAGGATCACCGGGTGCTCGGCGAGCAGTTCGCTGACCTCGCCGGTGAACGAGCGGAAGCTCTGGAAGGCGCCGCCCAGCAGGAGCACCGGCGGGCGCGGGTCGTCGGCGCGGGCGGCGAAGGCCTGGTAGCGCAGTTGCCAGCCGTCTAGGAAGAGGATATCCGGTTCGCTGCTCAGCGACTGCGCGCTGTAGTCGGTACGGTAGCGCATGGCGAGGCCCCGCGGTGTGTGCGTCGTTATTGTTGTTCTGCCGAGCGGGTGCCGGTGGGTGGCAGTGGCCAGGCTCGCCTCGAAGGTAAACAGAGGTAGCAATTTTGTTTACCTATCCTTCGGCCGGCGCCTGCGCCCGGGTGTCACCGTCTCGCGCACAGCCCCAGGCGCAGCGGGGCTGCCGCGTTACCGCCGGGGGCGATGGAACGCACTGTCTACCGACCGGCTGTTGCGGCTGGGCGCGCCGGGGCTGGCTCGCTATAATCGCGCATTTCCCTGACGCCAGATGCCGAGACCATGACCGAGTCCGTCCTCGACTATATGAGCCGCCTTGGCCGCGATGCCCGCGCCGCCTCGCGGTTGCTCGCGCGCGCTGCCACCGCGCAGAAGAACCGCGCCCTGCTGGCCGCGGCCGATGCGCTGGACGCCGCCCGCGCGGAGTTGTCCCACGCCAACGAGCAGGACCTCGCCGCCGGCCGCGCCAATGGCCTGGAGCCGGCGATGCTGGACCGCCTGGCGCTGACCCCGGCGCGCATCGACGACATGATCGAGGGCCTGCGCCAGGTCGCCACGCTGCCCGACCCGATCGGCGAGATCCGCGACATGCGCTATGTGCCCTCGGGCATCCAGATCGGCAAGATGCGCGTGCCGCTGGGCGTGGTCGGGATCATCTACGAGTCGCGGCCGAACGTGACCATCGACGCCGCCAGCCTGTGCCTGAAGTCCGGCAACGCGACCATCCTGCGCGGCGGCTCCGAGGCGATCCACTCCAACCAGGCGATCGCCCGCTGCATCCAGCAGGGCCTGGCCGAGGCCGGCCTGCCGGCCGCCGCCGTGCAGGTGGTGGAAACCACCGACCGCGCCGCGGTCGGCGCGCTGATCAGCATGCCCGAATACGTCGACGTGATCGTCCCGCGCGGCGGCAAGGGCCTGATCGAGCGCATCAGCCGCGAGGCCAAGGTGCCGGTGATCAAGCACCTGGACGGCATCTGCCACGTCTACATCGATGTCGCCGCCGACCTGGACAAGGCGATTCGCGTCGCCGACAACGCCAAGACCCAGCGCTACGCGCCGTGCAACACCATGGAGACGCTGCTGGTACATGCCGGCATCGCCGAGCGGGCGCTGCCGCCGCTGGCCACGATCTACCGCGAGAAGGGCGTGGAACTGCGCGGCGACGCCGCGACCCGTGCGCTGCTCGGCGCAGACGTGCTGGAGGCTACCGAGGAGGACTGGCGTACCGAGTACAACGCGCCGATCCTGTCGATCCGCATCGTCGACGGGCTGGACGCGGCGATCGAGCACATCAACACCTACGGCTCGCAGCACACCGACGCGATCATTACCGAGAACTTCAGCGATGCGCGGCGTTTCCTCGCCGAAGTGGATTCCGCTTCGGTGATGGTCAATGCCTCGACCCGCTTCGCCGACGGCTTCGAGTACGGCCTCGGCGCCGAGATCGGGATTTCCACCGACAAGCTGCACGCCCGCGGCCCGGTCGGCCTGGAAGGCCTGACCAGCGAGAAGTACGTCGTCTTCGGCGACGGTCACGTGCGCACCTGATGGGCAAACGTATCGGCCTGTTCGGCGGCACTTTCGACCCCGTGCATATCGGACATATGCGCAGCGCCGTGGAAATGGCCGAGCAGTTCGCCCTCGACGAACTGCGCCTGCTGCCCAATGCGCGGCCGCCGCACCGGGAAACCCCGCAGGTGTCGGCCGCGCAGCGGTTGGCGATGGTCGAGCGGGCGGTGGCGGGAGTCGAGCGATTGACGGTCGATCCCCGCGAACTGCAGCGCGACAAGCCGTCCTACACCATCGACACCCTGGAGTCGGTGCGGGCGGAACTGGCGGCCGACGACCAGTTGTTCATGCTGATCGGCTGGGATGCCTTCTGCGGCTTGCCGACGTGGCACCGCTGGGAGGCGTTGCTGGATCACTGCCACATCGTCGTGTTGCAGCGTCCGGATGCCGACAGCGAGCCGCCGGAGTCGCTGCGCGACCTGCTGGCGGCGCGGAGCGTGGCCGACCCGCAGGCCCTGAAAGGGCCGGGCGGACAGATCACCTTCGTCTGGCAGACGCCGCTGGCGGTGTCCGCCACCCAGATCCGCGCGCTGCTGGGTGCCGGGCGCTCCGTGCGTTTCCTGGTGCCGGACGCGGTATTGAACTACATCGAGGCGCACCACCTGTATCGTGCGCCACACTGATAAAGAAACAGAGACCGACTCAATGCAAACCGAACAACTCGTCCAAGTGGCCATCGATGCCCTGGAAGACCTCAAGGCCCAGGACATCGTGACCCTCGATGTGCGGGACAAGACCAGCGTCACCGACTACATGGTGATCGCCTGCGGCAGTTCCAGCCGCCAGGTCAAGTCGCTGGCCGACAACGTCCTGACCAAGGCCAAGGAAAACGGCGTCAAGCCCCTGGGCAGCGAAGGCCTGGAGTCCGGCGAATGGGCGCTGCTCGACCTGGGCGACGTGGTGGTCCACGTGATGCTCCCGGCGACCCGCCAGTTCTACGACCTGGAGCGCCTGTGGCAGGGCGCCGAGCAGAGCCGCGCCCAGCACCAGCCGGAAGAGTGACGCCGGCATGCGGTTGCGCCTGATCGCGGTTGGCTCGCGCATGCCTCGCTGGGTCGAGGAAGGCTGGCAGGAATACGTCAAGCGCCTGCCGGCCGAGCTGTCCCTCGAACTGGTGGAGATCCCGCTCAACACCCGCGGCAAGAACGCCGACGTGGCGCGCCTGATCCGTCAGGAAGGCGAGGCCATGCTGGCGCGCGTGCAGCCGGGGGAACGGGTGGTGACCCTGGAGGTCGAAGGTCGGCCCTGGAGCACCGAGCAACTGGCTCGCGAACTGGATCGCTGGCGTCTCGACGCACGCACCGTGAATCTCATGGTCGGCGGCCCGGAAGGGCTGGCGCCGGAGGTCTGCGCGCGCAGCGAGCAGCGCTGGTCGCTGTCGCCGTTGACGCTGCCGCACCCGTTGGTGCGGATCCTGGTCGGCGAGCAGATCTACCGGGCCTGGACCGTATTGTCCGGGCACCCCTACCACAAATAGTCCCCAGTCCCGATGCCGCAGCCGATCCACCTGAAAGACCACGAGAAAGACGCCCGCCTGGTGCGTCGGCGCGTCATCGTCGGGGCGGTGGCGGTGGTCTTGCTGACCCTGGTGCTGGTGGCGCGCATGTACCACCTGCAGGTGACCCAGTACGAGTACCATTCGACGCTGTCGGAGAACAACCGGGTCCATGTGCAGCCGATCCCGCCGACCCGCGGGATCATCTTCGACCGCAACGGCGTGATCATCGCCGACAACCGGCCGAGCTTCAGCCTGACCATCACCCGCGAACGCACCGAGGACCTGCAGAAGACCCTCGACACGCTGGTGGAGATCCTCGGCCTGACCGAGGACGACCGGGCCATCTTCGAGAAGCGCATGAAGCAGGGGCGGCGTCCGTTCGAGCCGGTTCCCATCATGTTCGAACTCAACGAGGAACAGATCGCCCGCATCGCGGTGAACCAGTTCCGCCTGCCGGGCGTCGACGTGGCGACCCAGTTCGTCCGCCACTACCCGCTGAAGGAGCACTTCGCCCATTCGGTCGGGTACGTCGGGCGGATCAACGAGCAGGAACTGAAGAACCTCGACCCGATCAACTACAGCGGCACCCACCATATCGGCAAGACCGGCATCGAGCGCTTCTACGAGAGCGAGTTGCACGGCACGGTTGGCTACGAGGAAGTCGAGACCAACGCCCGCGGGCGGGTGCTGCGGGTGCTCAAGCGCACCGACCCGATTCCCGGCAAGGACATCGTCCTGAGCATCGACAGCCGCCTGCAGGAGGCCGCCGAGAACGCCCTGGCCGGGCGGCGGGGCGCCATCGTGGCGATCCAGCCGTCCACCGGCGACGTGCTGGCGATGGTCAGCCAGCCGAGCTACGACCCCAACCTGTTCGTCACCGGCATCAGCTTCAAGGCCTATGCCGAGCTGCGTGACTCCATCGACCGGCCGCTGTACAACCGCGTCCTGCGCGGGCTCTATCCGCCGGGCTCGACGGTGAAGCCGGCGGTGGCGCTGGCCGGCCTCGACGCCGGGGTGGTCACGCCGACCTCGCGGGTCTTCGACCCCGGCTACTACCAGTTGCCCAACTACGACCACAAGTACCGTAACTGGAACCGCTACGGCGATGGCTGGGTGAGCCTGGAGTCGGCGATCTACCGGTCCAACGACACCTATTTCTACGACCTCGCGCACAAGCTGGGGATCGACCGCCTGCACGCCTTCATGAGCCGCTTCGGCTTCGGCCAGAAAGTCGCCCTGGACATGTTCGGCGAAGCCGACGGGCTGATGCCCTCGCGCGAATGGAAGCGCAAGACCCGCCGCCAGGTCTGGTACCCGGGCGAGACCCTGATCCTCGGCATCGGCCAGGGCTACATGCAGGCGACGCCGATCCAACTGGCGCAGATGACCGCGCTGCTGGCCAACAAGGGCCACTGGATCCGCCCGCACCTGGCCAAGACCATCGACGGCCAGCCGCCGGTCGACCCCGACCCGATGCCCGACATCGTGCTGCGCGACCCGGCCAACTGGGACCGCGTCGACTACGGCATGCAGCAGGTGGTGCATGGCGCCCGCGGCACGGCGCGCAAGGTCGGCGCCACCTCGGCCTACCTGATCGCCGGCAAGAGCGGTACCGCCCAGGTGGTGGCGATCAAGCAGAACGAGCGCTACGACCGCTCCAAGCTGCTCGAGCGGCACCGCGACCACGCCCTGTTCGTCGGCTTCGCGCCGGCCAACAACCCGCAGATCGCGGTGGCGGTGATGGTGGAGAACGGCGAGTCCGGCTCCGGCGTCGCCGCCCCGGTGGTCAAGCAGGTGATGGACGCCTGGCTGCTCGACGAGCACGGCAAGCTCAAGGCCGAATACGCGGAACCCGTCGCGCCGCTCGCGGCGGCGGTGGCCAAGCCCGAACCCACGGCAGCCGAGCCGGAGGCGCCCGCCCTTGAACAGTAACTTCGACCGCACCCTGTCCAACGAAGACGTGATGCGCCGGCGCGCCAGCCTGTTGCAGCGCCTGCACATCGACGGGATTCTCCTGCTGCTGTTGCTGATCCTCGGCGCCACCGGCCTGTTCGTCCTCTATTCGGCGAGCGGCAAGAGCTGGGACATGCTGATGAAGCAGGCCACCTCGTTCGGCCTGGGACTGGGCATGATGGTGGTGATCGCCCAGATCGAGCCGCGCTTCATGGCCCGCTGGGTGCCGCTGGGCTACCTGGTGGGGGTCGCGCTGCTGGTGGTGGTCGACGTGATCGGCCACGACGCCAAGGGGGCGACGCGCTGGATCAACATCCCCGGGGTGATCCGCTTCCAGCCCTCGGAGTTCATGAAGCTGCTGATGCCGATGACGGTGGCCTGGTACCTGTCCAAGCGCAACCTGCCGCCGGGGCTCAAGCACATGGTGATCAGCCTGGCGATCATCATCACCCCGTTCGTGCTGATCCTGAAACAACCCGACCTCGGCACCGCCATGCTGATCCTCGCTTCCGGCGGCTTCGTGCTGTTCGTCGGCGGCCTGCGCTGGCGCTGGATCGTCGGCGCGGTGTCGGCGGCGGTGCCGATCGCCGTGGCGATGTGGTTCTTCATCATGCACGACTACCAGAAACAGCGGGTGCTGACCTTCCTCGACCCGGAAAGCGACCCGCTGGGCACCGGCTGGAACATCATCCAGTCTAAGGCGGCCATCGGTTCCGGCGGGGTATTCGGCAAGGGCTGGCTGCTGGGCACCCAGTCGCACCTGGATTTTTTGCCGGAAAGCCACACCGACTTTATCATTGCGGTCCTCGGCGAGGAGTTCGGCCTGGTCGGCGTCTGCCTGCTGCTGGTGCTCTACCTGCTGCTGATCAGTCGTGGCCTGGTGATCACCGCCCAGGCGCAGACGCTCTACGGCAAACTGCTGGCCGGTGGCATCACCATGACGTTTTTCGTTTATGTCTTCGTGAATATCGGTATGGTGAGCGGGTTGTTGCCGGTGGTGGGGGTACCGCTGCCTTTCATTAGTTATGGCGGAACTTCGCTGGTTACCCTGTTGTCAGGGTTCGGGGTTCTGATGTCGATCCATACCCATCGGAAGTGGATCGCCCAGGTTTGAGACCAAGAGTGAAGAACGCAATGCAAGTACTGCGTACATGGGCGGCCAGGGGCGTCCAATGGGTCGGCGTAGCCGGCGTCATTGGCCTGTCCGGGGCGGCCCAGGCGGGGGACTACGACGGCTCGCCGCAAGTGGCCGAGTTCGTCAGCGAAATGACCCGCGACTACGGCTTCGCCGGAGAGCAGCTGATGGGGCTGTTCCGCGACGTGAACCGCAAGCAGTCGATCCTCGATGCGATCTCGCGCCCGGCCGAGCGGGTCAAGCAGTGGAAGGAATACCGGCCGATCTTCATCAGCGACGCGCGCATCAGTCGTGGCGTCGACTTCTGGAACAAGCATGCCGAAGACCTGGCGCGGGCGGAGAAGGAATACGGCGTGCCGGCCGAGATCATCGTCTCGATCATCGGCGTGGAAACCTTCTTCGGCCGCAACACCGGCAGCTACCGGGTGATGGACGCGCTGTCCACCCTCGGCTTCGACTACCCGCCGCGAGCCGACTTCTTCCGCAAGGAGTTGCGCGAGTTCCTCCTGCTCGCCCGCGAACAGCAGGTCGACCCGCTCAGCCTGACCGGCTCCTACGCCGGCGCCATGGGCCTGCCGCAATTCATGCCGAGCAGCTTCCGCGCCTACGCGGTGGACTTCGACGGCGATGGCCACATCAATATCTGGAGCGACCCGACCGACGCCATCGGTAGCGTCGCCAGCTACTTCAAGCAGCACGGCTGGGTCACCGGCGAGCCGGTGGTCTCGGTGGCCGAGATCAACGACGAGAGCGCCGAGAGCGCGGTGACCAGGGGCGTCGACCCGACCATGAGCCTGGGCGAGCTGCGTGCCCGCGGCTGGCGCACCCACGATGCGCTGCGCGACGACCAGAAGGTCACGGCGATGCGTTTCGTCGGCGACAAGGGCATCGAGTATTGGGTCGGTTTGCCGAACTTCTACGTGATCACCCGCTATAATCGCAGCGCCATGTATGCCATGGCGGTTTATCAGCTGGCGGGCGAGATTGCCCGCGCGCGAGGTGCCCATTGAGCAAGCGTGTCCGCTCCTCCCTGATCCTGCCCGCCGTCTGCGGCCTCGGGCTGGCGGCCGTGCTGTTGAGCAGTTGCTCCAGCAAGGCGCCCCAGCAGCCGGCCAGGCAGGCGGGCATTTCCGGGCCGGGCGACTATTCCCGTCCGCATCGCGACGGCGCCCCCTGGTGGGACGTCGACGTGTCGCGGATCCCCGATGCGGTACCGATGCCGCACAACGGTTCGGTGAAGGCCAACCCCTACACCGTGCTGGGCAAGACCTACTACCCGATGAACGATGCGCGGGCCTACCGGATGGTCGGCACCGCGTCCTGGTACGGCACCAAGTTCCACGGCCAGGCCACCGCCAACGGCGAGACCTACGACCTCTACGGCATGACCGCCGCGCACAAGACCCTGCCGTTGCCGAGCTATGTGCGGGTGACCAACCTGGACAACGGCAAGAGCGTGATCGTCCGCGTCAACGACCGCGGCCCGTTCTATTCCGACCGGGTCATCGACCTGTCCTTCGCCGCGGCGAAGAAGCTCGGCTATGCCGAGACCGGCACCGCGCGGGTCAAGGTCGAAGGCATCGACCCGGTGCAGTGGTGGGCCCAGCGCGGCCGGCCGGCACCGATGGTCCTGGCGCAGCCCAAGCAGGCGGTGGCCCAGGCCGCTCCCGCCGCGGCGCAGACGCAGGCGGTGGCGATGGCCCAGCCGATCGAGACCTACACTCCGCCGCCGGCGCAGCACGCGGCCGCCGTGCTGCCGGTGCAGATCGACTCAAAAAAAAACGCTTCATTACCAGCCGATGGCCTGTATCTCCAGGTGGGCGCCTTCGCCAACCCGGATGCGGCGGAGCTGCTGAAGGCCAAGCTGAGCGGCGTGACGGCTGCGCCGGTGTTTATCAGCTCGGTCGTGCGCAACCAGCAGATTCTGCACCGGGTGCGGCTGGGACCGATCGGTTCGGCGGACGAGGTTAGCCGCACCCAGGACAGCATCCGCGTGGCCAACCTTGGCCAGCCGACGCTGGTACGCCCCGACTGAGCGCCTACTCACGCAGGGAATTCCCGCAAGGGATTGTTTGACCATTGGTAGAACCAGAGAGACGGATGAACATCACCACTATCGCGAAACGCTTGTCACTGCTTGTCCTGTTCATCGCCCCTACGGCTGGCTGGGCTGCTGAATCCATGGTTCCGGCGCCGCCGCAACTGGCCGCCAAGTCGTACGTCCTGATGGACGGCGAGAGCGGCCAGGTTCTGGTCGAGAACAACGGCGACCAGCGCCTGCCGCCGGCCAGCCTGACCAAACTGATGACCGCCTACATCGCCACCAAGGAGATCGAGGCCGGCCGCATCGGCGAGAACGACCTGGTCACCGTCAGCGAACATGCCTGGCGCACCGGCGGTTCGCGGATGTTCATCAAGGTCGGCAGCCAGGTATCGGTGAGCGACCTGCTGCATGGCATCATCATCCAGTCCGGCAACGACGCCAGCGTCGCCCTGGCCGAGCATATCGCCGGCAGCGAAGACGCCTTCGCCGACATGATGAACACCACCGCGCAGAAGCTGGGCCTGACCAACTCCCACTTCATGGACGCCACCGGCCTGCCCAACCCGGACCACTATTCCTCCGCCCGCGACATGGCGGTGCTGGCCCGCGCGATCATCTACGGCGAGCCGAGCCACTACGCGATCTACGCGCAGAAGGAATTCCTCTGGAACAACATCAAGCAGCCGAACCGCAACCTGCTGCTGTGGCGCGACAAGACCGTCGACGGCCTGAAGACCGGCCACACCGACGAAGCCGGCTACTGCCTGGTGGCTTCCGCGGTACGCGACGGCCAGCGCATGATCGCCGTGGTGTTCGGCACCAACAGCGAGCAGGCCCGCGCCGCCGAGACCCAGAAGCTGCTGACCTATGGCTTCCGCTTCTTCGAAAGCCGCAACTTCTACAAGAAGGGCACCGAGCTGACCAAGGGCCTGGTCTGGAAGGGTTCCGAGCATGAAGTGAAAGCCGGCCTCGCCGAAGACCTGACCATGACCCTGCCGCGCGGCCAGATGCAGAAGCTGCAGGCCAGCATGGTCCTGGAGCCGCAGCTGATGGCGCCGATCCAGCAGGGCCAGGTGATCGGCAAGGTGGAAGTGAAGCTGGACGACAAGGTCATCCGCAGCGCCGACCTGGTCGCCCTCAACGCCGTCGAGGAGGGTGGTTTCTTCCGCCGTCTGTGGGATAGCATCCGCCTGTTCTTCTACGGTTTGTTCAACTGACCGACCGGCGCCCGCCCGCTCACGAGGCCAGCGGGCGCCCGTCCCCGCGGACCACGGGTCCGCCGCCGCCATGACCGATACCCCTGACGTTCAACCCCCGAAAATCGAATTCCCCTGCGAGCGTTATCCGATCAAGGTGATCGGCGACGCCGGCGAAGGTTTCTCCGACCTGGTCGTGGAAATCATCCAGCGCCACGCGCCGGATCTCGACGTCGAGACCCTGGTGGTCCGTGACAGCAGCAAGGGGCGATTCCTCTCGGTGCAGGTGCTGATCACTGCCACCGATGTCGACCAACTGCAAGCCATCCATAACGACCTGCGCGCGACCGGACGCGTGCACATGGTGCTCTGATGGGGCTCGAGCTGGGCTTCCGTGAGCTCGGCGAGGTTCCCTACGAACCGACCTGGCATGCCATGCAGCGCTTCGTTGCCGAACGCGACAAATCGGTAATGGACGAAGCCTGGCTGTTGCAGCACCCTGCGGTCTTCACCCAGGGGCAGGCCGGCAAGGCGGAGCATGTGCTGTTCCCCGGCGACATCCCGGTGATCCAGGTAGATCGCGGCGGCCAGGTGACCTACCACGGCCCCGGCCAGTTGGTCACCTACCTGCTGCTCGATGTCCGCCGCCTGGGACTGGGCGTGCGCGAGCTGGTCAGCCGGATCGAGCAGAGCCTGATCGGCCTGCTGGCGTCCTATGACGTGCAGGCCGTGGCCAAGCCGGACGCGCCGGGTGTCTACGTCGACGGGGCGAAGATCGCCTCCCTCGGCCTGCGCATCCGCAACGGCTGTTCCTTCCATGGCCTGGCGCTGAACCTGGACATGGACCTGCGACCGTTCCAACGAATCAATCCCTGCGGCTACGCCGGGATGCCCATGACCCAACTGCGCGACCTGGTTGGGCCGGTGGATTTTGCCGAGGTGTGTACCCGATTGCGCGCTGAGCTCGTCTCACGCCTTGGCTACGCTGAACAGAAGACCCTTACGGGCGGGATCGAACTGACATGAGCACTGTTGTGGAGAAGTCCGGAGAAGCCAAGCCGGGCAAGGTGGAAGTCGGCGTGAAGCTGCGCGGCGCGGAAAAGGTCGCGCGGATTCCGGTGAAGATCATTCCCACCGAGGAACTGCCGAAGAAACCCGACTGGATCCGCGTGCGCATCCCGGTTTCCCCCGAGGTCGACCGCATCAAGCAACTGCTGCGCAAGCACAAGCTGCACAGCGTCTGCGAAGAGGCGTCCTGCCCGAACCTGGGCGAGTGCTTCTCCGGCGGCACCGCGACCTTCATGATCATGGGCGATATCTGCACCCGACGCTGCCCGTTCTGCGACGTCGGTCATGGCCGGCCGAAGCCGCTGGACGTCGACGAGCCGACCAACCTGGCCATCGCCATCGCCGACCTGCGGCTGAAGTACGTGGTGATCACCTCGGTGGACCGCGACGACCTGCGCGACGGCGGCGCCCAGCACTTCGCCGACTGCCTGCGCGAGATCCGCAAGCTGTCGCCGGGGATCCAGCTGGAAACCCTGGTGCCCGACTATCGCGGTCGCATGGACATCGCCCTGGAGATCACCGCCAACGAGCCGCCGGACGTGTTCAACCATAACCTGGAGACGGTACCGCGCCTGTACCGCTCCTCGCGGCCGGGCTCGGACTTCGAGTGGTCGCTGGACCTGCTGCAGAAGTTCAAGCAGATGGTTCCGCACGTACCGACCAAGTCCGGGCTGATGCTCGGCCTGGGCGAGACCGACGACGAGGTCATCGAGGTCATGCAGCGGATGCGCGAGCACGACATCGACATGCTGACCCTCGGCCAGTACCTGCAGCCGTCGCGCAACCACCTGCCGGTGCAGCGCTTCGTGCATCCGGACACCTTCGCCTGGTTCGCCGAGGAAGGCGAGAAGATGGGCTTCAAGAACGTCGCGTCCGGTCCGCTGGTGCGTTCGTCCTACCATGCCGACCAGCAGGCGCACGGCAACAAGATCGGCTGATCGACGCCGCGCCAATGCCTTCCGACGCCGCGTCCCTGCACAGGGACGCGGCGTTTTTCATTGGGCAGCCACCAAGCCTCTTCGGACGTAGGACGAACAACCGCTTGCGGTTATCCGCCGGCGCGTAGGTGAGTGCCGTTTGCGCTCATCCCTGCGCGGTAACGAAGCGACTGCGCTGGCCGAGCTGCCGCACCGCCTCGATCAGTGCATCGGCCGCCAGGCTGGGTTGGCGCGAGAAGGCGTAGAAACGCGCCTCCGGCAGCGTCGGAAAACCCTGTTCCGGGCCCAGTTCGCGCAGCCCCTCGCGCATCTGGCTGCGCGCCACCACCGTCACGGCGAAACCGGCCAGCGCGGCGGACAGGCAGCCGGCCATGCTGGCGCTCTCGAACACCAGGCACCAGGGACGCGCAGCGGCGCCGAGGGCTGTGATTGCCGCTTCGCGGTAGACGCAGGGTTCGGGGAACAGCGCCAGCGGCAGCGGTTCGCCCACGGGCAGCTCGATCGCGGTCGCCGCGGCCCAGACCAACGGTTCCTCCCAGAGCAGTTCGCCGTCGTCTCCGACCCGCCGGCACTGCTTGCCGAACACCACGTCGGTGCGCCCCTGGGCCTGCTGGCGGAGCAGGTCGGTGGTGATACCGACCTTGAGTTCGATGGATGCTTCGGGGTGCCAGCGGCGAAAGCGTTGCAGGACGCGTGGCAGCCAGGCGCTGGCGAAGTCCTCCGAAGCGCCGATGCGCAGGCGGTCGCGGATCGGCGTGCCGTGCAGCCTGGCGCGGGCCTCGCGCTCCAGCTCGACGATATTGCGGGCATAGGCGTAGAGCGTCTCGCCCGCCTGGGTCAGCTCCAGGCGGCGGGTGGTGCGGCTGAGCAGGCTGACGCCGGCTGTCTGTTCCAGGCGCTTGATATGCCCGCTGACCGCGGAGGGAGTGAGCGCGAGATTGTCCGCGGCGAGGGCGAAGCCGCCACTGTCGACCACTTCGAGAAAGGTACGCAACAACACGATATCCAGGGATTGGGAGGTGGGGACGGCAAGCTCCATGAGGTCTTCCATTCATCTCGTTTCATGAATAGTAGACGCTAACTATTCATGAATCACGCTTGGCAAGCGTCCTAGGATGTCCCTTCGCTTTCTCTTGGAGAGGTCCGATGAGCCGCTATGCCTTCGTTTCCACCGATGTCCTGGATATCGCCTACCTGGAGTGGAATCCGCAGGGGGCGCGCAGCGCCGTCTTGTTGCACGGTTGGCCGGACAGCCCGCATGCCTGGGAAGACCTGGCGGAGTCCCTGGCGGACGCCGGCTATCGGGTGCTGGCACCAGCCCTCCGGGGATTCGCCCCGACCCGCTTCCGCGATGCGTCTACTCCGCGCAGCGGGCAACTGGCGGCTCTGGCTTGCGATCTGCTGGCATTCGTCGACGGCCTGGCATTGCAACGTCCCCTGCTGGTCGGCCATGACTGGGGTGCCCGCGCGGTGGCCAGTGCCTGCGGACTGCGCGAGGGCTTCGCCTCGCACCTGGTGATGCTCTCGGTGGGGTACGCCAGCAACGATCCGCAGCAAGTTCTTTCCCTGCCGCAGGCCCGTAGCTTCTGGTACCAGTGGTTCATGGCCACGCCACGCGGTGAGCGCGCGCTGCGCGAGGAGGGCGAGGCGTTCGCCCGGCAGATGTGGGACACCTGGTCGCCGCCGGGATGGTATGCCGAGCGCGATTTCCAGGAGGCCGCCCAGGCCTTCTCCGGGCCGGACTGGGTCGCCGTGGTGCTGCACTATTATCGGCATCGCTGGGGCTTCGTCGCGGGGGAGCCGCGCTACGGGGCGGCGGAACAGCGCTTGCTCCCGGCACCGCGCCTGGCGCTGCCGACCCTGGTGCTGCACGGCGGCGCGGATGCCTGCACCCACCCCGACGGCTCCCGCGGACGCGAGCACTACTTCAGCGGGCGCTACCAGCGGCTGGTGCTGGAGAGCGTCGGCCATTTTCCGCAGCGCGAGGCGGCCGCCCAGGTGGCGGACGCTATCCTGCGGTTCTGCGCGGATGACTAGGTCCTGGACACCGCAGCGGCGGATAACGCCCATGGCGCTATCCGCCCTACGAACCGGTGTGCCGCGAGCGGTCGCGGCGGACGTGGGGTCGTAAGCTCCGCCGGCGGCCCTATGGCGTCCGCAGGCGGTCGAGCAGCGCCGGGGTCGGATAGCCGTCCGCCGGCCAGCCGAACTCCTGCTGGCAGGCGCGGATCGCCTTGCGCGTATTGGCGCCGATGATGCCGTCCACCGCGCCCGGATCGTGTCCGCGGGCGGCCAGTTGCCGTTGCAGCTCGATGCGCTGCGAGCGGCTCAGCGGAACATCCTCCAGCGGCCAGGCGCCGACTATCCGGCCGCCGCCCTTGAAGCTGTCGGCGAGCAGGCCGACGGCCAGGGCGTAGGCGCTGGAGTTGTTGTACTTGAGGATGGCGCGGAAGTTGTGCAGCACCAGGAAGGCCGGGCCGCGGTGCCCGGCCGGCAGCAGCAGCGAGGCCTGTTCGCCGGAGAGTCCGGAGGGCAGGGGGCCGCCGTTGACGCCTTGTACGCCCATCCCTTGCCACTCGCCCAGGGGCTTGCGGATGGTGAGTTCCGCCAGGGAATAGTCGAAGCCTGCCGGCAGGCGGACTTCGAAACCCCAGGGTTGTCCGGCGATCCAGCCGGAGGCTTTCAGGTAGTTGGCGGTGGAGGCCAGGGCGTCGCCGGGCGAGCCCCAGATGTCACGCTTGCCGTCGCCGTCGAAGTCCACGGCATACTGGTTGTAGGTGGTCGGGATGAACTGGGTCTGGCCCATGGCGCCGGCCCAGGAGCCGATCATGAAGGAGGCCGGAACGTCGCCGTGCTGGAGAATCTTCAGGGCGGCGAGCAACTGGGCGTGGGCGAATTCCGGGCGGCGTCCTTCATAGGCGAGGGTCGCCAGGGAGCGGATCACGTTCTTGTTGCCCATGTGCGAACCGTAGTTGCTCTCCATGCCCCAGATCGCCACCACCGCATCCGCATCCACCGCATAGCGCGCGTCGACTTCGCCGAGGATGCGCGCATGCTGCGCCAGGCGCGCCTGGCCCTGGCGAACGCGCAGCGGATCGAGGGCGCCTTCCAGGTACTTCCATACCGGTCGGGTGAATTCCGGCTGGCTGCGGTCGGCTTCGACCACGGCGGGATCGGGCTGGACGCCGGCGAAGGCGCGATCGAAGGTCTGCGCATCGATTCCACCGGCCAGCGCCTGTTGACGGAAGGCGTCACGCCACTGTTCGAAGCTTTGCCCAGGCTGGGCCTCGTTCGGCGCGCCAGCGGGCACCGAGGCGGCCGGGCCGGCGCCGGAGAAGGGCGCCTTGGTCTGCAGGGGAGCGGCAGGCTGGTTGTATTCGACTGTCGGATTCTTCTGCGCGCAGGCGCTGGAGAGGCCAAGCCCCATGGCGACGACGGTGCTGCCCAGCAGCCCGCTCACCTTCAGCAGGGCGGATCGTTCGGGGTTACGCATTGCTCTCCTCAGCAGGGTCCTCGGGACGGGCCACCTTAGCACGCCGGCCAGGACGCGTCTGCCGTCGTTGGACGCGCCGGCGGGGCCCCGGGTTCGCCAATGTGGTTCCATCGGCGCGGTGGATATCGTTTGCCATATGTTCGGTCACTGTCGGGCGGCCAATGGTTTCGTCCGTATCGCTCCGCCGCCTGTCGAAGCCTCGCGGCGCACCCGAGTCGGGATCGGCGACGGGTCGCGCGGCATGCTCGAGGCCTTCGACTTCTTCTTCCTGGCCTTCGTTCTGCGCGACATGGCTACCCGCTTCGGCGTCGGCATCGAACGCCCGAGCCTGGTTCGTGCGCTGTAATGGCCAGAGGGTTGCCAGTCGGCCGCGCGGGATGTCGAGGCTGCGGATCATGATGGAGGAACCATTGGCTTTTCGCCCAACCCGATGGGGCCAGGGCTTGCGCGCCGACGATAGTGTGCCCATGGGCGGCAGGCTGGCGGTGGGGTTGGTCTTGTCGACGGGCTTCGGGCGGGGTAGGCGGGGCGCGTGGGTGAGGAGGGCGTTGCGGGAGGATGGACCAGCGGCTGTTTCAGGCCGCCATAACGAAAGAAGCCTCCCAGTTACGGGAGGCTTCGCGGCGGTAGCTGCCTTTGCCTTTCTTCGCCTGTTCCTGGCGGCTGCGGAACAGTGGCTGGGCGACCAGGGATTTGGCCTTGTTCGGCCGCTTGCTTTTCTTTGCCATGGCAGAGGTCCTCGAAGGTGATCGGGCTGGCGCTCGCCAGCGCGCGCATCATCTGCCTGTCGCCGCGGATTGTCCAGTGCCGGTTGCGCCTTCAGGCTGCCGGCAGGCCGAGACGCTGGCCGGCGAGGCTCAGGGCGAGAAGCGAGAGACCGCTCCAGGGGCTGCCGGGTGCCTGTCCCTTGATCTGCGCGTCGATCAACTGGGCATCCCGCAGCATCTGGTTCCAGCGGCTGCTGGAGTGGCGTTGCAGGGCACGGGTCAGCAGCGGACGGCGCTTGTCCCAGACCGGCGGACGCGCCTGGGCGAAGGCTTTCTCCAGCGGGATGCCCTGGCCGTATTGCTGGGACAGGCCAGCCAGCAGGCGGATCTCGCGGGCCAGGCCCCAGAGGATCACCGGCGGCTCGATGCCTTCGCCGCGCAGTCCTTCCAGGATGCGCAGGGCGTGGGCCGCTTCACCGCCAAGGGCAGCGTCGATCAGGCCGAAGACATCGAAGCGTGCGCTGTCGGCGACCGCGGCCTGTACGGTGGCGGCGTCGATCTGGTTGCCCTCGGCGAGCAGCTTGAGCTTTTCGATTTCCTGGGCGGCGGCGAGCAGGTTGCCTTCCACGCGCGCGGCGATCAGCTCCAGGGCTTCGGGGCTGGCGGACAGGCCGGCCTGGGACAGGCGCTGGCGAATCCACTGCGGCAACTGGTGGACGTCGACCGGCCAGACCTGGATGAACTGCGCGGCGTTGCCATCGATCAGGGCCTTGGCCCACTTGGTCTTCTGCGTGCTGCCATCGAGCTTGGGCAGGCTGAGCAGGAGCACGGTGTCTTCCGGCGGCCGTTGCAGGTATTCCTGGAGAATCGCCGCGCCTTTGTCGCCGGGCTTGCCGGAGGGCAGGCGCAGTTCGATCAGGCGCTTCTCGGCGAACAGCGACAGGCTGGCGCCGGCCTCCAGCAGCAAGCCCCAATCGAAGTTGGCTTCGGCATTGAATACCTGGCGCTCGCCGAAGTCGCGCTCGCGGCAGGCCTGGCGAATGGCATCGCAGGCTTCCTGGCAGAGCAGCGGTTCATCGCCGCTGACGACATAGACGGGCGCCAGGGGGCCCTGGAGGTGCTTGGCGAGTTGCGCGGGAGTCAGCTTCATAGGAGAAGACGGGGCCGGCGAAACCGGCCCCGGGGCATCACGGGGTGGGGAACTCGATCGGCGACTGCTGCGGCTCGGCGGCGCGGCGCTGGCGCTCCGCCTCGTCGGCGGCGCGCAGGGCTTCGGCTTCCGCCTTGGCCTTGGCTTCTGCCTGGCGCTGGGCTTCGTCGAGTTGCGCCGGGGTCAGCGCCTGGAGGCGCATGGACAACTGCTGGATCAGGTCGCGCCGCATCTCGCTGCGCAGCTGCGCGGCTTCCTGGTCGGAACCGATCAGGTTGTTTTCGTCGTGCACGTAGACCTTCTGCACCTGTACCTGGTTGCTCATCAGGACCAGGTCGTTGGCGCCGACGATCTCGTAGTTGATCGTGTTGGTCAGCTCGAACTCCGCGCCGCGCGCGGAACCGGTGTAGCTGACGGTGCGCTGCTGGTTGTCCTCGCGGACCAGCACCAGGTGGTAGGGCGCGTTGCTGGTGACCTTCACGCCGCTGTTTTCCAGGGTTTCCTTCAGTTCGCGCACGGTCGGGCCGTAGGCGTTGCGCGCGGATACGTCGATTTCCTTGAGCGCGAATTGCGCATCGCCCAGGCCGCGCAGTTGGAAGCCGCAGGCGGCCAGCAGGGTGGTCATACCGATCAGCGCGGCGCTGGTCAGGATACGTTTCATCAAGCTTCCCTCACTCCTGTTGATCAGCGCCCCCGGATGGCCGGGGGCGTCCAATGGAATCGCGTATCAGTTGGCGACGATGTTGACCAGTTTGCCCGGTACCACGATGACCTTGCGGATGCTCAGGCCTTCGGTGAAACGCAGCACGTTCTCGTTGGCGCGCGCGGCGGCCTCGACATCCTCGCGGCTGGCGCTGGCGGCCACGTCGATGTGTCCGCGCAGCTTGCCGTTGACCTGCACCACCAGTTGCAGGGTGTCCTGCACCAGTGCGCTCTCGTCGACGCTCGGCCAGCGCGCATCGATCACCGCTTCGGCATGGCCGAGCTGGCCCCAGAGCACGTGGCAGATGTGCGGAGTGATGGGCGCCAGCAGCAGGACCACGGTTTCCAGGCCTTCCTGGATCAGGGCGCGGTCCTGGGCGTCCTGGTTCGGCGCCTTCTCCAGCACGTTCATCAGGGTCATCACCGCGGCGATGGCGGTGTTGAACTTGTGGTGCTGGCCGACATCCTGGCTGGCCTGCCTGATCGCCAGGTGGATGGCGCGGCGGACCTGCTTCTGCGCGTCGCTCAGGGCGGCGACGTCCAGCGCGCCGGGGAGGCCGGCGCTGACGTGGGCGTGAGCCAGGCGCCAGACGCGGCGGAGGAAGCGGTTGGCGCCCTCGACGCCGGCGTCCGACCACTCCAGGCTCATGTCCGGCGGCGAGGCGAACATCATGAACAGGCGGCAGGTATCGGCACCGTACTGGTCGATCATCGATTGCGGGTCGACGCCGTTGTTCTTCGACTTCGACATCTTCTCGGTGCCGCCGATCTCGACCGGCTGGCCGTCGCTCTTCAGGCGCGCGCCGACGACCTTGGCCTTGGCGTCACGCTCGACCTCGACGTCGGCCGGGTTGAACCAGTCCTTGCCGCCGTTGGCGGTGGTCCGGTAGTAGGTATCGGCGACCACCATGCCCTGGGTCAGCAGGTTCTTGAACGGTTCGTCGCTGCCGACCAGGCCTTCGTCGCGCATCAGCTTGTGGAAGAAGCGCGCATAGAGCAGGTGCAGGATGGCGTGCTCGATGCCGCCGATGTACTGGTCGACCGGCAGCCAGTAGTCGGCCGCCTTCCTGTCCAGCATGCCGCCTTCGAACTGCGGGCAGGCGTAGCGGGCGAAATACCAGGACGACTCGACGAAGGTGTCCATGGTGTCGGTTTCGCGCTTGGCCGGCTGGCCGCATTTCGGGCAGTTGCATTCGTAGAATTCCGGCATCTTCGCCAGCGGCGAACCGGAGCCGTCCGGTACCACGTCTTCCGGCAGCACCACCGGCAACTGGTCGGCCGGCACCGGGACGTCGCCGCAAGCCTCGCAGTGGATGATCGGGATCGGGCAGCCCCAGTAGCGCTGGCGGCTGATGCCCCAGTCGCGCAGGCGGAACTGGGTGCGCGCCTGGCCCAGGCCCTTGGCCTCGAGGTCGGCGCCGATGGCGTCGAAGGCAGCCTGGTAGCCGAGGTTGTCGTACTTGCCGGAGTTGACGGTGAGCACGGACTCGTCCTTGGCGCCGTACCACTCCTTCCAGACGCTGGACTCGAAGTCGTTGTCGCCCTCGACCTTGGCGATCACCTGGCGGATCGGCAGGCCGTACTTGTTGGCGAACTCGAAGTCGCGCTCGTCATGGCCGGGCACCGCCATCACCGCGCCTTCGCCGTAGTTCATCAGCACGTAGTTGGCGACCCATACCGGCAGCTTGTCGCCGGTCAGCGGGTGTTCGACGAACAGGGAAGTGGCCATGCCTTTCTTCTCCTGGGTGGCGATGTCGGCCTCGGCGACGCCGCCGCGCTTGCATTCGTCGATGAACGCCTGCAACTGCGGGTCGTTCTGCGCTGCCTGGGTGGCCAGCGGGTGTTCGGCGGCGACGGCGACGTAGGTGGCGCCCATCAGGGTGTCCGGACGGGTGGTGAACACCTTCAGTTGGCCGGCGTGGCCGATGGAGACCTGGTCGTAGGGGAAGCCGATCTCCATCCCGCGCGACTTGCCGATCCAGTTGCGCTGCATGGTCTTCACCTGCTCCGGCCAGCCGGGCAGGTTGTCGAGGCTCTCCAGCAGTTCCTCGGCGTAGGCGGTGATCTTGAAGTAGTACATCGGGATCTCGCGCTTCTCGATCAGCGCGCCGGAGCGCCAGCCGCGCCCGTCGATCACCTGCTCGTTGGCGAGTACGGTCTGGTCGACCGGATCCCAATTGACCGTGCCGTTCTTGCGGTAGATCACCCCTTTTTCGAACAGGCGGGTGAACAGCCACTGCTCCCAGCGGTAGTAGTCCGGCTTGCAGGTGGTGACCTCGCGGCTCCAGTCGATCGCCAGGCCGAGGCTGTCCAGCTGCGACTTCATGTAGGCGATGTTGTCGTAGGTCCAGGCCGCCGGGGCGACGTTGTTCTTCATCGCGGCGTTTTCCGCCGGCATGCCGAACGCGTCCCAGCCCATCGGCTGCAGCACGTTGCGGCCCTGCATGCGGTGGTAGCGGCTGATCACGTCGCCGATGGTGTAGTTGCGCACGTGGCCCATGTGCAGCTTGCCGCTCGGATACGGGAACATCGACAGGCAGTAGAACTTCTCCTTGTCGGGTAGCTCCCTGACGAGGAAGGACTGGTGTTCTTTCCAGTAGTTCTGGGCCTGGGTTTCGATCTCGAGTGGCTGATATTGCTCGTGCATGGCGCTACTTAGACGTGACTGTTCGAAAGCCTCGTAGCATACATGACCCCCACTCCTGTCGATAGCCCGCGCCGTTTGTCGCCGGGGGCGGTTCAGCCGAACGGGAACGCTAAGCTTGCCCTATGGGCCGTCGATGGCTGGCTGCCCAGTGGTACCTTCAGAGGTGTTCGATGGCTGAGCTGCAACGCGCGAGTGTAACGGGAGGTGGGCTGTACGAGAGGCTGCTGCAGCGTCTCGCCCTGGCTCTGGATGAAGCGGATACGGCCGAGCGCCTGCGTGACGAGCATCCCACGGAGCTTGAGTTGCGTGGTTTGAGCGAAGCGGAGATGGGGCTGATACGCGCCTATCTCGACCAGGACCTGCACTGGTTGCGCGGCTGGCATGCGGCCGCCGAGGAGCTGGCGCTGCTCGAGCGCCAGCCCGGCAGGACACCTCGGCCGCCCCGGCCGCAACCGCCGGCGCCCCGTCGCCACGTCTCGTTGAAACAGCGGCAACTGCTCTGTGCGCTCTGCGGTGCGCCGGTGCAGTGGAGCAAGGGGCATGGTGTGTTGCCGTGCGGCCATTGCGGCTCGCAACTGTTCCGTTCGGGCAACGGCCGCTAGGGTCTCTTTCCGGGAAGTTTCGCCAGGCGTCGCGCAATCCTTTAGATTGCCTCTTCCGACAGGGAGGGGGCGATGCCGATCCGTTATTTCTTCAAGCAACTTCTGCTGCCGCCGGGTGGCCTGTTGCTGCTGCTGTTTTTCGCTTTCTGGTGGCGCACCAGCCGACCGAGGCTGGCGCGGCTGTGCGGTGTCTGCGGGTTCTTCGGTCTGTGGCTGATGAGCATGCCGCTCAGCGTGGAGTGGATGGCGCGCTGGCTCGAAAGCGAACCGGCCCTGCTGGCGGAGGATCTACCGGGCCTGGCGCAGCGCGCCGACGCCATCGTCATCCTCGGTGCCGGCCGGCAGACCAACGACCCGGCCTGGGGCGACGATGCGCCGAGCCTGCTGGCGGCCGAGCGGCTGCGCTATGCCGCGCGGCTGGCCAAGACCTCGGCGCTGCCGGTACTGATCAGCGGCGGGTTGCATTACGGACGCCCGCCCAGCGAGGCGGCGCTGATGGCCAATGCCCTGTTGCAGGACTTCGGCGTGCCGACGCGCTGGCAGGAAGGTCTCAGCCGTACCACCTGGGAAAACGCCACCCTGAGCGCCCCGCAGTTGCGCGAGGCCGGCGTGCGCCGGGTGGTGCTGGTGACCCAGGCCTGGCACATGCAGCGGGCACGCTGGAGCTTCGAGCGCCAGGGGTTCGAGGTGATCCCGGCGCCGGTCGGCTTCCTCGGCGGGGCCAACCTGCGGCCCTTCGGCGGCTGGCTGCCGGAAGCGCAGGCCTTCTGGCAGAGCGGCATGCTGCTGAACGAGGCGATCGGCCTGGTCGGCTATCGCCTGTTCTACCGCTGAGACGCAACCGGCGGGGGCGCCGGTCTTTCCAGGAGGGGCTGGTTTCAGCCGAACAGGCGTCGCTCCTGCGGACGCAACTGGCGGCCGAGCAGAGCCCATAGCAGCAGCACGCCGGCCAACCCGGCCAGCGGCCAGACGCGGTATTGCAGATAGGGCGTCAGGCCCTGCATGGGTATCACCTCGCCGCGCAGGATGCCCTGCTGGAACTGCGGGATCTGCCGGACGATCCGGCCATAGGGATCGATCAGGCCGGTGACGCCGTTGTTGGTCGCGCGGATCATCCAGCGACCGCTTTCCAGGGCGCGCATCTGTGCCATCTGCAGGTGCTGCAAAGGGCCTATGGAAGTGCCGAACCAGGTGTCGTTGCTCACTGTCAGCAACACCTGGCTCTGCGCCGCGAGCGCGGCGGCGAACTCCGGGTAGACCACTTCGTAGCAGATATACGGGGCGATCTGGTAGCCCTTGGCCTTGAGCAGCGGCTGGTCGGCCGGACCGCGAGCGAAGTCGGACATCGGCAGGTCGAAGAAGGCGATCAGGCCGCGCAGCAGGTCCTGCAGCGGCACGTACTCGCCGAACGGCACCAGCTTCTGCTTGAGGTAGGTGCCCGCGCCTTCGCCGACCACGGTGATGCCGTTGAAGTAGCGACTCTTGCCGTCGGCGAGACGTTCACGCACCGGGACCCCGGTGATCAGCGCGGCGTTCTTCTCGTCGGCGACCTGGCCCATGGCGCCGAGGTAGCCGCTGGCCATGTCCTGGAGAATCGGCACCGCGGTTTCCGGCCAGACGATCAGGTCGACGTCCTGCTGCGGCAGGCTCAGGTCGCGGTAGAGGTCGAGTTGCGCGCGGACCTGATTCGGGTCCCATTTCAGCTCCTGGGCGATGTTGCCCTGGATCGCCACTACCCTCAGCGGTTCGCCGGCCGAATGGGTCCAGGCGTGGCCCTTGAGATAGAGGCCGGCCGCCCACGGGCCGAGCAGCAGGACCAGCCCCAGAAACAGGCTGGCACCGTGCGGGAAGAGGCGCGGCAGGTTCACCAGCAGGGCCGCGCTGAGGGCGATGACGAAGGAGGACAGCCATACGCCGCCCACCGGTACCAGCCCGGCCAGCGGTCCCTGCAACTGGCTATAGCCGGCGTAGAGCCAGGGGAAACCGGTAAGGAACCAACTGCGGAACAGCTCCAGTGCCAGCCACAGGGCGGCGAACGCCAGGGCGTCGCCCAGCGGCGCGTTGTCTCGGCGCAGGCAGCGCGCCCACAGCCAGGCCGGCAGGGCGAAGAAGAAGGCGACGCCGGCGGTGAAGCCGAGCATGAGGAAGCTTGCCAGCGGCACCGAGGCGGCGCCGTAGTCATGGATACTGACGTAGATCCAGCTGGTGCCGGCGCCGAACGCGCCGAAACCGTACCACCAGCCGCGCCACAGGGCGGACTTGCCGGGAAGGCCGCGCAAGCCGAGATAGAGCAGGGCGATCGAGAGGATCGCCAGCGGCCAGTAGTCGAAGGGCGCCAGGGCCAGGGGTGTGAGCGCGCCTGCGGCGAGTGCCAGCAGGTGTCCGGGCCAGCCGGGACGAGAAATCCAACGCATCGAATGTCCTTAGAGCCTGTTCAATGTCCGACTGCGCAGACCGGGGCCGCCTTCGGCTGCCGGACGGCAACGTCCGCGGCGACAGGGGAGTCTGGCGCAAGGCGCAAGAGTAAAGGAGGGGCTGGCGAGACGCCAGAAGGACGGCGCGGGAAGATGCCCCCTCCGCCGCGGCGGAGGGGGCGCGCTCAGTTCTGCAGGGGAGACAGGCGCAGCAGATGGACGCGGCGGCTGTCGGCGTTGAGTACGCGGAAACGGAACTCGCCCAGCTCGACCACTTCGTTGCGCTTGGGCAGGTGGCCGAAGGCGCTCATCACCAGGCCGCCCACGGTATCGAATTCCTCGTCAGAGAATTCCGAGCCGAAGAAGTCGTTGAAGGCGTCCACGGGGGTCAGCGCCTTGACGATGAAATCGCCGCTGGGCAGCGGCTTGATGTAGCTGTCCTCCTCGACGTCGTGCTCGTCCTCGATATCACCGACGATCTGTTCCAGCACGTCCTCGATGGTCACCAGGCCGGCCACGCCGCCGTATTCGTCGATGACGATGGCCATGTGGTTGCGGTTGGCGCGGAATTCGCGGAGCAGCACGTTGAGGCGCTTGGATTCGGGGACGAAGGTAGCCGGACGCAGCAGTTCCTTGATGTCGAAGGGACGCTCGTCGTTGTGCAGGATCAGTGGCAGGAGGTCCTTGGCCAGCAGTACGCCCATGACGTCGTCGAGGCTTTCGCCGACCACCGGGTAGCGCGAGTGGGCGGCTTCGATGATGGCCGGAAGGAATTCCTTCGGCGTCTGGGTCGAGCGGATGCTCATCATCTGCGAGCGCGGCACCATGATGTCGCGCACCTGCAGGTCGGCGACCTGGATCGCCCCCTCGACGATGGACAGCGCCTCGCTGTCCAGCAGCTTGTTGTCGTGGGCATCGCGCAGCAGCTCGAGTAGCTCCTGGCGGTTTCTCGGCTCGTGGGCAAAAGCCTGGGTGATCTTGTCCAGCCAGGACTTGTGCCCGTTGCTCGATCGGTCTTCGCTCATTTTTCCTTGCTCGGTGGCTCTTCGTCGTCGCAGGCGTACGGATCGGGATGACCCAGTTCCGCCAGCAATTCACGTTCCAGTGTTTCCATTTCTTCCGCTTCGGCGTCGTCGATGTGGTCGTAGCCGAGCAGGTGCAGGCAGCCGTGGATCACCAGGTGGGCCCAGTGGGCCTGCAACGGCTTGCGCTGTTCCAGGGCTTCGCGGGCGACCACCGGGGCGCAGATCACCAGGTCGCCGAGCAGCGGGATATCGAGAAGCTCGTCCGGGACATCGGCGGGGAAGGACAGCACGTTGGTCGCGTAGTCCTTGTGCCGGTAGGTGCTGTTCAGTTCCAGGCCTTCGGCCTCGTCCACCAGGCGGATGGTCAGCTCCGACTCCGGACGCTGGCGCAGGGCCAGTTCGCACCAGGCGCGGAACTGCGCTTCGGAGGGCAGGTCCGGGGCGGCGCTAGCGACCTGCAGGTCGAGCTCAAGCGGCATCGTGACCGCCCTTGCCCGTTCCCTCGACCGGCCGCACCTGGCCTTGCTGGCGGCTCTCGTGACGCTCGTAGGCTTCGACGATACGCTGCACCAGCGGGTGGCGGACCACATCCTTGGGCTTGAAGTGGGTGAAGCTGATGCCGGGGACGTCCTGCAGGACCTCGATCACGTGCTTGAGGCCGGAGCGGGTGCCGCGGGGCAGGTCGACCTGGGTGACGTCGCCGGTGATCACCGCGGTGGAGCCGAAGCCGATCCGGGTGAGGAACATCTTCATCTGCTCGACTGTGGTGTTCTGGCTCTCGTCGAGGATGATGAAGCTGTTGTTCAGCGTGCGCCCGCGCATGTAGGCCAGCGGCGCGACCTCGATGACGTTGCGCTCGATCAGCTTGGCCACGTGTTCGAAGCCGAGCATCTCGTAGAGCGCGTCGTAGAGCGGGCGCAGGTAGGGGTCGATCTTCTGCGACAGGTCGCCGGGAAGGAAACCGAGCTTCTCGCCGGCCTCGACCGCCGGGCGCACCAGCAGGATGCGGCGGATCTGCTCGCGCTCCAGGGCGTCGACGGCGCAGGCCACGGCGAGGTAGGTCTTGCCGGTGCCGGCCGGACCGATGCCGAAGTTGATGTCGTGGTCGAGGATCGCCTTGACGTAGCGCTGCTGGTTGGCGCCGCGCGGGCGGATGTGCGCCTTGCGCGACTTCAGGGTGACCTGCGGCGCGCTCTGCAATTCCTCGAGGTCTTCCAGGCCGGACTCCTGCAGGTACAGGTGCACGGTGTCGGGAGTGAGATCGGTGCCGTTCTGCGCCTCGCGGTAGAGACGCTGCAGCAGGCGTTCGGCAACCTTGGTCCGGCGCGGTTCGCCGGCCAGTTCGAACTGGTTGCCGCGGTTGCGGATCTCGATGTCGAGGCGTTTCTCGATCTGGTGGAGATGCTCGTCGAACTGCCCGCAAAGTGTCGCGAAGCTGCGGGCGTCGAACGGCTCGAGGATAAAGCGATGAAGTTCCTGGGGGGCGTTCAAGGTGTTCTGTCGTACTCGCCAGTGGCTGATTGATAGGGAAGAGAATAACCGCTGGATATCGTCGCGCAAAGTTGCCGTATCGCGGCGGCGCTTTCCCGGTTCCCGCTGAAACGTTGGTGCACCGTGGCGGCGGGAAGGTTCAGCGAGCCCGCCGTACGGTCGTCGGCCTCAATGCAGGGTGCTGTCGATCAGGGTACCGCGCAGCGAGTGCGGCAGCGCGTCGTCGATGTGCACCTGGGCGAACTGGCCGATCAGGCGTGGATTGTCGCAGCGGAAGTTGACGATCCGGTTGTTCTCGGTGCGCCCCTGGAGCATGCCTGGGTCCTTCTTCGAGAAGTCGGTGACCAGGATCCGCTGGGTGCTGCCGACCATGCGCCGGCTGATCTCGTAGCCTTGCTGGTGGATGCGGCTCTGGAGGATCTGCAGGCGCTGTTTCTTCACTTCTTCCGGCAGGTCGTCGGCGAGGTCGGCGGCGGGCGTGCCGGGCCGCGCGCTGTAGATGAAGGAGAAGGAGAAGTCGAAGCCGACGTCCTCCACCAGCTTCATGGTCTGCTCGAAGTCCTTCTCGGTTTCGCCGGGGAAACCGACGATGAAGTCGGAGCTGATGCAGATGTCCGGTACCGCGGCCTTCAGCTTGCGGATACGCGACTTGTATTCCAGCACGGTATGGTTGCGCTTCATCGCCGCCAGCACGCGGTCGGAGCCCGACTGCACCGGCAGGTGGATGAATTTCACCAGCTCCGGCACCTCGGCGTGGGCCTGGATCAGCGCGTCGGAGAATTCCAGCGGGTGCGAGGTGGTATAGCGGATGCGCTCGATACCGTCGACGGCGGCGACCACCCGCAGCAGTTCGGCGAAGTCGGCCAGGCGGCCATCGTGGGTCAGGCCGCGGAAGCCGTTGACGTTCTGTCCCAGCAGGGTGACTTCGCGGACGCCGTTCTCGGCCAGGTGGATCACTTCGGCGATCACGTCGTCGAATGGTCGGCTGACTTCCTCGCCGCGGGTGTAGGGCACCACGCAGAAGCTGCAGTACTTGCTGCAGCCTTCCATCACCGAGACGAAGGCGGTGGGGCCATCGACCCGCGGTTCCGGCAGGCGGTCAAATTTCTCGATTTCCGGGAAGGACACGTCGACCTGCGGCTTGCGCGTGCTGCGCGCGGCGTCGATCATTTCCGGCAGGCGGTGCAGGGTCTGCGGGCCGAAGACCACGTCGACATAGGGCGCGCGCTCACGGATCGCGGCGCCTTCCTGGCTGGCCACGCAGCCGCCGACGCCGATCACCAGGTCGGGATTCTGCTGCTTCAGCTCGCGCCACATGCCGAGCTTGGAAAACACCTTTTCCTGGGCCTTCTCGCGGATCGAGCAGGTATTGAGCAGGATGACGTCGGCCTCGGCGGCGTTTTCGGTCACCTCGAGGGCTTGGTGTTCACCGAGCAGGTCCGCCATTCGCGACGAGTCGTACTCGTTCATCTGGCAGCCGTGGGTTTCGATGAAAAGCTTCTTGGCCATGCGCTTCGTCGGACAGTTCGAAAAGGACCGCGCATTATAGAGGGCGGGGCCCCCGGTTCCTAGCGTTGCTGGCCGAAAGGCTGTGCTATGATTCGCGCCCTTCATTTTCCGGCATTGCTTTCCCCGCCATGAACAAGCGCGAAAACCCCATCTACAAGGTGATTTTCCTCAACCAGGGCCAGGTCTTCGAGATGTATGCCAAGCAGATCTACCAGAGCGATCTGTGGGGCTTCCTGGAAATCGAGGAGTTCGTCTTCGGCGAGCGCACCCAGGTGGTGGTGGACCCCAGCGAGGAGAAGCTCAAGGCGCAGTTCGAAGGCGTTCTGCGCAGCTTCGTGCCGATGCACGCGATCGTCCGCATCGACGAGGTCGAGCGCCTGGGTACGCCGAAGATCAGCGAGGCCAAGGGCGCGGGCAACGTCATGCCGTTCCCCATGCCGATGCCCGGCAAGAGCGACTGATTCGCGAAAGGGACGTCAGGGCAGCGGCGCGAAGGGCGTGACGCCGCCGGCAGTCTGCAGTTCGATCAGGTAGTTGCGGAAGATCTGCCCCAGCACCCGGGTGGCGATGTCCAGTTCGTCGCGGTTCATCTGCTCGGCTACCAGGTCGGCGCTGTCCAGGGCGTCCTCGGCGCCGTTCACCGCTGCCATCTTCAGCACGATGTAGGCCTGTACGTTGTTCGCCGGAACCCCTTCGCCACGGAAGAACATGGTGCCGAGGTGGTACTGGGCCTGGGCATGGCCCTGTAGAGAAGCTTTCTCGAACCAGTTGAGGGCGGCCTGGAGGTCGCGCGGGATGCGCTCGCCGTCGTAGAAGAATTCGCCCAGTTCGTATTGCGCCTCGGCGTCGCCGCCATTGGCGACCTGCTGGCAGGCGGCGAGCGCCTGTTGCAATTCTTCGGGAACGGTGTTCAGCGCGCAGCGGCCGGTCGCTGGAATCAGCAACGAGTTGCCTCCCGCCTGCGCGAGCAGCGGCTGGAGGATCAACAGGCAACCCAGGGCGAGGGTGCGGCCGGTACGGAACATGAGGGGAAGACACCTCCTGGATCGGGGCGGGCAAGGGCTGCCCGGCCAACGAAATGCGCTGACCCTCACATTATGAAATAAGCCGACGCCTCCTTACAAAGTCTTTACTGTCTTTTCGGGAACTTTGTCGGCGCGTTTATGCATTTCGGCTAGGAAGGCGTTCCGGCGGGGAGGAGGGCGGCGCCCGGGAAGGGCGCCGCGAAGAGGATCATTTCAGCGCGGCGAAGGCTTTTTCGGCGGCGTTCAGCGTGATTTCCAGCTCCTTGTCGCCATGGGCGATGGAGGTGAAGCCGGCCTCGAAGGCGCTAGGCGCAAGGTACACGCCACCGTCGAGCATCAGGTGGAAGAAGCGCTTGAAGCGTTCGACGTCGCTGGCCATCACGTCCTCGAAGGTGACGATGGCGTCGGCGCCGCTGAAGTACAGGCCGAACATGCCGCCCGCCTGGGTGGTGACGAAGGGGATGCCGGCGGCATCCGCGCGCTGTTGCAGGCCGTCGAGCATGCGCGTGGTGTAGGCGGTCAGTTCGTCGTGGAAACCGGGGCGGCTGATCAGGCGCAGGGTGGTCAGGCCGGCGGCCATTGCCAGCGGGTTGCCCGAGAGCGTGCCGGCCTGGTAGACCGGGCCCAGCGGGGAAATCTGCTGCATGATCTCGCGCTTGCCGCCGAAGGCGCCCACCGGCATGCCGCCGCCGATGATCTTGCCGAAGGTCGACAGGTCCGGGGTGACCCCGTAGTAGGCCTGGGCGCCGCCGAGGGCGACACGGAAGCCGGTCATCACTTCGTCGAAGATCAGCACCACGCCGTGTTCGTCGCAGGCTTCGCGCAGGCCTTCGAGGAAGCCCGGCGCCGGCGGCACACAGTTCATGTTGCCGGCAACCGGCTCGACGATGATGCAGGCGACCTCCTTGCCGACTTCGCCCAGGGTCTTGCGCACCGCCTCGATGTCGTTGAACGGCAGGGTCAGGGTGTGCTTGGCGAAGGCCGCCGGAACGCCCGGGGAGTTCGGCACGCCGAAGGTCAGGGCGCCGGAGCCGGCCTTCACCAGCAGGCTGTCGGAGTGACCGTGGTAGCAGCCTTCGAACTTGATGATGCTGTCGCGCCCGGTGTAGCCGCGGGCCAGGCGGATGGCGCTCATGGTCGCCTCGGTGCCGGAGCTGACCATGCGCACCATCTCCATCGACGGCACCATGGAGCAGACCAGGTCGGCCATTTCCACTTCCAGCGCGGTCGGCGCGCCATAGGACAGGCCGTGGTCGAGTTGCCGGCGCACCGCGTCGAGCACGTCCGGATGGCTGTGGCCGAGGATCATCGGACCCCAGGAGCCGACATAGTCCACGTAGCGCTTGTCGTCCTCGTCCAGTACATAGGCGCCTTCGGCGTGCTTGAAGAACAGCGGGGTGCCGCCGACGCTCTTGAAGGCGCGCACCGGGGAGTTGACCCCGCCGGGAATGTGTTTCTGGGCGTTGTTGAACAGCGTTTCGGAACGGGACATGGCTAGCTCTCTATCTCTCGGGCGAGGCGCGGAGGCGTCAGGCAGGTTCGAACAGGGCGCTGAAGGCGCGGGCGCGGCGTTCCACCTCGGCGGCGGACGCGGCGGCGAACAGCGCATGGATCACGGCGACCAGATCGACGCCGCGGGCGATCAGGCCGGGCGCGGTGTCGAGGCTGATGCCGCCGATGGCGGTGATCGGCAGGTGCAGGCGCGGCCGGGCCTGGTCGAGCAGTTCGACGCTGGCGGCGGGGGCGCCGGGTTTGGTGCTGGAATTGAAGAAGCGGCCGAAGGCGACGTAGCTGGCGCCCTCGGCCACCGCTTGCTCGGCCAGTTCCAGTTGGGCGTGGCAGGTGGCGCCGATGATCGCCTGGCGGCCGAGCAGGGCGCGCGCCGCCGACAGCGAACCGTCGGTCTGGCCGAGGTGCAGGCCGACGCCCAGGCGCGCGGCGAGTTCGGCGTCGTCGTTGACGATCAACTGCGCGCCGTGGCGTTCGCAGAGTTCGCGCAGGCTTTCCGCCTCGCGCAGGCGCCGCGCCTGGTCGCTGGATTTGTCGCGGTATTGCAGCAGGCGCGCGCCTCCGCGGAGCGCGGCTTCGACGTAGGGCAGCAGGCGGCCGTCGTCCAGTAGCTGGCTATCGGTGATGGCGTACAGGCCGCGCAGTTTCATCGGCTGGCTCTCAGTGACAGAAGTCGGTGGGCAGGCGGCGCGGCACGTATTGGCCGTGGCCCGGACTCTCGGCGTCGCGCAGGGCCCGCCAGGTGTAGTCGAGGGCGCTCTGCACGGCGCCGTGCAGCGCTTCGCCGAGGGCGATGCGACCGGCCAGGGCGCTGGCCAGGGTGCAGCCGGAGCCATGGTAGCTGCCGGGCAGGCGCTGGCAGGTGAAGGTGCGGCGGCTGCCGTCGCGGCTGTACAGGCGATTGTGCACTTCGCTTTCGTCGCCGTGTCCGCCGGTGATCAACAGGTGCTCGCAGTGTTCCAGCAGGCGCTCGGCGCACTGGTCGGCGCTGCCCTCGGGCAGGTCGGCGAGCAGGCGCGCTTCCGGCAGGTTCGGCGTGGCGATGGTGGCGCGCGGCAGCAGCCGCTCGCGCATGGCGAAGCCGACGTCGCCCTTGCCCAGCGCACCGCCGCCGCCGGCGCGCAGCACCGGATCGCAGACCACCGGCAGGTGCGGGTGGGCGGCGAGGATCTCGGCCACCGTGTCGACCATCTCCAGCGAACCGAGCATACCCAGCTTGACCGCCGCGACGGGCAGGTCGGCGAGTACGGCGTTGGCCTGGGCCAGCACCCACTCGCGGTCGAGGACGCGGAAGTCGCTGACGTTGACGGTGTCCTGCACGGTCAGCGCGGTGACCGCCGGGGCGGCGTGGCAGCCCTGGGCGAGCAGGGCTTCGATGTCGGCTTGCAGTCCGGCGCCACCACTGGGGTCGTGACCGGACAGGCAGAGCACTACGGGGCGGGAAGTCGGTGTTTTCATGGCGCGTGAGCTTACCACTAAAAGCGCTTCGTGGCGGCTGCGCGGACGACCTTTCGGGCGCCGCGCCCGGGCCCTGCGTGACACGTCCCGGGCCTGACGTGGCGTGGCGTGTGCTAAAGTTCGGCGAATATTCATACAACGCTCGCCAAGGGCGGACCATGACGAGGGAGGTGGGGCTCCCGGTCCGTTCGAGGAGCACTGCGGGGCATCATGCGGCACTGGCTGATTCTCTTTCTTCTTGCGTTGCCGTGCCTGGCGGGTGCGGTGAGCTTCAACGAGCAGGTCGAGCGCCTGCCGCTGGGGCAGTCCATCGACGTGTTCGAGGACGTGCGCGGTAGCGCCGATATCAACGACATCACCTCGCGGGCCATCGACAGCAGCTTCCGCCGCCATGACAAGGACGTGCTCAATGCCGGCTATTCGCGCTCGGTGTTCTGGTTGCGCCTGGACCTGGACTACCGGCCGGTCGCCTCCAGCGATCCGCGCACCTGGCTGCTGGAGCTGGCCTATCCGCCGCTGGACAAGCTCGACCTCTACCTGCCCGATGGCCAGGGCGGCTACCGCCTCGCCCAGCGCACCGGCGACACATTGCCGTTCGCCAGTCGGCCGATCCGGCAGAACAACTACCTGTTCGAACTCGGCCTCGAGCCGAACAAGCCGCAGCGTGTCTACCTGCGGCTGGAAAGCCAGGGGTCGATCCAGGCGCCGCTGACCCTGTGGTCGCCCAAGGCCTACCTGGAGGAGCAGCCCGAACGCATCTATGTGCTCGGCATCATCTATGGCGTGCTGCTGGTGATGCTGATCTACAACCTGTTCATCTTCCTCAGCGTCCGCGATACCAGCTATCTCTACTACATCCTCTATATCGCTTCGTTCGGGCTCTACCAGGTCTCGGTGAACGGCGCCGGCATCGAGTACTTCTGGCCCGACAGCCCCTGGTGGGCGAACGCCGCCACGCCATTCCTGATCGGTTCGGCGGCGCTGTTCGGCTGCCAGTTCGCGCGCAGCTTCCTGCATACCCGCGACCACAGCGTGTGGGTCGACCGCGGCCTGCTGGCGCTGATGGCGGTCGGCGCGCTGGTCATGCTGATGGCGCTGACCATGAGCTACGCCGTGGCCCTGCGCCTGGCCACCTACCTGGCGCTGGCCTTCACCGGCCTGATCTTCGCCGCCGGCATCCTCGCCTGGCTGCGCGGCATGCGCGTGGCGCGCTATTTCATCATCGCCTGGACCGCCTTCCTTCTCGGCGGCATCGTCAACACCCTGATGGTCCTCGGCTACCTGCCGAACATGTTCCTCACCATGTATGCCAGCCAGATCGGTTCGGCGCTGGAGGTGGGCTTGCTGTCGCTGGCACTGGCCGACCGGATCAACGCAATGAAGGAGGAGCGCGCGCGAATCCTCCAGGAGTCCAGCCGCAAGCTGGAAGCGCTGAACCAGGAACTGGCCAACAGCAACCGCCTGAAGGACGAGTTCCTCGCCACCGTCACCCACGAACTGCGCACCCCGATGAGCGGGGTGATCGGTTCGCTGGAGCTGATGCAGACGGTGCCGATGGACGTCGAACTCGCCGAGTACCAGCGCACCGCCGCCGGTTCGGCGCGGGACATGATGCGGATGGTCAACGACATCCTCGCCCTCATCGAACTGCAGGCCGGCAAGCTCTACCCGCGCCGCGAGCCGTTCAGCCTGCGCGGCCTGTTCGACAGCCTGCGCGCGCAGTACGCGCCGCGCGCCGAGGAGAAGGGCCTGCGCTTCGCCCTGCAACTGGACGACAGCCTGCCGGACACCCTCGAAGGTGATGCCGGCAAGCTGGCCCAGGCGCTGGGCTACCTGGTCGACAACGCGATCAAGTTCACCGCCAGGGGCAGCGTGACCCTGCGCGTCGCCGCCGGGCGTACCCATGACGGGGTGGCGCTGCGGGTGGAAGTGATCGACACCGGCATCGGTTTCGACATGGCCGCCGGCAGCGACCTCTACCAGCGTTTCGTCCAGGCCGACAGCTCGTTGACCCGTGGCTACGGAGGCCTCGGCATCGGCCTGGCTCTGTGCCGCAAGCTGGTGGAGCTGCTTGGCGGCGAGCTGACCCACGAGTCCCGGCCGGGACAGGGCAGCCGCTTCCTCCTGCGCCTGCAACTGACCCAGCCGGCCCAGGGCCTGGCGCCGCCGCCGCGGCGCGCCGGCGGGCAGGCGGTGCGGCGTCCCGAGGAGTGCACGGTGCTGGTGGTGGAGGACAACGCCATCAACCAGTTGGTGACTCGCGGCATGCTGCTCAAGCTCGGCTACCGGGTGCGCACCGCCGACAACGGTAGCGAAGCCCTGGAATTGCTGGCGCGCGAGCGGCCGGACGGCGTACTGCTCGACTGCCAGATGCCGGTGATGGACGGCTTCGCCACCTGTCGGGCGATCCGCGCGCTGCCCGGCTGCGCGGAACTGCCGGTGCTGGCGTTGACCGCCCACAGCCACAGCGGCGATCGCGAGCGCTGCCTGGCGGCGGGCATGAGCGACTACATGGCCAAGCCGGTCAAGTTCGAAGAGTTGCAGACCCTGCTGCACGATTGGCTGCTGTGCCAGCCGATCGTCACCAAGTCCGCCTGAAGCCGTTCCGCGGCTGGCTGAAATGCCGGCCTGCGCGACCTGTATGTCTCTTTAGGCAAAGCCTGAAGCGTGATTCACTGGGAAAAAGTGAATCCGGATTCAGTCATGGTCTATCGTGTCACCGAACGCCGCCTGCAACGCGATTCCGCGCTGCGCGAGCGCATCCTCCAGCTAGGCCTGCGGCGTGTCGCGGAGGGCGGTTTCGCCGCGCTGACCATGCAGGCCCTGGCCGACGACGCGGGGATCGCCACCGGCAGCCTGTACCGCCACTTCCGGGGCAAGGGCGAGCTGGCGGCGGAAATCTTCCGCCGCGCCAGCCAGCGTGAGGTCGATGCCCTGGCCGTCGTTCTGCGCGGTCCCGGCGCGCCCGCCTGGCGCCTGGCCGAGGGCTTGCGGCGCTTCGCCGCGCGCGCCTGGAGCAGCCAGCGGCTGGCCTTCGCCCTGATCGCCGAGCCGGTGGATCCTGAAGTCGACGAGCAGCGCCTGCGCTATCGCGAGGCCTACGCCGCACTGTTCGTCGAACTGCTCGAGGAGGGCCGGCGCAGTGGCGCATTCCAGCTTTCCCTGGTGCCGCTTGCCGCGGCCTGCCTGGTCGGGGCCATCGCCGAGGCGCTGGTCGGCCCCTTGTCTCCCCCGGCGCGCGCCGCTCGCGACAGCGGCCAGCCGGAACCGAGTCTGGAGCCGGTGAGTACGGCTCTGGTGAACTTCTGCCTGCGCGCGGTGGGCGCGCCTGTCTGCGAGGAACCCTCATGAACCTGCACCAGTACGCCGAAACCCACGAAGTGACCAACCAGGTACCGTCGCTGGATGGCGCCAACCTCTACCGCCTCGATCTGCCTCTCCAGGAGTGGGTGCGTCGCTACCAGGGCGGCTGGGCCGAGGAGCGCCTGCAGCGCTACGGCGAGCTGGCCGGCGGCCCGCTGATGGCGGCCGGCTTCCTGGCCAACCAGCACAAGCCGGAGTTCCATAGCCACGACCGCTACGGCAACCGCGTCGACCTGGTGGAGTTCCATCCCGCCTACCACGAGCTGATGCGTGCCGCCATCGAACACGAACTGCCCTCGCTGCCCTGGACCGACCCGCGCCCCGGCGCCCAGGTGGCGCGGGCCGGGCTGTCCTACCTGCACAGCCAGGCGGAGGCCGGCACCGGTTGCCCGTTGACCATGACCTACGCCAGCGTGCCGGCGATTCGCCTGCAGGCGGACCTGGCCGAGAAATGGCTGCCGAAGATCCTCTCCCGCGAGTACGACCCGCGCAACGTGCCGATGGAGCAGAAGGCGGGCGTCACCATCGGCATGGCGATGACCGAGAAGCAGGGCGGCACCGACGTCCGGGCCAATACCACGCGGGCCTACCCGGTGGGGATTCCCGGGCCGGGGCAGGCCTACGAACTGGTCGGGCACAAGTGGTTCTGCTCGGCGCCGATGTGCGACGCCTTCCTCACCCTGGCCTACACCGACAAGGGCCTGACCTGCTTCCTGCTGCCGCGCCACCGGCCGGACGGCAGCCGCAACCAGTTCTACATCCAGCGCCTGAAGGACAAGCTGGGCAACTGGTCGAACGCCTCCAGCGAAATCGAGTATCGCGGCGCCCTGGCCTGGATGGTCGGCGAGGAGGGCCGTGGCGTGCCGACCATCATCGAGATGGTCGCCATGACCCGCTTCGACTGCATGATCGGCTCCAGCGCACTGATGCGTCAGGCGTTGACCCAGGCCGCCCACCACTGTGCCTACCGCAAGGTCGGCGGGCGGGTGCTGGCCGAGCAACCGCTGATGCAGAACGTGCTCGCCGACCTGGCGCTGGAAAGCGAGGCGGCGCTGGCCCTGACCCTGCGCATGGGGCATGCCCTGGACCGTGCCCACGACGAGCAGGAGGAGAAGTTCGCCCGCCTGGTCACCGCGGTGGGCAAGTACTGGATCTGCAAGCGTGCCCCGGCGATGATCAACGAAGCCTCCGAATGCATGGGCGGTGCCGGCTACGTCGAGGAAACCATCCTGCCGCGGCTGTACCGCGAGGCCCCGGTGAACTCGATCTGGGAAGGTTCCGGCAACGTGCAGTGCCTGGACGTGCTGCGTGCCCTGTCGAAGGAGCCGGGGGTGCTCGACGCGTTGTTCGCCGAACTGGGCGACGGCCATGGCGACGCCCGTCTCGCCGCGCACATCGGCAACCTCAAGGCGGCCTTCGCCGACACCGCCGACATCCAGTACCGCGCCCGCCAGCTCACCGAGGACGTGGCGATCGCCCTGCAGGCCAAGCTGTTGCTGGAAGCCGGCAACTCCGCGGTGTCCGACGCCTTCATCGGCAGTCGCCTGGGGGACGGCGGGCGGGTCTACGGCACCCTGCCGCGCGGCGTCGAGGTCGAGGCGCTGTTGGCTCGCGCCACCCCGCACCTGGCCTGAGGCGCGTCGCGATGCAGGCGCATCCGCGCTACCGGGAGCTGGTCGAGCAGGGCTTCGCCGCGGCCAGTTTCGTTGGCGACCTCGGCATCCGTCCGCTGGACTGCGGGCCGGGTTGGGTCGAAGCGGGGCTGGACATCCTGCCCCGCCACGCCCAGCAGAACGGCTTCATCCATGCCGGGGTCCAGGCGACCCTGGCCGACCATGCCGCCGGGGCCGCCGCCGCGACCCTGGTGGAGGAGGGGCAGACGGTGCTGACCCTGGAGTTCAAGCTCAACCTGTTGCGCCCGGCGCTTTGCCAGCGCCTGTTGTGTCGCGCCGAGGTGCTCAAGGCCGGGCGCCAGGTGACGGTGGTCGAGGCCGAGGTGTTCGCCGAGCGGGACGGTCGGCCGCACCTGTTCAGCAAGGCCACCGTGACCATGGCGGTGGTGGCGCTGGCCGAATGAGGTAACGGGAGAAAAGCGCTGTGTTTTCCTGTCGGTACAGGCAAGATGTTTTCCATGCGAACCGACAGGAAGCCCACCATGAGTATCGATTCCGACGACGGGTTCGTCGTCGCCCGCACGGCCGAGGAGGCCGTCGACCGTCTTGCCGAGCTGCACCGCCAGGCCACCGCGGCGCTGAGCCAGGCGCTCAAGCGCTACATCAAGGAGCGCATCGAGCCAAGCGAGGCCGAGCGGCAGAACTTCCACTACCCGCAACTGCGCATCGGCTACCGCTGCCAGGGCGAGGTGCCGTCCACCACCCGCGCCTACGCCAAGGTCCAGGTGCCGGGCGAGTACAGCGTCACCGTCACCCACCCCGACGCCTTCCGCAAGTACCTGCTGGAACAGTTGCGTCCGCTGATGGACGATTTCACCGTGCAGGTGCAGGTCGGCCCGAGCCAACAGGACATCCCCTATCCCTACGTGGTCGAGCAGGGCGACGAGCTGGCCGGCTCCGGGGTGACCGCCGCCGAGCTGGCGCGGGTGTTCCCCAGCACCGACCTGTCCGCCGCTTCCGACGACATCGCCGACGGCCTCTACGAATGGGAACGCGCCGACCAGTTGCCGCTGGCGCTGTTCGACGCCGCGCGGGTGGACTTCTCCCTGCGCCGCCTGGTGCACTACACCGGCAGCGACTGGCGCCACGTGCAGCCGTGGATCCTGCTGACCAACTACCACCGCTACGTCGACCAGTTCATCCGCCTCGGCCTGACCCGCCTGCGCGAGGACCCGCGCTTCGTGCGCATGGTCCTGCCGGGCAACGTGATCATCGAACGCGGGATGGACGAAGGCGAGGCCAACGCCATCGTCGCCGGGGTGGTCTGGCACCGCTACCAGATGCCGGCCTACCACCTGATCGCCGCCGATGGCGACGGCATCACCCTGGTCAACATCGGGGTCGGCCCGTCCAACGCGAAGAACATCACTGACCACCTGGCGGTGTTGCGTCCGCATTGCTGGCTGATGATCGGCCACTGCGGCGGCCTGCGGCAGTCGCAGACCATCGGCGACTACGTACTGGCGCACGCCTACATGCGCCGCGACGGCATCCTCGACCGCGCGCTGCCGCCGCACATCCCGATCCCGGCGCTGGCCGAAGTCCAGGTCGCCTTGCAGGAAGCCGCCGCCGAAGTCACCGGCGAGCGCGGCGAGTCGCTCAAGCGACGCCTGCGCACCGGCACCGTGCTCACCTACGACGACCGCAACTGGGAGCTGCGCTGGGCCCAGGAGCGGCCGCTGATCAACCTGGCGCGGGCCATCGCGGTGGACATGGAGAGCGGCACCATCGCCGCCCAGGGCTATCGCCTGCGGGTGCCCTACGGCACGCTGCTGTGCGTCTCGGACAAGCCGCTGCACAGCGAGATCAAGCTGCCCGGCTCGGCCAACGCCTTCTACGAGCGCGCGGTGAACCAGCACCTGCGGATCGGCATCGCCGCCCTCGACCTGTTGCGCAGCCAGCTCAACTCGCTGCACTCGCGCAAGCTGCGGAGTTTCGACGAGCCGCCGTTCCGTTGATCGGACGCGCCCCGGTTTCCGCGCGGAAACCGGGGTTCGCTTCTACGCCTCGCGGCGCCGAGGCCCTACAATGATGGCCCTTCGCCCTGCGTGGAACCGCGGCGCCTTCTGCCGGTCGGAACGACCACGCCTGCCATCGATGTGAGCCCCATGCCGTTCAGCGCCCCCACTCATCTCAGCAACCCGCTCCGTCGCTTCGCCCGCTGCCTGGTGCCCGATGCCGCGCCGGAAGTGGCAGCGCCGTTGCCGATGCCGGAAAGTCTGGCCGGCGAACCGTGGTTCTCGGTCGGTCGGGCGGTCGAAGCCCTCGGCGGCGAGCGGGTCGACGGCTGGATCCTGGAAGAATGGCGCGGCCTGGCCCTGCGCGCGCGTTTCAGCGCTTGCTGGCGCGATCCGCGCGGCAACCTCTGGAATGTCCTGCCGCAGGCGGGCGCCATCGCTTTCCTGGCCGACCCGCAGCGGCGCTACGAAGGCGTGCCGCTGGCCGACCAGTACCAGGCGCTCAGCCGCGATGTCCTGCTGGAAGACTACCTCGGCCTGCGGCGCCAACTGGCCCGCGCCGGCCTGGACGACGAGGCCCGCGAGCGCCTGGCCGGGATGGCCGCGCGCCTGGAAAGCTGGCTGGCCCTGGGCGGCCGTGGCGACCAGGCTTGTCCGTGCGGCAGCGGCAAGCGCTACCGCAACTGCTGCTCCCGCCTGGTGGCCTCGGCCTCCTGAGCGACGTTGCGCGGTGCGACGCGCCACTGCTCGCCGGGTTTCGGCGTGCCGAAGGTCGCCGGGTCCACGCCTTGGCTGCGCAGCGCCGCCTGGAGTGCCTTGGGCGGGTCGTCCTGCTGTTCGTCGGTGAGATTGAAGGTACCGAAGTGGATGGCCATGCTGGTCTGCGCCTGCAGCGTGCGATGGGCCTGCACCGCGTCGTCGGGATTCATGTGGTGGTCGCGCATGAACCAGCGCGGCTCGTAGGCGCCGATCGGCAGGGCGGCGAAACGCATCGCCCCGAAGCGCTGGTGGATCAGCCCGAACTCCGGGCCGAGCCCGGTATCGCCGGGAAACAGCAGCGGGCCGTCCGGCGAGTCGATGACGAAGCCGAGCCAGAGCGTGCGGTTGGTGTCGCTGCGGGTGCGCGACGACCAGTGCTGCACCGGTACGCCATGCAGCGTCAGGCCAGCGCCCAGCGGCACGGCCTGCCACCAGTCGATCTCCACGACGTCGGCGAAACCTGTCTGGCGGATCAGCCCGGCGTTGCCCAGGCCGCTGACTACCTTGGCCGTCGGCCAGCGCCGGTGGAGCTGGCGCAGGGTTTCCAGGTCGAGGTGGTCGTAGTGGTTGTGGCTCACCAGCACCAGGTCGATCGGCGGCAACTGGTCGAGCGTCAACCCGGGCGGATGGTGGCGCTTCGGGCCGATGAAGGCGAGCGGGCTGACCCGTTGCGACCAGACCGGGTCGGTGAGGATGTTCAGGCCGCGGTGCTGGATCAGCAGGGTGGCGTGGTTGATGTAGGTGACCCGCAGTTCTTCGCCGCGGGCGCGCTCGTTCACCCTTGGCGGCGTTGCCGTCGGCGGCAGGGCGACCCACGGGCGTTGCGGCGGGCGGTTCCACTGCCACTTGAGCAGGTCGCGCAGGCTCTTGTGCGCGGTCGGCTGGATATTGCGGAAACGTTCGCCGTCGAAATGGTCCGAAGGCGGACCCTGATAGGCGCTGCCAGCGCAGCCGGCCAGGGTCAGCAGGCTGATCAGCCAGGTGGGACGCAGGGAGGGCATGAGGGGATGCTCTTGCGGTCAGGCTCTCGGACAACCTAGCATGCCGCCCGGTACCCCGATCAAGCCAACTCGTTTCCAGTCATGTCCCGTCCCCCGCGTCCTTCCCCGCGTCATCCCGTCCGCCCTGCGCCACGCCGGGTGGCCAAGGCGCCGCCGAGCGAGCCGAAGCTGCTGCTGTTCAACAAGCCGTTCGACGTACTGACCCAGTTCAACGACGAGCAAGGGCGTTCGACCCTCAAGGACTTCATCCCGGTGCCGGGCGTGTATCCGGCCGGGCGCCTGGACCGCGACAGCGAGGGCCTGTTGCTGCTGACCAACGACGGTCGCCTGCAGGCGCGCATCGCCGACCCCCGGCACAAGCTGCCGAAGACCTACTGGGTGCAGGTCGAAGGCACGCCGGACGAGGAGCAATTGCGGCGCCTGCGCGAGGGCGTGACGCTCAACGACGGCCCGACGCTGCCCGCCGAGGCGCGTCTGCTGGATGAGCCGACGTTGTGGGAGCGGGTGCCGCCGGTGCGTTTTCGCAAGTCGGTGCCGACCCACTGGCTGGAACTGGTGATCCGCGAGGGGCGCAATCGCCAGGTGCGGCGGATGACGGCGGCGGTGGGCTTGCCGACGCTGCGGCTGGTGCGGGTGCGGATCGGCCCCTGGAGCCTGGACGGCCTGGGCCTCGGGGAATGGCGGGAAGTGCCGGCGCGGCTGGACTGACGAGAGGGGCGTCGTCCAGCGGGCGCGGAACGATCAGTAGTACGACTTGATCACGGCGATGCCGCGACCCATCACGTCGCGCCAGGCGTCGCGGGTCTCGGCGTCGCAGTCGCGGTCGTGCTCGGCGACAGCCATCAGCAGGGCGTCCAGCCACAGGTCGTAGAGTTCCGGGCGGATATCCAGCGCGGCGCGCGAATGGCTGGCGCCGAGGGCGCGCAGCTTGCTGTCGGACATGCCGCGGGCGTACATCACCAGGTTCATGATCCCGGCACGCAGCAGGTGTTTCTGAGCAGTCATGTCGGTGGTGGCGAACTTGGCGCGAATCTGCGGGGAACTGGCAAGGAAATGCCGGTAGAAATCATCGAAGAATCCGGTGCTGGCACAGCAGCGTCCATAACTCTGCATGACGCGGTCGGCGGCGTTCATGGCGACTCCCTTGTTCTAGGCAATGGCAAGGCGAGCCGGCCCCGTTGGCCGGGGCCGGCGGATGATTACGAGTGGTTGGATGACGCGTGTGGCGCCGGGGTTACATGCCCGCGCCTTCGAGGCTGCCGATGACCAGGCCCTTGATGATGAAGCCCAGTACGCCCAGGCCGAGGGCGAAGAACAGGATCAGGGTTCCGAACTTGCCGGCTTTCGACTTCTTCGCCAGGTCCCACACGATGAAAGCCATGAACAGGATAAGCACGGTCACCAGACCGGTCATCATCCACTCTTCGAACAGTTCGGGATCCATTGGCAACCTCCGGATTTTCAAGCAAACGAAGTCCGGCTCGCGGTCGGACGGAGCGTGCCATGGGGGGCGGGCAAGGCGTTTATCGTTCTACGAGCAGGCTGCTCTTTATATGCGGGGGCCACGCGGGCATGACAACTGAAACAGGTTGCCGATTATACGGCATGCCGCCTGTTCCGTGTCATGTCCCAGGTCTCGCTACGATCAATCGCGCAGGTGCTCCAGCGGCAGTTCGGTACTCGCCAGCACCTGGTTGAGGACGAAGCTGGAGCGCACGCTGGAGACCCCCTCGATGCGCGTCAGGGTACCCAGCAGGAGCTTCTGGTAGTGGTCCATGTCCGGCACCACGACCTTCAACTGGTAGTCCGCGTCCATCCCGGTGACCAGGCTGCACTCCAGCACTTCCGGGCATTTGCCGATGACTTCCTGGAAATGTTCGAAGCGTTCCGGGGTGTGTCGGTCCATGCCTATGAGGACGAAGGCGGTGAGGCTCAGGCCGAGCTTCTTGCGGTCCAGCAAGGCTACCTGGCGGACGATGTAGCCGTCGTCCTCGAGCTGCTTGACCCGTCGCGAACAGGGCGATGGCGACAGGCCTATCCGTTCTGCCAGTTCCTGGTTGGAGATGCGTGCGTCGCGCTGGAGTTCTTCGAGGATACGCAGGTCGTAGCGATCGAGTTTGTTCATGGCGAGGATTTCTTTCAGGTTGGTTGCCATTGGCAAGGTGAATTTGAGTGATTTATTGCGCAATCAAGGTTCTGGTGAGCAATATTAGCAATCATTGGTCGCGCCTGGCGACGTATTCTTTTACCCAGATTCACGGCCCGGACATCTCGTCCATCACGGCTCGCCCAATCAGGCCAGCCGTGGCCGCCGACCCTACAGGGTTGCGCCGGCCTCCGGGTTGCACACCGCCCAGAAGGTGGAGTGAGGTGAGCCGTCGCCAACAGCGCCGAGCCAGGACAGTTACCCCAGAAGGGAGGTCGACGGGCCTCCCTTTTTCTTTGCCCGCGATCCGGCCCGTGCCGCGCTTTTACCCATTCTTTACCCGGCGTTTACCCACCCTTGGCGGAAAACGGCGGAAAGTCGTTCCCGGGATCATTCGAACGTGGCCGGGCGACCAGGCCCGGGGCGAGGCAGACGATGAACGGTGGATGGTGGCGAATGCTCGGGGTGGGCGCTCTCTCGCTGAGCCTGTGCGTCCAGGCGCAGGCCGACGACGGCCGAGGGGGACGCGGCGGACCCGGCGGCGAGCGCGGTGTTGCCCACGGACAACCGGGACCTGGCCGCGGCGAAGCGCATGGCGGCAGTTGGGGACCGCATCCCGACTGGCGTCCGGGCCGGGTGGTGGAGGCCTTGCCGCGCGGACACCTGCGGGTGCCCTATCGCGGCGGCGAGTATTTCTTCGACGACGGCTACTGGTACCGACCCGACGGCCCGCGCTATGTGCTGGTCGTGCCGCCCCGCGGGGTGCGCGTCCGCAGCCTGCCGCCCTATGCGGAGCAGGTCTGGCTGGGCAGCGTGCTGTACTTCCTTGCCGCCGGCACTTACTACCTGTGGCATGCCGACACTCGCGAGTACGAAGTGGTCAGCCCGCCGCCGCGGGCAGCGGGGCCCGGTTATCCGGTCAGCGTGCCGGCCGCCAGCTACGACGTGGTGGCCTACCCCGCGCGCGGCCAGGGGCCCGACCAGCAGGGCCGCGACCGCTACGAGTGCCACCGCTGGGCGGTGGGCGAGAGCGGCTTCGACCCGGCGGGGGCGACCTACGCGCCGGCCGCCGAGGTCGCCAACGGCTACCGCCGGGCCATGGCCGCCTGCCTGAGCGGGCGCGGCTACAGCGTCAACTGACGGTTTCCTTGCCGACCACTTCCTGCGGGTCGGCATGGATCAGCACCTCGGCCTTCGGGTATTCGCGCTTGATCGCCAGCACTGCGCGGTCGGTCAGGGCGTGGGCCACCGACAGGCTCAGCTCGCCGGGCAGTTCGAGGTGCAACTGGACGAACCAGTGGTTGCCGGAAATCCGCGTGCGCACGTCGTGCGCGCCGAGCACTCCCGGCACGCTGCAGGCGAGTTCGCGCATGCGCTCGCTGATGTCGGTGGGCAGTTCCCGGTCCATCAGGATCGACACCGACTCGCGAGCGATCTGCAGGGCGCTCCAGAGGATGTACAGGGCGATGCCCAGGCCGAACAGGCCGTCGCTCTGTGGCCAGCCGTAGCGGGCCAGGAGCAGTGCCACGAGGATGCTGGCGTTGAGCAGCAGGTCCGAGCGGTAGTGCAGCGAGTCGGCGCGTATCGCGGTGGAACCGGTGCGGCGGATGACGTGGGTCTGGAAGGCCAGGAGAAGGGCCGTGAGCAGCAGCGACAGCAGCATCACCGCGATGCCCCAGGTGGCCGCGCCGAGGGGCTGCGGGTCGCGCAATTGCTCGACCGCCTGGATAGCCACCAGTACCGCGCTGGCGCCGATGAACATGGCCTGGGCCAGGCCGGCCAGGGCCTCGGCCTTGCCGTGGCCGTAGCGGTGGTCGTCGTCGGCCGGGCGCAGCGAATAGTGCACTGCCAGCAGGTTGAGCAGCGAGGCGGCACTGTCCAGCAGGGAGTCGGTGAGGCCGGCGAGCAGGCTCACCGAACCGCTCAGCCACCAGGCGATGGCCTTGCCGATGACCAGGGTGACGGCGACACCGAGCGAGGCCAGGGTGGCCAGGCGCAGCAGGCGGGCGTGGGGGGAATCGGGACTCATGGGGCGCTTCTGTCAGGAGGGACGGCGCCACTGTAAACCAACCGGGCGGCGACCGGGCACTGACGCACGGTCGCGCTCGGAGGGCGGATCAGGCGGCCGGCTTCAGGCCATAGGCCGCCAGTTGCTCGACGCTGCCGCTGTGGCGGATCAGGCGCGGGTCGTCGAGCGGCAGTTCACGGCCGATCTCGCGTTCGAGGATGGCCTTGAGCTTGCGGTTGTCGACCTTGCCGTCCGCGCCGACGGCATCCTTGAGCACTTCCGGGGCGACCGAGTACTTGGCGTCGGGCAGGTAGATGGCGCCGGTGGCGAAGTCGACGCCGAAGGCGATCAGGCCGGGGATGATATAGAACAGCAGGCCGATGGCGTCGAAGGCGACGATGGCCGGATCGATGCGACCGTCGATCTGGCCGCGTCGCTCGGGGTAGAACAGCGTACCGCAGGCCGACAACTGGCTCAGCAGGGCTGCACTGAGAACGGCACAGGAAACGCGGGTGGCAAGGCGCATGTATGACCTCCGGGTGAACATGACGGCGAACTATAGCAATCGACCAGCGTTCGGCAATCTTCTGCCGCGACGATGACGATAAGACCGCCGAAAGCGCCCGCCGGTTCGCCGGTATACTTCGCCGGTCAGTCCGGAGCCAGCATGATTTCCCTACCCATCGACGCCGTTGTTCCCGCCCTGCGCCAGGCCCTTGGCGCACAACACCAGGCCGTTCTGGAAGCCCCGCCGGGCGCCGGCAAGACCACCCGCGTGCCGCTGGCCCTGCTCGACGAGCCGTGGCTCGCCGGCCAACGCATCCTCATGCTCGAACCGCGGCGCCTGGCGGCGCGGGCCGCGGCCGAGCGGCTGGCCGCCGAGCTGGGCGAAAAGGTCGGCGAGACCGTCGGCTACCGGATCCGCCTGGAGAGCAGGGTCGGCCCGAAGACCCGCATCGAAGTGGTCACCGAGGGTATCCTTGCCCGTCGCCTGCAAGACGACCCGGCGCTGGACGGTGTCGGCCTGGTGATCTTCGACGAATTCCACGAGCGCAGCCTGGATGCCGACCTGGCCCTGGCGCTGACTCTCAATGGCCGCGAACTGTTGCGCGACGAGCCGCCGCTGAAAGTGCTGGTGATGTCGGCGACCCTGGAGGGCGAGCGTCTTGCGGCGCTGCTCGGCGAAGCGCCGGTGCTGCGCAGCGAGGGCCGCATGTTCCCGGTGGATATCCGCTGGGGACGGGCGGCGCAACCCGGCGAGTTCATCGAGCCGCGGGTGCAGCAGGCGGTGCTCCAGGCGCTGGCGGAGGAAAGCGGCAGCGTGCTGGTCTTTCTTCCCGGCCAGGCCGAGATCCGCCGCGTTCACGAAGGCTTGCGCGAGGCCCTTGGCGGTCGCCCCGAGGTGCTGCTCTGCCCGCTGCATGGCGAGCTCGACCTCGCCGCCCAGCGCGCCGCCATCGAGCCGGCGTCGCGGGGCACGCGCAAGGTGGTGCTGGCGACCAACATCGCCGAGACCAGCCTGACCATCGACGGCGTACGGGTGGTGATCGACGCCGGCCTGGCGCGGGTGCCGCGCTTCGATCCGGGTAGCGGCATGACCCGCCTGGAGACCCAGCGCATCTCCCGCGCCTCCGCTACCCAGCGTGCCGGCCGCGCAGGGCGCCTGGAGCCGGGCGTATGCTACCGCTTGTGGTCGGAGAGCCAGCATGAGCAGTTGCCTGCCTACGGCACGGCGGAAATCCTCCAGGCCGATCTGGCCGGGCTGGCCCTGCAACTGGCGCGCTGGGGCGTGGCGCCGGAGGAGCTGGCCTGGCTCGACGCGCCGCCCGCGGCGGCCTACGCCCAGGCCCGCGAGCTGCTCGGGCGGCTGGGGGCGCTGAACGCCAGCGGCGCGTTGAGTGCCCATGGCCAGGCGATGGCCGCATTGCCGACCCATCCGCGCATTGCCCACCTGCTGCTGCGCGGCCAGGCCCTCGGCCTTGGCGAACTGGCTTGCGACGTAGCGGCGCTGCTCGGCGAACGTGACATACAGCGTGGCGGCGGCGCCGACCTGCACAGCCGTCTCGCCCTGCTCGCCGGCGAGGCCCGCACTGGCGCCTCGCGCGGCGCGGTACAGCGCGCCCGGCAACTGGCCCGGCAGTTCCGCGGTTACCTGCGCGGCGCCGCCAGCGAGGCGGTCGTCGATCCCGGTCATCCGCGTTGGCTGGGCTGTCTGCTGGCCTTCGCCTATCCCGACCGCATCGCTCGCCAGCGCCGCGCCGGCGGCGGCGACTACCGGCTGGCCAATGGGCGCGCTGCGCAGTTCGGCGAACCGGACAGCCTGATGAAGCAGCCTTGGCTGGTGATCGCCGATCTGGGCAGCCGCCAGGGCCAGCGCGAAGAGCGGATCTACCTGGCCGCCGAACTCGATCCGAGGTTGTTCGATACGGTCCTGGCGGAGCAGGTCAGCCAGCGCGACGAGCTGCAGTGGGACGAGCGCGAAGGCGTGCTGCGTGCCGAGCGCCAGCGCCGGGTCGGCGAACTGGTGCTGTCCAGCGAGGCGCTACCCGGCCTCGACGAAGCGGCGCGCAGCCAGGCGCTGCTCGGCCTGGTCCGGCGCAAGGGCCTGGAGTTGTTGCCCTGGACCCCGGAACTGCGCCAGTGGCAGGCGCGCATCGGCTTGCTGCGCCGGCTGGACCTGGAAGACAAGGGCGAGAGCGAGTGGCCGGACGTCAGCGACGCCGCGTTGCTGGAACGGTTGGAGGAATGGTTGCCGGCCTATCTCGGCAAGGTCACCCGCCTGGCTCACTTCGCCAACCTCGACCTGGCTTCGATCCTCGCCGGGCTGTTGCCCTGGCCATTACCGCAGCGTCTCGACGAGTGGGCGCCGAAAACCCTGGAAGTCCCCTCCGGCTCGCGCATCCGCCTGGACTACAGCGAAACCCCGCCGATCCTCGCGGTGCGCCTGCAGGAACTGTTCGGCCTCGGCGACACTCCGCGCATCGCCCAGGGCCGCCTGGCAGTGAAGCTGCACCTGCTGTCTCCCGCGCATCGCCCGGTGCAGGTGACCCAGGACCTGGCGAACTTCTGGCGCAGCACCTATGCGGAAGTCAGGAAGGACCTGAAGGGACGCTATCCGAAGCATTATTGGCCGGACGACCCGCTGGTGGCCGAGGCCACTGCCCGGGCCAAGCCACGCAAGTAGTCGACGGCGCTCAGAGCACCCGGGTCAGGTCGTCGTCGAGGAAGTGCCGGAAACTCAGGCGCTGGCCGTCGGCGAAGTCGAAGTGGCTGTCCAGGGTCGGGCCGTTGAGGACGAACTCCAGGGCCAGCAGGCGCACACCGACCAGGCCGCGCTGCCGGCCGAGGTCGTGCAGGCGGTACTCGCCCGGGCCTTCGTCGTTCTCGCAGGGCCGCGGCGCTTCGCCGCTGCGCCAGAACACCGTCTCGCCCTCGAAGTAGAGGCGATACCAGCGTTGCTCGAACTGCAGGTAGACCACGTTCACCGGATCGGCCGGACGGCCTTCCCACCACCATTCCTGGATCAGCAGCGACTGGCAGACCTGTCCGCGCAGGGCGGGCTGTTCGCCGTTGATCGTGCAGCAGGGGATGGCGGTATGCATCGGGCTCCTCCTCCGGGGTCGGTTCACAGCAGGGACAGGTCGGCGCCGTCGCTCCGCAACTGGTCGTAGGCCTGGTCCAGGCGGTCGCGCAGCGCTTCGGCGCCGGGAATGTGGCGCGAGACGATCATCCGCAGCGGCAGGCGGTACAGTTCCTGGCTTGCCAACGCCTGGCGGCTGGCCGCTTCCACCGGCGCCTGGTAGTCGAGCAGGTAGTCGCCGCGCCCGAGTTCGAGCATGCGCAAGGCGGCGTGGTGGGTGCCGGTGCGGTACAGGCGCAGGTGCAGGTTGGGGTCCTGGATGAAGTTGGTGACCGGTTTCCAGTAGCTGTAGCCGCTGATCAGGATCAGCCGGCGTCCGGCCAGGTCCTGGGGAACCCGCGGTGCCGGCTGGTGCGCCGGGTAGTACAGGTTCAGGCTGACGTGGCCGAGCACGCGCCGCGCCTGGAGGGTGTCGGCGGCCAGCTCCGGCTTGGCCGCGCCGGCCCACAGCGCCACGCTGCCATCCTGCAGCCCCAGGTACAGGCGCGCGCTGGGCAGGGCGCGGAACGCCGGACGATAGCCGGCCCGCTCCAGCAGCAGGCGGACCAGGCGGGCGCCGGAACCGGCGGCGTGGCCATCCCGGGCGGTATAGATGTAGGGGGGGAATTCGTAGTAGCCGACGTTCAACGACGGCCTTGCGTCCTGCGCATGGAGCTGCGGGGCGGCCAGCAGGGCGAACGCCAGCAGCGCGAGCAGGGGCGTTGTGGTGCGTAGGGGCATGGTGTGCGGCCTTGCCGTTTTTTGTTGTTATGAATGGGGGCGAAGCATGCGGCGCGCCGGGCCGCTTGTCCAGCCCGGCGCGCGCCCGGTCAATGGGGCAGCAGGAAGCGCGCGGCGAGCGGCAGGTGGTTGGAGATCTGCAGCGTATCGCTGCGCCGGACCCGGGCATCGAGACGGGTCAGCGAGGGGCTGTGGAACAGGTAGTCGAGGGTCCGATCCGGCCCCTGGACCCGTGGGTCGTTGGGGAAGTGCGTGTACCAGCGAACCTGGTCGACGCCACTGGCCTCTTCCAGCGACGGCACCATCGGGAAGCGCCCGCTCAGGATGGCCAGTTCGCTGTCTTCCCGGTAGGGCGCGCGCAGCGGCGCCAGCAGGTAGGGATACTGGCCGGGCGGCAGCAGGTTGAGGTCGCCGCCGAGCAGCCAGGGCGTGCGCCTGGCCTGCAGTTCGTCGAGCAGCGTACGGGTGGTCTCGACCTGGCGCTCGAGGGTGTCGTCGTTCGCCTGCGGGCGGTCGAAGCGGGCGTTGAGCACGGCCAGCTCGCCGCCGCCGTCGATCGGCAGGTGGCTGACCAGGATCGCCGGGCGCGGCCCGAACAGGCGGTCGAACAGCCCGCCATCGCGTGGCGGCAACTGGCGCCGCTCGGCGCTATCGATGCGATAGCGGCTCAGGGTGGCCTGCTTGCGGCCGACGCTGCCGAAGATGTGCGGCGTCGGCACGAAGGCCGACTTCCACTCGTAGGCCTGGGCGCTGCAATGGTAGAGATCGTTGATGCGCTCCTGGATCAGCGCCAGTTGGTCCTGATCGTCGGTGGCGCTGGAGCCATCGTCGATCTCCTGGAGCAGGACCAGGTCCGGCTGCTCGTCGCGGATCACCCGGACCACCTCGTCGAGGGTGAACGCCAGGTCTTCGGCGGTGGGGCGCTGGTCCGGGCCGGTGGCATCCGGCAGGTCGTCCCAGAAGACGTAGCGCTTGCCGGCCAGGTACTGGATGTTCCAGGTCATCACCTTCAGGGCCTGCCCCGGCTTCAGCGCCGGCGCGGCGCCCTGGCAATGCAGGGGCGCGGCTTCGCGATCGGCGGGTTGCCAGCTCAGCAGGTAGCTGGCGAGCAGGGCACCGCCGACCAGCAGGAGCAGGCCGACGAACAGCAGGTTGCGTAGACGGGGCAGTGACATCGCAATCGAGACTATGCTGGAAAGGACCAGAGCATAGAGCTTGCCGCCGCGCATTTCACCCTTGCAGGTCGAATTGACGCAAGGGTTCGCGTTTTTTCGAGCGGGAGGGTACCGCATGCCGCGCAAGGTATTCAGCAGCCAGGCCTACCGCCACAAGGTGGTGCTGGTCAGCGGCGGCTGTTCCGGCATCGGTCGCGCGCTGGCGCTGCGTTTCGCCCGGGCCGGTGCGCGACTGGCGATCCTCGACCTCGACCAGGCGGCGCTGGACAGTTTGGTCCAGCACCTGCGCGACCATCTCGGCGGCGAGGCGCTCGGCCTGCGCTGCGACGTCGCCGACGCCGATGCGGTGGAGCGTGCCGTGGCGCTGGCGGTGGAGCGCTTCGGCGGCATCGACGTGCTGGTCAACAACGCCGGCATCACCCACCGCGGTACCTTCGCCGAAACCGGCCTGGGGGTTTTCCGCAAGGTCATGGCGGTGAACTTCTTCGGCGCCGTGCATTGCACCCGCGCGGCGCTGCCGAGCCTGCTCGAACGGCGCGGGCAGATCGTCGTGCTCGGTTCGCTGACCGGTTTCGCCCCGTTGCTCTACCGCAGCGCCTACAACGCCAGCAAGCATGCCTTGCACGGTCTGTTCGATACCCTGCGGATGGAGCTGGAAGGCACCGGCGTCAGCGTGACCCTGGCCTGCCCGGGATTCACCGCCACCGACCTGCGCAAGAACGCGCTGGTCGGCGATGGCTCGGTGACTCGCCAGCCGGTGCAAGTGCTGGGCAGCCAGGTGGCATCGCCGGTGGAGGTCGCCGAGGCGATCTTCCAGGGCGCCGCGCGGCGCCGGCGCCTGCTGGTGCTGTCCAACGTCAACTGGCGGGCGCGGCTGCTGGCGCGCTTCTTTCCGCGTCTCTTCGAAAAGCTGCTGGTGCCGCGCCTGTCGGGACTCAAGCCGCAACCCTGACGGTGCTCAGTGGGCGTGGTCGTGGGCGTCGAAGCCCTGGCTCATGTCCCAGTAGGAGGCCTCGACCTTGTGCCCGTCGAGGTCGCGGATGAAACACCCGTAGTAGGGCTCGCCGTACAGCGGACGCGGGCCCGGCGCGCCCTCGTCGCGTGCGCCGGCGGCCAGGGCCGCGGCGTGGAAGGCGTCGACCTGGGCCTTGCTGTCGGCGAAGAAGCCGACGTGGCTGCCGTTGCCGACGCTGGCGGGACGGCCGTCGATCGGCGCCTGCACCCAGAACTCCGGATAGAGCTTGCCGTAGGCTACGGCGCCGGGGTATTCGAGGATCACCTTGCAGCCGAGGGCGGCCATCACCGCGTCGTAGAAGGCTCGGGCACGGGGAAAGTCGTTGGTGCCGATGGACAGGTGGGAAATGCAGCTGGGGTTGGCCGATTCGTCGCTCATGGTCCGTTCCTCGAGGCAGGGCTCGTCAAGCATAGGCCAGCGCGGCGAATCGGCGCGCGGCGCCGTTCACATCCCGTTGCGTGGCGCCGGACCGAGGCTGTAGATGCGGAAGGCGACGATGGTCAACAGCAGCTGGAAGAACCCGCTGAGCGTATGCAGGGCGACCCGCAGCACGACGGCGTCGCCGGCCGAATCGGCGAGCCAGGCTTCCAGGCTCCAGACCGGCAGCAGGATCACCAGCGAACAGGCGAGGATCAGGAAGAATCGCCCACGGGTGAACTCGAAGCTTTCCCGCAGCGCCTGCAGCGGACTACGGCCGCGCAGCACCAGGCAGAATTCGGCGAAGGACAGCTTCACCATGACGAAGATGCCCGGCAGGATCAGCAGCGACAGGCCGAGCACGATCAGCAGCGAAGTCAGCGCCGCGAGTAGCGCGAAGGCTGGCCACAGGCGCAGCGCGGCGCTCCACAGCTGGCCGACGCGAGGCCGCTCGTCGCGCCCGCGCGCGTCCATGAACAGGATCAGGGCTGCGGTGTAGAGCGGGTAGAAGAGCAGTCCGGCGACCAGGCTCCAGGCGCCCATCTGCTGGGGGCCGACGGCTTCGTCGATCTGCTGCTGGAGCAGGCTTTCGAGGAATATCCAGGGCAGGCAGAGCGGCACCAGGGTGGTCAGGTGGCGGGTGAAGAAGAACCAGGCGTCACGCAGCGGCAGCAGAGGATTCATCGCGGGTCGGCAGATCGGATACGAGCCCGCGACTCTAACCCAGCCGGCCGCCGAGGCCAACGCCTGGCGGCCGCCGTTGCCGTTCAGGCCGCTTCGCGAGCCTGGGCCTGCTCCAGTTCGCGGACCAGCGGCAACACGTGCTTGCCGAAATACTCCACTTCTTCGTGGAAGTGCAGGAAGGCCGACAGCACCAGGTCGACCCCGGCCGCCTTCAGCGCGACGATGCGCTCGGCGATCTGCCGTGGCGTGCCGATCAGGTTGGTCTTGAAGCCGTCGTTGTATTGCACCAGGTCTTCGAAGGTGGATTTGGCCCAGTTGCCATCGCCCTCCGGCGAGGCCTTGCCGGCCTGTTTCACCGCGTCGCCGAAGGCGTTCACCGCCTCGTAGTCGGCCTTGGCGATGATCTCGTCGAGCACCGCCCGCGCTTCCTCCTCGGTGTCGCGGGCAATGATGAAGGCGTTCACTCCGACCTTGACCGAATGGCCGTTGGCCGCCGCCTTGGCGCGGATGTCCTCGACCTGGGCGCGGATGCCGTCGATGCTGTTGCCGTTGGTGAAGTACCAGTCGGACACGCGCGAGGCCATGTCCCGCGCCGCCCGCGAGCTGCCGCCCTGGAAGATTTCCGGGTGCGGCTGCTGGATCGGCTTGGGTTTCAGGGTGTAGTCGTGGAAACGATAGAAATCGCCCTTGAAGGTGAAGTTTTCCTCGGTCCAGATGCCTTTCAGCACGCGGATGAACTCCTCGGAGCGCCGATAGCGTTCGTCGTGCTCCAGCCAGGGTTCGCCGATGCCGGTGAACTCTCCCTTGAACCAGCCGCTGACGATGTTCACCGCGACCCGGCCATTGGTCAGTTGGTCGATCGTCGCCAGTTGCTTGGCCACCACCGCCGGATGCCAGGGGCCAGGCAGGATCGCCGCGATCACCTTGAGCTTCTCGGTGGCCGCCAGCAGGGCGTGGCTGATGGCCACCGACTCGTGCTGGTACTCGGCGCCGTAGCCGGCGGTGAAGCGAATCTGCGAGAGGGCGTAGTCGAAGCCGTTGCGTTCCGCCAACTGGGCCAGCTTGCGGTTGTAGTCGATGTCCCAGCTGGTGCGTTGCTCGATCTTGCTCACCACCAGGCCGCCGCTGACGTTGGGGACCCAGTAGGCGAAGCGGATCGGCTGTTGCTCTTGGCTCATCGGGGGTATCTCCGGGTAGGGGCGTGGTCCGGTGTCTATGAAGGAACCGTGCCATCCCGGATTCATGTTTTCGAATCAATGGCTTATGGGGGATATGGCGGAACCGGCCTGTCTTCTGCCGGACAGCCCTGTTGTCCCGCTGTTGCCCGGCAGACAGTCAGGCCGGCAAGCGCTGCAACAGTTCGGCGGCGCGCAGTACCACGGCGTACTCGCCGTGCAGGTTGGCCAACGCCATCGCATGCACCTCGTCGGCGCTGCGCGGGGTGCCGTGGAAATCGGGCTTGGCGAAGGTGAAGCAGGCGTCGGCCACTACCCAGGTCTGGAAGCCGAGGTTGCCGGCGCTGCGTGCGCTGGCTTCCACCGAGTTCTCCGTGGCTACCCCGACGAGCGCCACCTGGCGGATGTCGCGGACATGGAGCCAGCGTTGCAGGCCGCTGTTGATGAAGGCGTCGGGAACGTTCTTCTCGAACACCGCCTCGTCGTCGCGCGGCGCCAGCGCTGGCTGGAACTCCACGCCAGGCTGGCCGGGCGCGAAGGGCGAGCCGGGCTGCCGGGATACGTGCCGGACGTGCACCACCGGCCAGCCGGCGGCGCGCCAGGCGGCAAGCAGTTCGACGATGCGCGCCTCGGCGCCGGGATTGTTGCGCGGCGGCAGGTCGTGGCGCTGCATGCCGCGTTGCAGGTCGACGATCAGCAGGGCGACCTGGGACCGTGCGGAGCGCTGGGCATCGTCATTCATCGGGAATTCACCGGAGGAACTTGAGATCGTGCAGGGTGCTCCAATATTTCCCTTTGGTGCAATCCATCCTTCCTTCTCGAAATGCAGTCGAGGCGTGCGATGAAATCCGATGAGAAAACCCTGATCGACGGCCTGTTCAGCCGCCTGCGCGAGGCCGAGGGGCAGTCCGCTCCGCGTGACGCCGAGGCCGAGGCGCAGATCAACCAGCACCTGGTGCGGCAGCCGGCGGCGCCGTACTACATGGCGCAGGTGGTGCTGATCCAGGAAGCCGCGCTGAAGCGCCTCGACCAACGGGTGAAGGAGCTCGAGGCGCAGGTCGCCCAGTTGCAGCAGAGCCGTCCGAGCAGCGGCGGCTTCCTCTCCGGCCTGTTCGGCGGCGGCGCGCGCGACGAGCCGGCGCCGAGCCAATCGGGGCGCCCGGCGGGCTGGGGCGAGACGCGTTTCTCCAATCCGGCGGCGGCGGCCGGCGACATGCGTCCGGGTATGGCGCCCGCCGCGGCGGCCGCGCCTTCGCGGGCCAGCGGCTTTCTCGGCGGTGCGCTGCAGACGGCCGCTGGGGTCGCTGGCGGGATGCTGGTGGCCGACCTGCTCACCGGCATGTTCCGCCACAGCCAGCCGCAGGAAATCGTCGAGGTGATCCAGGACGTCCCGGTGGATAACCTCGACGCCAGCCAGTTTGCCGATCCCGAGCCGGCGCCCGAGCGCTTCGCCGATAGCGACTATCCCGCCGACGGCGGTTTCGCCGATGGCGATTTCAGCGACAGCGACTTCAACGACGACTCCAGCTTCCTCGGCGACGACGATTTGTTCACCTGACCGTTAGGGTTGCGGGCCGTGGGCTGCGATAATGGTGGCCCACTGCCGTCGTTCCGGAGTTCCCCTTGAGTCGTCCCGAGTCGCCCGCGGCGAAGAAGATCGCTGTCTTCGCCGATGTGCAGAACCTCTACTACACCGTGCGCCAGGCCTACGGCTGCCATCTCAACTACGCCGCCCTGTGGGCAGACATCGCTCGCGGCGGGAGCATCGTCGAGGCCTATGCCTACGCCATCGACCGCGGCGACCCGCGTCAGCAGCAGTTCCAGCAGATTCTGCGCAACCTCGGTTTCACGGTGAAGCTGAAGCCCTACATCCAGCGTGCCGACGGCTCGGCCAAGGGTGACTGGGATGTCGGCATCACCATCGACGTACTGGATGCCGCGCCGCGGGTGGACGAAGTGGTGCTGCTGTCCGGTGACGGCGACTTCGATCTGCTGCTGGAGAAGGTCATCCGCGCCCACGGCGTCGTGGCTACGGCCTACGGGGTGCCTGGCCTGACCGCCAACGCGCTGATCCGCGCAGCGTCGCGCTACGTGCCGATCGAGGGCGGACTGCTGCTCAAGGGCTGACCGGCCGCGCGCCAGAGGACGATGGGAGACGGCGAATCCGCTAGAATGCCGTCCGTTTCCTTTTTTCCGAGCCGCTCATGACGTTCGCTTCCCTCGGTCTGCTCGACCCCCTGCTCAAGGCCCTCGAAGGGCTCGGCCACGGCACGCCTACGCCGATCCAGGCCCAGGCCATACCTCCGGCGCTCAAGGGCCGCGACCTGCTCGCCGCAGCACAGACTGGCACCGGCAAGACCGCCGGTTTCGCCCTGCCGTTGCTGCAGCGGCTGACCCTGGAGGGGCCGCAGGTCGCTGCCAACTCGGTGCGCGCACTGGTCCTGGTTCCGACCCGCGAACTGGCCGAGCAGGTCCATGCCAGTATTCGCGACTACGGCCAGCACCTGCCGCTGCGTACCGCGGTGGCCTACGGTGGGGTCAGCATCAACCCGCAGATGATGAAGCTGCGCAAGGGGGTGGATATCCTCGTCGCCACTCCCGGGCGGCTGCTCGACCTGTATCGGCAGAACGCGGTGAAGTTCGCCCAGCTCCAGGCGCTGGTGCTGGACGAAGCCGATCGCATGCTCGACCTCGGTTTCGCCCGCGAGCTGGACGAGCTGTTCGCCGCGCTGCCGCGCAAGCGCCAGACCCTGCTGTTTTCCGCGACCTTCTCCGACGCCATCCGCACGCTGGCCCGTGAACTGCTGCGCGACCCGCTGTCCATCGAGGTCAGTCCGCGCAATACCGCGGCGAAGAGCGTCAGGCAATGGCTGGTGCCGGTGGACAAGAAGCGCAAGGCCGAGCTGTTCTGCCACCTGTTGCAGGCCAATCGCTGGCGCCAGGCGCTGGTCTTCGCCAAGACCCGCAAGAGCGTCGAGGAACTGGTCGGACTGTTGCAGCGGCAGGGTATCGCCGCCGACTCGATCCATGGCGACAAGCCGCAGCCGGCGCGGCTGCGCGCCTTGCAGCGGTTCAAGGCCGGCGAGGTAGACCTGCTGGTAGCCACCGACGTGGCCGCGCGTGGCCTGGATATCGAGGAAATGCCGCTGGTGGTCAACTTCGACCTGCCGATCGTCGCCGAGGACTACGTGCATCGCATCGGCCGTACCGGCCGTGCCGGTGCCTCCGGCCAGGCGGTGTCGCTGGTCTGCGCCGACGAAGTGGAGCTGCTGGCGGCGATCGAGACACTGATCGGGCAGACCCTGCAGCGCCGCGAGGAGCCCGACTTCGCGCCGGAGCACCGGGTGCCGCAGACCGCACCGGGCGGCGTGGTGCTGAAGAAACCGAAGAAGCCGAAGAAACCCAAGGCCGCGGAGAGCGCCGGCAAGCCCGGCAAGATCCACTTGGGCAGTTGGTTCGACAGCAGCGCGCCGACGGTCAAGGCGGTGCGCAAGGCGCCGGGCTTCGGCGCGGGCGCGGCGGGCAAGCCGAAGAAGCGGCCATCCGGCAAATAGCGAGGCGCTGGCGTACTGGCCTCTAGCCCCTGCCGCGCAACCAGGCCAGCGCGCCGAGTCCGGCTAAGCGCCCGCTGGCGAAGCAGGCGGTCAACAGGTAGCCGCCGGTGGGCGCCTCCCAGTCGAGCATTTCCCCGGCGCAGAACACACCGGGCAGGCCAGCGAGCATCAGGTTGCGGTCGAGCGCCTCGAAGCGCACGCCGCCGGCGCTGCTGATCGCTTCGTCCAGCGGACGCGGGCGCAGCAGCGTCAGCGGCAGGCGCTTGATCGCCGCCGCCAGGCGGGCCGGCTCGGTATAGGTGGCGGCGGGGGTGAGTTCACGCAGGAGGCCGGCCCGAACCCCATCGATGCCCAACTGGCTGCGCAGGTGATTGGCCATCGACCTGGAACCGCGCGGGCGAGCCAGGGCTGCCTCGATCTGCTCGCGACGCCTGTTCGGCAACAGGTCCAGCCATACTTCGGCCGAGCCCCGTGCCTCGATCCGTTCGCGGATGGCGGCGGAGAGGGCATAGACCAGGCTGCCCTCGATACCGTCGCGGGTCACGACGAATTCGCCCTGGCGCGGCGTTTCGCCCGCCAGTCCCATGGCCACCGGTTTGACCGGAGCGCCGGAGAACTTGTCGCGAAACAGCTCGCTCCAGCCGTCGATCTCGAAACCGCAATTGCTTGGCCGCAGGGGCTCGACCTCGATGCCACGGGCGCGCAGCAGGGGCACCCAGGCGCCGTCGGAGCCCAGGCGCTGCCAACTGCCGCCACCGAGCGCCAGGATCACGGCGTCGGCGCGTATCGACAGGCGCTCGGCGGCGCTCTGGATGTCCAGCGTACCGTCCGCGTTCCAGCCCAGCCAACGGCAGCGGGTGTGGATGAGCACGCCTTGCTCGCGCAGGCGCTTGAGCCAGGCACGGAGCAACGGCGCGGCCTTCATGTCGGAGGGGAACACCCGGCCGGAACTGCCGACGAAGGTGTCGATACCCAGGCCGTGGATCCAGGCGCGCAACGCATCCGCGTCGAATTCGCCGAGCAGTGCGGCGATTTCCTTCTGGCGCCTGCCATAGCGGCCGAGGAATTGTTCCCTGGCCTCGGCATGGGTGATGTTCATGCCGCCGACGCCCGCGAGGAGGAATTTCCGGCCGACCGAGGGCATGGCGTCGAACACTTCCGTGCGTACGCCCGCCTGGCTCAGGACCTCCGCGGCCATCAGGCCTGCGGGACCGCCGCCGACGATGGCGACCTGGGGGGAAGGGGAGGATGCTTGACTGGGCATGTGGACGACGAGCGAGACCTGGGGAAACCGGCGTGCAGTGTAACCGAGGCGAAGACCGCCTCCGAGCCTTGTCGATGCCACCTGGTCCGCTCGCCGTGCGCCTGGTCAGGAACTGATCAACCGTCGCAAGGCCAGGCACGATGCGCTGCGCGAAGCGTTTTTCGCACCTTATCCACAGGCGGTTCCACACGCTTTGTGGAAATCCGCCGACGCTCGTCGCGTGGCAGGAACGGCTTCCGGTCGCGCTTGCCCGAAGGTGCCCTAGGCCTTGGCTTCGACAGCCAAGCGCCAGGTCAGTGGATCAGCGAATTGCGCTTGGCGAACTCTGCGAGGTCGACCAGCGAACCCAGGCCGAGCTTCTGCAGCAGGCGGGTCTTGTAGGTGCTGACGGTCTTGTTGCTGAGGAACAGCTTCTCGCCGATGGCCTTGTTCGAATAGCCCATGGCGAGATGCTGGAGGACGATCATCTCGCGGTCGGAGAGCAGGCCGATAAGCTCGCTTTCGGAAATGCGTTCCGGCGGGGTGCCGAGGGTATCGAACGTGAGCGAAGGAAAGAACGTGTAGCCAGCGGTCACCGCGTTCAGGGCGTTGATCAGGTTGTTCAGGTCTTCTTCCTTGTTGACGAACCCACGGGCACCGACCTGGATGCAGCGCTTGCAGAACGCCTCTGCGGATTGCGAAGTGAGTACCAGCACCTGGCTACGCAGTCCCAGGGACTTGATCCGCGAGATCACGGTCAGGCCATCGAGTTTGGGAATGCCGATGTCGAGAATCACCACGTCCGGTTCGTGCTCCCGGACCAACTGGATGGCATCCACGCCATTGTCCGTCTCGGCGACCACCTGCAGACCATGCTTTTCCAGCAGGACGCGCACGGCGAGACGGATGACGGGGTGGTCGTCGACGATCAGGACGGTATGCATAAATTCGATTTACCTTGAGGGACCGGGACAGGGTCGGGATTCGATTTCCCGGGCGCTGCCGCCGGTGGTCATCCATGTTGGGCGCTAGGCCGAGATCGCCGTCCAGAATAGCCTGTTAAGGCGGGGCGACTCGGTTTTTCATGTGGAACCATGCTAATCCAACCGAACCTCCAAATCAGTAGGAAAATTCCCACAAAACATGGGGACTTGTCCCATAGGTCTAGTAAGGGAAACACAGCAGTATATCGCCGGTATTTCCTGGAAACCCTGTGTGGACCGTGATGAATGATTTGAATGTTCTGGTGTTGGAGGATGAGCCTTTTCAGCGCCTGGTAGCCGTCACAGCCCTGAAGAAAGTGGTGCCCGGATCGATCCTCGAGGCGGCGGACGGCAAGGAGGCGGTGGCGATCCTGGAGTCCTGCGGACACGTCGACATCGCCATCTGCGACCTGCAGATGAGCGGCATGGACGGCCTGGCGTTCCTTCGCCACGCAAGCCTGAGCGGCAAGGTCCATTCGGTGATCCTCAGCAGCGAGGTGGATCCCATCCTGCGCCAGGCCACCATTTCGATGATCGAGTGCCTGGGCCTCAATTTTCTCGGCGACCTCGGCAAGCCATTCAGCCTGGAGCGGATCACCGCCCTGTTGACCCGCTACAACGCTCGTCGCCAGGACCTGCCGCGACAGATCGAAGTCGCCGAGCTGCCCTCCGTGGCGGACGTGGTGCGCGGCCTCGACAACGGCGAGTTCGAAGCCTACTACCAGCCCAAGGTGGCCCTGGATGGCGGCGGCCTGATCGGCGCCGAGGTCCTGGCACGCTGGAACCACCCGCATCTCGGCGTATTGCCGCCGTCGCATTTCCTCTATGTGATGGAAACCTACAACCTGGTCGACAAGCTGTTCTGGCAACTGTTCAGCCAGGGGCTGGCGACGCGCAGGAAGCTGGCGCAGTTGGGGCAGCCGATCAACCTGGCGTTCAACGTCCATCCTTCGCAACTGGGTTCGCGTGCCCTGGCCGAGAACATCTCGGCGTTGCTGACCGAGTTCCACCTCCCGCCCAGTTCGGTGATGTTCGAGATCACCGAGACCGGGTTGATCAGCGCTCCTGCCAGCAGCCTGGAGAACCTCGTGCGTCTGCGGATCATGGGCTGCGGCCTGGCGATGGACGATTTCGGCGCCGGCTATTCGTCCCTCGACCGGCTCTGCGAGTTTCCCTTCAGCCAGATCAAGCTGGACAGAACCTTCGTCCAGAAGATGAAGACCCAGCCCAGGAGTTGCGCCGTCATCAGCAGTGTCGTGGCGTTGGCGCAGGCGCTGGGAATTTCCCTGGTGGTGGAAGGGGTGGAGAGCGACGAACAACGGGTACGCCTGATCGAACTCGGTTGCTCCATAGCCCAGGGCTACCTGTTCGCCCGGCCGATGCCGGAACAGCACTTTCTCGACTATTGCTCCGGATCCTGACGCCGCCGCCCTGGCCTCGGCTGCCTCTAGCCGAACGCCGGGCCTCGCGCCGGACGCGTTTCCTTTCCATACAACTGCCGGCCCTGCCGCACAGACCTTTCATGCGATCAAAACTATTCCTGCTGTTCTTCTGCCTGCTGCTGTCGGGCGGACGCCTGTTCGCCGTCGAAGCGCATCCGTCCCTGACGCTGTTCAGCCAGTTGCGCATCGAGCACGAGGACATGGCGATCGCCGAGGACGACTGGGCCTGGCTGCGCCACAAGGGTCACCTGAGGCTCGGCGCGGCGCTGGACGAGACCTCGCCCTTCAACGTCCGGCTCGACGACGAGAACTACGAAGGCATAACGGCGGACGTCGCCACGCTGGTCGGGCAGTTGCTCGGCATGCGCATCAAGGTCGTGAGCTTCGATACCCATGCGGATGCCGTGGCGGCGCTCGCTGCCGGAAAGATCGACCTGCTTGGCAGCCATTACAGCTCGGCGGGTGATTCCTCCCTGGTGCTCAGCCAACCCTATGCCCGTGATCGATTGGCGGTGTTCAAGCGGATGGGGGAAAAGCGCAACTCGCCGGAGGATCTCGCCGGACTCAGCGTGGCGGTGGCCCGGGAGCATGTCGGGGAATTGCGCCAGCGTTTCCCGCGGGCGCGTTTCGTGGTCTTCGGCAGCCATGACGAGGCCGTTGCCGCGGTGGCTTTCGGACATACCGACCTGTATCTCGACGATGTGCTCAGCGCCTACCACCGGATCAATCGGTCCTATTACGGCTACGTGAGGTTCGAGCGGTTTGCCGATGCCCGCCTGGAAGGGGGCTACGGCTTCCTCCTTCGTCGCGGCGACACGAACCTGTTGCGCGTCGTCAACTCGGCCATCGGCGCGATCAACCAGGACCGTCTCGAAAGCATCGCCAGGCGCTGGGTCGGCAGCGGTTCCCTGCCAACGGGCCAGCGTATCGCGCTGACGCCGCAGGAGAGTCGCTGGATCGCTCGCCACCCGGTGGTGCGGTTGGTCATCAACGACGACCTGGCGCCGCTGGCCTTCTTCAATTCCGACGAGACCTTCTCGGGCATCGCCTCCGACCTGCTGGACATGATTTCCCGCCGCACCGGCCTGCATTTCCAGGTCACGCCTCGCAGTGGGGGCTTCCCCGAGCAGATCGGCGTATTGGCCAGGAAGGAGGCGGACCTGGCGATCATGAGCCGCAGCAGCAAGCGCGAGGAAATGCTGCGTTTCACCCGCTCGTTCCTGTCCACCTCGTACGTCCTCGTCACCCGGGCGGACGACAAGGGACGCGCGGAGAGCCCCGGGAGCCTCGACGGCAAGCGCATAGCGATTCCCGCCGGCCATGTGGGCATGCAACAGGTGCGCGAGCGCTATCCGCAGGCCTCGATGGTGGAGGTCGGCGTCGCGCTGGATGCCATGAACCTGGTCTACGAAGGACGGGCCGACGCGGCGGTGGTGCCGCTGGTCACCGCTCGCTACTACATCGTCCGGTTGTTCCGCGAGAGGCTGGCGATCGCCGACCTGGTTCCCATCGGTGCGGCCACCGCCCACTTCGCCGTTCGCCGAGGCGACGCCGAACTCCAGTCGATTCTCGACAAGGCCTTGCTGAGCATCTCGCCGGACGACCTGAGCGATATCGTCAATCGCTGGCGCTCGCCGCCGGGAATGAGCGGCCAGACCTGGGTCGACTACATCCTGGTGATCACCGAGATCCTGGCGATCGCAGCGGCCTTGCTGCTGCTCTGCCTGGGCTGGGTCACTTATCAGCGCCGGCAGATCAGGGTGCGCGCGCGGGTCGAACAGGCGCTCAGCGACCAGTTGCGGTTCGTCGAGGCCCTGACCGACTGCATGCCTCCGCCGCTGTATGTGCGCGATGTCAACGGACGGATGCTGTCCTGCAACCGCAGCTACCTGCAGAGCGTCGGCTTGAGTTCCGAGGAGGTGATGAACCGCACCGTGCTCGAACTGCCCATGGAAAACTTCGAGACCGCTCCGGAGTTCCATCGCAGCTACCTGATGGCCATGCGCGAGGGCAGGACCATCGAGGCGGTCTACCCGGTGGCGCTGGGCGGTCGGGAGTGCTGGATCGACCACTGGATCCAGCCGTTCCGCGATTCCAGCGGGACCATCCGCGGTGTCATCTGTGGCTGGCTGGACATCACCGAGCACCGCCAGTTGATCGATGAGCTGGAAGAGGCAAAGAATCTGGCCGACGAAGCGAGCCGGGCCAAGACCACCTTCCTGGCGACCATGAGCCACGAGATCCGCACGCCGATGAACGCGGTGATCGGTATCCTCGAACTGGCGCTCAAGCGTGCCGAGACCGGTCGGGTGGACCGTTCCAGCATCGAGATCGCCTATGCCTCGGCGAAGAGCCTGCTGGAGCTGATCGGCGATATTCTCGACATCGCCCGCATCGAGTCAGGTCGCCTCAGCCTGTCGCCGAAACGGGCCAACCTGCGCGAGCTGGTGGAATCGGTGGCACGGGTATTCGAAGGCCTGGCCCGGCAAAAGCGCCTGAGCCTGGTGCTGGAGATCGATTCGAGCATCAACGGCGACGTACTGCTGGATGCCATGCGCTTCAAGCAGATCCTCTCCAACCTGGTCAGCAACGCGATCAAGTTCACCGACGAGGGCTCGATCCGCATCCGCATCGATGGCCGCCAGGTGGAGCCGTCGCTGTTGCAGGTCAATCTCTGTGTGGAAGACACCGGCATCGGTATTTCCCTGGGCGACCAGCAGCAGTTGTTCCGGCCTTTCGCCCAGGTCAACCGCAACCTGCAGAACACCGAGGGCACCGGGCTCGGCCTAGTGATCTCGCGCTCGCTGTGCGAAATGATGGGAGGGCGCCTGGTGATGAGCAGCGAGCTGGGGCAGGGTACGCGGATCGACGTCGAGCTGCGCCTGCAGGTGCTGGAACCGATCGTCGAGAACGTGCGGGCGATCCCGCTCGGCAGTCGCCAGGCGCGGCGGTTGCAGGTGCTGGTGGTGGACGATCATGCGGTCAACCGGCAGATCCTCCATCAACAGCTGAGCTTCCTCGGTCATGACGTGGAGGAAGCGGAGAACGGCCTGAGCGCTCTCAACCTGTGGCATGGGCAACCGTTCGACATGGTCATCACCGACTGCCACATGCCGCTGATGAGCGGCTCCGACCTTGCCCGCTCGATCCGCCAGGAGGAGCGCGAGAATGGCGAGGAGCCGGTGGTCATCATCGGCCTCACCGCGGACGCCCAGCCGGAGGAGATCGAGCGCTGCATCCAGGCTGGAATGAACGAGTGCCTGATCAAGCCCATCGGCCTCGATGTCCTCGAGGAGCGCCTGCTGGCCCTGGGCTTCGCCGCCGACGAGCTGCCCGTCACCATCGATGCCGAACCCGTCGCCATACCGACGGCCCCCCGTCTCTACGACCTGGATTCCCTGCATGCGCTGACCGGCGGCGAGCCGACGATGCTCAGGCGGCTGCTCGACGAACTGCTGACCAGCAACCGCAAGGACCTGGAGACCCTCGAGGGACTGGTGCAACGCCAGGAGACCGGCGAACTGGCCGAGCTGGCGCATCGGATCAAGGGCGCGGCGAGGGTGGTGCGTGGCGAGCAACTGGTGGAAAGCTGCCGGCGCCTCGAGGATGCCTGCCTCAGCCCGAACGCCTCGTTCGCCTGGGTGGAAGAGTGCGCCGTTGGGGTGAAACTGGCGATCCTCGCCCTGGACGAAAGCCTGGTGGAAGAGTGCACGGATTGACGCGGCCCGCGCCCGTTGCCCGGGCGGTAAACCAATCGTCATCGCTTTGCCCGAGGATCGGGCATGTCCAGGCGCGGAAAAGACTACACTCCGGTTGGGGAGCCTTTTCCGCGGAGCCTGACCAAAGATCGGAATACCGCCCTCGCGGGCACCCCAGCCGATTCCTGCGGTCAGATAGTCCTTCTGGGGTGCGTTGAACGAAAGGAACCAAGCGATGGCCGACCTGACCAGCCTGAGCATCGAGCATCTTCGCTCGCCACGGCTGTATACCCACCGTCTGATCCTGCGGCCCTGGCTGGTGCAGGACCGGGCCAGGTTCGCCGAGCTGAATGCCGATCCACTGGTGATGGAGTTCTTTCCGTCCTGCCTGGATCGTGCCCAGAGCGACGCGTTGCTGCGCCGCATCGACGCGCACTTCGCCGAGCACGGTTTTGGCTGGTGGGCGCTGCAGGTCAAGGGCGGCGATCCTTTCATCGGCTACGTGGGGCTGGAGGTCGTGGACTTCGATGCGCCCTTCGTACCCGCGGTGGCCATCGGCTGGCGTCTCGCCGCCGAGTATTGGGCGGAGGGCTTCGCCCACGAGGCGGCCGAGGCGGCGCTGAGCTACGCCTTCGATACCCTTGGCCTGGACCAGGTGGTGGCTTTCACCGTACCGGCCAACGAGAACTCCCTGGGGCTGATGGAGCGCCTGGGGATGCATCGCGATCCCACCGACGACTTCGAGCATCCCGACCTGCCTCCCGGCCACCGCTTGCGGCATCATGTGCTGTACCGGTTGACGCGCGAGGACTGGCTTCGCAGATGAGTCGGCCGTTTCCGAAAAGGCCTCCCATGAACGCGAACCTTCCCCCTTCCGCCATTTCCGAACTGCATGGCCCGCGCCTGCTGCTGCGCGCCTGGCGCGACAGCGACCGCGAGGCGTTCGCCGAGATGTGCGCCGACCCGCAGGTAATGGAATTCTTCCCCAGTGTGCTCGACCGCGCGCAGAGCGACGCCTTGGTCGATCGCGTCCAGGCGCATTTTGCCGAGCGTGGCTACGGGCCCTGGGCCCTGGAGCTACCGGGCGAGGCGGCGTTCATCGGATTCACCGGCCTGTTCGACGTGACCATGGACGTGCACTTCGCCCCGACCGTGGAGATCGGCTGGCGCCTGGCGCCCGCCTACTGGGGCCGTGGACTCGCCCGCGAAGCGGCGGAAACCGCCTTGGACTTCGCCTTCGAGCGGCTGCGCCTGCCCGAGGTGGTGGCCTTCACCACGCCGCCCAACCGCCGCTCCTGGGGCTTGATGGAGCGCCTGGGCATGCGTCGCGATCCGGCCGAGGATTTCGACCACCCACTCCTGGCAGCGGATCACCCGATGCGCCGGCATATCCTCTATCGCGTCGACGCGGCCCGCTGGGCGGAGCGGTGAACATGGGCGACGGCGGCGGCGAGGTGCTCTCCTACCATCGCCTCAGCATGCATCGCCCGGAGCGCTACGCACCCGGTCCCGGCGGACTGGACTGGGCGACCCAGCCGGCGCCGTTCCGCCAGTACCGGGGCTGCCGGCAAATCGAACTGCTGCATCGGCCGCTGGAGGAGTCGCCACCCTACGACGGGGTGTTTTCCGGGCCGGCGGCCGCGCCCTCTCGGCTCGATCGCCGCAGCCTCTCGCAGATGCTCTACGACGGATTGGCGCTGTCGGCCTGGAAGGAGGCCGGCGGCACTCGCTGGGCGCTGCGGGTCAATCCGTCGAGCGGCAACCTGCATCCCACCGAAGCCTACCTGCTGCTTCCCGGCGGTACCCTGGAGCCGGCGCCGCTGCTCGCCCACTACCGTCCCGACAAGCATGCCCTGGAGGTGCGCGGCGAACTGCCGGCGCCGCTGGCTTCGCTGCTGGATGACTGCTTGCCGCCCGGCGGCTGCCTCCTGGCATTGACCAGCGTGCCCTGGCGCGAGGCCTGGAAATACGGTGAGCGAGCCTATCGCTACTGCCAGCATGACCTCGGCCACGCGCTGGCCTGCCTCTCGATCGCCGCGGCGATCCAGGGCTGGGAGATGCGCCTGCTGCGCGGCGTCGCCGAAAGCGCACTGGACGGCCTGTTCGGCCTTGACCGGGACGGCTTCGCCGAGTGCGAGAGCGTCGACGCACTGTTCTGGATCGGGCCGGCGCTCACGCAAGAGCCTTCCCTTTCGCCGCGCCTGTGCGAAGGACTGGCGGCCCTGCCGTTGGCCGGCGCGCCGAACCGGCTGTCGCGGGAGTACCGGGACTGGCCGGAGTTGCAGCGGATACATGGGCTATGTCGGGCGCCGCGCCTGCCGGCACGCCCGTGGAGGGTCGCACCGGGCGAGCCCGGCAACGACAACCCCGGCCTGCCGCTGCGACCGCTGCTGCATCGGCGGCGTAGCGCGCAGCGCATGGACGGGCGCGCCGGCATCGATGTCGGGCTGCTGCGGGCCTGGCTGCGCAGGCTGCTGCCGGAGCGCTCGCCGGTGCCTTTCGCGGTCACCGGCGAGGCCGCGCGGGTCGATCTGCTGCTGTTCGTCCATCGCGTCCGGGGCCTGGTGCCGGGGTTGTACTGGCTGGACCGCAGCGGCCTGCGGCGGCCGCCGATGCGCGAGGACTTCCTCTGGCAGCACGTCGATCCGGAGTTGCCGCTGTACCTGTTGCAGGAAGGCGATGCACGCGCGCTGTCGGCGTATCTCTCCTGCCAGCAGGACATCGCCGGCGACGGCTGCGTCGCGCTCGCCATGCTCGCCCATCTCGGCGCGGCGCTCGAAGAAGGTCCCTGGTGCTATCCGCGGCTGTACTGGGAATGCGGGCAGGTCGGCCAGTTGCTCTACCTCGAGGCGGAGGCCGCCGGGCTGTCTGGGACGGGTATCGGCTGCTACTACGACCCCCTGGTGCATGAGCTGCTTGGACTAACGGATGAGTCCATGGCCAGTCTCTACCATTTCACCCTCGGCCGCGCGGTGTGGGACACTCGTCTTTGCAACATGCCCGCGTACCCGGCCATGCGCCGCGACTAGCCCGTCGACAGCCCGAATTCGAGGAAACACCCCATGACCCAGATACTGGACAACCTGGTGGCTTTGCTGAGCCTGGAACCCATCGAGGAGAACCTGTTCCGGGGCATGAGCCAGGATCTCGGCTTCCGCCAGCTCTATGGCGGCCAGGTCCTGGGGCAGGCGCTGTCGGCGGCCAGCCAGACGGTGGAGGACGATCGCCACGTACACTCCATGCACGGCTACTTCCTGCGTCCCGGCGACGCCAGCATGCCGGTGGTGTACCAGGTGGACCGGGTGCGCGACGGCGGCAGCTTCAGCACCCGCCGGGTCACCGCGATCCAGAAAGGCCAGCCGATCTTCACCCTGAGCAGCTCCTTCCAGTACGACGAGGAAGGTTTCCACCACCAGATCGAGATGCCCGAGGTGGTTGGCCCGGATAATCTGCCTTCGGAACTGGAGCTGACCCGCCAGCGCGCCGAGCGGATTCCCGAGCGCATCCGCGACAAGCTGCTGTATCCGAAGCCCATCGAGATTCGTCCGGTCACCCAGCACGACCCCTACGACCCGCAGCCCGACGAACCGGTGAAGTACCTCTGGTTCCGTGCCGACGGCAAGCTGCCGGACGTCCCGGCGCTGCACAAGTACCTGCTGGCCTACGCCTCGGATTTCGGTTTCCTTACCACCTCGATGCAGCCCCATGCCGTTTCGGTGTGGCAGAAGACCATGCAGGTCGCCAGCCTCGACCACGCCCTGTGGTTCCACCGCGACCTGCGCGCGGACGAGTGGCTGCTCTACGCCATCGACAGCCCCTGGGCCGGCAACGCACGCGGTTTCGTGCGCGGCAGCATCTTCAACCAGAGCGGCCAGCTGGTCGCCTCGTCGAGCCAGGAAGGCCTGATCCGCAAGCGTGAGGACTGGGCGTGAGGCTGGCCGACATCCGCCACTGGGTGTTCGACATGGACGGCACCCTGACCCGGGCCGTGCACGACTTCCCGGCGATCCGCCGAGCGCTGGACATCCCCGAGCAGGACGACATCCTGCTGCACCTCGCCGCCCTGCCCGAGGCCGAGGCGGCGGCCAAGCACGCCTGGCTGCTCGAACACGAGCGCGCCCTGGCCGAGGCCGCGCGGCCGGCGCCGGGCGCACTGGAACTGGTGCGCGAGTTGCAGCGGCGCGGCGTGCGCCTGGGCATCCTGACCCGCAACGACCACCAGTTGGCGCTGATCACCCTCGAAGCGATCGGCCTGGGCGGCTGCTTCCCCACCGAGCACATCCTCGGGCGCGGCGAGGCGCGGCCCAAGCCGGACCCTGATGGCTTGCTGCGCATCGCCCGACGCTGGAACGTGACGCCGGCGGAGCTGGTGATGGTCGGCGACTACCGTTTCGACCTCGACTGCGGACGCGCCGCGGGTAGTCGCACGGTGCTGGTCAACCTGCCGGAAAACCCCTGGCCGGAGCTGGCCGACTGGCACGCTGCCGATTGCCATGCGTTGCTCGAGCAACTGCAAACGCCGTAGGAATATCCGGCGGAAAACCTCGAGGGCGGCAGCGCCAGCGGCTCCCCGAAAACGAAAAAAGCGCAGGAGGCCAGGCTCCTGCGCTTTTTTCCTGCGCATCCGTGCGGGATGCGGCGGCCGTTATCAGCCGTTGATCGCGTCGGTCAGTGCCTTGGCCGGAACGAACTTGGCTACACGCTTGGCAGCGATCTCGATCGCCTTGCCGGTCTGCGGGTTGCGGCCGGTGCGCGCGGGACGCTCGGAGACCTTCAGCTTGCCGATACCCGGCAGGGTGATTTCGCCATCGTTCTCCAGGGCGTCCTTGACGATCTCGGCGAGCTGGTCGAGCGCGCTGCGAACGGTGGTCTTCTGCGCGTCGATGGCTTCGGCGATGTCCTGGATCAGTTGGTCTTTGGTCAGTGCCATGGTGGTGTAGCTCCTTGGTAAAAGACTGCGCGAGGGGCCTCGCACAGAAACGGGCGTGATTTTAAACAGCTTGGCGCGAATAAGGTTCCCTTTTCTCCGCTTATTTGTTTCCTCGCACGACGCGCATGACAGAGCCGTTACAGAGGTTTTCGCGGCTGTCCGGAATGATGCCGGCGTCGGTTGCCCGACGCATCCTCATGGTTCTGCCAGGGGCGCATGCCTCCGGTTCTTAGTTAAGGATTATTGGTTATTTATAGGTTAGGGTTTCATCCATTAGGGTTATAAGCAGGACATCCCGTCCCTTTCCATCACCGGAGCCTGCTTACCTCGCGCCAACGCCTGGCCCTCGCTCCCCGTTCGAGGTGCCGCATGAGCGAAGCCCGGCTCCACTCGCCCGACCCCAGGACACCGCGACCCATGGCCGGTTGGGCGGCAAGCCTGCGCGACAGTGGACTGCTGGCGCTGGCAGTGCCGCGCGTGTTCGCCGGCATGGAGCGGGACTGGGGGGAAATCTTCGCTGGCGTCCGCCACCTGGCCGAGCAGGAACTCGAGCTGGCACGGCGCCTGGCCCTGCATCATCTGCAGATCGCTTCCATTCGCCTGCTGGGTAGTCCTGAACAGCAGCGCCGCCTGTTGCCGGCCAGCGTCGAGCGCCGCTGGCTGTGGAGCGAGGCGGTCGATCTGCGGCGCGCCCAGCCCGAAGCGCAGGAGCACTGGCGGGGCGGTTTCCTGGTGGGTGGACGGGGTAGCGATTGCTTCGCCGTGGAAGACGTGGATCGCTTGCTGATCTCAGCCTGGCACGCGCCCTCCCGCGCTCACCTGATCGCTGTCGCCGAAACGGGGCGGGCAGGCATCGACATCTCCGGCCTCGCCGATGGTTCGGGGCTGTTCTTGCCCGCCGGGCAGCGGCTGCATTACCAGCGGCTGCGGCTGCATCCCGAGGACATCCTGGTGCCGCCCGGCCTGCCGCCGACCCCGTGCGGGCAACTGCGCGAAGGCTTGACCCGATTGGCCCAGGCCAACCTCGACCTGGGCCAGGCTGCGCGGGTGCCGGGCGACGTGGCGGGGCAGGGAGAGGCGCCGCGTCTCCTCGCCCTCGCGCTGCGTCTTGTCGAACTGGCGGCGGAGTCCTTCCAGGCGGCATTCGCCCGCGGCGGCGCGCTGACATTCCGCGAAAGCGCGGCGGCGTCGCTGCTGGCGAGCGAGGCGGAGGCGGTGGCCCGCGCCGGGCTGCTCGCCTGCCTGCGCCGACAGGCCCTGGAAGCCCGTTTGCTGGGCGCGGCCCTGTAGGGACGGGGGCATGGAGCAAGGGCGGAAGGGCATCCGGGGGCGCATTCGCGCTCATAAACTAATTCCAAAATATTATTTATATCGAGTTTTTTATATCTGTAATCTGCATCGCACCGGACCACCGGACTTGCTGTCGCCACCCATTGCCCGTCCCTGGTCCGTTCTCCTCCGGAGCGCGGCACCGTTGCCTCCGAGGTTCGCCCGATGAAACGCCCGAATTCCCTGCACCGCCTGGTGGCAGCCCTGGCCTTTGCCAGCCTTTCCGTCGCCGCCCAGGCCGCCGACATCACGGTCGGCTACCAGACCGGCATCGACCCGACCAAGGTGCCCCAGGCCGATGGCCTGTACGAGAAAGCCATCGGCGAGAAGATCGACTGGCGCCGCTTCAACAGCGGTCCGGAAGTGATCGCCGCGCTCGCCTCCGGAGACCTGCAACTCGGCAACATCGGGTCCAGCCCGTTGGCAGCGGCGACCTCGCGGAAGCTGCCGATCGTCGCCTTCATCGTTTCCGCGCAGATCAACGCCGCCGAGGCGCTGGTGGTGCGCAATGGAAGCGGGATCGGGAAACCCGAGGACCTGGCCGGCAAGACCATCGCTACCCCGTTCGTTTCAACCTCCCACTACAGCCTGCTCGGCGCCCTCAAGCACTGGCAGATCGAACCGTCCAAGGTGAAGATCGTCAACCTCAACCCGGCCGAGATCGCTGCCGCCTGGCGTCGCGGCGACATCGACGGGGCCTTCGTCTGGTCGCCGGCGCTGGGCGAGATCAAGAAAAGCGGCAAGGTCCTCACCGACGCCGCCGAAGTCGGCCAGTGGGGTGCGCCGACATTCGAGGTGTGGGTGGCGCGCAAGGACTTCGCCGAGAAGCATCCTGAAATCGTCGCCCGCTTCGCCCGCGTCAGCCTCGATTCCTTCGCCGACTACAACGCGCACAAGGCCGAATGGACCGCCGACTCCGAGCCGGTGAAGAAGATCGCCCGGCTGACCGGCGCCGATCCCAGGGACGTCCCCGAACTGCTGGCCGGCTCGACCTTCCCGGAAAGCCAGGCGCAACTGTCCGCCGACCTGCTCGGCGGCGGCACCGCCAAGGCTATCGCCGGCACTGCCGAATTCCTCAAGGAACAGAAGCGCGTGCCGGCCGTCCTCGGCGACTACTCGCCCTACGTCAGCGCCGACTTCGTGCGCCAGGCGGAGCAGGTCCAGGTCGGCCAGCGCTGAATTCCGCGACTCCGCTCCGGCCTGTCGAAGCGGAGGCTTTCTTACCCTACGGAGGGCAGAACACATGAGCCGTCTGACGGCCGAGGCGATCAGCCTCTCATTCGAACAGCGCGGCCAGCGCCGCGCCATCCTCCGCGATCTCAGCCTGGGCCTGGCCAAGGGCGAGTCGCTGGTGGTGCTGGGTCCTTCGGGCTGCGGCAAGTCGACACTGCTGAACATCCTCGCCGGTTTCCAGAAGCCGGACCAGGGACGCGTGCAGATCGACGGCCGGACACTCGAAGGGCCCGGCGGCGAGCGCGGCGTGGTGTTCCAGGACGACGCCCTGATGCCCTGGCTCAACGCCCTCGAAAACGTCGCCCTGGGCCTGCGCATCCGTGGCCTGGGCAAGGCCGAGCGCAGCGCGCGGGCGCGCCAGGTCCTGCAACTGGTGGGCCTCCAGGAGTACGCCGAGCAGTCCGTCGCCCAGCTCTCCGGCGGCCAGCGGCAACGCCTCGGGCTGGCACGCGCGCTGGCGGTCGAGCCGGACTTCCTGCTGCTCGACGAGCCGTTCGGCGCGCTCGACGCGCTGACCCGCGAGCGCATGCAGGTGCTCCTGCTGGACCTGTGGAAGCAGACCGGCAAGGGCCTCTTCCTGATCACCCACAGCGTCGACGAAGCCCTGTTCCTGGCTACCGACCTGGTGGTGATGGACGGCCCGCCGGCGCGCATCGTCAAGCGCCTGCCGGTGGACTTCGCGCGGCGTTACGCCGCCGGCGAAACGGTGCGTTCGATCAAGGCTGATCCCGAGTTCGGCCGTTTGCGCCAGGCGTTGCTGGACGAATTCCTCGATGTCGCGGAGGCCGAACATGCCCACTGATACCCTCGGACTCGCCGTTGCCAATCCTGTCCCGCGCAAGCGCCGTCTGCCCGGCGACCGTCGGCGCTGGGCCGCCGGTGCCAGCGTGCTGGCCCTGGCCCTGCTGTGGTGGGCGGCGACCCGTTTCGGCTGGGTCGACGTGCTGTTCCTGCCGGCGCCCGAACAGCTCTTCGAAGCCCTGCAACGGCTATGGCAGGAGGGCTACCTCGATGCCAGCCTGCTGCAACACGTCGGCACCAGCCTGCTGCGGGTGCTCCTGGCGCTCGGCGCGGCGGTGCTGACGGCGATCCCGCTGGGCGTGCTGATGGGCCTCAATCCCTTGGCCGGAGCGGCCCTCGATCCGCTGGTGGAGTTCTACCGGCCGATCCCGCCGTTGGCCTACCTGCCGTTGATCGTCATCTGGTTCGGCATCGGCGAGCTGAGCAAGGTGCTGCTGATCTACCTGGCGCTGTTCGCGCCGCTGCTGATCGCTACCGCCGCCGGCGTGCGTCGCGTAGACCGATCGCGGGTGCAGGCGGTGCGCTGCCTGGGGGCCAGCCGCTGGCAGGTGGTGCGCTACGTGATCCTGCCGAGTGCCTTGCCGGAGGTCCTCACCGGCCTGCGCATCGCCCTCGGCGTCGGCTGGTCGACCCTGGTCGCCGCCGAGCTGATCGCGGCCAACCGAGGCCTCGGCTTCATGGTCCAGTCCGCCGCGCAATTCCTCGCCACCGACGTGGTGGTGGTCGGCATCCTGCTGATCGCCGCCATCGCCCTGGCCTTCGAACTGGGGCTGCGCTGGGTCCAGCGGCGCTTCGCCGCCTGGGGTTGAGCGCGAGAGTCCCGAGTCATTTCCGAACCGGCCTTCACTCACGCGGCGAAGGCCGGAGCGAGGGCGCGCAGGGCGCGCCCGCAACCTGCCCGACGAGTAGCACGACATGAGCCTGACCATCCAACCCATCAGCCCGGCCCTGGGCGCCATCGTTTCCGGCATCGACCTCGGCGCGCCGCTGGACGACACCGGCCAGCGGGCCATCGAGCAGGCCCTGCTCGAACACCAGGTGCTGTTCTTCCGCGACCAGTCGCTGGAACCCAGGAGCCAGGCGCGCTTCGCCGCCCGCTTCGGCGACCTGCACATCCATCCGATCTACCCCAGCGTGCCGGAGCAGCCGGAGGTCATCGTCCTCGACACCGCGGTCACCGACGTGCGCGACAATGCCATCTGGCACACTGACGTGACCTTCCTCGAGACCCCGGCGCTGGGAGCCGTGCTCGCCGCCAAGCAATTGCCGCCGTACGGCGGCGACACCCTCTGGGCGAGCAGCACGGCGGCCTACGAGGCGCTGTCGGCGCCGCTGCGGCGTCTGCTGGACGGCCTCACGGCGACCCACGACATCGGCAAGTCCTTCCCCCGCGAACGCTTCGGCGTCACCGAGGCCGACCTGGCGCGCCTGGAGGAGGCCCGCCTGAAGAATCCGCCGCGCTCGCATCCGGTGGTGCGCACCCATCCGGTCACCGGGCGCAAGGGCCTGTTCGTCAGCGATGGCTTTACCACCCGCATCAACGAACTGGAGCCGGCCGAGAGCGATGCGCTGCTGAAGTTCCTCTTCGCCCATGCCACGCGACCTGAATTCACCGTGCGCTGGCGCTGGCAGGAAAACGACGTGGCGTTCTGGGACAACCGCGTGACGCAGCACTACGCGGTGGACGATTACCGGCCACAGCGGCGGGTCATGCATCGCGCCACCATCCTCGGCGACAAGCCCTTCTGACGACGCCGCGCGCGGGCTTCCTCCGGCGGCCCGCGCCGGCAACTGTCCGTTCCGCCAGCTTTTGCTCTCGAAAAGGTCGCCTCTGCGACATTCGCTGTCGTGTCCCGGCGTGCCGCTCTCGCCTAAGCTTGGCGGGTCCAATTGTTTCGAGAGTTTTCATCCATGCAAGAACGCATCCCGGATGAGCTGACCCTGCCAGAGCTCACCCTGCGTGGCCTGATCCTCGGTGCGCTGATCACCGTGGTCTTCACCGCCTCCAACGTCTACCTCGGTCTGAAGGTCGGCCTGACCTTCGCCTCGTCGATCCCGGCGGCGGTGATCTCGATGGCCGTCCTGCGCTACTTCTCCGGCGCCAACATCCTCGAGAACAACATGGTGCAGACCCAGGCCTCGGCGGCCGGCACTCTGTCCTCGATCATCTTCATCCTTCCCGGCCTGCTGATGATCGGCTACTGGAGTGGCTTCCCGTTCTGGCAGACCGCGGCGATCTGCTCCATCGGCGGCATTCTCGGGGTGCTCTATACCATTCCGCTGCGCCGGGTGATGGTGGTGCAGAGCGAACTGCCGTATCCGGAAGGGGTGGCGGCGGCGGAAATCCTCCGGGTCGGCAGCGACGGCGCCGAGGACGAGGAAGACGCCCGCGCGCCGCGTGCCGCCGGTAACGCGCCGGGGCTCTACGACATCCTCGGCGGCGGCCTGGTGGCGGCGCTGTTCAGCCTCTGGAGCAGCGGCTTCAAGGTTCTCGCCGAAGGCTTCAGCGTCTGGCTCAGTGCCGGGCAGGCGGCGTTCCGCCTTTCCACCGGTTTTTCCCTGGCGCTGGTCGGTGCCGGCTACCTGATGGGCATCACCGCCGGCATCGCGATCCTCATCGGCGTGGTGATCTCCTGGGGCGTCGCGGTGCCGCTGCTGACCGTCAACAGCGTGCCGGCCGACGGCCAGAGCCTGTCGGACCTGGCCACCCAACTGTGGAGTTCGCAGGTGCGCTTCCTCGGCGCCGGCACCATCGGCGTGGCCGCGCTGTGGACCCTGGCGACCCTGTTCAAGCCGATGGTGCGGGGCGTCTGGGCCTCCCTCGGGGCAGTGCGCGGCAATAGCCAGGCGAACAGCCTGCGCACCGAGCTGGACATGCCGGCCAAGTGGATCCTGCTGATCGCCGGGATACTGCTGGTCTCGCTGTTCGTGGTCTTCAGCCACTTCCTCGGTGCCGCCGCGCCGGACATGGCCAGCCCGCAGTTCTGGAGCCTGGTGGCGGTATGCGTGGTGTTCGCCTTCTTCTTCGGCTTCCTGATCGCCGCCGCCTGCGGCTACATGGCCGGCCTGGTCGGTTCGTCGAGCAGTCCGATCTCGGGGATCGGAATCATCGCGGTCATCCTGGTGTCGTTGCTGATACTCGGCTTCGGCAGCATCGAGGGCGGCCTGCTGGACCGCCAGAACGGCAAGCTGGCGATCGCCCTGGCGCTGTTTACCACCTCGGTGGTGCTGGCCATCGCGGCGATCTCCAACGACAACCTGCAGGACCTCAAGACCGGCTACCTGGTCGGCGCCACGCCCTGGCGCCAGCAGGTCGCGCTGATCGTCGGCTGCATCGTCGGCGCGCTGGTGATCCCCCCGGTGCTGGAACTGCTCTACAGCGCCTACGGCTTCACCGGGGCCCTGCCGCGCGAGGGAATGGACCCCGGCCAGGCCCTGGCCGCGCCGCAGGCGACCCTGATGACGGCGATCGCCAGCGGGATTTTCCACGACGCGCTGAACTGGAACATGATTCTCATCGGCGTCGCCCTGGGCATCGCCCTGATCCTCGTCGACCTGCTCCTGCGCCGTACCGGCAAGGCCTGCCTGCCGGTGCTGGCGGTGGGCCTGGGGATCTACCTGCCGCCGACCATCGGCATGACCCTGGTGGTCGGTGCGCTGATTTCCTGGCTGCTGGAAAATGCCCTGAAGAAGCGTGCGGCGGCGGCCGGGGTCGACGAAGAGGCTTATGCCGAAGAGCCGAAGCGACGCGGCGTGCTGCTGGCTTCGGGGCTGATCGTCGGCGAGAGCCTGATGGGCATCCTGCTCGCCGGGGTGATCGGCGCCACCGGCGAGGACGCGCCGCTGGCGCTGGCCGGCGCCGGCTTCGCGGGCATCGCCCAATGGCTGGGACTGGTGGTATTCGTCGCGATCTGCGTGCTGTTCTACCGGCGAGTGCTGGCGCGCTGAGGGATTCGTGGCTGCACGGGGAGGGGATGTTGCCGCTAGCGTCATTCCCTGCGGTCAGGGACGGAGGATGAGGGAAGGGGCGCCCTGCGCGCCCCCTTTTCCTGCACTCAACGCACCAGGTGCAGGAACTGCAGGTGCCGCTCGTACTGGTCGAGCATGTCGTTGATGATCTGCTCCTTGGTGTAGCCCATCAGATCGTAGTCCTGGCTACCTTCGGCGAGATGCACCTCGGCACGGAAGTAGCGGCGATTCTTCAGGTGCAGGCCGCCCATGCCGGCACGCGCGAAGGACGGCGTGAAGTAGCCGCGCATCAGCACCTGGTAGAGGAACCGATGCTGCTCGCCATGACCGATCTCCAGGCTCAGCGAGGCGTTGCCCGGGTCGAGCTGGGCGTCCACCGCCAGGCCTTTCTCGCGGAACACCTCGGAAACCTCGCTGATCGCCGGGCGCACCACGTCGTTCATGAAGCGGTACACCTCGTCCCGCGAGGGGAAGTGCACGGCCTGCGACAGGCGTCGCTTCCAGCCGCCGGAGCGCTTGCCGTTGCCGCTCATCAGCGGCGCCAGGGAGTGGCTCCGCGCCCGCTGGCGCTGCGACTCCATGTAGAAGGCCTTGTGCAGGCCCCACATCATCAATAGCAGGATCAGCGAGAAGGGCAGGGAGGTCAGCACCACCGCCGACTTCAGCGCGTCGATGCTGCCGGCGAACAGCAGCCCGCCGGTGACCAGCGCGGTGACCGAGCCCCAGAACACCCGCAGCCACTTCGGTCCGTCGTCGTCGGCGCTGCCGCCGTGGGCGGAGAGGGTGGAGAGGACCACGGTGCCGGAGTCCGCCGAGGTGACGAAGAAGACGAAGCTCACCAGCACCGTGACGGTGATCACCGCGCGGCTCCAGGGGTAGTTCTGGAGCATCTGGTAGAGGGCCATCGACGGCTGCTCGATGGCCACCCGGCCGAGTTCGCTGGCGCCGCCGAGGGCCTGCTCCAGGGCGCTGTTGCCGAAGATCGACATCCACGCCAAGGTGAAGCCGAGCGGGATGAACAGCACGCCGAAGACGAATTCGCGGATCGTCCGGCCGCGCGAGATGCGCGCGATGAACAGGCCGACGAAGGGCGCCCAGGCGATCCACCAGGCCCAGTAGAACACCGTCCACGAGCCCAGCCAGTCGCTGGGGCCGCCGTAGGCGTAGAGGTCGAAGCTCTTGCCCGGCAGGTGGCCGAGGTAGTCGCCGACGTTCTGCACCAGGGTGTTGAGCAGGTGCTGGGTCGGACCGGCGAACAGCACGAACAGCAACAGGCTGCAAGCCAGCAGCATGTTGATGTCGGAGAGGATGCGGATGCCCTTGTCGACCCCGGAGACCGCCACCGAGATCGCCGCGCCCATCATCAGCACGATGAGCGCCATCTGCACCGGGTGGGTATGCGGGATGGCGTACAGGTAGTCCAGCCCGGAGTTGAGCTGGAGCACGCCGAAGCCCATGTCGGCGCCGAGGCCGAACACCGTGGCGATGATGCCGAAGCAGTCCACCGTGTAGCCGATCGGCCCGTTGATGCGCTTGCCGATCAACGGGTAGAGCGCCGAACGCAGGGCCAGCGGCAGGTTGTGGCGGTAGGCGAAGTAGGCCAGGGCCATCGCCACCAGGGCGAACACGCCCCAGCCGTGCAGGCCCCAGTGCAGGAACAGCAGTTCCATGGCCTGCCGCGCGGCTTCCTGGGTACCGGCCTCGCCTTGCGGCGGCTGGAGGAAGTGGGTCAGCGGTTCGGATACGCAGAAGAAGAACAGGGTGATGCTGATGCCGGCGGCGAACAGCATGCCGGCCCAGGACAGGTAGCTGAATTCCGGCTCGTCGTGGTCGGCACCGAGCTTGATCTTGCCGTAGCCGGAAAGCGCGGTGACCACCACGAAGATCAGGTACAGCGTCATCGCCAGCAGGTAGTACCAGCCGACGGTCTGCGAGGCCCAGGTCTGCGCGGCCAGCAGCCATTCGCCGGCGCGCTGGGGGAAGCCGATGACCACTGCGGCGAACAGCAGGATCAGGATCGCCGCACCGTAGAACACCGGGGGATTCATGCGGATGGGCGTGGGGGTGGAGGGGGTGGCGGAGGGCGATTGTGCGTCAGTCAAAACAGGCTGGTCTCCTCGTCCTTAATTTGATCAAGCGTTCAATATAAACACGATCAAGGGCTCGGGAGCCAATCCTTCGGACGTATGGAAGCCTTCGGCGCCGCGCTTTTCCCGCACGTTCGCCGAAGGATTCCTTCAGTTCGCCGCCAGTCCCAGGCGCCGCCTTCCCGCCTCCTCGTCGCCGCCTGCCTGCTCGGTGGCCAGTTGCAGGAGCAGGGCCTGTACCTGCTCCAGCGACGGCGCTCCGGCTTGGCCGAGCAGGCGCCGCAGACCGGCCAGCGATGGGTCTGGCGTTGCCCCGCCAAAATTCAGATGCTGCGGCAGGATTTCTTCCTTGTCGCTGACCAGCAGGGCGAAGTGGACGACGTTTTCCAGCTCGCGGATGTTGCCTGGCCAGGGATAGCTCTCGAGGACCCGCTGGGTTTCCACGCCGATGGCCGGCACCGGCAGGTCCAGGCGCTGGGCATAGACGCCGATGAAGTATTCCGCCAGCGGCAGGATGTCTCCCGGACGTTCGCGCAATGGCGGCAGGCTCAGGCGGCCGTCGTGCAGGTATTGTTGCAGGCCGGCCAGGAACTTGCCGGCGCGCACCGCCTGGTCCAGGTCGACGCTGGTGGCGGTGACCAGGCGCACGTCATGGGGAATCGGCTGCTGCGCGCCGACCCGCAGCACCTCGCGTTCCTCCAGCGTCTGTAGCAGCCTGGCCTGCAGCGTCAGCGGCAGGTCGGCGATCTCGTCCAGGTACAGGGTGCCGCCATTGGCCGAACCGAACCAGCCGGCGCGGCTGCCGACCGGGCCGTTATGGGCGCCGGGAGCGTAGCCGAACAGCTCGGCTTCGGCATGGTTGCGACTGAGGGCGCTGCAACTGACCGCGACGAACAGACCGGCGCGTTCGCTGTGGCGGTGGATCTGCCTGGCGAGCAGCTCCTTGCCGGTGCCGGTCTCGCCTTCGATCAGCACCGGCTGGCCCTGTGGCGCGAGGCGCTCGAGTTCTTCGCGGACCCGGTGCGAGCGTGGGTCGAAGAACACCAGGGCCTTGGCGCGGATGCTCAGCGGACTGCGGTCGGCGTCGGGGAAGGTCAGCGGCGCGGGGCGTGGTTTCTCGCTCATGGGTAACTCCTTGGCGGCACGGGGCGCCTCCAGCGCCTGCGCCGTGACGACGGCCGGAACGGCTGCGGGCGGGGGCCGTTGCGGAAAAAGAAACGCCGGTGCAAGCCATGCGACACCGGCGTGAACAAGGGGCGCTGCAACGGCGCCCAGCGTGGGAGTCGGGACGGGCTGGGGTCAGAAGGCCGGGACCACCGCGCCGGCATATTTCTTCTCGATGAAGGCTTTCACTTCCGGGCTGGTCAGCGCGGCGGAAAGCTTCTTCAGGGCGTCGCTATCCTTGTTGTCAGGACGCGCCACCAGGTAGTTCACATAGGGCGAATCGCGGTCTTCCAGGACCAGCGCGTCCTTGGCCGGGTTGAGCTTGGCCTCCAGCGCGTAGTTGGTGTTGATCAGGTCCAGGTCGACCTGGTCCAGCACGCGCGGCAGCAGGGCCGATTCGAGTTCCTTGAATTTCAGGTTCTTCGGGTTCTCGGCGATGTCCTTGGGCGTGGCCAGGGCGTTGTTCGGATCCTTCAACTTGAGCAGGCCGGCCTTCTGCAACAGCAGCAGGGCGCGCCCGCTGTTGCTGCCTTCGTTGGGAATGGCGACGGTGGCGCCGTCGGGCAACTCGGCCAGCGACTTGTATTTCCTCGAATAACCACCGAAGGGCTCGACGTGTACGCCGACCACGGTGACCAGGTTGGTGCCCTTGCCTTTGTTGAAGTTCTCCAGGTACGGCAGGGTCTGGAAGTAGTTGGCGTCCAGGCGCTTCTCGGCGACCTGCACGTTGGGCTGCACGTAGTCGGTGAACACCTTGATCTGCAGGTCGACGCCTTCCTTCGCCAGGGTCGGCTTGATCAGCTCGAGGATTTCCGCGTGGGGGATCGGCGTGGCGGCGACGAGGAGCTTTTCCGCTGCATTGGCGGAAACGCTGATGACGGAGGCCAGGGCAGTCAGCAGGAGCAGTTTTTTCATTCTTCGATCCTTGTAGGGCGATGTCCGCCGCTGCGTTCAGGGCGGTGAAGGAGGGGCGCCAACACGCGAGGGGCGGCTTGAAGGGGAGAGTAGCGACTCTTTTTATTCCATAAAAATATTATTTGTTTATTTTTATATTCTATTAATGAATATGAGAGAGCTGAGGCAATTTGTCTCGCGACAACCGACCACAGCAGGACGGTCTAGGCTAACGGGTAAGATTTTCGTACCGAATTGCTCTGCATCAAGGCGGGCGGTCCGGGAATCTGCTTGCGACCCTTCCCGCATTCCTGCCATCCAGGGCTGCGGTCGCTTTCCAATGACAAGAACGATAGCTGAAGGATGTGTTCCAAAACCTTGCGTAGCGTTGCGCGTGAGGAAGCACGGCCGAATCCGCACGTAAGCCGGAAGGGCCGAGAACCTGAAGAGGAGTTGCCATGTTCGGATTGGAGGCTATCGACCTTGCCCGCATCCAGTTCGCGTTCACCGTGTCCTTCCACATCATCTTCCCGGCGATCACCATCGGGTTGGCCAGCTACCTGGCCGTACTGGAAGGCCTCTGGCTGAAAACGAACGAAGAGGTCTACCGCGACCTCTATCATTTCTGGTCGAAGATTTTCGCGGTCAACTTCGGCATGGGCGTGGTGTCCGGGCTGGTCATGGCGTACCAGTTCGGCACCAACTGGAGCCATTTCTCCGACTTCGCCGGGTCCATCACCGGTCCGCTGCTGACCTACGAGGTGCTCACCGCGTTCTTCCTCGAGGCCGGTTTCCTCGGGGTCATGCTGTTCGGCTGGAACCGCGTGGGACCGGGCCTGCATTTCTTCGCCACGGTGATGGTGGCGATCGGCACGCTGATCTCGACGTTCTGGATCCTCGCTTCCAACAGCTGGATGCAGACCCCGCAGGGTTTCGAGATCGTCGACGGCCGGGTGATCCCGGTGGACTGGCTGGCGGTGATCTTCAACCCGTCGTTCCCCTACCGCCTGCTGCACATGTCGGTCGCCGCGTTCCTCGCCACCGCCTTCTTCGTCGGCGCCTCGGCCGCCTGGCACCTGCTGCGCGGGCGCGACAACCCGGCGATCCGCAAGATGCTCTCGATGGCCATGTGGATGGCGCTGATCGTCGCCCCGGTACAGGCGCTGATCGGCGACGCCCATGGCCTCAATACCCTGGAGCACCAGCCGGCGAAGATCGCCGCGATGGAAGGCCACTGGGACAACAGCAGCGGCGAGCCGACCCCGCTGATCCTGTTCGGCTGGCCGGACATGCAGCGCGAGGAAACCCGCTTCAAGGTGGAGATCCCGGTGCTCGGCAGCCTGATCCTCAAGCACAGCCTGACCGAGCCGATCCCGGCGCTGAAGGACTTCCCGCCGGAAGACCGGCCGAACTCCACCGTGGTGTTCTGGTCGTTCCGGATCATGGCCGGCCTCGGCATGCTGATGATCCTGGTCGGCGTCTGGAGCCTGTGGCTGCGCTGGCGCGGCCAGGACAAGCTGTTCAACTCGAAGGCCTTCCTGCGCCTGACCCTGCTGATGGGACCGTCCGGCCTGATCGCGATCCTCGCCGGCTGGTTCACCACCGAGATGGGCCGCCAGCCCTGGGTGGTCTACGGACTGATGCGCACCGCCGACGCCTCCTCGGCGCAGAGCGTGACGCAGATGAGCCTGACCCTGCTGACCTTCGTGGTGGTGTACTTCTCGCTGTTCGGCGTCGGTATCGGCTACATGATGCGCCTGGTGCGCAAGGGCCCGGTCACCCATGAGGGACGCGAGACCAACCCGGGAGGCGCCGGGCAGAAGCGCACGCCGGCACGGCCGTTGTCGGCCGCCGGCGAAGGTTTCGACGAAGAGCACGACGGCCACGCGCAGGCGGCCGACCGCGACCAGGACAAGAGGAACTGAGACATGGGTATCGATCTTCCCCTCATCTGGGCGGTCATCATCATCTTCGGCATCATGATGTACGTGGTGATGGACGGCTTCGACCTGGGCATCGGCATGCTCTATCCGTTCTTCAAGGACAGCGGCGACCGCGATGTGATGATGAACACCGTGGCGCCGGTCTGGGACGGCAACGAGACCTGGCTGGTGCTGGGCGGCGCGGCGTTGTTCGGGGCTTTCCCGCTGGCCTACGCGGTGGTCCTGTCGGCGCTCTACCTGCCGTTGATCTTCATGCTCGTCGGGCTGATCTTCCGCGGCGTCGCCTTCGAGTTCCGCTTCAAGGCCAAGCCGGCCAAGCAGCACATCTGGGACAAGGCGTTCATCGGCGGTTCGCTGGTGGCGACCTTCTTCCAGGGCGTGGCGCTGGGCGCCTTCATCGAAGGCATCCCGGTGGAGAACCGCAGCTTCGCCGGCGGTTCGCTGGACTGGATCGCGCCGTTCCCGCTGTTCTGCGGCCTGGCCCTGATCGTCGCCTACACCCTGCTCGGCTGCACCTGGCTGATCATGAAGACCGAAGGCCGCCTGCAGGAGCGCATGCACGACCTGGCGCGCCCGCTGGCGTTGGTGCTGCTGGCGATCATCGGGGTGGTCAGCCTGTGGACGCCGCTGGCCCATGCCGAGATCGCCGCACGCTGGTTCAGCCTGCCGAACCTGTTCTGGTTCCTGCCGGTGCCGATCCTGGTCCTGGTGACCTTCTATGCGCTGCTGCGCTCGGTGGCCAACAACGACCACGTGAAGCCGTTCGTGCTCACCCTGGTGTTGATCTTCCTCGGCTACAGCGGCCTGGGGATCAGCCTGTGGCCGAACATCATCCCGCCGGCGGTGAGCATCTGGGAGGCCTCGGCGCCGCCGCAGAGCCAGGGCTTCATGCTGGTCGGCGCGCTGTTCATCATTCCCTTCATCCTCGGCTACACCGCCTGGAGCTACTACGTGTTCCGCGGCAAGGTGAAGCACGGCGATGGCTATCACTGAGGAGGCGCCGCATATGGTCCGTACGCCGAGTCATCCCGAACGAGATAGCGCGGCCAAGCCAGCGCTCTGGCGACGCCTGGCCTGGCTGGCGGGTATCTGGACCGCCAGCGTGCTGGCCCTGGGCGTCGCCGCCTGGCTGATGCGCCTGTTCATGAGCGCGGCGGGGCTGGGCGTCCCGCACTGATCGACGATCCCATCCGGGCGCTCCGGCGCCCTTTTCCGAGAGCCCTCCGCTGGAGGGCTTCTTTTTGTCCGCCGATCCGCCAGTGCTCGGTGTTGCGCCCTAGGGCGTCAATCCTCGCGTTCCCGCCTTGCACCATCCAGGCCGGTTCGGCGGATAACCGCGCTGCGGTTATGCGCCCTACGGGAGCGGCGGATGCGCCCTACTGAAGCCTTGGTAGGGCGAATAACGCCGCAGGCGTTATCCGCCGATTCGCCATTGCTTGGCGTTGCGCCGTGGGGCATCAGTCCTCGCGGCCCCTGACCCGTGCCAGTTGCTCCAGTCGCCCCAGGTAGTCGCGCGGGGTTTCGCCGAGCAGGCGGCGGAACATGCTGCTGAAGGCCCGCGTACTGCCGTAGCCGAGGTCGCGGGCGACCACCTGCACGCTGTCGCCGGCCAGCAGGCGCGGCAGGGCTTCGGTCAGGCGCAATTGCTGGCGCCACTCATGGAAGCTCATCTGCAGTTCCTGGGCGAACAGCCGCGCCAGGGTGCGCGAGCTGGCGCCGACCCGCAGGCCCCAGTCATCGAGGGTCAGCCCCAGTTCCGGCTGTTTCAGCAATGCCTGGCAGATCGCCTGCAAGCGGCGGTCGCGGGGCATCGGCAGGTACAGCGGCATCCGTTCGAGGTTGGCGATCTCGCTGAGGATCAGCCCTTGCAGGCGCTGGCGGAAGTCGTCCAGGCGCGGCTGGCTCTCGAGGTGGATGGCGCGCAGGATCATTTCCCGCAGCAGCGGCGTCACCGCCAGTACGCAACAGTCGCTTAGCGGTGTCGGCGTTTCGGGTTGCTCGATGAACAGGGTGCGCATGTGCACCTCGCCGGACATGAATATCTCGTGCTCCACCCGGGGCGGAATCCATACCGCGCGGGTCGGCGGGATCACCCAGGCGCCGTGGTGGGTGGCCAGGCGCATCAGGCCGCGAGCGGCGTAGAGGAACTGCGCCTGCGGGTGGAAATGCCGCCCCAGGTGATGGCCGTCGGGGAAGTCGAGGGAGATGGCGGCCAGCAGGCCGTCCGGGCGGTGCTCGATCAGCATGTCCGTTTCGATGACCTCGCTGTCCTGTCTGCGCTTTTCGGTCAACCTATCATGCCCGGGTCATGACGCCCATTCCTCACCGACCATTCAGGCCGCACGCCATGAACCGACCTCGAACCGTTATCCGCTTCATCAACGCCGCGCATGTCATCGACCACATGTTCATGCTGATCTTCCCCGCCGCCGTGCTCGGCATGGCCGGCAGCTTCGACCTCGACTACGCCGGTCTGATCGGCCTGTCGCTGGGCGGTTTCATCGCCTTCGGCGCCTGTTCGCTGCCGGCCGGCTGGCTGGGCGATACCTGGAGCCGGCGGCGGATGATGCTGCTGTTCTTCTTCGGTATCGGCGCCGCCGCACTGCTCACCGGGCTGGCCGGCAGCGTACCGATGCTGGTGACCGGGCTGACCCTGATCGGGGTATTCGCCGCGATCTACCACCCGGTCGGCACCGCGATGCTGGTGGCACACGCGGAGAACCGCGGCCGCGAGATCGGCATCAACGGCATGTGGGGTAACCTCGGGGTCGCCTTCGCCGCGCTGCTTACCGGCTTTCTCACCGCGCACTTCGGTTGGCGTGCGGCGTTCATCCTGCCCGGCGGGGTGGCCATCCTGCTCGGCATCGGCTTTTTCTTCTGCGTGCGCGAGGAGCCATCGCCGCACCTGTCGGCCAAGGCCGCGGCGCGTGGCGAGGACAGCGAGGGCCTGTCGATGCGCCGGGTGTTCGGCGTGCTGGCGCTGGTCACCGCCACCGGCGGGGTGGTGTTCAACGCCAGCACCGTGACCTACCCGAAGCTGTTCCAGGAGCGCCTGAGCGACTTGCTGGCGTCGCCGCAGACCCTCGGCGTGGTGGTCAGCCTGGCCTATGCCTTCGGCGCGGTGGCGCAACTGATCATGGGCCGCCTGATCGATCGCCTGAACCTGAAGTTGCCGTTCGTCTTCCTCACCTTCTGCCAGGTGCCGCTGCTGCTGGCCCTGGCCTACGGCCACGGCAGCGCAGTGGTGCTGTTCGGCGCGCTGTTCATGTTCGCGGTGTTCGGCCAGGTGACGGTGAACGATGCGATGGTCGCCCACTTCGTCGCGCCGCAGTGGCAGGCGCGGGTCTTCGCCCTGCGCTATTTCCTGTCGTTCGGCGCCAGCGCGGCGGCGATCCCGATGATTGCCTACCTGGAACCACGGCAGGGGCTGCTGGGGTTGTACCTGGTACTGGCGGGCTTCGCCGCGCTGACCTTCGCCGCGGCGCTGGTGTTTCCGCGTCCGGCGCGCAGCGCCGCGGTGGGCACCTGAGGAAGAGGGCGCCCGGACAGCGCGAGCCGGCCGGGCGCCGATGGCTCAACGCCGTATCAGAGCAGTTCGAGCGCCACGGCGGTGGCTTCGCCGCCGCCGATGCACAGCGAGGCGACGCCGCGCTTGCCGCCTTTCTGGCGCAGGGCGTTGATCAGGGTGAGGATGATCCGCGAGCCGGTGGAGCCGACCGGATGGCCCTGGGCGCAGGCGCCGCCATAGACATTGACCTTGGCATGATCGAGGCCGTGTTCGCGCATGGCGAGCATGGTGACCATGGCGAAGGCTTCGTTGATCTCGAACAGGTCGACGTCGTCCTTGCTCCAGCCGGTCCTGGCGAACAGGTTGGTCATCGCGCCGATCGGCGCCAGGGTGAACTCGCTCGGGTCCTGGCTCTGGGTGGCATGGCCGACGATTCGCGCCAGCGGCTTCAGGCCACGGCGCTGGGCTTCCTCGGCGGTCATCAGGACCAGCGCGGAGGCGCCGTCGGAGATCGAGCTGGCATTGGCGGCGGTGATGGTACCGTCCTTGCGGAACGCCGGCCTGAGGCTCGGGATCTTCTCCAGGTTGGCGGTCAGCGGTTGCTCGTCGTCCTTCACCACGCTCTCGCCCTTGCGGCTGGTGACGGTGACCGGGACGATTTCCGCCGCCAGCGAGCCATCGGCGATGGCGGCCTGGGCGCGCTTGAGCGATTCGATGGCATAGGCGTCCATCTCCTCGCGGGTCACGCCGTACTTGTCGGCGGTCTCCTGGGCGAACGAACCCATCAAACGGCCGGTACGGGCGTCCTCCAGGCCGTCGAGGAACATGTGGTCCTTGATCTCGCCGTGGCCCATGCGCAGGCCGCTGCGGGCTTTCTCCAGGACATAGGGCGCGTTGGACATGCTTTCCATGCCACCGGCGACCATCACCTGGTTGGTGCCAGCCTTGAGCAGGTCGTGGGCCAGCATCACCGCCTTCATCCCCGAGCCGCACAGCTTGTTGATGGTGGTGCAGCCGGTGGCGGCGGGCAGGCCGGCCGCCAGCGCGGCCTGGCGGGCCGGGCCCTGCTTCAGGCCGGCGGGCAGGACGCAACCCATGATCACTTCCTGTACGTCCTCGGCGGCGATGCCGGCGCGCTGCACCGCTTCGCGGATCACGACGGCACCCAGGTCGACCGCGGAAACGCCGGCCAGGCTGCCCTGGAAGCCGCCCATGGGAGTACGGGCGCCGGCGACGATGACGATATCGGACATGGAACGTTACCTCTTGTTCTGGATAGGGTCTGAACGATTCAGTGGGCGGATTCTATCTTGTGACCGGGAGGCTCCGAAAGGTCACGGGGCAAATCACTCTTTTGACTGATGAACAAAGCCCGCCGACGGCTCTAGAGTCGGCCTCATCCTGACAACGAACCCGCTCCCAGGTGTACGCCCCATGCTGAAGACCCGTCTCATCCCGGCCGCCGCCGGCGCTTATCAGTATCCGTTGCTGATCAAGAGCCTGATGCTTTCCGGCCGTCGTTACGAAAAGAGTCATGAAATCGTCTACCGCGACCAGGTGCGCTACAGCTACGCCACCTTCAACGAGCGCGTCGCGCGCCTGGCCAACGTACTCAGCGAGGCCGGGGTGAAGGCCGGCGACACGGTGGCGGTGATGGACTGGGACAGCCATCGCTACCTGGAATGCATGTTCGCCATCCCGATGATCGGGGCGGTGCTGCATACCATCAATATCCGCCTCTCCCCGGAGCAGATCCTCTACACCATGAACCACGCCGAGGATCGCTTCGTGCTGGTGAACAGCGAGTTCGTCCCGCTCTACCAGGCGGTGGCGGGGCAGCTGCCCACGGTGGAGCGGACCATCCTGCTCACCGACGGCGCGGAGAAGAGCGCCGAACTGCCCGGCCTGGTCGGCGAATACGAGTCGCTGCTGGCCGCGGCCAGCCCGCGCTACGACTTCCCCGATTTCGACGAGAACTCCATCGCCACCACCTTCTACACCACCGGCACCACCGGCAATCCGAAAGGTGTGTATTTCAGCCACCGGCAACTGGTCCTGCACACTCTGGCGATGGCTTCGACCATCGGCAGCCTGGACAGCATCCGCCTGCTCGGTACCAGCGACGTGTACATGCCGATCACCCCGATGTTCCATGTCCACGCCTGGGGCACTCCGTACGTGGCGACCATGCTCGGGGTCAAGCAGGTCTATCCCGGGCGTTACGATCCGGAACTGCTGGTCGAACTGTGGAAGCGCGAGAAGGTCACCTTCTCCCACTGCGTGCCGACCATCCTGCAGATGGTGATGAACGCCAGGGCTGCCCAGGGCGTGGACTTCAAGGGCTGGAAGGTGATCATCGGCGGGAGCGCGCTGAACCGCTCGCTCTACGAGGCGGCCAAGGCGCGCGGCATCCAACTGACCGCCGCCTACGGCATGTCGGAGACCTGTCCGCTGATTTCCTGCGCCTACCTCAACGACGAACTGCTGGCCGGAAGCGAGGACGAGCGCACCACCTACCGGATCAAGGCCGGTGTGCCGGTGCCGCTGGTGGATGCGGCGATCATGGACGAACAGGGCCGCTTCCTCCCGGCCGACGGCGAGTCCCAGGGCGAGCTGGTGTTGCGCTCGCCATGGCTGACCCAGGGGTATTTCCGCGAACCCGAGCGCGGCGAGGAGTTGTGGCGCGGCGGCTGGATGCACACCGGCGACGTGGCGACCCTGGACGGCATGGGCTTCATCGAGATCCGCGACCGCATCAAGGACGTGATCAAGACCGGCGGCGAGTGGCTGTCCTCCCTGGAGCTGGAAGACCTGATCAGCCGCCATCCGGCGGTACGCGAAGTGGCGGTGGTCGGGGTGCCCGATCCGCAATGGGGCGAGCGCCCGTTCGCCCTGCTGGTGGTGCGCGAGGGCCAGCAACTGGACGCCCGTGGCCTGAAGGAGCACCTCAAGCCTTTCGTCGAGCAGGGCAACATCAACAAGTGGGCGATCCCCTCGCAGATCGCGGTTGTTACCGATATTCCCAAGACCAGCGTCGGCAAGCTGGACAAGAAGCGCATCCGTATCGAGATCGCCCAGTGGCAGGAAGCCGGCAGCGCCTTCCTGTCGACCGTCTGACGGGGCTTTCCTACACCGCCGAAACGCCCGGAGGCCAAGCAAACGCTTGGTCTCCGCGTTTTCGCGACCGCCCGGTCATTCTCCATCCGCCGCAAAGGCGCGAGCCAGAGTGGTTGCGCCGCGCAAATCACACTTTCGAGGGATCAAGCGGCAGGCAGCGCTAGCTATAGTCCACGCACTCATAACAAAAAACACACATGGAGTAGCGTCGATGACAACCCGTAATCCGTTCTCGCGTCGGGCCCGGTTGCCGTTGGCCGTCAGCCTGGCTTCCTCGCTGGCGGCTCCGGCCTTTGGGGTGACCTTCAACATCGGGGAAATCGAAGGTTCCTTCGACTCGGCGTTGTCGGTCGGGGCCAGCTGGTCGACCGCCAAGCCGAACAAGAACCTGATCGGTGTGAACAACGGCGGCAAGGGACTTTCCCAGACCTCCGACGACAGCCACTTGAACTTCAAGCGTGGGGAAACGTTCTCGAAGGTCTTCAAGGGCATCCATGACCTCGAACTGAAGTACGGCGATACCGGTGTGTTCCTGCGCGGCAAGTACTGGTACGACTTCGAGCTGAAGGACGAGCACCGCGAGTTCAAGGACATCGACGACAGCGGCCGCAAGACCCTGGCCAAGTCCTCCGGCGCCGAACTGCTCGACGCCTTCATCTACCACAACTATGCCATCGGCGACTTGCCGGGCAGCGTGCGCCTGGGCAAGCAGGTGGTGAACTGGGGCGAGAGCACCTTCATCCAGAACGGCATCAGCGCCATCAACCCGATCGACGTCACCGCCTTCCGCCGGCCCGGCTCGGAGATCAAGGAAGGCCTGATCCCGGTGAACATGTTCTACCTGTCGCAGAACCTCACCGACAACCTGTCCGCCGAAGGCTTCTACCAGATCGAGTGGGACCAGACGGTGGTCGACAACTGTGGCACCTTCTTCTCCCAGCCGGACGTGGTGGCCGATGGCTGCGACCAGAACCTGGCGGTGCTGACCAACAACAAGGCGTCCATCAACCTGCTCAACAACGTGCTCGCCGGGGCTGGCCTGAGCGTTACCCCGTCGCCCTGGGACGAGGGCATCCTGGTCCGCCGCGGGCCGGACCGCGACGCTCGCGACAGCGGCCAGTACGGCTTCGCCCTGCGCTACTTCGCCGACGAACTGAACACCGAGTTCGGCGCCTACTACATGAACTACCACAGCCGCCTGCCGATCTTCAGCGGCCAGGGCGCCTCGGCCAGCACCATGGCGGCGATCAACGACCTCGCCACCCGCCTCGCCGCGATCAACCCGGCACTGGCCGCCCAGGCCGCGGCGGCGGCCACCGCCGGCAACTCCAGCTACTTCATCGAGTACCCGGAAGATATCCGCATGTTCGGCCTGAGCTTCTCCACCACGTTGCCCAACGGCACCGCGTGGAGCGGCGAAGTCAGCTACCGGCCCAACGCGCCGGTGCAGTTGAACACCACCGACATCCTCTTCGCCGGCCTCGACCCGGTGAGCATCGGCGGCAACCGCCCCTACGACAACGCCTCGGTGCTGAACGGCCAGGCCGGGCAGGACCTGCACGGCTATCGGCGCAAGGAGATCACCCAACTGCAGACCACCCTGACGCACTTCTTCGACCAGGTGATGGGCGCCGAGCGCCTGACCCTGGTGGGCGAGATCGGCTGGACCCACGTCGGCGGCCTGGAAAGCACCTCCAAGGCACGCTACGGGCGTGACCCGGTCTTCGGACCGGGGCCGCTGCCGGGGACCATCTCCGGCCTGGCCAGCTGCCAGGCGCTGAACGTCAGCACGCTGGGCACCGCCGAAGCGAACAACGTCAGCCGCTACTGCGAGAACGATGGCTATACCACCTCGGACGCCTGGGGTTATCGCGCCCGTGCGATCTGGGACTACAACGACGTGTTCATGGGCGTGAACCTCAAGCCCAGCGTGGCCTGGTCGCACGACGTCGATGGTTATTCGCCCGGTCCCGGCGCCAACTTCGAGGAAGGCCGCAAGGCGGTCAGCCTGGGGGTGGACGCGGAGTACCAGAACACCTACACCGCGAGCCTCTCCTACACCAACTTCTTCGACGGCAAGTACACCACCGTGGACGATCGCGACTTCGTCGCGCTCAGCTTCGGCATGAACTTCTGATGTACGCCGGCCCGGTGCGAACCGGGCCGGCGAGCAGGACTTAACGAGGACGACGAGCGAATGAAAACAACGAAGATTCTTCTGCATACCGGTGTACTGGCCCTGAGCCTGCTGGCCACCCAGGTGATGGCGGCGGTATCCGCCGACGAAGCGGCCAAGCTCGGCACCAGCCTGACTCCGTTGGGGGCGGAGAAGGCCGGCAACGCCGACGGCAGCATCCCCGCCTGGGACGGCGGCCTGGCGACCAACGCCGGCAGCGTCGACAGCCGTGGCTTCCTCGCCAACCCCTATGCCAGCGAGCAACCGCTGTTCACCATCACCGCGCAGAACGTCGACCAGTACAAGGACAAGCTGACTCCCGGCCAACTGGCCATGTTCAAGCGCTACCCGGATACCTACAAGATCCCGGTATACAAGACCCACCGCAGCGCCACCGTCCCGGCGGCGGTGCAGGAGGCGGCCAAGCGCAACGCCACTACCACCAAGCTGGTGGAAGGCGGCAACGGCCTGGAGAACTTCGATACCGCCAACCCGTTCCCGATCCCGCAGAACGGCCTGGAGGTGATCTGGAACCACATCACCCGCTACCGCGGCGGCAGCGTCCGGCGCCTGGTGACCCAGGCCACTCCGCAGGTCAACGGCTCCTACCAGCTGGTCTACTTCCAGGATGCCTTCACCTTCCGTACCAACCTGAAGGACTACAACCCGAACAAGCCGAGCAACGTGCTGTTCTACTTCAAGCAGCGGGTCACCGCGCCCTCGCGCCTGGCCGGTAACGTGCTGCTGGTCCACGAGACCCTCAACCAGGTCAAGGAGCCGCGCCTGGCGTGGCTCTACAACGCCGGCCAGCGCCGCGTGCGGCGGGCTCCGCAGGTGTCCTACGACGGTCCTGGCACCGCCGCCGACGGCCTGCGCACCTCGGACAACTTCGACATGTACAACGGTGCGCCGGACCGCTACGACTGGAAGCTGGAAGGCAAGAAGGAAATCTACATTCCCTACAACAGCTACAAGCTCGACGATCCGAAGATCAAGTACAGCGAAATCGTCAAGGCCGGCCACATCAACCAGGACCTGACCCGCTACGAGCTGCACCGCGTCTGGCATGTGGTCGCGACCCTGAAGCCGGGCGAGCGGCACATCTACGCCAAGCGTGACTTCTACATCGACGAGGACACCTGGCAGGCCGCCGAGATCGACCATTACGACGGTCGCGGCACCCTGTGGCGCGTGGCCGAGGCGCATGCCGAGCAGTACTACGACAAGCAGGTGCCCTGGTACGCGGTGGAAACCCTCTACGACCTGCTCTCCGGCCGCTACCTGGCGCTTGGCATGAAGAACGAGGAGAAACAGGCCTACGACTTCAACTACAGCGCATCGGAAAGCGACTACACCCCGGCGGCGCTGCGCCAGGAAGGGGTACGCTGAGAAACGGCGTTCCTAGCCACGAAGAAACCGGCCTTGTGCCGGTTTCTTCGTTTTCGCGGGCGGCGTGCCGCTCCGGCCGTCAATTCATTACAAAGTGTTTTCCCGCCTCGCCCGCGGATTCCGTCGTCGCCATCCTCCCGGCGGGCACCTGTGTGGCCGGGAAACGTTTGCCGCGCCTGGACCGCGCCGGGAAACCGGTCTTTCCTTGGTTATCGAGCTGAAGCGCCGGTGCGCTATTTCGTCCGAGCCGATGGATAGTGCTTCAAATAGCCATCACTTGTGGTTAGTCTCCGGAGCGTTCACGCCCCATACATAAACCAAGAAACCGGGTGATGACTGACTTCTCGCGCACCTTCTCGGGCACTCCATCCGCCGTTCTGCCGACGGCCAACCGCTTTTTCCGCCCCCCGCTGCCGTCGGCCCATGTGGCGCGCCCGCGTCTTTGCCGTCGACTGCGCGACGGACTGGACGGTCGCCTGCTGCTGATCGCCGCGCCCGCCGGATTCGGCAAGAGTTCCCTGGCCATCGAGTTCTGCGAAAGCCTCGATCCGCGCTGGCAGAGCCTCTGGCTGGGACTGAGCAGCCGCGAGAGCGATCCCGGACGTTTCCTCGAACGCCTGCTCGATGGCTTGCGACAGTACCACCCGACCCTGGGCGAAGAGGCCCTCGGCCTGCTGAAGATGCGCCAGCGTCACCAGCCGTTCGCCTTCGAGACCTGGCTCGACGACCTGCTCGACGAACTCGCCCCCTGCCTGGACCCGCAGCGTCCCCTGCTACTGGTGCTGGACGATTACCACCTGGCCCAGGGCGCGGTGCTCGACCGTTGCCTGCAATTCCTCCTCAATCACCTGCCCGAGGGCCTGGTGCTGCTGGTTACCAGCCGGCAGCGGCCGGACTGGCACCTGGCGCGCCTGCGCCTGTCGCGGCAATTGCTCGAACTCAGCGAACAGGACCTGCGCCTGACCGCCGAGGAGAGCGGGGCGCTGATGGCCGCCAGCGGCCTCGAACTCGACGAGGACGCGCTGGACGCGCTGCTCGAGCGCAGCGAAGGCTGGGTCGCCGGGCTGCGCCTCTGGCTGCTGGCGCGCGGCGATCCAGAGGAGCAGGTCAGCCCCGGGGTACACGGCGCCGACGAACTGATCCGCGACTACCTGCTGGAGGAGGTGATCGAGCGGCAGCCGCCCGAGGTCCAGGCGTTCCTCGCCCAGACCGCGCGCTTCGAGCGCTTCTGCGCCGAGCTCTGCGATACCGTGCGCGAGGCCGGCGACAGCGCGGCGATCCTCGACCACCTGCAGCAGCACCAGGTCTTCCTCGTGCCGCTGGACGAAAACGGCCAGTGGTTCCGCTACCACCACCTGTTCTCCGACCTGCTGCTGGCGCGTCCCTTGCCCGACTTCGGTCCGTCCGCCGGCTCCCTGCACCTGCGCGCCTGCGGCTGGTTCAGCCGCCATGGCCTGCTCGACCAGGCGGTGGAGCAGGCGCTGCGCGCCGGCCAGCCGGACGTGGCGGCGAGCCTGGTGCAGAACCTGTCGGAAGAGCAACTGCTGGCGGAGCAGAACATCGCCACCCTGCTGCGCTGGAAGATGGACCTGCCGGACAGCCTCCTGGCGAGCACGCCGCGCCTGATCCTGCTATACGGCTGGGCGCTGGCGCTGGCCTGCCAGCTGGATGCCGCGGAAGAACTGGCCGGCCAACTGGCGCGTTTCCTGCCGGCGCCGGACGAGTCCGCGCAGCGCGACCTGCTGGCCCAGTGGCAGGCCCTGAGCGGGGTGATCGCGCGCGGCCGCGGCGATATCGACAAGGCCGAGGCGCACTGCCGCGAGGCCTTGCAGGACCTCGCCGGGGAGCGCTATGGCACCCGCCTGCAATGCCTGTCGACGCTGAGCAACCTGGCGGTGACCCGTGGCGACTTCTGGCAGGCGCGCAACTACAACCGCGACGCCCTGGAGTTCGCCCAGCGCTACGGCAACCCGCTGTTCGAGGCACTGGTCCATTACGACCGCGCCCGCGTCCTCCAGGCGCGCGGCGAGGTGGCGCGCGCCGAGGAGGAGGTGCGCCAGGGCCTGGAACGCCTCCAGCACCTGCCGGCGCAACGCCGCTACGCGGTGCGCGGGCGGCTCCTGCTGTACCGCGGCTACCTGCGCAGCCTGGCGCTGCAGCCGGACGAAGCGCGCAAGTGGATCAAGCAGGGAATCGAGGAAACCCGCAGCTGCCGGGATGTCAGCCTGGTGATCGGCTATTGCGTCCTGGCCAGCCTGGAAGGGCGCCTGGGCAACTACGCGGCGGCGTTCGCCCGGCTTGGCGACGTCGAGCGGTTGATGCATGCCTGGGATATCCCGCCGATCTACTACCTGGCGGCGATCACCCTGATCAAGTGCGAACTCTGGCTGGCCCAGGGCCAGACCGAACTGGCCGGCGTCTGGCTACAGCGCCTGGGCGGCACCTACGGCGGGCAGGCGGCCACGCCGCCGGAATGCAGTCCGCTGCTGCCGCTGCATGTGGAGTTGCTCCAGGCCGGCCTGGAGCGCCGCGAAGGACGCCCGGAGGAAGCCGCCCGGCGCCTGGACCGGCTGGCCCGCTCGACGCGGGAGAACGGCGCGTTGCTGCCGGCTCGCCTGGCCCTCGGCCAACTGGCCGCGCTGCACCTGGAGCAGGGCCGCGAGCGCGAGGCGCTGGCGACCCTGCAACAGGCCATGGAGGGCGCAGTCGGGGGAGCCTTGCTGCCGCTCCACGAATTGCTCGTGCAGCAGCCGGAATGGTTGCGCGAACAGTTGCAGCGCTTCCCTGCCTGTCCCGGCGCCCAGCGCATGCGCGCGCTGTTGCCGGAGCCGCCCGCCGAGCCCGCGGGCAGTGCGGGCGAGGTGCTCAGCGGGCGCGAACTGGCGGTGCTGGAGCTGATCGCCCAGGGGTTGTCCAACCAGGAGATCAGCGAGCGGCTGTTCATCTCGCTGCATACGGTGAAGAGCCACGCCCGCCATATCAACGACAAGCTCGGCGTCGAGCGTCGCACCCAGGCGGTGGCGCGGGCCAAGCACATGGGGTTGTTGCGCTAGGCGCGCCACCCCATATGCCTGGCGTGCTGGCTCAGGGCTTCCAGCGTCGCAGGAGCAGGGCGTTGCCGACCACGCTGACGCTGGAGAAGGCCATCGCCGCGCCCGCCACCATCGGGTTGAGCAGGCCGAAGGCCGCCAGCGGGATGCCGATCACGTTGTAGATGAAGGCCCAGAACAGGTTCTGGCGGATCTTCGCGTAGGTCCGCCGCGAGATGTCCAGCGCCGCCGGCACCAGGCGCGGGTCGCCGCGCATCAGGGTGATGCCGGCGGCGTGCATGGCCACGTCGGTGCCGCCACCCATGGCGATGCCTACGTCGGCAGCGGCCAGCGCCGGGGCGTCGTTGATGCCGTCGCCGACCATCGCCACCACCCGGCCCCGGCCTTTCAGCTCGGCGACCGTGGCGGCCTTGTCCGCCGGCAGCACTTCCGCGTGTACGTCGTCGATGCCCAGGGCCTTGGCCACCACCGCCGCGCTGCCGCGGTTGTCGCCGGTGATCAGGTGGCTGTGGATATCCCGTCCGCGCAGGGCCTCCACCGCTTCGGCGGCGCCGTCCTTGAGGCTGTCGCCGAAGGCGAACAGGCCGAGCACGCGTTTCTCCGGAGCCAGTTCCAGCAGCCAGGACAGGGTGCGGCCCTCGGCCTCCCAGTCCGCGGCGGCACTCGCCAGCGCGCCGGGCTTGAGTTCCTGCTCGTCGAGCAGGCGGCGGTTGCCCAGGGCCAGCCGGCGACCCTCGACCTCGCCCTGGATGCCGCGACCGCTGAGGGCCTGGCTGGCGTTCACCGGCGGAACCTCCAGGTCGCGCTCGGCGCAGCGCTCGAGCACGGCCTTGGCCAGCGGGTGCTCGCTGCCGCGTTGCAGGGCGCCGGCGAGCCTGAGCAGTTGCTCCTGGTCGTCGCCGCCGAGGTGGATGATCTGCGGTCGCCCGGAGGTCAGGGTGCCGGTCTTGTCGAAGGCCACGCTGGTGACCGCATGGGCGACTTCCAAGGACTCGGCGTCCTTGATCAGGATGCCGTGGCGCGCGGCCACGCCGGTGCCGGCCATGATCGCGGTCGGGGTGGCCAGGCCGAGGGCGCAGGGGCAGGCGATCACCAGCACCGCCACGGCGTTAACCAGGGCCTGCTCCAGGCCGACCCCGGCGACCAGCCAGGCGCCGAGGGTGACCAGCGCGATGAGGATCACCACCGGGACGAAGACCTGGCTGACCTTGTCCACCAGCTTCTGGATCGGCGCCTTGGCGGCCTGGGCGTCTTCCACCAGGCGGATGATCTTCGCCAGCACCGTTTCCCCGCCGAGCGCAGTGGTGCGCAGGAGCAGGCGGCCTTCGCCGTTGATCGCGCCGCCGGTGACCTTGTCGCCGGGAGCCTTGGGCACCGGCAGGCTCTCGCCGGTGATCAGCGCCTCGTCGGCGTGGCTGCTGCCGTCGAGCACCTCGCCGTCCACCGGGAAGCGTTCGCCGGGACGCACCACCACCTCGTCGCCGAGGCGCAACTCGGCGATCGCCACCTCTTCCTCGCGACCGTCGCGCAGGCGCACCGCGCGCTCCGGGCGCAACGCCTCGAGGGCGCGGATGGCGCTGGCGGTCTGGCGCTTGGCGCGGCTTTCCAGGTACTTGCCGAGGAGGATCAGGGCGATCACCACGGTGGAGGCTTCGAAGTAGAGGTGCGGCATGTGGCCGGGCGGGGCGGTCAGCCAGAGGTAGACGCTGAGGCCGTAGCCGGCGCTGGTGCCGAGGGCGACCAGCAGGTCCATGTTGCCGGCACCGGCCTTCACCGCGCGCCAGGCGGAGACATAGAAGCGCGCGCCGATGACGAACTGCACCGGGGTCGCCAGGAGGAACTGCGCCCACGGCGGCAGCATCCAGTGCAGGCCGGCCCATTCCACCAGCATCGGCAGCACCAGCGGCAACGCCAGCAACAGCGCGGCGATCACCCACCAGCGTTCGCGGCGCAGGCGGCGCTCGGCATCGTCCTGGCGTGGTTGCCCCGCGTCGAGCAGGCGGGCCTTGTAGCCGGCCTGTTCCACCGCCTGTAGCAAGGCCTGGCTGTCCACGGCGCCGAGCAGCTCGAGGTGGGCGCGCTCGCTAGCCAGGTTGACGCTGACCTCGCGTACGCCGGGCACCTTCTTCAGCGCCCGCTCGACCCGGCCGACGCAACTGGCGCAGGTCATGCCCTCGATGGACAGTTCCAGGCTGCGCGCCGGAACCTGGTAGCCGGCCTGCTCGACCGCCGCCACCAGGGCCGGCAGGCTGTCCGCCGGGGCCTGTACGCGGGCCTGCTCGCTGGCCAGGTTGACCGAGGCGGCCGCGACCCCGGGCACTTTCTTCAGGGCTCGTTCGACACGGCCGGCGCAGGACGCGCAAGTCATGCCGCTGACCGGCAGATCGAGCTCGGTTAGCGTGGCGCTGTTCATGAGTCCTCCTTGGAATGGACAGAAGTGGCACCGCAGGCGCCCTGGGAGGCGCCGGTGAGATCTGTCGCCAGGTTCAGCCTTGACATCGTGTCAAGGTCAAGCCCCGGATTCATACAGGAAGGCGGCGCAGGGCGCAGTGGCGGCTTTATGTCGCAGGAGCAGGGGGGAGGGGGAATGGCGCTGGAAAACCGTTGCGGCACGGAAAAGCGGAGGGTTTTCACAGGGGTGGGACCGATAACACTAGACCTCGCGAAGGGCTGCGCCAAGGTATTTCGTCGCTTGCGGAAAAAAAACCTGCTGATGACGAAAAGTACTTTTTACCGTCATATTTTTTGCGGTATTTGTGGAACCGTAGACCGCCGAACCCTGCAGCACAGGTGGCGGCCCCGGCCCTCACCTCTGCTGTCAGGCTCTCCCCACCGGAAGAGAGAAGGCGGCTCGCCCCCCGGCGGAGCGCCGACCCGGCATTCCGTCGCCAGGCCCTTAGCAGAAGGTGATCGCGTATGGATGACCACGGACGTTCCCGCCCCACCCAGCCCACCCTGTACGTCCTCGATACCAATGTCCTGATCCACGATCCGAATGCCCTGTTGAACTTCCAGGAACACCGCGTCGCGATCCCGATGACGGTGCTCGAAGAGCTGGACAAGCTGAAGACCGGAAAGCACACCATCGCCGCCGAGTGCCGCCAGGCCATCCGCCTGATCGACCAGGTACTCGGCGAGGCCACGCCCGAGCAGGTAGAGGGAGGGGTACCGATCCAGCGTGGCAAGAACGGCCCCAGCGGCAGCCTGTCGATCCTCATGAGCAAGCGTGCCGAGCCCATCACCTGGCTGCCGGAGCACCTCAACGACAACAAGATCATCAACCAGTTGGTCGAGCTGAAGAGCCGCCACAGCGGCGTGCGCGTGGTGCTGGTGACCAAGGACATCAACATGCGCCTGAAGGCGCGCGCCTGCGGGGTGGACGCGGAGGACTACCACACCGACCAGTTGATCGACGACGTGGCCCTGCTGTCGCGCGGCTACCATTCCCTCGCCGGCTCTTTCTGGGACCGCGTGAGCAAGGTCGAGACCCGCCAGGACCACGGCCGTACCTGGCATCGCGTGCAGCTCACCGACAACCTGCCGGCGGTGCACATCAACGAGTTCATCGTCGACGAACAGGGCTTCGTCGGCTGGATCAAGGGCATCCAGCAGGACGAGCTGACCATCCTCGACCTGCACCAGGAGCCGCTCCTGCACCAGGAAGCCTGGGGCCTGCGGCCACGCGACGTGTACCAGTCGCTGGCGCTGTACGCGCTGCTCGACCCGGACATCCACCTGGTCAACCTGTCCGGTGCCGCCGGTTCCGGCAAGACCATCCTGGCGCTCGCCGCGGCCATCGAGCAGACCATGGTCAGCAAGCGCTACCGGCGCATCATCGCCACCCGCAGCGTGCAGGGCCTGGACGAGGACATCGGCTTCCTGCCCGGCACCGAGGCGGAAAAGATGGAGCCCTGGCTCGGCGCCATCACCGACAACCTCGAAGCGCTGCACATGGACGACGAATGCACCCATGGCAGCGTCGACTACATCCTCAGCAAGGTGCCGTTGCAGTTCAAGTCGCTGAACTACATCCGCGGGCGCAGCTTCCAGCAGAGCCTGATCCTCATCGACGAATGCCAGAACCTCACGCCGCACCAGATGAAGACCATCATCACCCGCGCCGGCAGCGGTTCGAAGGTGATCTGCCTGGGCAACCTGGCGCAGATCGACACGCCCTACCTGTCCGCCACCAGCTCCGGCCTGACCTACCTCACCGAACGCTTCAAGGACTTCCCCCACGGCGTGCACGTGACCCTGCAAGGGGTGCCGCGCTCGGTGCTGGCGGAGTACGCCGAGGCGCACATGTGAAGTAGCCGGCGGCAATCGCCGGCCGATATCCCGCCCGGTTGAAAAAGCCGGGCGGGATATACATCCTGCCAGGCCCGGTCCGGGGACCGGGCCCGCATCGTTACCCGATCGGGATGAGGCGCCTTGCGCCGGCCTGCCCTACCTCTTTATGTATACAATCATCCCCCTTCCGAACCTCCCCCAGGCATCGCGTCATGCCCTCCAGGGCTTACAATGACTGGCCAGTATCCTCTTCCAGGAGCACCCACGTGCTGACCCATCTCGATTCCCAGGGCCGCGCCAACATGGTCGACGTCACGGAAAAGGCCGTGACCTCCCGTGAAGCCACGGCCGAGGCCGTGGTGCGCATGCGCCCGGAAACCCTGCAACTGATCCAGGACGGCGGCCATCCCAAGGGCGACGTCTTCGCCGTGGCGCGGATCGCCGGCATCCAGGCGGCCAAGCGCACCCACGAACTGATCCCGCTGTGCCATCCGCTGCTGCTCACCAGCGTCAAGCTCGAACTGCAGGCCGAGGCGCCGGACGCCGTGCGCATCCGCGCGCGTTGCCGGCTGGCCGGGCAGACCGGCGTGGAGATGGAGGCGCTCACCGCCGCCAGCGTCGCGGCCCTGACCATCTACGACATGTGCAAGGCGGTGGACCGCGGGATGGTCATCGAGCAGGTCCAGTTGCTGGAGAAGCTCGGCGGCAAGAGCGGCCACTACCGCAAAGAGGAGGAAGGGCAGGCATGATCCGCGTGCAGTATTTCGCCCGTTACCGCGAAGCCCTCGGCATCGACGGCGAGCAGTTGAACTGGGACGCCGGGCTGGCGACCCTCGGCGCCTTGCGCCAGCTCCTGGTGGAGCGCGGCGGGGCCTGGGAGCGTACCCTCGGCGAGCAGAACCTGATGTGTGCGCGCAATCAGGAACTGTGCGGCCTCGACGAGCCGTTGCAGGACGGCGACGAAGTCGCCTTCTTCCCCACCGTCACCGGAGGTTGAACCCATGGCCATCCGCGTCCAGCAGGCCGCTTTCGATCCGGGGCAGGAGCTTAACGCCCTGCATGCGCAGAACGTCGGCATCGGCGCGGTGGTCGGCTTCGTCGGCTACGTGCGCGACTTCAACGACGGTCGCGAGGTCGGCGGGATGTTCCTCGAACATTATCCGGGCATGACCGAGAAGGCCCTCGGCAAGATCGCCGCCGAGGCCGGGCAGCGCTGGCCGCTGCTGCGCCTGGAGATCCTCCACCGCATCGGCCGCCTGGAGCCGGGCGAGCCGATCGTCTTCGTCGGTTGCGCCAGCGCCCACCGGCAGGCGGCGTTCGACGCCTGCAACTTCGTCATGGACTACCTGAAGACCCGCGCGCCGTTCTGGAAGAAGGAAGACACCGCCGAAGGCCCGCGCTGGGTCGAAGGCCGCTGCAGCGACCAGGCCGCCGCGCAGCGCTGGGAGGAGTGACGTCTACCTCCTCGCGCCGCCGGCTTACCTCTTCGGAGGAATAGCCAGCCGGGGGCCCGCGGTTCAGGCTGAGGCATCGCCCGTTCCTAGGACCCCCTTCCATGAGCCACCTGGCCACCTCCACCTTCCAGCCGCTGAACATCGCCATCCTCACCGTCAGCGACACCCGTACCCTGGAAACCGATACTTCCGGCCAGACCCTCGCCGACGCGCTGCTGGCCGCCGGTCATCGCCTGCACCAGCGGAGCCTGAAGACCGATGACATCTACCAGATCCGCGCGGTGGTCTCGGCCTGGATCGCCGACCCCGAGGTACAGGTCGGCCTGATCACCGGCGGCACCGGCTTCACCGCGCGGGACAACACCCCGCAGGCGGTCGGGCCGCTGTTCGAGCGCGATGTCGAGGGCTTCGGCGAACTGTTCCGCCAGGTCTCGCAGCGCGAGATCGGCACTTCCACCATCCAGTCGCGGGCGCTGGCCGGGCTCAGCAACGGTACCCTGGTGTGCTGCCTGCCCGGCTCGCCGGGCGCCTGTCGCACCGCCTGGAACGAGATTCTCCTGGCGCAACTGGACAGCCGCACCCGCCCGTGCAATTTCGTCCCGCACCTGAAGACCCCGCCAGCCGTGGCGCCGGTGGCCGGCTGCGGGTGCCGCTCGTGAGCGCTTGCGCCTGCGATGGCGGCCAACTGCGCCCGCTCGACGAGGCGCTGGCCGAACTGCTGGCGCGCGCGCCGCGCCCGCCAGCCTGCGAGAGCCTGGCCCTGGAGCGGGCGCTGGGACGAGTGCTCGGCGAGGACCTGCTGGCGCCGATGGACCTGCCGCATTGGGACAACAGTGCGATGGACGGCTACGCCTTGTGCTCCGCCGACCTGCCGCGCAGCGGCGGCAGCCTGACGGTCGGCGCGCGGATCGCCGCCGGCGACACCCGCGGCATGAGCCTGCCGCTGGGCCAGGCGGCGCGGATCTTCACCGGCGCGCCGCTGCCGACCGGCGCCGACTGCGTGGTGCCGCAGGAACTCTGCGTGGTCGACGGCGAGCGCGTGCAGTTGCCGCCGGTGAGCGCCGGCCAGCATGTGCGCCGGCGCGGCGAGGAGTTGCGTCGTGGCGCGCCGGTGCTGCGTGCCGGACAGCGCTTGCGCCCGCAGGAACTCGGCCTGCTGGCGAGTCTCGGCGTCGCCACGGTCTCGGTGCGTCGGCGCTTGCGCATCGGCCTGCTGAGCAGCGGCGACGAATTGCGCGAGCCCGGCCAGACACTGTTGGCCGGGCAGATCTACAACGCCAACCGTTACTGCATCGGCGCCTTGCTGCGCGGTCTGGGCTTCGAGGTGCACGACGAGGAAGTGCTCGCCGACGAACTGGTGGCCAGCCGCGATGCGCTCAGCCTGGCGGCCTCCGAATGGGACGCGCTGGTCACCAGCGGCGGTGTCTCGGTAGGCGAGGAAGACCACCTCAAGCGCGCCATCGCCGAGCTTGGCGAGGTCAACCTGTGGCGCCTGGCGATCCAGCCGGGCAAGCCGTTCGCCTTCGGCTCCGTGGCCGGCAAGCCCTGGCTGGGGCTGCCCGGCAACCCTGCGGCGGCGCTGGTCACCGCATTGCTGGTGGCGTGTCCGTTCCTGCTTCGCCAGCAGGGACTGTTCGACGTAGTGCCGCGGCCGCTGGCGCTGCCGGCGGCCTTCGACTGGCCGCAACCGCGGGCGCGTCGCCAGTACCTGCGGGCGCGGCTCGATGAACGGGGGCGGGTGGAAATCCACCCGCAGCAGGGCTCGGCGATGCTGCTTGCCGCCAGTTGGGCGGACGGGCTGGCGGTGATCGAGCGCGGCGCCACCCTGGGCGTGGGTGATGCGATCGACTTTCTGCCGTTCTCCGCACTGATGGCCTGAGGCCTTCTTGATCCCGGTCAAGCGCCGACCGGGAGCGTCTTTCTAGAGTGTGGCGCCTGTGCCCCGGGGTTGCCCACTGCCGCGGAGCGCGTTTTTCGCCAGAGGAGCAACCCCATGCAACTGGTCTGTCCGGCGGGCAGCCTGCCCGCCTTGAAGTCGGCCCTGCGACAGGGCGCCGATGCCATCTACGTCGGTTTCCGCGACGACACCAACGCCCGCCATTTCGCCGGCCTCAACCTTGACGAACGCCAGTTGCAGGAAGGCCTGCGGCGAGTCCACGAGGCCGGGCGGCAGCTCTACGTAGCGGTCAACACCTATTCCAGCGCGCAGGGCTGGGAGCGCTGGCAGCGCGCGGTGGACCAGGCCGCCGACCTCGGCGTCGATGCGTTGATCGCCGCCGACGTGGCGGTGCTCGGCTATGCCGCGAAGCGTCATCCGCGGCTCAACCTGCATCTGTCGGTGCAGGGCTCGGCAACCAATGCCGCGGCCCTGGCCCTCTATCACGAACGCTACGGCATCCGTCGCGCGGTCCTGCCCCGCGTGCTATCGCTGGCGCAGGTACGCCAGGTGGCGGCCGGTAGCCCGGTGCCGGTGGAGGTGTTCGCCTTCGGCAGCCTGTGCATCATGGCCGAGGGCCGCTGCCACCTGTCCTCCTACGTCACCGGCGAGTCGCCGAACCTCTGCGGCGTCTGTTCGCCGGCCAGGGCGGTGCGCTGGAGCGAGGAACCGGAGGGGTTGACCTCGCGCCTCAACGAAGTGCTCATCGACCGCTACGCCGCCGGCGAGGCGGCCGGCTACCCGACCCTCTGCAAGGGCCGTTTCCTGGTCAATGGCCAGCGCTTCCATGCGCTGGAGGAACCGACCAGCCTGAACACCCTGGACCTGGTCCCGCAACTGGCGGAAATCGGCGTGGCGGCGGTGAAGATCGAAGGCCGCCAGCGCAGCCCGGCCTACGTCGAGCAGGTCACCCGGGTCTGGCGCCAGGCGCTGGACAGCTACGCCAGCGCGCCGGGCGCCTATAGCGTGCAGCCGCAATGGCAGCGCGCGCTGGCCGGACTTTCCGAAGGGCACCAGACCACCCTGGGCGCCTATCACCGTTCCTGGCAGTGAGGACCGCCGCGATGAAACTGAGCCTGGGACCGCTGCTGTTCTACTGGGACAAGCGGCAGATATTCGATTTCTACGCCGAGATGGCCAGCCAGCCGCTCGACGTCATCTACCTCGGCGAGACCGTCTGCGCCAAGCGCCGGGCGCTGTCCCTGAATGACTGGCAGGCGCTGGCCCGCGAGCTGGCGCAGGCGACCCGTGCCGAGCTGGTGCTCTCCGGGCTGGCGCTGATCGAGGCCGCTTCGGAGCTGTCCAGCCTGCGCCGGCTATGCGAGAACGGCGAACTCCGGGTCGAGGCCAACGACATGGCCGCCGTCTATTACCTCAGCCAGCGCGGCGTGCCCTTTGTCGGCGGTCCGGCGCTGAACCTCTACAACGGTCATGCCCTGGCCGAACTGTATTCCTGGGGCATGCGCCGCTGGATTCCGCCGGTGGAAGTCTCCGGCAAGCTGCTGCGCGGGGTGCTCGACCAGGCTGCGCAGCTGGGCCTGGAGCAATTGCAGACCGAGGTCTTCGCCTACGGTCACCTGCCGCTGGCCTACTCGGCGCGCTGCTTCACCGCGCGGGCGGAGAACCGGCCCAAGGACGACTGCCAGTTCTGCTGCCAGCAGTATCCCGAAGGTATCCCGCTGCTCAGCCAGGAGGGCGAGGCGCTGTTCACCCTCAACGGCATCCAGACCATGTCCGGCAAGGTCAGCAACCTTCTGGCCGACTACCGCTCGCTGGAACATAGCGGCGCTGACCTGCTACGCCTGAGTCCTCGGGCGCAGGGCATGGCCGAGGTGATCGTGGCCTTCGATCGGGTACGCAAGGGTGCCGCTCCGCCGCTCGCCGTGGAAGGCTGCAACGGCTACTGGCACGGCCGGCCGGGGATGCTGCGGGCAGAGGAGGCAGGGCTATGCTGAACCGCCAACGCCTGCTCCTCGGCGTCGCCGGACGCCTGTTGCCGCTGGCGGCGAAGGTTCCGCGCGGGCTCCAGCACCTGGTCCTGCAACGGGTCGCCAACCGGCTGTTCGCCCAGCCGCTGGAGGAGGGCGCCTTCGACCTGCTGGAAGGTCGCTGGCTGCGCCTGGAAGTCAGGGACCTCGGCGTCGGCTGGTGCGTCACCCGGGTGCCCGGCGGCCTGCGCCTGGTCGAACGGCCACGGGCCAGCGTGACCATCCGCGGCGACTGGCGCGACTTCCTGCTGCTGGCCAGCCGGCATGAGGACCCGGATACCCTGTTCTTCCGCCGCCGCCTGGTGATCGAGGGCGACACCGAGCTGGGCCTGGCGGTCAAGAACCTCCTCGACAGCCTCGACCCGGAGCACCTGCCGCCCTGGTTGTGGAACGCCGTGGAACGGGCCGGGCGGGCAGTGCAGGAGGAGCGCGGCGAGGCGCCCCAGGGGCCGGTCCAGGGGGCGCGGGGCGGCTGAGGTCGGTGGAAAGGGGCGTATAGCGACGCCAATGTCGCTGGGCGCGCCCTCCGATTGGGTGTATTCCCTGAAGCCTGAAACTCACTGAGGCTCTTTTCAGCGAGGCAACGCCCGGTTCGTTGCCGCATGGGCGGCGCGGAGCGAATGGGCGTTTCCCCTGACCAAACGGATAGCCTGTCTGTCCCCGTAACGCCCCTGTCAACTTGCCCCGGTAAACCGGACCTTCGTGAAGCCTGCGGAGAACTCCGGTATGAGTGGGATGGACCTCAAGCGCCGTCGCGTCGTGCAAGGCCTGGGCGCTGGACTGCTGTTGCCGGCGCTGGGCGCGCCGGCGGTGATCGCCTCGCCCAGGGCGCGGCCGAAGCTGACCGATGGCGTGCAATCCGGCGATGTGCAGGGCGACCGCGCGCTGGTCTGGAGCCGCACCGACCGCCCGGCGCGGATGATCGTCGAATGGGACACCCGTAGCGTCTTCAGCGAGCCGCGTCGGCTGGTCTCGCCGGTCACCGACGAGCGCCTCGATTACACCGCGCGCATCGACCTGCGTGGCCTGCCGGCCGACCAGTCGATCTTCTACCGGGTGCGCTTCGAGGATGCCCGCGACGGCAGCCTGAGCAAGCCCTGGTTCGGCCACCTGCGCAGTGCGCCGAGCGAGGCGCGCAATATCCGTTTCGTCTGGAGCGGCGACACCTGCGGGCAAGGTTTCGGGATCAATCCGGATATCGGCGGCATGCGTATCTACGAAGCCATGCGCCGGCGCCAGCCGGATTTCTTCCTGCACAGCGGCGACACCATCTATGCCGATGGGCCGATCCCCGAACGCATCGAGACCGAGAGCGGGCGCATCTGGCGCAACCGGGTGACCGAGGCCAAGAGCAAGGTCGCCGAGACCCTCGACGAGTTCCGCGGCAACTACCGCTACAACCTGCTCGACGACAACCTGCGCCGCTTCAACGCCGAGGTGCCGCAGATCTGGCAATGGGACGACCACGAGACCACCAACAACTGGTCCTCCAGCAAGCAGCTCGACGAGCGCTACCAGGTGAAGGACATCGACGTGCTGGCGGCCCGTGCACGCCAGGCGTTCCTCGAATACGCGCCGCTGCGCTTCCAGCGCCAGGGGCGCGACGGGCGGATCTACCGCAAGGTCGCCTACGGCCCTTTGCTCGACGTGTTCGTCCTCGACATGCGCAGCTACCGCGGCGGCAACAGCGCCAACCTGCAGGCGCGGCGCAGCGCCGCCACCGATTTCCTCGGCCGTGAACAGTTGCAATGGCTCAAGCGCGAGTTGCGCGGTTCGCGCGCGCAGTGGAAGGTGATCGCCGCCGACATGCCGATCGGCCTCTGCGTGCCCGATGGCAAGGACGCCCAGGGCCGCGACCGCTGGGAGGCCATCGCCAACGGCAACGACGGCGCCGCCCTCGGCCGCGAGCTGGAGATCGCCGACCTGCTGCGCTTCGTCCAGCGCGCCGAGGTGCGAAACACCGTCTGGCTGACCGCCGACGTGCATTACTGCGCAGCCCACCACTACAGCCCGGAGCGTGCCGCGTTCAAGGACTTCGCGCCGTTCTGGGAATTCGTCGCCGGGCCTCTCAATGCCGGTAGTTTCGGACCCAACGCGCTGGATGGCACGTTCGGCCCGCAGGTGATGTTCCAGAAGGCCCCGCTGGTCCAGAACAGTTCCCCCTTCGCCGGCTACCAGTTCTTCGGCGAGGTGGAGATCGATGCGCAAAGCCGCGCGCTCACCGTCACCCTGCGCGACCTCGACGGCGAGCCGGTGTTTTCCCAGGAACTGCAGCCCGACGGCGCCTGAGCCGCGGCGACCCCATTCCGATAAAGGAGTATCCCGATGCACCCCTTGCGTAACGCCGCCCTGCTGGGCGGCCTGGCCCTGCTGGGCCTGCCGGTGGCCAACGCCGCCGAGCTGATCATCTCCGAGTATGTCGAAGGCAGCGGCAACAACAAGGCGCTGGAGTTCTACAACAGCGGCAGCCAGGTCCTCGACCTCTCCGCCTACCGCGTCGAGTTCTATTTCAACGGCGCCAGCGCGGCGGGCCGCAGCATCGACCTGAGCGGCAGCCTGGCGCCGGGCAAGACCTTCGTCCTCGCCAACGGCGTGGCCGACCCGGCGTTGCTGGCGCTGGCCAGCCAGCGGGTGGAAGGCAGCTGGTTCAATGGCAACGATGCGGTGCTGCTGCGCCGGCGCAGCGGCGAGATCCTCGACAGCCTCGGCCAGGTCGGCTTCAACCCCGGCACGACCTGGGGCAGCGGCGATGTGCAGACCCTCGACCGGAGCCTGGTGCGCAAGGCCGACATCCGCGACGGCGACAGCGATCCCAGCGACGCCTTCGACCCGGCGGCGCAATGGCTGGGCTACCCGCGCGACACCTTCGCCAACCTCGGCCAGCATGGCGCTGGCGAGCCCGGCGGCGGCGAGGAGGCCGGCCTGCGACCGATCCACGAGGTGCAGGGCGCCGGCGCCGAAAGTCCGCTGGTGAACCAGCGGGTCGCCATCGAGGGCGTGGTGGTCGGCGACTTCCAGAACGCCAGCGAGCTGAAGGGCTTCTACGTGCAGCAGGAAGATGCCACGGTGGACGGCGACCCGGCGACCTCCGAAGGCATCTTCGTCTACGACGGCGGCAACGGCAGCGACGTCAAGCTCGGCGACCGCGTCCGGGTGACCGGCCAGGTCCGCGAGTTCAACGGCCTCACCGAGCTGGTCGGGCCGCTGCAGGTCAGCGTCCTGGCGAGCGGCGTGGCCTTGCCGACGCCGGCCGGCATCAGCCTGCCGCTGGCCAGCGCCGATGCGCTGGAGCGCTACGAAGGCATGCGCGTGCAGCTCCGCCAGACGCTGACCGTCAACGAGGTCTACAACCTCGGCCGCTACGGCGAGGTCCTGCTGTCCTCCGGCGGCCGCCAGATGACTCCGACCAACGTGGTGGCTCCCGGCGAACAGGCCAAGGCCATGCAGGCGCGCAACGACCTCGACCGGATTCTCCTCGACGACGGCCGCAGCGGGCAGAACCCCGACCCGATCCGCTACCCGGCACCGGAACTGAGCGCCTACAACAGCCTGCGCGTCGGCGACCGTACCAGCGCCATCGACGGCGTGCTCGACTACTCGGCCGGCAGCTACCGTATCCAGCCGTTGCAGACGCCGACCTTCGAGGCAGCCAATCCGCGTCCGGCCCAGCCGGCGGTGGAAGGGCGCCTGCGGGTGGCCAGCTTCAACGTGCTCAACTACTTCAACGGCGATGGCAAGGGCGGCGGTTTCCCCACCTCGCGCGGAGCCAACACGGCCGAGGAGTTCCAACGGCAGAAAGCGAAGATCGTCGCGGCGATCCTCGCCTCGAAGGCGGACATCGTCGGCCTGATGGAGATCGAGAACGACGGCTACGGCGAGTTCAGCGCCATCGCCGACCTGGTCAACGGCCTCAACGCCAGCCTACCCCAGGGCCAGCGCTATGCCTTCGTCAACCCGAACCGGGCGAAGCTGGGCAGCGACGAAATTGCCGTGGGGCTGATCTATCGCGGCGACAAGGTCCGCACCTATCGATCCGCGGCGGTGCTCGACAGTTCGGTGAACCCGGAGTTCGACGACACCCGCAACCGTCCGACCCTGGCCCAGACCTTCCAGGAGATCAATGGCGGCGAACGCCTGACCATCGCGGTGAACCACCTGAAGTCGAAGGGCTCGGCCTGCGACGGCGACCCGGACACCGGCGACGGCCAGGGCAACTGCAACCTGACCCGGGCGCGCGCCGCCCAGGCCCTGGTGGACTGGCTGGCGGGCGATCCGACGGGCGCCAAGGAGCCTGATCGCCTGATCATCGGCGACCTCAATTCCTATGCCAAGGAAGACCCGGTGAACGTCATCCGCAGCGCCGGCTACACCGACCTGGTGGCGCGTCAGGCGGGCGCAGGAAAGGGCTATTCCTACGTGTTCTCCGGGCAGTCCGGCTACCTTGACCACGCCCTCGCCAACGCCAGCCTGGCGCGCCAGGTACGCGGCGCGGTGGAGTGGCACATCAACGCCGACGAGCCCCGGGTGCTGGACTACAACGTCGAGTTCAAGACCCCTCGGCAGCAGGACAGCCTGTACAACGCCGAGCCGTACCGGGCCTCCGACCACGACCCGGTGGTGATCGGTATCGACCTGCGCCGGGTGGCGATGAAGAAGCACCGCAGGTAGGCAGCGGATAGCGCCCGTGGCGTTGGTCGCCATGCAGAAAGGCCACCCTCGGGTGGCCTTTCTGCATGGCACGTGGGCCTGTAGGGCGAATAACCGCTTGCGGTTATCCGCCGTTGTGGCGGGATCTCGGCGGATAACGCCGGTGGCTGTGGGGAGGTGACTGTTTTGACACATGCCAAAAGAGGGAGGAGTAGGCTAGAGCCCCTATAGCACTAGGGCTCCAGCCGGAGAGGCACCGTGCGGGTGTTTGAAAAATATCGATCAGGATTGAGCAAGGACTGCAAAATATTGATCGTTTATTGACACCGAATGAGCTTCAAACCATCCAGTAGCTGGCCCAAACCACGCGCCCGACAATATCCAGGTCTTGTAACTGATCTTTGGGGACAGTCATTTCTGTGTACGCCCGATTCTCGCTTATGATCGCAATCGATCCGTCAAACCTACGCTGTAGGCGCTTGGCATACAGGTGATCCTGGAGGCGGATGACGTAAACAGCCTCGTCCCGTACCTCTCGATATGTGTGGTCAACCAGGACGGTATCCCCATCGGACAACAACGGCTCCATTGAGTCGCCGCCAACGCGGACAGCTGAGAGGTTATCGGTGTCGAGCCCCTTCTTTCTCAGGCTGTACTTGGTAAACGCCAGCTTCGTCAGTTCTCGGGCTCCCTCTGTCCAGGAGCCATGCCCCGCGCTTACCTTCGTGTCATACAACGGGATGTAGGCATAGTCGGGGGCCGCTGGGCTAGCAGCCTCCGGGGACTCGCCCCCCGTACTTCTCGATGCACTCTGTTTGCCGGCGATCAACCAATCCAAGGATACGCCTGCCGCCTCCGCTATAGCCGCACAGCGGGATGCCTTTGGCTCGCTATCACCTGTGAGGTAAGCCTCCAAGGTGCTTCGGGGGATAGCCGTTTTCCGGGCAAGGCTATCACCGTTTCCGACTATGTTTGCGCACTCACGAATGCGGGCCGCAAGGCTGTCTGTCATTTCGCTTTCTCACCTGAGGAATACGAAACCTGGACGAAACTAGGTTTCTGATTTCGCATTCCGAAAAAAACCATACAAATCAACGTAATAGTCAATTTCGGAATCTCGAATGCCGAAATTCAGCAAACGAAATTCCGTTTTCGGTTGATCGGCATTCCGAAAACGACTATGTTTATGCCCTAAGTCACGTTAGACAACCCAAGTAGTCGCCCTGCATGGCGGCTGAAATGGAACGTAGGCATGAACAGAACCGAAATCCCCCGCGACAACAACGTCCGCTGGGAGTGGATCAAATACCAGCTCCGCGCCAGGGGTTCGTCCCTGGCCGAGGTGGCCCGCTCCCTCGACGTATCCAGCCCGGCAGTCAAAAACGCCAAGCTGAATCCCTACCCTCGGGTAGAGCGCGCCATCGCTGCTGTACTCGACCTCAGCCCCCTAGTGCTGTGGCCTGAGCGCTGGCTCGACGACGAGAATCCGAAGCGGCAACGGCCGAATCGTTCGGAAACCCTCAAGGCATATGACAGTGTCATATGCCGATCCGGGAAAAATACCAGATACGCTGACCAAGCGCAGCGTAAAGCCGACGCGGGGGCTTGAACATGGCCCGCCGCAAAGACGACCGCACCCTGGACATCTTCGATGTTCCGCAGCCAGCCCGCGCTATACCCGGCGAGTGCAACTATGCCGCGCAGGTCAGCGAGCTGGTCAGCGAAATTCTGAAGGCCGCCAACCTCGACCGTTACGAGATTGCCGCCCGCATGTCGCGCCTCTCCGGCGATGACGTGAGCAAGAACATGCTCGACGCCTGGTCGAGTCCCGCCCGAGTTGATCACAACTTGCCTTTCTACCGCGCCGCCCTCCTGGAGGACGTCTGCGCGAGCCACCTGCTGACCAACTGGCTGGTCGATGTGCGGGGCGGCCGCGTGGCCTATGGCCGAGACGCACTGCTCGCCGAACTGGGCCGCCTGGAGCGGACCCGCGAGGAAGCGGGTCGGCAGGCGCGTGAGCTGAAACGAATCCTGGGGGAGCCGTGATGACAAACACCGACCTCAAACCGCTGTTCGACAACCTGCGGAACGCCACCGAGTTCTTCAACTCGGTCGATGGCGACCTCGCCTCGATCTGCAACGGAACCAAACAGATTGCAGCCGAATGGCTGGAAACTGCCGCGCTCGCCCTCGGCGACGCCCTGATCGCCCAGTGCGAAGCGGTAACGCAGGAGGACTCAGTTGACGGGAGGCCTCGCGCTATCGAGTGCCCAGTGTGTGGGGAACAGGAACTGATGCCGGGCAACCTTTGCGCCTGCGGATATGAAACCGATCCGGCAGCCGGTTGCGCATGTCCCGAATGTGACGGATCAGGCGACGGTTGTGTCGGCGAGGTCTGCCGCGAATGCGATGGCAGTGGCTGGTTCGTACGTCCGACCGCGAAGGACGACGGAGGCGACCATGAGTGAATGGTTCAGCGCCCAGCAGCTAGCCGGCCTGCCAGGCCTCGGCTCGACTGATCGAGCTATTCAACTACGCGCCAAGAGGGAGGGCTGGACCAGCCAGCGCCGCGTCGGCACCAAGGCCATCGAGTACCACGTTTCGGCCCTGCCGAAGGAAACCCGCGCCGCGCTGCTGAACGCCGCCCTGGGCGAGGTGGCCACCAAGGTCGTCCGCCAGGAGACGCAGCTGGCCCTGGTCGAAACCAACCGCCAGCAGCTGGTCGCCGATGCCCGGCAGGGGGTGCTGCACGCCCTGGACCTGATGATGGCCCGCACCGGCTACAGCCGGAAGCGCTCCATTACCCTGATGCTGGACATGGCGCGCCTCGGCCAGGTCGAGCCGCAGCTGCTCGCCATGCTCAAGATGGCCCGCGATCCTCGCGGCCGCCCCAGCGCGGATGGCCTGCCGAGCGTTCGCAGCCTGGAGCGCTTCCTGGACCAGGCCGAGCGTGGCGCCCTGGTGCCGAAGGTCCGCCGCCCGGACATGAGCGTTCCCGACTGGGCGCCTGCCTTCATGACGATCTACCAGGGGCCGGAGAAGCGCAGCGCCCGCGCTGCCCATGCACTGCTGGAGAAGCACTGGCAGGGGCAAATGCCCAGCCTGGACCAGGTCTATGCGTTCCTGCGCAAGGTGGGCAACGTCAGCCGCGAGGTCGGGCGCATGGGTGAGCATGAAATCAAGGCGCTGCGCCCGTTCATTCGCCGCGACTTCACCAAGCTGCTGCCGACCGACGTCTATTCCTGCGACGGCCACACGTTCGACGCCGAGGTCCAGCACCCGATGCACGGCCGGCCCTTCCGGCCGGAAATCACCACCATCATCGACATCCGTACCCGTCGAATTCCGGGCTGGTCCACCGGCCTGGCCGAGTCGGCCCTGGTGGTGGTCGATGCCCTACGTGACGCCTGCACCAAGGGCGGCATCCCGGCCATTTTCTACGTGGACAACGGCTCGGGCTACGTCAACCACATGATGCGCGACGAGGCGGTCGGCCTCATGGGCCGCCTGGGCATCGATATGAAGAACAGCCTGCCCTACAACAGCCAGGCGCGGGGCGTGATTGAGCGCGTCCACCAGAGCCTGTGGATTCGGGCCGCCAAGGAACTGCCCGGCTACATCGGCGCCGACATGGACCGCCAGGCCAAGCTGGCCACCTTCAAGCTGACTCGCCGGGCCATTGCCAAGGGCGGCACCATGCCGCTGATGTCTTGGGAATCTTTTGTCGCGTTCTGCGAACAGCAGATTGCCGAGTACAACGACCGGCCGCACAGCAGCTTGCCGCGCATCGTTGACCCGAACACCGGCCGCCGCCGCCACATGACCCCCAACGAAGCCTGGGCGCTGCACGAAGCGGAGGGTTTCAGCCCGATGCGCGTCACCGACGACGAGGCCCGGCCGCTGTTCCGACCCCAGGTGCTGCGCACCGTCCGCCGCTGCGAACTGGAGTTCATCGGCAACCGCTACTTCGCCCGCGAGCTGGAGGAATTCCACGGCGACCAGGTGGCCGTGGGCTACGACATCCACGACGCCAGCAGGGTGTGGGTCTACGACGGCGAGGGCCGCTTCCTCTGCACCGCAGAGCTGAACGGCAACAGCCGCGACTACATGCCAGCTTCGTATGTCGAGCGTGCCCGCGAGAAACGCGCAGAGGCCCGCGAGAAGCGCGCCCTGGCTCACCTCGACGAGATTCGCGCCGAGCGTGACGGCGGGTATGCCCTGGAAATGGATGCGCCGCTGTCCATCCCCGGCCTCGGCACGATCACCCCCGAGCAACTCCGGTCGCGCAGCGCCGCGACCCTTGAAGTGCAGGCCGAGCGGATCGATGAACCGCGCCCGACCGCAGCCACCACCCAAGCCACCACCGCCCAGGTCTTCACCCTGCCGACCGCTCCCGCCCAGCGCTACCGGCAGTGGTGCGAGCTGGCCGAGCGGCAACGCTCCGGCCTGCCCATCGAGCCGGACGCCGCCCAGTGGTTCGAGGTTTACCCCAAATCCAAAGAATTCGCCGCCCAGCAGCGGCAAGCATGAAAGGAGCTGTATTCATGACCACCCCGAAAACCACCCAACTGGCCAATGGCATGGCCGACATCGCCAACATCGCCCTTTGCGATATCGCCCTGGAGAAAGCGCTGTCGCGTACCTCCACGTTGCCCGGCCTGGTCTGCTTCTACGGCCCGTCCGGCTTCGGCAAATCCGTTTCGGCCGCCTGGGTCGCCAATCGCCGCCGCGCCTACTACGTCCAGGCCAAAAGCGTCTGGACCCGCAAGCACACGCTGAAGTCGATCCTGGGTGAAATGGGCATCAAGCCGGCCGGGACCATCCCGGAAATGGCCGACCAGATCGCCGAGGAACTGGCCGCCAGCGGCCGCCCGCTGATCATCGACGAAATGGACCACCTGGTCGCCGCTGGCCAGGTCGAGCTGATTCGTGATCTGTACGAGTCCAGCCAAGCCTCCATCTTGCTGATCGGCGAGGAAATGCTGCCGACCAAGCTGAAGAAGTTCGAACGCTTCCATGGCCGCGTGCTGAGCTGGGTTCCGGCCCAGCCAGTGTCTCTGGAGGACGCCCGCAACCTGGCGCCGGTCTACAGCCCCGGAGTGGCTATCGCTGACGATCTGCTCGCGCACCTGGTGAAGAAGTCCCTGGGCTCTGTCCGTCGCGTCGCGGTGAACCTGGAGCAGTTGGCCGAGGCCGCCACCGTTCAGGGCCGGCGCGAGCTGGAACTGGCCGACCTCCAGCGCCTAAACCTGGAGCTGTACACCGGTGCGGCCCCGAGCCCGAGGACTTCGAAATGAGCCTCGGCAAGAACCCGGCTCACCTCTGCATGGTCGGGGGCAAGAGCCCCCGCCAGCAGATGTGGGAAGTCATCCGGGCCAACCGCGAAGAGTTCACCGTCTACCGCGTGGCGCGCCGCTCCAACCAGCACGACAAGACCGTCGAGAAGTATGTCGCCTGCCTTCGCCTGGGCGGCTACGTCGAGGCGATCCGTGGATTCAAGCGCGGCGAAGAGGTCGTGTTTCAGCTGATCCGCGACAACGGCGTCGAGGCACCGAACCTGAACGCCGATGGCAAGCCATCCCAGCAGGGATACACCACCGAGGCGGTCTGGCGGACGTTGCGAATCCTCGGTCCAGCGACCCCGGAGCAGATCGCCGCATCGGTGGCGGCCTCGGGCACGACCGTCTCGCCCAGCACCGTTCAGCGCTACTTCATCGACCTCCAAAACGCCGGATACCTGACCCGCAACGGCCGCCATTACGCCCTCAAGCCAGGCCGCTACACCGGCCCTCGGCCGCCCATCGTCCAGCGCGAGACGCGCCGCCAGGTCTACGACCCGAACCTTGACCAGGTCATGTGGAGTTCGCACGGCGAGTACCAGCACAACCGGAGTCGCTCCAAGAAATCAGAACAGGAGGTGCCGCCATGCGCCGAACACTGATCCCCATCGGCATCTTCCTGGCCCTCGGCCTGCTGCTGGTCCTAGTCGGTGATGCCCTGCTGCCGATCCGCCGCCTCATTGCCTGGCAGTGGGGGTGCTGATGGAACGCGCAATCGATCTGTCGGCCTGGGGCGAGCGTCCGCCTGTCTTCGTCCAGCTGCTGGCCGCCGAGGTGGCCCGCAGCAGCCAGACGAAGGCCGGCGAGGCAATCGGCATGAGCCGTTCGACCGTCAGCACCATCCTCGCCAACCGCTACCCGTCGCCCTCGACGATCCGCGTCGAGCGTCGTGTCCTGGCCGCGCTGAGCCGCATTGAGTGCCCGGCCCTGGGCGAGGCGGTGACCTCGGTCGAGTGCAGCGAGTACCTCCAGCGGCCGGCGCCGCTGAACAACCCCGTCGCGATGCGCTGCTGGAAAGCGTGCCGCGCCTGTCCACGCAACCCGCATACCGCCCCCATGAAACGAGAGGAACGAGGTCATGAGAACCGCATTGCCCTTGAAAGTCTTGACGCCTGACTTGGCCCTGAGCCTGCGCACTTTCAACGATGCCGCCCGGCTGCTCCAGCGCATGGGGGTCCGCCTTCATCGCCTGGAGCCGACAGAGGGGCGCGTGACCATCGCCGCAGATGACGCCCGCCGGCTCCTGGAGAAAGGCTACCTGATGGGCTTCCAGCGCGACGCCTCGGCTGGCAGCACTCGTTACATCACCCGCTTCCAGGGCATCACCCTGGCCTGGAGCGAACCGATCAGCTACCGCGACTTCGCCGGCAGCAACCCCGTAATTCACTGAAAAGGACTACCCCATGAACGACGTACATATCCCCGAGGGCTACCGGATGGACGGGCAAAAGCGCCTGATCCCGGAGGCCACCATCAAGCCCGTTGACCTGGCCCGCGACCAGTTGGTTATGGAGCTGGTGGGCAAGGCCAAGGCAGTCCAGAGCGAGCTGGCCCGCTTCAAGGCTTCCGCGTTCGGCGACATCGACGCTTTCGTCGATCTGTCGGTCGAGCAGTACGGCACCAAGCTGGGAGGCAAGAAAGGGAACGTCTCCCTCCTGAGCTTCGATGGCCGCTACATGATCAAGAAAGCGATCCAGGAAACCATCCAGTTCGACGAGCGTATCCAGGCCGCCCGCGAGCTGATCGAGGAATGCCTTCGCGACTGGACCCAGGGCGCCAGGCCCGAAGTGGTCACCCTGGTAACCAACGCTTTCCGCACTGACACGAAGGGCGAAATCCGTACCGCCCGAGTGCTCGCCCTGCGCCGCCTGGACATCCAAGACGAGCGCTGGCTGCGAGCCATGAATGCGATTGGCGACGCCTGCCAGGCGGTGGGTTCCAAGGCCTACATCCGCGTCTATGAACGGGTCGGCGACAGCGACCAGTACCAGCAGATCAGCCTCGATATGGCGGGGGTGTGATATGGCCCGCAACCGCGCGCAACAGCTGTGCATCGTCACCTTGGACTATCAGCGTTTCCTGTTACCCCAGGCTGATGCACTCAAGCTGATAGACATCATGAGTCGAGCCGCAGAGGTTCAGGCCGACTACGCCTCTGGAGCTGGGTTCAAGTACACCGTCGGCGAAGCGCCGGAAGTCGAGTTGACGGTAGTGCGCCCCAGTCAATTGGTCATGCCGCAGGCCGAGCCGGCCCCAGCTACACCACGCACTCGCCGGAAGTCTCCGGCCCAGCTCACGCACGATTCCATTCGGCTGCTGGAGGGGCTCTGATCATGACCAAGACGTTCGCCATGTGCCGCATCGACGGCCTGATCGAGCTGCGGGAAGAGCACCCAGGCGAGGGCTATTTCGCCCTTGCCGTGGGCGAGCTGGCCAGCGTGCGGGCGGCGGTCTTTGCAACCGCTGAGCCGCACCAGGTGGGCCAGAAAGTCGCCCGGCGCGTGCCGGGTGTGAGCCCCGACGCCACCGACCGCGAGAACCTGGGTTCCATCGCCCGCTACATCCAGACCCTGGGCCAGCAGGATCGGCCCGGCTTCCGTGCGCTGGGGGTGTGATATGGCAAGGGTGATTTTCATTCTGGAAGACACGCCGAACGGCGTTTCATTGGATGTGCGCCAATCGACCAGTCTTCCGCTGCTCTTTGGCCCAGTACATCAGACCCCCGCACTTCGTCTTGGCCAGTTGCTGCATGAGCACCTGAACCTCGAAATGGCTTTGGACAAGATTCCGCCCCATCAGCAGCAGCACAGCAAGAGCACCCATTGACGCGAAACCGCCCCGGCCTGGCCGGGACGGTCTGCCGGACGTGGTGGTCCGGTACTGACGAGCAGCCGAGGAATACATGGAACCCAACAAAGCCCTGGAAAAAATCAAGAAACTGCTTCGCCTAGCAGGCAGCAGCAACCCACACGAAGCGGCGGCCGCCATGCGCCAGGCGCGGGCGATGATGGAGAAACACGGCATTGGCGAGAGCGATATTGCTCTGGCTGACGTCACCGAACACGGCACCGGTAGCGGCTCCAAACTGAAGCCCGCGCAGTGGGAAGCTAATCTCGGCGGCACCGTCGCGAAGGCATACTCCTGCAAGCTGTTCTTCGCGGCTGGCATCGGCCAATGGCGCTTCGTGGGCGAAATGGCCGAGGTGGCCAGCTACACCATGGCGATCCTGCTGCGCCAGGTGCGCAAGGCCCGCCGCGACTACATCGCCACCGAGCTTAAGCGCTGCAAGGCCTCCACCAAAACCAAGCGTGGCGACCTGTTCTGCGACGCCTGGGTGTGGTCGGTGCGTAAGCAGGTCAATCAGTTCGCCGGGAGTGCGCAGCCGTCGCTGGCAGCCGAGGCGTACATGGTGAAGCACCACCCCGACCTGACCACCGGGCAATGCACCGACCGCAGCAAGAAAGGCCCGCTCAGCAACCGCGACCTGGGCGACGTAGCCAAAGGCATCGCTGCGGCTGATGGCGTCCAGCTCAACCATGGTGTCGGCGGATCGGCTCCGCTGGCCTTGACCTGAGCGCGTCCGGCGATGACGACCGAAACCAAAGCCGAACGTCGGCGCCGGATGGCACGGGAACGCCAACGGGCGAAGCGCGAGCGCGATGCCCTGCGCCGCGCTGCGCTGGGCGGCCGCCGCTTCAACATGGACATGTACCAGGGAACGGCTGATGCACTCGATCTGATCTGCGCGGCCGGTGGCTTCGCCGAGCCGGCCGAGGCGGTCACCTTGCTCCTACACAACGTTGCCGAAATTGCTGAGCGTGACGCGTCACGTTTTGCCGAATTGATCCAAAAGAGAAGCCATCCAGAGAGGACAAAGCGATGAGCCTACGCGCCGTCAACCTCGCAAAAATCCACATCGCCAAGACCCAGCTCGGCATGGACGATGACACCTATCGCGCATTGTTGGCCCGCGTCGCGGGCGTGCGCTCTGCCAAGGACTTGGGGCCGCGCCAAGTGGGCAAGGTGCTGGCCGAGTTCCAGCGCCTGGGCTGGAAACCGAAGAGCAACCGGCAAGGCCGGGAGACGCCAAAAGTTCCGCAAAACCGGCAAACCGTGCTGCGCAAAATCACCGCACTGCTGGCCAGCGCCCATCGCCCCTGGAGCTACGCCGACCACATGGCCCGGCGCATGTTCCAGGTCGAGCGGGTCGAGTGGCTGGACGACAGCCAGCTCTACCGGCTGATGCAGGCGCTTATCATTGACAGGAGCCGCCATGAGTAGGTCTGAAGTCGATCTTCGGGAGGTCCAGGACATGCTGCCGGATACCGTCCGCGACATGGCCGGACGCATCGGCCTGCCGGCCACGCTGGTAGTAGTCGAGCAGCTCGGCGGCACGTCCTGGCGGATAGCCGAGGGCCGGGCGCGGAGGGGCGAAGCGCGCCGGGCTGCGCTGGCCGAGCTGGTGGGCAGCGACATCGAGGAGCAGCTCCATACGCACTATCGGGGCGAAGAAATTTACGTGGCTCGCTGCCACAAGGCGCTGGTACGGTGGCGCGACCTGGAGATCGTCGAGCGCTTCGAACAGGGCTTGCGTGATGGGCAAACCGCCCGTAGCCTGCTCAGCGATCTAGCCCGCCAGTACAACCTATCCGACCGCTGGATATGGGAGATTGTCAACCGGCCGAGCGAGCCGGCACCGCAGCAATCCACCCTGTTCCACTAAGCCGGGGCGCAACGCCCCGGCCGGCGTCTCCGCGCCGATCCTGTCTCAGCCGTTGAACCCCTTCCGCTAATCCCGCGTCGCACTCGCCGCCACGATGGCGGCATGAGCACATCTAGCCCCCCAACGTCTCTACGCAGCCCCCGCGACTACGCCGCCGCCATCCTGGCCGAGCCCAGCCGCGAGCGTCGTAACGCTCTGCTGGCAGCCTGCCCGGTCAACTGGCAGCCGCTTGTTCGGGCGCACGTCGAGGACGCCTTCGCGAAGGTCAAGGCGTATCGCCAGATGATGGACAACCGCGCCGAGTCGATCCGGCGCGGCCCGCCTGCTGCTCCCCGCGTCACCGACACCGATTTCCGCATATCCAATTACACCAAGTCCGCCCCGGAGGTAGGCAATGCGCACCTATCCGCAATTCGGGCAGCGCTCGCAACGGAAGCACCAAATGCCTGATCCCGCATCCACCTCGGCCGGCAGCGCCGCGCTGCTGAAAATGTTTGGCATCCATATCAGCGCGGGCGCCCTGGCAGCCGCCCTGGGCTTCCTGGTCCTGTGGCCCAGGACCATGAAAGAGGGGTTTGCCCGGCTGTTCTGCACCATCGTCGCGTCCAGCGTCTTCGGCCCGATCCTGGTCGTTTACCTGCACTCCAACCGCCCCGAGCTGTTCGAGTCCGCCCAGGTGGTGGCCGGGCTCTACCAGTTAGAGCCGGCAGTCGGCCTGCTGTTCGTTTCCGCTCCGCTCCTGGTGATTGCCGGTCTGCCCGCCTGGTGGCTGATCGGGGCGGCCCTGCGCCTGTTTGAGCGGGACGGCGATTCATGGCTGGGCGCGTTCGCCCAGTGGGTAAAACGCAAACTGGAGAACACCTGATGGCCCTTCAACCTCGCGGCATCCGCAACAACAACCCCGGCAACATCGTCTGGTCGGCACGCAACAACTGGCAGGGCCAACTCCCCCACGACCCGCAGATCGAGCCGCGCTTCTGTCGTTTCGACACGGCGCATAACGGCACCCGCGCATTGGCCAAGCTGCTGCTGAACTACCGCAAGGTCTATGGCCTGCGCACCGTCGAATCGCTGATCGCACGCTGGGCGCCGTCGAACGAGAACAACACCCGCGCGTATGCCTCGGCCGTGGCCCGAGCAATGGGAGTTCCGCCGCAGGCCAGCCTGCACCTGGACCAGGCCACCCTGGTCGCCCTGGTGACCGCCATCATTCACCAGGAAAACGGGCAGCAGCCCTACAGCGCCGAGCAGATCGCCCAGGCCGTGCGGGAGGTGCTGTGATGCAACGCCCCAGCGGAATCAGCCTCAGCGATCTGTTCGCGATCTGCCGTGAAGACCCGGCCAACCGATGGCTCTGGATACGCCTCTATCTCCGCGACCTGCTGGCCCGCGTCGTGGTTCTGGTCTTCATGGCAATCGGTGCCGCAGGCCTCGCCTATGGCCTGGGAGGGGCGTTCGCCTACGGCTTCATGCAGACCGTTGCGTCCTACCAGGTCCAGCTCAGCGTCGAGAAATCGCCATGACCTGGCGCGTCGGCCTGATTGTCTTTGTGCTCCTGGTGATGGTCTGGACGGCCGGCTGGTGGGGCGGTCGCGAGGCTGGTCTGTCCGATGGGCGCGCCGCCTGCGCCGACGCACAGACCCGAGCCTACCGCGACGTCCTGGAGCAATCGGCGACACAACTGAAGGCGGTCCAGGACACCAGCGCGGCTCTTTTCCAGCGCCTGGCCCAGCGGGCCGACAGCGACCAACAAACTACTCGGGAGCTTCGCCATGCCCTGGCCGAAACCGCTGCTGATCGCGCTGCCTGCCGCTTTCCTGCTGGCGTCATGCAGCAGCTCGAAACCGCCCGTCAACGTGCCGCCAAGGCCACTACCGGCGGCCTTGGCTCAACCGTGCCCGACCCCGGTGGCGGTGACTGATGACAGCCCCGATGCCACCGCAATTGCCCTCAAACAACTCTACGACCAATACGGCCTCTGCGCCGGACTGCACTGGGACACCGTGCGGCACCTTCAAAAGGACTGATCCGATGACCGAAAAGAAAGCCTCTCCCGAGTTCGAACTGCTGCAACGCATCGACGGCCGCCTGGAGCGCTTCGAGGACCGATTCCCGCAGATCGAGCGTAAGGCCGTGCTGTACGGCTCGGCGGCCGGCGCGCTGGCGGGTGGCCTGGTTGCCTGCGGCCTGCTCGCGGCGCGTATCAAGCTCGGCATCTGAGGTAGTCCATGGCGCACCCGAAGGAAACCCGCGACGCCCTGCGCCGCGCCTATGTCCTCGACCGGCAATCCCTGGAGGTCGCGGCCGCCATGTTCGGCGTCTCCTATGGCACCGCTCGCCGCTGGAAACAGCAGGCGGAAGCCGAGGGGGACGACTGGGACAAGGCGCAATCGGCGCAGTTGCTAGCCGGTGGCGGACTGGAAGACGTGGCGCGCCAGGTGCTGGCCGGCCTGGTGACTCAGTTCCAGGCCACGATGGAAGCCATCCAGGTAGACGCGGACATCAAGCCCGCCGTGAAGGTGCAGCTGCTCGCCAGCCTGGCCGATGCCTACAACAAGACGGTCAGCGCGTCCAAGCGTGTTCTGCCCGAAACATCAGCACTGGCCACCGCTATGGAGGTGCTCCAGCGCCTGGCCAGCTTCATCCGTGAGCGGTTTCCGCAGCACGCCCACGCCTTTGCCGAGGTACTGGAGCCGTTTGGGGAGTTACTTGCGAGAGAAATTAAATGAACTTAGAACAGCCTACGACTAGGTCTCGGTTTGAGGGGGGCGGATGGCCTTATCTGAAGTTTAGTTCCACAACGGGGACAGTTTACGTAAATGGAGTTATGCCGTTGCAAAACACTTTTAACTCCCTCATTGAAACATTTAACACAAAGAGAGTGAGCAGGTTCGTCCCCTTGGCACTCTGGCTTAATACGGTAAATAAATGTCCCAAACTCGGTGGCGGTGAGGGTATATCGGGCACTCTCCTCTTCCCATCGAATGTACTTGGCTATTTCCGCCTCAAGTTCCCGTATGCGGGCCGTAAGGCCTGTATGTTCTGCATGGGCTGCGTTCAACTGCCCTTGGAGCCCAAGAAGAACGCCGTTGAGTTCAACAACCTTGGAAGTTACAGCAGCGTCCGTCTTCAACGTAAGCATGCCTTGCGTAATATCCGTGGCCGCCTTGATGCCGCCGTAGGCACCAGCAATCCAGTCCATCATGACCAGGTTCCTTCTGGGGAGAAATCGACCCATGAAGGGTAACACCAGAGACTTCCTGGCGGATATTGCCCAGCTTGCGGGGGAGTTCCGCCGCCAGATCGAGGCCGAGGTCGCAGGTTTCGACCCCGACCCGAAGGCCAGCGCCGCCCGGCGTGAACGGGCCAGCGCGGACTATGAGTATTTCGCCCGGACCTACTTCCCGCACTACGTGAAGCGCGGTAACGCGCTGCTCCACGACTACCTCTACAAGCGGTTGCCCGAGCTGGTGGACCACCCGGACGGCCAGCACGAAGCCATTGCAGCACCGCGTGGTAATGCCAAGTCCACCCTGGTGAGCCAGATATTCGTGATCTGGTGCGTACTCACCGGCCGCAAGCATTACCCCCTGATCATCATGGATGCCTTCGAACAGGCCGCCACGATGTTGGAGGCGATCAAGGCGGAGCTGGAGTTCAACCCGCGCCTGGCCATGGACTTCCCCCAGGGCGCCGGCAAGGGCCGCGTCTGGCAAGTCGGCACCATCGTTACGGCGAACGATGCCAAGGTCCAGGTCTTCGGCTCCGGCAAGCGGATGCGCGGTCTTCGACACGGCCCGCATCGTCCTGACCTGGTGATCGGCGACGACCTGGAGAACGACGAGAACGTCCGCAGCCCGGAGCAGCGCGACAAGCTGGAAAACTGGCTGAAGAAGACCGTTCTGTCCCTCGGCTCGGCCGACGACACCATGGACGTGATCATCATCGGCACCATCCTTCACTACGACTCGGTCCTGTCGCGCCTGCTGAAAAACCCACTGTGGAAGCGGCGCAAGTTCAAGGCGATCATCGAATGGCCGCACCGCATGGACCTGTGGGAGACGTGGGAAGAGCTTCTGCTCAACTCGGACGACGAAGGGGCCGCCGCCCTGGAGTTCTACCAGGAGCGCGCCGCCGCCATGGAGGACGGCGCGATCATCTGCTGGCCGGATGGGCAGCCCCTCTACAAGCTCATGGTGAAACGTGCCCGCGATGGGCACTCGGCGTTCGACTCGGAACAGCAGAACGACCCAGTCCAGGGCGAGAACGCCCCGTTCGCCGCCTGCATCACGTTCTGGGTCAACCGCCTGGCGCAGTGGATGTTCTACGGCGCGTGTGACCCGTCCCTTGGCAAGCAAGGTTCCAGCCGCGACCCCAGCGCCATCCTGGTGGGTGGGTTCAATCGGGAAACAGGCGTCCTGGACGTGGTCGAGGCCGGTATCCGCAAGCGCCTGCCGGACAAGATCATCGAGGACATCATCGCCATGCAGCGGGCCTATCGCTGCCTGGTCTGGGGCGTTGAGGCGGTCCAGTTCCAGGAGTTCCTGCGCACCGAGCTGGTGAAGCGCTCGGCCAAGGCGGGCTGCCCAGTACCTGCCCGAGCGATCACCCCGCACGCCGACAAGCTGCTGCGCATCGAAAGTCTCCAGCCGCACATGGCCAACGGCCTAATCCGTCTGCATCCAAGCCAGACCGTCCTGGAACAACAGCTGCGCCACTTCCCGGCCGCAGACCACGACGATGGCCCCGACGCCCTGCACATGCTCTGGATGCTCGCGACAACCGGTTTCGCTTCCATGGAGTTCGCCCTGGTAGGCCGGCAAGGGACCGCCAGCTCTGGTGGATTTGACGATTCATTTGACGTAGGTGGCCGCATGGGCGGCGACTGGTAGGAGACGCAACGATGGCCACCATCGTGGATATTTACGGCAACCCCCTGCGAACCCAGCAGCTGCGCAAGCAGCAGACCGCGCACCTGGCGGGCCTGGCCAAAGAGTTCGCCAACCACCCGGCCAAGGGGCTGACCCCAGCCAAGTTGGCTCGCATCTTGATCGAGGCCGAGCAGGGTCAACTCCAGGCTCAGGCCGAGCTGTTCATGGACATGGAGGAACGCGACGCCCACCTGTTCGCCGAAATGAGCAAGCGCAAGCGCGCTGTCCTCGGCCTGGACTGGACCATCGAGCCGCCGCGCAACGCCTCGGCGGCAGAGAAGGCCGACGCGGAGTATCTCCACGAGCTGCTGCTCGACCTGGAGGGCATTGAAGACCTCATGCTCGATTGCATGGACGGCGTCGGCCACGGCTATAGCGCTATCGAGCTGGACTGGTCGCTTCAGGGGCGGGAGTGGTTGCCGCAGGCCTTCGACCACCGGCCGCAGAGCTGGTTTCAACTGAACCCGGACGACCAGGACGAGCTGCGCTTGCGCGATAACAGCATCGCGGGCGAGGTACTCCAGCCGTTCGGCTGGATCATGCACAAGCCGCGTTCGCGCTCGGGATACGTGGCGCGTAGCGGGCTGTTCCGGGTCGTGGCCTGGCCATACCTGTTCAAGCACTACTCCACGGCCGACCTGGCGGAAATGCTCGAAATCTACGGTCTGCCGATCCGGCTCGGGAAGTACCCGCCCGGCACGCCCGACGAAGAGAAGGTAACCCTGCTGCGAGCCGTGACCGGCCTCGGCCATGCCGCAGCGGGCATCATCCCCGAGAGTATGTCTATCGACTTCCAGGAAGCGTCGAAAGGCTCGGCCGAGCCGTTCATGGCCATGATGCGCTGGTGCGATGACTCGATGTCAAAGGCGATCCTGGGCGGCACGCTCACCAGCCAGACCAGCGAGTCGGGCGGCGGCGCCTACGCCCTGGGACAGGTCCATAACGAGGTGCGCCATGACCTTCTGGCGGCGGATGCCCGCCAGCTCGCCGCGACGCTGAGTCGCGACCTACTCTGGCCCCTCCTGGTCCTCAATCGCTCCGGCAACCTCGACGCACGCCGCGCCCCCCGCCTGGTGTTCGACCTCAAGGACCGGGCCGACCTGGCCGCCATGGCAACGTCATTACCGCCCCTGGTCAAGCTGGGCGTCCAGGTGCCGGTCAACTGGGTCCAGGAGCAGCTGGGAATCCCGCTGCCAGCCAATGGCGAGGCGGTCCTGGTCGATCAGGTCGGCGCAGGTATCGCCCAGCTGAGCCGGCGCCCTGGTCCTCGCATCGCTGCGCTGGCCCAGGTGATCGGACCACGCTACCGCGATCAGGAAGCGCTGGACCAGGTGCTGGCCAGCCTGCCGGCCCAGGACATGCAAAACCAGGCCGATAGCCTGGTCGCGCCGCTCCTGGATGTGATCAGCCGCGGAGGTAGCGAGGCCGAGCTGCTCGGCGCCCTGGCCGAGGCATTCCCGGATATGGACGACAGCGCCCTGGCGGATGCCCTCCATCGGTTACTGTTCGTGGCCGACACCTGGGGCCGGCTCAACGGCACGCTGGATCGGATCGACTGATGGCAACGCCAACCGAGGCCGATCTGCGGGCCATCTTCGCCATGCGGCCGGAGGCCGCCATCGAGTACCTGGAGCGCAAAGGCTTCTCGATCACCTGGAACTGGCACGATGTTGACGCGGCCACCCATGCCCGAGCGCTGACGGTGGCCAAGGCGGCACGCCTGGACGTGCTCCAGGACATCCGCGACGCACTGGTCGATAACCTGGAACGTGGCGGAACGCTGCGCGACTTCCAGCGCAACCTGCGGCCGATCCTGGAGGCCAAGGGCTGGTGGGGACGCCAGATTGTGGTTGCGCCGGACGGCGGCGCCGAGGTCGCCCAGCTCGGCAGCCCGCGCCGGCTGGAAACCATCTATCAGACCAACATGCAGTCGGCCTACATGGCCGGGCGCTATGCCGCCGCATACGAGGCCAGGGAAACCCACCCCTACTGGATGTATGTGGCCGTCATGGACAGCGTCACCCGGCCCAGCCATGCGGCGCTACATGGCAAGGTGTACCGCTGGGACGACCCGATCTGGCAGCACATCATGCCGCCGAATGGCTACAACTGCCGCTGCCGAATCGTTCCGTTGACGGCGGCCGCTGTGCGTCGCCGGGGTCTGACGGTCGAGTCCAGCGCCGGCAAGACCGGCCAGGTGACCGTCGAGACGGGCGTAGACAAGCGGACAGGGGAGATTCGGGAGCAGACCTTGACCACCCTGGAAACGACCGACCGGGCCGGTCGGAAGATCCAATTTCGCCCCGATGCCGGGTTCGACGGCAGCCCGATACAGAGCGCCCTGATGGACCAGGTGCTGTACAACAAGGCCGAGCGCACCCTGGGAGCGCCTGCCGCCCTCGGCGAGGTCCAGGACGTGCTCCTGGACCCGGTACGCCAGCGCGCCTGGAAGGCGTTTGTGGACCGCTCCACGTCGCCCCAGGGACAGACGATGTCGGTCGGCGTCCTCGATCCGACCGACATCACCTACGCGGCTGCCCAGGGTGCCCAGCTCCAGGCTGGCGTGGTATCGGCCAGCGACACCGTGATCCGTAACAGCCCGGTCGCTCGCGAGCAGCTGGCGAACCTGCCGCAGCGCCTGGCCCAGCCCGCCATGGTGCTGTGGGAGCGTGGCAGCGAGTCGCTGGTCTATGTCGTCCAGGACGGCGACTCGACCCTGGCGGTTCGGCTGCGCGGTGGCGTCTATGGGCCGGGCCAAATGGAGAACATCAGCCAGGTTACAGAGGTGACGATGGAAAGCATCGACGACGGGCTCGCCCTGGGCCGTTACAGGAGGGTTCGCTAATGGCCAATCGCATCGAGCTGGAGCTGGTGGACCGCGAGGTCCAAGAGCGCCTGGCGGCGCTCTACGCGGCTGTAACCGACACCCTGCCGCTGATGCGCGGCATCGCTGCTGAGCTGCTGGCCGAGACGGAGTTTGCATTCATGGACGAGGGGCCGGGATGGCCCCAGTTGAGCCCCGTTACCGTTGCAGCGCGAGCGGCGAAGGGGCGCGGCGCGCATCCAATTCTCCAGGTCACCAACGCCCTGGCGCGCTCGATCACCACCCGCGCCGACCGTGACCAGGCGCAGATCGGCTCCAATCTGAGCTACGCAGCTATCCAGCAGTTGGGCGGTCAGGCTGGGCGAGGCCGTAAGGTGACAATCCCGGCGCGCCCGTATCTGCCGGTCCTCAGAAACGGCCAGCTCAAGCCAAGCGCCCGCGATGCGGTCCTGGACGTCCTCCTGGCTGTTCTGTCCCAGGGTCGCTAGAGGGAATGTATTCGGATAAGCGGCACATTGTGCCTATTGTTAATTAGGCACAATGTGCCTAATATGGCGTCATGCCAGCCACAACGGCGAGGCGCCAACAAGGATCGAAGCCATGACTACGTTCACCAGCATCGTTACCACTAACCCTGATTTCGGCGGATTCGAGTTCTACGTTGAAGCGGGACAGCAGTTCGACGATTCAGCATATGAAGAGGCATACGGTGTTAGCGTTCCTACCGCCGTGGTCGAGGAAATGAACGCTAAAGCGGCGCAGTTGAAAGACGGCGAGTGGCTTAATGTCTCGCATGAAGCCTGACGCCTCCAGCCACAATCCAGACCCGCGCTACCTGCGCGGGCTGCTCAAGAAAGCCGGTATCAGCCAGCGGCGCGCAGCCGAGCTGCTCGGCCTCAGTGACAGGGTGATGCGCTATTACCTGAGCGAGGACGTCAAAGAGGGCTACCGTCCCGCGCCGTATACCGTCCAGTTCGCCCTGGAGTGCCTTGCGAACGACCCGCCATCTGCGTGATCAACTGATCCGCCCGCAAACGCGCTACACGCGCCGAAACGGGGTTAGCCGCTACCTCGCATCAGAGTCGGTGCGTTAACCCCGTTAGAACCCCGTTAGAAATCGCTCCACCGCCATCCGCGTGCCAGGGCTTGGCCAGAAGATGGCGCCGGACGGTTTCCGCAGTCGTTGAACCCCTTCCCGTAACCGCCGCGCTCGACCGTCGCCACCATGGCGGCATGAAGAAGAACCGCCTACACATTGCCATCGCCGCTTGCTCTTTCCAGCTCCCCAAGCTGGAGGACGGCAGCGCCTGGATTCAAGTTACGCCTGCTGGTGAGTTCTGGCCCATGGATGGGCGCCCTATGGATGTGCCGGGCTGGCGGATCGATGCCGCCAGTGCCGCCGCAGTGATCGAGCGCGCACGGTCGCGCAAGACTCCGCCCGTCCTGGACTACGAGCACCAGACCCTAAAGAAAGAGCAGAACGGCCAGCCCGCGCCCGCTGCCGGCCGTTTCCTGGACTTCGAATGGCGCGAAGGCTCCGGCCTGTGGGGGCGTGTCGAATACACCGCCCGCGCCGCGAAGCTGATCGAGGACGGCGAGTACCTCTACTTCAGCCCCGTCTTCAGCTACGCCCCGGACGGCACGGTCCTCTCCATCCTCATGGGCGCAATGACAAATGACCCCGCCATCGACGGTCTGGAGCCTCTCGCACGCCGAGCGGCCGCGACCTTTGGCCTCTACAACCCCGACGAGGAAACCCCTGTGGATGAACTCCTGAAAGCCATCATCGCGGCCCTGTCGCTGAAAGAAGGCACGACCGAGGCAGAGGCCATTGCGGCCCTGACCGCCCTGAAGCCGGCCCTGGACGCCCAAGCGACCAACCTGGCCAAGCTGCGCGAAACCCTCGGCCTGGCCAAGGATGCGGACGTCGAGCAGATCGCCGCAGCCACCGCCCAACTGAAGGTCGCCGCCCCCGGTAACCCCGACCCGGCGAAGTATGTGCCCGTTGAGGCCGTCGCCCAGCTCCAGGGTCAGGTCGCGGCGCTGACCTCTCGCATCAACGGCGGCGAGCTGGACGGCCTGATCAACAGCGCTATCCAGGAGGGCCGACTCATTCCGTCCATGGAGCCCTGGGCGCGTGAATACGGCGCCAAGGACTTGGCCGGCTTGAAGAGCTACCTGGGCCAGGCCAAGCCCATCGCCGCCCTGACCCAACAGCAGAGCGCCGGGCGTACCTCGGTGCCTACCTCGATTGACCAGCTGGACGAGGCCGCCCTCGCGGTTTGCTCGGCCATGCAGATCAAGCCGGAGGATTACCTCAAGACCCTGAAAGGCCAGTAAGGAGGCGCTATGACCGCCCTGACCACCGACCGCAACACCCCGCTCCAGGACGCCGAGGTCATCGGCGTGCCGGTAGCGGCCAACGTCCAGGTCTTCGCCGGCGCCATCGTCGTGGCGAACGCTACCGGGTTCGCCGTAGGCGGCAGCACCGCCACCGGCTTGACCTACCTGGGCCGCGCTGAGGAATACGTGGACAACCGCAATGGCGCGGATGGCGCCAAGGTCGTCCGCGTGCGCCGCCTGAACGCCTTCAAGTGGGCGAACGACGGCAGCGTCACCCAGGCGCACCTGATGAAACCCGCCTACATCGTGGACGACCAGACCGTCGCCGCCACGGACGGCACCGAAACCCGCTCCCCGGCCGGCCGCATCATCGGCGTCGAACCGGACGGCGTGTGGGTGGAATAACAGGCTCACCAACGGAGAACCGGACACATGCTGATCAATAAGCAGAGTCTCAGCGCGGCATTCGTCGCGATCAAAACCATCTTCAACAACGCCTTCGGGGCAGCCCCCACCACCTGGCAGAAGATCGCCATGGAAGTGCCGAGCAACACCGGCAGCAACGATTACAAGTGGCTGAGCGCCTTTCCGAAGATGCGCCGCTGGATCGGCGCGAAGGTGGTCAAGAACCTGAAGGCCTACAAATACGTTGTCGAGAACGAGGACTTCGAAGCCACCGTCGAGGTGGACCGCAACGACATCGAGGACGACCAGCTCGGCATCTACTCGCCCCAGGCGCAGATGGCCGGTTTCTCGGCGGCGCAACTCCCGGACGAACTGGTCTACGAAGCGGTCAACGGTGCCTTCACCAAGCTCTGTTTCGACGGCCAGTATTTCATCGACACGGACCACCCTGTCGGTGATGCCTCGGTGAGCAACAAGGGCACCGCTCCGCTTTCCAACGCCAGCCAGGCGGCGGCGAAGGCAGGTTATGGCGCTGCTCGCACTGCGATGAAGAAGTTCAAGGACGAGGAAGGGCGTTCCCTCAACGTCTCCCCCAACGTGCTCCTGGTCGGCCCGGCGCTGGAAGACGTGGCGAAGATGCTGCTCACCAACCCGAAGCTCGCGGACAACACCCCGAACCCCTACGTCGGCACTGCTGAGCTGGTAGTGGACGGGCGGATCGAGTCCGACACCGCCTGGTTCCTGCTGGACACCACCAAGCCGGTAAAACCGTTCATCTACCAGCCCAGGAAGAAGCCGGTATTCGTTTCCCAGGTCAACCTGGATTCGGATGACGTCTTCAGCCTGCGCAAGCTGAAGTTCGGCGCCGAGGCCCGCGCTGCTGCCGGTTACGGCTTCTGGCAACTGGCCTATGGCTCCACCGGCACTGGCGCATAAGGGGGCAGCTCATGGCACGCAAAGCCGTAACTACCGCCAAGCCGACCGCCAGGCAGGCCCGCCAGGCGGCGGGCGATGAAGCCCAGCAGAGCGTCGAGGGCATCTTCGTGCGCAGCTATCCGCCGACCTTCCGGCGTGCTGGCTTCGCGTTCACCAGCGAAGGAATCGGAATCGCCCTGTCCGCCCTGACCGAGGCGCAGCTCAAGGCCATCAAGGAAGAGCCCCAACTGCGCGTCGAGTCCTGCGAGTTCCTGCCGGACGACGTCGGCGGCGAGGGTGAGCCGTCCGCGTCGGACAACGACACCCAGGAATAACCCGCCCCAGCAGAGGGACCGCCCCTGGCCACGGATGGCCACCTATTCATCAGGAGTTCGACATGAGCGACCACACCCTGGCCATCAGTCAACTGACCATCGCCGCGCAGAACGCCGAGCACAACGCTCCGATCATCGAAGCCCAGGGCGACCTCGCCCAGGCCGAGCTGGATCGTCGGGTCGCTGCCGAGTGCCATAGCGCCATCGACGTCCTGGAGCACCAGGAGCCGCAACAGTGAGCTATTGCACCCAGGCCGACCTGGTCGAGCAGTACGGCGAGGCGTCCATCCGCCAGTTGAGCGACCGCGTCAATAAACCCGCCACGACCATCGATCCGGCGGTCGTGGCCCAGGCTATCGCCGATGCGGACGCGGAGATCGATCTCCACCTGCACGCCCGCTACCAGCTGCCGCTGGCCCAGGTGCCTGTGGTGCTGAAGCGCGTAGCGTGCGTGCTGGCATTTGCCAACCTGCACACCCAGGTCAAGGACGACCACCCCGCGATCCTGGATGCCGAGCGCAAGCGGAAGCTGCTGGGCGGTATTTCCTCCGGGAAGCTCAGCCTGGCCTTGACCAGCTCCGGCACCCCGGCGCCCATTGCCAACACCGTGCAAATCAGTTCGCAACGCAACGATTTCGGGGGCACCTGGTGAGCACTGCCGAACCGTTCGATTACCTGTTCTTGGAGACGCTCCTGGTCGAGCGCATCCGCGCCGAGGTGCCCGGCCTTCAGGACGTTTCGGGCGTCCCCGATCTGGCCACCCTCGACGAACAGCGCCAGGGCTCGCCTTGCGTCTATGTCGTCTACCTGGGCGACGAGATCGGCACCGGGGCGTCGCACCAGGGCGGCAGTCGGGCGATTCAGACGGTCACCCAGCACTGGGCAGCCGTGCTGACGTTGTACTACGCCGACGCCCAGGGCGACGGCCAGGGCGCCCGGCGCGAAGCCGGCCCGCTGCTCGGCCGGCTGCTCAAGGCACTGACCGGCTGGGTTCCTGATCAGGGCGTCACTCCGCTGGCCCGCAGCCCGCAGGCTTCGCCAGTCAGCTACAGCAACGGGTTCTTCTATTTCCCACTGGTATTCACCGCCAACTTTGTCTTCCCGAGGCTCAAGTCATGGAAACCGTAAAAGTCACCATCACCGCCGAGAAACCCAATCACACCCATGCCGGCAAGCCGGTGGCGCAGGGCGACGAGATCGACGTCAGTCGCGCCGAAGCCGAGTTCCTGCTGCGCCGTCAACTGATCACCAAGATTCCCGCCGAGCCCAAGGCCGACGAGAAACGCGACAAGTAACGCGCAACATCTGATTCCTACGGAGGCCTCACATGGCACAGGAAACGTATTTCTACGGGCAAGGTGAGATTGACGCCGCGCCTATCGTCAACGGCGTCCTCGGCAAATGGCGCTGGATTCAGGATGTCTCGGCCATGAGCATCCAGCTCGCAGTCGAGAAGGTCGAGCACAAGGAAAGCTACAGCGGCCAGAAAGCCCTGGTCCGAAGCTTCCCCATCGGCAAGACCGCCACCGTCAGCATGACCTTGCACAGCATCGACCCAGATAACTTGGCGCTCACCCTCTATGGCAAGGTCGTGACGAAGGCGGCCGGCTCTGTGACGGGTGAGGCGCTCCCCGCCGCCCTGGTGGCTGGTGATGTAATCCGCCTGGCCAATCCGGGCGTCAGCGAGCTGGTCATCACCGATAGCGCGAGCACGCCGGCGCCCCTCGATCCGCAGTATTACGCCCTGCGAGCCGATGGCGCCTACGGCGAGGTCCAACTGCTGGGTCTGCCGACGCCGGCCCCGACCCAGCCGTTCAAGGCGGCCTATGAGTACGCGGCGACTCGCCAGGTGGGCATGTTCACCGCGCCGCAGCCGACCATCGCCCTGCGCTACAAGGGCATCAACCTGGCCGAAGGCGGCGCGCCGGTCATCGTCGAGCTGTTCAAGGTTGCGACCGATCCGCTCCAGGAGCTGGCATTGATCAGCGACGGCAACACCGTCGCCGGTATGCAGATCAGCGGCGGAATCCTGCTGGACACCAGCAAGCCGGATACCGGCGACCTGGGCCGCTTCGGCCGCATCATCCAGCTGGGGAGTGAGGCATGAAGAAGCCGAACGACACCCCCGTCGATGACAGCCTGGAAGTTCTGTTCCCCGACCGTCGTTTGACGGTCGGGGGCGAGGACCTGGTTGTCCGCGAGCTGACCTTCGAAGAGCAGCTCACCCACCACGCGGCCCTCAAGGCCATTGCCGAGGCGTTCCTCCAGGTGCCGCGTGAACACCTCGAAGGAGTCGAGGGCGCGACCATTGCGCTGGACGTGCTGACGGAGCATTGGAAACTCGTTCTGCCGTTGATTGCCGTGAGCTGTGGCAAGGCGGATGACTGGGTCCGTTCGCTCCGTCCAAGCGACGGTGAGTCCCTGATGCTGGTCTGGTGGGCAGCCAACCAGGGTTTTTTCGTCCGCCGCCTGTGGCGACCGATAGTCGTGGCTCAAGCCCTCCAACAACGTGGGGTCGAGTCTTCGCCTGCCTCGTCGCAGCAGGACACCAGCGCGACCAGCTCGGCCGCTACACCGAGCGACAGCTAATGCTGTTCTTCCGCGAAGCCGAGGCAGAAAAGGGCCGCCAGCAAGCCCGCGAGCTGATGGCGGTCAACCATGGCTTCGCCGGGGGCTCTGTAGCGATTGCCGCCTATGATCAGCTCATGAGTAAGTGAACGTGGCCGACCAAGACCTTGTATTAGCCCTGCGCATCCGCGCTGACCTTCAGCAGGGTGCGGACCAGGTCGAGGAACTGTCCAACTCGATCCAGGCCGCTGGTGACCATGCCAGCCAGGCTGGCCGGGAGCTGTCCGGTTTGGGGGAGACGGCCGACCAGCAGGCGGCCCGGATCAAGGCGATGGTCGCCGCCTCCCTGCAACAGCGGGAAGCGCTGGACGCGCTGGCGGAAAGTTCGGATCGGATGAACACCGCCACGCGGGCAGCCACCAGCGGCTGGCAGGAAAGCGCCCGTGCGCAATCGGCGTCGATGAATGCCTACCACAACGCCGAGCGCGCCCGCGAACAGCAGGTTGCAGCCGAGCAACGAGCGGCCGAGGCTGCGGCGAAAGCCACCGCCGAGTTCGACCGGCAGCAGGCCGAGCTGGGAAAACTGCTCGCGGCCATCGACCCGGTCACTCGCGAGCTGGAGAAGCTCGACAGCCTCCAGGCGCGCCTGAATGCTGCCAGGGGGCGAGGGATCGACCCGGACGTCTTCACGACCTACAACGCCAAGCTCCAGGAGCAGCGGGACCGCCTGCTCGGCACGTCTGACGCCATGGCCGTGGCCGGCATTTCGGCAGGCCAGTACCGCCAGGCAATGCGACAGCTGCCGATGCAGATTACCGATGTGGTCACCAGCCTGGCCAGCGGGATGCCGTTGTGGATGGTTGCCATTCAGCAAGGCGGACAGATCAAGGACAGTTTCGGTGGCGTCGGCGCGACGTTCCAGGCGCTGGGCGACCAGGTCAAATCGTTCTTCGGGATCGCGAGTAACGCCAGCGACGGCCTGGACGACATCGCCCGAGGGGCGGACGCTGCCGCAGCGTCGGCCAACAACGCCAAGACGGCTATGGTGGGGCTCAGCGGAGCAGGTAGCGCCTTTATCGTCATCGGCGCGGCGGTGGCCGCTGCGGGCGTGGCGCTGGCTCTGGCGTATGAGAAAGGCAGCTCAGAGGCGGACGAGCTGAACAAAGCCATCGTCCTGACCGGAAACTATGCCGGAACCACCGCCGGGCAACTGTCCGCCATGGCAGCGTCACTCGCCAGGGCGAACGGCACTCAGTATGAGGCCGTGGCGGTACTGTCGGAAATCACCGCGACCGGCAAGTTCACGGTTGACCAGATCGAGCAGGTTGCCACTACCTCCATCGCGATGCAGGAAGCGACCGGCAAGGCTGTTTCGGATACGGTCGCCGAGTTCTCCAAGCTGGCCGACGAACCGGTCAAAGCCTCGCAGCAACTCAACGAGAAATATCACTACCTGACCGCCTCGGTTTACGAGCAGATAGCCGCCCTCGATCAGCAAGGCGATTCGCTGGGTGCCGCCCAACTGGCCATGGACGCCTATAGCCAGGCAATGGACGAGCGGGCGAGCCAGATCGTCGAGAACCTGGGCACCCTGGAAACCGCTTGGAAGACCGTTGCCGGGGTGGCCAAGGGCGCCTGGGACGAAATGCTCGGCGTGGGCCGGACGGAGACACCCGAGGAACGCCTGGAGCAACTGACCAAGGGGCAGGCCTACCAGCCGGGGCGCGCTGTGGCCAGCGGGGCTGTCTTCGGCCCGTTGGGCTGGTTCAACGAGCTACGCAAGGCGTATCAGCGCAGCTCGATGTCGGACGACGAGCGCGGGAAGCAATTCACCGATGCCCTCCAGGAAATCCAGGACGAGGGCGAGAAGGCGCAGAAGGCGCGCCTGGATCGCTACCTGGAGGACGAGGCAATACGCGGCCAGCAGAGCATGGACAAGCTGCTGGAGTCGGTGCGCACCAACAAGGAAAAGCGCGACAAGCTCAACAGGGAGCTGGACCGGAGCATTGCCGCGATCCAGGCGGCTAACCCGAACGACGAACGCCTGCGGCCGGAAAATATCGCCGCCGCTCGCAAGGCCATCGATCAGAAGTACAAAGACCCGAAAACCCCGAAAGGGCCGTCTACGCCCCTCGACCAGTCCAGCGTCACCGAGGCGAAGAACCGCCTGGACCAGTTGCAAACCGATTTCAGGAACGCCGAGCAGAAGCTCCAGGCGCAGCAGCGCGCCGGCCTACTGAGCTATGCGGACTATGTCGCGCAGCGCGGCGAACTGATCAGCCAGAACAAGGACCAGGTCACCGCAGCCTATGAAGGGGAAATCCAGGCGCTGGAGGCGCTGCGCGACAAAAGTTCCACCACGGCGGCCCAGCGCATCAGCCTGGACCAGAAGATCGCCGAGGCCAGGAACAACATGGTCAAGGCGCAGAAGAAGGCCGACGCCGACCTGGAAGTCCTCCAGCTCAACGAACAGGGCCGCCTGAAGAAACAGGCCCAGGCAGTCAAGGCCTACAGCGACGCGCTCCAGCAACAACAGGATGCGCTGGCCCTCCAGGGTCAACGTGCCGCCGCTGCCGTGGGCATGGGCGCGCAACAGCGCCGCTTGTTCGATCAGCGTGGCAGCCTTGACGACCGATTCGCGCAGCAGCGCCTGGACCTGGCGAGCCAGTACGGTGACGGCTCGCGAGGCATGAGCCTCGACGAGTACAACGACAAGCTCAAGGCGCTGGAAGCTAACCATGCCGCGATGACCCAGCAGCTGCAACGCAACTACGCCGACCTCCAGGCCGCCCAGGGCAACTGGGTCAACGGGGCGACGTCGGCGTTCGCTGACTACATCGACTCCGCCAGGGACGTCGCGGGCCAGACCTACGAACTGTTTAGTAACGCCTTCTCCGGTCTGGAGGATGCCGTCGTTACCTTTGTGACGACTGGCAAGGCCTCGCTGGATGACTTCGTCCGCACCATGATTGGCGACCTGGCCAGGATGGCGACCCGCCAGCTAGGGGCGTCTCTGCTTTCCGGGTTTGGCCTGGGCGGTGGCACCGATGGCGGCGCCCAGGGGCTGACGGTCGGCGCCTCGGCTGTATCCGCCTCGGCCGGCGCCCTGGCGACTGCTGGCGGCACGCTCCTGAGCGGCGCCGCCGCTATCCAGGCCGCTGCCGCCTCGCTGGCCGCCGCCAATGGTGTCAGTGGGGTGACCGGCGCTGCGGGAGCTGCCGGGGCCGCTGGAGTGGCTGGTGGCGGGAGTGGCTGGTTGTCTTCGATCACCAGCATTTTCGGCTTCGCGGGTGGCGGCCAGGTCCAGGGACCAGGCACACCGACCAGCGACAGCATACCGGCCTGGCTATCCAACAATGAGGTCGTAATCCGGTCGGCATCCGCCATGCAGCCAGGGCTTACTCCGCTGCTGCTGGACATCAACCAACGCGGATGGGCGGCGCTACATGACTGGGCGGGGGCCGTCCGCCACGCCACCGGGGGCGTCGCCGGCATTCCCGCGCCATCCCTACCACGCCCAAGCATGGGCGCCGCTCAGATACAGGAACCGTCCAAGAACTTCAGCGCATCAGTCTCCAACGCGGTCCACCTCCATGCTGTTCAAGACCCCGACCAGGTGGCGGCCGACATGTGGGCCGGCAAGGGCGGCGACCATTACATCGTCTGGCTGAACAAGAACCGCCAGGCCGTCAAGCAAATACTCGGAAACTAGGAATCCATGGCTACTGAAATCGGCACTGCAACGAACCATGCTGACCTGGTCGAGCGCCTCGTCCAGTTCCTCACTGCGAACCCAAACCTGGTCGCGGCTGGGCAGGCCTACGAGAAGGTTTTCGACAACACCATCCCCGCGTCCGGCACGGCCATCGCCGTGCGCCAGGTGACCCTGCGCGCCCCAGGTCTGGGCGGCACCGACAGCATCTACATGGGGATTCAGAGCTACGGCGATACCGCCCTGGACTACTACAACCTTCGCCTGATGGGCGGCACGGCGTTCAATCCTGGAGCAATCCCGCCTGGCGGCGACTACTGGACCGCGTTTGCCAACTACAGTCCGCGGGTTCAGGCGCTGCTGTGGAACCAGCCCATGCCGTACTGGTTCTTCGCCAACGGCCGACGCTTCTGGGTCGTCGTGAAAGTCTCGACGATCTACGAGTCTGCCGGCGCCGGCTTCATCCTGCCACCCTGTCCGCCGTCGCAGTATCCGTACCCGCTTGCCGTCGTGGGCTCCTACCGTGGTGACGTTGCAACTCGCTGGTCAGACGTCAGCGACCGGCACAGAGGCATCAGCAGCCCCTACGAGCGCAGTTGCTATCTCCGCGATCCCGCCGGGCGCTGGCTCGGTTTCACTGTCGCAGGTGGGTCAGCCAACGAGTCCGACTACAGCAATCGGACCCTGCTGCCGCTTGGCTGCGGTCGCTATGCGGGTGGTAGCGACACTGTGATCAACCAGCTCCGCGACTCTTTCAGCAAGTTCCCGCTGAAAGCTTTGCAGTTCGTCACCCGCGAAACCGAGGGGCGCCGCTATCTGGGCGATTTCGACGGCGCCTTCTACGTGCCGACGCTCAACTCCGGCGCCGAAGACGTGATTGTCGAGGACGGTGTGGACCACGTCGTTTTCCAAACCGCTTGGCGTAGCGGTAACCCTTGGCTCTACGCGATCAGGAAGGACTGAAATGGCTTACTTCACAGGAACAGCGAACAACCCGGCCGACTTGCTCGCCAAGCTGCGCGTCCACGCCGAGTCGCTCGGCTGGGTCACCGACCGCGCCTCGGCATCGGAATGGCTTTGTCACAACGCCGACGGCTACTGGTCGTTCAACGCCGGTTCCAATCAATGGCAGCTCGCGGGCAATACGGGGTTCGACGACGGGCTTGCGTGGAATGCGCAGCCCGGCAACTCGGTGCAGAACAACCCGTATTCGTCGAAAGAAGCAACCATAGCGCAGCTCAGCGCCGGGCCATTCACGCGCTATCACCTGTTCGCCACCGCTGCCTATCTGCACCTGCACGTCGAAATCGCTGCCGGTCAGTTTCGTCCAGTGATGATCGGCTCCCTCAACAAGCGTGGCGTCGGCTATACGGGCGGCCAGTATGTTTGCGGCTCGTTCCTCTACAGCTCTGGCCAGGCGCTCACAAACAACTGGTCATCACATCCATTCGATGGTTACCACATTCGATACAGCGGCGGCGGCAGCATGCTGCGGCTAGACAGCCTCGACGGTAGCCCATCGCCGGACTGGTTGCCGTTCGACTACACAACGAACGTCTCCCGGCGCGTCGTCGGCCCCGGTCGCGGAAACTACAGCAGTCAGTACCATCCCGATGTGGGGCTGATCGACGCCAGCGCAAACGAGCTGAACAGCTCGACCACCCCTGTGCCCTGCGCCATCTATGCGTTCGGCGCTCAGCAGCGCTCGCGGTACGTGGGCGAGGTGCCGGACTTTGGCATATGCAACATGGCGTTCCTCGCGCCCGGCGATCCGCTGGTGATCGGCAGCGACACTTGGCGCGTCTATCCGTTGCTCCAACGCGGAAGCGCTACCGATTTCGGCAACACCAGCGCCTGGGTCGGCTACTGCTTCCGGGTGCTTGAGTAATGGCGACGTTTCCGGGGTTCCAGGTGCCAAAGCCGCTGGTGGGGATCGTTGCCGGCATCACGCCGAATATCGACGCCCTGGAGCTGAACCAGGACATCAGCCTGGCAGCAGTCGCGGCCTCGACCTGGGCCGGCGTCTACGCGGCGCATCAGCCGGTAGAGGTGATCCATTCGTCGTACCCAGCCGTCCACCAGAGCGCTCTGGAAGACAACTATTACAACCGGCTGTGGCTGATCCCTACGACCATGGAGTTGGGCAACGTCGTCAGCACTCAGGTACGCCCTGCATCTGTCTGGAACGCTTATTTCAGTCCGCGCACGCTGACCGCCATCGACCGCGAAGCCGCAGACGGCATTACGCTGTCTGGCCAGGCGTCGCCGCCGCTGGGTTTTGCTGCCCTGGAGGAACGCACCTGGACGGTCAGCATCGGCACCGACGGCCCGCCCGTGGTCAATGCACGGATCGTCTGGAGGCTCCTGGGCGAGCCGGACCTGGTCCTGGTCATCACCGGCAATCGGATCATCGCCTGGACGTTCGCCCCGGACTGGGGCGACAGCATCGTCGAGCGCCTGAGCGCCTCGACAAATATCCTGCAAAGCGAATCAGCCGTGACCCAGCGCCGGGCTATGCGCCTGGCACCGCGCCGGGAGTTCGAAGCGAACATGTACGCGGTGGACCGCGAGCGGCAGCTGCTGGACATGACGCTGTTCGGCTGGGGCGCGCGCATTTGGGCACTGCCGATCTGGCCTGATATCCAGCTGCTCCAGGAACCGCTGGCGGCCGGCTCGCTGAACATTCCGTGCGACACGGCCGGCCTCGACTTCCGCGACGGCGGTCTGGCGATGCTGCGCGGCGAGGACGCCTTCACCTATGAAGTCGTCGAGGTCAAGGCAGTGACCGCCGCCGGCCTGGACCTGGTCCGCCCCGTCCAGGCCACCTGGAGAACTGGCTCGCGACTGTACCCGGTGCGCACCGCGCAGTTGACCGAACAGCCCACGCTGACCCGGCTGACCGATACCGCGCAGTCTGCGCGGGTGTCGTTCCTGATAATGGAGCCCAGCGCCTGGCCCGAGGTAATGCCGGCGACGACCTACAGGGGGCGGCCAGTGCTGGAGCAGCACCCGGACGAAAGCGAAGACCTGACGTCGAGCTATCAGCGCCTGCTGTCCACCTTGGACAACGGCAGCGCGATTCCCCGCGTGACCGACGTCGCCGGGATGGCGCTGCCGGTCATCGGCCATCGCTGGATCGGCATGGGCCGAGCCGAGCGGTCGGCGTTCCGTAGCCTGGTCTATGCGCTGCGCGGCCAGCAGAAGCCGCTATGGGTGCCGACCCACGCCGACGACCTGACCCTGGTCGCCACCGTCTCGCAACTGGCGACCGCGCTGGATGTGCGCAATATCGGCTATGCCCGTTTCGCGAATGGTCGGCCGGGCCGTCGCGACATCCGTATCGAGCTGTACGACGGCACGGTCTATCACCGCCGCATCCTCACCAGCACCGAGCTGGACGCCGACACCGAGCGTTTGGCCATCGACGCCGCCCTGGGCCGCCTGGTCGAGCCGACCGATGTAGCGCGCATCTGTTTCATGGCGCTCTGTAGCGCCGCCACCGACGTGGTCGAGATAGAGCACGTCACCGATAGCGAGGGCGTCGCAACCGCCGCGCTGACGTTCAAAGGGGTTCGTGACGATGAGTTTTAACAGCCGCGAAAGCTCGCTCGCGGATGGGCAGCCGGTGCGGCTGTACCAGTTCAGCCGTGGAGCGATCCGCTGGAGCTACAACAGCAGCGACCGGGACATCACCTACCAGAACCAGATTTTCCGCACCGTGCCGGGCGGCATCACCGACAACGGAATTATCTGCTCCGGCGATCCGCAGTCCGACCAGTTCGTCATCACCGCGCCGGCCGACCTCGATGTCGCGCTGCTGTACAAGACCCGGTCACCGAGCGGTGCCATCGACCTGGTCGTCTACGACATGCACTACGGCGACGCCGAGGCAGCGGTTTCTTGGGTAGGCCAGATTGGCGATGTGGACTGGCCGACCGTGGATAGCTGCCGCATAACGTGCGTGTCCGAAGACGAACTGATGGACCAGCCCGGCTTGATCGATACCTACTGCCGCACCTGCACGGCAGTCGTTGGCGACCATCGCTGCAAGGTCAACCTCGTTCCGTATCGCGTGACGCTGACGCCGCAGAGCATCAGCGGCTGGGTGATCTCCAGCGGCGTGGTCGCCGGCTATGCCGATGGCTGGTTTACCGGAGGCTACGTCGAGTGGCAGGTGGACGGCGACAACTACGATAGCCGCTACATCGAGCGGCACGCCGGACCCGATCTTTACATCCTGGGCGGCACCGAGGGCATTCCGGCAGGTGGCCAACTGCGGGTTTATCCGGGTTGCGACGGGCTCGCGCAAACCTGCGACGACAAATTCAGCAACCTCCCCAACTTCAGGGGGTTTAACGCGATGCAAGGCAAGTCGCCGTTCGATGGCGATCAGGTCTGGTGAGGTAGGCCGTGGATCCGATCACAATCAATCTCGTCATTCTGGCGGCGTCGTTCATCCTATCCAAGGTCTTGGCGCCGAAGCCGCAGAAGCCCAAGCCGACCGCCTTTGAGGACATCGATTTCCCGCGCTGTGACGAGGGCGACGAGCAGGTCGCCGTCTTCGGTCAGTGCTGGTCGAAGAGCTGGATGGTGCTGACCGTAGGCAACTACCGAACGAAGGCGATCAAGACCAAAGGGAGCAAGAAATGATCGTTACGGCTCAGCACCTGCATACCGTGCCGACCTGGACCACTCGGCAGGGCTACTGCCATCGCCAGGCGAGGGAGTTCTTCAAGCGCCATGACCTCGACTGGATGGCGTTCCTACGGGACGGCATCGAGGCCGACGTGCTGGTCGCGACCGGCGACGCGCTCGCGCTCAAATTGGTTGAACATGCACGCCAGGAGATCGCGAATGGGCGCTAAACCGAAGGCACAGACGGTCGGGTTCCGCTACTACTTCGACATCCATTTCGCCCTGGGCAAGAAAGTCGATGAAGTTTGTGCAATCCGGGCGAGTGGCAAAACCGCGTGGAAAGGGTCGATCACCAGCAACGGACAGGTCCGCATCAATGCGCCTGAGCTGTTCGGTGGTGACAAGGGCGAAGGTGGGCTCGATGGGACGCTGGATGTCCTGTTCGGTGAAGAGGACCAGGGCGTCCTGCCGCGCCTGGCGGCGATGCTCGGCGGCCTGGTGCCGGCGTTCCGGGGCGTTACCACGTGCTTCTATTCCGGCCTGGTTACCTCGGTTAACTGGTACCCGAAAAAGTGGGAGATTTTGCGTCGAGGCGGGAACCGGCTGTGGGACGGCAACCCCTGGTATCCCGAAAAGCAATTTATCTGGCTCGCGGACGGTCAGATCAAGGCGATGAACCCGGCGCACATCCTATATCTCGTCTACACCGGCCGGGACTTCCGGGGACTGGCCCGCACGCGAATGGACGAGGCGAGCTGGCGGGCCGCTGCTGACAAGCTGTATGCCGAGGGTTTCGGGTTGTGCTTTGAATGGACCAGGTCCGACACGTTCGCCAACTTCTGCGAGACGGTGAAGTCGCACATTGGCGCCGAAGTCTACCCGAACCGCCAGACCGGACAGATCAGCATCCGGCTCCTGCGGGACGACTACAACGTCGCGGACCTGCCGCTGTTCGACGAGGACAGCGGCCTCCTGGAGATCACCCAGGAGAAGACCGGCTCGACCTCGCTCGCGCCGAGCCAGCTTATCGTGAAGTACATCGACCAGACCGACGGTGCGCAGCGCCAAGTCATCGTCAACAACAACGCGGTCGCCGCGTCGCAGGGGCGGCGGTCGTCCGAGGAAGTCGAGTTCCTGGGCGTGCCGACTGGCGAGTTGGCCGGGCGAGTCGGTGAGCGGGAAATGCGTCTGAAGACAACCGGCCTGAAGCGCTATAAAGGCGTATTCGACCGCCGCGCCCGTAGCCTGAACCCAGGCCAGCCGTTCCGTATTCGCTCGACCCGGCGCGGCATCCCTGAAACCGTCGTTCGGGTCGGCCGGATCGAGGACAACTTCCTCGGCGACGGCAAGATCGTCCTGACCGTCGTTCAGGACCAGTTCAATCTGCCGGCGACTACCGGCGTGGCACCGCCACCACCGGGCTGGATTCCGCCAGACCGGACGCCTCGGGCGATCACTGTGCGCCGCCTGATGGAGGCACCCTATCGCGAACTGGCCGGGGTGATCGATCCGGCCAACTTGCAGCTCCTGGACGTGTCCGCGTCGTACCTTGCCGCACTGGCCGTGGCGCCGACCAGCCTGTCGCAGAGCTACACCTTGACCGACCGCGTCGGCAGCTCTGGCGCGTTCGTTGATCGCGGAACCGGCGACTGGTGCCCGACCGGACTACTCGCTGCCGAGCTGCCGCTGGTGGCCGGCCCGAGCGTGGTCACGCTGACCAACGCCAGCCGGCTGGAGGACGTCACTGTCGGCCAGGCCGCAGTCGTGGACGATGAGATAGTCCGGGTCGATGCAGTCAACTACGCCAGCGGCACGGTCACCCTCGCGCGCGGCTGCGCCGATACCGTACCGGCCAAGCATCTGGCCGGGGCTCGGGTCTGGTTCTACGACACGTTCGAAGCGGTGGACGAAACGGTCTACAGCCAGGGCGTGACGCTCCAGGCCCGGCTGCTGACGAACACCAGCGAGGGCCAACTGGCCCCGGCGCTGGCCGCCACCGACAGCCTGACGCTGACCGGGCGCCAAGGTAAGCCGTACCCGCCCGGCCAGTTCCGCATCAACGGTAGCGCGTACCCGGCGAAGGTCTACGGGGCGTTATCAGTGAGCTGGGCGAAGCGCGACCGCATTGGCCAGGCCGACCAGCTGATCGATACCACGGTCGGCAACATCGGCCCGGAAGCTGGGGCGACGGTGACGCTCCAGGTCTACAGCGGCACGACGCTGAAGCGCACCTACGCCGGCCTCACATCCAGTAGCTGGTCCTATCCGCTGGCCGAGGACATGGCGGATGGTCCGCTCCAGGACGTGCGCCTTGTCCTGCGCAGTGTCCGCGACGGCATCAACTCTTGGCAGCAGCACGACATCACGATTGAACGCCACGGCCTCGGTTTCCGGCTTGGCGAAGAACTAGGAGGCGTTTCCGCATGAGCCTGACGATGGGGCCGAACACTGGCCTACTGATCAACGGCGCACCCGGTGAGGGGCACTACAACGAACTTATGCGCCTGTTGCGCTGGGATGACTTCCTGCGCCAGCCCGTGGTCAAGGGCCGCGTCGCCACGCTGCCAACTTCCGGCCAGGCCGAGGGCGACACTTACATTTTCACTGGGGCCGGGGCGAACCAGAACCGCCTGGCCCGCTGGTGGGCGACTGGCGCGACCACGCCCATTTGGGAGTACATGCCACCCAGGCTGGGCTGGCGGGTGCAGGTGGCGAACGAGGCCACGCCTGCTGGCCAGGTCAAGACGTATGAGTTCGGGGGCAGTGGCTGGACTGAGCTGGTGGGCGGGATGGCCGACGCGCCGAGCGACGGAAAGCCGTATGCCCGCGAAAGCGGCGCCTGGGCGGAGCTGGGGTCGGCCGCGAAATCGGCGCTCAACGTTCTGCCGTTCATGAACCTGATGCCGGACATGGGGCGTTTCGCGGGAACCGCAGCCAACCCGCTGGCTACGATGTTCACAACGTCGTGGACTCCAAGCTCGTTTCTCAACGGCTGGAACGGCGCCACCGTTGCAGATGGGGGCAAGTTCGCCTTCGACAACAGCACGAACGGCGGGGCCGGGCCGGCGCTCAATGCGCGGGTGCAGGCGCTGCTCGCGGCAATGGGCCGGACGTGGACGTCAGTGTCCCGATACGGGGTCGAGTTCTTCACCACCGTTCTGACTGCGGGATCGCAGACAACTACCGGCTCGGCCGGCGCGGATGGGGTCACACGGTATCTGTGCTGCTCCAACGGCAGCAAAACAGTTTTCAACGCGGGCGCATGGGCGACTGTCGTCATGTGGCTGCGTGTCGAAAGCGGCTCGGCTCATATCTCCTCTGCGCCCTATACGACCCATCGCCTTTGGATCAATGGCGCTGTCGCTGCGCCTGGCGTGGTACTGCCGGCGAATCAATGGGTACATCTGCGATTCTCGATGCAGTCATACAACGGCTATGACAATGCGTGTCCGTACATCTACGCATCCGCAGGTGCTCAGATCGCCATTGCGTGTCCAGCCTGGTTCGGCGGATTGGTCGATCCGGGCATCCACGTCGCACCCATCCTGACAATCAACGGAGCAAGCGCATGATGAAGCGGGTTCTCTACAAAGGGGTCTTCTTCACTGAGTGGGACGGCCCACTGGCGGCCATCGCTGAAACTGCCGGGGTGAGCCTGGACGATCTTACGTTCCACCCGGATGACGCGCTGGCCGAGGTCCAGGAGCTTCGCCGCCAGGCCTATCGCACCGAGTCTGATCCTCTGCGGCTAGAGGCAGAATATGACGCCATCGCTACCGGCACAGCGCCGGACTTGTCGGCCTGGATGGCGGCAGTGCGGGCAATCAAGGCGCGTTATCCCCTTCCCGCAGAGTAAAGAGAGGGCGCCATAGGTAGGAGCTGCAACTCCCATCCGTGGCGTCAACGAGCAGACACAACCTGCAAGTCAACCGAGGCCCTCCCACTCTCGCGAGAGCGGGCCAAGCCTAACTGATAGTTGTAGGTTTTGCAGAATGTTTGACGTTCGTTGTGGCGGTTGCAACCGCCTGCTCGCCCGCGCTAGCGGGTTCCAACACTTACAGATCAAGTGCCCGCGATGCCGGACACTGAACGCATTGACAGCCGCGAGCTGCATTGAACCTGAGCGCCATGGAGCGCCTGTTTCAGAGGTAGCTCATGGCTCAGAAGCCTTCTCACCATCCCAAAGCTCCGGGTGCGTACCATGCGCCTAAAAGTGACAAGCCGGAATACATTCAGGGCGAGACAGGACTCGCCGGGTTTGGCTCCAGATCGTTCTATGTGGCGCAGATACCACGGGTGGAGGCTAATGCTGTCATCAAGCAGCATCACTACTCTCGTCGGATCGTCGCAAACTCCTATGTCCACCTTGGCGTCTTCATCGACGGGGTCCAAGTAGGCGTGCTTCAGTTTGGGTATGCACTAAACCCCGTGGCGGGAGCGACGAAAATCATTGAGGGAACACAGGTTGATCAGTACCTGGAGTTGAACCGCATGTGGCTGGATGACTCAGCTCCTCGCAACAGCGAGAGTCGAGCTTTGAGCTATGCGTTCAAGTTCATCAAACGAGCCTGCCCGCGAGTTGCTTGGGTGCAGTCATTCGCCGACGAGCGATGTGGGGGATGGGGGATCGTCTACCAAGCCGCCAACTTTCTTTACTTCGGACATCACCGAAAGGGCTTCTATGAGCTTGACGGGGAGACCTATCACGAGATGCTGCTCACGGCGCGCCCTGGAGGAGGCGGACGTGCGAAGTACCTGCGGGACAACCTGGAGCGGGCGGTACGCAAGAGCCTATTGCAGTTCCGCTATATATATCTGATCCGAAAGAACTGGCTAGCGCGAGCCAAAGTCCCGCCTCTTCCGTATCCAAAGCCTGGTCAGCCCCTTCCATCTCGACGTCGTAAGAAGGGGGTGTTCTTGGCATGACCGCGAGACATTGTCACTAGGCGTTTTGATAATTGTGACCAGCATCTCCTATTTGCTACGGTCCCGACTGATATGCGCAGTAGATAGGGATGCTGGGATGGACGATGCATTGAGGCGTAGATTGCGTGCGGAGCTGTTGGAGGTGGGGTTCCTCAACCAGTGCTGCCTAGACCTGATGGACAGCATGGAGGCCGAGTTCAGCCTCACCGATGACCAGCGCGAGTGCATCGAGCAGCTCAGCCGATTTCTGCGGGAAGGAATCGGCAAGCTTACAGCTCTTTCTGAGCGTGTGGCCGATGGCGACATCGTGGTCTTGTGCTGATCTTTTGAAAGTCTTTTGCCGCGCCCGAAACGGCTAGGTCGTGTCATTTATGGCGCAAATCCGCGCCAAATTTCGCGCCGCGCTACAGTGGCGTATTCGCCCCACGGAACGGAGCCCCCTCCAGGGTGGCCTTCTGCATGGCACGTGGGCCTGGTAGGGCGAATAACCGCTTGCGGTTATCCGCCGTTGCGGCGGGATGCCGGCGGATAACGCCGGTGGCGTTATTCGCCCTACGGAACGGAGCCCCCTCCAGGGTGGCCTTCCAGTGTGGCACGTGGGCCTGGTGGGGCGAATAACCGCTTGCGGCTATCCGCCGTTGCGGCGGGATATCGGCGGATAACGCCGGTGGCGTATTCGTCCCACGGAACGGAGGTCACTCCAGGGTGGCCTTGCTGCGTGGCACGTGGGCCTGGTAGGGCGAATAACCGCCTGCGGTTATCCGCCGTTGCGGCGGGATACCGGCGGATAACGCCGGTGGCGTATTCGCCCCACGGAACGGAGGCCCCACCAGGTTCGTACGTCGTCAGCCGCGCAGCGGCGGCAGGTAGCCCAGTTCCATCAGCTTGATGTCCGCTTCGCCGACGCGCTCGAAATGTTCGCGACGGGTTTCGTCCATCGGTTCGCGGCCGTTCAGCAGCAGGGTGCCACGGCCGGGAATGTCGACCAGCTCCGTAGCCGCCGGGAAGTCCGTGGCCCTTAGCGGATGCGGGCAGAAGCCGATCCAGCCGATGCTGCGGCGGTCCGGGAAGGTCCGCTGGTGTACGAAGTACGCATGCGGAGCGAGCATGCCCCAGGTCGTTTCGGGCCAGATTTCCAGCGCCGCGAGGAAGATCGCGACGAAGGAGGACGCCGGTGCGTCGAACACCTGCAGCAGGCTGCCGGCATCTTCCAACTGGAGCCTGGACGAGACGGCCCTGCCGCTGGCCTCGTAGTCCAGCGACAACCCGCCCTTGAGCGGATCCTCCTCGCCGTTCCATAGCACCAGTTCCACCGCCCGGGTGCGTCGGTCACGCGACAGGGCCTTGGCGAGATCCTGGCGGTGCTCGGTGACGTTGTGGCTGAGGGCATCGCGCAGGGAGTCGCCGCACAGGTACCAGTTCTCCAGCACCGGATGGAGGGGCGCGAGGGCATCGAGGAAGCGCTCTATCCGTTGCAGGTGCTGGTCGTCGTCCAGTTCGAGGAGCCGTGCCGGATCGAAGTACAGCTCGAATATGTAGCGCCTGAAAGCCTTGGCGTCCGTCATGCGCAATACCCCGGGTTCTCTTCGCAAAACCTTTTCATCTCTTCCTGTTCCTTCGCGCGGGTTTCCTGGTAGTCGTCGTGCTCGTCCGTTCCCGGCATCGGATTCCAGAATGCCTTCAGGTTGGCCAGTCCCATGCGCAGGTACTCCGCGGCGCAGTACTCGTAGACGATCCGCTGCAGGAAGTGCCATTCGACGAACACCGGCGGGGTCGGTCGGGCCTTGTCGCTGTGGACCTCGGCCTTCTGCAGCAGGTCCGACTTCACCTTGGCCCGCGCCCAGGGCCTGGGCACGCCGAGCAGCGGGACGAACAGGAAGGCGTAGTTGGCCTTCGCCTCCAGCAGGGTGCAGCGCGGCTCGTCGAAGCCGTCCCACCAGGTGCCGCTCCAGAACCATTCGTGGGGAAACGGGAAATTGGTCACCCACTGCTGGTAGCGCGCGGACAGGTCCGACATGCTGTGGCCCTTGCCGTTATTGGCGATGGCCATTTCGCCCCGGGACGGCGGGCACTCCACGCAGTCCTTGTCGCGGCCCTGGCTCTTGCTGCAATCGCGCTCGGCTTCCCGGGTCCGGTCGCGGCTCAGCGTGCCGGTCTCGGTCCTGGGCAGGGTCTGCGGCACCGGCATCGGACGCGGTACCGGCCTGGGCAGCGCGCCGGGGGCCGGTCGCGGCAGCGGGCGCGGCGCCGGCATCGGCAAGTGCGGCCGGGGCGGCGCGGGTAGTTCGAAGGGCAGCCGCGGACCCATGCGGGGCAGCGGTCGGAAAAGCGCGCCTATGCCGCTCATGCCGGTCTCCCCGAGGTTTCGTACGCGCGCCATTTCTGGCTGGCCAGGCGAAACTCGACGATCCGTTCGTAGTCCTGGAAGCGTTGTTCCGGGCTGTCCGCCAGCGGCCGGCGCATGTGTGCGAGAAACGCCGGCGTGTCCTGGAAAGCGGGGAAGGCCAGGCCGTGCAGAAGAAAGCGTTCGATCGTCCCGGGCTCTTCGATACCCAGTTCCAGCGCCGTCGCGCGCAGCTCGCCGAGTTGCCGGATGGCGGGCAGCAGGCCGCGTCGTTCGAGCCAGGCGGGAGCCTCCCGGCGTACCTCCAGCAGGACCCGCTCGATGACTTCGTCGTCGCGGACCCGCTGCAGGCGATCCAGTTGGCCGGCATCCAGTTCAAGCATCGGCGGTCCGCTCCGTTTCCCGGTCATAGACGAGGTAGCCGCCCTGCAGGGGCTGCCAGACCTGCCAACGCTCCAGCGGCGCCATCACTTGCGTCCATTGCCGCGCGGTCATGACCTGTTCCAGCGCCCGGCGCACTTCCGGGCTGTAGTAGCGCAACAGCGCCCGGCGGCCGTCGGGCATGCGGGTGAAGAGCAGCCCGGCGAAGTGTTTCGCGAGGTTTTCGAAGGACGCCCGGCTCCACAGCCAGGAGGCCATGGGCGAGCGGCGGTCCCAGTCGCGCAGCCAGCCGAGGAACTCGCCCGATGACGAAAGCGGGGCGCTGTCCATGAATTCGATCAGGACCGGCCCGGCATGGGCGATTTCGTCCAGCTCGCTCCCGGCCAGCAGCCAGCGCGAGCGGATTTCCCCCGCGGCCTTTTCCAGGCGGGTGTCCAGGGTCAGGTAGCGGGCGCCGTCCGCCAGGGCGAACAGGCGGCTGTCCGGCGTAGGCGCCGCGAGCGCCGGCTGGAGCTGGCTCACGGTGCGCCGCCGAGGCTTTCCAGGGGCACCAGGGCCTGGTTGCGGCGTGCCGCCAGCAGCAGGCATTGCAGGCACAGCTTCGGTGGGGCGAGGGCGAGAGCGGGTGCGCCGCCGCCGCTGTTGCCGATCAGCACCGTGCCCGCCCCGCCGACCACCAGGTTGCCGTGGGTGCCGACGCTACCTACCACGGTGGCGGGCTTGCCGTTGATCAGTACGTTGGCGATGACGTTGGCGCTGAGGGTGGCGCCGCAGGCGGTGGCGTCGCCCTGGCGGGCAGCGGACAGATGGTCGAAGAAGACGTCGGGCGAGCCGCCGACGATCGGGTTGCTGCCGTGGCCCGGCAGCGGACACGCGGTCGGATCGCCCAGGCGCGCAGCGGGTTTGCCGCTCATGCTCAAGTCCCTATGAGATAAACCCTGGCACTCTGCCGTGCCACTCGGGGGCGGACAACCTATCTGAACTGCTCAGGAGGCACCTTCGGAAACGGCTTGGGCAACCGCGTCCTTGCCTGGTGGCGCTTGAAGGGATTTCCTACCTGGAAGTCTCGTCACCCGCCTGCGAAAGGCGCAGGCGTACGGAGCGATGGCGCGATGGGGAGGGGAGCCTGGGAGGAGGGAAGGAGGCGTTTCGCGCAGCGTCGCGTTCGCTTTGCCTGCGCAGGGACTGTCCGCCGATATCGCGCTGGAGCGACGGATAGCCGCGATAGGGTTATCCGCCCTGCGCCGAGACCGCCGGGGGAGGAGCCAGGGAGGCTGTCCCTGGCTCCTCCCGTGCGATCAGTGATGCTCGCGCGTCGCGCGGAAGCGGATGTCCGGCCAGCGTTCTTCCATCAGGCTGAGGTTGACGCGGGTCGGCGCCAGGTAGGTGAGGCGCCCGCCGCCGTCCACGGAGAGGTTCTCGAAGGCCTTGTCCTTGAACTCCTTGAGCTTCTTCTCGTCGTCGCACTCGATCCAGCGTGCCGACCAGACGTTGATCGCCTCGTAGGCGCACTCGACCTTGTATTCCTCCTTCAGGCGGCTGGCGACCACGTCGAACTGCAGCACGCCCACCGCACCGAGGATGATGTCGTTGTTGCGCTCGGGGAAGAACACCTGGGTCGCACCTTCCTCGGCCAGTTCCTGCAGGCCCTGGCGCAACTGCTTGGATTTCAGCGGGTCTTTCAGGCGCACGCGGCGGAACAGTTCCGGGGCGAAGTGCGGGATGCCGGTGAAACCGAAGTTCTCGCCTTCGCTGAAGGTGTCGCCGATCTGGATGGTGCCGTGGTTGTGCAGGCCGATGATGTCGCCGGCATAGGCCTCTTCCAGTTGCTCGCGCTCGGAGGAGAAGAAGGTCAGCGCGTCGGCGATCTTCACGTCCTTGCCCAGGCGCACGTGGCGCATCTTCATGCCTTTCTCGTACTTGCCCGAGCAGATGCGCATGAAGGCGATGCGGTCGCGGTGCTTGGGATCCATGTTCGCCTGGATCTTGAACACGAAGCCGGAAAACTTCTCCTCGGTCGGCTCCACGCTGCGTTCGTGGGTGGCGCGCGACAGCGGCTGCGGCGCCCAGTCGACGATGCAGTCGAGGACCTGGTCGACGCCGAAGTTGCCCAGCGCGGTGCCGAAGAACACCGGGGTCATCTCACCCTTGAGGAAGGCGTCCTTGTCGAATTCGTGGCAGGCGCCCTGCACCAGCTCCAGCTCCTCGACGAAATTGTCGTAGAGATCGCCGAGGTGGGCGCGGGCTTCGTCAGAGTCGAGCTTTTCGATGACCTTGGTCTCGATGCGCTCGTGGCCGTGGCCCGGGACGTAGACGATGATCCTGTCGTCGGCCAGGTGGTAGACGCCCTTGAAGTCCTTGTAGCAGCCGATCGGCCAGGTGATCGGCGCGGCCTTGATCTTCAGCACCGCCTCGATCTCGTCGAGCAGCTCGATGGGGTCGCGGATGTCGCGGTCGAGCTTGTTGATGAAGCTGACGATGGGCGTGTCGCGCAGCCGGCAGACTTCCATCAGGGCGATGGTCCGCGGTTCGACGCCCTTGCCGCCGTCGAGCACCATCAGCGCCGAGTCCACCGCGGTCAGGGTGCGGTAGGTGTCTTCGGAGAAGTCTTCGTGGCCGGGGGTGTCGAGCAGGTTGATCATGTGCTCGCGGTAGGGGAACTGCATCACCGAGGTGGTGATGGAGATGCCGCGCTGCTTTTCCATCTCCATCCAGTCGGACGTGGCGTGGCGGTCGGACTTGCGCGACTTCACGGTACCGGCGACGGCGATCGCCTTGCCCATCAGCAGGAGCTTCTCGGTGATGGTGGTCTTACCGGCGTCGGGGTGGGAAATGATCGCGAAGGTACGGCGCTTCGCGACTTCGGCGGCCTGAGTGGTCATGGATGCGTGCCTGCTGGAATCCGTTGGCGTGGGCGCGGGACGGCCCGGAAAAACGCGGGATTATAGCGGTAAAACGCGGCGCGTCGGGATGCCTGTCATCCGGCGATCGATGGAATTGCCGGTGGACAGCGAACTTGTCGCAGTCGTGCCGTTCCAAGCAGCCAGCGGCGGCCACCGCCGGATAGACTGCTTTCATTTCACCCGATCGAAGGAAATCACCATGAACGGAGTATCCAGACTGCTCTCCCTGGCCTTGCTGGGCGCGGCGCTGCACTGGGCGCCGGCGCAGGCCGAGGAGCAGCCGCGGCTGTTCGAACTGCTCGGCCAGCCCGGCTACAAGGCCACCTGGCATGCCATGTTCAAGGGCGAGAGCGACGTGCCGAAATGGGTTTCCGACGCCAGCGGCCCGAGTTCCCCGTCCACCAGCCTGAGCCTGGAGGGCCAGCCCTACGTCCTGGCCAACAGTTGCAAACCCCACGATTGCGGCAACAACCGCCTGCTGGTGGCGTTCCGCGGCGACAAGAGTGCCGCCTACGGGCTGCAGGTGAGCCTGCCGGACGAGCCCGCCGAAGTCATGCAGACGCCGAGCAAGTACGCCACCTATCGCTGGTACGGCGAACCCTCCAGGCAGGTCCGCGAGCTGCTGATGAAACAGTTGGAGAGCGATCCGAACTGGAAGTGACGCCGGGCCTGAGGGTAACCAGGCCCGGCGGCGGGGAGGGCGGATGATCGCTGGCGATCGTCCGCCGTTGCGCCATGCGCTCCCGCGGTCTTTCTTCAGAAACCGACCGAGGCCTGTACGTACAGGGTGCGCGGCTGGCCGACGTAGAGGCCCTTGTTGTTGTCGTCGAACGAGCGGGTGTAGTAGCGGCGATCGAACAGGTTCTTCACCCCCAGGCCGAGCTTGAGGTCGTTCAGTTGCGGGCCGAAGTCGTAGGTGCCGCGCGCGCTCCAGACCATCCAGCCGGCGATCCGCCCGGTGCTGCCGTCGGCGCTTTCGCTCTCGGTGTTGGCGTTGTCGGCGTACTGGCTGGTCTGGAAGCTGCCGTCGAGGTTGTAGCTCCAGGCGCCGGTGCGGTAGTTGGCGCCAAGGGTGCCCTTGTGCTTCGAGGAGAACGGCACCTGGTTGCCCTTGTTCGGCCCGTCTTCGCGAATGCTCGCGTCGACGTAGGCGTAGCTGGCATAGACGTCGAAGCCGGAGAGCAGCGGGTCGAGATCGGCCAGGTCGTAGGCGATCGCCGCCTCGATGCCCTTGTGCCGGGTCTTGCCGCGGGCGGTCACGCTGTCGGTCTGCTGGTTGCTCTCGTACTGGTTGTCGAAGTTGATCAGGAAGGCGCCCAGTTCGGCGCGCAGGATGCCGTCGTCGTAGCGGCTGCCGAGTTCCCAGGTGCGGGCCTTCTCCGGCTCGATGTCGCCGCTGCGCACCGCCTTGCCCATCTGGCTGTACTGCACGGTGCCGAACGAGCCCTCGGTGTTGGCGTAGAGGTTCCAGCTCGGCGTGAGGTGGTAGGTCACGTTGAGCGCCGGCAGCGAGGCGTTGTAGCGGCCGCTGTCCTTGCTGTTCTTCAGCAGGTTCTTCTGTTCGGAATCGATCTTCTCGTAGCGGATGCCGGGGGTGATGGTCCAGTTGCCGATGTCGATGCGATCGTCGATGTAGAACGCGTTGGCTTCGGTGCTGCCGCGGGTGTCGCGGTCGTTGCGGCTGCCGGTGCTGGGTAGCTGGCCGCTGTCGGCGCGGGTCCAGTAGCGCAGCTCGTGGCTGGCTTCGTTGACGTAGCGGTGGCCGATGCCCACTTCGTGGCGACTTTCGCCCAGCTCGAAGCCCTGGCTGAAGCGGGTTTCCAGGCCTCGCACCCAGTATTCGCGCGGCGACAGGGTGAGGTTGCGGCCCTGGTCGAGGTAGCCGCTGCGCAGGGTCTTGGTGAAGAAGCCGGTGACGTTGAGCTTCTGGCTGGCGTTGGGGGTGTATTCGTAGCTGGCGCTGGCCAGGGTACGGCGGCCCCAGAACTTGTCGTAGGGACGGGTCGACTGGTACGGGTCGTCGCGGTAGGCCGCGGTGCCGAGGCCGCCGGGCATGTCGGCCTCGCCGTCGTAGTACTGGGTCATCGCCGAAAACGCGTGTTCGTCGCTGGGCTGGAAGCGGCCCTTGAGGATCAGGTCGTCGATCCGCGTATCGCTGTGCTCGCGCCAATCGCCGCCGCGGGTGCCGGAGTAGAGCAGGGCGCCGCCGAGGCCGTTGGCGCCGGTGCCGCCGATCAGCACGTTGTGGGTGGTCTTCAGGCCGTCCTGGCTGGAGCTGGGGCTGAGTTCGCTGTGCACGTCGAGCTTGGTGGCGAAGTCCTCGGGGATCGCCCGGGTCACGAAGTTGACGATGCCGCCGACGTTCTGCGGCCCGTAGCGCACCGCGCCGCCGCCGCGGACCACGTCCACCGCGTCCATGTTGCCGATGGACACCGGCGCCAGCGACAACTGTGGCTGGCCGTAGGGGGCGAAGGGCACCGGGATGCCGTCCATCAGCACCGTCGAGCGCGACGCCAGGCGCGGGTTGAGGCCGCGAATGCCGAAGTTCAATGCCAGGTCGTGGCTGCCGGTGCCGTTGTTGAGCGGCGCGCTGACCCCGGGAATGCGCTCCAGCACTTCGCGGGTGCTGGCCGCGCCTTGGGCCTGGAACTGCTCGCGGCGGACCACGTCGCGCGCACCGGGATGCTCGAAGACGTCGGCGGCGCTGGCGTCGGCCAGCCAGTCGCCGACCACGGTGAGCGCCTGCAGGTTGGCCGGGTCTTCCACCGGCAGCGCTTCCAGGGTGTAGGCGCCGTCGCCGCGGGCGCGCGCCTCCAGGCCGGAGCCGGCGAGCAGGGCGGCCAGGGCTTCCTCCAGGGTGTACTCGCCGTCCAGCGCCTGGCTGCGTCGCGCGGCGGTCTGTTCCGGGCTGAAGGCGATCAGCACGCCGGCCTGGCGGCCTAGGTGGTTCAACGCCTGCTCCAGCGGCTCGGCAGGCAGGCGGTAGTACTGGCGGGCATCGGTGCGGATCTCGGCGGCGCAGGCGCTGCCGGCGGAAACCAGGACGGGACCGCCGAGGCAGGCGAGGAGCAGGGCGCGGCTGAGCGGCGACAGGGCGCGTGACGGGGACATGAGGGACACTCCAGTGGATCTTTCGAGGTTGGCTTTCCTCCTCTGTCACGCGAGGTGGGGAAAAAGGCTCAGGTGCGCGGAAATATCTTTCCGCTCATTCGCGCGGGTGCACGCCGACCCAGTAGCGGGTGATGCGCCGTACCTCCACGGGCAGCACCGCCGGCAGGGTGGCGAGGATCCGCTCGCTATCGTCCAGCGGATAGCTGCCGGAAATCCGCAGGCCGCCGATGCGCGGGTCGCAGCCCAGCCGGCCGGGGCGGTAGCGCGCGACTTCGGCGAGGAATTCGTCCAGGCGCATGCCGGCGGCCACCAGCATGCCGTCGGTCCAGGCGCCGCTGCCGACCGGCAGCGGCTGCGGAGCGCCGAGTCGCTCGCGGTCGAAGTCCAGTTGCCGGCCGCTGGGCAACAGCAGGCCCTGGCCGGCGCGGTTCTCCACCTGTACCGCGCCTTCGTGGACGGCGACGCGGGTGCGTCCGGCGAACTGGCGCACGTCGAACCGGGTGCCCACCGGTCGCAGCCGGCCTTCCGCGCTGTACACGTGCAGCGGGCGCGGGTCGTGGCCGGTGCTGAGCTGGATTTCCCCGCGCAGCAGGAGCAGGCGCCGTTCGCCGGCATCGAAGCGGACATCCACCGCCGTGTCGCTGTTCAGCTCGAGGCGACTGCCGTCGGCCAGGGCCAGGCGCCGGCGTTCGCCGACGCCGGTGGCATAGTCGGCGCTCCAGCGCTGCAGGCTGCCGCTCTCGCGCAGGCCCCAGGCGCTGCCGCCGGCGGCCAGGACCAGCAGCAGGGTCTTCAGCGCGCGCCGGCGTTGCGGCGAATGCGGTGCGTTGATGGCGGCCAGGGCCAGTGGCGTGCCTATCCCGGCCAGGCGCTGGTTGACCGCCTCGATGTGGCGCCAGGCCTGCTCGTGTTCCGGGGCCGCCTGGCGCCAGCGCTGCCAGGCCTGGCGCAGGCGTTCGTCGTCGGCGCCGCCCTGCAGCTCGACCAGCCAGCGCACGGCCTGTTCAGCCACCTGCGGCGGCACCTTGGGTGCGGCGGGCAGGCTCATGGCAGCTCGGCGAAGTAGCAGCGTTGCGCAGCCTTGAGCATGTAGCGCTTGACGCTGCTCAGGGAGATGCCCAGCTGCGTGGCGATCTCGGCGTAGCCCAGGCCGTCGAGCTGGGCCAGCAGGAAGGTCTCCTTGGCCAGCGGCGGCAGACCGTCGAGCAGACGGTCCAGCTCGACCAGGGTCTCCAGGACGATGGCGCGGGTCTCTTCGCTGGGGACTTCCCGCTCGGGCAGGCTGGCCAGGGCTTCCAGGTAGGCGCGCTCGACGTCCTGGCGGCGGTAGTGGTTGCACAGCACGCGGCGGGCGATGGTGGTGAGGAAGGCGCGCGGTTCGTCGATGCGCGCGGCCTGGCGCGAAACCAGGACCTTGACGAAGGTGTCCTGGGCCAGGTCGGCGGCGTTCTGCGGGCAGCCGAGGCGGCGCCGCAGCCAGCCCGTGAGCCAGTGGTGGTGGTCGCTGTAGAGGGTATGCAACGCGGCCGCATGGGCGAGGTCGGCGCTCGACACCTGGACATTCCCGGAGCAGAAGGATTAACGAATGATAATAGTTATCATTTTATGCTGCGGGAATGCCTGCCTACAACCGCAGGCTGTCGGCGCCTGGCTTTCAGGAGCCTTTCAGGGCGGCGCGGTACTGCCCCGGGGTGGCGCCATGGGCTTCGCGGAAGCGCCGGTTGAAATGGCTCGGACTGGCGAAGCCGCAGGCCAGCGAGACCTCCTGGAGCGACTGCGCGGAGTACGCCAGCAGGTCGCGGGCCCGCGCCAGGCGTCGTTCCAGCACGTAGCGGTGCGGCGGCAGGCCGAAGGAGACGCGGAACATACGCGCGAAGTGGTACTCGGAGAGCGCCGCCAGCTCCGCCAGCGACCCCAGTTCCAGCGGCTGCTCCAGGTGGCTTTCGATGTAGTCGGCCAGGCGCCGCCGCACGTGCGCGGCCAGCCCGCCCTGCCAGCGTACGTCGTTACGCCTGCCGCACCCGGTGAGCAGCAGGTGGTCCACCGCCTGGTGGGCGAGGCTGGTGCATAGCAGGCGCTCGCCGGGTTCGTTCCAGTCCTGTCGTTCCAGGGTCCGGCACAGGGCGGCCAGCGGCTCGTCCTGGATGTAGGTGCGCTCCTCCAGTTGCAGGCTGCGTGGTTCGCAATCGAGGGTGCGTACCGCCGCGCCGGCCAGGCGTTCCGGGCTTATGTACAGGTGCATGAAGCCCAGGCCGCGTGTCACCGCCCAGTCGGAGTGGTGTTCGGCCGGCATCACGCAGAAGCGGTCGGGGCCGCCATAGAGCCCGGGACGATCGCGGCGGAAGGTCTGCCAGCCGCCCTGCAGGTAGAGCGACAGGGTGTGATGGCCGGGGTCGCTGTAGCCGAGGATCTCCGCTTCGTCGCGGTACCAATGGGCGAGCGCCAGGCCGTCGCTGAGCGTGCTGCTGCGCAGCAGGCGCGCATTGGAGGTCCGGTCGAGGGTGCGGAATACCTGGAAATCACTGGGTTGGTGCATGCCGGCCATGCTACCCGCGCCCGGACGCTGCCGCGAGAGGCGGCGGATGAAAAGCGCAAGAATGGACAATGGTCGCGCCCGGCCTCGCCCGCAGACTGACGGCATCCTGTCGTCGCGGAGTCGCCATGAATCTTTCGCTGTACCTGCTCACCGTGCTCATCTGGGGCACCACCTGGATCGCCATCAAGCTGCAGATGGGCCCGGTGGCGATCACCCTGTCGATCGCCTACCGCTTCGCCCTGGCGGCGCTGGTGCTGTTCGCCGTGCTGCTGCTCGGCCGCCGCCTGCAAAGGCTGGACGCACGGGGCCAACGCCTGTGCATGGCCCAGGGCGTATGCCTGTTCTGCCTGAATTTCATCTGCTTCTATACCGCCAGCCAGTGGATTCCCAGCGGCCTGGTGGCCGTGGTGTTCTCCACCGCCACCCTGTGGAATGCGCTGAACGCCCGCCTGTGGTTCGGCCAGCGCATCGCGTCGAACGTGATGGCCGGTGGCGGTCTCGGCCTGCTCGGCCTGGGGCTGCTGTTCTGGCCGGAATTGGTGGGTCACCAGGCCACCCCGGAAACCTTCTACGGCCTCGGCCTGGCCCTGCTAGGCACGCTGTGCTTCTCCACCGGCAACATGCTTTCTAGCCTGCAACAGAAGGCCGGCATCCGCCCGCTCACCGGCAATGCCTGGAGCATGCTCTATGGCACCCTGATCCTCCTGGCGCTGTGCCTGTTCCAGGGCGTGCCGCTGAGTTTCGACTGGAGCGCGCGCTACGTCGGCTCGCTGCTGTACCTGGCGATCCCCGGCTCGGTGATCGGCTTCACCGCCTACCTGACCCTGGTCGGGCGCATGGGCCCGGATCGCGCCGCCTACTGCACCGTGCTGTTCCCGGTGGTGGCGCTGAACATCTCGGCCTTCGCCGAGGGCTACCGCTGGACCGCACCGGCGCTGGCCGGGCTGGTCCTGGTGATGCTCGGCAACGTCTTGGTGTTCCGCAAGCCGAAGGCGCCGGCGCTGGCCGGGCCGGCGCGCTCGACCTAGCGGAGAGGGAGGCGCGCTCAGCCGCGTCGCCACACCTGCGGATTGACCAGGTCCAGCGGCCGCTCGCCGCGCAAGGCCGCCTCGAAGTTCTGCAGCGCCCGCTCGGCCATGGCCCGGCGGGTCTCGTGGGTGGCCGAGCCGATGTGCGGCAGGGTCACCACGTTGTCCAGGGCGAACAGCGGCGATTCGGCCAGCGGTTCCTTCTCGTAGACATCCAGGCCGGCGCCGAGGATGCGCTTCTCCCGCAGGGCGGCGACCAGCGCGGCCTCATCGACCACCTGGCCGCGGGCTACGTTGACCAGGATCGCCGAGGGTTTCATCAGGCCCAGTTCGCGCGCACCGATCAACTGCCGGGTCTGCGCTCCCAGCGGCACCACCACGCAGACGAAGTCGGCCTCGCCGAGCAGTTCGTCGAAGCCGAGGAAGCGCGCGCCGAGTTCCTGTTCCAGTTCCGGCTTGCGGTTGTTGCCGTGGTAGAGCACCTGCATGCCGAAGCCGAAACGGCCGCGCCGGGCGATGGCCGCGCCGATCCGGCCGAGGCCGAGGATGCCGAGTTTCTTGCCATGCACGTCGGTGCCGAACTGCGGGGCGTCGACGGTGCGCTTCCAGTTCCCGGCCTTGACCCAGGCGTCCAGCTCGGCGACCCGTCGCGCGGCGCTGATCAGCAGGGCGAAGCCGAGGTCGGCGGTGGTCTCGGTGAGGACGTCGGGCGTGTTGGTGAGAGCGATGCCGCGGCGGTTCAGGTAGTCCAGGTCATAGTTGTCGTAGCCGACCGAGACGCTGGAGATGACTTCCAGCTGCATCGCCTGTTCCAGTTGCCTGGCGCCGAGCGGCCGGCCGACGCCGATCATGCCGTGGGTATCGGGCAGGGCGGCGGCGTACTGGGCGTCGATGTCGCCCTGTTTCGGTTCGAGCACGCGGACGTTGAACTGGCATTGCAGGCGTTCGAGATGCTCGGGGGCGAGGCGACTGAAGACGAAGACGTTCTTTTTCATGACGGGACTCTGCAAGCGGGAGCGAAAGCGCCGACCATACCACCGCCATCGAAGCGGCGGGCAGGGGCCCGCCACTGGGCGGGCGATTATCGGCTCAGGAGGGTCTTCCGAGTTCCAGGCCCAGCTCCACCAGCGCCGCTTCGTCGCGCTGGAGCAGGCCGGGCAGGCTTTCCTTGAGGTATTCCACCCAGGTCTTGATCTTCGCGTCGAGATACTGCCGCGAAGGGTACAGCGCATAGACGTTGAGCTGTTGCAGGCGGTGTTGCGGCAGGACCCGCACCAGGGTGCCCTTGCCCAGGTCCTCGATGGCCGAATACACCGGCAGGATGCCGATGCCCAGCCCGGAGCGGATTGCCTCGGTCATGGCGTCGCCGACATTGACCTGGAACGGCGAGGCGCCGATGGAGACCATTTCCTGGCCGTTGGGACCGTCGAACAGCCAGCGATCCAGCGGCACCACCGGGCTGACCAGGCGCAGGCAGTCGTGGCTGGCCAGCTCCGAAGGCTCGCTCGGCGTGCCGTTCAGGCGCAGGTACTCCGGCGAGGCGCAAAGAATGCTGTAGGTCTCGCCGATGCGCTGGGAAATGAAGCCGGAATCGGGCAGCTCGGAGGCCACCACGATGGCCACGTCGAAGCCCTCGTCGAGCAGGTCCGGCACGCGGTTGGCCATGGTCAGGTCGAAGGTCACGTCGCGGTACTGCTGGCGGTAGCCGGCGATGGCGCGGATCACGTAGTGCTGGCCGATGCCGGTCATCGAATGCAGCTTCAGCTTGCCGGCGGGTCGGGCATGGGCGTCGCTGGCTTCGGCCTCGGCTTCCTCGACGTAGGCGAGGATCTGCTCGCAGCGCAGCAGGTAGCGCTGGCCGGCCTCGGTGAGGGCGATGCGACGAGTGGTACGGTTGAGCAAGCGGGTGCGCAGGTGCGTCTCGAGGTTGGCCACCGCCCGCGAAACATAGGCGGTGGTGGTGTTGAGCTGCTGGGACGCCGCGGTGAAGCTTCCGGTTTCCGCCACGCAGACGAAGGCTCGCATGTTTTGCAGGGTGTCCATCGACGGGGCCTCCTAGGCACGCGCAGAAGTGTGTCAGATTGTTGCGAGGGCGGATTATTTCACATTACGCAATAAACAATCGCACTTGAGCCAGCTTATCAGCAGCCGCCAGCCTCTTAAAATTCATCGGCCCCCGAGCGCACGAACGCTCGAGCGGGTTGAACGGCGCCCGTACCGTTCAAATTCCGTGCTTCGCCCCTCCAGGATCAGACAACGTGCCGCGTGCTCTCAGGAAGGAACTGACCTTGGTCGGCTCCTTCGTCGGTTTTCTCGTCGTTTTCTCCGCAATATCCGGTTGTGTCAGTACAGGCGATATCGCCCCCGAGGCCGCCACGCTCGACGTCAACGCCCTGGCCACCGACCATGCGATCCAGGCTGCCGCCCGCGAGGCCGGCTGGCCGCAGGCGCAGTGGTGGAAGGTGTATGCCGATCCGCAGCTGGACGCCTGGATCGAGAAGGCGCTGGACGGCAATCCAGGCCTGGCGGTAGCCCATGCGCGGGTACGCCAGGCGAAGTCCATGGCCGGGCTGGTGGAGTCCATCGAGTCGCCGCAGATCGAGGGCAAGGGCTCGCTGGTCCGCCACCGCTGGCCGGACGACTATTTCTACGGCCCCGGCGACCTGGCGCGGACCACTTCCTGGAACAACTCCACCGAGATCGGCCTGAACTACAAGCTCGATCTCTGGGGGCGCGACCGCAGCGACAGCGAGCGCGCCGTCGACCTGGCCCACATGGCCGCCGCCGAGGCGCGCCAGGCGCAGCTCGAGCTGGAGGGCAACATCGTCCGCGCCTACGTCCAGCTCTCGTTGCAGTACGCCGAGATGGACATCGCCAAGGCCATGCTGCAACAGCAGCGCGACATCCTCGCCCTGGCCCAGCGTCGCCTGCGCGGCGGCATCGGCACGCATTTCGAGGTCAGCCAGGCGGAAGTGCCGCTGCCCGAGACCGAGCGCCGCATCGAGGTGATCGACGAAGAAATCCAGCTCACCCGCAACCTGCTCGCCGCCCTGGCCGGCAAGGGCCCGGGCGAAGGCCGCACGATCCGCCGGCCAAGCCTGAACCTGGCGGCGCAGCCGAGCCTGCCCAGCGCCTTGCCGGCCGAACTGCTCGGTCGCCGCCCGGATGTGGTCGCCCGCCGCTGGCAGGTCGCCGCCCTGGCCAAGGGCGTGGACGTGGCGCGCGCCGACTTCTACCCCAACGTCGACCTGATGGCCTCGGTCGGCTTCAGTGCCGTCGGCGGCGGCATGCTGGAGTTCTTCCGCAGCGCCAAGTACACCTACAGCGCCGGCCCGGCGGTGACCCTGCCGATCTTCGACGGCGGCCGCCTGCGTTCGCAGTTGGGCGAGGCGGCGGCCGGCTACGACGCGGCGGTGGAGCAATACAACCAGACCCTGGTGGATGCGCTGAAGAACATTTCCGACCAGTTGATCCGCCTGCATTCGGTGGACATCCAGAAGGACTTCGCCGCGCAATCGGTGGCTTCCGCGCAGAAGACCTACGATATCGCCACCCTGGCCTACCAGCGCGGCCTCACCGATTACCTCAACGTGCTCAACGCGCAGACCCGGCTGTTCCAGCAGCAACTGGTCCAGGAGCAGGTGCAGGCCGCCCGGCTGGCCGCCCATGCCAGCCTGCTCACCGCCCTCGGCGGCGGCGTCGGGGCCGGCGCCGATACGCCGGTGCAGCGGAAGCTGGCGCCGGAGAACGTCCCGGTCAGAGCGGTGTCTTCGCGATGAGCGGCCGCTCCGCTGGTTTCGCCCTGCCCAGCCGCGACGAGTGGCGGCGCGCGCTGGCCGAGTGGGCGCGCAGCGACGGGGCGACCTGGATCTACGTGTTCAAGGTGCTCTGCGCGGCCTTCCTGACCCTCTGGCTGGCGATGCGCCTGGAATTGCCGCAGCCGAGCACGGCGACCATCACCGTGTTCATCGTCATGCAGCCGCAGAGCGGCCAGGTGTTCGCCAAGAGCTTCTACCGCATCCTCGGCACCCTGGTCGGCCTCAGCGTGATGGTCACCCTGATCGCCCTGTTCGCCCAGGAGCGAGTGCTGTTCCTGCTCAGCTCGGCGATCTGGATCGGCCTCTGCACCGCCGGGGCCGCCCGCTACCGTGACTTCCGCTCCTACGCCTGCGTGCTCGCCGGCTACACCGCGACGCTGATCGGCATCCCCGCCACCAGCCATCCGGAAGGCGCCTTCATGCAGGCGATCTGGCGGGTCCTGGAAATCAGCCTGGCGATCCTCTGCTCGGGGGTGGTCAGCGCGGTGATCATGCCGCAGACCACCAGCGCGGCGATGCGCAATGCGCTGTACGTGCGCTTCGGCCTGTTCGCCGCGTTCGTCCTCGACAGCCTGCGCGGGGTCGGCGGGCGCGAGCGCTTCGAAAGCAGCAACGTGGCCTTCGCCGCCCAGGCGGTGGGCCTGGAGACGATGCGCGCGGCGAGCGCCTTCGAGGATCCGCACATGCGCCTGCGCAATGGCCGGCTGATTCGCCTGAGCAGCGAGTTCATGGCCATGAATACCCGTTTCCACGCCCTCCACCAACTGCTCGAACGCCTGCGCGCGCAGGGCTCCACCCAGGTGCTGGAAGCGTTCGAACCGTGCCTGGAGGAAATCACCGGGCTGCTCGAGGAGATCCGTGGCCGCGCCGTCACCGACCATGACGCCGAGCGCTTCGCCCAGCGCCTCGCCGACTGCCGCGAACGCCTGATGGCGCGTATCCGCCAGGCGCGCGGCGAGCTGCTGGCGCGGGAGCCGGGCGAAGAGGCGCGGCTGGACTTCAATACCGCCGCCGAGCTGCTCTACCGTTTCGCCGAGGAAATGCACGACTACGCCCTGACCCATGCCTCGCTGGCCGCCCACCGCCACGAGCGCGAGCAGTGGAAGGACGCCTTCACCGCCAAGGCCAACGCGGTGGCGGCGGCAGTGGCGGGGATGCGCACCGGGTTGATGATCCTGCTGTTCGGCTGTTTCTGGATCTACAGCACCTGGCCCAGCGGCGGCACCTTCGCCCTCAACGCGGTGGCGGTCTCGGCGCTGGCCTCGGCGGCGCCGAACCCGAAGAAGGTCGCCATGCAGATGGCCATCGGCACCATGGCGGCGGCGCTGCTCGGCTTCAGCGAGATGTTCTTCGTCTACCCGCATATCGACGGTTTCCCGCTGCTATGCCTGGTACTGGCGCCGGTGTTCGCCCTCGGCGCGTTCATCTCCTCGCGGCCGCAGTGGGCCGGCTACGGTCTCGGCCTGCTGGTGTTCTTCTGCTTCGGTTCGGTGCCGGCGAACCTGACCGTCTACGACCCGGCCCACGTGATCAACGAGTACATCGCCCTGATCCTCTCGATGCTGCTCTCGGCCGCGGCCGCCGCGGTCATTCTGCCGCCCAACAGCGCCTGGCTGTGGAAGCGCCTCGAGCGCGACCTGCGGATGCGCGTGGTGTTCGCCATCAGCGGCAGGAGCAGGGGGCTTGGCTCGGCCTTCGAAAGCGGTACCCGCGACCTGCTGAACCAGGCCTATGGCGTCGCCGCCGGGCGCCCGGACGTGCAGCGCGGGCTGCTGCGCTGGATGTTCCTGGTGCTCGAGGTCGGCCACGCGATCATCGAGCTGCGTCGCGAGCAGGAGCGCCTGCCGGACGAACCCTGCTACGCCGAGGCCATGCCCTGGCGCCAGGCGATCCGCGCCATGGGGCGGGCCCTGATCCGGCTGTTCGTGCGCCCCGGTGCGGAGAACCTGGAGCGCGCCCTGGCGGCTGTCGACCAGGCCATCCACGCGGCCAGGCACACCGACGAACCCTGCGCGCCGCACTTCGACAGCTCGCCGCTACGGCGGGTGCGCAGCTACCTGCACTTCATCCGTTCTTCCCTGCTCGCGCCGACCTCGCCACTGACCGAACTGGCCGGCCGGACGAGCGGCCAAGGTACCGTCCATGCCTCGTGAAATCGCCATCCATGGGGTCTACATGCCGACCCTGACGCTGTTGTTCGTGATCGCCGCGGCGCTCACCTGGGGGCTCGACCGGATCTTCGCCTCGGTTGGCCTGTATCGCTTCACCTGGCACCCGGCGCTGTTCCGGGTCAGCCTGTTCGCCTGCCTGTACGGCGGCCTGTCCCTGACCATCTACCGCTGAGGCGGTAGCGCACCTCTTCGTTATCGTGAGCCGACCATGACCTTGAAATCCGTAATCAGCCTGCTGGCGACCCTGCTGATCCTGCTGGTCGCCGTATTCATCGGGCGGACCCTGTGGGTCAACTACATGGACACCCCCTGGACCCGTGACGGTCGCGTGCGCGCCGACGTGATCAATGTCGCCGCCGACGTTTCCGGGATCGTCGTCGACGTCCCGGTGCGCGACAACCAGTTGGTGAAGAAAGGCGACCTGCTGATGCAGATCGACCCCGACCACTACCGTATTGCGGTGAAGCAGGCCGAGTCGCTGGTTGCCTCGCGCAAGGCGACCCTGGAGATGCGCCAGTTGAACGCCCGGCGGCGCGCGGAAATGGATGAGATGGTGGTCTCCCGCGAAAGCCGCGACGACGCCCACAACACCGCCGCCGCGGCGATGGCCGACTACGAGCAGGCCAAGGCCCAGCTCGACGCCGCGCGCCTGAACCTGGAGCGCACCCGGGTGGTGGCGCAGGTCGACGGCTACGTCACCAACCTCAACGTGCACCGTGGCGACTACGCGCGGGTCGGCGAGGCGAAGATGGCGGTGATCGACAAGAACTCCTACTGGGTCTACGGCTACTTCGAGGAAACCAAGCTGCCGTACATCCGCGAAGGCGACCCGGTGGACATGCAGCTGATGAGCGGCGAACACCTCAAGGGCCACGTGGAAAGCATCGCCCGCGGCATCTACGACCGCGACAACCCGGAAAGCCGCGAGCTGACCGCCGACGTCAACCCCACTTTCAACTGGGTGCGCCTGGCCCAGCGCGTGCCGGTGCGGGTACACATCGACGAAGTGCCGGACGGCGTGCTGCTCTCGGCGGGGATCACCTGCACGGTGATCGTCAAGCCGCAAGGGCGCGACGACCAGGCCTCGGCGGCGCAGGCGCCGGGGCGGGCCGGTTGAGTGGAAGGGGCAGGGAGAAGCCCGGCGGATGCCGGGCTTTTTCGTTTCGGCGGGGCGGAAGAGGGCGCCACTCGCCAGGAATACGCTGCGGTTGGCGGCTGCCGGCGGTGAATATCCACCCGGCGGCCTAGGCCCCGACCTGTTCGGCCGGCGACACGATCAGGCCCTTGCCGCCGCGCGAGCGGCCGGAGCTGAGGTAGTCGGCGATGGATTCCTGGGTGACCTCGCCGAGGAACTGCTGGTCGGGGTCGAGCACCGGCAGCCAGGAGCTGTTGAACTCGTACATCCGCGACAACAGGATGCGCAGGTGCTCGTCGTGGCTGGCGGTGACCCGGAACGGGGTGACGAACGGCGCGCAGGTGCCCTCCTGGCGGCGCAGGTCCTTGCGTCGCACGTAGCCCAGGCCCTTGCCCTGGTCATCCACCACGATCAGGTAGCGCCGGTCGTTCTCGTCCATCAGTTCCAGCGCCTCGGCCACCGGGGTCTGCGGCCGGGCGGTGACCAGGCTGCTGTCGGCGGCGTCTTCGGCGCGCACCAGGAGCAGGCGCTTGAGCGTGCTGTCCTGGCCGGTGAAGGCGCTGACGAACTCGTCCGCCGGGTGCGCCAGCAGGGTGTCCGGGTGGTCGTACTGGAGCAGCCGGCCGCTCTTGAACACCGCCACCTTGTCACCCAGCTTGATGGCTTCGTCGATGTCGTGGCTGACCATGATCACGGTCATGCCGAGCTTGCGCTGCATCTCGAAGAACTCGTTCTGGATCGACTCGCGGTTGATCGGATCGACCGCGCCGAACGGCTCGTCCATCAGCAGCAGCGGCGCGTCCGCCGCCAGCGCGCGGATTACCCCGACGCGCTGCTGCTGGCCGCCGGAGAGTTCGCGCGGGTAGCGTTGCAGGTACTGCTTGGGCTCCAGCTTGACCATGCTCATCAGCTCGCGGGCCTTCTCCTTGCAGCGCGCCTTGTCCCAGCCGAGCAGGCGCGGCACGACCATGATGTTTTCCTCGATGGTCATGTTCGGGAACAGGCCGATCTGCTGGATCACGTAGCCGATGTGGCGGCGCAGGGTGACTTCGTCGAGGTCCGCGGTGTCCTGGCCGTCGATCAGCACGCGGCCGGAGGTCGGCGGGATGATCCGGTTGATCATCTTCAGGGTGGTGGTCTTGCCGCAGCCGGAGGGGCCGAGGAAGACGCAGATCTCGCCTTTCTCCACGGTCAGGCTGACGGAATCGACGGCGCGGAACTCCTTGCCGTTCTTCTGGGTGAAGGTCTTGCTGAGCTTGTCCAGTTCGATCATGTTCGGCTCCTGTCAGTGCGCGCTGGCGCGCAGTCCCTTGGGGGTGAGGATGCGTTGCAGCCATTGCAGCAGCAGGTCGGCGGCGATGGCCAGGAGGCTGACCAGTACCGCGCCGACCACCAGCATCGGCATGTTGCTCTGGCTGATGGAAGTGAGGATCAGCACGCCCAGGCCGCCGGCGCCGATCACCGCGGCGATGGTCATCACGCCGATGTTCATCACCACGGCGGTGCGTACGCCGGCGAGGATCACCGGCACCGCGAGGGGAATGTCGACCATCCGCAGGCGTTGCCAGAAGGTCATGCCGATGCCCTTGCCGGCCTCGCGGATGCCCGCTTCGACGCCGGTCAGGGCGAGGTAGGTGTTGCGCAGGATCGGCAGCAGCGAATAGAGGAACACCGCGGTGATCGCCGGCAGCGGCCCGAGGCCCTGGCCGAATACCGAGTAGACCGGCATCAGCAGGCCGAACAGGGCGATCGAGGGGATGGTCAGCATCACCGTGGCGGCGCCCTGCAACGGGCCGGCCAGCCACGTGAAGCGGGTCATCAGCACGCCCAGCGGCACGCCGACGAGGATCGCCAGGCCTACGGCGACCAGTACCAGCAGCAGGTGCTGGAGGGTGAGCTGGCCGACCTGGGACCAGTCGAGATGGGAAAGCACGCTGAAGAAGTCCATTACTGGCTACCTCCCTGGCCGGCCTGGCCGTCGTCGAGCAGGTGGTGTTCGCGGAGGAAGTCGGCGGCGACCTTCTGTGGCGTCTGCTGCTCGATATCGACCCGCGCGTTGAGCGCCTGCATGGTGGCGTCGTCGAGCCGCTCGATGATCGGATCGAACAGCGTGGCGAACTCCGGATGGCGCTGCATGACCTCCTTACGCACCACCGGGGCGGCGTTGTAGAAGGGGAAGTACTGCTTGTCGTCCTTCAGCACGCGCAGCTTGAAATCCTTCAGGCGGCCGTCGGTGGTGTAGACGAGGCCGAGGAACACCTGGCGGTTCTTCAGCGCGGTGTAGACCAGCCCGGCGTCCATCTGGCGGATGTCGTTGCGGGTGAAGTGCAGGCCGTACAGCTCGCTCATGGGGCCGAGGCCGTCGGGGCGGCCGGCGAACTCCGGGTCCATGGCGAACAGGTGGGTGCTCCCGGGCTCGGCCTCCTGCTGTTCGGCGAGCACCCGCGCGAGATCGCTGACGCTCTGGATGCCCAGGCGCTCGGCCTGTTCCTCGGGCATGGCCAGGGCATAGGTGTTGTTGAAGCGGGTCGGCTTCAGCCAGACCAGGCCCTGGGCTTCGTCGAGTTGCTTGACCCGGCGGTAGGAAGCCGCGGCGTCGAGCTTCTCGTCGATGTGGTTGTAGACGATCAGCGACGAGCCGGTGTACTCCCAGACGATATCCAGTTGGCCGCTTTCCTGGGCGGCGCGGGCCAGGGTGCTGCCCAGGCCGGTGGTGACCGTCACGTCGTAGCCGCGCTTCTGCAGGAACTGCGCGGTGATGGCGGTGAGGATGCGCTGCTCGGTGAAGGTCTTGCCGCCGATGCGCAGGGTTTCCGCCTGCGCCAGGCCGGCGGCGAACAGGCCGGCGCAGGCCAGGCAGAGTGAGCGGATCAGTCGGTTCATCAGGCCTCCTTGGCGGTCAGGCCGCGTTCCAGGAACATGCGGCTGAACAGCACCACCAGGGCGTCCAGCAGCAGGGCGAGGAGCGCCGTGCAGGCGGCGCCGAGCAGCAGTTGCTGGTGGTTGTTCAGGTAGATGCCGGGGAAGATCAGGCTGCCCAGGCTGTTGGCGCCGATCAGGAACGCCAGCGGCGCGGAGCCGACGTTCAGCGCCAGGGCCACGCGCACGCCGCCGACGATGATCGGCACCGCGTTCGGCAGTTCCACCCGCAGCAGCACCTGGTTGGGCGTCATGCCGATGCCGGTGGCGGCTTCCTTCAGCGCCGGCGAGACATTGCGCAGGCCCTCGTAGGTGTTGCGCACGATCGGCAGCAGCGAGGCGAGGAACAGGGCGAGGATTGCCGGGCCGTTGCCGATGCCGATGATCGCCAGGGCGATGGCCAGCACCGCCAGCGGCGGGATGGTGTTGCCGACGTTGAACACCTGCATCAGGCGTTCGGCCTGGGCCTGCATGCCGGGACGGCTGAGCAGGATGCCGGCCGGCACGCCGACCAGCAGGGCGGCCGCCATCGAACTGAAGACCAGCACCAGGTGGGCCTGCAAGTAGAACAGCAGGTCCTCGCGGTAGTGGAGGATGGTCGCGGGGGTGATCCAGTGGATCAGCAAGGCCAGTACGGCGGCTGCGGCGCAGAGGCCGAGCAGGGCCTTGCCACAGGTTTTCACCATGGTCGGGACTCCCTTCGGAATGAGCGTTGGCTACGCTGTCGGGCGCTTCGTCGAAGCGCGGAAACAGGCCGGAAATCAAAGGCTTCGGATGGGCACCGAATTCCCGACCCTGAAAGGGTTGACCGTTCGTCGTTCGCGGAGGTTCAACGAAACGGCCATGCTTGTGCCATGACCGGGCCTGGGCAAGCGGCCGCAGCCGCCGTCTCGCCTGGGCTGGCGGTGAACGAAGAAATTTTCCCGGGGAAGCGGTCGATAATGGTGCTGCCGCGTCGGCGGCGCGCCATGCACCGTATCGGTGCGCTGGACGTCCAGGGCTTTTCTGCGGTTATGATGCGGGTTCCGAAATTTTCTCGGGCTTTTCCAGACATTCGCACCCCACGGTTCACGGATCGGCCTTTTGGGGTAGGTGTTTTACCTTCTGCTAAGGGAGTACCCCGCGTCATGCTCGATCTCGTCGCGGCATTCATTGCCTTGACCACCTTGCTCACCTACGTGAACTACCGCTTCATCCGCCTGCCGCCGACCATCGGCGTGATGGCCACGGCGCTGGTGTTCTCGCTGATCGTCCAGGGGCTGTCGGAACTGGGCTATCCGATCCTCGAGGTGGAGATGCAGGAAATCATCCGCCGCATCGACTTCTCCGAAGTGCTGATGACCTGGTTCCTGCCCGCGCTGCTGTTCGCCGGCGCACTGCACGTCGACCTCTCTGACCTGCGCAGCTACAAGTGGCCGATCGGCCTGCTGGCCACCGCCGGGGTGCTGATCGCCACCTTCGTCATCGGTGGCCTGGCCTACTACACCTTCCCGCTGTTCGGCTGGCAGGTGGATTTCATCTACTGCCTGCTGTTCGGCGCGCTGATCTCGCCGACCGACCCCATTGCCGTGCTCGGCATCCTCAAGTCCGCCGGCGCGCCGAAACCGCTGGCGACCACCATCGTCGGCGAGTCGCTGTTCAACGACGGCACCGCGGTGGTGGTGTTCGCCATCATCCTCGGCATCCTCCAGCTCGGCGAGGCGCCCACGGTCAGCGCCACGGCGATCCTCTTCGTCCAGGAAGCCATCGGCGGCGTGGTCTTCGGTGCGGTGCTCGGCTACGGCGTGTTCGTGATGATGCGCGGCATCGACCAGTACCAGGTGGAGGTCATGCTGACCCTCGCCCTGGTCATCGGCGGTGCCGCGCTGGCCGCGCGCCTGCACGTATCGGCGCCGATCGCGATGGTGGTGGCCGGGCTGATCATCGGCAACCACGGACGCCACTACGCGATGTCGGACGAGACCCGGCGCTACGTGGACAAGTTCTGGGAACTGATCGACGAGATCCTCAACGCCCTGCTGTTCGCCCTGATCGGCCTGGAGCTGCTGCTGTTGCCGTTCTCCTGGCTGCACGTGGCGGCGGCCTTCGCCCTAGGCGGCGCGGTGCTGGTCTCGCGCCTGCTCACGGTGGGCCCGGCGATCCTGGTCCTGCGCCGTTTCCGTGGCGCCAACCGGCAGGTACCGGCGGGCACCATCCGCATCCTGGTCTGGGGTGGGCTGCGCGGCGGCGTCTCGGTGGCGCTGGCGCTGTCCCTGCCGTTGGGGCCGGAGCGCGACCTGATCCTCAGCCTGACCTACATCGTGGTGCTGGTATCGATCCTGCTCCAGGGGCTTTCCATCGGCCCGCTGGTGCGTCGTATCTACGCCGGCCAGCCGCTGGAGAAAAGCGAGGGGGCGCACTGAGCGCAGCCTTCGCAAAGCGAGCGCCCGCCGTCATGGCGGGCGTTTTCGTTGGCGGCCATCAGGCGCTGTCCTGTGGCGCTTCGTTGCGATGGGTGCCGCGCAGGTTCATCGCCGCCAGGCAGACCTGCAGCAGGATCAGCGCATAGGCCTGGGCGTACAGGCCCCAGGCGATCCACAGCAGGTTGCTGGCGAGGAACACCCAGAAGCCGACCTTGCGTCTTCGCCGATGCGCCGACGCCACCAGCCAGGCGGCCACCACCGTGACCAGCATGGCGGGCCATTGCAGGTAGTCCAGCCAGTGCATGCGTGCATCCTTTTTCCGACCTTTGAGGGTCAGACCAGCCCTGGCGCGGCAAAGTGCGGTCGGATCGGATAGCCGTGCAGCAGCGACCTGACCCGCTCCTCGTCGAGTGCTCCGTTGAACTCGGCGCCCAGGGCTTCGCGGTGGATGCCGGTGGCGCCCAGCCAGAGCGTATCGATGCGCGCGGCGAGGGCGCCGGGGACGTCGGTCACCAGCGAGTCGCCGACGAACAGGATGTGCCGCGCGCCGCGCGCTTCCAGTTGCCGCTGGGCGATGCGGAAGGCCGCCGGGTCGGGCTTGCCGTACCAGCTGACCTGGCCGCCTTCCTCGCTGAACAGCTCGGCGAGCATGCCCGCGCCGTATACCGTGCGGCCGCCGGAAACCACCACGCGGTCCGGGTTGGCGCAGAGGAACGGTAGGTCGGTGGCGCCGCGCAGGGGCGCGAAGCGCTGTTCCAGTTCATCCTGGGGAAAGCTGCCGACGCCGACGATCAGCGCCGCCTGGGCGATGTCCTCGACGAAGCGCTCGCGGATTTCCGCCGGCCAGCTCTGCTGGGCCAGGCCGACGCCGGCCAGGTAGATACCGCCACGCCGGTATTCGGCGGTTTGCAGCAGGGCGTCGATGGTCAACTGGCCGGACGTGGTGATGCCGGCGAACCAGTCGCGCCGGATGCCCAGGCGCTCGAGCCCGGCGCTCATTTCCGCCACGCTGCTGGACGAGTTGCTGAGGAACCAGACCGGGCGGCCTTCGGCGTGCCGCCGGGCGAGCCAGGCAAGGGCGCCGGGGAACGCCTCGGCGCCGTCCATCACTACGCCCCAGAGATCGAGAAGGAAGCCGTCATAGTCGGCGCAGAGCGCCTCCAGTTGCGCATGGTCGAGCAGGCGGGTGCTGGTGGCGGCGCTGAAGCGCGGGGAGGTCGGGGCATCGCTCATGGGAGTCTCGTCGCGGCTGTCGAAGTGGGCCGCCGCGTGCGGCGGCGAGTCCCAAGGGTGCCAAACTTGCGTGACGGGACCAAGCCTTTCGGCCCTGCGCGTGTTTACGGCCGGTCGAGCGCCTGGGCCATCCACTCGCGCACATGGCAGACGGCGAAGCGCGACGGGCTGCATTCGCCGTTGGCCATCGCCAGGCGCAGGCCGTCGACGTCGGCGCCGCGCACATAGGCGCTGGCGTCGCGCATGTCGTCCTCGTCGCCGAAACCGCCGTGCTGCATTTCCTCCAGCGCGGCCTGCTTGTCCCAGCCCTGCACGACGATGCGGTACATGGCGGCGAACAGTCCGGTGCGGTTGTTGCCGTGCTTGCAGTGCATCAGTACCGGGCCTTCACGCTCGGCGGCCTGCAACTGGCGGAGGACGCTGAGCACCTCGGCGTCGTCGACCCGGTCGGCGTGGGTCGGCAGGCTGAGCACCCGCACCGGAGCCTGGCCCAGCCAGGCGCGGTCGTCGTCCTTGATGAAGCTGACCACCGTCTTCACCTGCAGGCGTTGCAGCAGCGCGACGCTCTGTGCGTTGGGCAGCGCGCTGCGATAGAGGGTGGGGCTCATGCGGTAGAGGTTGATCGACGGGTCGACCGCTTGCGCCCAGGCTGGCGAACGCGTGGCGGCAGTCTCGGCGGCATGCAGCGGGCCGCCGAGCAGGAAGGCGCCGAGCACGGCGGCGAGGAGCAGGCGGAGCCAGGCGAGCGGTGAACGGTGCATGTCGGCCTCGTGCGGTGGGTGGCCAACACTAGGCGAGGGCGGGTCAAGCCGAGCTGAAGAGAATGTGAAGAATTCGTTGAGGCAGCCTCACCTGTCAGCGCAGGAAGAATCCATAGACCCTGCCGGAGAAGAACACCAGCAACAGCGCCGGATAGCACAGGTAGTGCAGCACCACGATGAGCAGTGCCGCCGGGCTTGGATCGCCTTTCAGCGAGGCGAGGCCGACCAGCAGCAGGTAAAGGACCCCGAGCACTCCGCCATACAGGGCGACCAGGCGCAAGCGCTCGCCCCAGGTCGGCCAGCGCCGCTGCGCGCGGGCGAACCACCAGGCCAGGCCGCCGGCGACCAGCGCGGCGATCAGCAGGCTGGCCGGCAGGCCGCCGAAGCGGACCACCCCGCGCAGCAGCACGTTGAGCAGGATCGCCGCGGCGATCCCGGCCAGGGCGTAGTAGCGGATGGGTACGGCAAGGCGGTCGCCCATGGCGGTATCTCCTGGCGGTTTCAGAGGCGCGTGTCGAGGCCGAAGCGCTTCTTCAGCAGCCGCTCCAGCAGGCCGCGCGGTAGCCAGCGGGCCAGCGCCGGCAGGGCCCGGCTGCCATTGCCGATGCGCACTAGCGGCGGGCGCGGACGGCGCTGCACGGCGGCTAGCAACTGGCGGGCGAAGTCTTCGGCGGACGTGGGATTGTCCTGGGATGCCGCGGCGCGCGCCTGGATCTGCCGGCGCAACGGCCACCAGGGCGAGCGTTCGTCGACCACGCTGTCCATCTCGCGGCTGGCGCTGGCGCCGAAGTTCGAGGCGATGGCGCCCGGCTGCACTTCCAGCACCTCGACGCCGAACGGTGCCAGCTCCAGGCGCAGGGCATCGCTCAGCGCATGCACCGCGGCCTTGGAGGCGCAGTAGGCGCCGGCGAAGGGCGTGACCAGCACGCCGGAGACGCTGCCGACGTTCACCACCAGGCCGGACTTGCGCCTCAGTAGCGGGAACAGCGCGCGGGTCACGCCGACCACGGCGAACACGTTGGTCTCGAACTGCCGGCGCATGGCTTCGACGCCGCCGTCCAGCAGCGGACCCATGGCGCCGTAGCCGGCGTTGTTGACCAGCACGTCGAGGCCGGCGGCTTCGACTCCCAGTTCCTCGGCCAGACGGGCCAGCGCGGCGGCGTCGTTGACGTCCAGTTGCACCGCCTGGAAGCCGGCCTCGGCCAGGGCACGCACGTCGTCCTCCTTGCGCGCGCTGGCCCAGACCCGGTAGCCGGCGCGCTGGAAGGCGTCGGCGAGGGCGCGGCCGATGCCGCTGGAGCAGCCGGTGACGAAGGCGACGGGTTGGCTCATGGGCAGCGTTCCTTGGCTGGGAGTTGGAAGGAGGGCGGCCTACCGTACTGGATTCGCCGGCCGCGGAAAACCGCTCGAAGGCTCGGTCAGGCGTCCTTGCGCGCGATCCGTAGCGCCAGCGGCATGCGAACCCTGCGTGTCGAGGTCGGCTTGCCCCAGAGCGCGGCGACCCGTTGCAGGGCCTGGCGCACGAAAGCGTTGCCCTGCGCCTCGCGGCACAGGCGGCTGGCCGACCAGGTGGCCATGTAGTCGAACAACCGGGCCAGGCTCCATTGTTGCTCGATGACGAAGGCCGGCGCGGGGAGTTCGCCCAGCGGCAGCTCGACATCCCGGTAGGCGTTCCACAGCAGGCGGTTCTGTTGCGCCCAGTACGGGCCGATCGGGCGCAGGTATTCCTCGTCGATGGCGGCATCGATCTGCGCGTCGATGCTGAACCAGCCGTAGCCCCAGGCGGCGAACACGCCGCCGGGACGCAGCACGCGCAGCAGCTCGCGGTTGAAGCGCGAATGGTCGAACCAGTGCCAGGCCTGGGCTACGCAGACCAGGTCGAAGGCGGCGTCGGGATAGTCGGTGGCTTCGGCGTCCTGCACGCTGTAGCGGATACCCGGATGGACAACGGCGTGTTCGATCTGCTGCGTGCTGGTGTCGCTGGCGAGGACTTCGCCGAAGTACTGCGCCAGGCCGAGCGCGGCCTGGCCGGTACCGGTGGCGCAGTCCCAGGCGTGCCGGCGCTGGCCGCAGAGCCCGGCGAGATGGCGGTAGAGCGCATCGGGATAACGCGGGCGGGCGCTGGCGTAGGCAGCGGAGCCCTGGTCGAACAGACGGCGGGTTTCCATCGGGTCCTCCCTCGGTCAGTTGCCGAAACGCCCGTCCAGGCGTTCGGCGCGGAATTCCAGGGTGCTGGCGCGATAGCCCGGACGCAGCGGCGGCAGCGGCAGGCAATCGTGCCAGCTGTCGCCGCCGAGCAGGGCGTTCGGCGCCCGGTAGCGCGGGCTGTCGAAGCTGGTGTCGGCCAGGTTGACGCTGTCGCCGGGGCGGTAGGCGGCGATCCTCCAGCGTAGCTCCAGCAACGGACGGTCGCTGCCGTTCTTCAGTTCGACCGCCAGCGGCCGGTCCACCGGACAGCGTTCCGGCGCATAGCTCAGGCGCAGTTCCTGGCGTTGCAGGTGGCGGCTTTCGTCGTTGTCCTGCCAGATCACCCAGGCCGCCACCAGGCCCAGCCCGGCGAGAGCCGCCAGGGAGACCGGCAGGGCCTTGGCCGGGTATCGGACGAGGAGGATGACCCAGGTGAGGACCAGCAGCGCACCGATCAGCATTGAAATGTCCTTTCTTCGAAGCCGAGGGGACATCCTAGCGCACTGCTGCGTATCGCAGGCGGTACGGGCACGCTTACGCGGCGGAGGCGCCGCGATATGCGCAAGGGAGGCCGAAAGTCGGGGATGCGGGTTTCGGCAGGCTGGGGATAGCCGCCGCCCCCGGCCTCGCCGTCATTCGCAGCGGCGCTTGCCGCCCGGCGTCAGCAGACGCTCCAGCTCGACGAACAGGCGCTCGGCGTCCTGCGCCTCGCAGTCCTCGCCGTAGCGCTTCTTCAGGCCGTGTTCGCTGAGGGTCAGGTGCAGGGTCGGGACTACCTCGTGGCGCGCCAGGCAGCCTTTCACGCAATGCAGCGGGCAACCGTCGAGGGCCAGGATCGGTCGCCCGGAGCGGGCCCGGCGGACCAGCAGCGGGACGTCGCCGCCGACTCCGGCGATGCAGGACATCTCCGCCAGCCGGGCGCGATCCAGGCGCAGCGCGAGATCGTTGGCCAGTTGCGCCACGTTGGAGCAGCCGGAGCAGGCGTAGACCAGGGGAAGGGGATCGTCGGGGCTGCGTTCGAACATCATGACGGGCGCCTCGTGGAAGGAAGCCGCCAGTATCGACGCAGCGCCGCGGTGGATTTCTTGACCGGAATCAAGCCCGCGCGCGGCTCACACCAGGTCGTTCTCCACCGCCCACACCGCGGCCTCGACCCGCGAACGCATGCCGAGCTTGTGCAGCACCCGCTTGACATGGACCTTCACCGTGCCTTCGGTGATGTCCAGCTTTCGCGCGATCATCTTGTTGCTGTAGCCGTGGGCGATCTGGCGGAGGATCTGCCGTTCGCGCTCGGTCAGCTCGTCGAGGCTCTTCGAGCGGTCGTCGCCCCGCAGGGCCTGGGCGAGGATCTGGGTCAACTGCGGGCTGAGGGTCATCTGTCCGGTGGCGGCCTGGCGGATGTGCTCGAGCAGGCGCTCCGGCTCCATGTCCTTGAGCAGGTAGCCGTCGGCGCCGGCGCGCAGGACGTTGACCACGTCGCCCTTGTCGTCGGACACGGTGAACACCACGATGCGCGCGTCGACTCCGGCCTCGCGCAACGCGCGCAGGGTGTCCAGGCCGTTCATGCCCTTCATGTTCAGGTCCAGCAGGATCATGTCCGGGTCCAGCTCGGCGGCCAGGCGCAGGGCTTCCTCGCCGCTGCCGGCCTCGCCGACCACGCTGAGGTCGTCTTCCAGTTCGAGCAACTGGGCGACGCCCTTGCGCATCATCGGATGGTCGTCCACCAGCAGCAGGCGAACCGGTTCGTCGGCGGTGGCTGGCATGTCCGTCATGGGGTCGGCTCCTTGGCGGCGGAGGGTTGCAGGGCGGTCGGCACGAAGCTGAAGAGCACTCGCGTGCCGTGAGGTGCGCGCGCTTCGAAGCGCAACTGGCTGCCGAGGGTCTGGCCGCGCTCCTGCATGATGGTAAGCCCATAATGGCCGCTGCGGTTCTGCTGCGGATCAAAGCCGACGCCATCGTCCTCGACGGCGATGCTCACCTGGCCGTCGGCCTGGCTGCTCAGGCGCACCCAGGCCCGTTGCGCCTGCGAATGGCGAACCACGTTGGAGAGCGCCTCGCGGACGATCTGCAGGACGTGGATTTCCTCGTTGGGGCTCAGCGGCACGTGTTGCAGGCGGTTGTCCAGTTCGATCGTCACCTCGCCGCGCTCGCCGAACTCGGCCACGGCGTTCCCCAGCGCGGCTTCCAGGCTCGGCTCGTCGAGGCTGAGGCGGAAGGTGGTGAGCAGTTCGCGCAGTTGCCGGTAGGCGCCGTTGAGGCCTTCGCGCAGTTCGTCGAGGGTGTCCTCGATCTTCTCCGCCGGCGCCTCGCGCTTGAGCAGGGTGCCCAGGCGGCTGACCTGGATCTTCAGGTAGGACAGCGACTGTGCCAGCGAGTCGTGCAGTTCGCGGGCGATGGTGCCGCGCTCGGCGAACAGGGCCAGGCGGCTTTCCTGTTCCTGTTGCAGGGACAGGGCGAAGGTGCGGGCGATGTTGTCGCAGAAGGTCTCGATCAGTTGCTGCTGCCAGTTCTCCAGGCGGCCGCTGCGGCTTTCGATGAACAGTTCGCCGAAACGGTGGCCGGCGATGGACAAGGGCTGCATCAGCAATGGCTGGGCCAGGGACGAGGGTTGGTCGCAGGCGCTGGCCTGCTCGCGGCAGCTACCGCAGTCGCCCTGCAGGCAGAAGTCCGCCGGGCGCTCGGTGGTGGTCAGCGAACTGTAGGCGCGCTCGACCCCGTCCTTGTTCAGGCAGAGGGTCACGCGGCCGGCGTCGAGCACTTTCTCCAACTGGTTCAGCAGCGGTTGCAGGGTGCGGCTGTCGTAGGGGTTCTCGCCCAGCCGGCGGGCGCTGGCGTAGAGCAGTTCGAGGCGCTGGTGGCTCTGCGAGAGGGCGCGGGTCTTGTCCTCCACGCGCTCTTCCAGGTCGCCGTAGATGCTCTTCAGCTCGCCGGCCATCTGGTTGAAGCGCTCGCCCAGTTGCGCCAGTTCGTCCTCGCCGCTGTAGGTGACCCGCGCGTCCAGCTCGCCGCGGCCCAGGCGGCGGGCGGTGCTGGTGAGTTCGCGCAGCGGGCCGATGACGTGATAGCTGAGGTCGTAGAGGGTGACGAACACCACCAGCAGGCTGAGGAACAGGCACAGGCCCTGCACCGTGCTGAGCAGTTGCGAGCGGCGCTCGGCCTTGGCCTGGAGGATGCCGACGAAACGGTCGATGTCGCCGACGTAGGCGTCCAGCACGGCGCGTCCGGGCAGCGCGCGCGGGTCCAGGCGCGCGAGGCCCTCGCGCAGCTCCTGGTGCAACTGGCGGATCGGGTCGTCGGCGTCCTGGCGTTGCAGCAGGCGGCGGATGTCGCCGCTGTCGAGGCGTTCGCCGAGGGTCCCGAGCAGCGCCTGGCGGCCTTCCAGGCTGGGCTCCAGGGCGACCCGGTAGGTGAGCATGCGCAACGAGCCGGCGTGGTTGATCACCGCGGCGTCCTGGTGCGTGTAGTCGGCGAAGAGCAGGGCGCTGAACATCCCGATCAGCGCCAGCGATACCAGCAGGGTGAGGTAGCAGCCGAAGCGGACTACCAGGGAGCGGCGCAGGATCGGCTTTCCGGCCCTGTCACTACCTCCAAAGAATCTGTCCCGCTGGTCAGCGTCCGGCGCGGTCGCCTTGTTCATGAGAAAAGCCTTTTAAAACAGTGAGTTGCGCAATAATTTCAGCCGTACCTCTTTCGAGGTAGGGGCGCGCATCTAGGCACGGAACGGCCGGTATTTCATTGATTCCTATCAAATTTGCATAGGAACACCTTCCCTAGGCTCTCGCTGAACGCTGTCCGTGCAGAGAGTTTAGCCATGGCTTCCCTACGTCAGAAACAGTACTCCGTCCTCGGCATGAGTACCTTGTCCTTCGCGGTGAATTTCGCCGTGTGGACGATGTTTTCGATCATCGGCATCCGCATCAAGGACGAGCTCGGCCTGAGCGAATCCCAGTTCGGCCTGATGGTCGCCCTGCCGATCCTCACCGGCTCCCTGGTGCGCCTGCCGCTGGGCCTGATCACCGACCGCTTCGGCGGCCGCATCGTGTTCTTCATCCACATGCTGCTGGTGGCCATCCCGATCTACGGCCTGGCCTTCGCCAGCCAGTACTGGCACTACCTGGTGCTCGGCCTGTTCGTCGGCCTGGCCGGCGGCTCCTTCGCGGTCGGCATCGCCTACACCTCGGCCTGGTTCGAGAAGGAGCGCCAGGGCACCGCGATGGGCATCTTCGGTGCTGGCAATGCCGGCGCGGCGATCACCAACCTGGTGGCGCCGATGATCGTGGTCGCCTTCGGCTGGCGCATGGTGCCGCAGGTCTACTCGGTGGCCATGCTGGTCACCGCCGTGCTGTTCTGGCTGTTCACCTGGACCGATCCGGCGCACCTCAAGGGCGCCGCCGAGGCCAGCCAGCGGCCGACCCTGGCCAAGCAACTGGCGCCGCTCGCCGAGCTGCGCGTCTGGCGCTTCGGCCTGTACTACTTCTTCGTCTTCGGCGGCTTCGTCGCCCTGGCCCTGTGGCTGCCGAAGTACTACATCGCCGAATACGGCCTGGACCTGAAGACCGCGTCCTTCATCACCATGCTGTTCACCCTGCCGTCCGGCCTGATCCGCGCCCTCGGTGGCTGGTTCAGCGACCACTACGGCGCGCGCTCGGTGAACTGGGGCGTGTTCTGGGTCTGCCTGGTGTGCCTGTTCTTCCTCTCCTACCCGCAGACCACCATGACCATCCACGGCATCCAGGGCGACCTCAGCCTGGGCATCGGCCTGAACGTCTGGCTGTTCACCTTCCTGGTGTTCGTCGTCGGCATTGCCCAGGGCTTCGGCAAGGCCAGCGTGTACCGGATCATCCACGACTACTACCCGAGCAACATGGGCACCGTCGGCGGCATGGTCGGGGTGATCGGCGGCCTCGGCGGCTTCTGCCTGCCGATCCTGTTCGGCTACGCCGCCGACCACATCGGCGTGCGCTCCTCCTGCTTCATGTTGCTGTTCGGCCTGACCGTGGTCTGCATGGTCTGGATGCACTACGCGATCAAGCAGCAACGCCGCATCGACGGCCAGGCCGCCTCGGCCGACGTCGACCTTCCTCCCACCCTTCCCACCCACTCCTGAGGAATGCCGTCATGGGCATGATCGCCAATACCCAACTGAAAGCCGCACGGGGACCGCTGCTGCTCGACTGGCGCCCCGAGGACCCCGAGTTCTGGGCGCGCAACGGCAAGCGCATCGCCAGCCGCAACCTGTGGATCTCGATCCCCGCGCTGCTGCTCGCCTTCGCCGTGTGGATGATCTGGAGCACGGTGACTGTGCGCCTGAACAGCGCCGGCTTCGCCTTCAGCAACGACCAGCTGTTCCTGCTCGCGGCGCTGCCGTCGATCTCCGGCGCCACCCTGCGGGTGTTCTATTCGTTCATGGTGCCGATCTTCGGCGGTCGTCGCTGGACCGCCCTGAGCACCGCCTCGATGCTGATCCCGTGCATCTGGCTGGGCTTCGCCGTGCAGGATCCGAGCACCCCGTACTGGGTGTTCGCCCTGATCGCGCTGCTCTGCGGCTTCGGCGGCGGCAACTTCGCCTCGAGCATGTCCAATATCAGCTTCTTCTATCCGAAGAGCCAGCAGGGCACCGCCCTCGGCCTGAATGCCGGGCTCGGCAACCTCGGCGTCTCGGTGATGCAGTTCGCCGTGCCGCTGGCGGTGGCCGGCGGCCTGTTCGGCGCCTTCGGCGGCGAGCCGCAGCAGCTCGGCGACGGCGGTCGCCTGTGGCTGCAGAACGCCGGCTGGATCTGGGTGCCGTTCATCGCCGTGGTATCGGTCGCGGCCTGGTTCGGGATGAACGACATCGCCGACGCCAAGGCCTCGTTCCGCGACCAGGCGGTGATCTTCAAGCGCAAGCACAACTGGCTGATGTGCTGGCTGTACGTGGCCACCTTCGGCTCGTTCATCGGCTTCTCGGCCGGCTTCGCGATGCTCAGCAAGACCCAGTTCCCCGACGTCAACCCGCTGCAATACGCCTTCCTCGGTCCGCTGGTGGGCGCCCTCAGCCGGCCCCTGGGCGGCTGGCTGGCGGACAAGTTCGGCGGCGCGCGGATCACCCTGTGGAACTACGCGCTGATGATCGGCGGGGTGTTCGCGGTGATCGCCTTCCTGCCGGGCGACGGCGGCCAGGGCAAATTCTTCGGCTTCCTTGGCGCCTTCATCCTGCTGTTCTTCTTCGCCGGCATCGGCAACGGCTCAACCTTCCGCATGATCCCGGTGATCTTCCGCAACGAGTGGGTCCGGCGGGTGCGCGACGGCCAGGCCGACGAAGCCGGCGCGGCGCGCAACGCGAGCATGGAGTCGGCCGCGGTGATCGGCTTCTCCGCCGCCATCGGCGCCTTCGGCGGGTTCTTCATCCCGAAGGCGTTCGGCACCTCGCTGCACATGACCGGCAGCGCCGAGGGCGCCCTCTACGTGTTCATCGCCTACTACCTGAGCTGCATCGTCGCCACCTGGTGGTGGTACGCGCGCAAGGGTGCGGAGAGTCCCTGTTGAGTCCGTCGGCAGCAGCCCGCGGCAACCCCTGATTAGCGTTGTAACGCCCGGCACAGACCGGGTGAGGAGATCAAGATGAGTCACCTGCTCGACCGCCTGCAGTTCTTCAAGAAGAAGCAGGGCGAATTCGCCGATGGCCACGGCGAGACCAGCAACGAGAGCCGCGCCTGGGAAGGTGCCTACCGGCAGCGCTGGCAGCACGACAAGATCGTGCGCTCCACCCACGGGGTGAACTGCACCGGCTCCTGCTCCTGGAAGATCTACGTGAAGAACGGCCTGATCACCTGGGAAACCCAGCAGACCGACTACCCGCGCACCCGTCCGGACCTGCCCAACCACGAGCCGCGCGGCTGCCCGCGCGGGGCCAGCTATTCCTGGTACATCTACAGCGCCAACCGCCTGAAGTACCCGAAGGTGCGCAAGCCGTTGCTCAAGCTCTGGCGCGAGGCGCGGGCGCAGCACGGCGACCCGGTGAACGCCTGGGCCAGCATCGTCGAGGACGCCGCCAAGGCGAAGAGCTACAAGAGCCAGCGCGGCCTGGGCGGCTTCGTCCGTTCCAGCTGGGACGAGGTCACCGAGATCATCGCCGCGGCCAACGTCTACACCGCCAAGACCTACGGTCCGGACCGGGTGATCGGCTTCTCGCCGATCCCGGCCATGTCGATGGTCAGCTACGCCGCCGGCGCCCGCTACCTGTCGCTGATCGGCGGGGTCTGCCTGAGCTTCTACGACTGGTACTGCGACCTGCCGCCGGCCAGCCCGCAGATCTGGGGCGAGCAGACCGACGTGCCGGAGTCGGCCGACTGGTACAACTCCAGCTACATCATCGCCTGGGGCTCCAACGTGCCGCAGACGCGGACCCCGGACGCGCACTTCTTCACCGAGGTGCGCTACAAGGGCACCAAGACCGTCTCCATCACCCCGGACTATTCCGAGGTGGCCAAGCTCACCGACCTCTGGCTCAACCCCAAGCAGGGCACCGACGCCGCGCTGGGCATGGCCTTCGGTCACGTGATCCTGAAGGAGTTCCACCTCGACCGGCCGAGCGCCTACTTCGTCGACTACTGCCGCCAGTACACCGACATGCCGATGCTGGTGTTGCTGGAAGAACACGCCGGCGGCGCGTTCAAGCCGACCCGCTACCTGCGCGCCGCCGACCTGGCGGACAACCTCGGCCAGGACAACAACCCCGAGTGGAAGACCATCGCCTACGACGAGCGCAGCGGCGGGCTGGTCTCGCCCACCGGCGCCATCGGCTACCGCTGGGGCGAGTCGGGCAAGTGGAACATCGCCGAGCTGGACGGCAGGAGCGGTGACCAGACGCGCCTGCAACTGTCGCTGCTCGATGGCCCGGAACATGCCTGCGAGGTGGCCTTCCCGTACTTCGCCGGGCAGGAGCACCCGCACTTCAAGGGCGTCGCCAACGACGAGGTACTGCTGCGCCGGGTGCCGTTCCGCGAGATCGTCGCGGCGGACGGCAAGCGCCTGCGGGTGGCCACCGTCTATGACCTGCAGATGGCCAACTACAGCATCGACCGCGGCCTGGGCGGCGACAACGTGGCGACCTCCTACGAGGACGCCGACACGCCCTATACCCCGGCCTGGCAGGAGCGCATCACCGGCGTCCCGGCGGCGCGCGCGACGCAGGTCGCCCGCGAGTTCGCCGACAGCGCCGACAAGACCCGCGGCAAGGCGATGGTGATCATCGGCGCGGCGATGAACCACTGGTACCACATGGACATGAACTACCGCGCGGTCATCAACATGCTGATGATGTGCGGCTGCATCGGCCAGAGCGGCGGCGGCTGGGCGCACTATGTCGGCCAGGAGAAGCTGCGCCCGCAGACCGGCTGGGCGCCGCTGGCCTTCGGCCTGGACTGGAGCCGGCCGCCGCGGCAGATGAACGGCACCAGCTTCTTCTACCTGCACAGCTCGCAATGGCGCCACGAGAAGCTGTCGATGCACGAGGTGCTGTCGCCGCTGGCCGACGCCAGCCGCTTCGCCGAACACGCCCTGGACTACAACATCCAGGCCGAACGCCTCGGCTGGCTGCCGTCGGCGCCGCAACTGAACCGCAACCCGCTGCGCATCGCCGCCGAGGCCGAGGCCGCCGGCCTGCCGGTCGCCGACTATGTGGTGCGCGAACTGAAGAGCGGCGGCCTGCGCTTCGCCAGCGAATCGCCGGACGATCCGCAGAACTTCCCGCGCAACATGTTCATCTGGCGCTCCAACCTGCTGGGCTCCTCCGGCAAGGGGCACGAGTACATGCTCAAGTACCTGCTCGGGGCGAAGAACGGGGTGATGAACGATGACCTCGGCAAGGCCGGCGGTCCGCGTCCCACCGAGGTCGACTGGGTCGACGACGGTGCCGAGGGCAAGCTCGACCTGGTCACCACCCTGGACTTCCGCATGTCCTCCACCTGCATGTACTCGGACATCGTCCTGCCGACCGCTACCTGGTACGAGAAGGACGACCTCAACACCTCCGACATGCACCCCTTCATCCATCCGCTGTCGGCGGCCACCGATCCGGCCTGGGAAGCCAAGAGCGACTGGGAGATCTACAAGGCCATCGCCAAGAAGTTCTCCGCCGTCGCCGAAGGCCACCTCGGCGTGGAGCAGGACCTGGTCACGGTGCCGCTGCTGCATGACACCCCCACCGAGCTGGCGCAGCCGTTCGGCGGCGACGGCCATGACTGGAAGAAGGGCGAGTGCGAGCCGGTGCCGGGACGCAACCTGCCGACGCTGCACCTGGTCGAGCGCGACTACCCGAACGTCTACCGCAAGTTCACCTCGCTCGGTCCGCTGCTGGACAAGCTGGGCAACGGCGGCAAGGGCATCGGCTGGAACACCGAGAAGGAAGTGAAGCTGGTCGGCGACCTCAACCATCGCGTGGTCGAGAGCGGCGTCAGCCAGGGCCGGCCGCGTATCGACAGCGCCATCGACGCCGCCGAGGTGGTCCTCGCCCTGGCTCCGGAAACCAACGGCCAGGTCGCGGTCAAGGCCTGGGAAGCGCTGTCGAAGATCACCGGCCGCGAGCACGCCCACCTGGCGCTGCCCAAGGAAGACGAGAAGATCCGCTTCCGCGACATCCAGGTGCAGCCGCGCAAGATCATCTCCAGCCCGACCTGGTCCGGCCTCGAGGACGAGCACGTCAGCTACAACGCCGGCTACACCAACGTCCACGAGCTGATCCCGTGGCGCACCATCACCGGTCGCCAGCAGTTCTACCAGGATCACCCGTGGATGCAGGCGTTCGGCGAAGGCTTCGTCAGCTACCGGCCGCCGGTCAACACCCGGACCACCGAGAAACTGTTGAACAGGAAGCCCAACGGCAACCCGGAGATCACCCTGAACTGGATCACCCCGCACCAGAAATGGGGCATCCACTCCACCTACAGCGACAACCTGCTGATGCTCACCCTGTCGCGCGGCGGTCCGATCATCTGGCTCAGCGAGCACGACGCGGCCAAGGCCGGGATCGTCGATAACGACTGGGTCGAGGTGTTCAACGCCAACGGCGCGGCGACCTGCCGCGCGGTGGTCAGCCAGCGGGTCAAGGACGGCATGGTGATGATGTACCACGCCCAGGAACGCATCGTGAACGTACCCGGCAGCGAGACCACCGGCACCCGTGGCGGCCACCACAACTCGGTGACCCGCGTGGTGCTCAAGCCGACCCACATGATCGGCGGCTACGCCCAGCAGGCCTGGGGCTTCAACTACTACGGCACGGTCGGCTGCAACCGCGACGAGTTCGTCGTGGTGCGCAAGATGAGCAAGGTCGACTGGCTGGACGAACCCCGCCACGGCGGACTCGGCGGCGACGCCCTGCCGCAACCGCTGCCCCAGGACATTTGAGGAGAGACGCCATGAAAATTCGTTCGCAAGTCGGCATGGTGCTGAACCTCGACAAATGCATCGGTTGCCACACCTGCTCGATCACCTGCAAGAACGTCTGGACCAGCCGCGAAGGCATGGAGTACGCCTGGTTCAACAACGTCGAGACCAAGCCCGGGATCGGCTACCCGAAGGAATGGGAAAACCAGGAGAAGTGGAAGGGCGGCTGGGTGCGCGCGGCAGACGGTTCGATCCGCCCGCGCATCGGCGGCAAGTTCCGCGTGCTGGCGAACATCTTCGCCAACCCGGACCTGCCCGAGATCGACGACTACTACGAACCGTTCGACTTCGACTACCAGCACCTGCATACCGCGCCCAAGGCCGAGCACCAGCCGGTGGCGCGCCCGCGCTCGCTGGTCTCCGGGCAGCGCATGGAGAAGATCGAGTGGGGCCCGAACTGGGAGGAGATCCTCGGCACCGAGTTCGCCAAGCGGCGCAAGGACAAGAACTTCGACCAGGTCCAGGCGGACATCTACGGTGAGTACGAGAACACCTTCATGATGTACCTGCCGCGCCTCTGCGAGCACTGCCTGAACCCGGCGTGCGTGGCGTCCTGCCCGAGCGGGGCGATCTACAAGCGCGAGGAGGACGGCATCGTCCTGATCGACCAGGACAAGTGCCGCGGCTGGCGGATGTGCATCTCCGGCTGCCCGTACAAGAAGATCTACTTCAACTGGAAGAGCGGCAAGTCCGAGAAGTGCATCTTCTGCTACCCGCGCATCGAGGCCGGCCAGCCCACCGTCTGCTCGGAGACCTGCGTCGGGCGCATCCGCTACCTCGGCGTGCTGCTCTACGACGCCGACCGTATCCACGAAGTGGCCAGTTGCGAGAACGAGCGCGAGCTGTACGAGAAGCAACTGGAGATCTTCCTCGATCCGTTCGACCCGGCGGTGATCGCCCAGGCGCGCAAGGATGGGGTGGCCGACAGCGTCATCGAGGCGGCGCAGAAGTCGCCGGTGTACAAGCTGGCGATGGACTGGAAGCTGGCCCTGCCGCTGCACCCGGAATACCGCACGCTGCCGATGGTCTGGTACGTGCCGCCGCTGTCGCCGATCCAGAACGCCGCCGCCGAGGGGCACATCGGCAGCGACGGGGTGATCCCGGACGTCGAGTCGCTGCGCATCCCCGTGCAGTACCTGGCCAACCTGCTCACCGCCGGCGACACCGCGCCGGTGCTGCTGGCGCTCAAGCGCCTGCTGGCGATGCGCGCCTACAAGCGCGCCGAGCACGTCGAAGGCCGCCAGGACCTGGAGGTGCTGGCCAAGGTCGGGTTGAGCGTGGAGCAGGTGGAGGAGATGTACCGCTACCTGGCCATCGCCAACTACGAGGATCGCTTCGTGATCCCCAGCGCGCACCGCGAGGAAGCGCTTTCCGATGCCTTCGCCGAGCGTTCCGGCTGTGGCTTCAGCTTCGGCAACGGCTGTTCCGGCGGCAGCAACTCCGCCGTCAACCTGTTCGGCGGCAAGCCGACCAACCGCCGCGACGTGATCCAGGTCGTGCAGATCCAGGAGTGAGCGCCATGAACGATCACAGCCAACTGTTCCGCCTGCTCGCCCTGCTACTCGACTATCCACGCGCCGAGCTGCGCGAGGAGAGCCTCGGCCTGCATGCGCTGATCCGCACCTGCGAACTGCCGGAAGCGCTGCGCGACGGCCTCGCGGCGCTGCTCAACGAGCTCTGCCAGGGCGACCTGCTGGACGTCCAGGCGCGCTACGACGGTCTCTTCGAGCGCGGCCGCTCGGTCTCGCTGCTGCTCTTCGAGCACGTCCACGGCGAGAGCCGCGACCGTGGCCAGGCGATGGTCGACCTGCTCGACCGCTATACCGGGGCCGGCCTGCAGATCGACGTACCGGAGCTGCCGGACTACCTGCCGCTGTACCTCGAATACCTGTCGCTGCTGCCGTTCGCGGCGGCCAGCGAAGGGCTCGCCGAAGTGGCGCACATCCTCGGCCTGCTGGCGCTGCGCCTGGAGGAACGCGGCAGCGCCTATGCGGCGATTTTCGAGGCGTTGCTGGAACTCGGCGGCGAGCGCCCGGACCTCGGCGCGTTGCGTCGCGACCAGGCCCAGGAACAGCGCGACGACAGCCTGGAGGCCATCGACCGGGCCTGGGAGGAAACCCCGGTGAGCTTCACCGACCCCGCCGGCGGTTGCCCGTCGAGCAGCGGCCGCCGTCCAACGGCGTCCACCGAACAACCATTGCAATGGGTCGCCCAGCCGGTACCGCAGATGCAGTACCGCGCGGCCCGCGAAGGAGTCTGAGCATGTCGACCAATCTTCTGTTCTTCGGGATCTATCCCTATGTCGCGCTGCTGATCTGCCTGGTCGGCAGCTGGGCGCGCTTCGACCTCTCGCAGTACACCTGGAAGGCCGGTTCCAGCCAGATGCTCAGCAAGAAGGGCATGCGGGTATACAGCAACCTATTCCACGTCGGCGTGCTGTTCATCCTCGCCGGCCACTTCGTCGGCCTGCTGACCCCGGCCTCGGTCTACCACCACCTGATCAGCACCGAGAACAAGCAACTGCTGGCGATGGTCTCCGGCGGCTTCTTCGGCGTGCTCTGCTTCATCGGCCTGAGCGGACTGATCCTGCGCCGCCTGACCGACGCACGGGTGCGCGCCACCGGCAACGCCTCCGACCTGATGATCCTGCTGGTGCTCTACGCCCAGCTGATCCTCGGCCTCTCCACCATCGTCGCCTCGACCCATCACATGGATGGCTCGGTGATGGTGATGCTCGCCGAATGGGCCCAGGCCATCGTCACCCTGCGTCCGCTGGCGGCGGCCGAGGCCATCGCGCCGGTGGGCCTGGTCTACAAGCTGCACGTCGGCCTGGGCCTTACCCTGTTCGTGCTGTTCCCCTTCACCCGCCTGGTGCACATCGTCAGCGCGCCGGTGTGGTACCTGGGCCGGCGCTACCAGATCGTGCGTCAGAAACGTCCTGCCTGAACCCTGGGCGGCCGGCGCATCCGGCGCCGGCCCGCCGAACCGAGGTGATCGATCATGAGTTGCTCCCACTACGAAGAACGCGTCGAGAAGGTCGAACTGCCGCAACTGAAGGTCAACGGCATGGCCATCGGCGAAGACCTGCTGGCCCGCGAACTGCAATACCACCCGGCGGACAGCTATGCGCTGGCGCTGGAGGCCGCCTGCCGTGCGCTGATCGTCCGCCAGTTGCTCCTGCAACGGGCCGACGCGCTGGGCATCGAGGCCCGCTGCGAAGACGGCGAGACGCCGGAGGAAGCGCGCATCCGCCAATTGCTGGAGGAAGAGGTGCAGGTCCCGGAAGCCGACGAAGACGCCTGCCGGACCTGGTACGCGGCCAATCCGGGGCGCCTGCTCGGCCCCTGGCGCCTGCAATTGCGCCATGTGCTGCTGGCCTGCGCGCCGGACGACCTGGAAGGCCGCGAGACGGCGCGCAAGCAGGCCGCGGAGCTGCTCGACGAGTTGCGCGGGCATCCCGAGCGCTTCGTCGACCTGGCCCGGCGTTTCTCCGCCTGCCCGTCGAAGGAGTCGGGTGGCGACCTTGGCTGGATCGAGCCGGGGCAGACCGTCCCCGAATTCGAGAAGCGCCTGCTGCGCCGCGCGCCCGGGCTGCTCGAGCATCCGCTGGAAAGCCGCTATGGCCTGCATGTGGTGGAACTGCTGGCGCGCGAAGGCGGCGAGCCGCTCGACTTCGACGCGGCCCGCGCACAGATCGCCGCGCACCTGCAAGCGCAGGTGTTGCAGCGAGCGGTGGGACAGTACATCGGCGTGCTGGCGGGAGACGCCTGCATCGAGGGCTTCGCCTTCGAGGGTGCGGATGGGGCGCTGGTGCAATAGCCTTCGGCGCCGATGTTTCCCTCTCCCTCCCGAAGATCAAACGGAGTACCCAGGACATGACCGACTGGATCGATGGCCAAGGCCGACAGATCGACTACCTGCGCCTGTCGGTCACCGACCGTTGCGACTTCCGCTGTGTCTACTGCATGGCCGAGGACATGCGCTTCCTGCCGCGCCAGCAGGTGCTGACCCTGGAGGAGATCGAGCGGGTCGCCCGGCTGTTCGTCGCCGGCGGTGTGCGCAAGCTGCGCCTGACCGGCGGCGAGCCGCTGGTGCGGCCCGGCATCGTCGGCCTGTGCGAGCGCCTGGCGGCACTGCCGGGGTTGCGCGAACTGTGCATGACCAGCAACGGCTCGCAACTGGTGCGCTACGCCCGGCCGTTGTACGACGCCGGCCTGTCGCGTCTCAACATCAGCCTCGATACCCTCGATCCGCTGCGCTTCCGGGCGATCACCCGCAACGGCGAGCTGGACAAGGTGCTGGGCGGCATCGACGCCGCCCAGGCCGCCGGTTTCCGCCGGATCAAGCTGAACGCGGTGGTGATGAAGGGGCGCAACGCCGATGAGGTGCCGGCGCTGGTGGACTTCGCCATCGCCCGCAGCCTGGATATCAGCTTCATCGAGGAGATGCCGCTTGGCCAGGTCGGCCGCGAACGTGGCGAGAGCTTCTGCTCCAGCGACGAAGTACGCGCGCTGATCGCCCAGCGCCACGCCTTGCTCGACAGCGCCGAGCAGAGCGGCGGGCCGGCGCGCTACGTGCGCCTGGTCGAGCATCCGCAGACACGCATCGGCTTCATCTCGCCGCACTCGCACAACTTCTGCGCCACCTGCAACCGCCTGCGCCTGACCGTCGAGGGCCGCCTGCTGCTGTGCCTCGGCCACGAGCATTCGCTCGACCTGCGCGCGCTGCTGCGCCGCCACCCGCTGCACGACGGGCCGTTGCTGGAAGCGATCGGCGAGGCGCTCCAGCGCAAGCCGGCGCGCCATGAATTCAGCGCCGCCGGCGAGGTGCAGGTGCTGCGCTTCATGAACATGAGCGGCGGCTGAGGCGACTCGGGGCGCCTCCAGCGGGCCTTCGCCAGCGGCCAGGGCGAGGCCGCTCTTCTGGTAGGCCAGCAGGGTCTCGTCGCCGGTCTCGCTGCTGTACAGCTCGCCCCCGGAAAACATCACGGCATAACCGTCGCAGGAACTGCGTGCGATCACCTAGCTGCGCCGCGCGTCCGGGTGGCCGGGCATGTCCAGCCCGACCGGGTCCCGTACGTCGCTCAGGCACCCTTCGGTACTCGCGCTCGGCGCCGACCTGGGCGCGCTAGCTGGCGGAGCGCGGCTTGCGACGGGTAGCGAAGCCTCTCAAGGGCGTTGACGAAACGAAAAAATCCCCGCGGCATGAGCGTGACGCGGGGATCCAGGCGTAAATAGAGCCTTAACCGTGATAGCTGAAATGGAGCAAGGGGTGATGTCTGCGTAGCGGAACACCTCGCGGGGTGGCTGTGTATGGCTCAAGACTAAGTCCCGCGGGCCGGCGGGCCTATTCCTCGAAGGAGGTAAGGAGGGGTAGCGGAGGAGGGACGGCGATTGACGATGTATACTTTTTGGTCCAGATTGGACGAAAAGTATAAAGGCGGATCACCGTCTGTTTCCTGCCCGGGCCGCGGGCGCACCTTCGTCACCCCTGGAGTCGTCCATGATCAAGTCGCTGAACACCAAGAACCTGCTGGGAGGCCTGCTGCTCGGCGTGCTCGCCAGCGGATCCGCCGTCGCCGCCGATGGCAACCTGCGGATCGGCATCGAGGCCGCCTACCCGCCGTTTTCCTTCAAGACCGCCGAAGGCGAACTGGCCGGCTTCGACTACGACATCGGCAACGCGCTGTGCGCGCAGATGCAGGTGAAGTGCCAGTGGATCGAGCAGGAGTACGATGGCCTGATTCCCTCGCTGAAAGTTCGCAAGATAGACGCCGCGCTGTCCTCCATCACCATCACCGAGGAACGCCGGCGCTCGGTGGACTTCACCCACAAGTACTACTTCACGCCGGGCCGCCTGGTGATGAAGGAAGGCGCCCAGCTCGACGACAGCTTCAGCCAGTTGGCCGGCAAGCGCATCGGCGTGCAGCGCGGCGCTACCGCCGACCGCTTCGCCAGTGCGGTGCTGGCCAAGGCCGGTGCCGAAGTGGTGCGCTACACCAGCCAGGACGAGATCTACCTGGACCTGGTGGCCGGCCGCCTCGACGCCACCTTCGCCGACTCCATCCCGCTGCAGACCGGCTTCCTCGATACCCCGCGCGGCAAGGGCTACGCCTTCGTCGGGCCGGAGTTCAAGGACCCGAAATACTTCGGCGAGGGCGCCGGGATCGCGGTGCGCAAGGGGGACGCCGAGCTGGTCGGCAAGCTCAACGCGGCGATCGACGCGATTCGTGCCGACGGGACCTACAAGCGCATCGAGGGCAAGTACTTCAAGAGCGACATCTACGGCGACTGACCGCTCGCCGGCGGCGGCTGCCGTCAGTCGCCGCCTTCCTTCAGCTCCTTGAGGTGCTTGTAGACCGTCGCCCGGCCCATGTTCAGCACGTTGGCCACATAGTTGGCCGCGCTCTTGCCCTTGAACGCGCCCTCGGCGTGCAGGGCCAGGACCAGTTCGCGCTTGTGCTCGCGGGTCAGCAGGTTCAAGCCGAGCTGGCGCTGCCGCAGCCAGCCGTGCAGGAAGGTGTTGATGCGCTCCTGCCAGTCGTCGCGGAACAGCGCGTCCGGTTGCGGAATCAGCTTGCTCGGCGAGAGGAACAGGTCGAGTGCCGCCTTGGCGCTCTCGAACAGGCTGATGTTCAGGTTGATGCACAGCACCGCCAGCGGCTGGCCGGCGGAGTCGCGCAGCACGGTGCTGACCGAGCGGATCTTCTGCCCGTCCCAGTTGAGCTTCTCGTAGGGACCGATGTTGCGCTCGTCGCTATCGCCTTCGAGCATGTCTTCCAGCGCCGAGTCGTCGCCGACCTCGCGCTTGGACAGGTTGTTGGCGATGTAGTCGACCCGCTGGCTGCGCAGGTCGTGCAGGACCACTTCGGCGTGGGGGAAGAACAGGGTGGCGATGCCGTCGGCGATCGCCCGGTAGTTCTCCAGGCTGGGGTCTTGGCTCGGGCTCATGCGCAGGAACTCTCGTGGGACGGCGGGCGAGGCGAGTGTGCCGCAAACCCGCCGCCGGGTCATCAGGGGGACAGGCGGCGCGGCGACAGCATCGCCTCGTCCAGGCCGTGCTCGCGCAGGTGCGCCGGCAGCGGCTGGTGGCGGATCAGCGCGGCGCTGGCCTCGCCCATCGCCGCCGAGGTCTGGATACCGTAGCCGCCCTGGGCGGCGACCCAGAAGAAGCCTTCCGCATCGGCGGCGTAGCCGGCCACCAGGTCGCCGTCGGCAACGAACGAGCGCAGCCCCGCCCAGGTGTGTTCCGGACGGCGAATGGTGAGGGTGGTGGCTTCTTCGATCAGGTACATGCCGGTGGCGATGTCCAGTTGCTCGGGCTGCACGTCGTGGGCCTCGACCGGATCGGCGTTGGCCGGCGAGCCGAGCAGCATGCCAGCGTCCGGCTTCAGGTAGAAGGATTCGTCGAGGCTGACCAGCATCGGCCAGTCGTGGCAGTCGATGCCCGGCGGCGGGGCGAAGATGAAGGCCGAGCGGCGCTTGGGTTGCAGGCCCAGCGGGCGGACGCCGGCCAGCCCGGCGATGGTGTCGCACCAGGCGCCCGCGGCGTTGATCAGCACCGCCGCGCGGTAGCTGCCGGCGGCGCAGTGGACTTCCCAGGCGCCGTCGACCCGGCGGATCTCCAGCGCTTCGTGGTTGCACAGGACCTGCCCCTGGTTGCGGCGGATGCCGCGCAGGTAGCCCTGGTGCAGGGCGTCGGTATCGATGTCGGCGCCGGTGGGGTCGTAGGTGGCGCCGAAGACCTTGTCGCGACGCAGCACCGGCACGATCGAGCAGGCCTGTTCCGCGTCCAGCAGGCGCATCTGCGGCACCAGCGCCTTGCCGCTTTCGTATTGGCGGCGGAGTTCTTCCGGATCGTCGCTGAAGTCGACCACCATTTCCGGACGCGGGCTGAGCAGCGGATGCTCGCAGAAGCCGGCCGGCGGGTTGTCGAAGAAGGCCCGGCTGGCGGCGGTGAGCGCGCGCACCTGGGGTGTGCCGTAGGCCACCGTGTAGTGCGCGGCGGAGCGGCCGGTGGAGTGGTAGCCGGGCTGCGCCTCGCGCTCCAGCACCACGACCCGGCCGTGGGCCGACAGCCAGTAGCCGGTGGATGCGCCGGCGATGCCGGCACCGATGACGAGGTAATCCGCTTCGATCATGCTGCTCTCCTGCATCACGCGATCAGCCTGCCTGGCGCAGGCGGTAGAGGGCGTTGGCCAGGGCTACGTCTTCCAGGCCCAGGCCGATCGAGCGGAAGAACGCCGGGCGCCGGTATTCCGGACGTGGCGCCTGGCCGCTGAGCAGTTCGGCGAGGTCGCCGCGGATCGCCTCGGGGCTCCAGCCATGCTGTTCGGCGGCGATCAGCATCTCGCCGGCGGAGCCTGGGGTGGTGTGCCGGTAGTCGCAATAGACGTCCATGGCCGCCAGGCTTTCCGCCGGTACCTCATGGGCGCGGGGCGCGTTGGTGCTGATCGAGGTGACCAGCGCCGGGCGCTTGAGTTGGCGCGGGTCGATCACTGCTCGGGCCGAGGAGGTGCAGAGCAGGATCACATCGGCTTCGTCCAGCGCTTCCTCCAGGCTGCCGGCGGCTTCGGCGCGCGCGTCGATGGCGCGCAGGCTTTGCAGGCGGCGCTCGTCCAGGCACGGCGAATGGACTCGCACGCCCTGCCAGTCACGCAGGCCCTTCACGTATTGCAGGTGGGCATGGGCTACCGGTCCGCTGCCGATCAGCGCCAGGCGGCCGGCTTCGGCCGGAGCCAGGGCATCCACCGCCACGGCGGTGGTGGCGGCGGTGCGCGCGGTGGTCAGCCGGGCGGCATCGCAGAGCAGCAAGGGCTGGCCGGTCTGCATCGACATCAGCAGGGTCCAGGCGGTGACCAACGGGCCCTGTTCGCGAACGATGTAGGGTGAAGTCTTGACTCCGTAGACCTGTTCCTGGGCGAGCACGCCGAGGTAGTTGATGAAGTCGCCGCGACCGGCGGGGAACTCCACCAGTTGCTGGGCCGGCTGGAGCGCCTGGCCGGCGGCCAGGTCGAGGAACAGCTGGCGCATGGCCTGGAGGACGTCGATACGGGCGAGCAGTTGCTCGGCTTCGGCCTGCTGGACGATCAGGGGAGTGGCGGCGCTCATGCGATCTCCGGAATGGATGTAAACAATTTGTCCATTCTGGACTTTAAGGTATTGCCGGGCAAGCGCCGACCCGCCTCGATGACCGACGGCGGCACCTGCGTGTCGCAGAAACGAAAAAGGCGAAGCCGGATGGCTTCGCCTTTTTTCTCCACGCCTGCGTTCAGTGCTTGCGCGGTACCGGCTTGAGCAGTTCGGCCGGCGGCATCTCGCAGGTGATCTTGCGGCCCAGCAGTTCTTCGATCGGCGGCAGGGCGAAGGCATCGTCCTCGCCGGCGAAGCTGATCGAGGTGCCCGAGGCGCCGGCGCGGCCGGTACGACCGATACGGTGTACGTAGTCGTCCGGGTCCTCCGGCAGGGTGAAGTTGATCACATGGCTGATGCCGTCGATGTGGATGCCGCGGCCGGCCACGTCGGTTGCCACCAGGACGCGGATCTTGCCTTCGCGGAAGCCTTCCAGGGTGCGGATGCGCTTGTGCTGCGGTACGTCGCCGGACATCTGGGCGGCGCTGATGCCGTCCTTGGTCAGGCGTTCCTCGATGCGGCGGACTTCGTCCTTGCGGTTGGCGAAGACCATCACCCGTTCCCAGTTGTTCTGTGCCACCAGGTTGTACAGCAGCTTGTACTTGTCGCTGCCGGCCACGGCGTAGACATGCTGCTCGACGGTGTCGCTGGCGACGTTCTCCGGCTCGATCTCGACGATCGCCGGATCGACGGTCCACTGCTTGGCGAGGTTCATCACGTCGTCGGTGAAGGTCGCCGAGAACAGCAGGGTCTGGCGTTCGCCCTTGTGCGGGGTCTGCCGGATGATCTGCCGGACCTGCGGGATGAAGCCCATGTCGAGCATGCGGTCGGCTTCGTCGAGGACCATCACCTCGACCATGTCCAGGTGCACCTCGCCGCGCTGGTTGAAGTCCAGCAGACGGCCTGGGGTGGCTACCAGGATGTCGCAGAAGCGCGCTTCCAGCTGCTTGAGTTGCTTGTCGAAGTCCATGCCGCCGACGAAGGTCATCACGTTCAGCCCGGTGTACTTGGTCAGCGCCGCGGCGTCCTTGGCGATCTGTACCACCAGTTCGCGGGTCGGGGCGATGATCAGCGCGCGCGGCTCGCCCATGTAGCGCTCTTTCGGCGGCGGGGTCTGCAGCAACTGGGTGATGATCGAGATGAGGAACGCGGCGGTCTTGCCGGTGCCGGTCTGGGCGCGGCCGATGGCGTCCTGGCCGCGCAGGGTGAAGCCCAGTACCTGCGCCTGGATCGGCGTGCAGTAGGGGAAGCCGAGGTCATGGATGGCGTGCATCAGGCTCGGGGCGAGGTTGAAGTCGTGGAAGCGGGTCTTGCCTTCCTGCGGTTCGACCACGAAGTCTTCCAGCTTCCAGTTGTCCACCGGCTTCGGCTTGCGTTCGCGGCGCGGCTTGTCGGTGCGCGGCTTGGCGTCCCGGCCTTCTTTGCCGGCGGGTTTGGCGGGCTTTTCGGCTTTCTCGGCCTTTTCAGCGGCGCGCGGGGCGCCGGACTCGTTGTCGGCGTGCGGGGGGCGCGGTTTGCGTGGGCGTTTCTCGGTCGGCTTTTCGCCGGTGGGGGCGGTACCTTTCGCGGTAGCGCCGGCAGGGCCTTGCGGGACCGGGGAGGAACCGCTCTGCGGCTGGGTTCCGTCGGCCTTGCCGAAGATTTTCTTGAGTGCTTTGAGCACGGCGATCTCGTAGTGGTTAAGGAATGAACGGGCGCCAGTGTAAAGCATGTTGCCAGCGGGGAGAAATCCATGCTTGGTCGGGCACCTCCAGGCCTGGCCGGACGGGGCCTGGAGGGGGCTGCGCGAAGTTCCCGGGAGAGCCTCCGGGAGGGTTCGTGCGCGGGACCGGCGGCGCGCTACAAAAAGACAACGGTAGGGCGACGACGGGGGTGGCATCTTCGGGATGGTGCCGGAGCGATCCGGCGAGTGTCCGCCCACTCACCAACGGAAGAACAAGAAAACCATGAATCCGTCCCCATCGATCGCCGGGCTGAGCGATATCGAAGCCCTGGAACGCGTGCCGCTGGAACAGCGCGACCTGCCGTCCAGCACCTACGAACTGTTGCAACGCTCGGCCCGGCGCCACGGCCAGCGTATCGCCCTGAGCTGCCTGCTGCATGGCAGCGCCGCCGAAGAACCGTTGCGGATCAGCTATGCCGAGCTGTTCGCCCGCGTCACCCAGACCGCCAACGCCTTGCACCGGCTGGGCCTGGAAAGCCACCAGGCGGTGTCCTTCCTGCTGCCCAACCTGCCGCAGACCCACTACGTGATCTGGGGCGGCGAGGCCGCCGGGATCGTCAATGCGATCAACCCGCTGCTGGAGCCGGAGCACATCGCCGAGCTGATCCGCGCCTCCAACACCCGGGTGCTGGTGACCCTGGCGCCGTTCCCCGGCACCGACCTGTGGCAGAAGGTCGCCGGCCTGCGCGCGCAGTTGCCGGAGCTGTACGCGATCGTCGTGGTCGATCCGGCCAACCTGTTACCGGCGCCGCAGCGCGAGGCGCTCAAGGCCCAGCGCGGGCCGCTGCCGGAGGGCGTGCTGGACTTCGATACGCTGATCGCCGACTGCCCGGCAGACCGCCTGGAGAGCGGACGGGCGATCCATCCGGACGACGTCGCTTCCTATTTCCACACCGGCGGCACCACCGGCACGCCGAAGCTGGCGCCGCACAGCCACTTCAACGAGGTGGCGATGGCCGAGATCATGGGCCTGAACGCCGACTACGGGGTGGACGACGTGCTGCTCTGCGGCCTGCCGCTGTTCCACGTCAACGGCGTGATGGTTACCGGCCTGGCGCCCTTCCATCGCGGCGCCCAGGTGCTCCTGGCCGGGCCCCAGGGCTACCGCAATCCGACCCTGATCCAGGACTTCTGGAAGCTGGTGGAACGCTACCGGGTCACCAGCTTCAGTGGCGTGCCGACCATCTACGCGGCGTTGCTGCAGGTCCCCAGCGATGGCCGCGACCTGTCCAGCCTGCGTTTCGCCCTGTGCGGCGCGGCGCCGATGCCGGTGGAGCTGATCCGCCAGTTCGAGGCGCGTACCGGGCTCAAGGTGATCGAGGGCTACGGCCTCACCGAAGGTACCTGCGGCACCAGTTGCAACCCGCGTGGCGGCGAGCGCCGGCCGGGTTCGATCGGCCTGCGCCTGCCGTACTGCCAGGTGAAGGTCGCGGTGCTCGACGGCGAGGGCAATTACCTGCGCGATGCCGCGCCGAACGAGGTGGGCAACCTCTGCCTGAAGGGCCCGACGGTGTTCAAGGGCTACCTGCAACAGGACCGGAACCGCGATATCTGGATCGGCGATGGCTGGTTCAATACCGGCGACCTCGGTCGTATCGACGAGGACGGCTACATCTGGCTCACCGGGCGCAGCAAGGACCTGATCATTCGCGGTGGCCACAACATCGACCCACAGATGATCGAAGAAGCGCTGCACCGGCATCCGGCCGTGGCCCTGGCGGCGGCGGTGGGCAAGCCGGACGCCAGGGCCGGCGAGCTGCCGGTGGCGTATATCCAGCTCAAGCCCGGCGCCAGCGCCAGCGAGGAAGAGCTGCTGGAGCACGCCAGCCGCCACGTACCGGAGCGCGCGGCGGTGCCCAAGGATATCTGGCTGATCGAGAGCATGCCGGTCACCGCGGTGGGCAAGACCTTCAAGCCGGCGCTGCGCCTGGACGCGATCCGCCGGGTGCTGGAGGAGGAAAGCCGGAGGATCGCCGAGGATATCCGCGTGGAGGTGGTCGCCGACGAGCGCCACGGCCAGCTCGCCCACCTGCACGTTCCCGCGCTTGACGAAAGACGCCGGGCGGCGCTGGAAGAGCTGCTCGGCGGCTACGCGCTGAACTACCGGCTGCACGCCGTCTGAGAGAAGCTCCGGGCGTCAGAGGCGCTTGCGCAGCCAGGCGCCGATGTCGTGGATTTCCTCCAGGGACACCTCGTGGCCCATCGGGTAGTCGTGCCAGCCCACCTCCACGCCCTGCGCCTGCAAGGCGTCATGGGCCGCGCGGCCAAGCGCCGGGTCGACCACGTCGTCCTGGCTGCCGTGCAGGTGCAGGACCGGAATCCGCTTGTGGCGCTCGTCCAGCGCCAGGTCGTCGAAGGTCGGCGCGTAGGTGGATAGCGCCAGCACCCCGCCGAGCGGCTGGGCGTAGCGGCGGAAGGCGGTATGCAGGACCACCGCGCCGCCCTGCGAGAAACCGGCGAGGATGATTCGCTCGGCGGCGATGCCCTTGGCGCGCTGTTCATCGATGAGAGCGATGACCTGGTCGGCGGAGGCGTTCAACTGGTCTTCGTCGATGGCCCGCGCCGGACTGAAGGCAAGGATGTCGTACCAGCTCGGCATGACCCAGCCGCCATTGACCGTCACCGCCTGGCTCGGCGCCTGGGGGAGGATGAAGCGGGTGCTCGGCAGGACCATCTGCAGGGCTTCGGCCACCGGTTTGAAGTCGGTACGGTCGGCGCCCAGGCCGTGCAGCCAGATGATACAGGCGTCGGCATTCGGGGCATCGAGGATCAGGGGTTCGCTCATGACGGCTCCAGGCAGGGGGCATATGCGTTCGGAATGGGAGGACCATTCGACAACAGGCGCTTTCCCGCTCGCAAGTCGGCCAGATTGTCGCAGATCATGCATTCGCCAATTTCCCGCGGATGCGCTTTGCTAAGGGAAGTGCGCCGGGTACGCCGTTCGTCGCCCGCCGCGGTCGCGCCGCCGGCTGCCTCTGCCGGTGCCGCGGCGCTTGCGGTTACAGTGCGGCGACCGGCCCGGGAAGCGACCGGCGCGGGGCCGGCGGTTCACCCAGGGGCGGCGAAGGGAGTGGCGAACAGATGACAATAATGAAAGGTACCTGGCTGCTGCTGGCCGCCGTTTGCCTCGGCGCCAGCGCCACGGCCGAGGCCGGTGCGACGCTGGATGCGGTGAAGCGCAAGGGCTACGTGCAGTGCGGCGTCAGCGACGGCCTGCCGGGGTTCTCCTACGCCGACGCCAAGGGCCGTTTCAAGGGGCTCGACGTCGACATCTGCCGGGCGCTGGCCGCCGCGCTGTTCGGCGATGCCGAGAAGGTGCGCTTCACCCCGCTGTCCGCCACCGAGCGGTTTTCGGCGTTGCAGTCCGGCACGGTCGACCTGCTGTCGCGCAACACCTCATGGACCAGCTCGCGGGATACCGCGCTGGGCATCCACTTCACCGGCGTCACCTATTTCGACGGCCAGGGCTTCTTGGTCAATCGCAAGCTCGGCGTGTCCAGCGCCCGCGAACTGAAGGACGCGACGGTGTGCATCCAGTCCGGCACCACCAACGAGCTGAACGTGGCGGACTACTTCCGGGCCCACGGCATCCGCTACAAGGCGGTGCTCGACGACAGCTACGAGAAGAGCGCCCGTGCCCTGGAGGCGGGGCAGTGCGACGTGCTCAGCTCCGACCAGTCGCAGCTCTACGCCCAGCGCCTGAAGCTGGCCAAGCCGGACCAGTACGTGGTGCTGCCGGAAGTGATCTCCAAGGAGCCGCTCGGCCCGGCCGTGCGGCAGGGCGACGAAGCCTGGTTCAACATCGTCCGCTGGACCCTGTACGGCCTGCTCAACGCGGAGGAGCTGGGGGTCACCTCGAGCAACGTCGAGCGCCAGGCCAGGGACAGCCGCAACCCGGACGTCGCCCGCCTGCTCGGCAGCGAGGGCGACGCTGGCAAGGACTTGCAACTGCCGCGCGACTGGGTGGTGCAGATGGTGCGCCAGGTCGGCAACTATGGCGAGATCTTCGCCCGCAACGTCGGCGACGGCAGCCCGCTGAAGATGCCGCGCGGCCTCAACGCGCAATGGAATCTCGGCGGCCTGCACTATGCGCCGCCGATTCGCTGACCGGCGGGGCTGGCTGAACTCTCGCCAGCACCGACAATCCGATAACAGACAGACGCACCGGTGCCGGTGCACTATAGAGCGACGCGTCATGCCGAACACCGAACAAGAGAAATGCCCGTGAACCTATCGATGACTCCCATCAACAAAGCCAAGGCCTGGGGCGTCCACGCCGTCACCGCCAGTGGCGTGATCCTGGCCTTGCTGGCCCTGCTCGCGCTGGTCGACAACAAACCCCAGGCCTGCCTGCTCTGGCTCGGCCTGGCCCTGCTGGTGGACGGCCTCGACGGCACCCTGGCGCGCAAGTACGAAGTCAAGGAAATGCTGCCGCATTTCGACGGCTCGGTGCTCGACCTGGTGATCGACTACCTGACCTACGTGTTCATCCCGGCCATCTTCATCTACCGCTACATCCCCCTGCCGGAGCATTTCGAGCTGCTGGCGGTGGGCGTGATCCTGGTTTCATCGCTGTTCTGCTTCTGCAACGTCAACATGAAGAGCACCGATAACTACTTCGTCGGCTTCCCGGCCGCCTGGAACGTGGTGGCGGTGTACTTCTACGTGCTCGACCTGCACCCCTGGGTCAACCTCGCCACGGTGCTGGTGCTGGCTGCCCTGACCCTGACCCGGATGAAGTTCCTCCACCCGTTCCGCGTGCGCCAGTTCATGCCGCTGAACATCGCCGTGACTTTCGTCTGGCTGATCAGCAGCGGTCTGCTGATCGTCCAGCAGCCGGCCGACCTGCCGATCCTGCTCGGCCTGTGGTTCGCCGCCTCGGCCTATTTCGTCGGTATCTGCCTCTGGCGCAGCGCCCGCGAGTGGTTCGGCTGAAACGACCCGGCACGACGGCGTTCCCGCCTGGGGACGCCTGGCAAGTCCCTATCATCGCAAGGAACCCCGCATGGCCCACCCCAACTCCGAACTGATCGAGCGCTTCTACCAGGCCTTCCAGCGCCTCGACGGCGAGGCCATGGCGGCCTGCTACGCTCCCCAGGCGACCTTCCACGACCCGGCCTTCGGCGAACTGCGCGGGCGCGAGGTGGGCGACATGTGGCGCCTGCTGACCAGCCGGGCGCGGGACTTCCGCCTGGACTACGCGAACGTCCGCGCCGACGAGAACGAGGGGCGTGCGCAATGGGTGGCCCACTACCTGTTCACCCAGACCGGGCGCAGGGTGGAGAATCGCATCGAGGCCCGTTTCCGCTTCGCCGGCGGTTTGATCGTCGAGCATCGCGACCAGTTCGACCTGTGGCGCTGGAGCCGCCAGGCGCTTGGCGCCAAGGGCCTGCTGCTGGGCTGGGCGCCGCCGGTGCAGCGGGCGATCCGCGGGCAGGCGCGCAAGGGCCTGGCCGCCTACCAGGCTGCCCATCCGGCGGCCGGCTGAGGCTGTCGGTGGCCGAAGCGCGGATAATCTCCTAAGCTCGCCGCGGACAACCCGCAGGACGCCGCGATGATCACGCTCTTCCAGTTCCCCGCCGCATTCAACGTACCCAATGCCAGTCCCTACTGCCTGAAACTGGAAACCTGGTTGCGCCTGGCCGGCCTGGAGTATCAGGTGAAGGTCGTCAGCGACCCGCGCAAGGCGCCCAAGGGCAAGCTGCCCTACGTGCGTATCGAGGGCGAGGCGATCGGTGACAGCGAGATCGTCATCCGTACCCTCGGCGAGCGCTACGGGGTCACTCTCGACGCCGGCCTGGATGCCCGGGGCAAGGGCTGGGCACGGGCGATCACGCGCCTGTGCGACGAACACCTGTACTACCTGATGCTGTATTTCCGCTGGTTCGACGAGGACAGCTGGCGCGTGCTCAAGCCGGTGTTCTTCGGCTCGCTGCCATTCGGCGTGCGCGACGCGGTGGCCTGGGCCATGCGCCGCAAGGTCCGCGCTACCCTCAGGGCGCAGGGACTCGGGGTCCACGGCAGGGACGAACTGCTGGCCTTCGCCCGCGACGACCTCGATGCCCTCGACGGCCTGCTTGGCCAGGTCCCGTACTACGGCGGCGAACATCCGTGCAGCGCCGATGCCGCCGCTTACGGTATCCTCGCCAACCTCATCGAGGCGACCCTGGATACCCCACTCAGCCATGTGGCGCGAGGCTATCCGCGCCTGGTGGCGTATTGCGAGCGGATGCGGGAGCGGGTCTGGAGTGAGTGAGGCGACGGCCGCCACGGCGGCGATCGGGAAGTGTTGGTCGGTCTACCTGGTGAGGGCGGAAAACGGCGCGTTGTACTGCGGCATCAGCGACGATCCGCTGCGCCGCTTCGACACTCATTGCAGCGGCAAGGGCGCGCGCTTCTTCCATTCCAGCCCCGCCCGCGCGCTGGTCTACGTCGAGGCCTGCGCCAGCAAGGGCGACGCCCTGCGCCGCGAGCGGGCGATCAAGGCCCTGAGCAAGCGCGCCAAGGAGCGCCTGTTGGTCGGCGTACCGGTGTTGCGCGAGGTCGGCGAGCCGGCAATCTAGGACGTTCATCTGCGGTCATGGGGTATTCGTGGGTTACCTGAAGAATCATTGGTGGAAACGCTGGATCCGCCGCCGCGGCTGCAAGCTGGCCGGCGGCCCGGCCAGTGTCGGCAAGCGCACCACGCTGGTGCTCGAGGAGCAGGTCGAACTCGGCCACCTGCGCATCGTCCCGCCGAGGCTGGAGATCGGCGCCTACAGCTATGTGCGCAGCGGCACCGACCTGTCCCTGGTGGCGTCCATCGGGCGTTTCTGCTCGATCGGCTCGGACTGCTTCATCGGCCAGGAAAAACACACCCATCCCAGCGACTGGGTGAGCAGCCACCCCTTCCAGCACACCGGCACCGCGCTGCGCTACGAGCCGGCGCTGAGCTACGCGGAAATCGGCCACGACGTCTGGATCGGGCACAGCGCGATGGTGATGGAAGGGGTCAAGGTCGGGACTGGGGCGATCATCGCCACGCGCGCCGTGGTCACTCGCGACGTGCCGCCCTATGCCATCGTCGCCGGGACTCCGGCGCAGGTGATCCGCTACCGGCATCCGCCAGAGATCATCGAGGGCCTGCTCGCCTCACGCTGGTGGGAGCTGGATAGCGCCTTCCTCACCGGCCTGCCGCTGGACCGACCCCGGGAGTTCCTCGCCGCCCTGGAGGCGCGCGAGGCGCCGCGTGCGGCGTACCGGCGGATGACCATCACCCGCCAGGGGTGCCGGCTGGATTGAGCGCGCCCATCGCCAGGCCCATCGGGCCAGGCGATGGGGCGCCCTTCATGTCCCGGATTGTCATAGGCGTGTTTTCCCAGCCGCGCTAAGCTGGTGCCTCACATCCGCCCGGAGGCGCCCATGTCAGAGCTGATCCTGCATCACTATCCCACTTCGCCCTTCGCCGAGAAGGCGCGCCTGCTGCTCGGTTTCAAGCAACTGTCCTGGCGTTCGGTGATGATTCCGCCGGTGATGCCCAAGCCGGACCTGGTGGCGCTGACCGGCGGCTATCGGAAGACCCCGGTGTTGCAGGTCGGCGCCGATGTGTATTGCGATACCGCGTTGATCGCCCGTCGCCTGGAGCAGGAAAAGGCGGTTCCGGCGCTGTTTCCCGAAGGCCAGGAGATGGTCGCCGCGAGCTTCGCCCAGTGGGCCGACGCGGTGCTGTTCCAGCACGCGGTAAGCCTGGCGTTCGCCCCGGAGTCCATCGCCGTGCGTTTCGGCAAGCTGCCGCCGGAATTCCTCAAGGCCTTCATGGCCGATCGCAGCCAGCTATTCAGCGGCGGCAGCGCCGGCCGCCTGCCGCTGGAACAGGCGCGCCACCAGTGGCCGGCATTCATGGCGCGACTGGAGCGCCAGTTGTCGCGCGAGGACGGCGATTTCCTGTTCGGCGAAGCGTCCGTCGCCGACTTCGCCGTGGCGCACTGCCTGTGGTTCCTCAAGGGCACGCCGGTCACCGCGCCGCTGGTCGACGATTACCCGCAGGTGCAGGCCTGGTTGGGACGGGTGCTCGGCTTCGGCCATGGCGCGCCAGCCGAGATGAGTGCGGAGGAAGCCCTGGAGGTGGCTCGCGGCAGCCAGCCTGCGGCATTGCCGGACGAATCCTTCAGCGACCCCAACGGTTTCCTGCCCGGCCAGGCGGTCGCCATCGCCGCCACCGACTACGGTGTCGACGCGGTACAGGGCGAACTGCTCTTCGCCGGCAGCGAGGAACTCATCCTGCGCCGCGAAGACCCGCGGGCGGGTACCGTGCATGTGCATTTCCCGCGCCTGGGCTTTCGCATCGAGGCGCGTTGAGGCATGCCGGCGGAGACCCCGCCGCTGCGGCCGGACGCCGATCCGCCGCAGTGCGCGTTGCCCGAGGCGAGGCCGGACCGCGACGCCGGCACCAAGCTGCGCGCCGCGGTGCTCGGTGCCAACGATGGCCTGGTGTCGAACCTGTGCCTGGTGATGGGCGTGGCGGGTGCGAGCATGGCGCATTCGTCCATCGTCCTCACCGGGATGGCCGGACTGGTGTCCGGGGCCTGTTCGATGGCCCTCGGCGAGTGGCTGTCGGTGACCAACGCCCGCGAGATGGCGAGCAAGCGCATCGCCGAGGAAGAACGCCTGCTCAGGCTCTGCCCGAACACCGAGACCCAGGAACTGATCGATATCTTCACCGCCAAGGGGCTGAGCGAGGTGTCCGCCCGGCGCGTGGCCCTGCAACTGATGAACGACGGTCGTGGCGCGCTGGACACCTTGTCCCGCGAGGCCCTCGGCATCGATCCGACGGAGTTGGGCGGCAACCCGTGGAACGCGGCGGGCACGTCGTTCCTGCTGTTTTCCCTTGGCGCCCTGGTGCCGGTGGCGCCGTTCCTGTTCCTCGACGGTGCCGCGGCGCTGGTCGCAAGCCTGCTGTTCAGCCTGCTTGCGCTGCTGTTCAGCGGCGCGGTCACCGCCCGTTTCACCGGGCGGCCGCTGGCGTTCTCGGCGTTGCGCCAGGTGCTGGTCGGTACCCTTGCCGCGGCCTTCACCTATGGGTTGGGCACCGCGCTCGGCGTGGGCCTGGGCTGAAAGTCCTTCGCCTGCGGGGGACTCCGTTTTACACTGCGACACCCGGCCGGCGTGGCCGGGAACAGGAAAAACCGACCAGGGAGTGGCCATGAACGCCTACGACATCGAAATCGTCAACGACGCCGCGCACGCCGGCGAAGCCAACCACGGCTGGTGCTTCGGCCTGCCGCCGGGCATCCGTCCGGAGCAGTGGCCGCTGGATCCGGACACCGGCTATCCGCTGATGCACGGCTTCACCCTGCTGCTGCCGGAGGACTACCGGGTGCATGGCCCGGAGATCGTCGCGCTGAGCTTCTTCTCCCTCGCCCCGGACCAGAACGACGGTGGACCGACCAGCGTCGACGGCATTCGCGAGATGCTCATCGATCCGCCCGTGCAACCGCCGGCCGAAGCGGAACTGCGGCCGTTCTGGGAGGCCGGGCGCAATAGCCATCCGCGTTTGCACCGGATGGAGGACATCCTCGGCGGTGCCTATGCGTTGATCCTGCTCGACGCCGCTGAATTCAGCGGCGCGCCCTGCCAGCCGCCGGCGCTGCCGGCGGGCAACCCGCTGTTGGCGCAGACCGAGCCGCCGCAGTGGCTGGAGGCTGGTTCGGCGGCCAGCTTCGTGCCGGACTGGGCGGAGGACGACTACTACCTGCTGCGCGCCCTCGGTGGCCGCCCGGCGGCCGGCCACCAGCAGCGCTACTCCCTGCGCTGGACGGCGCGGGCGCAAGACCCCAACGCCGGGGTGGTGCCCAGCGAATACGGCGACGGCGGCTACCAGCTGCCGCACTACTGGCTGGACGGCAAGATCGAGCGCGACAACTACCGCGAGCATCCCTGGGTGGAAGGGCACCTGCCGAACCATATCGGCGGCACCATGCGTCCGGTGCAGGGCGTGCCGGAGATGAGTCCCTTCTACGTAGAGTTCGAGGAATACCTGGGCGGCTACAACTTCGGCGGCGGCAACGCCCAGCTCGATTTCCGCGACATGCGCTTCGACTGGGCCTGCGGCTGAGGAGGGAAAGGGAGCGCCGGCGGCGCTCCGGGGCGGCGCGGGTCAGTCCTTGCGCCGCTTGAGCTGGTCCTTCAACTGGGTCGGCAACTGACGGATGATCAGCATGTCGCGCTCTTCGTCGTATTCCACCTTGGAGCCCAGCAGGTGCGCCTCGAAGCTGATCGACAGGCCTTCGGCGCGGCCGGTGAAGCGGCGGAACTGGTTGAGGGTGCGCTTGTCCGCCGGGATTTCCGGCGACAGGCCGTAGTCCTTGTTACGGATGTAGTCGTAGAACGCCCGCGGTTGCTGGTCGTCCATCAGTTCCGAAAGCGCGTCGAGGGTCATCGGCTCGCCGATGCGCGCCTGGGAGGTGGCGTAGTCGACCAGCGTCTCGGTCTTCTCGCGGGCCTGTTCCTCGGCCATGTCCTCGCTTTCCACGAAATCGCTGAAGGCTTTCAGCAGGGTGCGCGTCTCGCTCGGCGAATCCACCCCTTCCTGGCAGCCGATGAAGTCGCGGAAATAGTCGGAGACCTTCTTCCCGCCCTTGCCCTTGATGAACGAGATGTACTGCTTCGACTGCTTGTTGTTGCGCCATTCGGAGATATTGATCCGCGCGGCCAGGTGCAACTGGCCGAGGTCCAGGTGGCGCGACGGGGTGACCTCCAGCGACTCGTTCACCGCCACGCCTTCGCTGTGGTGCAGCAGGGCGATCGCCAGGTAGTCGGTCATGCCTTGCTGGTAGTGGGCGAACAGGATGTGGCCGCCGGTGGAGAGATTGGACTCCTCCATCAGCTTCTGCAGGTGCTCGACCGCTTCGCGGCTGAAGCCGACGAAGTCGCGATCGCCCTCCAGGTACTCACCGAGCCAGCCGCTGAACGGGTAGGCCCCGGACTCGCCCTGGAAGAAGCCCCAGGCCTTGTTCTTGGCGTTGTAGCTTTCGTTGAGGTCGGCCAGCAGGTTCTCGATGGCCTGGGAGTCGCCCAGCTCGGCGTCGCGCGCGTGGAGCACGGCCGGGGTGCCGTCGGGCTTCTTCTCGATCAGGTGGACGATGGCGTGATGGATCGGCATGTCAGGTTCGACCTTTCAGGTAATCGGCGGCGCCGCGCAGGTTTCCGCGACGCTGCGGGACACGCCGCTGGCGCGCCCGCGGATCGGCCAGTTTACCCGAGGTTGCCGGCTTCTGCCTGCGTCGCCTGGCGTTCCTGCAGACCGTGCAGGCGCTTGATCACGAAGTTCAGGTGCAGGTGCAGCTCGTACAGCTCGTGGTAGTAGGAGAGCGGCACCTCCACGGTGTTCAGCTCGCTCTCCAGTTTCTCCAGCCGCTCGATCTCGCTTCTCAGTTGCTCGGCGTCGGTACCGCTGTCGAGCTTGCGGTCGATGTCGCGGATGTAGCGGTACCAGCGGTAGATGCGCGCGCGGATGCGCCAGCGATACAGCGGGCCGATGGACTTCATCAGCGGGATGAGGATGGCGATGAACGGGATCAGCAGGATGATGTAGCGGTCCGCCAGGGAGGCGATGCGAAACGGCAGGTAGCGCTGCAGCAGCGGCAGGCCGCTCTTGTAGTAGCGCTCGGCGTCCTCGTGCAGGCGCAGGGTGCGCGGCTCGGCGCTGGGGAAGGCGCCGGGCTTGTCGAGCAGGCTGCCGTCCTTCATCACCTCGCGCGCGGCTTCCAGCACCAGCGGGATCAGCGCCGGGTGGAAGCGTTCGTTGATCACCAGGGTGGCCACCGGCGACAGGGTGCTGATGTTTCGTTCCGGCACGTTGCGCGGCAGGTTGAGCAGGCCTTCGCCGACCTCGACCCGCTTGAGGAACGGCAGGCGCGCCTCGTAGGCGGCGCTGCGGCGGAAGTTGACCAGGCGAAGCTGGTCGTTGTCGGCCAATTTCTGGATCGCCGGGTTCTCCGCCGGGCCGACGATGAACGCCGCGTCCAGCTTGCCGGCCAGCAGGTCGTCGACCACCGCGTTGCCGCCGCGGGCTTCCCAGGTGATCGGATAGTGTCCCGGGGCGATGTCGTTGGCCTGCAGGATCGCCTCGGTGGCGGCGCGGGTGCCGCTGCCGTCGCTGCCGATGGCCAGGCGCAGGTGCAGCAGGTCGCTGAGCTGGTCGATGTGCACGTTGCTGCGGTGGAACAGCCAGAGCGGTTCCTGGTAGACCGCGCCGAGGGTCTGCAACTGGCGCGCCTGCCCGGCTTCGAGCTGGCGCTCCTGGCCGCTCTGGACCAGGGCGATGTCGACCTCGCCGGTGCCGAGCAGGCGCTCCAGGTTGTCGCGCGAGCCGGCGCTGGGCACCAGCTTCAGTTCGAAGCCCTGCTCCTTGAGCTTTTCCCGGAGCTTGCCGGCGAACACGGCGTAGCCGCCGCCCTCGGCGCCGGTGGCCATGGTCGCGCTCATCGGCGGCGGTGGGGCGACGAAATAGAACACCGCGGCGACCAGGGCGGCGATCACCGGGATCAGCCAGAGGTTGGCGCGGATCAGGATGGCGAGGTCCTTGAGCAGGTGCTTGATGCGATTCATGAGCGGTCCTTGTGCTGCTCTCCAGAAGGGTATGACGGATGCGGGCGGGCGCACTCCTCAGCGTAGCCGAGGGTCACCGGCGGTCCGTGCGGAACTGCCGGCAGAGCACCCGGTGGCGATGCCGGAAGATGCGGGTGAGGAACCAGCGTACCAGTCCGGCGGCGAATAGCGGGCGCACGGTCAACTGGTCGACCAGCAGGCATTCCCCGGCCTCGCCCGGTGTCGGCAGGATGCGTCGCTCGTGGCGCCAGAGGCGCATGCCGGTCATCGGCGACTGTTCGATGAAGCCGTGGCCGGGCGTCAGCTCCAGCAGGGTCAGTTGCGAAGTGCCCAGCGGCAGCAAGCCGAACAGGCGCATGTGGCTGCGGAACAGCGGGCGCCGGGGCACTACCTCCAGGTCTTCGAGGCTGCGGATACCGGGCGGTACGCTCATGCTCAGCAACGGGCGTATCTCGCGGAGTATCCCGTCCACCGAGGTGATCCACCGCCAGAGCTGTTCGGGGCTGGCCTGCAGGCGCGATTCGAAATGCAGGCTGATATTCATCGCAGGCTCCTGCTAGGGTTGTGGGAGGACGCGCTGTCCATGGCGCCCGTGCCGTGCAAGCCTAAGCCAGACGAACCGAGACGTCGAACCGAAGGAGGACGCCATGCTGATCCGCGCCGCAACCTCGACCCTGCTGGTGGTCGATATCCAGGAACGCCTGCTGCCGGCCATCGACGACGGTCCGGCGCTGGTCGAGTACAGCCAGTGGTTGTTGCGCGTGGCCCGCGCACTGGACGTGCCGGTGCTGGCCAGCGAGCAGTACAGCAAGGGCCTGGGGCCGACGGTGGCGGCCCTGCGCGATGAGCTGGAGCCCACGCAGATCCTCGAGAAGCTGGACTTCTCGGCCGCCGCCGACGGCGCCCTGCTGCGCGCGCCCGGCGGCGACCGCCGGCAGTTCGTGGTTTGCGGCAGCGAGGCGCACGTCTGCGTGCTGCAGACCGTGCTCGACCTGCTTGGCCGTGGTCGCGAAGTGTTCGTCGTGGAGGAGGCGATCGGCTCGCGGCGGCCGAGCGACAAGGCGCTGGCCGTGGAGCGGATGCGCCAGGCCGGGGCGATGATCGTGTCGCGGGAGATGGTCGCCTTCGAATGGATGGAACGCGCCGGCAGCGACCGCTTCCGCGAGATCAGCCGCAACTTCATTCGCTGAGCGGCGGTTGCTCGGCCTGGTAGCGCCGGGCCTCCTCGCGCAGCCAGTCGGCGAAGGCCTGGTGGCGGTCGCTCGGCGGCTCGCGCTGCGGCCAGACCAGCCAGTAGGGATAGGGGTAGGGCACGCGGATGTCGCCCAGTTGCACCAGGCGGCCCTCGGCGAGGGCGCCGGCGACCAGGCTGCGACGCTCCAGGGCGATGCCCTGGCCCAGGCGCACGGCTTCCAGCAGCAGGTTCGAGTCATTGATCAGCAGTCCGTGCTGCGGTTCCGCCACGCCGGCGCGCTGGCACCAGAGCGCCCAGGATTCGGTGGAGCGCAGTGTAGGGCAGGCGACGATCTCGCTCGGCGTGCGCGGCAGGCGGCCGCCGTTGAAGTCGGGCGCGGCGACCATCAGCAACTCGTCGTCGAACAGGCGTTCCCGACCGATCCCTTCCCAGTCGCCCTTGCCGATGCGTACGCCGAGGTCGGCCAGGCCCTGGCGCAGGTTCTGCACGTCAAGACTGGCCACCAGCCGCACGCGACAGTGCGGATGGCGCTCGCGAAAGCGCGGCAGGCGCGGCAGCAGCCAGTTCAGGCCGAAGGACGGCATCACCGTGACCACCAGCTCACCCTCCCGTGGACGCGCCCGCACCACCCGCGTGGCGTCGGCGATCTCGCCCAGAGAGGCGCGTACCTGCAGGGCGTAGAACCGGCCGTTCTCGCTCAGGCGCAGGCCGCGCCCCTCGCGGACGAACAGGGCCAGGCCGAGGAGGTTTTCCAGTAGCTTGATCTGCTGGCTGATCGCTGAGTGGGTGACGTGCAGCTCGCTGGCGGCCTGGCTGATGCTGCCGAGCCGGGCGACCGCTTCGAAGCTGCGCAGGGCGGTGAGGGGAGGGAGGTCGCTCATGTAAGTTTTTCTAAAGGATTCGCTGAATTTATCTCGATATTTTTCGCGTTGTGCAACGACTAGAGTGATTTTCCCAGGCGTCGCCCTCTTAGCGGCGCTTAATCATCGACAAAGGATGCCGCGATGCAACTGATCGGTATGCTGGATTCGCCTTTTGTGCGCCGGGTCGCCATCGCCCTGCGCCTGCTGGACCTGCCCTACGAGCACCGGCCGCTGTCGGTGTTCCGCAATTTCCAGGCGTTCAGCCTGTTCAACCCGATGGTCAAGGCGCCCACGCTGGTGCTGGACGATGGCACCGTGCTGATGGACTCCAGCCTGATCCTCGATTACCTGGAGTGCCTGGCCGGCCGCGAACGCAGTCTGCTGCCGCAACGGCCGCAGGCCCGTGCACGGGCGTTGAGTCTGATCGGCGCGGCGCTGGTGGCCTGCGAGAAATCCGTGCAGATCTACTACGAACTGAACCTGCGTCCCGAGGAACGCCGCCACGGCCCCTGGCTGGAGCGGGTGGAGGGGCAGTTGCTGGCGGCCTACGACTGGCTGGAGGCAGCGCTGCGCCAGGAGCCGCTGGCACGCGACGGTGGCATCGAGCTGGTCGGGGTGACCGTCGCGGTGGCCTGGCGCTTCAGCCAACTGGTGGTCGCGGAGCGGGTCGCCGCCAGCGAATACCCGGAACTGGCAAGCTATTCGGATTATGCGGAGGGGTTGCCGGTGTTCCTCGAGACGCCGCCGGTCTGAGCCCGCGAGGCGCCAGGCTGGCGCCCCTCGAACGGCTCGATTCCGCCTGCGCCCGGCCTCGGTTCGCTGTAGGTCGCTGCCGTCGTCACGGCCCGGACCGGTTGTTGCGAACTGCTGTTCGGCGCCGGCCTGGAGACGGCCTGGCCCTGGCTCAGCCTGGTCCTGAGCGCGGCCCTCGGCTTGCTCTTCGGCATGCTGCTGGGCGGGCTCTGGTTCGGCTACTGGATCCGCCAGGAGGGATTGCAACTGACCCACCTGCTGCTGGTGGTCTGGGTGCTGGCGAACTTCTTCGTGCTCAACGTCCGCTGGAACTGATGGGGACTGCCGGTACGAGGAGCAGGACGCGAGGACGGCGACAGTGGAGCGAGCCGGACGCCCGTCGATAGCGCGAAGTCGCATCTCGCTCCTGCCACCCGATCCCTCGGCTCCCCTCTGTTCGCACGCGCTGCATGGGCTGACGCAGTTGGAACTGCCCCCGGGCAGTGGCAGCCGGCTGCCTCGAGGGCAGGTGCTCCGGCTGGCTCGGCATGGTCACTGGAGTTCAGCCCCGGGGTTCTTCGAGGAAAGCAGAACCTGCGGCATCGGCTCCTTTCGCCCGACTGGGCTCAGCGTAGCTCTTCGGCGGCGGCGACCAGTTGTTCGAGTTGATGGTGGATCTGGGCCCTGTCCAGCAACTGCAAGGGCTGGCGGTTCCAGAGCAGCCGTTCGCCGCTTTCGGGGTCGCGGCCCAGGATCGGCTTGCAAGGGTCCTGGCTGAACAGGTTCTGCTCGCTGGCCGTAGCGTCTCCTTGTCCTTCCAGGCGGGTGAACATCAACAGGTGATCGGTCGGATGTTCTGCCAGATGGCAGAGATGCGGGCCCACCTGCAGGCTGAGTACGCTCTCCTCGTCATTGGGCGTCGGGAGATCGAGAGCGAGAAAAAGCTGGTGGATGGCGGCGCGGTAGAGTGGATTCATGGCGTGTTCCGAGTCACTGGAGGCGGCCATTAGAGCAGTGCCAGCCCGGAGAGACTGTTAATCGTGGTTCTCTTTTTTTAGGTTTTGCCGCTGCCGATTCCAGTGAAAAAACGGCGGCCAATCCTGATAGGCGATGGGGTTTCCCGTTCCTAGACTGGCGGAGAAACATCAGGAGAAGGCAACCATCATGCATATTCAATCGCTTCAGCAGAGTCCGTCTTTCGCCGTCGAATTGCACCAGGCCGCCAGTGGGCGTTTGGGACAGATTGAGGCCCGCCAGGTCGCCACCCCCAGTGAAGCGCAGCAGTTGGCCCAGCGCCAGGACGCGCCGAAGGGGGAGGGGCTGCTCGCTCGCCTGGGTGCGGCACTCGTGCGTCCCTTCGTGGCGATCATGGACTGGCTGGGCAAGCTGTTGGGCTCCCACGCCCGCACCGGCCCGCAGCCCAGTCAGGACGCGCAGCCTGCGGTCATGTCCTCGGCCGTCGTGTTCAAGCAGATGGTGCTGCAGCAGGCATTGCCCATGACCTTGAAGGGACTCGACAAGGCGAGCGAGCTGGCGACCCTGACACCGGAAGGACTGGCCCGGGAGCACTCCCGCCTGGCCAGCGGAGATGGGGCGCTGCGTTCGCTGAGCACCGCCTTGGCCGGCATTCGTGCCGGCAGCCAGGTCGAGGAGTCCCGTATCCAGGCTGGCCGCCTGCTCGAACGGAGCATCGGCGGGATCGCGCTGCAGCAGTGGGGCACCACCGGCGGTGCCGCGAGTCAACTGGTGCTCGACGCAAGCCCGGAACTGCGGCGCGAAATCACCGACCAGTTGCATCAGGTAATGAGCGAGGTCGCACTGTTGCGCCAAGCGGTAGAGAGCGAGGTCAGCAGAGTATCGGCCGACAAGGCGCTGGCGGATGGCCTGGTGAAGCGGTTCGGGGCGGATGCGGAAAAGTACCTGGGCAGACAGTCTGGTGGCATCCACAGTGACGCCGAAGTGATGGCGCTTGGTCTCTACACCGGCATTCACTACGCGGACCTGAATCGCGCTCTGCGTCAGGGGCAGGAGCTGGATGCGGGACAAAAGCTGATCGACCAAGGTATGTCCGCGGCCTTCGAGAAGAGCGGACAGGCTGAACAGGTAGTGAAGACTTTCCGTGGCACCCGTGGCGGGGATGCCTTCAACGCCGTGGAAGAGGGCAAGGTTGGCCACGACGACGGCTATCTCTCCACCTCCCTGAACCCCGGTGTCGCGAGGAGCTTCGGGCAGGGCACGATATCCACCGTGTTCGGCAGGTCCGGAATCGATGTCAGCGGGATATCGAACTACAAGAATGAAAAAGAGATTCTCTATAACAAAGAGACCGACATGCGCGTGCTGCTGAGCGCCAGCGATGAGCAGGGAGTGACCCGCCGGGTCCTCGAAGAGGCGGCCCTGGGGGAGCAGAGTGGCCATAGCCAGGGACTGCTCGATGCTCTCGACCTGGCAAGCAAACCGGAACGTTCAGGCGAGGTCCAGGAACAGGATGTACGCCTGAGGATGCGTGGCCTCGATCTGGCCTGACCGGTCGTAAAAGAAAGACGTCACGAACGGACACCTTGGGGTGTCCGATTCTTGGCTCGGCAGCGGATCCGGGTGGAGAGGCGTGCTGGCTATTCGCCCAGTGGTTCCAGGAGGGCTGCTGTCCAACGCTCCTTGCGCCAGGCCCGGCGCTGCTTCTTGTCGAGGTAGGTCCAGGCGACGAAGCGGCTCTGCTTCTGTCCCTGGGCCATGTCCACCACGCGGATATCGCTGGCGCCCAACGTCTTCAGGCGCTCCTGGAGGTTCGGCAGGTTGCTCGCCTTGGATACCAGGGTGGTGAACCAGAACACCTGCGTGGCGAACGCCCGGCTTTCCTCGGCCATGCCGGCCAGGAAGGCCGCTTCGCCGCCCTCGCAGTACAGCTCGGCGCCCTGGCCGCCAAAGTTCAGTAGCGGCAGGGTACGGGTCGGGTCGAGCTTGCCGAGGTTCTTCCACTTGCGCCGGCTGCCGCGCGTGGCTTCGTCCAGCGAGGCGTGGAAGGGCGGGTTGCAGAGGGTCATGTCGAAGCGCTCATCGACGCCGATCAGGCCCTGGAATATCTGCCTGCGATCAGGCTGCCGGCGCAACTCGATGGCAGCGGCGAAGCGTGGGTTGGCGGCGAGGATCGCAGCGGCCGAGGCCAGCGATTGCGGGTCGATGTCGGCGCCGACGAAGCGCCAGCCGTATTCGTGGTGGCCGAGCAGCGGGTAGATGCAGTTGGCTCCGGTTCCGACGTCCAGCGCACGCAGGCCGGGACCGCGTGGAATCAGGCCATCGTGGCTGGCGCCGAGCAGGTCGGCCAGGTAGTGCAGGTAGTCGGCGCGACCGGGAATGGGCGGGCACAGGTAACCATCGGGTATATCCCACTCGCGTACGTCGTAGAACTGTTGCAGCAGCGCGCGGTTGAAGGCTTTCACCGCCGCCGGATCAGCGAAGTCGATGCTCTGCCTGCCGTACGGATTGAGGATGACGAAGCGCTCCAGTTCCGGGCTGCCGGCGATCAGGCGCGGAAAGTCGTAGCGTCCCAGGTGGCGATTGCGCGGGTGCAGCGGGCTGGCGCTCTTGCGCTCGGCGTCGGGATGCGGGCTGGTCGGGCGGGGCATGTTCTCGGTTTCCGTGACGGCGAGGCGGGCATTATTCACATCCGCCGGAGGCTGGCCAGTGTTTCTGCCGAGCGGCGCGCTCCTTGCCCGGTCACAATGGAAACAGCCACGGAATCACCAGCACGCAGACGAACATCACCAGCAGGGTAAATGGCACGCCGATCCGGACGAAGTCGCCGAAGCGGTATTGGCCAGGGCCCAGCACCAGGGTGTTCACCGGCGAGGAAATCGGCGTCATGAAGGCTGCCGAGGCCGCCACCGCCACCACCATGGCGAAGGGGTAGGGCGAGGCGCCGATCTGCTTGGCGGTGGCGATGGCGATCGGCGCCATCAGCACCGCGGTAGCGGTGTTGGAGATGAACAGGCCGATGGCCGCGGTGAGCAGGAACAGGCTGGCCAGCAGCACGCGCGGGCCGGCGTCGCCGAGGGCGTCGACCAGCAGCGAGACCACCAGGTCGATACCGCCGGTCTTCTGCAGGGCCAGGGCGAAGGGCAGCATGCCGACGATCAGGACCAGGCTTTGCCAATGGATGGCGCGGTAGGCGCCGTCCATGTCGATGCAACGGAACAGGCCCATCAACAGGCAGCCGACCAGTGCCGCGACCACGTTGGGCACCACCCCGCTGACCATCAGCGCCACCATCACGGCCAGGCTGAGCAGGGCGTGCGGCGCCTTGCTCAGGGCCGGCGCCACCTCGTCGATCTCCGCCGGCAGGCTGAGCACCAGGAAATCGCGGTTGCGTCCCTGCAACTGGCGGATCGCCTTCCAGGCGCCGATCACCAGCAGGGTATCGCCCAGGCGCAGCTTCTCTTCCAGCATGCCGTCGGTGAGCGCTTCGTGGTCGCGACGCAGGCCGACCACGTTGAGCCCGTACTGCGAACGGAAGCCCAGCTCCAGGACGCTCTTGCCGAGCAGGGTGGAGTCCGGCGGCAGAGTCACCTCGGCCATGCCGACCTCCCGCGACTGGTCGATGAAGTAGCTGGCGCGGAACGGCAGGCGCACCAGGTTCAGCTCGGCGCAGCGCCGGTCCATGTCCTCCGGAGGGGCGAAGACGTCCAGCAGCAACACGTCGCCCGCCTTCAGCTCGGTGCTGCCGCCGACCTTGACCACCTCGCTGTGGAACTTGCGTACCCGCTCCAGGCCGACCACGTTGGCGCCCAGGCGGGTGCGCAGTTGCAGTTCTTCCAGGGTGCTGCCGATCAACGGCGAGCCGAGCTGGACCTGCAGGCGCCGTTCGCGGCCGGCCAGGCGATAGTCGCGGATCAGGTCGCGCAGGGTCCGCCGTGCCTTCGGCGCGCCGACTTCCGCCGGGCTGGCGGCGTTCAGCCAGTTGCGCGTGAGCAGCATGTAGGCCACGCCGATGGCGAGCACCATGAGGCCTATCGGGGTGAAGGCGAAGAAGCCGAAGCCGGCATGACCCTCGCGCGCCAGCTCGCTGTTGACCACCATGTTCGGTGGCGTGGCGACCAGGGTCATCATGCCGCTGATCAGTCCGGCGAAGGCCAGCGGCATCATCAGCCGGCCCGGAGGGATCTTCAGCTTGGCGGCGATGCTCAGGACCACCGGGATGAAGATCGCCACCACCCCGGTGGAACTCATCACCGAGCCCAACCCGGCCACCGCCAGCATCAGCAGTACCAGCAGGCGCGCTTCGCTGCTGCCGGCGCGGGCGATCAGCCAGTCGCCGACCTGGTAGGCCACCCCGGTACGCACCAGGCCTTCGCCGATCACGAACAGCGCGGCGATCAGTATCACGCTGGGATCGCTGAAGCCGGCCAGGGCTTCGTTGAGGGTAAGGGTTCCGCTGACGCTGAAGGCCATGATCACCAGCAGGGCGATCACGTCCAGGCGCAGGCGGTTGTGGATGAAGAGGGCGACGGTGGTGGCGAGCAGGCCGACCACCCAGAGCAGTTCGAGGTTCATGCGGGCATCTGAGCGGGAGGATGCCTGCGAGTGTGGCAGACGGACGCGGATCGCGCCTTGATCTGCTGCAGGTCGACGGCGCCTCCCCGCTTCGCAGCGAAGAGGCGCCGCGGCCCTGTCAGCCGAGGAGGAGGGCGTCGTCGGCGAGCTTCTCGCCGCGCACCTTCTCGAACATCGCCAGCAGGTCCGGTACGTCGAGGCCCTTGCGTTGCTCGCCGGAGACGTCCAGCACCACCTGGCCCTGGTGCAGCATCACCGTGCGCTCGCCCACGTCCAGCGCCTGGCGCATGCTGTGGGTGACCATCATGGTGGTGAGTTTCTTCTCGGCGACGATCCGTGCGGTGAGATGCAGGACGAAGTCGGCGGTGCGCGGGTCGAGCGCCGCGGTGTGTTCGTCGAGCAACAGGATACGCGACGGCTGCAGCGCCGCCATCAGCAGGCTGACGGCCTGGCGCTGGCCGCCGGAGAGCAGGCCGATGCGGTCGCCGAGGCGGTTCTCCAGGCCGAGGCCGAGGGTCGCCAGGCTTTCCCGGAAACCGTCGCGCATCGATGCCTGCACCGCCCTGCCGAGGCCGCGACCGGCACCGCGACGCTGCGCCAGGGCCATGTTCTCCTCGATGGTGAGGTCCTCGCAGGTACCCGCCATGGGGTCCTGGAACACCCGCGCGACGCGGTTGGCGCGGGCCCAGACCGGCTTGCGGGTGACGTCTTCGTCGTCGATCAGGATCTGTCCGCTGTCGATCGGCAGGTCGCCGGAGACTGCGTTGAGGAAGGTCGACTTGCCGGCGCCGTTGGAGCCGATCACGGTGACGAACTGGCCGGCCGGGATGTCCAGCGACAGGCCGCGCAGGGCGCGGGTCTCGATGGGGGTGCCGGGGTTGAAGGTGATCTTCAGGTTCTTCGCGCTGAGCATGGTCAGGCTCCCTTCTTGCCGAGCAGGCGTTTCTTCATCATCGGAATCACCAGGGCGACGGTGACCAGCACCGCGGTGACCAGGTTCAGGTCCTGGGCCTGCAAGCCGATGAAATCGCTGTTCAGCGCCAGGGCGATGAAGAAGCGGTAGACGATGGCACCGAGGATCACCGCGAGGGTCGCCAGGATCAGCCGGCGCGAGGGCAGGATGCTCTCGCCGACGATCACCGCGGCCAGGCCGATGACGATGGTGCCGATACCCATGGAGATATCGGCGCCGCCCTGGGTCTGCGCGAACAGCGCGCCGGCCAACGCCACCAGCGCGTTGGAGATGGCCATGCCGAGCAGGATCATGCCGCCGGTGTTGACCCCCTGGGCACGGGCCATCCGCGGGTTGGAGCCGGTGGCGCGGATCGCCAGGCCTTTCTGGGTGGTGAAGAACCAGTCCAGCAGCAGCTTCGCGGCGATCACGATGAACACCAGCAGCAGCGGGCGGAACACGTAGTCGCTGAGCCATTCCGGCTGCAGCAGGGTGAACAATGTCGGCTCGGCGATCAGCGGTACGTTGGGCTTGCCCATGATGCGCAGGTTGATCGAGTAGAGCGCGATCATCATCAGGATGCTGGCGAGCAGGTCCATGATCTTCAGCTTGACGTTGAGCAGGCCGGTGGCCAGCCCGGCCAGTGCACCGGCGGCGGTGGCCGCCAGGGTCGCGCTGTACGGGTCCCAGCCAAGGGCGATGAGGGTCGCGCAGACCGCGCCGCCGAGCGGGAAGCTGCCGTCCACCGTGAGGTCGGGGAAGCGCAGCAGGCGGAAGGAGATGAACACGCCGAGTGCCACGAGGCTGAAGATCAGGCCGATCTCCAGGGCACCGAACAGGGAAAACAGAGACATGACTTCGTAACCGAGTGCGTGAAGGCAGGATTATCGTGCCGTCCGGCCACGGGCGGAACGCCCGCGGCCGGCGGCCGCTTTTTTTACTTGATGACTTCCGCGGCCGACTTGAGCAGTTCGTCGGACAGGGTCACGCCTTGCTTCTGCGCGGCCCCGGGATTGACGAACAGCTGCAGGTTGTCGCTGGTCTCCGGCTTGATCTCGCCCGGCTTCTCGCCCTTGAGGATGCGCACCACCATGCGGCCGGTCTGCTTGCCCATCTCCTTGTAGTTGATGCCGAGGGCGGCGATGGCGCCGCGCTTGACGCTGTCGGTGTCGGAGGCGATCAGCGGGATCTTCGCATCGTTGCCGACCTTGACCAGCGCCTCGTAGGCGGACACCACGTTGTTGTCGGTGTTGGTGTAGATCGCGTCGACCTTGCCGACCAGGCTGCGCGCCGCCGAGCTGACGTCCACCGAACGCGGTGCCGAGGCTTCGACCAGGCTCAGGCCCATCTTCGGCAGCAGTTCCTTCAGCTCCTTGACCACCACCACGGAGTTGGCTTCGCCCGGGTTGTAGACCATGCCGATGCGCTTGGCGCCCGGCACCACTTTCTTGATCAGCTCGATCTGCTTGTCCAGCGCGAGCATGTCGGAAACCCCGGTGACGTTGGTGCCGGAGGCTTCCCAGCTCGGCGTCAGGTGCGCGCCGACCGGGTCGGTGACGGTGCTGAAGACGATCGGGATGCTCTTGGTCGCGGCCACCAGCGCCTGGGCCGACGGAGTGGCGATGCCGACGATCACGTCGGGCTTGTCGCCGATGAACTTGCGGGCGATCTGCGCGGCGGTGCCGGTGTTGCCCTGGGCGCTCTGGTACTGCCACTTGAGGTTCTTGCCGTCTTCGTAGCCGGCCTCCTGGAGGGCCTCCTTGACCCCGTCGCGAGCGGCGTCCAGCGCCGGGTGCTCGACGATGGCGGTCACGGCCACCGACTTCTGCTCTTCGGCGTTGGCGCCGAAGGACAGGGCCATGCCAAGGGCCAGGGCACTGAGGGGCAACCATTTATTCTTATAGGCCTGCATCATGCGGCGATCTCCTGATTGTATTGGCGCGCTGTAGCGAATTGTTCTGATTGGGCGGTGCGGGTACAGCGTGGCCGAAACATCGCATTTTTCGCGCAAGTCGTCAGCAGGTTTGATGTTTTTTCTTGCGGCGGGATTACCGCTGGGGGGGCGGGCAAGGGGGAGTGCCTGCCCTTTGCGAAAATTCGATGAGGCCCCGCGTGGCCTCCGAACAGAAGGTCATCGGTTTCGAGCCCAACCAAAGATATGTGGCCAATTGATGGCCTTGTGGTAAACGTCTCCCGAGTTGCAAGGACGCGTACCGCACCGCCTGCCTGGGAGCGGTGCTTTGCGCCCGGTCTGCGTGCCTGCCATGGGGGCGGGCTCTGGGGGATGCATGGTGGGGCGTTGGAGTGCGTGGATCGTCGCCGTGGCGATCTGTCTCATGGTCGGGGACGCGACCGCCGCTGGCTGGCGTTCGGCAAACTTCCGTGTCTATAGCGGCGACTACAACGGCGACGGTCAGCCGGACCTCTACCTGAAGGCGGTCACTTCGGTGGTCGTGGTGGGGGGCGAAGTGGCTACGCCGATTCCGCTCCTGCCACCGTTGAAGAATGTCGTCCTGCTGCGCAATGGTGCCAGCTACAGCGCCCTCTACGATCCACCGGCGGCGGATCTGAACGCCGTGGCCTGGACGGCGGCGCCCTACCAGAGCTTCATCGGCGACCTGAATCGCGATGGCATCCTCGACCTGATCCTGCAGCCGAACGATTCCAGCGACTCGCTGCTGATCGTCAGCGGCAACCCTTCCGCGCACGGCGTACTGCAGGTAGCCAGCGGTACCGGGCTGGGCACCGAGATCGGCTACGACGCCGGCGCTCGTTTCGCCCTTGGCGATTGGCTGGGCAACGGCGGTACCAGCATCCGAGTCAGCCATCCGACCCAGGGGCAGAGCACGTTGTTCATCGATGCCGGTGGACAACTGGTGGCTCGCTACCTGAGCGTACCCACTCCGCTTCCCGGCGTGGTACTGGGCAAGGCAGCGGAAGCCTTCACAGCCTTGAACCTGCTGGCTCCCCAGGCAGGTGTGAGAGGCGACGGTGGGGTGGACTACCGCTATCCCCTCGAGCTGCCGCCAGGCATTGCTGGGCTGCAACCCGAGCTGGCGCTGGTCCAGGGCGGTGGGGGCGGCGTGCTGGGCGAAGGTTGGAGCCTGGCTGGGCTGTCGTCGATCGAGCGTTGTCCGGCGAGCATCGCCCAGGATGGGCAGAACCGCCAGGTCGGCCTGTTGGAGTCGGATCGCCTATGCCTGGATGGCATGCGCCTGCAGTTGCTGTCCGGCGAGTACTTCAAGCCGGGCAGCGTCTATCGTACCGAGATCGACAGCTTCTCCCGAGTCCAGGCCACCGGCAGCGCCGCCTCGCTCGGTTTCGAAGTACGCACTCGGGACGGTCGGATCCTGACCTATGACGGCGCGGCTGCGATTAAGGCGCAAGGAGCGGCGGTTCCCTATCAATGGGGCATCAGTTCGGCGACGGACCGCTTCGGTAATACCATCGAGTACCGCTACCTGGCCGCCAACAGTCTGGTCCCCAGCGAAATACTCTATGCCGGTAACCGGGTTTCCTTCGAGTACGCAGGCGCCTTGCGCAGCGTGCCGCGCTATTTCGCCGGTGGCTATACCAGCGCCACCCATGTGTTGACCGCGGTCGCCGTGCGAGGGCCTGCCGCGCAGCAGTTGTTTCGTACCGAGCTTGCCTACGAGCGCACCCAGGGGGACGCCAGCAAGGTGCGTTTGAAGCAGGTGCAACGGTGCGCCTGGGGGAGCGCCGGCAAGGAGTGTCTGAGTCCGGTTGCCTTCGACTACTTGGCGGGCGTCTATGGTTATACCGGGACGGCTGAATCCGCTGGCTTGGACAAGTTCGACTATGTGCTGATCAGCCAGGCCAGCTTCGTCACCGCCGATCTGAATGGCGACGGCCGCCACGCCCTGGTCAACGCCACCATGGGCAAGCTGAAGGCGGTGAGCTACGACGGCGGCAGCCTGGTCGAGCGGCTATTGTACGACGCCGATAATACGCCGTTGTTTTCCCTGACGCGGATGGATTTCAACGGCGACGGCAAGGACGAGATCCTCTTCCTGCGCATGAGGAAGGATCCGAATTCCGCGAACGCCGACATGCAGTGGATGCTGTATACGGCCAATGGCGTGGTTGCCCTGGGCGATACCTGGACCGCCCCGCCGGCCGGCCCCAACGGCATCGTCTATTCCCTGGCCGGCGGTTCCACCGGCTTCGCCACCTACGCGCCGCTGGTGGCTGATCTGGACCAGAACGGCTCGCTTGACCTGTTCCTGCCCATCAATGGCAGTTGGGTGGCTTACCTCAATCGTTCCGGAGCCATCCCCTCCTTCGCTCGTAGTGTCCTGCTCAGCGGCTTCAAGACCATCGACTATGGCTGGTTCTCCTACTGGGGCAGTGATCCCGGCGGCGGCGTGCGCCTGGCCAGCGGCAAGGCCGGCAAGCTGTCTGCAGGTATCTGGCGCAGTGGCAGCGGCATGGCGCCGGCGGCGATGGTCGACCTTGGCATCGAGCTGGCGCGGGCGCTGACCGCCGATGTCAATGGCGATGGGCAGATGGACTACCTGGTACCCAACGCCTCCGGCAAGGTCGATCTGTTGCTGAATACCGGCGGCCCCCTGTCGGCGGGTTTGTTCCAGCGCCTGGGGACTTCGTTGTCGGCTGCCCAGTTGCTGCCAGAGTACAGGTTTCGCGCCTCGCTCCAGGACTACGCGGCCAAGGCCGTCGACTACGATGGAGACGGCCGCGAGGAAATCCTCTATCCCCGCGCTTCCGGCACTTTCGGTCTGCTCCGCTTTACCGGCAACGGCTTCGAGGAACTGGACTCCGGGGTTCCGCTGAGCCGCCGTTTGGCAACCTCGACGACGCAACTGGACAAGAGTTGCCAGGATGCCCTGGCGGTCTGGAAGCGGATCATGGACACCGCGCCGGATGCCGCCGGGCGCGAGTCGGCGAGTTGGCTGTACTACCAGACCGCCGCCAACTGCGGCTTCAGCCCGGAAGGCCTGCTGGTAGACCCCTACGAGATGTTCGTCGCGGACGTCAACGGCGACGGTTTCCAGGATGTGCTGGTCGGCGGCAGCCTGGTCGTCGAGCCGCTCAGGCGCAGCATCCGTTGGCGGGCGTTCCTGCACAACCGACGCTCGCCGGAACTGCTCAGTCGGATCGACGCCGGCAGCGGCAACAGCCTCGGCATCGAATACGCCCGGCTCAACGATCCCGCCGTGCATACGCCGCAGGTCAGCGCCTTCCCCCAGGTTTCGCTGAATATTCCCAGACCGGTGGTCAGCCGCCTGCGGGTCGCCGACGGTATCGGCGGCACGCGCGACTACCAGTATCTCTATCAGGGGGCGCGGCTGGACCTGCTCGGCCGCGGCTTCCTCGGTTTCCGCCAGATGGAGGTTCGCGATCTGGCACGCGGGCGCACCCAGGTGAGGATGTTGCGCCAGGACTTCCCCTTCGTCGGGCGCCTGGACAAAGAGGAAACCAGCCTCGCCGGAAAACTCCTGGCGCGTCAGCAGAACCAGTGGAAGTCTGCCGCGACCATCGCCGGCAAGTCTTTCTTCGTCTACCCGGCCCAGTTCAACGAGGAACGCTTCGACCAGGGCGCGCCGGTCAGCGCCACGCGGCGCAAGGTGGTGATGGACGAGAGTTACGGCAATCCCACCCAGGTGACCGAGGAAATTGCCGCCAGCCTGACCGGCGGAACCTTGCACAGCCGGGTGGTGGAGCGCCAGTACAGCAACGACGGCGCCTCCTGGCTGGTTGGTTTCGTCACCCGCGAAACCGAAAGTACCAGTGGCGACAGCGACAGCAAGTCGCGGGTGCAATTGCGCAGCGCGCAGCCGGGGACTCTAGCGCCGGCCAGCGAAACATCTTTCAGTGGCTCGCCCGGTGCGGAGATCACCCGTCAATACAGCTACGATGGCAACGGCCGGATCGTCCGGATTACCACCAGCGGCGCCGGACTGGCGGCGCGCAGCGAACAGTTCGGCGCCTACCAGGGGCCCTGGCCGGGCACTCGGTCCAATGCCCTCGGCCATGTCGAGCGCTTCGCCTACGAGGCGGCCCGCGGCCAACCGACCAGCAAGGTCGACGCCAACGGCCTGGCCGAGAGTTATCTCTACGACGCTTTCGGCCGGGAAACCCTGCGCCGCTTCGCCGACGGTAGCCTGCTCGCCACCGACTATCTGGTTTGCGGCAGCCGGGCGATCTGTGCCAGCGGCGCCAAGGTAGCCGTGCGCACGCGTACTGTCAGGGGCAGCCAGCAGGGCGCGGCGGAACGCTGGCAGTACCTGGATGGCTTCGGTCGGGTCCTGCGCGACCGTCGCCAGGCCTTCGACGGTCGTTGGATCAATGTCGACAACAGTTACGACGCGCTGGGCCGGCAGCGTTCGACTACCGAGCCTTACATCGAGGCGGCGACCGTCCTACAGACCACCTGGGACGCCCAGGACCGGCCGTTGGCCCGGCAGTTGCCCAGTGGGGCGCAACTGAGCTACAGCTACGGCGCGCGCGCTGCTGGTGGCAGTTGGAAGCAATATAGCCTCGGCTACGACGGAAGGAGCCTGACCGAGCGCCGCGAATACGATGCGCGTGGCAAGTTGGTGCTCAGTACCAATGCCCTGGGCAGCGCCGGCGAGGTGTCCGTTCGCTACCGCTACGACGCCGACGGCAACCTGGCCTGGACCCAGGTCGCTGGCGACAGCCGCAGCGAGATCCGCATGAGCTACGACGCGGCGGGCCGTCGCACCGGCCTTTTCGACCCGAACAGCGGCCAGGAAAGCGTGCAGTACGATGCCCTGGGCCAGGCCCTGGTGCGTACCGCCAGCGACGGCAGTCGCACCGAGCGCAAGTACGACCTGCTCGGCCGGGTGCTCGAGCAGACCGACCGCCTGGGCGGCCAGGCCAGCATTTCGCGCTGGCAGTACGACACGGGAACGAAAAGCCTGGGCAAGCTGGTCGGCGTGGCCGGGCCGGGCTATCGCCAGGCGCTGCTCTACGACGATCTCGCGCGGTTGAAGGCGAGAGGCTGGGATATCGAAGTCGACGGTGTCACCCGCAGCTACCAGGAGTCGTATGGCTACGACGGCTTCAGCCGCCTGGCGAGCACCACCCTGGGCAACGGCCAGGTGCTGCGCCATCTCTACAATGGATACGGCTTCGCCGCTGGGGAGCAGGACGGCGCCGGGACGACGCTGCGGCAGATCCAGGCTCGCGACGCCCGCGACCAGATCGTTCGCGAAAGCTACGGCAACGGTGTGCTAAGCCAGCGCGACTACCAGCCCGCCACCGGCTGGTTGACGCGCATCCAGGCGAGCAAGGGCGGCAGTGTCCTGCAGAGCCTGAGCTACCGCTACGATGGCCTCGGCAACCTGCTGGAGCGCAGCGACGCCCGCGGCTACAGCGAAGTGCTGAGCTACGATGACCTCAATCGACTGTTGCGCAGCGCGCGGACCCTGGATGGCACACAGGTGGTCCAGGACTTTACCTACGACGCCCTGGGCAACCTGACCGGCAAGAGCGGTGTCGGCGCCTATCGCTACGGCAGCTATTCGAGCGCCGAGCAGCAGCTCTGCGCTGGTCGCGGCGGGGTGGCCCAGCCCGGACCGCACGCCGTGCGCGGCACCAGCGCCGGGACGTATTGCTATGACGCTCGCGGCAACCAGCTCAGCGGGCCGGGGCGACAAGTCAAGTACGCATCGTTCGATAAACCCGTGGAAATTTCCGCAGGTTCCAGCCTCAGCCGCTTCTCCTACGATCCCGAGCGCAAGCGCTACCTGCAGACGGTGGATGGGCGCACCTCTGTCTACCTGGACGAGGGGCGTTTCGAGGAGGTCAACGACGGCGGGCGCAGTTGGCAGGACGCCTACGTCGGCGACTACCTGATCCTGCGCAAGGAAGGGGGCGCCGTCAAAAAGCTCTACCTGCTGCGCGATGCGCTCGGCTCGGTGGAAATCCTGCTCGACGCCAACGGTGCCGTCAGCGAACGCCAGTCTTTCGCCGCGTTCGGCGAACACCGTGGCGCTGACTGGAAGGACAACGGCAACCAACCCACCGCCACCTCCACCCGGCGTGGCTTCACCGGCCACGAGCACCTGGAGGAGTCCGGGCTCGTCCATATGAACGGGCGGGTCTATGACCCGGTGATCGGGCGGTTCCTCAGCGCCGATATCGTCTATCAGGATACGGCCAATGCGCAGGCCTACAACCGTTACTCCTATGGCTGGAATAATCCGATCGCCAGTGTGGATCCGACGGGGTATGCGTTGGAGGAGATTTCTTCGTCCAAAAGTTGGTACTCGCCAGTTATTGATAATAGTTGGTTGTTCTTGAGCAACTTGTGGATGGGGAATAGTCCGGAAAGTGGCTTCGAATTTGGCCTGGGCATTTTAAAAGGAGGGTTATCCTTTTCTCAGTCTATGTCGTGGATCAATCCAGTTGCCGGAGGTGTTCAATATCTTTCGAATAACTGGACTTCTCAAGCTATTTGGGGTGAAGGGTTTAGTGAGTTAATATCTTATAAAAGTATCGATCAGCGTGCTGGCGGTGGCTTGTTTGATGTTGGCAGTGTCTTTCTTCCTGTCGGGCGCGCAAGAGTTTCTGTAGGTTTTGACTTTATGTTCGGGGCCGTCTCGGGAGCTGAGCGCGGACTAGGAGGGCGTGGTGGTCATAAATATGCTGCTGGTATACTTTCTGGGGGTAGTGGGAAAGCGTTCGCAGGGCACGGTAAATATGTTTTCGGTAGCGGGGATTTTTTGGTTCCTGATGGGACATACATAACTCTTCCAAGGCCTGGGATTAATATTCTGGATGAAACCGGTCGATTTATTGAATTGGGTGATTGGGTTGGTTTGGCGCAGGCTGCAAAAATTAATCCGAGACTTGCAGGTGATATTGAAGGCATGGCTACTTATTTGCCGCGTGCTGAGATTCCTAACTATACTCTAAGTGCCCCAACTGCTAGAGGTCCAGCATTGCATATCTATGGAAACTCAACGACTGTTGAGTTCAGTACCCCCTTGGAAAAACTGTTACAGCCTGGGATGGGATGCGTGCAGTGGGCTGCTTGTACAACATTTGCGAGGTAGGTGATTTATGTATTTTCCAGACATGTCTTTTTATTCGTATTTTCTTTTGAGGCCGTTAGGTAGTGTAAGAAACATAGGTTGGTTAGGAAGAGGGCAGCAGTACTCCAGGGGGCGGGTAAGTGCTGGATTACTTGATAAATTGAAGTTGATAATTATGTCGGAAGGGGCGGTTGATTTCCACGTTAATAGAGTAATGAGCGCACATGAGTGTGTAGTCGCTGGATGTCGGGATTTGTTCGTGGGAGATGTTGGTTTGGGTTTTTCTGAAATATGGATTCCTGGAGTTGAGAAAGGAGCATATTTTGCGTCTCCTTCGTTGATACTTCATTATATTGAAGAGCATGATTATTGCCCTCCGCAGATGTATTCGGAGGCGGTGATGGCTGTTGATTTGGAAGTTGGCTATAAAGCCCAGGAGGTATATGTGGGGCTTGTAGCTGGCCATTTTTAGATTTATAGAGTCTTGCGGTTATTAGGTCTGTTTCAACCTATTGATAAGATTTTTCTGAAAATTTTTCAGTCTTTAGGGGCCAAGCTAGGGTTCTTTGTCAATGAGGGGCTGGAAGGTGATGGGGAGGTCGGTCAGAAAAAGCATAAGTTTTTTTGGTTCAGTCAGGAAGTATGACGTGAAGGTTGAGAGCCAGAGAGGGATGTAATGGCTGATTTTGAATATTATATTGAAAGTGGTATGGCGCTACGGTTTAACTCAGAAGGGTTGTGGTATTTGTCCATGGGGGATCAGGTTTTTTTCTCCAGGAGGAAGAGAGTTTTTGGAGGGTTCTGGTTTATTGGAGAAACCCTACGAAGAGGTCAGGGAAAAGCTTAGGGGTGGATTTTGTTACTTAAATGTTGTTTTGGCGGGACTAGATAGTGAGTCTGACTACTGGATTAGTTTGGCACTTTCTTGGATAGAGCAAGGAGGAGCAGAAGCCAGTGATGTACTACTAGCACGCTTGAAGAGGGTGGTTGAGGGGCGGAGCGCCAATCAAAAAAACAGGCATAAAGCTTTTTCAGTATTGAGAAAAATAGGTGGGTAACTACTTGGATATTGGTTTTTCTAAAAGCATAGTTGCTTTGGTTGGTTGATGGAGCGGGTTTTGAAGTTTTTGCAGCGAGTGTTGTTATTGTGTTTTTTGTTATGGCTGGTTTGAAACTTTTTGTTGGTTTTTTCTGTTTTTAGATTTAAGAAGGTTTCTATGGCCAGAGTACTGATTTTTTTAGTGGGGTGGTGAAGAAATGCTTTGCATATCGTTGAAAAATGGCATTTAGGAGGTTATATGGGCAAGAGAGTGGTTGTATTGCTATGGCTGCTATTCACATCAATGTCAGCCCATGCCATCGATAAAAAAGTCAACAATGTCACCATCATGCGCGTGGGCTTCATGGTGGACGCGAATTCTCCGGGTGGAGGCTGGGGCTTCATCGTCAGCAAGCCGGGAGCGGCGGATTGCGGCTTTGGCCTGATGCGCCTGCCGCCGATGAATACCGATGCCGGCAAGGCCATGCTGTCGCTGATGCTGAGCGCCCAGGCCACACAGAACAAACTGCCGGAGATCGCCTATTCGGCCAGCGCCACGGTGAACGCGGTATGCCAGATCACTTCGGCGCAGATAGACAGCGGCACTTGAGGGAGAAGATGCAAGGCGCTGTTAGTGGGGGGGATAGGAGGGTTAACCGCTCCAATGGTTCAATTCGGCGACGGTAGCCAAGCCTCCGCGACCGCCTTTTCACCGGCCATGAGCAACTGGAGGAGTCCGGACTCGTTCGTATGAACGGGCGCTTTTATGACCCGGTGATCGGGCGGTTTCTATCTAGGCTGTTAGAAATATGGGGGGAGAGTTGATAGGGCTCCATCCATTTTTTAGAAAGTGGAGTAGTAGCCATCAAAGTGGGGGCATGGATTTACTGAATGGAAGTATAAGGCCAATTCATCATGAGTTCTCGGTGGTTTATGAAGATGTACGATATTTTAGCTTTGGTAGAGTTGTCTGAGGAAGTGCCTAGGCCTAAGGTGAAAGGTGTTGTGAGTGGATACTCCCCGCAGCATAAATTTCATCAGGTGGAATACCTTGCTAGCGGGGTTCACACCTATCCTGACGATAAAGCTCACTATCCGGGGGAGGCTGTTTTGACTAGGATAAAGTTTGCTAGCTGGGAGTTCTTCGGTAATGAAATAAAGGTTGGGGATGATTTTGAAGTCAGGGAGCTTGATCGAGTCGTCGGGACGGGGGTGGTTAAGGAAATATTTTGACTTTCTCTAACTTGAGAAATTGGTGCGGTTGTTTAAGTGGTTATTTATGAGGGTGTGCAAGTTTATAGGGAGGCTTATGTTGCCTGAGAGAGTTGGTTTGAGCGGCTGGGCTTGGAGAAGTAGTTCTCCTGTTGCCGTTATAAGTAGGTCCCTGGATGAAATGGTTGGTATCTGTGGTGATTTTGAACTTAGTGAGGATGGTTTGGATGAATTTCATTTTGCTGTTTATAGATATGTCGGTAAGTATTTCCTTTTGTTGAGATATTTCAATTACCCTGGTGAGGGGGACGTTTCCATGCATGATGGGGAGTTTGATTCTGAGGCTCTTTTCGGATTTTTAAGCGGTATTGGATTAAGTGAAAGCGATGTCTCTTGGATGCTGAGAGAGGGGAATGGTTAATGGAAGCGCATCAGGATATTTTGAATTTATATTCCCTCCGAGAATCCAGCGGATACTGAAGTAATTAGCCGTGCTCGATTGGGTCGAAGGGCGGGAGAAGTAAGTGTTGAAGTCTTTCTGAGTGGCTTTTCTTGATTTAACTTAAGAGTGGAGCTGCTGTTTAGGGTGTTCTGTAGGAAAGGTTCTCTAGGTATTTGGATTTTTTTAATCTTTTGAAAACTTGAGTTTTAACGTGCGAGAGTTATAAATAAGCTGAGGTCGTAAGTAAAGATTTTATACTTTTGGTCTTGCTGGTCTTGCTGGTCTTGCTGGTCTTGCTGGTCTTGTCGCGTCGTAAAATCTTGGCATGGTCAAGATGGTGTGAATCTTTACCAGTTAGCATATTAGGCGTTACTGGGATAGTCAGAAGAAAATCGCAAGGTATTTGTTGATGTGATGAGTAAATATAGTGTAAAGGTTGAGCGCCAGAGAGGAATGTGATGGCTGATTTTGAATATTATATTAAAGGTGGTATGGCGCTACGGTGTAATTCAGAAGGGTTGTGGTATTTGTCCGTGGGGGATCAGGTTTTTTTATCCAGGAGGAAGAGAGTTTTTGGAGGGTTCTGGTTTTATTGGAGAAACCTTACGAAGAGGTTAGGGAAAAGCTTGGGCGGGGATTTTGTTACTTAAATGTTGTTTTGGCGGGACTAGATAGTGAGTCTGACTACTGGATTGGTTTGGCACTTTCTTGGATAGAGCAAGGAGGAGCAGAAGCCAGTGATGTACTACTAGCACGCTTGAAGGGGGTGGTTGAGGGGCGGAGCGCCTCTCAAAAAAATAGGCATAAAGCTTTTTCAGTATTGAGAAAAACAGGTGGGTAACTAATTGGATATTTATTTTTCTAAAGACATGGTTGCTTTAGTCAGTTTATAGAGTGGGGTTTTGACGTTTTGCAGTGAGTGTTGTTAATGGTTTCTTGTTTTTAAGGTGTTATTGTTTTTTTGTTATGGCTGCTATTCACATCAATATCAGCCCACGCCATCGACAAGAAAGTCAACAACGTCACCATCATGCGCGTGGGCTTCATGGTGGACGCGAATTCTCCGGGTGGAGGCTGGGGCTTCATCGTCAGCAAGCCGGGAGCGGCGGATTGCGGCTTTGGCCTGATGCGCCTGCCGCCGATGAATACCGATGCCGGCAAGGCCATGCTGTCGCTGATGCTGAGCGCCCAGGCCACACAGAACAAACTGCCGGAGATCGCCTATTCGGCCAGCGCCACGGTGAACGCGGTATGCCAGATCACTTCGGCGCAGATAGACAGCGGCGCCTGAGGGGAGAAAGGTACGAGGCCGCAGCCCCGTACCTTGGCGAGAGTGCTTAGAGCGCGGCGATCTTCTGCCGTTGCTCGGCCAGCTTGGCCAGGGCCTGTTCGGCCTCGGCTAGCTTGGCGCGTTCCTTCTCGATCACGTCGGCCGGGGCCTTGGCGACGAAGCCTTCGTTGGACAGCTTGCCGCCGACGCGCTTGACCTCGCCTTCCAGGCGCTGGATCTCCTTGTCCAGGCGCCCCAGTTCGGCGCTCTTGTCGATCAGGCCGGCCATCGGCACCAATACTTCCATGTCGCCGACCAGGGCGGTGGCGGACATCGGCGCTTCCTCGCCGGCTTCCAGCACGCGGATGCTTTCCAGCTTGGCCAGTTTCATCAGCAGCGGCTCGTTGTCGGCCAGGCGGCGGTGGTCGCTGGGCGAGGCGTTCTTGAGGATGATGTCGATGCGCTTGGCCATGGAGATGTTCATCTCGCCGCGGATCTGCCGCACGCCGAGCATCAGCGCCTTGACCCATTCGATGTCGCCTTCGGCGGCGGCGTCGATCCTGCCTTCGTCGGCCACCGGCCAGGGTTGCAGCATCAGGGTCGGGCCTTCCTTGCCGGCCTGGCCCTTGATGCGTTGCCAGATTTCCTCGGTGATGAACGGCATGAACGGGTGCGCCAGGCGCAGGGCCGTCTCCAGCACGCGGATCAGGGTGCGACGAGTGCCGCGCTGGCGCTCGATGGGGGCGTTCTCGTCCCACAGCACCGGCTTGACCAGCTCCAGGTACCAGGCGCAGTACTCGTCCCAGATGAACTCATAGAGGGCCTGGGCGGCCAGATCGAAGCGGAAGGCGTCGAGCTGGCGGGTGACTTCCTGCTCGGTGCGCTGCAACTGGGAGATGATCCAGCGGTCGACCGAGGACAGCTCGACCGGCTCGCCGTTGACCCCGGTGTCCTGGCCATCGGTGTTCTCGATGACGAAGTTGGCGGCGTTCCAGATCTTGTTGCAGAAGTTGCGGAAGCCTTCGACGCGGCCCATGTCGAACTTGATGTCGCGGCCGGTGGAGGCCAGCGAGCAGAAGGTGAAGCGCAGGGCGTCGGTGCCGTAGCTGGCGATGCCTTCGGGGAATTCGGCGCGGGTCTGCTTGGCGATCTTCTCCGCCAGCTTCGGCTGCATCATGCCGCTGGTGCGCTTTTGCAGCAGGGTATCGAGGTCGATGCCGTCGACGATGTCCAGCGGGTCGAGTACGTTGCCCTTGGACTTGGACATCTTCTGGCCCTGGCCGTCGCGCACCAGGCCGTGGACATAGACGGTCTTGAACGGGATCTGCGGGGTGCCGTCGGGGTTCTTCACCAGGTGCATGGTGAGCATGATCATCCGCGCGACCCAGAAGAAGATGATGTCGAAGCCGGTGACCAGTACGTCGGTGGGGTGGAAGGTCTTGAGGAACTCGGTCTGCTGCGGCCAGCCGAGGGTGGAGAAGGTCCACAGGCCGGAGCTGAACCAGGTGTCGAGAACGTCTTCGTCCTGGCGCAACTCGGCCTCGTTGCCGAGCTTGTGCTTGGTGCGCACCTCGACCTCGTCGCGGCCGACGTAGACGTTGCCGGCCTCGTCGTACCAGGCCGGGATGCGGTGGCCCCACCAGAGCTGGCGGCTGATGCACCAGTCCTGGATGTCGCGCATCCAGGAGAAGTACATGTTCTCGTACTGCTTGGGCACGAACTGGATACGGCCGTCTTCCACGGCGGCGATGGCGTCTTCGGCCAGCGGCTTGGTGCTGACGTACCACTGGTCGGTCAGCCAGGGCTCGATGACGGTGCCGGAGCGGTCGCCCTTCGGTACTTTCAGCGCGTGGTCGTCGACCTTCTCGAGCAGGCCCATGGCCTCGAACTCGGCGACGATGGCCTTGCGCGCGGCGAAGCGGTCCATGCCGGCGTAGCTCTGCGGCAGGCTGGGGTCGAGGTTCGGGTTGACGCTGCCGTCGAGGTGGAACACCTGGGCCTGGGCCAGCACCGCGGCGTTCTTGTCGAAGATGTTGATCAGCGGCAGGTCGTGGCGCTTGCCCACTTCGTAGTCGTTGAAGTCGTGGGCCGGGGTGATCTTCACGCAGCCGGTGCCGAATTCGCGGTCGACGTACTCGTCGGCGATGATCGGGATGTGCCGGCCGACGATCGGCAGTTCGGCGAACTGGCCGATCAGCTTGGCGTAGCGCTCGTCTTCCGGGTGCACCGCGACCGCGGCGTCGCCCAGCAGGGTTTCCGGACGGGTGGTGGCGACCACCAGGTAATCCAGGCCTTCGCTGGTCTTCGCGCCGTTCACCAGCGGGTAGCGCAGGTGCCAGAGGTGGCCCTTCTCGTCGTGGTTTTCCACTTCCAGGTCGGAAATCGCGGTGTGCAGCTTGGTGTCCCAGTTCACCAGGCGTTTGCCGCGGTAGATCAGGCCGTCTTCATGCAGGCGCACGAAGGCTTCCTTGACCGCTTCGGAGAGGCCGTCGTCCATGGTGAAGCGCTCGCGCGACCAGTCCACCGAGGAGCCCAGGCGACGAATCTGCCGGGTGATGTTGCCGCCGGACTGTTCCTTCCATTCCCAGACTTTCTCCAGGAACTTCTCCCGGCCGAGGTCGTGGCGGCTCACGCCCTGGGCGCCAAGCTGGCGCTCGACCACCATCTGGGTGGCGATGCCGGCGTGATCGGTGCCCGGTTGCCACAGGGTGTTGCGGCCCTGCATGCGGCGGTAGCGGATCAGCGCGTCCATGATCGCGTTGTTGAAGCCATGGCCCATGTGCAGGCTGCCGGTCACGTTCGGCGGCGGGATCATGATGGTGTAGGGCTGGCCTTCGCCGCTCGGAGCGAAGTAGTCGTTGGACTCCCAGGTCTCGTACCAGGAAGTCTCGATGGCGTGCGGCTGGTAAGTCTTGTCCATGCGAAAGGGGACCAAAGCTGAATATGGCTGGGGAAAATGCGAAGAAAGTCCGGGAGTATAGCGGGGATGGCGGCCCGGGGGTAAGGCCGCGGGCCGCGGCGGGCGCCCGCCGCGTCCGGATCAGCCGTTGCGTTGGCCGAGCAGGCGACCCAGGCGGGCTTGCAGGCGGCGGCGCAGTTCGGCTTCGATCTGCGGGGCGAAGTCGTCGATGACTTCCTGCAGGATCAGTTCGGCGGACGCTCGCAACTCGTCGTCCAGGCGCTCCTGTTCGGCGGGCGCCAGCCCTGCCGTGGTGGCTGCCGCGGCCTGCGGCTCTGGCGCGCGCGGGGCGGTACCGGGGGAGACGACGTCGGAGAGCAGGGGAATGTTGTCCGGCTCGAAGGATTCGGTCAGCAAGGGCGGCTCGTTCCGTTCGTAGAGCAGGTCGTGGATCGACTCCAGGTCATCGAGCAACTGCTCCGGGGGTTGTGTCGGTTTGTGGCTGTCCATGGTCGTGCACTTCAGATACGCGGCAGGCGATGGTCCTGTAGAGGATAGCCCTGCTCCCGGTAGAAGCGGAATTTATCCCGTGCCGCCTGGCGGATCGCCGGCTCCTCGACCACCAGTTCGGCCACCCGCGAAAAGTTCGGGACGAAGCCGGGGGCCTCGAGGGTCAGGTTGATCAGCAGGTCGCGATGGTTCCCCGGGGGCTCGCCCAGGCCCAGGGCGACGGGCGCCTCGGCGTCTTCCTCGGCCAGGCTGTGAGGAATGAAGGCCTCGCCGCGGAAGCTCCACAGGCGGCCGTCCAACTCGCTGCGCTGCGCCTCGTCGGCGCAATGCAGGTAGACCTGCATGCCCTGCCGCCAGGCCTTCTCGGCCAGGCGGCAGGCGACCTGCAGGCGCGCCGACGGATCGGCGCTGGGGATCACGTAGAAATCGACCCGGGTCACTTGGCCCGTTCCAGCAGGTACTGGGTCAACAACGGAACCGGGCGGCCGGTGGCGCCTTTGTCCTTGCCGCCGCTGATCCAGGCGGTGCCGGCGATGTCCAGGTGCGCCCAGTGGTATTTCTTGGCGAAGCGCGAGAGGAAGCAGCCGGCGGTGATGGTGCCGGCCTTCGGCCCGCCGATGTTGGCGATGTCGGCGAACGGGCTGTCCAGCTGTTCCTGGTATTCGTCGAACAGCGGCAATTGCCAGGCGCGGTCGTCGGCGAACTCGCCGGCCTTGAGCAGTTGCCTGACCAGCGCTTCGTTGTTGCCCATAAGGCCCGAGGTGTTGCTGCCCAGGGCGACGATGCAGGCGCCGGTGAGGGTGGCGATGTCGATCACCGACTGAGGCTTGAAGCGCTCGGCGTAGGTCAGTGCATCGCACAGCACCAGGCGCCCTTCGGCGTCGGTGTTGAGGATCTCGACGGTCTGCCCGCTCATGGTGGTGACGATGTCGCCCGGACGGGTGGCTCCGCCGCTGGGCATGTTCTCGGCGCAGGCCAGCAGGCCGACCAGGTTGATCGGCAACTGCAGTTCGAGCACCGCGCGGAAGGTGCCGAAGACGCTGGCGGCGCCGCACATGTCGAACTTCATCTCGTCCATGCCCAGGCCCGGCTTGAGGCTGATGCCGCCGGTGTCGAAGGTGATGCCCTTGCCGACCAGCACGTGCGGGGCCTGGTCCTTCTTCGCGCCGTTGTATTGCAGGACGATCAGCCGCGGCGGCTGGTCGCTGCCCTGGGCGACGGCGAGGAACGAGCCCATGCCCAGCTCGCGCAGTTTCTTCTCGTCGAGGACCTCGACCTTCAGGCCCTTGAACTCCTTGGCCAGGCCCTTGGCCTGCTCGCCGAGGAACGTCGGATGGCAGACGTTCGGCGGAAGGTTGCCGAGATCGCGGGTCAGGGCCATGCCATTGGCGATGGCCTGAGCTTCCTTGCTGCCTTGCTCGACGGCGGCGCTGTCGGCCTTGTCGGCGAGCAGGGTCAGCTTCTTCAGTTTCAGCGGCTCGGCTTTCTGGCTCTTGTAGCGATCGAACACGTACAGGCCATCGGCCAGGGTTTCCACCAGCAGACGCGCCTTCGCGTGGGCATCGCGGCCTTTCACCGCGAGATCGCCGAGGGCCAGCACGGCATCGGCGCCGGCCAGGCCCTTGAGGGTCGACAGCACGGCGGAGGCCAGCTTGCGGTACTGGCGGTCGCCCAGTTCGCGCTCCTTGCCGGCGCCGACCAGCAGCACGCGCTCGGCCTTGAGATTGGGCAGGCTCTGCAGGAGCAGGGTCTGGCCGACCTTGCCGGCCAGGTCGCCACGCTTGAGCACTGCGCTGATGGCGCCGCCGGTGGCGTCGTCGACCGCCTTGGCGCTGGCGCCGAGCTTGCGGCCTTCGCCTACGGCGAGCACCAGGGTGGCGGTTTTCAGGGTTTCCGGGCGTACGCTTTTAACAAGGAATTCCATGGAAGAGGTCCCCAATACAGACAGTCGGGATGGCGCAAGGGGCGGCATCCGTTAGCGGTAAGCGATTGTTCCGAGCACGATTCGTCCCGAGGACTGACGGTCGCCGCCGGGGCGGTGACGCAGGCAGCGACAGCTTAGTCGTTGCGGCGGGGGTCGTTCCATGCCGAGGATGGCAACCGAGGTTCTACAGCGCCGGAGCCGGGTTGGCGGTGCCTCCCGGCCGTTGCCGCACATGGTCGCACAACTGCGGCGTGTCTGGCACGACTGTGTACGCATGGGAACCCGCGGCCATGCCGCGTCCCTATAATGAACGTTTCGTTCCGCAGGAGTCGCACCGTGCCCGCCAGCAAACCAGTCGCGGATCCCGCCCGGAGTACCGATCCGCGCGATTACCAGCGAGTCGGCCGGCCGCTCGGGGTCATGGCCAAGACCTTCCCGGCGGGGTTCGTGGTCGCCGAGCACCGGCACGAGCGGGCGCAGTTGATCCATGCCCTGTCGGGCGTGATCGAACTGCATGTCGGTCGCACGCTATGGCTGGTCCCGCCGCAGCGCGCGGTATGGATGCCGGCGGGGATGGCGCACGCGATGCTGGCGCGCGGCGAGGTCCGCTTGCACACTGTCTATGTCCGGCCGCAGTCCTGCCCGCCGGAATTCCCCCGGGTGCCGCGCGGAGTGATGGTCAGCCCATTGTTGCGCGAGTTGATCGTGCGCGCCGCCGGCCTGCCGTTGTTGTACGACGAGCGCGGCCGGGAGGGGCGGTTGATGGCGGTGCTGCTGGACGAACTGGAGTGGTCGCGGGAACAGCCCCTGGCCTTGCCCGACCCCGCAGACCGACGCCTGGGAAGAATCTGCCAGGCGCTGCTGGAGAACCCGGCCGACCCTCGCGGGCTGGAGGAGTGGGCGCGCTGCGTGGGGGCGTCCTCGCGGACCCTGGCACGGCTGTTTCTCTCCGAACTGGGAGTGACCTTCGTCCATTGGCGCCACCAGGTGCGCCTGGCCGCCGCCCTGCCACGCCTGGCGGCTGGCGAAGCGGTGGCGCGGATCGCCGTGGATCTCGGCTACCAGACGCCCAGCGCATTCAGTGCCATGTTCCGACGCCTGACCGGGAGCACGCCGAGCCGCTACTTCGCCTTGTCCGATTCGGCGTAGCCTTCGTCCGTTGGCGGACGGCGCCGACGCGGCAGGATTCCTATGCTGGGCCCGTTTCCAGACGACTGCCCCGGGAGGCAAGCATGCAACGACTGAACGTGGAATTCCGCTCCGAGGGTGTCGCCCTGCGCGGCTGGCTGTATTTGCCGGAGGCGCGTGCCGAGCGGCCGGCGATCGTCATGACGCACGGTTTTTCCGGGGTGAAGGAGCAGTACCTGGACCGTTACGCCGAGGTATTCGCCGCCGCCGGCTTCGTCGTGCTCCTCTACGATCATCCGAACTTCGGCGACAGCGACGGCGAGCCGCGCCAGGAAATCGATCCGGTGATGCAGCGTCGCGGCTATCGCGACGCGATCACCTGGTTGGGCGCCCAGGCACGGGTCGACGCGAGGCGCATCGGCATCTGGGGAACCAGCTACAGCGGCGGACATGTGCTGGAAGTGGCCGCACTGGATCGGCGGGTGAAATGCGTGGTGGCGCAGGTGCCGACCGTCAGCGGCCACGCCTCGGCGTTGCGCCGGACCCGCGCCGAGCAGTTGCCGGCATTGCTGGCAAGCTTCGACGCGGACCGCCAGCGGCGCTTCGAGGACTTGCCGCCGGCGCTGTTGCCGGCGGTCGCCGCGGGCCCCGACGAGCCTTGCGCGATGGCCGGCGCGGACGCCCACCGGTTCTTCACCGACAGCGCGGCGCTGGCGCCGAACTGGTGCAACCGGGTGACCCTGCGTAGCGCCGAGCTGGCGCGGGAGAACGAGCCAGGCATTCACATGGCGCGGATCAGCCCCACGCCGCTGCTGATGATCGTCGCCGACCGGGACCTGCTCACGCCCACGGACCTTTGCCTGGAGGCCTACCAGCGGGCATTGCCGCCCAAGCGGCTGCTGATGCTCGCCGGCGGCCATTTCACGCCGTACATCGAGCATTTCGACGCCACCAGCCAGGCTGCGGCAGACTGGTTCGTCCGTCATCTCGGAGAGGGCGGCGAGCAGCCAGCGACAGTCGTCGAATAAATCGGCGAGCGCTGAACGAGCGTTCGCCTCGACGGTCTATCGGGCTCTTGGTTCGGCCTGCGCAGTGACAGGCCCGCCGAATCGCAGGATAATGCCGGCTATTTTCTCCGCGCCATGCCGCCATGGCCGGAAACGCGTGATGACGGGGCCGACGGGCCCCGTCAGAGCCTGGCAACCCAGGAGTGTCCGGATTGATCGTTTTCCGTTATTTGTCCCGTGAAGTGCTGGTCACCATGAGCGCCGTCAGCGCCGTGCTGCTGGTGATCATCATGAGTGGCCGTTTCATCAAGTACCTGGCGCAAGCGGCGCAAGGGTTGCTCGACCCCGGTTCGCTGTTCCTGATCATGGCGTTCCGGATTCCCGGCTTCCTGCAGCTGATCCTGCCGCTTGGCCTGTTCCTCGGCATCCTGCTGGCCTACGGGCGACTCTATCTGGAAAGCGAGATGACTGTGCTCTCGGCGACCGGCATGAGCCAGAAGCGCCTGCTCGGCTATACCATGGCGCCGGCGCTGCTGGTGGCGATCCTGGTGGCCTGGCTGAGCCTGTTCCTGGCGCCCCAGGGCATCAACCAGTTCGCCCTGCTGTTGAACAAGCAGGATACCCTGACCGAGTTCGACACCCTGGTCCCGGGCCGTTTCCAGGCAATGCGCGACGGTACCCGGGTGACCTATACCGAGGAACTGTCGAAGGATCGCGGTGAACTGGCCGGCATCTTCATTTCGCAGAAGGACCTCAACAGCAGCAACCAGGAACGCGGCATCTCCATCCTGGTGGCGGAGAAGGGCACCCAGAACATCCAGGCGGATGGCAGCCGTTACCTGATCCTGCACAACGGCTACCGCTACGACGGCAATCCCGGGCAGGCCAACTACCGGGCGATCCAGTACGACACCTATGGCGTGATGCTGCCCAAGCCCGAGGCCAGCAGCGAGGTGAGCGAGCGTGACGCGGTGCCCACCGCCGACCTGTTCGGCAGCGACAACCCACGCTACCAGGCCGAATTGCAGTGGCGCCTGTCGACACCGCTGCTGGTGTTCGTGGTGACCCTGCTGGCGGTGCCGCTGTCGCGGGTCAACCCACGCCAGGGGCGTTTCCTCAAGCTGCTGCCGGCGATCCTCCTTTATATGGGCTACCTGGCCCTGCTGATCGCTGTCCGTGGCCAACTGGACAAAGGCAAGATCCCCATGGCCATCGGCCTGTGGTGGGTCCACGGACTATTCCTGGCGATCGGTCTTCTTCTGTTCTATTGGGAACCCTTGCGCCTGAAGCTGGCGTCCTCCCGTGCCGGTCGCGAGGTGGCGCATGGTTAAGCTCGATCGTTACATCGGTGTCACCGTCTTCGTCGCGATCCTCGCGGTGCTCGGGGTGATCCTTGGCCTGGCGCTGCTGTTCGCCTTCATCGACGAACTCAACGACATCAGCGCCAGCTACGGCATCGGCGACGCCCTGCGCTTCATCTTCCTCACCGCGCCACGGCGTGCCTACGACATGCTGCCGATGGCGGCGCTGATCGGCTGCCTGGTCGGCCTCGGCACCCTGGCCAGCAACAGCGAACTGACCATCATGCGCGCGGCCGGGGTATCCCTGTCGCGGATCGTCTGGGCGGTGATGAAACCGATGCTGGTGCTGATGCTGGCCGGCATCCTGGTTGGCGAGTACGTCGCGCCCTGGACCGAGAACATCGCCCAGAGCGGCCGCGCCCTGGCCCAGGGCGGCGGCGATTCGCAAAGCTCCAAGCGCGGTCTGTGGCATCGCCAGGGGCGCGAGTACATCCACATCAACGCGGTGCAGCCCAATGGCGTGCTGTACGGCGTGACCCGCTACCGCTTCGACGAGCAGCGTGGCCTGGAATCGGCCAGTTTCGCCAAGCGCGCGCGCTTCGAGACCGATCACTGGCAACTGGAAGAGGTCACCACCACCTTGCTGCATCCGAGGGAAAAGCGTTCCGAGGTGATCAAGCTACCGACCGAACGCTGGGATGCCCAGCTCAGCCCGCAACTGCTGAACACTGTGGTGATGGAGCCCGAGGCGCTGTCTATCAGCGGTCTCTGGCAGTACATCCACTATCTCGCCGACCAGGGCCTGAACAACAACCGCTACTGGCTGGCGTTCTGGACCAAGGTCCTGCAACCGCTGGTGACCGCCGCGCTGGTGCTGATGGCGATTTCCTTCATCTTCGGTCCGTTGCGCTCGGTGACCCTGGGCCAGCGGATCTTCACCGGCGTGCTGGTGGGCTTCGTCTTCCGCATCGCCCAGGACCTGCTCGGACCCTCCAGCCTGGTGTTCGACTTCCCGCCGCTGCTGGCGGTGGTGATCCCCGCCTCGATCTGCGCACTGGCGGGTGTCTGGCTGCTACGCCGGGCGGGCTGACAGGCCCGGCAGGCCGGGTATGAAAAAAGGCCACCCACGGGTGGCCTTTGTGCTTCCTTGTCGCGTCGGGCTGGAGCCTGGCCGCCGGCGCGACAAAGGCCAAAACAGCGCGTTCTGCGGACCTGTTTCGCTCACTTCTTGTGAGTGTTCTTCGGCAGCCTGACCACCTGGCTCTCCGAATAGCGGTCGTGCCACGTACGCTTGTCCTTGTCCCAGAGCATCCAGAGGAAGCCGAGGCCGAGGCACAGCCAGGAGGCGATGGCGATCATGAAGCGCAGCAGCGCCTGGAGCAGGCTGATGGCGCTGCCGTCGCGGTTCTGCACGCGCAGTCCCCAGACCTGCATGCCCAGGGTCTGGCCGTTGTGGGTCCAGAATTTGGCGAAGAAGCCGAACAGGGCGAACACCAGCAAGGTCGAGAGCAGCGGGTCGCCGATCAGCGCGCCGCGGTCGGCCAGTTCGCGCAGATGGTCGCTGCCGTAGATCAGTCGAAGGATGCCTTGCTGGTAGACCAGGGTGACCACCATCATCAGCGCCACGCAGAGCAGGAAGTCATAGAACATCGCCGCCAGGCGGCGGATCAGACCGGCAGGGGCATAGTCGCCCTGGGGAGAAAGCATGTGTTTCGGCATCGGCGTGTTCCGTGCGGGGCAAAGCCGGGGATTATACGTCCATCCGCAGCTTGCGCCGCCCACCCGGGCAACGCTTTTCCCCGGCTGTTCTAGTCTTTGCGCAGACCCCAATCATTACGAGTCTTTTCTATGCCGATTCCGGTGAAGCGAGCTAGGAGAAAGGCGCTCCGGCTGTCGTTGTCCGTGCTGGTCGGGGTGATGCCGATCGTCCTGGGGCTGCTCATCCTCTACTGGCAGGCCGAGCGAAGCCTCCAGGAGACGTCCGAGCAGGCAGCCGGGAATGCGGTGCGGCAGTTCGAACGGATGCTCGACAACGCTGCGTTGGCGGCGCGTAAGGTCATGCCGGTGGCGGGGCGTCCTTGTCCCGAGGCCGAGCTGGCGCTGCGCGAGCAAGTGGCGATCATGCCGTTCGTGCGCTCGGTCAATTTGACGCGCGACAATACGATCTATTGCACGTCGTTGTTCGGCGGCTTCGACGAGCCGGTGCGGATCGAGAACTATGTCGACGGACGCCTCCTGCTGATGCCCGGCAACCAGGTCACGCCGGACGCCGCGCTGCTGGTCCTGCGGGACTTCGACGGCAAGCGCGGGGTATTGGCGGCGATCGACGGGCGCTACTTGAGCTACGTACTGGACCTCGTTGACCGACGCAGCCGCCAGGTGCTGGTGGTCGGTCCCAATTGGCTGGATGCCGAGGGCCGCACTCACCGCGACGCGCCGCCCACCTATGAGGTCGCCGCCGTATCGCTCGCTTCGCAGCGTTATCCGTTGCGGGTGCTGTCGGGCTTCCCCGAGGGCGAGGAATGGCGATCGATCCGCTCGCAGAACCCGGCGATGTTCGGCCTGCTACTGTTCTTCGGACTGCTGGCCGGCACTCTGTGCTACTGGCTATCCAGGCGGGTCGCCTCGCCCAGCAGCGAACTGCGCCGGGCCCTGGAGGCCAACGAGTTCATTCCCTACTACCAGCCGCTGAGTCCCGGCCAGGGTGGACGCTGGATAGGCGTCGAGGTGCTCATGCGCTGGCGTCATCCGCGCGAGGGACTGATCCGGCCCGACCTGTTCATACCTTTCGCCGAGCGCTCGGGACTGATCGTACCGATGACGCGCGCGCTGATGCGCCAGGTCGCGGAAGACCTCGGCGGGCATGCCGGGAAGCTGGAGCCGGGCTTCCACATCGGTTTCAACATCAGCGCCACCCATTGCCACGATCTGGCCTTGGTGGACGACTGTCGCGAGCTGTTGGCGGCGTTTCCGCCCGGGCACATCACCCTGGTCCTGGAGCTGACCGAGCGCGAGCTGATCGAGTCGAGCGAAGTCACCGACCGCCTGTTCGACGAATTGCATGCCCTGGGAGTGAAGATCGCCATCGACGATTTCGGCACCGGACATTCCAGCCTGGCCTACCTGCGCAAGTTCCAGGTGGACTGCCTGAAGATCGACCAGAGCTTCGTCGCCCGCATCGGCATCGATACTCTTTCCGGGCATATTCTCGACAGCATCGTCGAGCTGTCCGCCAAGCTCGACCTGGATATCGTCGCCGAAGGCGTGGAGACTCCCGAGCAGCGTGACTACCTGGCCGCCCGCGGGGTGGATTACCTGCAGGGCTACCTGATCGGCCGGCCGATGCCGCTGGAGAGTTTGCTTTCCAGCCTGACTGTGCAGGAGGGGCAGGACGCTTCCGTCGTCGCACTTCCGGCAGATCGAGGCTAGCGGCTACCAGTCCCTCGGCGAGGGGCAGCCTCTCAGCTTCTTCGTTACGGATGAGACAAAAGGCCCGCAGGTCGAGCAGGTGCAAGCCCTGCATCGCCTCTGGCACGACAAAATGCCTCGCATCCGCGGGGCTATTTTTTTGCTTCGGCTGTGGTAGATTTTTTTCGCCGAGCTGGGAAGACAGCAGTTCGGGTAAAGGCAGCGTCTCGACTCCAGCGCTGCCTTTTTTTATTTGCAGGCCGGATCAGATCGCAGACAACAAAAAACCGGCGCGAAGGCCGGTTTCTCTGCTGTCCTGTGCTCCCCCTGGAAACGCTTGGGAAGTCAGGATGGTGCTCGGGAGGGAACCGAACTTATGGCCGAAGATGCTGATTCTTTAGAACTGTGTTTCCTTGCGCTCTTTTTGATGCCCCCAATAATGCCCCAAAAGAAATTGCACTCCGACTTTTCTCCTGCGAGGCCTTTTTGAAGGCGTTAGAGCAATCATAGTTGCCATGAGCGCCTGACTGTGCTCCTTTGATCAGCAGTGTCACGCCGTCAATTTATGTTTGCCAGCTCTGCAGGTTCAAACCCATGAGCATTGAGATGCCAGTCAAAGTACTTTCTGTTCTTTTTGTTCCATACCGACACTTGCTTGCCCAGCACGCTATTGACATAGCTAGCTGTAGCCTCGGTCATTTCGCGAGAAGGATGCATGACGACTTCTCCGTTTCTCACAGAAATGTAGCCATGCTCGAACAATGGATCACAACCAAGCCGGCACATGGGGGCTGCAATATTTTCGATGTCGAGCTTCTCGTCTGAGCTACAAGCAGACCGCCTCTTGATATGTGCCGCTACCAGCAAATGCCGAGGGTATTCCTTAAGGCAAATGCAACAGGTACTGGTGAGTTTGTTTTGGAATAAGTGCCGTACGATGTACTTATGTTCTAATCGAGTGGCACGGTTCGCGACTCCGTCAGTAGGTTGGTTTTGGATGTCATAACGGGCATCCTCCAAGGTGACGTCGTTGTCGCCGTAGTCGTGGTCAAGCTCTGCAAAACCTTCAAGGATCGCTGCGCTCTGCTCCTCGTTGTATCGATAGAAGGAGCGGTCATGTTGGCTGCCGATATGCGCTTGTATGGATTTGAAGCGAATTGCGTGGTGGCGTACATCAGTTACGAAGTAGATGTTTTCCCATGTGATGCCAGATGAGGCATCTGCCCAACCCCATAGCTTCAAGGCAAGATCGCGATTATGCGTACGATGAGTAAAGCAGGCACTGACTGTGACGACTGCTTTAGTGTTGAAGATGACGGTGTCACCTGGCTCCATGGTAAGCCAGGCATTTCTTGTTCTAGGTGATGCAAGTCCCCAGATGAAAAGCTTGCCGTCGGGGTATGCGGAATGCAGCTCAGCTCGCAACTCAGGCTCTAGCAAGTCTTCGACTTCACTGAGCTGCACTGGGTTGAGAATGGTGGTCTGTAGATTCTTGCGTGCAGTATCGTCCGAGCAGGGTTGGTAGACTACTCGGGCAGTCATTTGCTTCTCCTCGAGTACTTGACTGCGTTTCCCTTGGCTTGGTCGATGGGGTACTTCTCCGCGTTCCTTTTAAGCTTAGTTTGGGCGGCAGTTGCCAAGTTTATATTGAGGCGATCAGCTAGCCGAATTAGGTAAAGCAATACATCGGCCATCTCTTCTTCGATGCCTTCCAAGGCTTCACTCGACAAAGCTACCCGCTCGCTTTGCTCTGGGGTCAGCCATTGGAAGCGTTCAAGTAACTCGCCCGCTTCGCCAGATAGCGCCATAGCGAGATTCTTGGGGGTGTGGAATTGGTTCCAGTCACGTTCGGAGGCGAACTTGGCTAGCTCCGTCTGCAGATGCTTCAAGACGTCCATGAGGAGAGATTCACGAGTATTGCTGTAGGAATTTGGACGTTAGCTTGTAGGGTCTTTCGTGTCTAGGGCGGTCAATAGAGGATATCTGGGTGAAATAGCTTCGGGCTGACTGCTGTATCGATGAGGGGCGGTTGTAGTGGTCTACTGATCCCGGACACCGATTTAGGCGAGAATCCTCGCCGTGAAAGAGGTGTCTGATGAGCAAGCAACGACGTACGTTTTCCGCCGAGTTCAAACGAGAGGCCGCGGCACTGGTGTTGGACCATGGCTACAGCCATATCGACGCCTGCCGTTCGCTGGGGGTGGTGGATTCGGCCTTGCGCCGTTGGGTGAAACAGCTCCAGCAGGAGCGCGATGGCGTGACCCCGAAGAGCAAGGCGCTCACCCCCGAACAGCAGAAGATCCAGGAGCTGGAGGCTCGGATCAACCGGCTGGAGCGGGAGAAAGCGATCCTAAAAAAGGCTACCGCTCTCTTGATGTCGGACGAACTCGATCGTACGCGCTGATAGACCAGTTGAGTAAGCAGGAGTCGGTGGAGGTGGTCTGTTCAGCTTTCGATGTGGCGCGGTCTTGCTACTACGTCCACCGTCTTCGACGTCGTCGGGTCGATGCGCGCCGCGTGGCGCTACGCAGCCAGGTCAACCAGTTGTTCAGCCAGAGTCGGGGCTCGGCCGGCAGCCGCAGCATCCTGGGCATGCTGCGCGAAGAGGGCGTGACCATCGGTTGTTTCCGGGTGCGTCGGTCGATGCGTGAGCTGGGCTTGGTCAGCAAGCAACCGGACTCGCATGCCTGCAAACAGGCCACGGTTGAGCGGCCGGATATCCCGAATCGGCTGAACCGCGAATTCGCGACCGAGCATCCCAATCAGGTGTGGTGTGGCGACATCACCTACGTCTGGGCGCAAGGCCGTTGACACTACCTGGCCGCGGTGCTGGATCTGCATACCCGGCGGGTGATCGGCTGGGTGTTCTCGGCCAAGCCGGATGCCGAGCTGGTGATCAAGGCCCTGGACATGGCCTACGAACAGCGCGGCAAGCCACAGCAGGTGCTGTTCCATTCAGACCAGGGCAGCCAGTACGCCAGCCGCCTGTTTCGGCAACGGCTCTGGCTCTATCGGATGCAGCAGAGCATGAGCCGCCGGGGCATTGCTGGGATAACTCGCCGATGGAGCGCCTGTTCCGCAGTCTGAAGTCGGATCGGGTCCCGTCAACGGATTACCTGATGGCGCGGGAGGCCCAACGGGACATCAGTCATTACCTGATGCACCGCTACAACTGGATCAGGCCGCATCAATTCAACGACGGGCTACCGCCTGCGGTGGCCGAAGAAAAACTCAACCCACTGTCCGGGATGGGTTGACCACTACATCGTTGGATAGGTGCCGAGCGCCAACCCTTTCTCAGTCCCTCTCACTAGGTATTTGAGTCGCCACAGTTTCGAACCGTGGGGATTCACCTCCAGGAAGAGGCTGGCGCCGGCACTTACCTTGTAGGGACGGTCTTTGGGCTGCAGGGCTGAGAAGCCCGAGTCGTCTAGGGTTGCGCTCATTCTGGGGGAATCGTCCTTGACCGAACTCAGATTCCCCCATATATGCCCCCAAATCGATGGGCTTACAAGGGTTTGGTTGGGAATCGCAGGCAACAAAAAACCGGCCAGAGGGCCGGTTCTTCGTGGGTTTCGGGATTTCTTGGGAAGTCCTGAAACAATGTGGTGGTGCCTCGGGAGAGACTCGAACTCTCACTCTGTCGCCAGAAACGGATTTTGAATCCGCCGCGTCTACCGATTCCGCCACCGAGGCAATGGCGGCGCAGTATAGGGAGGCGCCTACCGTTGGTCAATCGGGTTCGTGGCGGGGAAAACACATTTCCGGTAAGCTACGCGGCCTTTCGAGAGTCTCCCCATGCGTGTCGCCGATTTTCATTTCGACTTGCCCGAGGCCCTGATCGCCCGTCATCCCCTGCCTGAACGCCGCGCAAGCCGCCTGTTGGCGCTGGATGGCCCGACGGGAACCCTCGCCCACAGACAATTCGCCGATCTCCTGGACTACCTGCGTCCGGGCGACCTGATGGTGTTCAACAATACCCGGGTGATCCCGGCGCGCCTGTTCGGCCAGAAGGAATCCGGCGGCAAGCTGGAAGTCCTGGTCGAGCGCGTGCTCGACCAGCACCGGGTGCTTGCCCACATACGCGCCAGCAAGGCGCCCAAGCCCGGCACGCGGATCCTCGTCGAAGGCGGTGGCAGCGCGGAGATGCTGCAACGCCACGACGCCCTGTTCGAACTCGCGTTCGCCGAACCCGTGCTGCCTTTGCTGGAGCGGGTCGGGCACATGCCGTTGCCTCCCTATATCGACCGACCGGACGATGCGGCCGACCGCGAGCGCTACCAGACCGTCTACGCCCGGCGCGCCGGTGCGGTGGCGGCCCCGACCGCCGGCCTGCACTTCGATGAGGCGCTGCTCGAGGCGATCCGCGCGAAGGGGGTGGATACCGCCTTCGTTACCCTGCATGTCGGCGCCGGTACCTTCCAGCCGGTGCGTGTCGAGCGTATCGAGGACCATGTGATGCACCGCGAATGGCTGGAGGTCGGCCAGGACGTGGTGGACGCGGTTTCCGTCTGCCGGGCCTGCGGCGGCCGGGTAGTCGCCGTCGGCACCACCAGCGTGCGCTCGCTGGAAAGCGCGGCACGCGACGGTGAGCTGAAGCCCTTCAGCGGCGACACCGACATCTTCATCTACCCGGGCCGGCCGTTCCATGTGGTCGATGCCCTGGTCACCAACTTCCACCTGCCCGAATCCACCCTGCTGATGCTGGTCTCGGCCTTCGCCGGCTACCCGGAGACCATGGCCGCCTACGCCGCGGCGGTGGCGCAGGGCTATCGCTTCTTCAGTTACGGTGATGCCATGTTCATCACCCGCAATCCCGCGCCCCGCGGACCCGAGGACTGATCCATGAGCTTCATGAACTTCGAGCTGCTGGCGACCGACGGCAAGGCCCGTCGCGGCCGCCTGACCTTCCCCCGCGGCGTGGTCGAGACCCCGGCCTTCATGCCGGTGGGCACCTACGGCACGGTGAAGGGCATGTTGCCGCGCGACATCGAGGACATCGGCGCGCAGATCATCCTCGGCAACACCTTCCATCTCTGGTTGCGCCCGGGCACCGAGGTGATCCAGCGCCACGGCGACCTGCACGACTTCATGCAGTGGAAAGGCCCGATCCTCACCGATTCCGGCGGTTTCCAGGTGTTCAGCCTGGGAGCCATGCGCAAGATCAAGGAGGAGGGCGTGACCTTCGCCTCGCCGGTGGACGGCGCCAAGGTCTTCATGGGGCCGGAGGAGTCCATGGCGGTGCAACGCGCCCTGGGCTCGGACATCGTGATGATCTTCGACGAATGCACGCCGTACCCGGCCGACCATGACGTCGCCAAGCGCTCCATGGAGCTGTCGCTGCGCTGGGCCAAGCGCTCGAAGATCGCCCATGGCGATAGCCCGTCGGCGCTGTTCGGCATCGTCCAGGGCGGTATGCACGAGGACCTGCGCCTGCGCTCGCTGGATGGCTTGCAGGAGATCGGCTTCGACGGCCTGGCCATCGGTGGTTTGTCGGTGGGCGAGCCGAAGGAAGAGATGATCCGCGTGCTCGATTTCCTGCCGCCGCAGATGCCGGCCGACAAGCCGCGCTACCTGATGGGAGTGGGCAAGCCGGAAGACCTGGTGGAAGGCGTGCGCCGCGGCGTGGACATGTTCGACTGCGTGATGCCGACGCGCAATGCGCGCAACGGCCACCTGTTCGTCGACAGCGGGGTGATCAAGATCCGCAACTCGGTACACAAGCACGACGACTCCACGCTCGACCCGACCTGCGACTGTTACACCTGCAAACATTTTTCCCGCGCCTATCTGCACCACTTGGACAAGTGCGGGGAAATGCTCGGTAGCATGCTCAATACCATCCACAACTTGCGGCATTATCAGCGGGTTATGGCTGGTTTGCGCGAGGCAATCCAACAGGGTACATTGGCCGCCTTTGTCGATGCCTTCTATGCCAAGCGCGGCCTTCCCACGCCGCCGCTGGATGCCTGACTTTCCTTTATCCAACTCTATTGCTTTGTGACAGGAGTGCTACATGAGCTTTCTAATTCCCGCTGCCTACGCCGACGCAGCCGCTCCGGCAGCCGCTGGCCCGGCCGGCACCGGTTTCGAGTGGGTCTTCCTGGTTGGCTTCCTGGTCATCTTCTACCTGATGATCTGGCGTCCCCAGGCCAAGCGCGCCAAGGAACACAAGAACCTGCTGGGCAACCTGCAAAAAGGTGACGAAGTCGTCACTTCCGGCGGTATCGCCGGCAAGGTGACCAAGGTCGCCGACGATTTCGTCGTCGTCGAGGTTTCCGACAACGTCGAGCTGAAGTTCCAGAAGGCCGCGATTGCCGCGACCCTGCCGAAAGGCACCCTGAAAGCGATCTGATTTTCACCTAAACACATGACGGGGCGCGCAAGGCGCCCCGCGTCATAACGGGCGGTGTCATGCTCAACAAGTATCCTCTGTGGAAATATCTGCTGATCCTGGCGGTCCTCGCCGTCGGGTTCATCTATTCCGCACCCAACCTCTACCCGGACGACCCGGCGGTGCAGATCAGCGGCGCCAGCACGGCGCTGCAGGTCACCCAGGCCGATGTCGACCGCGCTGCCAAGGCGCTGACCGACGCCGGTATCGCGGTGAAGGCCGACAGCCTGTCGAAGAAGGGCGGCCTGATCCGCCTGGTCAAGCAGGACGACCAGCTTCCCGCCAAGGAAGTGGTGCGCCGGACCCTGGGCGACGACTACGTGGTGGCGCTGAACCTGGCCCAGACCACTCCCGAGTGGCTGCGCAAGCTGGGCGGCAGCCCGATGAAGCTCGGCCTAGATCTGTCCGGCGGTGTGCACTTCCTGCTGGAAGTGGACATGGACAAGGCGGTCGATGCCCGCCTGAAGGTCTATGAAAGCGAAGTGAAGAGCCTGCTGCGCAAGGAGCGCGTGCGCTACCGCAGCCTGCCGATCCAGGATCGCGCGATCCAGCTCGGTTTCACCGACAGCGAATCCCTGGACAAGGCGCGCAGCCTGATCGCCAAGGACTTCCGCGATTTCGAGGTCGTGCCCGAAGAGCGCAACGGCCTGCAGGTCCTGCGCGTCGCCCTGACCCAGGCCAAACTGGCGGAAATCCGCGAATACTCCATCAAGCAGAACCTCACCACCGTCCGCAACCGGGTCAACGAGCTGGGCGTATCCGAGCCGCTGGTTCAGCGCCAGGGCGCCAATCGCATCGTGGTCGAGCTGCCGGGCGTGCAGGACACCGCGGAAGCCAAGCGGATCCTCGGCAAGACCGCCAACCTAGAATTCCGCCTGGCCGCCGAGCCGGACGCCCTGAAGTCCGCCACCGAGACCTTCGAGTTCCGCGAGCCGCGCCGGCCGCCGGTGCCGCTGGAGCGCGGGGTGATCATCACCGGCGACCAGGTCACCGACGCCAGCGCCAGTTTCGACGAGAACGGCCGCCCGCAGGTGAACATCCGCCTGGATGGCCATGGCGGCGAGCTGATGAACCGCGCCACCCGCAACAACGTCGGCCGCAGCATGGCGGTGGTGTTCATCGAGCAGAAGCCGGTGACCCGCTACACCAAGCAGATGGTCGATGGCGTCGAGAAGGAGGTCGCGGTTCCGGCGTTCAAGGAAGAGAAGCAGATCATCAGCCTGGCGACCATCCAGTCGCCGCTGGGCAACCAGTTCCGTATCACCGGCCTCGATGGCCCGGGCGAGTCCTCCGAGCTGGCCCTGCTGCTGCGTGCCGGCGGCCTGGCTGCGCCGATGTACTTCGCCGAAGAACGCACCATCGGCCCGAGCCTGGGGGCGGACAACATCGCCAAGGGTATCGATGCGTCGCTCTGGGGCATGCTCTTCGTATCGCTGTTCATCATCGTCATCTACCGTTTCTTCGGCGTGATCGCCACCGTTGCGCTGGCCTTCAACATGGTCATGCTGGTGGCGCTGATGTCGATCCTCGGCGCGACCCTGACCCTGCCGGGCATCGCCGGTATCGTGCTGACCATGGGCATGGCGGTGGACGCCAACGTGCTGATCTTCTCGCGGATACGCGAGGAACTGGCCAATGGCATGTCGGTCCAGAGGGCGATCCACGAAGGCTTCAACCGTGCCTTCACCGCGATCCTCGACGCCAACCTGACCTCGCTGCTGGTCGGCGGCATCCTCTACGCCATGGGCACCGGCCCGGTGAAAGGATTTGCCGTGACCATGTCGCTCGGCATCATCACCTCGATGTTCACGGCCATCATGGTCACCCGCGCAATGGTCAACCTGATCTTCGGCGGGCGTGACTTCAAGAAGCTGTGGATCTAAGGGGACTGAGATGAATATCAAGATCGGTACCATCAACTTCATGGGCATCCGCAACGTCGCGTTTGCCGTCACCCTGATCCTGACCGTCATCGCCCTGGGCAGCTGGTTCACCAAGGGCATCAACTTCGGCCTCGACTTCACCGGCGGTACGCTGATCGAGCTGACCTACGAACAACCGGCCGATCTCGGCAAGGTGCGTGGTCAACTGGTCGGCGCCGGCTACGAGGACGCCGTGGTGCAGAGCTTCGGCGACGCCCGCGACGTGCTGGTGCGGATGCCCAGCGAGGACCCGGAACTGGGCAAGAAGGTCGCTACCGCCTTGCAGCAGGCCGATGCCGGCAACCCGGCGAACCTGAAGCGGGTCGAGTACGTCGGCCCGCAGGTGGGTGAAGAACTGCGCGACCAGGGCGGCCTCGGCATGCTCCTGGCGCTGGGCGGCATCCTGCTGTACGTCGGCTTCCGCTTCCAGTGGAAGTTCGCCCTCGGTGCGATCCTCTCGCTGGTGCACGATGCGATCATCGTGATGGGCGTGCTGTCGTTCTTCCAGGTGACCTTCGACCTGACCGTCCTCGCCGCTGTGCTGGCGGTGGTCGGTTACTCGCTGAACGACACCATCGTGATCTTCGACCGGGTGCGCGAGAACTTCCGCGTGCTGCGCAAGGCCGATCTGGTCGAGAACCTGAACATCTCCACCAGCCAGACCCTGTTGCGTACCATCGCCACCTCGGTTTCCACGCTGCTGGCTATCGCCGCGCTGCTGTTCTTCGGCGGCGACAACCTGTTCGGTTTCTCCATCGCCCTGTTCGTCGGTGTAATGGCGGGTACCTACTCGTCGATCTACATCGCCAACGTGGTATTGATCTGGCTGAACCTGACCAGCGAGGACCTGATCCCGCCGCAGGCCAAGGACACCGTCGACGATCGCCCCTGAGGCGCTCTGGTTCGGCACTCCGGCGCCTGCCGGTCACTCGAGGACTCCCGCTTTTGGCGGGAGTTTTCGTATCTGCGCCAACGAAACGTTTGTCGGGAGCCTGGAACTTGGTGGTTTTTGCCCAGTCCTAGGCAAGGCAAAGGGCGAACATAGCCCGCATTGGATGAAAGCCAGGAGGTACATGTGAACAAGTCGATGCTCGTCGGGGCCGTTCTGGGTGCCGTAGGCGTGACCGCAGGTGGCGCGGTAGCCACCTATAGCCTGGTGGATCGCGGTCCCGACTACGCCGAGGTCGTCGCTGTCCAGCCGGTCAAGGAAACCATCAAGACGCCGCGCCAGGTCTGCAAGGACGTGGCCGTGACCCGCCAGCGTCCGGTCAAGGACCAGCACCAGATCGCCGGTACCGCCATCGGTGCGGTGGTCGGCGGCTTGCTGGGCAACCAGATCGGCGGCGGTACCGGCAAGAAGATCGCCACCGTGGCCGGCGCCGTCGGCGGCGGCTACGCCGGCAACAAGGTGCAGGAAGGCATGCAGGAGCGTGACACCTACACCACCACCGAAACCCGCTGCAGCACCGTGCACGACAGCAGCGAGAAGGTCGTCGGCTATGACGTGAAGTACATGCTCGACGGCAAGGCCGGGCAGATCCGCATGGAGCGCGATCCGGGCAGCCAGATCCCGGTCGACAAGAATGGCCGGCTGATCCTCAGCCAGGGCGAAACGCTGCGCTGAGCCTGACTGTCGCAATGATGCACAAGGGCGCCCGCGGGCGCCCTTGTGCATTTTCATGGAGATGAAAAACCCGGCGCCAGGCCGGGTTCTTCGTCAGCGGCGGATCAGTGCTTCAGCGACGGCGGCAGGTGCGGCTGGATGGTGGTCAGCAGTGCCTTGAAGCATTTGGTGTTGCCGGCGACGATGTGACCCTTCTCGAGGAATTCGTGGCTGCCGGTGAAGTCGCTCACCAGGCCGCCGGCTTCCTGTACCAGCAGGGCGCCTGCCGCCATGTCCCATTCGGACAGGCCGAATTCCCAGAAGGCATCGTAGCGTCCGGCGGCGACGTAGGCCAGGTCCAGACTGGCGGCGCCGGCGCGGCGGATGCCGGCGGTCTGGCCGACCAGGCTGCGGAACATGTTCAGGTAGTTGTCGAGATTGTCGATCTGGTTGTCGCGGAACGGGAACCCGGTGCCGAGCAGGGCGCCTTCCAGGCTCTTGCGGCCGCTGACGCGCAGGCGACGACCGTTGAGGGCGGCGCCGCGGCCGCGGCTGGCGGTGAATTCTTCCTGGCGCACCGGGTCGAGGACCACGGCGTGCTCCAGGCGGCCCTTGTACTTGCAGGCGATGCTCACGGCGAAGTGCGGTACGCCATGGATGAAGTTGGTGGTGCCGTCCAGCGGATCGATCACCCAGAGGTAATCGGCGCCCTCGCCGCTGCCTTCGATGAAGCCGCCTTCCTCGCCCATGATCGCGTGAGTCGGATAGGCCTTGCGCAGCGCGGCGACGATGGTCTGCTCGGCGGCGCGATCGACTTCGGTCACGTAGTCCTTGGCATCCTTCTCGTTGACCGAGATGACATCCAGGCGTTCGATGGAGCGGAAAATCAGTTCACCGGCGCTGCGAGCGGCGCGCAGGGCGATATTCAGCATAGGCTGCATGGAGAGGTCACCTGGGTCGTTAAAGAAAGCCGGCCATTCTAGCAGAAACCGATGGCGTTTGAAGGGCGACCTGTCGGCCGCATGGTATAAAGCTGACCTCTGCTGTAGGATTTCACACCCTTCAGTAACTTGGCGTTGGAGAGCATCGGCGTTGCTCGACCGTATTCGTGTGGTGTTGGTCAACACCAGTCATCCCGGCAACATCGGCGGGGCGGCCCGTGCCATGAAGAACATGGGCCTGTCGCAACTGGTGCTGGTGCAGCCGGAAAGCTTTCCCCACGGCGACGCGGTGGCGCGGGCTTCCGGCGCCACCGACATCCTCGACGCCGCAAGGGTGGTGGACACCCTGGAAGAGGCCCTGAGCGGCTGCAGCGTGGTGCTCGGCACCAGCGCCCGCGACCGGCGGATTCCCTGGCCGCTGCTGGATCCGCGCGAGTGCGCGACGACCTGCCTGGAGCACCTGGAGGCGAATGGCGAGGTGGCCCTGGTATTCGGGCGCGAATATGCGGGTTTGACCAACGAAGAATTGCAGCGCTGCCAGTTCCATGTGCATATCCCCTCCGATCCCGAGTTCGGCTCGCTGAACCTGGCGGCCGCGGTCCAGGTGCTCACCTACGAGGTGCGCATGGCGTGGCTGGCGGCCCAGGGCAAGCCGACCAAGATGGAAAAGTTCGAGTCCACCTCGATGCTCAACACCGAGCTGGTGACGGCCGACGAGCTGGAACTCTATTACGCGCATCTGGAGAGGACGCTGATCGATATCGGCTTCCTCGATCCGGAGAAGCCGCGCCACCTGATGTCGCGGTTGCGGCGCCTGTATGGGCGCAGCGCGATCAGCAAGCTGGAAATGAATATCCTGCGCGGGATCCTGACCGAAACCCAGAAGGTGGCCCGAGGCCTGTCCTACAAGCGGAGTGACGACTGATGTTCGAACGTGTGCGTGAAGATATCCAAAGCGTATTCCACCGTGATCCGGCGGCTCGCAACGCACTCGAGGTCCTCACCTGTTATCCGGGCCTACACGCCGTCTGGCTGCATCGGCTGGCCCACGGCTTGTGGACGTCCGGCTGGAAGTGGCTGGCGCGCCTGGTGTCCAATTTCGGCCGCTGGATGACCGGCATCGAGATCCACCCGGGGGCCAGGATCGGCCGGCGCTTCTTCATCGACCACGGCATGGGTATCGTCATCGGCGAAACCGCCGAGATCGGCGACGACGTCACCCTCTATCAGGGTGTTACCCTGGGCGGCACCACCTGGAACAAGGGCAAGCGCCACCCCACCCTCGGCAACAACGTAGTGGTCGGTGCCGGTGCCAAGGTGCTCGGCCCGTTCACCGTCGGCGAGGGCGCCAAGGTCGGCTCCAACGCCGTGGTGACCAAGGAAGTCCCGCCGGGTGCCACCGTGGTCGGCATTCCCGGGCGGATCATCATGCGCGAGGACTCCGAGCAGCAGGCCAAGCGCCAGGCGATGGCGGAGAAGCTCGGCTTCGATGCCTATGGGGTCAGCCAGGACATGCCGGACCCGGTGGCGCGTGCCATTGGTCAGTTGCTCGATCACCTGCAGGCCGTCGACGGCCGGCTCGAGGGCATGTGCCAGGCGCTCACCGCCCTGGGTAGCGACTACTGCGCGAAGGACCTGCCGGTATTGCGCGAGGAAGATTTCGCCGGAGTCAAGGATGAGGACGGCAATCCGGCCGCGTAATGCGCGGCCGGCGGCTTTCTGCTAGCATGTAGCGCCCTGAATTTGCCTAATCCTGAGTAATTTGATCGGTCTTATAGTTGACCTAATTACTCGGATAAGAGCATAATCCGCGTCAACCCCGAATGATCCCGATGGGAAAAGCCCATGCGTCTGACCACCAAAGGCCGCTACGCCGTAACCGCCATGCTCGACCTGGCGCTGCATGCTCAGCAAGGTCCGGTCTCGCTGGCCGATATCTCCGAACGCCAAGGCATTTCCCTGTCCTATCTCGAACAGCTGTTCGCCAAGTTGCGCCGTGGCAACCTGGTGACCAGCGTGCGCGGCCCGGGCGGCGGCTACCAGCTGTCCCGCCATATGTCGGGCATCCATGTGGCGCAGGTGATCGACGCGGTCAACGAATCCGTCGATGCGACCCGCTGCCAGGGGCAGGGCGATTGCCACTCCGGCGATACCTGTCTGACCCACCACCTGTGGTGCGACCTCAGTTTGCAGATCCATGAGTTCCTCAGCGGCATCAGCCTGGCCGATCTGGTCAGCCGCCAGGAGGTCCAGGAGGTCGCGCTGCGCCAGGACGAACGCCGTTGCTCAGGCAAGACGCCTCGTCTCGACAAGATTGAAGCGTCCGCCATCGACTGAGCAGGGCGCCAGCCTGTAGGAGTTACCTGATGAAATTGCCGATCTACCTCGATTACTCCGCGACCACTCCCGTCGATCCCCGCGTCGCCCAGAAAATGAGCGAATGCCTGCTGATGGACGGCAACTTCGGCAACCCGGCTTCGCGTTCCCACGTGTTCGGCTGGAAAGCCGAAGAAGCCGTGGAAAACGCCCGTCGCCAGGTGGCCGAACTGGTCAACGCCGATCCCCGCGAGATCGTCTGGACCTCCGGCGCCACCGAGTCCGACAACCTGGCGATCAAGGGCGTCGCGCACTTCTACTCGGGCAAGGGCAAGCACATCATCACCTCGAAGATCGAGCACAAGGCGGTCCTCGACACCTGCCGCCAGCTGGAGCGCGAAGGTTTCGAAGTGACCTACCTGGAGCCGGGCGAAGATGGCCTGATCACTCCTGCTCTGGTCGAGGCGGCGCTGCGTGACGACACCATCCTGGTCTCGGTCATGCACGTGAACAACGAGATCGGCACCGTCAACGACATCGCCGCCATCGGCGAGCTGACCCGCTCCCGCGGCGTGCTGTTCCACGTCGACGCCGCACAGTCGACCGGCAAGGTCGAGATCGACCTGGACAAGCTCAAGGTCGACCTGATGTCCTTCTCCGCGCACAAGACCTACGGCCCGAAAGGCATTGGCGCGCTCTATGTCCGGCGCAAGCCGCGCGTTCGCATCGAGGGCCAGATGCACGGCGGCGGCCACGAGCGCGGCATGCGCTCCGGCACCCTGGCCACCCACCAGATCGTCGGCATGGGCGAGGCGTTCCGCATCGCCAAGGAAGAAATGGCCCAGGAGAACGCCCGCGTGCTGGCGCTCCGCGACCGCTTCTTCGCGCAGATCGACGGCCTGGAAGAGCTCTACATCAACGGCAGCATGACCTCCCGCGTCCCGCACAACCTCAACGTCAGCTTCAACTACGTCGAGGGCGAGTCGCTGATCATGGCGCTCAAGGACCTCGCGGTCTCCTCCGGTTCGGCCTGTACCTCGGCGTCCCTGGAACCGTCCTACGTATTGCGCGCCCTGGGCCGCAACGACGAACTGGCGCATAGCTCCATCCGCTTCACCTTCGGTCGCTTTACCACCGAGGAAGAGATCGACTATGCCGCGAAGAAGGTGGTCGAGGCCGTTTCCAAGCTGCGCGAACTGTCGCCGCTGTGGGATATGTACAAAGAGGGCGTCGACCTGTCCCAGGTCGAATGGCAGGCGCACTGAGCGCCTCGTGCCCCGGAAAAACGTGAGGATTAGCCATGGCATATAGCGAAAAGGTCATCGACCACTACGAAAACCCGCGCAACGTCGGCAAGCTCGACGCTGCCGATCCCAACGTCGGCACCGGTATGGTCGGCGCGCCGGCCTGCGGCGACGTGATGCGCCTGCAGATCAAGGTCAACGAGCAGGGCGTGATCGAAGACGCCAAGTTCAAGACCTACGGTTGCGGTTCCGCGATCGCCTCCAGCTCCCTCGCCACCGAGTGGATGAAGGGCAAGACCCTGGACGAGGCGGAAACCATCAAGAACACCACCATCGCCGAAGAGCTGGCCCTGCCGCCGGTGAAGATCCACTGCTCCGTTCTCGCCGAAGACGCCATCAAGGCCGCCGTTCGCGACTACAAGCAGAAGAAGGGTTTGCTCTAAGCCGCTCGTGACGAGTAAGGAGTTGCAATGGCCATCAGCATGACCGAAGCCGCCGCCAAACACGTGCAGCGCTCCCTCGAGGGGCGCGGCAAGGGCGAGGGTATCCGTCTTGGCGTGCGCACCACTGGCTGTTCCGGGCTTGCCTATGTCCTCGAATTCGTCGATGAACTGGCGGCCGAGGACCTGGTCTTCGAGAGCCATGGCGTGAAGGTCATCATCGACCCGAAAAGCCTGGTCTATCTCGATGGCACCGAGCTGGACTTCACTCGCGAAGGGCTCAACGAAGGCTTTAAGTTCAACAATCCCAACGTTCGTGGCGAATGCGGCTGCGGCGAAAGCTTCAACGTCTGAGGCCGGCGTGGGTAAACCCTGTCATTTCGCCCAGTTCGACCTGCAACCGGCTTTCCTGGTCGATCTCGACGAGCTCGGCCAGCGCTATCGCGAGTTGGTGCGCAGCGTCCATCCCGACCGTTTCGCCGACGCTCCCGAGCGCGAGCAGCGTCTCGCCCTGGAGCGCGCGGCGCAACTGAACGAGGCCTACCAGACCCTGAAGAGCGCTCCGCGCCGGGCCCTGTACCTGTTGACCCTGAGTGGTCACGAGTTGCCCTTGGAGGCTACGGTGCAGGATCCGGAGTTTCTCCTGCAGCAGATGCAGCTGCGCGAGGAACTGGAGGAGTTGCAGGACAGCGCCGACCTGGCCGGCGTGGCGACCTTCAAGCGTCGGCTCAAGGCCGCCCAGGCCGAGCTGGAGCGTGAGTTCGCCGCGTGCTGGGACGATGCGCAGCGCCGCGAAGAGGCCGAACGCCTGGTCCGTCGCATGCAGTTCCTCGACAAGCTCGCGCAGGAAGTGCGCCAGTTGGAAGAGCGACTCGACGATTAATCCCTGCGGCCCCCGGGCCGCACCCCATAGTTAAGACAGAGCATGGCCCTACTGCAGATCGCCGAGCCCGGTCAGAGTCCCAAGCCCCATGAGCGTCGCCTGGCGGTTGGGATCGACCTGGGTACCACCAATTCGCTGGTCGCCGCGGTGCGTAGCGGCGTCGCCGAGCCCTTGCCGGATGCGCAGGGGCGCCTGATCCTGCCTTCCGCGGTGCGTTATCACGCCGAGCGGGCGGAAGTGGGCGAGAGCGCCCGCGCGGCCGCCGCGGAGGATCCCTTCAATACCGTCATTTCGGTCAAGCGCCTGATGGGGCGCGGCCTGGAGGACGTCAAGCAACTGGGCGAGCAATTGCCCTACCGCTTCCGCCAGGGCGAGTCGCACATGCCCTTCATCGAGACCGTACAGGGGTTGAAGAGTCCTGTGGAAGTCTCGGCGGACATCCTGCGTGAGCTGCGCCAGCGCGCCGAAACCACCCTCGGTGGCGAGCTGGTGGGTGCGGTGATCACTGTGCCGGCCTATTTCGACGACGCCCAGCGCCAGGCTACCAAGGATGCCGCGCGCCTGGCCGGACTGAACGTCCTGCGCCTGCTCAACGAGCCGACCGCCGCCGCCGTGGCCTACGGCCTGGACAAGGGCGCGGAAGGCCTGGTGGCCATCTATGACCTGGGTGGCGGAACCTTCGACATTTCCATCCTGCGCCTGACCCGCGGTGTCTTCGAAGTCCTGGCCACCGGCGGCGATACGGCCCTGGGCGGCGACGACTTCGACCATGCCATCGCTGGCTGGGTGATCGAGCAGGCTGGCCTTTCTGCCGATCTGGATCCGGGCAGCCAGCGGCAGTTGCTGCAAATCGCCTGTGCGGCCAAGGAGCGTCTTACCGACGAGGCGTCGGTCCGGGTCGCCTACGGCGACTGGAGCGGCGAGCTGAACCGGGCGACGCTCGACGAATTGATCGAGCCGTTCGTCGCTCGCAGCCTGAAGTCCTGTCGCCGAGCGGTGCGCGACTCCGGTGTCGATCTGGAAGAAATCCGCTCGGTGGTGATGGTCGGTGGCTCGACCCGCGTGCCCCGTGTGCGCACGGCGGTTGGCGAGTTGTTCGGCTGCGAGCCGCTGACCGATATCGATCCGGACCAGGTGGTCGCCATCGGCGCGGCCATCCAGGCCGATGCCCTGGCCGGCAACAAGCGCGGCGAGGAATTGCTGCTGCTGGACGTCATTCCGCTGTCGCTGGGCCTGGAAACCATGGGCGGGCTGATGGAGAAGGTGATTCCGCGCAATACCACCATCCCGGTGGCGCGCGCCCAGGAGTTCACCACCTACAAGGACGGCCAGACGGCCATGATGATCCACGTGCTGCAGGGCGAGCGCGAGCTGGTGAAGGATTGTCGTTCGCTGGCGCGCTTCGAGCTGCGCGGCATTCCGCCGATGGTGGCGGGCGCGGCGAAAATCCGGGTGACCTTCCAGGTCGACGCCGACGGCTTGCTCGGCGTGTCCGCACGCGAACTGAGTTCCGGCGTCGAGGCCAGCATCCAGGTCAAGCCGTCCTATGGGCTGACCGACGGCGAGATCGCGCGGATGCTCAAGGACTCCTTCGACTACGCCGGCGACGACAAGGCTGCCCGCGCCCTGCGCGAACAGCAGGTCGAGGCGCAGCGGCTGCTGGAGGCCGTGCAGTCGGCGCTGGACGTCGACGGCGAGCGGCTCCTGGACGAAGAGGAGCGCCTGGCCATCGCGGCGCAGATGGACACTTTGCGTGAACTGGCCGGTGGTAGCGACACCGCGGCCATCGAGAACCAGATCAAGCGCCTGTCCCAGGTGACCGACGCTTTCGCCGCACGGCGGATGGACGCGACCGTCAAGGCCGCGCTCTCCGGCCGCCGGCTCAACGAAATCGAGGAATAAGCGAAGATGCCGCAGATCGTGATTCTGCCCCATGCCGATCACTGCCCCGAGGGGGCGGTATTCGAGGCGAAGCCCGGCGAAACCATCCTGGATGCCGCGTTGCGCAATGGCATCGAGATCGAGCATGCCTGTGAGAAATCCTGCGCCTGCACGACCTGCCACGTAATCGTCCGCGAAGGCCTCGACTCCATGGAGCCGTCCGACGAACTCGAAGACGACATGCTGGACAAGGCCTGGGGCCTGGAGCCCGATTCGCGGCTATCCTGCCAGGCAGTGGTGGCCGACGAAGACCTGGTGGTCGAGATTCCCAAGTACACCATCAACCAGGTGTCGGAAGGCCACTGAGCCCGGCGGTAGTAGAGGAGCGTGCAATGAGCCTGAAATGGACCGATGTGCTGGAAATCGCCATCCAGCTCGACGAAAGCAAGCCGGAGGTCGATCCGCGATACGTCAACTTCGTCGATCTGCGGCGCTGGGTGGTGGAACTTCCAGAGTTCTCCGACGATCCTCAGCGTAGCGGGGAGAAAGTCCTGGAGGCCATCCAGGCCGCCTGGATCGAGGAACGGGACTAGCCATAGGCCCGCCCTACGCATTTGCCGGGAACCCGCGTATAATTCGCGGGTTTTATTTTAGGTAAGGCCTGAAATCGCCCGCGGGCGCATTCCAGGCTAGGCGCGCCGGGCCCGATGCCAGGCGCAGCCACGCTGATTCCGGCCCTTTCGGGCCGTTTTCGTCAGCGTCCTGAACGAATCACGGCGTCCCGCCCCGCTGGCGGGGCCGCCCATGCTAGACAACCTTGTTTCGGAGTTTTACCAATGGCACTGCAACGCACCCTGTCCATCATCAAGCCGGACGCCGTTTCCAAGAACGTGATCGGCGAAATCCTGACCCGCTTCGAGAAAGCCGGCCTGCGCGTCGTCGCCGCTAAAATGGTTCAGCTGTCCGAGCGTGAAGCCGGTGGCTTCTATGCCGAGCACAAAGAGCGTCCGTTCTTCAAGGACCTGGTTTCCTTCATGACTTCCGGTCCGGTTGTAGTCCAGGTCCTGGAAGGCGAGGACGCCATCGCCAAGAACCGCGAGCTGATGGGCGCCACCGATCCGAAGAAAGCCGACGCCGGTACCATCCGCGCCGACTTCGCCGTCTCCATCGACGAGAACGCCGTCCACGGTTCCGATTCCGAAGCTTCCGCCGCTCGCGAGATCGCCTATTTCTTCGCGGCTACCGAAGTCTGCGAGCGCATTCGCTGATCGAGCGTGGGTGAGGGTGAAACCATGACAACGACCACCGCCGGCAAGGTGAATCTGCTGGGCCTGACCCAGCCGCAGCTGGAACAGTTCTTCGAGTCCATCGGCGAGAAGCGTTTCCGGGCCGGCCAGGTCATGAAGTGGATTCACCACTTTGGCGTCGACGATTTCGACGCCATGACCAACGTCGGCAAGGCCTTGCGCGAAAAGCTCAAGGCCTCAGCCGAGATACGCGGTCCCGAGATCGTCAGCCAGGATATTTCCGCCGACGGCACCCGCAAGTGGGTGGTCCGGGTGGCGTCCGGCAGTTGCGTCGAGACCGTGTACATCCCCCAGGGCGGACGCGGCACCCTGTGCGTGTCCTCCCAGGCGGGCTGCGCCCTGGATTGCAGTTTCTGCTCCACCGGCAAGCAGGGTTTCAACAGCGACCTCACCGCCGCCGAGGTGATCGGCCAGGTGTGGATCGCCAACAAGTCGTTCGGTACCGTTCCGGCCAAGATCGACCGCGCCATCACCAATGTCGTGATGATGGGCATGGGCGAGCCGCTGCTGAACTTCGACAACGTGGTCGCCGCCATGAACATCATGATGGACGACCTCGGCTACGGTATTTCCAAGCGCAAGGTGACCCTGTCCACCTCCGGCGTGGTGCCGATGATCGACAAGCTCGGCGAGGTGATCGACGTGTCCCTGGCCCTGTCGCTGCACGCACCGAACGACGAGTTGCGCAACAAGCTGGTGCCGATCAACAAGAAATATCCGCTGGGCATGCTGCTGGATGCCTGCCGCCGGTATATTTCCCGGCTCGGCGAGAAGCGCGTGCTGACCGTCGAATACACCCTGCTCAAGGATGTCAACGATCAGCCCGAGCATGCTGAGCAGATGATCGCATTGCTGAAAGACACGCCTTGCAAGATCAACCTGATTCCGTTTAATCCATTCCCGCACTCCGGCTACGAGCGCCCGAGCAACAATGCCATCCGGCGTTTCCAGGACATGTTGCACAAGGGCGGCTTCAACGTGACCGTGCGTACCACCCGCGGCGACGACATCGACGCGGCCTGTGGCCAACTGGTTGGTCAGGTCATGGATCGTACCCGCCGGAGCGAACGTTATATTGCCGTGCGCCAACTGGCCGAGTCCGAGTCGGCGGCGAATCGAAATTGAGTGAGAGGAGGGTTCCGATGACTGTACGCGCCGCGCTGGTGTTCCTGTTGGCAGTTGGGCTGACAGGCTGCGTGACGAGCGGAGATCAGAATCCCCTGAAAACCGACAAGGGCCGTGACGAGGCGCGCGACGCCTATATCCAGCTTGGCCTCGGCTATCTCCAGCGGGGGAACACCGAGCAGGCCAAGGTGCCGCTGCGCAAGGCCCTCGAGATCGACCCTTCCAGCGCCGACGCGCACGCCGCGCTGGCGGTGGTGTTCCAGACCGAGATGGAGCCCAAGCTGGCCGACGAGGAGTACCGCAAGGCGCTCGCCAGCGATAGCCGCAATGCCCGGGTACTGAACAACTACGGCGGTTTCCTCTACGAGCAGAAGCGCTACGAGGAGGCCTACCAGCGTCTCCTGGAGGCCAGCCAGGACACCCTCTATCCCGAGCGCTCGCGGGTCTTCGAGAACCTCGGCCTGGTTTCGCTGCAAATGAAGAAACCGGCCCAGGCCAAGGAGTACTTCGAGAAATCCCTGCGTCTGAACCGTAACCAGCCCAGCGTCGCGCTGGAGATGGCCGACCTGCTCTACAAGGAGCGCGAGTACGTGCCGGCTCGCCAGTACTATGATCTCTTTGCCCAGGGCGGCGGGCAGAACGCCCGCAGTCTGTTGCTGGGCATTCGTCTCGCGAAGGTCTTCGAAGACCGCGACACGGCCGCCAGCTATGGCCTGCAGTTGAAACGCCTGTACCCAGGCTCTCCCGAATATCAGGAATTCCAGGCGGAAAAATGATGAAAGCGCCGCAGCCCGAAGTCGTAGCCACCGCTTCCCGTCAGAACCCCGGGGAAACCCTGCGCCAGGCGCGCGAGCAGAAGGGCCTGTCGCTGTCGCAGGTGGCCGGGCAACTGAACCTGACCGAGAATTCGCTGCGTCAGCTGGAAAACGGCGCGTTCGACAAGCTGCCGGGACACACCTTCTCGCGCGGTTACATCCGCGCCTACGCCAAGCTCATGGGCCTCGACCAGGCCGAGCTGGTCAACAGCTTCGACCATTTCACCGGCACCAATGCCAGCGGCAGCACCGTACAGAGCCTGGGACGGGTCGCCGAGCCGGTGCGCCTGTCGCGCAACGTGCTGCGTATCGTCAGTCTGTTACTGCTCGCCCTGCTGATCGGCTTCGGCTACTTCTGGTGGCAGGAGCATTCCGCGCGCACGCCGGAAACCGCCGGTCTGAGCCTTGAGCATGTCGAAGTGGAAAGCGCCGACGGCACCACCGAGATCCATACCCTGGACGAGCCTGAAGACCAGGCGGTGATCGAAGCGCAGAAGGAAGGCGAGCAAGCGCCCGCCGAGGTTTCTCCGGAAGTCGCTGCCCAGGCCGAGGGAGCGCCGCCGGTGGCGAGCGAGGGCGCGCAGGTTCTCGCCGCTCCGGCCCAGGGCACCCCCGCCGCACCCCAGCAGCCCGTTACCGCCGCGCCTGCCGGCACGGCTCCCGCTCCCGCTCCCGGTACTGCTCCAGCCGTTCCAGCGACGGCCAGTCCGGCCGCCCCGCCAGCGCCGAGCGAACCTGCCGCCGCGCCCGTGGTGGCCGGCGAGGGCCAGGGGGTGGTCAAGGTACAGTTCGTCGCCGATTGCTGGACCCAGGTCACCGACGCCAACGGCAAGGTCCTGGTCAGCGCGCTGAAGCGCAAGGGCGACAGCCTGGAATTGGCCGGCAAGGCCCCGCTGGAGCTGCGCCTCGGTTTCGCTCGCGGCGCCCAGGTCAGCTACAACGGCCAGCCGGTGGACGTGACCCCCTTCGTCCGCGGCGAAACGGCCCGTCTGAAGGTAGGACAATGAGCATTCATAGCGCTTCTCCGATCATTCGCCGCAAGTCTCGGAAAATCTGGGTCGGCAACGTCCCGGTGGGCGGCGATGCGCCGATCGCCGTGCAGAGCATGACCAACACCGAGACCTGCGACGTCGCTGCCACCGTCGCGCAGATCCGCCGCCTGGAAGATGCCGGCGCGGACATCGTGCGGGTTTCCGTCCCCGACATGGACGCCGCCGAGGCATTCGGCAAGATCAAGCAGCAGGTCAACGTGCCGCTGGTCGCCGACATCCACTTCGACTATCGCATCGCCCTGCGCGTCGCCGAGCTGGGAGTGGACTGCCTGCGCATCAATCCGGGCAACATCGGTCGCGAGGACCGGGTCAAGGCCGTGGTCGATGCCGCGCGCGAGCGCAACATCCCGATCCGTATCGGCGTCAATGCCGGCTCGCTGGAAAAGGACCTGCAGAAGAAATACGGCGAACCGACCCCGGAAGCCCTGCTCGAATCGGCCATGCGCCACGTCGATCATCTCGACAAGCTGGACTTCCAGAACTTCAAGGTCAGCGTCAAGGCCTCCGACGTCTTCATGGCCGTCGCCGCCTATCGCCTGCTGGCCAGGCAGATCGAGCAGCCCCTGCACCTGGGCATCACCGAGGCCGGCGGCCTGCGCTCCGGCACGGTGAAGTCGGCGGTGGGGCTGGGCATGCTCCTGGCCGAGGGAATCGGCGACACCATCCGGATTTCCCTGGCTGCCGATCCGGTCGAGGAGATCAAGGTCGGTTTCGACATCCTCAAGTCCCTGCACCTGCGCTCCCGTGGCATCAACTTCATCGCCTGCCCGAGCTGTTCGCGGCAGAACTTCGACGTGGTGAAGACCATGAACGAGCTGGAAGGGCGCCTGGAGGACCTGCTGGTGCCGATGGACGTGGCCGTGATCGGTTGCGTCGTCAACGGTCCGGGCGAAGCCAAGGAGGCCCATGTCGGCCTCACCGGCGGCACTCCGAACCTGGTGTATATCGACGGCAAGCCGTCGCAGAAACTGACCAACGACAACCTGGTGGACGAGCTGGAACGGCTGATCCGCCAGAAGGCGGCCGAGAAGGCCGAGGCCGATGCGAGCCTGATCGCCCGCGGCTGACCCGTTTAAGGACCCTACGTGAGCAAGTCCCTGCAAGCCATTCGTGGCATGAACGACATCCTGCCGGAGCAGACTCCGGCCTGGCGCTATCTGGAACGCACCTTCGCCGGCCTGCTGGACGGCTACGGCTACAGCGAGATCCGCCTGCCCATCCTCGAGTTCACCGAACTCTTCGCCCGCGGCATCGGCGAAGGCACCGATGTGGTCGACAAGGAGATGTACACCTTCCTCGACCGCAACGGCGAATCCCTGACCATGCGTCCGGAAGGTACCGCCGGTTGCGTGCGCGCCGTGCTGGAGCACGGCCTGAGCGGCGGTGGCCAGGTGCAGAAGCTCTGGTACACCGGGCCGATGTTCCGTTACGAGAAACCGCAGAAAGGTCGCTACCGGCAGTTCCACCAGATCGGCGTGGAAGTCTTCAACCTGCCCGGTCCGGACATCGACGCCGAGTTGATCATCCTCACCTGGCGCCTGTGGCAGAAGCTCTGCATGGCCGACGCGGTGACCCTGCAGCTCAACACCCTCGGCTCCAGCGAGGCCCGCGCACGCTATCGCGAGGCCCTGGTGGCCTATCTGCAGGAGCGCTTCGAGCAACTCGACGAAGACAGCCAGCGGCGCATGACCACCAATCCGCTGCGAATCCTCGACAGCAAGGTGGAGAGCACCCAGGCGTTGCTGGTTGGCGCGCCGACCCTGCACGACTATCTCGACGAAGAATCGATCGCCCACTTCGAGGGTCTCAAGGCCCGCCTGGATGCTGTCGGACTGCGCTACGAAATCAACCAGAAGCTGGTGCGCGGCCTGGACTATTACTGCCGCACGGCTTTCGAATGGGTCACCGACAAGCTTGGCGCCCAGGGCACCGTTTGCGGCGGTGGCCGCTACGACGGGCTGGTCAGCCAGTTCGGCGGCAAGCCGACCCCGGGCGTCGGTTTCGCCATGGGCGTGGAACGCCTGGTGCTGCTGCTGGAAACCTTGGGGGTGATCCCCGCCGAACTGAACCGTCCGGCCGACCTCTACGTCTGCGCCTTCGGCGAACCGGCCGAGCTGGCCGCCCTGACCCTGGCCGAACAGTTGCGCAGCGCCATTCCCGGCATACGCCTGCTGGTCAACGCCGGCGCCGGTAGCTTCAAGAGCCAGTTCAAGAAGGCCGACAAGAGCGGCGCGCGCTTTGCCCTGATCCTCGGGGAGGACGAGGTGGCCAATCGCGTGGTAGGTTTCAAGCCCCTGCGTGACGAGGGCGAGCAACAAAGCATTGCCTGGGATGCTCTGCCCGAGCACCTGGCAGCCTGTCTGGAACAGGCTTGAGAACATAAAGAATAGGAGTGATTGGGGTGACATCGCGTACCGAAGACGAAGACCTGGCGCAGATCAAGGACTGGTGGCAGCGCAACGGCAAGCCCCTGGTCACCGGCGGCATCCTCGCGCTGGCAGTGGTATTCGGCTGGCAGGCCTGGCAGAAGTACCAGACCAACCAGGCGCAGGGCGCCTCGATCGTCTACCAGCAACTGATCGAAACCGCGCTGAATCCGACCGGCCAGCCGGATCCGGCGAAGGTGGCGGAGCTGGCCGGCAAGCTGAAGAGCGAGTTCGGCGGCACCCATTATGCCCAGTACGGCAGCCTGTTCGTGGCCAAGGTCGCGGTCGACAGCGGCAAGCTGGATGACGCCGTTGCCGAGCTGAAGGCGGTCATGGACAAGCCGGCCGACGCCACCCTCGGCGAACTGGCGCGGCAGCGCCTGGCCCGGGTCCTGGCGGCCCAGGGCAAGGTCGAGGAAGGCCTGAAGCTGCTCGATGGAGATGCCGACAAGGCCTACGTCTCGACCCGCGAGGAGCTCAGGGGCGACCTGCTGGTGCAGCTCAAGCGCACCGACGAGGCGCGCGCGGCCTACGAGAAAGCCAAGCAGTCGCTGCCCGAAGACGGTGCCGGCGATGCCCTGCAGATCAAGCTCGACGACCTGTCCAAGGGAGAGGCCTGAGATGGTGCAATGGAAACACGCGGCGCTGCTCGCCCTGGCCCTGGCGGTCGTGGGTTGCAGCAGCAACAGCAAGAAGGAACTCCCGCCCGCCGAACTGACCGACTTCAAAGAGGAAGTCGTGTTGAGCAAGCAGTGGAGCCGCTCGGTCGGTGATGGTCAGGGCGACCTGTACAACCTGCTCGAACCGGCCGTCGATGGTTCCACCATCTACGCCGCGTCCGCCGAAGGGCGGGTGATGGCGATCCAGCGCGAGACCGGCGACGTGCTCTGGAAGAAGGACCTGGAACGTCCGGTTTCCGGCGGTGTCGGCGTTGGCTACGGCCTGGTGCTGGTGGGTACCCTGCGCGGTGACGTGATCGCCCTCGACGAAGCCACCGGCAAGAAGAAGTGGACCAAGCGAGTCAACAGCGAAGTGCTGTCGGCGCCGGCCACCAATGGCGACGTGGTGGTGGTGCAGACCCAGGACGACAAGCTGATAGGCCTCGATGCGGCCAGCGGCGACCAGCGCTGGATCTACGAAAGCACCGTGCCGGTGCTGACCCTGCGCGGCACCGGCGCGCCGCTGATCGCCGGCAACATGGCCCTGGCCGGCCTGGCCAGCGGCAAGGTGGTGGCGGTCGACGTACAGCGCGGCCTGCCGATCTGGGAGCAGCGGGTAGCGATTCCCCAGGGGCGTTCCGAACTGGATCGCGTGGTGGACATCGACGGCGGCCTCCTGCTGTCCGGCGACACCCTCTACGTGGTCAGCTACCAGGGCCGTGCCGCGGCGCTGGACGTGAACAGCGGCCGCCTGCTCTGGCAGCGCGAAGCGTCGAGCTACGTCGGCGTCGCCGAAGGCTTCGGCAATATCTACGTCAGCCAGGCCAGCGGTTCGGTGGAAGGCCTGGACTCGCGCGGTGCCTCTTCGCTGTGGAACAACGACGCCCTGGCGCGTCGCCAACTGTCGGCTCCGGCGGTGTTCTCCAGCAACGTGGTGGTCGGCGACCTGGAAGGCTACGTGCATCTGCTGAGCCAGGTGGACGGTCGCTTCGTCGGTCGCGAGCGGGTCGACAGCGATGGCGTGCGGGTTCGTCCGCTGGTGGTCGGGAGCTGGATGTACGTGTTCGGCAACGGTGGCAAGCTCGTCGCCTACACCATCCGCTAGACTGGGTTTCAAGTGTCCGGCCGCTGCCGTCCGACGTCAGCGGCCTTTGTGTTTTCTGAATTCTCGTGGAGAGCCGCATGGTTCCCGTTATTGCCCTGGTGGGTCGCCCGAACGTCGGCAAGTCCACTCTGTTCAACCGCCTGACCAAGTCGCGCGACGCCATCGTGGCGGAGTACGCAGGCCTGACTCGCGATCGCCAGTACGGCGAGGCGCGCTGGCAGGGCCGCACCTATATCGTCATCGATACCGGAGGCATCTCCGGCGATGAGGAAGGCATCGATGCGAAAATGGCCGAGCAATCGTTGCAGGCCATCGAGGAGGCGGATGCCGTCCTGTTCCTGGTCGATTCGCGCGCCGGCATGACCGCCGCCGACCAGATGATCGCCGAGCACCTGCGCAAGCGGAACAAGCGCAGCTTCCTGATCGCCAACAAGGTCGACACCATCGATCCCGATCTCGCTCGCGCCGAGTTCAGCCCGCTGGGCCTGGGCGATGCGCTGCCGATCGCCGCCGCCCACGGTCGCGGCATCAACCATATGCTGCAGGAAGCCCTGGGGATCTTCCCCAAGGACAACGCGGAGGAAGAGGGCGAGGGCGAGCCGGCGAGCGAAGAGGTCGCCGAAGGCGAGGAACCGACCCGGATTCCCGGTCCCAGCGAGAAGGACGGGATCAAGATTGCCATCATCGGCCGGCCCAACGTGGGCAAGTCGACCCTGGTCAACCGCATGCTCGGCGAAGAGCGGGTGATCGTCTACGACCAGGCCGGCACCACCCGCGACAGCATCTACATCCCGTTCGAGCGCAACGAGGAGAAGTACACCCTGATCGACACCGCTGGCGTGCGGCGTCGCGGCAAGATCTTCGAGGCGGTGGAAAAGTTCTCGGTGGTGAAGACCCTCCAGGCGATCCAGGACGCCAACGTGGTGATCTTCGTCATGGACGCCCGCGAAGGGGTGGTCGAGCACGACCTCAACCTGCTCGGCTTCGTCCTCGAGACCGGCCGTGCCCTGGTCATCGCCCTGAACAAGTGGGATGGCATGGAGGCGGCCGAGCGTGACTACGTGAAGACCGAACTGGAGCGGCGCCTGCTGTTCGTCGACTTCGCCGACATCCATTTCATTTCGGCCCTGCATGGCACCGGCGTCGGCCATCTCTACAAGTCGGTCCAGGAGTCCTTCCGTTCGGCGGTGACCCGCTGGCCGACCAGCCGCCTGACCAGCATCCTCGAGGACGCCGTGCAGGTGCACCAGCCGCCGATGGTCAACGGTCGCCGGATCAAGCTGCGCTACGCCCACCTGGGCGGCGCCAATCCGCCGCTGATCGTGATCCACGGCAACCAGGTGGACGCGGTGCCGAAGGCCTATACCCGCTACCTGGAGAAGACCTACCGGCGGGTATTGAAGCTGGTCGGTACGCCGATCCGCATCGAGTACAAGGGCGGCGAGAACCCCTACGAGGGCAAGAAGAACTCGCTCACCGCGCGCCAGGTCAACAAGAAGCGCCGGCTGATGTCGCACCACAAGAAAGCCGAGAAGAAGAAGAAGGACAAGCGCCGCTGAGGGTGGCGTTTCCTTCGTCGAAAGGCCCGGCAGGTATCCCTGTCGGGCCTTTTTCATTGGCCGCGGCTGTAGCCCGCGGGACGAACCAGGCCGCCGGCGTTGACCGCCGATTCCCTGTCGTGGCGACGAATGATCGCGAGGTGGTTATTCGTCCTGCGCCATCGCCTGGCGCATATTCCCCTCTGACCTGAAGCGGTCACGGTTTTTTCTAAGGCGTGCCCCTGCAGCGTCGCTCCCGGATCGGCTATCCTGCCCTGCCACCCGTCTGGCCGGGCTGTCGTCCGGCGAGTCTCTGCAGGAAGTCCCGATGATTCAGAGCAAGCTGCCGAATGTCGGCACCACCATCTTCACCCGCATGTCGCAACTGGCCGCCGAGTGTGGCGCGATCAACCTCTCCCAGGGCTTTCCCGATTTCGACGGCCCGCCGGAGTTGCGCGAGGCGGTAGGCAGGCATATCGCCGCCGGGCACAACCAGTACGCGCCGATGACCGGCTTGCCGGCCCTGCGCGAGCAGGTGGCGAAGAAGATCGAGCAGTTCTATGGACGCCGGGTGAGCGCCGACAGCGAGGTGACCATCACGCCGGGGGCGACCGAGGCGATCTTCAGCGCGATCCAGGCGCTGGTCCATCCGGGCGACGAAGTGGTGGTACTCGACCCGTCCTACGACAGCTACGAACCCTCCGTGCAACTCGCCGGCGGGCGTTGCGTGCACGTGCCGCTGGCGCTGCCGGACTTCTCCATCGACTGGCAGCGCATGGCCGAGGCCATCGGGCCGCGTACCCGGCTGGTCATCATCAATACCCCGCACAACCCCAGCGGCGCGCTGATCAGCCGCGAGGAACTGGACCGCCTGGCCGCGCTGATCCGCGACCGGGATATCTATCTGATCAGCGACGAGGTCTACGAGCACCTGGTGTTCGACGGTGTCGCTCATACCAGCGTGCTGTCCCACGACGAGTTGTATCCGCGTTCCTTCGTGGTCAGTTCGTTCGGCAAGACCTACCACGTCACCGGCTGGAAGACCGGCTACGTGGTCGCGCCGCCGGCGCTCAGCGCGGAGCTGCGCAAGGTTCACCAGTACGTCAACTTCTGTGGCGTCACGCCGCTGCAATGGGCATTGGCGGACTACATGGCCGGCCATCCGGAGCACTTGCGGCAATTGCCCGGCTTCTACCAGGCCAAGCGCGACCTGTTCTGCGACCTGCTGCTGGACTCTCGCTTCCGTTTTACCCGTGCGCCGGGCACCTACTTCCAGTGCGTGGACTATTCGGCCATCCGTCCGGACCTGGACGACGTGGCCATGGCCGAGTGGCTGACCCGCGAACACGGAGTGGCGGCGATCCCGGTTTCGGTGTTTTATGAAAAGGCTCCGGACGCCATGCGGCTGGTCCGGTTCTGTTACGCCAAACGCGAGGAGACGCTGCGTCAGGCAGCGGAAAAGCTATGCGCGATCTGACGGTTCTGCCGGACCTGGACATCGCCCTGGTCCAATCCTCCCTGGTCTGGCACGACGCCCAGGCCAACCGCGAGCATTTCGCCGCCCTGCTGGAGAGCGCCGCCGGTGCCGACCTGGTGGTCCTCCCGGAGATGTTCACCACGGGTTTCAGCATGGCTTCGGCCGAGCAGGCCGAGCCCGAACTGGGGCCGACCCATGCCTGGCTGCTGGAGCAGGCCCGGCGCCTTGGCGCGGTGGTCACCGGCAGCCTGATCGTCCAGCTCGCCGACGGCAGCCATCGCAACCGCCTGCTCTGGGCGCGTCCGGACGGCGAGATGCTGCACTACGACAAGCGCCATCTGTTCCGCATGGCCGGCGAACACGAGCACTACAGTCCCGGCGAACGCCAGGAACTGTTCGAACTCAAGGGCTGGCGGGTGCGCCCGCTGATCTGCTACGACCTGCGTTTCCCGGTGTGGAGCCGCGACCCGCACGACACCGACCTGTTGCTCTACACCGCCAACTGGCCCGCGCCTCGTCGACAGCACTGGAACCGCCTGCTGCCGGCGCGGGCGATCGAGAACCTTTGCTACGTGGTGGCGGTGAACCGTATCGGCGAAGACGGCAACGCCTTGCGCTACGCTGGGGATAGCCAGGTCCTGGACTTCCAGGGCGACAGCCTGTTCAACGCGGCGGACGCCGACGGCGTGTTCCGCGTCCGGCTGGACGCGGCGGCACTGGCGGCCTATCGCCAGCGTTTCCCGGCCTACATGGACGCGGATCGCTTCGAAATCCATCCTTGAGTGCCGGAACGTCCGCTTCCGGTCGATGTCCGAGGCCATGACCCGGCGCTGCGCATGATGGCGCAGTGCCGGGAATGGAGTTACCCGTATCCCGCGGCGCCGCGCCGTGGGCATCAGATCAGGAGGAAGACCAATGGGACTGCTCGATTCGATTCTCGGTTCGGCGCTGGGTGGCTCTGAAGGACAGGGAGGTGCTCGCGATCCGAAAGTGGCCCTGTTGATCGGGCTGGTGACCATGCTGATGTCGCGCCAGGGCGGTGCGGCACAGGGCGGTGGCGATGGCGGTGGTCTGCTCGGTTCGCTGGGCAGCATCCTTGGTGGTGCCGGCGGCGGGGCCGCGAGCGGCGGGCTGGGTGGCGTCCTCGGCGATCTGCTCGGTGGCGCCGCGGGCGGTGCCGGGCAGGCGGCGCCGGGCGTGGAGGCCGGCTCACTGGGCGGACTCGGCGGGTTGTTCCAGATGCTCCAGAACGCAGGCTTGGGCGATGCCCTGAATTCCTGGATCGGCGGTGGGCCGAACCAGTCGGTGTCGGCGGCGGACATTTCCCGGGTCTTCGGCGACGGTCAATTGCAGCAACTGGCGGACTCCGCCGGAGTCAGCCAGGGCGAGGCGGCCGAACACCTGAGCAGCCTGCTGCCGGAACTGGTCAACAAGCTGACGCCGGACGGCCAGGCGCCGCAGGGCGACCTGGACATCGGTTCGCTGCTGGCGCGCTTCAGCTAAGGCTTTCCCGTCGATGCGGAGCGGATAGCCGCGATACGGTTATCCGCTCCACTCAACGGGGCGAGGCCGCCCTCGACGGCAGGTCGGTCAATAGGCGCTGGCGCTGTCCAGGCGGTGGATCGCCTGTTCGTCGAGCTTCAGGTGGGTGGCGGCGATCAGGTCGTCGAGCTGTTCCAGGCTGGTGGCGCTGGCGATCGGCGCGGTCACCGTCGGACGAGCGATGAGCCAGGCCAGGGCGACCTGGGTCGGGTTGGCGTTGTACTGCTCGGCCACTTCGTCGAGCGCCGCGAGGATGGCCACGCCGCGCTCGTTGAGATAACCCTTCACCTTCTCTCCCCGGGCTCGCCCGGCGGTGTCGGCCTGGTTGCGGTACTTGCCGCTGAGGAAGCCGCTGGCCAGCGAGTAGTAGCTGATCACCCCGATACCGAGTTCTTCCACCGTCGGCTCCAGGTTGGTCTCGTAGTCGGCACGATCGTACAGGTTGTATTCGGGTTGCAGGCTCTGGTAGCTCGGCAGGTTAAGCCGGGCGCTGACCTGGCGCGCTTCGAGGAGGCGCCGGGCGTCGTAGTTGGAGGCGCCGATGACCCGTACCTTGCCTTTCTTGATCAGTTCGCCATAGGTGGAAAGGGTTTCCTCCAGGTCGGTGTGGGGATCGTCGGTGTGCGACTGGTAGAGGTCCAGGTAGTCGGTCTGCAGGCGTCGTAGCGAGCGCTCCAGGGCCTGCTCGATATAGGCGGCGGAGAGGCCTTTGTGGCCATTGCCCATGTCCATCCCGACCTTGCTGGCGATCACCATGCAGTCGCGTTTGCCGGTGCGTTTCAGCCACTTGCCGATGAGGGTTTCCGACTCGCCGCCCTGGTGCCCGGGAACCCAGCGCGAATAGACGTCGGCGGTGTCGATGCAGTTCAGGCCGGCGTCGAGCAGGGCGTCCAGCAGCCTGAAGGAGGTGCTTTCGTCGGCAGTCCAGCCGAAGACGTTGCCGCCGAATACCAGTGCCGGTATCTCCAGGCCGGAGTTGCCGAGTTTGCGTGTGGTCATGCGTCATCCCTCCTGAGTGCGGTCCTGTGTGGGCGCTTTCGTTCGCACGTCTTGCTGTGACTCCCGGCGGGCGCGGAATGTTCAGCCGGCGCGCAGCGTCCTATAGACTCTGCCGGTTGCCGGGATTTTCCAATGCCGGCCCTGGTAAAGCTTCAGTAAATATCCGCAGGGAGCACACGCATGAACAGCGACACCGAGAATCCGTTCCGCCCACCGGAGGCCCGCCTGGACGAGCCTGACGCCACCCATGGCGAGCCGCTGTACAGGCTTTCCGCGATCGGTCTGGGTACCTTCATCGGCACGCCCCTGGCCGGTGCCTTCCTCGCGGCGGTGAATCTCCGTCGCCTGGGACGGGCGCAGGAAGTCGGGAAAACCTGGCTGGTCGGCCTCTGCCTGTTTGTCCTGCTGCCAGTTCTGGGCGCGATACTGCCGGAGAACATCCCCTCGATCGGCTTCACGGTGGCGCAGATATTCGGCATGGTCTACTACGCCAAATCAGCCTTCGGTCCGGCCCTGGACAGCCACAAGGCAGCGGGCGGAGCGTTCATTTCCAACTGGCGGGCGGCGGGGATCGGCCTGCTGTTCATGTTGGTGGTCCTGTCGGTAGCGATCCCGGTGGTGATGCTGGTGGTGTGAGGGGCAGCCCGCGCTTTGCCTTATCATGAGTTCTTTATCCGCGATGACTGGCCATGACTACACAACGCTACCTGCTCGATGAACTGGAAACCGCCGACATGCTCGAGATCGACGGTCTGCACGCCTGGCGCTTCGAACTCAACGAGAACCTGCTGGACCAGGCGGACCTGGCGGCGGAAGCCGACCAGCCGTTCGCCAGCGAAGACTGGGTGCTGGCGGTGGAAAGCCTGGATGGACGCACCCGTCGCGAGTGGCGTTTTTCCTACAACGCGGTGATGGAAGCCGAGCCCCAGGCCGATGGCGAGTCCTGGCGCCTGACCACAGGGGAGGGGGCGTACCAGCTCCGTTGCCTGGGAGCGGTCAGCGCCAGCGGCGAGGATGAGTGAAGCGACTCAGCTGAAAGATGCCCATGAAAAAAGGGAGCCGCCTGGCTCCCTTTTTTCCCTTCCGTGCCGGTCAGGCCGCCTTGGCCTCGGCCTGGGTCACCGCGCGGTTCAGCGCGCTGAACAGGGCGCGGAAGCTGGCGGTGGTGATGTTCTCGTCGATGCCGATGCCGTGCAGCGGGCGCTGGCCCTCCAGGCGGATCTCGATATAGGCCGCGGCCTTGGCATTGGCGCCGGCGCCGATGGCGTGCTCATGGTAGTCCATGATTTCCGCCTTGACCGGCAGGGCGGCCACCAAGGCTTCCAGCGGTCCCTTGCCGATCCCGCGCCAGTGCTGCTTCTCGCCGTCGAAGGAGACTTCCAGGTCGACGGCGCTGGTGCCGTTCTCTTCCTGCAGGCGATGGCTGGCGAGGACGTAGGGCGAGGTCGCCTTGAGGTATTCGTTTTCCAGCAGCGAGTAGATCTGTTGTGCGGTCATTTCCAGGCCGAGACGGTCGGTCTCGCCTTGCACTACCTGGCTGAACTCGATCTGCATGCGCCGCGGCAGGCTGATGCCGTACTCCTGTTCGAGCAGGAAGGTGATGCCGCCCTTGCCGGACTGGCTGTTGACCCGGATCACCGCTTCGTAGTCGCGGCCGATGTCGGCCGGATCGATCGGCAGGTACGGCACTTCCCAGATCGCGTCTTCCTTCTGCTGGGCGAAGCCCTTGCGAATGGCATCCTGGTGCGAGCCGGAGAAAGCGGTATGAACCAGGTCGCCGACATATGGATGGCGCGGGTGGACCGGCAACTGGTTGCACTCTTCGACCACCTTGCGCACCGCGTCGATGTCGGAGAAGTCCAGTTGCGGATGCAGGCCCTGGGTGTACATGTTCAAGGCCAGGGTCACCAGGTCGACGTTGCCGGTGCGCTCGCCGTTGCCGAACAGGCAACCTTCGACGCGGTCGGCGCCGGCCATCAGGCCCAGCTCGGTGGCGGCCACGCCGGTGCCACGGTCGTTGTGGGTGTGCAGGCTGATGATCACGCTGTCACGCTTGTCGACGTGGCGGCCGAACCATTCGATCTGGTCGGCGTAGACGTTCGGCGTGGCGCACTCCACGGTGGCCGGCAGGTTGAGGATGATCTTGTTGTCCGGGGTCGGTTGCCAGACGTCGATCACCGCGTTGCAGACCTCCACCGAGAACTCCAGCTCGGTAGAGCTGAAGATTTCCGGCGAGTACTGGAACGACCACTGGGTATCCGGTTGCTCGGCGGCCAGCTTCTTGATCAGTTTCGCGGCGTTGGTGGCGATGTCCACGACGCCCTGCTTGTCCTGGTTGAAGACGATGCGGCGGAACGACGGGGCGGTGGCGTTGTAGACGTGGACGATGGCCTTCTTCGCCCCGCGCAGGGATTCGAAGGTGCGGGTGATCAGGTCTTCGCGGGCCTGGGTCAGCACCTGGATGGTGACGTCGTCCGGGATGTGGTTGCCTTCGATCAACTCGCGGACGAAGTTGAAGTCGGTATCGGAAGCCGACGGGAAGGCCACTTCGATCTGCTTCAGGCCGACCTGCACCAGGGTCTTGAAGAATCGCATCTTCTTCGCCGCGTCCATCGGTTCGATCAGCGACTGGTTGCCGTCGCGCAGGTCGGAACTGCACCAGATCGGCACCTCGGTGATGGTCTTCGACGGCCAGGTGCGGTCGGGCAGATTGATGGCCGGGAATGGGCGGTATTTCTGCGAAGGGTCTTTCAACATGCTCATGGGGCTAATCCTTTGGAGTCGGTTCCTGGGCCGGCGGGGCCAGGCGAACGCAGTGACGAGATGAAGAGAAGCGTCGCTCAGCCACGCAGTCGCGGGCTGACCAGGCACAGGCAGGCGTGTTGGCGGAGCAGGATGAGGGTGTGTGGTGTTTTCATGCGTACCACACTAGTGAGACTGCATTTGAATGGCAAGCATTAAAGGAAAATTAGTAGAATTTCCCATTTGTGCGGCTTTTGTGGGTTTTTATTCTTTCTCTGCGGTGAAAGCTTGTCCTCGATTGCGCCGCCGGCACGCTCTCCGCAACGGAAAATTCTGCGGCCCCATGCCGCAGAAGAGCCAGCCGCCCTTGTGCGATCATTTCGTTCCCCGTGCCTGGGGCGTATAACGACAGGCGCATTCTTCTTTTCGGCATGACCCGGCGCGAGCGGCCATCCGGCCCGCTACGCGGTGGTCTTCATTCAAGACGGCGGGAGTCGCAGGTGGCGACCACTCTGAAACGACAAGGCATCGGTGCATGGCTGGCTCTGTTCGCCATGCTGATGATCTTCGTCGGGCCGCTGATCTCCCAGTCGATGCCGATGGACCACCCGATGCCGATGGGCGTGGGGATGGGCCACGAAGGCATGTCCCACGAGAACATGGACCATGGCGACATGGCCCATGCCGGCTGTTCCGATACCCAGCGCTCCGTCGTCCATGCCGGCATGCCGGGGATGGGCGGCGAGGAAGGCAATCGCCTGGCCAGCGACGTGCTCTGGGAGAAGTGCGGTTATTGCAGCCTGTTGTTCCACAGCCCGCCGCTCACCGAAGACGCCTGCCTGGCGCTGTTCTCCGTTCCCTTCGCGACGGCGCCCGCCGTCGCTTTCCTGAACGAGGCGTTCGTCGCCTCGCCGGTGTTTCCCGGCGCCCGTACCCGTGCGCCGCCGTTCCTGATCGCCTGACCTCTTTCAATCCGATAGCCGCCGCTTCCTGGGGGCACCGGCGCGTCTTCGCCGCGCCGGTGACGCGAGCCTGGCCGCGTGCCTGCTCGCCGTGGGGGCGGGGCGGAAGTCACATAGATCATGGAAAAACGTATGTCTACTCAACAACGAGCGGCCGGCAACGCCTGCCCGACCGCCGCTTTCAGCTTCGACCCTGCCCGTCTCGCACAACGCCGCCGCTGGGCGGGTGCCTTCGCCGCACTGTGCGGCCTGGCCCTGTCTCCGTCGGCGCTCCTGGCCGAGGAACACTCACAGCACCAGGATCACGCCGTGGAGCTGGCGCCGAGCGTGGTCACCGGAGTCGCCCAGAGTTCGCCGCTGACCATCGTCACCAATCCCAAGGAGCCGCGCCAACCGGTGCCGGCCAGCGATGGGGCCGACTACTTGAAGACCATTCCCGGCTTCGCGGTGATCCGCAACGGCGGCAGCAACGGCGACCCGGTGCTGCGCGGGATGTTCGGTTCGCGCCTGAACATCCTCACCAACGGCGGCATGATGCTCGGTGCCTGTCCGAACCGGATGGACGCGCCGACCTCCTACATCTCGCCGGAAACCTACGACAAGCTCACCGTGATCAAGGGCCCGCAGACGGTGCTCTGGGGGCCGGGCGCGTCGGCCGGGACGATCCTCTTCGAGCGTGAGCCGGAGCGCTTCGGCGAACTCGGCTCGCGGGTCAACGCCAGCCTGCTGGCCGGCTCCAATGGCCGCTTCGACAAGGTGCTGGACGCCGCCGCCGGCAACCGGCTCGGCTACCTGCGCTTCACCGGCAACCACGCGCAGTCCGACGATTACGAGGACGGTGCCGGGAATACCGTGCCGTCGCGCTGGAAGAAGTGGAACGGCGACGTCGCGGTCGGCTGGACCCCCGACGAGGACACCCTGATCGAACTCACCGCCGGCAAGGGCGACGGCGAGGCACGCTACGCCGGGCGCGGCATGGACGGCTCGCAGTTCAAGCGCGAGAGCCTGGGCCTGCGCTTCGTCAAATCGAACGTCAGCGATGTGCTGGAGAAGGTCGAGGCACAGGTCTACTACAACTACGCCGACCACATCATGGACAACTTCCGCCTGCGCACTCCCGACCCATCCAGCATGATGCCCATGCCGATGGCGTCCCAGGTGGACCGACGCACCCTCGGCGGTCGCCTGGCGGCCACCTGGCGCTGGGACGACTTCAAGCTGGTCACCGGGGTCGACGCCATGCGCAACGAGCACCGGGCGCGCGGCTCCAAGTACGACATGATGACCGACTACTACACCGACGCCGACCAGTTCCCCTGGAACAAGGACGCGGTGTTCCACAACTACGGGGCCTTCGGCGAACTGACCTGGTTCGCCGCCGAGCGCGACCGGCTGATCGGCGGGTTGCGCCTGGACCGCGCCTCGGTCAAGGACTACCGGCAGACCCTGAAGTCCGGGCACATGGGCCACGCCATGGCCAACCCGACGGCCAACGACACCCGCGCCGATACCCTGCCCAGCGGCTTCGTGCGCTACGAGCACGACCTCGCCGACTCGCCGACCACCCTCTACGCCGGCCTCGGCCATGCCGAGCGCTTCCCCGACTACTGGGAGCTGTTCTCGCCCAAGCGCGGGCCGAACGGGTCGGTCAACGCCTTCGACAAGATCAAGCCGGAAAAGACCACCCAGCTCGACTTCGGCCTCCAGTACAACGGCGACAAGCTGCAGGCCTGGGCCTCCGGCTACGTCGGGGTGGTCCAGGACTTCATCCTGTTCAGCTATCGCGAGGGCATGATGGGTTCCTCGACCCAGGCGACCAACGTCGACGCGCGGATCATGGGCGGCGAGCTGGGCGCTTCCTACCAGCTCACCGGCAACTGGAAGACCGACGCCAGCCTGGCCTATGCCTGGGGCAAGAACAGCTCGGACGACCGCGCGCTGCCGCAGATCCCGCCGCTGGAAGCGCGCTTCGGCCTGACCTACGAGGAAGGCGACTGGAGTGCCGGCAGCCTGTGGCGGGTGGTCGCGCCGCAGAATCGCATCGCCAGGGACCAGGGCAACGTGGTCGGCAAGGACTTCGACAAGAGCGCCGGCTTCGGCGTCTTCTCGCTCAACGGCGCCTACCGGGTGACTCGCAACGTCAAGCTGAGCGCCGGTGTCGATAACCTGTTCGACAAGGACTACACCGAGCACCTGAACAAGGCCGGCGATGCCGGCTTCGGTTTCTCCGCCAACGAAACGGTTCCCGAGCCGGGCCGGACCTTCTGGACCAAGGTCGACTTCAGCTTCTGAACCTTCAACGAGGCCCCGTCCAGCGGGGCCCGCCTTGCCTGTGTGCGCTCCGATGAGGTGATCCATGCAATCGAACGAAAAGAACGGCCGTGACTTCTACGCGCTGGCCTGGCGCTGGCATTTCTACGCTGGCCTGTTCGTCGCGCCCTTCATGATCCTGCTGGCGCTGACCGGAATCGTCTACCTGTTCAAGCCGCAACTGGATGCGCTGCTCTATCCGCAACTGCTGCGGGTCGAGGCCGGTGCGCAGATGCGCAGCGCCGACCAGTTGCTCGCCGGGGTGCGCCAGGCGCACCCGCAGGCCGCCGTCAGCCAGTACCTGCCGCCGAGCGAGGCGGGGCGCAGCGCGCAATTCGTGATTGGCGAAGAGGGCAGGCAATGGAACCTCTTCGTCGATCCCTACAGCGGGCGCGAACTCGGCCGCCAGGATGCGCAGCTGAATCTCCAGGCGGTGGCCCGGGCACTGCATGGCGAGCTGATGGTCGGGACCGTCGGCGACCGGCTGATCGAGCTGGCCGCCGGCTGGGGCATCGTCCTGGTGGTCTCCGGTCTCTACCTATGGTGGCCGCGCGGGCGGGCGGCGAGCGCGCTGTTCTGGCCGCGCCTGCACCTGCGCGGACGACCGCTGTGGCGCGAGCTACATGTGCTCGCCGGTTTCTGGGGCAGCCTGCTGTTGCTCTTCATGCTGCTCAGCGGGATGACCTGGACCGGCTACTGGGGCAAGCAGTTCGCCGATGTCTGGAACCGCTTCCCGGCGGCGATGTGGAACGATGTGCCGACCTCCGACATGCAGGCCGGTAGCCTCAACAGCGCGTCGCGCCAGCAGGTGCCCTGGCCGCTGGAGAACACTCCGCTGCCGCGCTCGCAGCCGCCGGCGGCCGACGCCCATGCCGAGCATCGCGGGCACTCCGCCCAGGCCGGGCACGCGATGCCGATGGACATGCCGATGCCGGCGGGCATCCCTCTGCAAAGGGTGGTGGATATCGCCCGCGAGCGCGGCGTGGCGGCGGGCTACGGGATCGCCCTGCCGAGCGGGATGGAGGGGGTCTACACGATTTCCGTGTTCCCCGACGATCCGCGCCACGACGCCACCCTGCACATCGACCAGTACAGCGGCAAGGTTCTCGCCGACGTGCGTTGGCAGGACTACAACGCGGTGGCGAGGAGCGTGCAGATGGGCGTCGTGCTGCACGAAGGCAAGCTCTTCGGCCTGGGCAATCAGTTGCTGATGCTCGCGGTCTGCCTGGCGATCCTGCTCAGCTCGGCGAGCGGCCTGTGGATCTGGTGGAAGCGCAAGCCGGCCGGACGCCTTGGCGTGCCGCCGCTGCGCCACGAGCTGCCGCGCTGGAAGACCGGCATCGCCATCATGCTGGCGCTGGGCGTGGCCTTCCCGTTGGTGGGGGCCTCGCTCCTGCTGGTCTGGGCGCTGGACTGGCTGGTGCTGTCGCGGCTGCCGGCGGTTCGCCGGGTCCTGGCTTGAGACCTGCTGCCCGGCGCTCAGTCGAGGTCGAGCTGGCGGGTCTTCCAGAGTGCCGCCAGCAACAGCACGGAGAGCAGCGCCTCGGCGCCGAGCCAGAGGAAGGTGGTTAGCGCCGGCGAGGCGTCGATCAGCACACCGTAGAGACGCGCCGCGCCGCCGCTGGCGATCACCGCCAGGGCGGCGAGCAGGCCGAGCACCAGGTAGCGGGGGCGCAGGGCGGCATAGCCGAGCAGCAGGCCGATGCCGAAGCTGGTGCCGCCGTAGCTGGCGCGCAGGTCGGTGAGGGCGGCGGGGGTGAGCGGTTCGCCGCTGGTGAGCAGGGAGGCGAGCGGGCCGGGGAAGAAGACGAAGCCCAGGCCGAGGACCACGAACAGTGCCGAGCACAGCCAGAGCAGGCGAAGCGGGTGAGTCATGCGGTGTCTCCCTTGGTCATGAAAGGGGCGCATCGACGCGCCCCCTGTTCCTTCTGACCTCAGCCGGCGCCGCGTTGCTCACTTCTCAGGGCTGGAAGGCACCGATGAAGATCGCCGGGTCGACTCGCGCGTCGTTCAGGCTGACGTTCCAGTGCATGTGCGGTCCGGTGGCCCTGCCGGTGGCGCCGACCTTGCCGAGTACGCCGCCGCGCGGCACCTGCTGGCCGAGCTTCACGTCGATCTTCGACAGGTGGCAGAACATGCTGATGAAGCCCTGGCCATGGTCGACGAACACCGTCTTGCCATTGAAGAAGTAGTCGCCGATGAGGATCACCTTGCCGGCCGCCGGCGCCTTGATCGGCGTACCGGCCGGTACCGCGAAGTCTAGACCGGAATGCGGGTTGCGCTCTTCGCCGTTGAAGAAGCGGCGCAGGCCGAAGGGGCTGGAGAGCGGACCGTCGACCGGCTTGTCGAGCATCAGGTTGCTGGGCAGGCCGGGACTGAAGCGGCGGTAGGCGGCGGTCTGCTCTGCGAGTTCGCGCTCGATGCGCTTGAGGTCTTCCGGCAGCGGATTGACCTGGCGCTTGTTCTTCAGGGTGATGCGCTGCTCGCGGTAGTGCTTGCTGCCGACGCTGAAGCGTTCCTCGTGGTTGCCGGTCGCCGCTCGCACTTCCAGCTTCTGCGGGCCGGGCTTGGTGCTCAGCGGGATGCCGACCACGGCGATCCAGCGGCGGCCTTCCTCGCGCACCACCAGCACCGGCTTGCCCTGGTAGAAGGCCCGCGGCGGCGGGCCTTCCTCGCCGAGGTCGACCACCGCCACCCCGCCGGGCACCGGCTTGTTCAGCAGGCGCATGATGAAGCTGTCGGCCTGGGCGGGCAGGGCGCAGAAAGCGGCGAGCAACAACGTGGAAACGAAGGCTAGGGTGCGGGGCATCGGCTTCTCGACTCGTCGGGCGTCAAAGCCGTCTATGCTGGCGGAAGAGCGCGGCGGGGGAAAGCCCGCAAGGGTTGCAAACGTTTTCACCTGCGGCACTCTGTCGCGCCCGGCGTTTTTACTTTTGCCCCGCGCTCAGGCATAAAGGGCCCATTCTCCGGAGAACCGACGATGCCCCTGTCACGGCGCCCCGTGGCCTGGCTGGCCAGCCTGGCCGTGCTGATGAACCTGTTCGTGGTGCCGCTTTCGCAGGCGCTGACGACGCAGGAGCGCGCCTCGTTGCTGCTCGGTGGCTTCTGCAGCACCTCGTCCGATTCGCTGCTGCGCCTGAAGCTGGGTGCCGCGCTCAAGGACATCGATCTTCCCGACGACCACGAGAGCCTGGCCCCGCACCTCTGCTGCTGCGCCGGCGCCGCCGGCACGCCCGGACTGGTCGCCTCCTGGCCGGCATTGCCGCTGGCACCGCTGGTCAGCCCTGCCCGCAACGCCTTCTCCGCCACCGACCTGCCTCCCCTGCGCTATTGGCGCCTCGCCAATCCGCGCGCCTCTCCTGTCGCCTGACTCCTCCCCCGCGCCTTCGACAACCTGGACCTTCGGGTCGGGGCAGGTCGCGGCGCAATACCCTAGCTTCCCCCATGGAATCGCCGGTCCGACGGAAAAAGACCGGTCATACGCTACTGGAGAGTCACCATGCGCACATCCTTCTTCGCTGCCGCGGCCCTGCTGGCCGTTTCCGCTTTCGCCCAGGCCCACGAGTACAGCGCCGGCCAACTGCACATCGAGCATCCCTGGGCGCTGGCCCTGCCGCCGACCTCGCCGAACGGCGCGGCCTACTTCGTGGTGCAGAACCACGGCAAGGAAAACGACACCCTGCTTGGCGCCGACACGCCGCGCGCGGCTTCCGCCGAGGTGCACGAGCATGTGCACAAGAACGGCATGATGAGCATGCAGAAAGTCGACAGCGTCGACGTCGCACCAGGCAAGGACCTGCGCTTCGCTCCCGGCGGCTACCACCTGATGCTGATGGGCCTGAAGCAGCCACTGGTGGCCGGCGAGCGCTTCCCGCTGACGCTGCATTTCCGCAAGGCCGGCGACGTGCCGGTGGAAATCGTCGTCGAGTCCAAGGCGCCGGCCGAACAGGGCGGGCACGAGCAGCACGGCCACTGAGCGCCGTGTCGAGCAGGGGCGCCCGGCGCCCCGCCTTTGCGTGCGAGGTTCAGAGCATGAACAGCAACAGATATCCCTTGCCGGCGCAGACCGGCCTGGTGGTGGCTCCCAGCCTGCCGCCGAAGAACTCCACCCTGCGTCCGGACCAGCTCAACAAGCGCCTGAGCAGCGCCTGGCACCATCTCTACGACCTTTGCCCGGAACTGCTGAAGATCGATCCGCCGGATGGCCTGACCATCCTCCGCGGTTTCCTGCAATGGGCGGCCGAGCAGAAGGCCGCCTGGAACTGGGCGATGCACCTGCGCCTGTACTGCTGGCTGTTGCAGTCGCCGTTCGGCGCCAAGGTGACCGACGAGCATCTGGAGGTGCTGATGGACGCCTCCGCCGCGCGTTGGACGGTGGACGACACCAGCGCCAACCGCGGCATCCTCCTGGCCAGCCAGGGCGGTGCGCACATCACCCAGGACTGGAAGGCGCCGCAGGCCGGCGCCGGCACGCGCGTGCCGCTGGAGCGCCTGGACCTGCCGGCGCCGAACTGGACATTCGCCTATTGCGCGGTGCCCGACCCGCGGCTGCGCGAGTTTCCGGGCTGGAAGCCGTTGCCGGCGCGTGGCTCGCTGGTCGGTTGAGCGCTCGCCGCCCCGCGTACGGGGCGGCGTCGTTTCAGCGGTTGGCCAGGGCCCGCTGGTTGGAGTCGTAGATGTTGTCGCGTTCCGGAACGTGCCGGCCGGCGAGGCTTTCCAGCCATTCCTCGGTGCTGAGCACGGCGGCGAAGGAGGACTGCAGGACGATGCCGAAGATCCGGTGGATCTCTTCCGCGCTGGCCTGGCCGGCGCGGTTGCGGTAGGGCACCGAGCCGCTGGCGTCGTGCAGGTATTCCACTTGCCAGCCTTCGTGGATCGCCTGGCGGATGGTCGAGTCGTCGCAGTGCTGGGTCATGTAGCCGACCACGGCGAGGGTGTCGATGTCGCGTTCGCGCAGCCAGTCGGCCAGCCCGGTGCCGACGAAGGAACTGGCCAGTTGCTTTTCCACCTTGTGCTGGTAGGGCCGCGAGGCGACCACCTCGTGCAGCTCGGCCTGCCGGCTGCCGCGCGCGAACAACGGCGAGTCCGCCGGCGCCAGGTGCTGCACCACGACGATCGGGATGCCCGCCGCGTAGGCGGCATCCATGGCGGCGCCGATACGTTCCAGCGACGATTGGATGGCGGGAAATTCGATACGCAGGTTGCCGCTGACGTATTCGTTCTGTACGTCGATGACCAGCAAGGCGCGTTTGGGTTGACGTGTGGACATGGCGTTTCCTCCTGAGTGGGTGAGGCGGATTCTGGTCCCGGTGCGGCGTAGCGAGTGAGTGGCCTGAGAGACAACTTTCGCTAGAATCGGGCCAACCCGCTCATACCCACCGAGGTGCGCATGTCCCGCCAGTCCGTGGCCGTGGTGGCCTTCGACCGCATCAGTCCGTTCCACCTGTCGGTGCCCTGCCTGGTGTTCGGCCAGGAGTGCTACGACCCTTGCGCGCAGGCCTTCGACCTGCGTGTCTGCGCCGCCGAGCCGGGCCGGCTGCGAACCACGGTGGGGTTCACCATCGAGGCCGAGGCCGGGCTGGAAGCGCTGGCCGAGGCGCAGACCGTGATCGTGCCGAGTTGGCGCGATCCACACGAGCGTCCGCCACAAGCGCTGCTGGATGCGTTGATCGCGGCCCGTGCACGCGGTGCGCAACTGGTGGGCTTGTGCCTGGGGGCCTTCGTGCTGGCCGAGGCCGGGTTGCTCGACGGTCGCCGCGCCACCACCCACTGGATGTGGGCGGAGGATTTCGCTGGGCGCTTCCCTGCGGTGCGGGTGGAGCCCGACGTGCTGTACATCGAGGACGACGGCCTGCTGACCTCGGCAGGCACCGTCGCCGGCATCGACTGCTGCCTGCACCTGGTCCGCCAGCGGCTCGGTGCGCAGACTACCAATCACCTGGCCCGGCGCCTGGTGGTGGCGCCGCATCGACAGGGCGGCCAGGCCCAGTTCATCGAGCAGCCGCTGCCGGACAGTGCCCAGGACGGCCGTCTCGGCGAGCTGCTGGTGTGGCTGCGGCAGAACCTCGACCAGGCGCACAGCCTGGACAGCCTGGCACAGCGGGTGCTGATGAGCCGGCGGACCTTCACCCGGCATTTCCGCCAGCTCACCGGCACCACCGTCAACCAGTGGCTGCAGGCCGAACGCCTGGCCCTGGCCCAGCGCCTGCTGGAAACCACCGAGCATTCGGTGCAGGCGATCGCCGGGCTGGCCGGCTTCGGTTCGGCGGTGTCGTTGCGCCAGCAGTTCTCCGCCGCGTTCGGCCTGCCGCCGCTGGGCTACCGGCGCGCCTTCGCCTCCTAGTCCGCCGGCGGGCGCTTCTGCAACTGCTGGCGCCAGAGCGCGTCCATCGCCTGCAACTGCACCGGGCCGAACAGCGCTTGCGTCGCGCCGGTGTGCCAGGCCCAGAGCTGGTCGCCGAAATCGTAGTGCCACCATTCGCTGGGCAGGTTGCTGAAACCGGCGTCGAGCATCGCGTGATAGAGCAGGCGACGGTGATCGCGGACGCGTCGCTGGCGCGTGTCGGGCTCCGCCAGGCGTTCGAAGTAGGCGGTGTAGGAGGCCGGCACGGCTTCGTCGAAGGCGCTGCCCATGTCCAGCCAGCGGCCCTGGGCGTCGCACAGGGTGACGTCCACCGCGCCGCCGGTGAGATGCGGGCTGGGCGCCTCGCGGCTGCTGCTCGGCGGCGAGACGAACTGGCGGGTGAGCCGTTCCAGCTCGGCCTCGCCGGCCCGTGGGTAGTGCGCGGCCAGGGCGCTGGACAGGCTGTCGTAGAGATACTGCTGCACGGCGAACGGCCGCCAGGCGTCCAGCACCACCAGGCGCACGCCGCCGGGGAGGGCGGCGGCGACCCGCAGGAGACGCTCGAAGACCTCGCCGCGAGCGTGGCACTCCGGGATCGCGTGAGGAATGCCGAGCTTGTGGTAGGCCGGCCAGACGCTGAACTCGCGGCTCAGCCCGAGCGCCTCCAGCGGCGTGCCGGCATCGACGATGGGGATGCCGGCCACGGCGTGCCAGTCGGGCTCCGGGAGAACGGGGATGGCTTGGGTGAAGTCGGTCATGGTGTCAATTGAGCAGGCGTGGCAGCCACAGGGTCAGGGACGGGAACAGGATCAGCAGCGACAGCACCCCCAGGGCCACGAGGATGAACGGCCAGATACCCTTGAACATTTCCAGGATATCGAGGCGGCTGATGGTCGCCACGATGAACAGGCAGGCGCCCATTGGCGGGGTGATCAGGGCGATGGTGATGTTCAGGGTGAAGATCAGCCCCAGGTGCACCGGATCCACGCCGGCGGCCAGCGCCACCGGAGCGACTATCGGCGTCAGCAGCATCAGTACCGAGACTTCTTCCATGAGCATGCCGCAGACGAAGATCACTGCGCTGATGATGAACAGCATCAGGGTCGGCGAGTGGCCGAACGGCTCCAGCAACTGGGCGAACTCGCTGGCGACCTGGGCGTAGTTGAGCAACCAGTTGACCACCGAAGCGGCGGCGATGATCACGTAGATGCTGGCGGTCAGGCGTACCGTCTCGCGCAGCGAGTTCCACAGCCCGACCAGGCTCAGTTGGCGCTGGAGCAGACCGACCAGCGCCACGTAGAGAGCGATCAGGGCGCCCGACTCGGTGGGCGTGACCAGTCCCAGGACGATTCCGGCGACGATGATCACCGGCGCGATCAGCGCGGTCAGGGCGCCGGACAGCGCCGCCAGGATCTCGCCCCAGGCCGGCGCCGCATGGCGCGCCTGCAGCCCGTTGCGGTAGGCGTACACCGCGTTCAGCAGCATGAAGGCGGCGGCCAGCAGCAGGCCGGGAATCACCCCGGCGAGGAACAGCTCGCCCACCGAGGTGTTGGTCAGCGAGGAGTAGAGGATCATGAAGATGCTCGGCGGGATGATCGGACCGATCAGCGAGCTGCCCGCGGTCAGCCCGGCGGCGAAGCGCCGCGAGTAGCCTTCCTTTTCCATGGCCGGCACCAGCAGGGTGCTGAGTGCCGAAGCGTCGGCCGCGGCGGACCCGTTGACCCCGGCGAAGAACACCCCGGCGACCACGTTGACGTGGCCGAGGCCGCCGCGGAAGTGGCCGACCAGGGCGTTGGCCAGACGCATCAGGCGCGGGGTCATGCCGGAATGGTTCATCAGGTTGCCGGCCAGCACGAACAGCGGGATCGCCATCAGCGAGAAGATGTCCATGCCGCCGAAGAAGCGCTGCGGCAGGGTGTTGGCGAACAGCGCCGGGTCGACGAAGAGGAACCCCACCAGCGCGGTGAGCAGCAGGCAGAGGAACAGCGGCAGGCCGAGCAGGAGGTTGACCACGAAGGCTGCGATCATGGCGATGGCCATCATGCCTGCGACCCTCCCTCGACGGTGGTGCTGGCCGGCTGCCGCGGCCAGGGCCCCTGGAGCAACAGCATGAGGGTCAGCAGGCCGAAGCCGAGCGGCAGGCTGAGCAACGGCCAGGTGCGGCTGACGCCCAGGCCGAGGCTGCGGAAGCGCCCGGCGTTCAGCGCGTAGCGGGTGCTGACCCAGGCGGCGAAGGCGAAGAAGGCCAGCGCCAGCAGCCACTGGTAGAGCCTGAGGGCCTGCGCCAGGCGCGGCGGCAGGCGTTGTTCCAACAGGTTGACGCGCATGTGCCCGCCTTCCATCCATACCGCGCCGAGCGCCAGCATTACTGCGCCGATGATGAGGTAGCGGGCCAGTTCGTCCATCCAGATCGGCGAGCTGCCGAGCAGGTAGCGGGCGAACACGCCGTAGATGAGCAGGACCAGGTCGAGCAGCAACAGCAGCGTGGCGAGGTTCAGCAACGCGGCGCGCATGCCCTTGAGCAATGACGGCATGGGAGGCACTCCGGAAAGTCGGACAGGCGCGCCCGGCCGACGGCAGCGGCCGTCGGGGGGGCAACGCGCGAAGGTCAGGGGGCGGTGGCGAGACCGGCGTCGCGGAAGGCCATCTCGGTCCAGCGCGGCTCGATGTCCTGGGTCTTCAGCCAGGCCAGGTAGGACGGCTGGCCTTTCTCGCGGAAGGCGGCGAGGTCATCGGCGGACGGCTGGATGATCTGCATGCCCTTTTCCTTGAGGAACGCGAGGTCGCGCTCCTGCTGGGCAGCGACCGCCTCGCGGTTCAGCCGGGTGGCTTCGGCGGCGGCGTCGAGCAGGGCCTGGCGCTCCTTTGCCGGGAGGCTGGCGAGCAGATCGCCGTTGGCCACCAGGAACTGGTCGGAGTACTGGATGTTGGCCAGGGTCAGGTACTTCTGCACCTGGTAGAGGCTGCCGAGGATGATGTAGGAGGTCGGGTTCATCTGGCCGTCGGCGACGCCGGTGCGCAGGCCCATGTACAACTCGGTCCAGGGGATCGGCGTGCCGGAGGCGCCGAAGGCTTCGTAGAGCGCCACCTGGCTGGGATCCATGGCGCGGAAGCGCAGGCCCTGGAAGTCCGCCGGGCCGTGGATCGGCTTCTTGCCGTTGGTGAAGTTGAGGAAGCCGCCTTCCTCGACCACCGCCAGCAGCTCGGTGCCGGTGCGCTCGCGGAAGGCCTCGCGGGCGGCCTGCCAGTAGCTGCCGCTGTCGAAGAAGGCGTGGGCCGCGGCGGCGTCCTTGAACATGAAGGGCGTGGCGCTGACGTAGATCTCCGGGAACAGCGGGGCGATCCCGGCGAAGGAGGCGATGTTCAGGCCGGGGCCGGTCATCACCTGTTCCATGCGCTGCTCCTCTTCGCCGAGCATGCTGTTGGGGTAGAGCTTGAACTGCAGTTCGCCGCCGCTCTTTTCCTCGGCCAGGCGCTTGAGGTTGCTGGCGAACAGGTGCACCAGGTTCTTCTCGCTGTCGGCGGCGCCGTTATAGCTCAGGTTGAGGGTGGTGGCGGCCTGGGCGAGGCTGCCGCCCAGGCCCAGGGCGGCGGCCAGCAGTCCGGCGGCGAAGCGGCGGGCGAGGCCGTGGCGCGGATTCGTGTGCATGTTGTTTTCCTTATGGCAGTCCGAACGGTCGGGGGATCGGCGGCACTTCTTGTCGGGGCGCGGGGCCGGGTGCTCGCACGAAAGCGAAGCAACGCTAGCCGTTGTCTCGTTGACTATTCAAGTCCGGACGTGATGCGAAAAAGACAACGCCTCAGCGCTGCGAGAGCCCGGGCGCGTCGCCACTGAAGAAGCGCATGCCGCGGCGCAGGTGTTCCAGGCAGGCGATCGCCGCCACGGTCAGCTCGCGGCCCTTGTGGCTGACGATCCGCGCGCGGGCGTCGCGCAGCGCCGGGTGGGCCAGCGGCAGGCAACGGATATGCCCGGCCTCGATCTCGTGGCTGACCGTCAACTCCGGCATGAAGGCCACGCCGATGCCGGACTTGACGAAATTGGTCAGCACCGCCACCGAGTTGGTGCGCAGCTTCGGCCTTAGCTCGATGCGCTCCAGTTGGGCGGCGATCACCGCCAGTTGGCCCATGCCGGTGCTGTTGTGGATCAACGCCAGCGACTCGTTGCGCAGCGCGCGCATCGGCACCGCGCCGCGGTGTCCGGCGAGGGCATGGTTGGCGGGGATGATCAGGTCGAGGGGCTGGCGGGTGTCGACGTGCACGTCCAACTCGCCGTCCTCGACCGGGGCGTAGACCAGGGCCAGGTCGACGGCGTCTTCCTTGACCAGCGCCACGCCTTCGTTGGCCCCGGCCATGCGGACCTCCAGCTCGATGCCGGGGTAGCGCAGGATGAAACTCTGCAATGGCTGGGAGATCAGGTCGGCGATGAAGCCCTCGCCGACCGCCAGGCGCACCTTGCCCTGGCGCAGCCCCTGCAGGGCCGACAGACGCGACAGCACGCCCTCTTCGTTGGCCCGTTGCTGGCGGTAGTGCGCCACCAGCAGCTCGCCGGCCTCGGTAGGCGCCACGCCTTGCGGGGTGCGTTGCAGGAGGCGCACGCCGAGATGTTCCTCCAGGCTGGCGAGCTGCCGGCTGATGGCCGAGGGGTCGATGTTCAGGTGCTGGGCGGCGCGGCGAAGAGAACCGTGGTGGATCACCTCGTTGAGGTAGGCCAGGGCGCGCTGGCTGAGGCGGATCATCGCGGCTCAGTCCAGCAGCGACAGGGTCACCGGCGTCCGGTGGTTGTCCTCGACCCGCACCTCCAGTTCGCCTTCCGCCAGGCGCGCCTTCAGGCGCTGTCCCGGCTGGGTCTGGCCGGCATCGCGGATCGCCCGGCCACGCTCGTCGAGGAGGATGCTGTAGCCGCGGCCCAGGGTCGCCAGCGGGCTGACCACGTTGAGCGTCTGCGCCAGTCCTTCGAGGCGCTGACGACGATCCTTCAGTACCTCGCGGGCGGCGCGCGGCAGGCGCGCGGCGAGGCTGTCGAGCTTCTGCCGGAGCAGCGCCAGGGTGCGGCCCGGATGCTGTGCGGCGAGACGCGTCTCCAGGCGGACCAGGCGTTCGTGGCGGACCGCCAGCTGGCGCTCGAAGGCACGGCGCAGGCGCATGTCCAGGTCGTCCAGGCGCTGTGCCTGCTGGCGCAGGCGTTCGCCGGGATGGCGCAGGCGGCGGGCGACGCCTTCCAGGCGCAGGCGTTCGCGCAGCAACTGGTCGCGCATGCGCAGCACCAGGCGCCGGCGCAGGCCGTCGAGACGCTGCTGCAGGTCGCCGGCGTTGGGCGCCAGCAGTTCGGCGGCGGCCGAAGGCGTCGGCGCGCGCACGTCGGCGACGAAGTCGCTGATCGATACGTCGGTCTCGTGGCCGACCGCGCTGACGATCGGCGTGGCGCAGGCCGCCACGGCGCGCGCCACCGCTTCTTCGTTGAAGCACCAGAGGTCTTCCAGGGAACCGCCGCCACGGGCCAGGATCAGCGCGTCGAAGCCCTGCCGGTCGGCCAGTTGCAGCGCGCGGACGATCTGTGCGACGGCCTCGCGGCCCTGGACTGCGGTGGGCACCAGGGTCAGCTCGACCTGCGGTGCGCGGCGGCGAAACACGCTGATGATGTCGCGGATCACCGCCCCGCTGGGCGAACTGACGATACCGATGCGGCGCGGATGGGCGGGCAGCGGACGCTTGCGTTCGCTGGCGAACAGGCCTTCGCCGGCGAGTTTTTCCTTCAATGCCTCGAAGGCCAGGCGCAGGGCGCCGTCGCCGGCCGGCTCGACGGTATCGGCGATCAACTGGTAGTCGCCGCGTCCCTCGAACAGCGAGATCTTCCCGCGCACCTTTACCGCCAGCCCGTCGCGCAAGGCCTGGCGTACGCGCAGGGCGTTCTGCCGGAACAGCGCGCAGCGGATCTGCGCGTTGCTGTCCTTGAGGGTGAAGTAGACATGGCCGGAGGCCGGCCGGGCGAGGTTGGACAGCTCGCCCTCGACCCAGACCTGCGGGAACACGTCTTCCAGCAGCAGGCGGGCGCGCTGGTTCAGTTGGCTGACGGTCAGCACCTCGCGATCGAGGCCGAGCCGTTGGAAGGGATCGTTACGCATGGGCGGCATGATAAGGCGGCGCACCGGGATGTGCGATCAATCCTTGGCTTCGTTCGGCAGATTCTCCAGGAAATATTCGACGAAGCCTTCCACCAGGGGGCTATCGTCGCGTCGCCAGGCCAACGCCACCTCGCTGTACGCCTCGGCCTCGGCCAGAGGCAGGAAGCGCACGGCGGGCGGTGCGATGGCGCGCATCGAGGCGGGCACCAGGGCGACGCCGAAGCCGGCCTCGATCAGTTGCAACTGGCTGGTCTTGCGCGACAGCGCGCGCGCCGGGCGTGGGTAGAAACCGGCGCCGAGGCAGAGTTCGGCGGCGCGATAGCTGAGGCCGCCGCGTTGCAGGTGGGGAATGGAGACGAAGGTTTCTCCGGCCAGGGCGGCCAGGGCCACGGGGGCTTCACGGCGGGCCAGCGGATGGTCGGCGGCGAGAGCCAGGAGCAACGGCTCGCGGTACAGGGCGCGCAGGTGCAGCCGGGGATGCTGGCGCAGCACCGGCAGGCGCAGCAGGCCAAGGTCCAGGCGTCCTTCGGCGAGATCGGCGAGTTGCTGCTCGGAGGATTGCTGGGTCAGTTCCAGGCGGACGCCGCTCTGCGCCGCGAGGTAGCCGCGCAGCGCCGCTTGCAGGCCGCCCACCAGCGGCACCGAGCTGGAGTGCCCCAGGCGCAGCAGGCCATGGCCGCCTTCGCCGACCTCGCGAGCCAGGCGCCGGGCGGCCTCCAGGTCGCCGAGCAGGCGCTGCGCGCGTGGCAGGAAGGCGCGACCGGCCGGCGTCAGCTCGACCTGGCGCGGACCGCGGCGGAGCAGTGGGGTGCCGATGCTGTCCTCCAGTTCGCGCACCTGCCGGCTGAGCGCCGACTGGGCGACGAACAGGCGTTCGGCGGCACGGCTGAAGCCGCCGGACTCGACGATTTCGACGAAGTAATGGAGTTGCCGCAAAGAGATCATCGGAAGATTCCCCATGCCTTTTCGAGATGGCTACAGGGCTCGGATTGTATTGGCTGGCGCGCCGTTGCGCTCGCTAGAGTGCGCAGGTCGTCGTTCCGGGAGTCGCCATGTCCTCGCTCGATCCGTCAGTCCTGTTCGCCGCCCTGCCGTTCAGCCTATGGCAATGGCTGCTGGTCGAACTGGCCATCGTCCTCGCCTATGTGGTGTTCGGCATCGCCGGCTTCGGCACCGCGCTGGTCGCCGGCCCGTTGCTGGCCGGGGTGCTGCCGCTGTCGCAGATCATTCCGCTGCTGGTCCTGCTGGATTTCAGCGCGTCGTTCGGCAACTGGCTGCCGGCGCGGCGGCAGATCGCCATCACTGAGCTCAAGCGTCTGCTGCCCTGCATGTTGCTGGGCTGTGCGCTGGGGGCGTACGGACTTCTGGCGCTACGCGCGGAGCTGCTGATGCTGGCCCTCGGCGTGTTCGTCAGTCTCTATGCGCTCTACGCGCTGTTCCTCCAGCCACGCGGCCAGCCGCGCTGGCGGGCGACCTGGGCGTTGCCCTTCGGTGTCTTCGGCGGGCTGTTCGGCGCGTTGTTCGGCAGCGGCGGCTTCCTTTATTCGCTGTACCTGAACGGACGCCTGGCGAGCAAGGAGCAGATGCGTGCCACCCAGAGCGCGCTGATCGGTTGTAGCACCTTCGTCCGCCTGGGGCTGTTCCTGCTCGCCGGGCTGTATGCCGCGCGCGAGCCCTGGCTGCTCGCCGCCTGCCTGCTGCCGGGCATGGCGCTGGGCCTGTGGATCGGCCGTCGGGTGACCCTGCGTCTGTCGCGTGAAGCCTTCGTCCGCCTGGTCACCTGGCTGGTGCTGTGCAGCGGCCTGGCGCTGGTCGGGCGCTACCTGGCCGCTTGAAGCGGCTGCGCCGGGCACAGGCCGAACTGTGCGGCCAGCTCTTCGAGGCGCTGGCGCTGGAAGTCGCGGAACGCCGCGTTGGGCTGCTGCAACTCGATGAAGTCGCGCAGCGGGTCGCGCACCGCGCTGCGCACGCCGCTGAGTTCTTCGATCACAGCCAAGCCGCAGAACGGCACGTAGGCTTCCGAGTAGCCGCCTTCGTGGACCACCACCAGGCGTCCGCCGGCATGCCGCTCGGCCGCGTCGCGGACCATCGCGGTCATCGCCCGGAAGCTGTCGCTGTGCAGTTGCATGCGTGCCAGCGGGTCCACCGCGTTGGCGTCGAAGCCACTGGCGACCACGATCAATTGCGGGCGGAAGCGCTCCAGCGCTGGCAACACGATGCGTTGCATGGCCTGCATGTAGGCGTCGTGACCGCCGCCGGGAAGCAGCGGCACGTTGAGGTTGAAGCCACGACCGCGATCCTCGCCGATGTCTTCGGCGCCGCTGTAGCCAGGCGGGAAGCAGCCGTCCTGATGCAGGGAAATGCTCAGCACGTCGTCGCGCCGGTAGTAGATCGCCTGGGTGCCGTTGCCGTGGTGCACGTCCCAGTCCAGCACCGCGACCCGCTCGACGCCGTGGCGCGCCTTGGCCGCCTCGATGGCCACGGCGATGTTGGCGAAGAAACAGAAGCCCATCGCCTGGTCCGGCAGGCAGTGATGACCTGGCGGCCGCGACAGCGAGTAGGCGTTGTCCGCCTGGCCGGCGAGCACCGCGTCCAGCGCGGCGATGGCCAGGCCGGCGGAGAGCCGGGCGATCTCGTAGCTGCCCGGGCCGATCGGCGCGTCCTGGCCGAGGCTGCCGCCGCCGGCGTCGCTCAACGCCTTGAAGCGTTCCAGATAGTGCGCCGGATGCACGCGCAGCAGGTCCTCGTCGCTCGCCGGCGGTGCGCTGCGCAGTTGCAGGCGGGCGGTCAGGCCGGACACGTCGAGCAGGCTTTTCAGCCGGCGCTTGGTTTCCGGTGATTCGGCGTGTCCGGCGGCGGCAGGCGGTTGCACCCAGCCGCCGACCGGCAGGGTCAGCGCGTGCGGGCCGGCGGCGTGCCAGAGGCAGAGTTCGTCGAAGAAGAAAGCGGTACGTCGGGTCATGGCGGGTATCCGTGGTTCGGGAAAGGGTTTCAGCGTGGCCGGCAGGCCAGGGCCAGCAGCAGCGAGAGGGCGGCCAGGCCGGCGGCGATCGGCAGCAGCGGGAGGAAACCGCCGCTGCCTTCGATGAGTCGTCCGGCCAGCGCCGGGCCGATGGCCAGCCCGCCGCCGATGACCAGGTTGGAGGCGTTCATCAGGCGGCCGGAGCGGTCCAGGTCGGCGAGGCAGGCGAGGATGAACGGCAGGACGAAGGTCCAGGTGAACTTGAACAGCAGCGCGGCCAGGGCGAAGCGCGCCAGCGGTGGCTGGCCGATCAGCAGGAGGATCGCCGCGGCCATCGCCAGGTAGCCGCCGAGCAGCATCAGGTCGCGCGGCAGGCGGTTGCCGATGAAGGAGGCGCAGGCCGCCCCCGCGATGCCCATCAGGGTGGCGCCGGCGAGTACCTCGCCGCTGGCGCCGGCACTGATCCCCGCGCCTTCGGCGATGGCGCCGATGAAGGTCCAGACGCCGCTGAGGCTGATATAGAAGGTGAGCACGGCGAGGATACCCAGCCCGACCCGCAGTCGCGAGTGAACCGCGCCGGTACTGGCGCGGGCTTCCGCTGGCGGGCTGCCACTGGGGAAGGCCCGCGACAACGGTAGGGCGAGGCCCATCAGGCCGGCCAGCAAGAGGTAGCAGGCGGCCAGGCCGAAGCGTTCGAACAGCGCCGGCAGCAGTGCCAGGCCGACGGCGCCGACCACCAGTTGGCCCATCACCCAGAGCCCGTAGACCCGGCTCGGGGTGGCGGTGCTGGCGGCGCTGGACAGGCAGAGGATCATCAGCGAGCCGCCGGCGAGGGCGCTGCAGAAACGCAGGGCGAGCAGCAGCGGGTAGCTGCCGGCCAGCGCCGAGGCCAGGTTGGCGGCGATGAACAGCAGGCCGGCGAGCAGCGCCGCGTGGCGCCAATCGACGCGTTTCAGCCAATGGAAGGCCGGCAGCGTCGCCAGGCTCATGGCGCCCAGCTCCACCGAAAACAGGTCGCCGACCCGCGCCGGGCTCAGTTGCCACTGGGTCGCCAGTTGCGCGGCGACGGCGGGGGCGGTCATCAGGATGGTCGGGGTGATCGCGGCGAACACCACGATGGCCGCGAGCAGCGCGAGGTTGCCAGACGCCGGAGAGGCGCTGGCGAGAGTCTTGTCGGAAGCGCTCATGGCTGCGCCTCCTCAGAACACATGGACCAGGCGCAACAGGGCCTGGCTGCCATGGAAAGCATTGTCGGTGGCGACGTTGCGCGAGAGACCGAACATCAGGCTGTTGCGCCGGTCCAGCCAGTGGCCTAGCTCGAAGCCGAGTTGGGTGTAGCGCTGGTGGGTGTCGTCGAGGGTATGGCCCTGCAGCTTCAGTTCGCCGCCATCGGCGTGCACCAGCTTGAGGGCGCCGTAGGTGCTCTGGCTGAAGTCGTAGGAGGCGAAGGCTTGCAGGCGATAGAGCGGTTTCTGTTCCAGGTCGCTGCCGAAGTAGTCGTCGTTCTTCGCGTAGAACTGCGCTTCCAGGTTGGCTTCCAGCACCCAGTCGCGGCCGATGCCCTGGGTGTAGTTGTAGACGAAGGTGGCGCCCCAGCGGTTGGCGCCGGGCGAGACATCGGGGTTCTTCGCGTGGTACTCGCCCAGCGGCAGGGTGATCAGGGTCAGCAGGCCGCTGTAGCGGCGCCGTTCCGGGTCGTTGACGAAAAACAGGGTGCCGCCGACCTGGGGATCGCCGAAACCGGTCTCGCCGGTATGCCCGACGCTGCCGGGCAGGCGCGCATCGATGTCGACGAAGGGAATGATGAACTGCGGCGTGCAGAGAGTGCCGCAGATGTCGCTGAAGAACACCTGGCGGTAGGCCACCGCGTTGGTCTTCAGTTCGGCCTTGCCGTTGCGATCGGCCGGCCCGTGGAACTCATGGGCGCGGGTCGCCGGCAGGTAGAGTACGCCGAGCGTGGTGCCCGCCGGGGCGCCGAAGAAGTCGCGGGCGTTGAGGTCGGCGGCGCCGGCCTCGGCGCCCAGCAGGAGCTGGATGCCGAACAGCGCGAGGGCGCTGGCGGTCGGTGCGGCCATCGAGGCGGTGCGGTGGGTCATGTGTCGGTCTCCCCGGTCGTTGTGTGCCCGGCGTTCGTCGCGCCGGTGGTGGTTGCGCCTTTTCGCAGGCGAAAGGGCGCCCATGCCGCCCTTGACGGGGCGGTCGAAGCGGTGATGGCAGGGGTGGAGGGCTGTCAGCCAGGCGGGAACTGGTGCAGCAGGTGGGCGATGCTCGCCTTGTCGTTGACGCCGAGCTTGGAATAGATGGTGCGTATGTGATGGCGCACGGTGTTCGGCGCCAGGCCGAGGTCGCGGGCGATCTGCTTGTAGGTCTTGCCTTCGCTGAACAGCAGGGCGACGTCGCCTTCGCGATTGCTCAACTGTTCGATCGCGCTCGGTTGCCGCGCGGTGAGCAGGTAGAGGTCGCCGACCTGCCGCGAGTCGATCACCAGGCGCGCATCGCGATAGCCCTGCGGGCTGGTTTCCTCCGGCAACTGCGGACCGGTCCAGCCCGGCCAGGCGCCGAGCAGCAGGTCGACGAAGCCGCGTTCGGCGCAATGCAGCACGCCGTAGCGGTCGCATACCGCCATGGCCAGAGCCTGGCGTTCGAGGGATTCGCGCAGGGCCACCAGGGTACGGATCTGGTTGGCCGAGACGGCCGCGGCCAGGTGCGCCGAGAGTTGCCCGAGGAGCAGCTTCTCCTGGTCCGCGAAGGGCGGGCCGCCAGGCGTGCGATAGAGGGCGACATGGTCGCTGAGGCGGGTGATCGGATCGACGTGGATCACGCAGAGCAGCTCACCGATGTCGTGACGCGCGCCAAGCCAGCGCAGCCCGGCGGTGGCCTGCATGTCAACGGCCACGGCGGTGCCCGGGCGGGCGTGTACCAGGCCGACGGTAATGTCGTCGTGGCTGATCGATTTCCAGTCCTCCACATAGTGCTCTTCGAGGTTGAACAGGTGTGCGCTGTGCTCCACCGGCACACCGTCGATCAGCGCCGCGCGGCCCCACCAGGCACGCTGGAACGGTACCAGTTGCTGCAGACGTTCCAGCGCGGTGCGATGGAAACGCTCCAGGGTCTTGTCGCGCGCCAGCCGGTTGATGTCCAGCACGGCGGCGCCGAACGCCGCGAGCAAGGCTGCGGATGACGAATGCGGGTCAGTGCTCCCTTTCATTCTCTCCCCCGTCCCACTTTTATAGTTCTTGGAATCGGCGTCCCGCCGCCTGGGCGGTCGCTGGGTGACGTACGCAGTATCCGGCCATCCGCTGCCGCGCTGCCATCCTGCAAATGCGGGATAGGACAGGCGGAACGGGGCCTGGCGGGCGCCTTGCAAGATATTTGCCCATTCGCCGTTTTCGGCGATCAACTGCGTTGAGCGGAAGCCCGTGGCTGGGTATAATGTCGCGCTTCCATTTTTCCCGTCTGGGAGCGCCCGCCATGCTGCGAATCAGTCAAGAAGCCCTGACTTTCGACGACGTCCTTCTGATCCCCGGTTATTCCGAAGTCCTGCCCAAGGACGTGAGTTTGAAAACTCGCCTGACCCGCGGCATCGAACTGAACATCCCGCTGGTATCCGCCGCGATGGATACCGTGACCGAAGCCCGCCTGGCCATCGCCATGGCCCAGGAAGGCGGCATCGGCATCATCCACAAGAACATGGGCATCGAGCAGCAGGCCGCGGAAGTCCGCAAGGTCAAGAAGCACGAAACGGCCATCGTCCGCGACCCGGTCACCGTGACCCCCTCGACCAAGATCATCGAACTGCTGCAGATGGCCCGCGAGTACGGCTTCTCCGGTTTCCCGGTGGTGGAGCAGGGCGAGCTGGTCGGTATCGTCACCGGTCGCGACCTGCGGGTGAAGCCGAACGCCGGCGATACCGTCGCCGCGATCATGACCCCGAAGGACAAGCTGGTCACCGCCCGCGAAGGCACCCCGCTGGAAGAGATGAAGGCCAAGCTCTACGAGAACCGCATCGAGAAGATGCTGGTGGTCGACGAGAACTTCTACCTGCGTGGCCTGGTGACCTTCCGTGACATCGAGAAGGCCAAGACCTACCCGCTGGCGTCCAAGGACGAGCAGGGCCGCCTGCGCGTCGGCGCCGCCGTCGGCACCGGCGCCGATACCGGCGAGCGCGTTGCCGCGCTGGTCGCCGCCGGGGTCGACGTGGTGGTGGTGGACACCGCCCACGGCCACTCCAAGGGCGTGATCGAGCGTGTGCGCTGGGTCAAGCAGACCTTCCCGGACGTCCAGGTGATCGGCGGCAACATCGCCACCGCCGAGGCCGCCAAGGCCCTCGCCGAGGCTGGCGCCGACGCGGTCAAGGTCGGCATCGGCCCGGGCTCGATCTGCACCACCCGCATCGTCGCCGGTGTCGGCGTGCCGCAGATCTCCGCCATCGCCAACGTTGCCGCCGCCCTCGAAGGCACCGGCGTACCGCTGATCGCCGACGGCGGCATCCGCTTCTCCGGCGACCTGGCCAAGGCCATGGTCGCCGGCGCCTACTGTGTGATGATGGGCTCGATGTTCGCCGGTACCGAGGAAGCGCCGGGCGAGATCGAGCTGTTCCAGGGCCGTTCCTACAAGTCCTACCGCGGCATGGGTTCGCTGGGCGCCATGTCCGGCTCCCAGGGCTCGTCCGACCGCTACTTCCAGGACGCCTCCGCCGGCGCCGAGAAGCTGGTGCCGGAAGGCATCGAGGGTCGCGTGCCGTACAAGGGTGCCCTGTCCGCCATCGTCCACCAGCTGATGGGCGGCCTGCGCGCCGCCATGGGCTACACCGGCAGCGCCGACATCCAGCAGATGCGCACGCAGCCGCAGTTCGTCCGGATCACCGGCGCGGGCATGGCCGAGTCCCATGTCCACGACGTCCAGATCACCAAGGAAGCCCCCAACTACCGGGTTGGTTGAGGCTGATTGAAATGAGTGCTGCACGGGGCTGTTCGATTCAGCCCCGTGTCGTTTTCGAATTCCGTAGCGAGAGATGGCCATGTCCCAAGACATTCACGCCCACCGTATCCTGATCCTCGATTTCGGCTCCCAGTACACCCAACTGATCGCTCGCCGCGTGCGCGAGATCGGCGTGTATTGCGAAATCCATCCCTTCGACATGAGCAACGAGGCGATCATCGCCTTCGCGCCGCGCGGCATCATCCTCGCCGGTGGCCCCGAGTCGGTACACGAAGCCGACAGCCCGCGCGCGCCGCAGGCGGTGTTCGACCTGAAGGTGCCGCTGTTCGGCATCTGCTACGGCATGCAGACCATGGCCGAGCAGATGGGCGGCAAGGTGCAGGGCTCCGACCTGCGCGAGTTCGGCTACGCCCGCGTCGACGTGGTCGGCAAGGCGCGCCTGCTGGACGGCATCGAGGACCACGTGGACGACGACGGCGTGCTCGGCCTCGACGTGTGGATGAGCCACGGCGACAAGGTCACCGAGATGCCGGCCGGCTTCCACATCCTGGCCAGCACCCCGAGCTGCCCGATCGCCGCCATGGCCGACGATGCCCGCGCCTACTACGGCGTGCAATTCCACCCGGAAGTCACCCACACCAAGCAGGGCCTGCGCATTCTCTCGCGCTTCGTCCTCGACATCTGCGGTTGCGCCGCGCTGTGGACCCCCTCGAACATCGTCGACGACGCCATCGCCACCGTGCGCGCCCAGGTCGGTTCCTCCAAGGTCCTGCTCGGCCTCTCCGGCGGCGTGGACTCCTCGGTGGTCGCCGCGCTGCTGCACAAGGCCATCGGCGACCAACTGACCTGCGTGTTCGTCGACAACGGCCTGCTGCGCCTGCACGAAGGCGACCAGGTGATGGCCATGTTCGCCGAGAACATGGGCGTGAAGGTGATCCGCGCCAACGCCGAGGACAAGTTCCTCGGCCGCCTGGCCGGCGTCGCCGACCCGGAAGAGAAGCGCAAGATCATCGGCCGCACCTTCATCGAAGTCTTCGACGAAGAAGCCACCAAGCTGCAGGACGTGAAGTTCCTCGCCCAGGGCACCATCTACCCCGACGTGATCGAGTCGGCCGGCGCCAAGACCGGCAAGGCCCACGTGATCAAGTCGCACCACAACGTCGGCGGCCTGCCGGAGGACATGCAGTTCGAACTGGTCGAGCCGCTGCGCGAACTGTTCAAGGACGAAGTGCGCAAGATCGGCCTGGAGCTGGGCCTGCCCTACGACATGGTCTACCGCCACCCGTTCCCCGGCCCGGGCCTGGGCGTGCGCATCCTCGGCGAGGTGAAGAAGGAGTACGCCGACCTGCTGCGCCAGGCCGACCACATCTTCATCGAGGAACTGCGCGCCTTCGACTGGTACCACAAGACCAGCCAGGCGTTCGTGGTGTTCCAGCCAGTGAAATCGGTCGGCGTGGTCGGCGACGGCCGTCGCTACGCCTGGGTCGTCGCCCTGCGCGCGGTGGAGACCATCGACTTCATGACCGCGCGCTGGGCGCACCTGCCCTACGAACTGCTGGAGAAGGTCTCGAACCGCATCATCAACGAGATTGCCGGTATCTCCCGGGTCACCTACGACGTGTCGAGCAAGCCGCCGGCGACTATCGAGTGGGAGTGAAGCCACTTCTTCCCTGGTGATTCATCCGAAAGACAACGGCCGTAAGGCCGTTGTCTTTTATGGCTCCGCCGAAAGCCTTGTGGCTCCGCCAAATGATGTCTGTATAGCGTTGGCTGGTGGTCCGGCAACTGTTTAACGGCCGTTTTACGGTTGAATCGGCCCGTCGATCATGAGATATACTGCTTCGCTTTAATGATGCTTTGCTAATTGTCATGGCAGCTTTTCAGTGAAAAGTGTCGGTTTCTCGGGGCTGTCGAAATTTCGCAGCATTTTTGGGGTTTCATTGTTTCAGAGGCGAGTTTCGGGATGAAAATAAAGGCCGCGTTGATTGTTGATGATCTTTCATTGAGTGAGTGGCAAAAGCGGGCGATTGAAGACTCTTCTGAGTATCTTGATATTCAATTGGTTCTCAGTTGTCGTAATAGCGCGACCAAGAAAAGTGTCATCAAGCATTGCGGGTATTATTTTCTCAATATTCTTTCCCTGAAGAATGATATGACTCGTCGAGTGCAGTTAGACTCTCGTGGCTCAGAAGTCATTCATTTCGATTCTGATTACGAAGGGGCCTGGCAGCGCATCCCGGAAGATGTCTGCGCCCGAATTCTGGATAAGGGAATAAAGCTGGTCATCAAGTTTGGCATGTCTCTGCTCCGCATCGATGGAGGATTGCAGAGGCTGGACATTCTTTCCTACCACCATGGCGATCCAGAGTACTACAGGGGGCGGCCCGCGGGCTTTTATGAGATCTATGAAAATGCAGACAGCGTCGGGATCATAGTCCAGAAGCTCTCCAACAAACTGGACGCCGGCGAGGTCTTGGTGCGCGGGTACTCCAAGGTTCATCACCACTCCTACAAGAAAACCTCAAGAAACTTTTATCTGAATTCGGTCGTGCTGCTTCGCAAGGCGCTTGTCAATTACTCTCGGGGAGAGCAGGTGGTATTAGAAAAGCTGGGCAAAAACTACCGTCTGCCCAGCAATTTCACCGTCTTCAAGTTTTTCTGCAAGACTATCTTCCGGGGGCTTGCCCGGCTATCGTACGGGGCGTTTTTCGAAAAAAAATGGAATGTCGTTGCGCTTCCTTACAACGATATTCCTTCGTTGCAAGAATTGTCCGTCTCAGCAGGAAAGATTCCGAAGGTGGAGAAGGGGTATACTTTCTACGCCGATCCTTTCTTTAGTGCGGACGGTAAGCTGATACGTCTCGAAGCCTTGAATGCTAGCAACGGTCTGGGTGAAATCATTGAATTGAAGGCCCAGAGTCTTGACTTTTCACGTGTGATCTTGAAGGGGAATCATTTTTCCTATCCCTATTCGTTCGAGGCGTCTGGTGTCGAATATCTGATACCGGAAGTCGCCTCTCATTCCGCTCCCTGTCTTCTGCCTCCTCCTTTCGCTCTGGAGAGCAAGAAGCTATTCCAGGGAATGGAGGGTGAGCGGATTCTGGATGGCACGCTTTTCGAACACGGGGGCAGGTACTACCTGTTCTGCGGCCAGGCGGTATCAGGTTCGGACAACCTTTATCTTTATGTCGGCGAGAGCCTGGAAGGACCCTACACTTCCCATCCCTGTAACCCTGTGGTGATGAATCCCGGCTCCGCACGAATGGGCGGGCGTATCTTCAAGGAGGGAGGAAAGCTTTACCGGTTCGGTCAGAACAACTCCTATGGTTATGGAAGCAGTCTGGCCGTAAACGAAATCGAGGTGCTCGATCCAGAGCATTATTCGGAGAAGCGTGTAGCAAACCTGGCGTTCCAGGACGCACGCGGTCCGCATACCATCGACATTCATGGGCAAACCATGATCCTCGATTTCTACCAGGACAGATTTTCGCTTCTGGCGGGGTATCGCCGTTTGGTGGCCAGGCTGCTCAGCAAGGGCTGAGCCATTTCCGCGTCGCCAGCAAGTTACCCACGAACTGGGCGGAGCGACTACTGGTCGTAGAGACGCACATGGGAGGGTGGCCGACAGGTCGCCGTCTTCTATGTATGCGTCTTGGCAGGCCGGCGAATTTGTGATGTTAGCCATCGATTTTATTCGCTCGGCGGCGGAAGCTTCTGTGGTTTTACCTATTCCCGAGCAAGCGAGGGAGCGGCTTCAACAAGCAAGTACAAGTCAGGCTCATGTCGAACGGTTATCCACCAAAGTATCGCTCTGATATTGATGGCTTGCGCGCAGTGGCGGTGCTTTCCGTCATTGTGTTCCATGCCTTCCCGGAAGTGTTCGGTGGAGTGACCTGCCCCCAGTTTTAGTACAGCTGCCTAGTTAGTAGGCCCTGGGGTTGATATCAATTTTTCCTGCTTCAGCTGCTGTTGGCGAGTTCGCCAACGTACAGCAAATTCTGCGCCGTCCCGTGCTTTTCTTGCAGCGGTGATGAAACAGCTGCTTACGGGATCGGACGATCTCGATAGGAAACTGGATTCCGCTGCATTCGGAATCCAGTTTTCCACTTCGATAATGACCCTCGTCCCAAGAGCCAGCGCTATCCGCCTGGCCGCTTCCGCATGCGAGGAGAGTTCTCATGGCTATCAGGCAAACCCCCATCAATTCGGGATTCGGAGCGAAAACGCAGGCCAGCGAGGTGATGGCGGGGCGAGACCTCTCCGGAAAGACCGCCATCGTGACCGGCGGCTACTCCGGTCTTGGCCTGGAAACCACGAAGGCGCTGGCCGACGCGGGCGCGCGGGTCATTGTTACGGCGCGCAGACCGGATGTGGCAAGGGAGGCGCTGCTCGGGCTCGACGAAGTCGAGGTGCAGGCGCTCGACCTGGCCGAGTTGGCCAGCGTGCGTCGGTTCGCCGAGGCCTTCTCCGCCTCGCGCCGTCGTGCCGATATCGTCATCAACAACGCCGGTGTGATGGCCTGTCCCGAGACCCGCGTAGGCCCGGGCTGGGAAGCGCAGTTCGCGACCAATCACCTTGGCCACTACGCCCTGGTGAACCTCTTGTGGCCGTCGCTCGCGGATGACGCGCGAGTGGTCGCCGTGTCCTCCGCCGGGCACCACTACTCGGCGATCCGCTGGGACGACGTGCAGTTCGAACGGGGCTACGACAAGTGGCTGGCTTATGCGCAGTCGAAGACTGCCAACGCCCTGTTCGCCATCCAGTTGGATGCGCTGGGTCGCGAGAGGGGTGTGCATGCCTTCGCATTGCATCCGGGCAGCATCGCCACACCGTTGCAACGCCATGTTCCACGGGCGGAGATGATCGCCCTGGGCTGGATGGACGAAGCCGGCAATCCGGCCAGCCCCGACACGCTCAAGACCCCGCAGCAGGGGGCTGCCACCCAGCTGTGGGCTGCGACCTCTCCGCTGCTGGCGGGGATGGGCGGGCTCTACTGCGAGGATTGCGACATCGCAGGCATCGCGCCGGACGACTCGCGCACCCTGGCCGGCGTACGCGAGCATGCGATCGATCCGGAGCAGGCCCGTTGCCTCTGGAGGCTTTCGGCGACGCTCACCGGGATCGACGCATTCGCGTCCTAGTCGAGCACACGGAAGACGTCGCGGATACCGCGCTTTCTGTCCATCAAACAAGCACCGGGATCGATCGAATGACCTCCAGCAGCGTAGGGAAAGGTATTGCCATCTCCGGCATGTTCTTCATGCTCGGATTGTGTTTCGGGAGCCTCAGCTCCCGGATGGCCACGATAAAAGACGGACTCCAGCTTTCCGACGGGGTGTTCGGCAGTGCGCTTTTCGCCATGTCGGCCGGGGTGGTGCTCTCGTTGCCGGTATCCGGCTGGATGATCGCGAAGCTCGGCAGCAGAAACGTTGGAGTAACGGCGATTCTCGCGAACGCCGTTCTGCTGTCGTTGGTTCCCTTGGCTTCTAGCGTCTAGCAGCTTGCTGCTCTGTTGTTCGTATCGGGGTTCTCCTATAGCGCGGTCAATGTGTCGAACAATACCCAGGCAAGCCTGTCGGAGGCGCTCATCGGAAAGACCGAGTTACCGTTTTTCCACGGTATATGGGGGTTGGCGGGATTCGTCGGCGCCGGGTTCGGGGCGTTGATGATCGGGCAGGACTTTGCCTTGTCCACGCATTTCGGCGTGATATCGGTGATCGCCTTCCTGGCCGCCCTGGCCTGCTGGCGCTTTCTCCACGACCAGCCTGGCGCGGAGCGGGTCGGGCGGGCCTTCACGATGCCGGACAGGAGGCTTTTCAACTACGGGCTGATCGTTTTTTTCTCGATGGCCTGCGAAGGCATCATGTATGACTGGAGCGTCGTCTATTTCCAGGACGTGGTCTCGGCCGAGCGGCAACTGGTCGTAGTCGGCTTCATGGTGTTCATGGGCGCCATGACTGTCGGCCGGCTTCTGCTGAACCGAGTCGCCGACCGTTTCGGTACGCGCAGCACCTTGCAGTGGAGCGGGGGGCTCGCCTTGATCGGCATGGTCACGACGATCGCCTATCCGAGCCTGCCGGCGTCGATCATTGGCTTCTGCCTTGTCGGTCTCGGCATCTGTACCGTCATTCCGCTGGTGGCGGGGGCCGCCGCCCGCTCCTCGAGCATGGCGCCGAGTTCGGCTATCGCAGCCGTTCTGACGATCGGATTCCTGGGCACGTTGATCGGCCCGCCGCTGATCGGCTTTCTCTCCGAAGCGTTCGGCCTGCGTTATGCCTTCGGCGCGTGCGTGGTCCTGGCCATCGGGATCATCCTTCGGGCGGGAAAGATACCGTGGCAAGCTCCGTCGGTCGTTTGACCATGCGCTCGACCGCTCGGGGAACCTGCCGCATGGGCGGTTCGCCGAGCGCTATGCCCTGCTGGCCTGCCGGCTGCGATAGTCTCTGGGCGAGCATTTCATGATGCGTTTGAAGGCGTTGCTGAAGGCGCTGTCCGAGCCGTAGCCCAGGGTTTGCGCGATCGAGGAAATCGTCGCTTTGCTGTCGCGCAGGGCGCGAGCCGCCAATTGCATACGCCAGTGCGATACATATTCCAGCGGCGCCAGTCCCGCGGTTTGCTTGAAACGCAGGGCCAGCGTGGAGCGCGAGGTACCCGCTACGTCGGCCAGGCGCTCGACCGTCCAGACTTTGGCCGGCTCGGCGTGGATCGCCCGGATCGCCGCGCCTATGCGCGGATCGGACAACGCCAGCAGCCAACTGGGCGTGTCGCTGCCCTTGCCGGCGAGATAGAGGCGCAGCACCTGCGCCAGCATGATGTGGCCCAGGTGGTGAGCGATCAGCGCGCTACCGGGTGACGGGCAGGAAAACTCATGGGCCAGTCGGTGCAGCGCCCAGCTCAGTACGGATGCCTGGTCCGAATCGCTTTTCACGACGGTCACCGGAGGCAGCCCGTCGAACAGCAGGTTGGCTTCTTCGCCAAAGGCGAAGCGACCGCCGATCAGGAAACAATCCTCGCTTTCCCCATAGTGCGCGACGCCGTCAGGGGCATCTCGGTAGAGCAGCGTGGCGTCGGCGGCGGGAAGGGATAGATCGCTGCCGACCAGCAGCGGACTGCGGCAGGACACCAGAAAGCAGTCGCCCGCTTCCAGTCGGATCGGCTCTTCCATGCCGTCGGTGGCCAGCAGGCAAGCGCCACGGACTACCACGTTGAACTTCACACCTTCCGGTGCCGGAAAGCGGAGTGCCCAATCGCCGCCGGTCTTCAGGGCGCCGAAGGAGGAGTCCTGGCTGTTGACCAGGGAAAGGACTTCGGAGAGAGGATCCATTGATGCTGGACGATCGCGATAGAAGATAGGAGTTTTTTGCATTCTAAGTCCGGAGATGTTTTCTCACAATGAGATTGCATCAGGTTGCCATCGACTCGGAGAACAGCATGCACGACAGACAGTTTCACATGCCTCCCGCTTTCGGCGGTGAGGCCAGCGACAGTGTCGCTCTCGCGGCGGGAGAGAAGCGATGATCAACCGTCAGATCGTTCTGAGCGAGCTTCCCCGGACTGCGCTCGCTGTCCGGCATTTTCAGGGGCGGGAGGTGCGTTGTCCGGTTCCGGCCGACGGTGAGCTGTTGCTTCGTGTCCTGTACATACCGCTGGACGCCGCCAGCCGGGCCTGGATGCAAGGCGCGACCTATCGCCCCGGCCTCGTGGCCGGGGAGGTGATGGCGGGGTTGGGACTGGCCGAGGTGGTGGAATCGTGCTCGGCGTCGTTCCAGCCCGGCGACCTGGTCTGTGCCGAGACCGGCTGGCAGACTTTCGCGGTCGTGCCGGCGGCCGGGCTCATCAGGCTGCCGCGCCTGGAGCCCCTCACGCACCTGCTCAGCGTCTACGGCGTAGCAGGCCTGACGGCCTATTTCGGCCTTCTCGAATGCGTGAGGCCGGTGCAGGGCGAAACGCTGGCGGTGTCAGCCGCCGCCGGTGCCGTCGGCTCTATCGTCGGGCAGATCGCCAGGATCAGGGGCTGCCGTACTGTCGGCATTGCGGGAGGCGCCAGTAAATGCGCCTGGCTGGTTCGTGAACTGGGTTTCGACGCGGCACTCGACTACAAGACGGGGACGCTGGCCGATGACTTGCGGCGGACCTGTCCGGACGGGATCGACGCGTATTTCGACAACACCGGCGGTGCAATCCTCGATGCCTGTCTGCCGAACATGGCGGAGCATGGACGGGTCGCCTGTTGCGGCGCGATTTCGCAATACGACCTGGACCGACCCGCCGCCGGTCCTGCCGGGATCCCCGGGCTGCTCATCATCAAGCGCCTGACGTTGCGCGGATTCCTTCTTGGCGACTTTCTCGAGAGCAGAGAGCGGGCGCTCTCCGATCTCAAGGCATGGGTCGACTCCGGGCAGATCAAGGTATACGAGGATGTGCTCTACGGACTGGAAAGCCTGCCGGCGGCTCTGGTCGGCCTGTTGAATGGCGAGAACTTCGGCAAGCGCATCGTGAAGGTAGCCTGAGCGTAGTCCGCGACCAGCGATCCGCCGCTGGCGCTGGGGAGCTCTTTTGCTTGCTGCAGGTCAGCGGTAGTGTATTTGTTCCGAGCGAGAACTCGCCTTGTGGGCGTGGAAATGAGAAAATCTATCATTTCCCAGCCGCAGTACCGCGAAGGTGAAGGCTCCATGACATTTACCCGTAGACAAGTGCTCGGCGGCCTCGCCGGGCTGGCGGTGGTCGGCCTCGGCGCCGGCGGCGCGCGCTTCTGGCTGGCGCGTCCGCAGGTGGCGCAGGAGTACGACTACGAACTGATCGCCGCGCCGCTGGACCTGGAGATCGTCCCGGGCTTCAGCAGTCCGGCGCTGGCCTATGGCGGCCAGTGCCCCGGCGTGGAGTTGCGGGCGAAGCAGGGCGAGTGGCTGCGGGTGCGCTTCACCAACAGGCTGGACGAACCGACCACCATCCACTGGCACGGCATCCGCCTGCCGATCGAGATGGACGGCGTGCCGTACATTTCCCAGCCGCCGGTGCAGCCGGGCGAGAGCTTCATCTACCAGTTCAAGACCCAGGACGCCGGCAGCTACTGGTACCACCCGCACCTGATGAGCAGCGAGCAGCTCGGCCGCGGACTGGTCGGCCCGCTGATCATCGAGGAGCGCGAACCCACCGGGTTCCGCCACGAGAAGGTTCTCTGCCTGAAGACCTGGCACGTGGACGAGCAGGGCGCCTTCACCCCCTTCAGCGTGCCGCGCCAGGCCGCGCGAGAAGGCACCCGCGGGCGCTATTCGACGATCAACGGCAAGCATGTGCCGACCATCGACCTGCCGGCCGGGCAGATCGTCCGGGTGCGCCTGCTGAACGTCGACAACACCGTCACCTACCGTCTCAACCTGCCCAACGGCGAGGCGAGGATCTATGCCATCGATGGCCATCCGGTGGAACCACGCGGCTTCGAGGGGCAGTACTGGATCGGTCCCGGGATGCGCCTGGAGCTGGCGCTGAAGGTGCCGGAAGCGGGCACCGAGCTGTCCCTGCGCGACGGGCCGGTACGCCTGGCGACGATCCGCAGCGTGGCCAGCGCCGAGGCACCTGCCGGCGACTGGCCGAAGCCGTTGCCGGCGAATCCGGTGAGCGAACCGGACCTGGCCAATGCCGAGAAGATCGGTTTCCGTTTCGAGTGGGTCGGGGCGATGTCCGATACCAGCGGCAAGAATCCCTATCCGTCGTTCTGGCAGATCAACGGCAAGGCCTGGGAGGGCGGCGAGGAGCACAAGCACAACGCGCCGCCGCTGGCCAAGCTCAAGGAAGGCCAGAGCTACATCTTCGAGCTGCGCAACATGGCGCAGTACCAGCACCCGATCCACCTGCATGGGATGGCCTTCAAGGTGCTGGATTCGGATCGCCGGGACATCATCCCGTACTTCACCGACACCTACCTGCTGGGCAAGAACGAGACTGCCCGCGTCGCGCTGGTGGCGGACAATCCGGGCCTGTGGATGTTCCACTGCCACGTCATCGACCATATGGAGACCGGCCTGATGGGGACCATCGCGGTCGGCGAGGCCTGGTGCGGGTGACTAAGCTGATCAGCAACGGCAAGGGCTACCCGACGGTAAAAGGCGTGCGTCCGATCATCGATCGCAGCCGGGACCCGCATTTCATGCGCGAGGCCCTGGCAGAGGCGGAAAAGGCCGCGGCCCTCGGCGAAGTGCCGGTGGGCGCGGTCCTGGTGCGCGAGGGCGAGATCATCGGGCGGGGCTTCAACCGGCCGATCAGTAGCCACGATCCCAGTGCCCACGCCGAAATGCTGGCGATCCGCATGGCAGCGGCGGAGGCGGGCAACTACCGGCTGCCAGGCAGCACCCTGTATGTGACCCTGGAACCCTGCAGCATGTGTTCCGGACTGCTGGTGCACGCACGCATCCAGCGCCTGGTGTACGGCACGGTCGAGCCCAAGTCGGGCGCAGTGGAAAGCCGTGGGCGATTCTTCGAGCAGGAGCATCTCAACCATAGGGTCATGGTCGAGGGCGGCGTGCTGGCGGAAGAATGCAGCCAGGCGCTCTCGGCGTTCTTCCGCGCGCGGCGCGAAGCGGCGAAGAAGCCTCGCGAAGACTGACGGATGTTTCTCTTTTCGAACGCTCCGGCTGAAACGTTAAAGCACGTCCTTGCCCCTTCCTCTCCTTCAAAAGCCATCTGCATCAATTATTTATCCGGATATTTCGGACGATCGGCATAGGCGTAAAGTCGTAGTCGCCGCGCGCTTCCTTCGTCGAATTGTGTGATATTTTGCACGGCCGCTTGAGCAAGCGGCCCGCAGGCAATGGCTTCAGGTGAGAGCGAGCCCGCCTGCGGATACCCCCGCCGGACCGCGCAGCCGAAAAGCGCGGCCGGTCCGGAGGCGTCCGCGATTCCCGGCCCTGCATTGTCCTCGAAGAAGGCCATCGGTACGGCGGTCCTGGCCGCCTCCCGCACAATGCCAATTCGAAATGCAGGGAGTTGTTGTCATGAGTGATACCCGGGTCCAGCAGTATCAGGATCACGCCGGGGCGGAAGCCGTCGATTCCTCGGGACTGGAGGTCAAGCGCCTGACGTTCCTCGAGGCGGTGGCGATGATCGTCGGAACCAACATCGGCGCAGGCGTGCTGTCCATGGCCTACGCCAGCCGCAAGGCCGGCTTCATGCCATTGCTGCTCTGGCTGGCGGTGGCCGGCCTGTTCACCACCATTTCCATGCTCTACGTCTCGGAAACCGCCCTGCGCACGCGCACCCACAACCAGTTGAGCGGCCTTGCCCAGCGCTATGTCGGCTCCTTCGGCGCCTGGGCGATCTTCCTGTCCGTAGCGGTCAACAGCATCGGCGCGCTGATCGCCTACATGAGCGGCAGCGGCAAGATCCTCAGCGCCTTCTTCGGCATCAGCCCGGCCCTGGGCAGCGTGCTGTTCTTCATTCCGGCCGCCGGCGTGCTGTACCTGGGACTGAGCGCCATCGGCAAGGGCGAGAAGTTCATCAGCATCGGCATGGTCAGCATGATCCTGATCCTGGTGGCGGCCACCCTGCTCAACGACAATACCGAGTTCGCTCGCCTGCTCGAAGGCGACTGGATCTACATGGTCCCGGTATTCAACATCGCGGTGTTCTGCTTCTCCGCCCAGTACATCGTCCCGGAGATGGCCCGTGGTTTCAGCCACGCCCCGGAGCGCCTGCCGAAGGCGGTGATCACCGGGATGCTGACCACCTTCGTCCTGCTCAGCATCGTGCCGCTCTCGGTGATCGCCCTGACCGGCCTGGAGAACCAGTCCGAAGTCGCCACCCTGGCCTGGGGCAAGGCGCTCGGCGAATGGGCCTTCTTCACCGCCAACACCTTCGCCCTGTGCGCCATGCTGACGTCCTACTGGGGCCTGGGCGGTAGCTTCCTGACCAACATCTTCGACAAGTTCCACAAGCTCGGTCCGGAGAACCGGCCGAAGACCCGCCTGCTGGTGCTGGCGATCGTCGCGCTGCCGCCGTTCGTCCTGGCCTACAGCGGGCTGGTCGGCTTCGTCAACGCGTTGTACTTCGCCGGGGCCTTCAGCGGGGTGATTCTCTCGATCATGCCGATCCTGATGCTGCGCTCGGCGCGCAGGAACGGCGACTTCGAGCCGGCCTGGAAATGCGGCTGGATCGCCCATCCGGCGATCCAGGCGGTGATCGTGACGATCTACCTGGCCAGCGCCGCCTACGCCATTTGTAGCGCCATGAACCTGCTGCCGGCCGGCTGGTAGGTCATCGCTGCCGGAAGAGGCCGCCATAGGGCGGCCTTTTTCATGGGATTTATTTTATCCGGATAATATTGTCGCTCTATTTATATCCGGGTATTATTCGGGCGTTCCATCCATGGGAGCCTGTCATGGCCAATGATCCATACATCCAATCCTTCACCTGCTTCGACGGCACGCGTCGGCTGCTGACGGCGGCGCTGCCGGAGGTCGCGCTGGCCTTGAAGCAAGCGGTCGCCGGCGGTGCAGCCGGACCGCTGCTGGTATTCGACAATGCCACTGGGCGCTCCGTCGATCTCGATATCCGTGGTTCCAGCGAGGACCAGCTGGCGCGCCTGGTCGTCGCAGGCGAGCGGCAACCGGCGGAGGAGGCCGCGCCGCGCGGGCGCGGGCGGCCGAAGCTGGGCGTGGTGGCGCGCGAGGTGACCTTGTTGCCGCGCCACTGGGAATGGCTCGCCGCGCAGCCCGGGGGCGCCTCGGTGGCGCTGCGCAAGCTGGTCGAGGAGGCGCGCCGCAGCCAGTCCGGGCGTGCGCGGCAGGCGCAGGAGCGCGCCTACCATTTCATGAATGCGATGGCCGGCGACCTGCCGGGCTTCGAGGAGGCGACGCGTGCGCTGTTCGCCGGGGATCGCGAGGGCTTCGCCGAGCGGATCGCCGGCTGGCCGACCGATGTGCGCGAGCACGCCGCCTGGCTGGCAAGCGACGGAGAATCCTGAGGGGAGGGGGCGGCTAGAGTTTCTCGTCGCCGCTGTCTTCTTCCGGGCGCGTCTTGTTCACGCCGGGCAGGTGCAACCCGCTCTCGGCGATCTGGCTGCCTTCCATCTGCGGCTGGGTCACCCAGGTGAGGATGTCGTAGTAGCGCCGCACGTTCTGTACGAAGTGCACGGTCTCGCCGCCGCGCGCATAGCCGTAGCGGGTCTTGGCGTACCACTGCTTCTGCGCCAGGCGCGGCAGCATCTTCTTCACGTCCAGCCACTTGTTCGGGTTGAGGCCTTCCTTCTCGGCCATCTTGCGCGCGTCTTCCAGGTGCGCGCCGCCGATGTTGTAGGCGGCCAGGGCGAACCAGCTGCGGTCCGGTTCCTTGATGCTCTCGGGCAGTTCGCTGCGGATCTGCACGAAATACTTGCTGCCGCCCTGGATGCTCTGCTTCGGGTCGAGCCGGTTGGACACGCCCATCGCCTGGGCGGTCCGGTTGGTCAGCATCATCAGGCCGCGCACGCCGGTCTTGGAGGTGGCGCCGGGCTGCCACAGCGATTCCTGGTAGCCGATGGCGGCGAGCAGGCGCCAGTCGGTATCCAGCTGCTTGCCGCTCTGCTTGAAGTGGCTTTCGTAGCGCGGCAGGCGTTGCTGCAGGTGCTGGGCGAAGGTGTAGGCGCCGACGTAGCCGAGTACGTCGACATGCCCGTAGTAACGGTCCTTCAGGCGTTGCAGCAGGCCTTCCTTCTTGGCCTGGTCGAGGAACGCGTTGACCTCGTTCATCAGGCTGTCGTCGTCGCCCCCCGGCAAGGCCCAGGCCAGCCCGCGGGCTTCGCCGAAGTCGAAGGCGACGCGGACGTTGGGGAAGTACACCTGGTTCATCGCCAGTTCGTTGGAGTCGACCAGGGTCAGGTCGATGTCGCCGACGTCGACCATGCGCAACAGGTCGACCACTTCGACAGCATCGGATTCTTCGTACTTCAGTTCGGGATACTGCTTCTTCAGCTCGGCGAGCTGCTCCGCGTGGCTGCTGCCCTTGAGCACCATGATGCGCTTGCCGACCAGGTCTTCCGGGCGGGTCGGGCGCTGCTGGCCGTTGCGGTAGATGATCTGCGGGGTGACGTCGAGGTAGGTGTGCGAGTAGCGCACGCTGGCGTCGTCTTCGCGTCCCGGGGTCAGGCCGGCCGCGGCGAGCGCCGGGCCGCCCTCGCGGGAAAGCTGGGCATAGAGGTCGTCGAGGTTGTCGGCGGTCTCGATCTTCAGCTCGACGCCGAGGCGCTCGGCGAAGCGCTTGGCCAGTTCGTATTCGAAGCCGGTTTCGCCGTTGCGGTCCTGGAAGTAGGTGGCCGGGCTGTTGCGGGTGATCACGCGCAGTACGCCCTCCTTCTGCACGCGCTCCAGGGCGGTAGGGGCTTTCGCCTCGCTACAGCCCGCAAGCAGCAGAAAGATGCCGGTCGCCAACAGCCAGGCGGCGCAACGTAAGCGGTACGCGGTCAGGGCAAACATCGGCGCAGTATACGCAAAGGCGAGACGGCGCCATATCTCGACAGCCGGGACCTTCTCTGCTATCGCCGGGATACCGTTCGTCCGCCGTTTCGCTTGCCCCGTCGCAGAGCGCTGCGGCGCCGTTCTCGAAGCGGGCCGCCGCGGATCCGATGGAGGGCTATGCGATAGCCATCGGCGCGGGTGCCGCCGGACGGTGCTTTACGGTAGAATGCACGGCCTCTGCGGGCCGGCCCGGCCGGCCCCCACACCTTCCCGTCTCCAGAGGCTGTTCCGACAATGCTGATCCTGCGCGGCGCTCCCGCCCTTTCCGCTTTCCGCCACGGCAAACTGCTCGAGCAACTGACCCAGCACGTACCTGCCGTTACCGGGCTGTACGCTGAGTTCGCGCATTTCGCCGACGTCACCGGCGCGCTCACCGCCGACGAGGAGCAGGTGCTGGCGCGGCTGCTGAAATACGGCCCGAGCGTGCCGGTGCAGGAGCCCAGCGGACGGCTGTTCCTGGTGGTGCCGCGCTTCGGCACCATCTCGCCGTGGTCGAGCAAGGCCTCCGACATCGCCCGCAACTGCGGCCTGGCGAAGATCGACCGGCTGGAGCGCGGCATTGCCTACTATGTGCAGGGCGAACTGTCCGAGAGCGACGCCCAGCAGGTCGCCGCCCGCCTGCATGACCGCATGACCCAACTGGTGCTGGACCGCCTGGAAGGCGCCGCCGAGCTGTTCAGCCATGCGCAGCCCCGCCCGCTCACCGCCGTCGACGTGCTTGGCGGCGGTCGCGCCGCGCTGGAGAAGGCCAACGTCGAGTTGGGCCTGGCCCTGGCCGAGGACGAGATCGACTACCTGCTGAAGAGCTTCGGCGAACTGGGGCGCAACCCGCACGACGTCGAGCTGATGATGTTCGCCCAGGCCAACTCCGAGCATTGCCGGCACAAGATCTTCAATGCCAGTTGGGACATCGACGGGCAGGCCCAGGACAAGAGCCTGTTCGGCATGATCAAGAACACCTACGAGATGAACCGCGAAGGCGTGCTGTCCGCATACAAGGACAACGCCGCGGTCATCGTCGGCCATGTCGCCGGGCGTTTCTTCCCCGATCCGCAGACCCGCGAATACGCCGCCAGCCGCGAGCCGGTGCAGATCCTGATGAAGGTGGAGACCCACAACCACCCGACCGCCATCGCGCCGTTCCCCGGTGCCTCCACCGGTTCCGGCGGCGAGATCCGCGACGAGGGCGCCACCGGCCGCGGCGCCAAGCCGAAGGCCGGCCTGACCGGCTTCACCGTGTCCAACCTGCAGATCCCCGGTTTCGAACAGCCCTGGGAAGTGCCCTACGGCAAGCCCGAGCGCATCGTCACCGCGCTGGACATCATGATCGAGGGCCCGCTGGGCGGCGCCGCGTTCAACAACGAGTTCGGCCGTCCGGCGCTGACCGGCTACTTCCGTACCTTCGAGCAGAAGATCGCTACCCCTCACGGCGAGGAAGTGCGCGGCTACCACAAGCCGATCATGCTCGCCGGCGGCATGGGCAACATTCGCGACGAACACGTGCAGAAGGGCGAGATCAGCGTCGGCGCCAAGCTCATCGTCCTTGGCGGCCCGGCCATGCTGATCGGCCTGGGCGGCGGCGCCGCCTCTTCGATGGCCACCGGCGCCAGCTCCGCCGACCTCGACTTCGCCTCGGTGCAGCGCGACAACCCGGAAATGGAGCGACGTTGCCAGGAAGTGATCGACCGCTGCTGGCAGCTCGGCGAGCGCAACCCGATCAGCTTCATCCATGACGTCGGTGCCGGCGGCCTGTCCAACGCCCTGCCGGAACTGATCAACGACGGCGGCCGCGGCGGTCGCTTCGAGCTGCGCGCGGTGCCCAACGACGAGCCGGGCATGAGCCCGCTGGAAATCTGGTGCAACGAGTCGCAGGAGCGCTACGTGCTGTCGGTGGACGCCGCCGACTTCGAGACCTTCAAGGCCATCTGCGAGCGCGAGCGCTGCCCGTTCGCGGTGGTCGGCGAGGCCATCGAGCAGCGCCAGCTGACCGTCGCCGACAGCCATTTCGACAACAAGCCGGTGGACATGCCGCTGGAAGTCCTGCTCGGCAAGGCGCCGCGCATGCACCGCGCGGTTACCCGCGAGGCCGAGCTGGGCGACGATTTCGACGCCGCCGGGCTGGAGCTGCAGGAAAGCGTCGAGCGCGTCCTGCGCCATCCCGCCGTGGCCAGCAAGAGCTTCCTGATCACCATCGGCGACCGCACCATCACCGGGCTGGTGGCCCGCGACCAGATGGTCGGGCCCTGGCAGGTGCCGGTGGCCGACTGCGCCGTCACCGCCACCAGCTTCGACGTCTACACCGGCGAGGCCATGGCGATGGGCGAACGTACCCCGCTGGCGCTGCTGGACGCCCCGGCTTCCGGACGCATGGCCATCGGCGAGACGGTCACCAACCTGGCTGCCGCGCGTATCGGCAAGCTGTCCGACATCAAGCTTTCCGCCAACTGGATGGCCGCCGCCGGCCACCCCGGCGAGGACGCGCGCCTGTATGACACGGTCAAGGCCGTGGGCATGGAACTGTGCCCGGAACTGGGCATCACCATCCCGGTGGGCAAGGACTCGATGTCCATGAAGACCCGCTGGCAGGACAATGGCGAGGACAAGAGCGTCACTTCTCCGGTCTCGCTGATCGTCACCGGCTTCGCCCCGGTCGCCGACGTGCGCCAGAGCCTGACCCCGCAACTGCGCCTGGACAAGGGCGAGACCGACCTGATCCTGATCGATCTCGGCCGCGGCAAGAACCGTCTCGGCGGCTCGATCCTGGCCCAGGTCCACGGCAAGCTCGGCCGCGCCGTGCCGGACGTCGACGACGCCGAGGACCTGAAAGCCTTCTTCGCGGTGATCCAGGGGCTCAATGCCGACGGCCATATCCTCGCCTACCACGACCGTTCCGACGGCGGCCTGATCACCAGCGTGCTGGAGATGGCCTTCGCCGGTCACTGCGGCGTCGAGCTGAACCTCGATGCCCTGGCCGATAGCAGCGAAGAGCTGGCGGCCGTGTTGTTCAGCGAGGAACTGGGCGCGGTGATCCAGGTTCGCGAGGGTGCCACTCCGGAAGTCCTCGCGCAGTTCAGCGCCGCCGGTCTCGACGACTGCGTGGCGGTGATCGGCCAGCCGGTCAACGGCTACGAGATCAACCTGAACTACAACGGCGAGACCGTCTACAGCGCCCAGCGCCGCATCCTGCAACGCATCTGGAGCGAGACCAGCTACCAGATCCAGCGTCTGCGCGACAACGCCGACTGCGCCGAGCAGGAGTTCGACGCGCTGCTGGACGAAGACAACCCCGGGCTGTCGATCAAGCTCAGCTACGACGTCAACGACGACATCGCCGCGCCCTACATCAAGAAGGGCGTGCGGCCGAAAGTGGCGATCCTCCGCGAGCAGGGCGTCAACGGCCAGGTGGAGATGGCCGCGGCGTTCGACCGCGCCGGCTTCGCCGCGATCGACGTGCACATGAGCGACATCCTCGCCGGGCGGGTCGACCTGGACGCCTTCAAGGGCCTGGTGGCCTGCGGTGGCTTCTCCTACGGCGACGTGCTCGGCGCCGGCGAGGGCTGGGCCAAGTCGATCCTCTTCAACGCCCGCGCCCGCGACGGCTTCCAGGCGTTCTTCGCGCGCAAGGACAGCTTCGCCCTCGGCGTCTGCAACGGCTGCCAGATGATGTCCAACCTGCACGAGCTGATTCCCGGCACCGAGTTCTGGCCGCACTTCGTGCGCAACCGTTCCGAGCAGTTCGAGGCGCGGGTGGCGATGGTCCAGGTGCAGGAGTCGTCGTCGATCTTCCTGCAGGGCATGGCCGGTTCGCGCCTGCCGATCGCCATCGCCCATGGCGAAGGCCATGCGGAGTTCGAGTCGGAGGAAGCGTTGCTCGAGGCCGACCTTTCCGGCTGCGTGTCGCTGCGTTTCGTCGACAACCACGGCAAGGTCACCGAAGCCTACCCGGCCAACCCCAACGGGTCGCCGCGCGGCATCACCGGGCTGAGCAGCCGCGACGGCCGGGTCACCATCATGATGCCGCACCCCGAGCGGGTGTTCCGCGCCGTGCAGAATTCCTGGCGTCCGGACGACTGGCAGGAAGACGGCGGCTGGCTGCGCATGTTCCGCAACGCCCGGGTCTGGGTGGACTGATCCGGCATGGCGGGCGATGCGGACTCCAACTCGTCGCCCGACCTTCTTCCCGAGGTTCGCCGGGTCTCTCCCGGCGACACCTTGCGGCTCTGTACCTGCGGGGCTTCGGCTTCGCTTCCCGATTGTCCCGCCGACTGCCGCAACGGCCTGACGCTCCACGCGACCCGCGAGCGCCTGTTGCTGTTGTGCCGCTGCGGGCGCTCCGCCGACCTGCCGTATTGCGACGGCAGCCATGCGCCTTCCGCCTCCGGGCTGAAGGCCAGGTGGCGGCGTTTCCGCGGCTGAACGTAAATCTGTGAACGCCCGCACGAAGGTGTTGTGACGAGCGAACAAATGTTGCGCTTATCTGTCGTAAAGGCAGCGTCAAATATTCATCATGTCAAGGCAAAGTGCCATTATTTGGCGTCGGCAGTCGCACAACCACCGACCGCCTCGTGCAGCATTCGATTCGTGCGGAGAAAACGATGTACAAGCTGTGTTTCTATGTGCCTGAGAGCCATCTGGATGTCGTCAAGCAAGCGGTGTTCGCCGCGGGTGGCGGGCGCATCGGGGCGTACGACAGTTGCTGCTGGCAGTCCCTTGGCCAGGGCCAGTTCCGGCCCCTGGACGGTAGCCAACCCTACCTGGGCCAGGTCGGCCAGGTCGAGCACGTGGCGGAGTGGAAAGTGGAGCTGGTGGTGGCCGACGAGCTCATCCACGCCAGCGTCAAGGCGCTGAAGGCGGCGCATCCCTATGAGACCCCGGCCTACGAAGTCTGGCGCCTGACCGACATGGTCTTCTGAGTTTTCCTCGGACAAGCAAGAAGGGCGGCCAGTGGCCGCCCTTTTCGTTATCCGCCTCACGGGGAGAGCCCGACCCGGGGCTGTGGCGTGGCGCGAACAACCGCTTCGCGATTATCGAACCCGAACGGGGGAGCTGTGGCGTGGGGCGAATAACCGCTTGGCGGTTATCCGCCGATTGGCCGAGGTCCAGCCCTCCTGCCGTCAGCGCCGCAGCAGCGGTTGCAGGGCCTGGCTCAGGGCCGCGGCGCGGGGGCCCACCAGGATATGGCAGATGCCGCCGGCGAGGGAACTGACGCCCTGTCCGCCGAGACGACGCAGTTGCTCGGTGGCCAGCTTGCGTTCGTCCGCCACGCTGACCCGCAGGCGGGTCAGTGCGACGTCCCGTACCTCGCGCAGGTTGCCGGCGCCGCCGAGGGCGCCGAGCCAGGCCTGGGCTTCGGCGGCGTCGACGGTGGCCTGCATCGCCACCACCTCTTCGGCTGTGTGCGGACTGCCCAGCGGCGGTACGGCTTCGCCCGGTTGCGTATCGAAGGGCAGGGCGCGGCGGATCTCGTCGGCGATGCTGTCGGCCTGTGGGCCGACCACCACCTGCAGGCTGCCGGCCTTGCCCGGACGTACCACGGCCATCGCACCGAGGGCCTTGAGTTGGGCGTCCGAGGCCTTGTTGCGGTCGACCAGGCGCAGACGCAGGCGCGTGGTGCAGGCGTCCACCACTTCGAGGTTGGCTGCGCCACCCAGGGCGCGGATGAATGCCGGGGCGCGCTCGGCTTCGGCGTTGTCGCCCGATTCGCTGCTCGCGTCGTCTTCGCGGCCCGGGGTCTTCAGGTTGAAGCGGCGGATGCAGAAGTCGAACACCAGGTAATAGATGCCGGCATAGAGCAGGCCCAGCGGCCAGAGCATCCAGCCGTGGGTGGAACGGCCCCAGCCCAGGGCCAGGTCGATGGCGCCACCGGAGAAGGTGAAGCCGAGGCGGATGTCGAGCAGGTCGGTGAGGGCCATGGACAGGCCGGTGAGCAGCGCATGCAGCAGGTAGAGCAGCGGCGCGAGGAACATGAAGGCGAACTCCACCGGCTCGGTGACGCCGGTGAGGAAGGCGGTCAAGGCCATCGACAGGAGCAGCCCGCCGATCAGCTTGCGCCGCTCCGGACGGGCGTTGCGGTACATCGCCAGGCAGGCGGCGGGCAGGCCGAACATCATCACCGGGAACATCCCGGCCATGAACTGGCCGCCCTTCGGGTCGCCGGCGAAATAGCGCGCCAGGTCACCGGTGACGACGCGCCCGGTTTCCGGGTCGGTGAAGCTGCCGAAGACGAACCACACCAGGTTGTTGAGGATGTGGTGCAACCCGGTGACGATCAGCAGGCGGTTCAGCACGCCGAAGGCGAAGGCGCCGAAGCTGCCGCTTTCCAGCATGAGTTGGCCGAGGCCGTTGATGCCCTGTTGCAGCGGTGGCCAGATCACCCCGAACAGCAGGCCCAGGCAGACCGCGCTGATCCCGGTGGCGATCGGCACGAAGCGGCGGCCGCCGAAGAACGCCAGGTATTCCGGCAGCTTCACGTCCTTGAAGCGGTTATACAGGGCGCCCGCCACCAGGCCGCTGATGATGCCGGAGAGCACGCCCATGTCGATGCCCGGATCGATCACCTTGAGCACCGAGATCATCACCAGGTAGCCGATGGCGCCGGCGAGGCCGGCGGTGCCATTGTTGTCGCGAGCGAAACCGACGGCGATGCCGATGGCGAAGATCAGCGCCAGGTTGGCGAAGATCGCCTTGCCGGCGTCGTGGACCAGCGGAATGTCGAGCAGGTCGACGTCGCCCAGGCGCAGCAGCAGGCCGGCGATCGGCAGGATCGCGATCGGCAGCATCAGGGCGCGGCCCAGGCGTTGCAGGCTTTCGATCAGGAACGGGGGCATGGCGGTGGTCTCCGATTGTTCTTGTCAGGCCAGCGGCCAGTGTTGCAGGCAGGCGTCGCGCACCGCCCGGGCGCTGCCCAGGTCCAGTAGCGCCTGGGCGTGGCGGCGGCATTCAGCGGCGTCGAGCTGGCGCACCCGGGTCTTGATCTCGCCGACCAGGTTCGGCCCGACGGACAATTCCTCGACCCCGAGGCCGACCAGTACCGGTGTCGCCAGCGGGTCCGAGGCCAGCGCACCGCAGACGCCGACCCAGCGGCCGTGGCGGGCTGCTCCGGCGCAGGTCTGGGCGATCAGCCGCAGCAGCGCCGGGTGCAGGGCGTCGATGCGGTCGGCCAGGCCGGCGTGGCAACGGTCCATGGCCAGGGCGTACTGCGACAGGTCGTTGGTGCCGATGGAGAGGAAGTCGGCGTGTTCGGCCAGTTGATCGGCGAGCAGGGCGGCGGAGGGCACTTCGATCATCACCCCGAGTTCGGGCAGGCGCTCGATCCCCAACTGCGTGGCCAGCTCGCCGAGGCGGCGACGGATGGCGCGCAGTTCGTCGACCTCGCTGACCATCGGCAGCAGTATCCGGCAGCGTTCCAGTGGTTCGACCCTCAGCAGCGCGCGCAACTGCTGGTCGAGCAGCTCCGGGCGCGCCTGGCCGAGGCGGATGCCGCGCAGGCCCAGTGCTGGGTTTTCTTCCACCGGCAGCGGCAGGTAGTCGAGGTGCTTGTCGCCGCCGACATCGATGGTGCGGATGATCACCTTGCGCTGGCCCATGGCGTCCAGGACCTCCTGGTAGGCGTTGCGCTGCTCCTCTTCGTCGGGCGCGGCGCGGCGCTCGAGGAAGAGAAACTCGGTGCGTAGCAGGCCGACCCCGTCGGCGCCGTTGGCGAAGGCTTCGGCGGCCTCGCGCGGCGAGGCGACGTTGGCGCCGATCTCGATGCGCCGGCCGTCGCGGGTGAGCGCCTCGCGCTGCGCATCGGCCTGCTGGCGGCGGTGTTGTTCCTCGCGCTGCGCCACTTGCAAGGCGACCTGCTCCAGGCGTCGAGCGTCGGGGCTGAGTTCCAGCCGGCCCTGGCCGGCGTCCAGTACTACCTGCCGGCCTTCCTCCAGCTCCAGCAGCCCGGCGCCGAGCGCCACCAGGCACGGCAGGCCCTTGCTACGGGCGAGGATGGCCACGTGGGAGGTGGCGCCGCCTTCGGCCATGCACAGGCCAGCCGCGCCGGCATCCACCAGCGGCGCGAGGTCGGAGGGGGTGATCTCCCGGGCGGCGACGATGGCCCCAGCAGGCACCCGCAACGGTGCGGTGTCGCCGAGCAGCACCCGCAGCACGCGTTTTTCCAGGTCGCGCAGGTCGTTGGCGCGCTCGGCCAGCAGCAGGTTGCCCAGCGCCTGGAGAATCTCGCACTGGGCCTGAATCGCCCGGTGCCAGGCGTGGGCGGCGCCGACGCCCTGGTCGATCAGCATGTCGGCGGCGTCCAGCAGACCCGGGTCTTCCAGCAGCGCGAGATGCGCGGAAAAGATCGCCGCTTCGTTCTCGTCGCCGCCGAGCCTGGCCTGCTGCAGGCTCCCCTGTACGTCGTCGCGCACCCGTTGCAGGGCCTGGTCCAGGGCGAGGTGTTGTTCCTCGGGACGATGCCGGCCGTCATCCGCCGGCAGGCTGATGGCGCCGAGCCGCGCCAGGGGACCGCTGGCCAGGCCGGGCGAAGCGCAGACGCCGGCCAGGATACCGGCGACAGCCGCAGGTCGCGCCGGCTCGCCCGGGGCGATGGCGCGCGGGGCATCCTTCGGAGCCCCCGCGGTGGCGCTGGCGAGGGCCGCGAGCAGGGCGCCGAGGGCCGCCTCGCTGTCTTCGCCGCGACAGATCACCTCTACCTCGTCCTGTTCGGCGACCCCCAGGCCCATGATGCCGACCAGGCTGTCGACGCTGGCCACCTGCCCGGCGAAGTGCAGTTCGGCCTGGCTGGAAAAGCCCTGCGCGGTCTTGCGTAGCAGCGCTGCCGGGCGTGCGTGCAGACCGCCATGATGGGCGACCCGCGCCCGCCCGCGGACCTGGCGCTGCGCGGAGCCTTCGCCAGGCGCGGGATTGGCCGGACGTTGCTCGGCCTTCTCCGGACTCAGTTGCAGGAGCGGCGCGCCGACCTCCACCGGGTTGGTGGTCAGCGGGCGTACCTGGAAGCCGTCGCCGTTGGTCAGGATCATCACCGTGATCAGACTGCGGCTGCCGCGGGCGACGCGGTCCAGGTCGAAGCGCAGCAGCGGCTGGCCCTCGATCACCCGCGTACCTTCCTCGACCAGCGCCTCGAAGCCTTCGCCTTGCAGCTGTACGGTATCGAGGCCGATGTGCAGCAGCAGCTCGGCACCGTTGTCGGCGCGCAGGCTGAGCGCGTGGCGGGTTCGCGCCAGGTGGCTGACCAGCCCGGCGCAGGGCGCGTGCAGGCAGTCGTTGAGTGGGTCGATGGCGATGCCTTCGCCCAGGGTGCCGCTGGAAAACACCGGGTCGGGTACTCGGTTGAGCGGCATCACGGGGCCGCTCAGGGGCGCTTTGAGGGCGAGATTCTTGTTGTTCATGGGCGCGCTCAGGCTCAGTGGGTTCGGGTGACTTTGCTCAGGTGCCGTGGCTGGTCCGGGTCCATGCCGCGGGCTTCGGCCAGGCCGGCGGCCATGACGTAGAAACTCTGGATCGCCAGGATCGGATCGAGCGCCGGATGCGCGGCGCGCTGCAGCGGCAGGTCGCGTTCGGCGATGTCGTCCGGGGCGGCGAGCAATACCTGCGCACCGCGCTGGCGCATATCCTCGGCGAGCGCCAGCAGGCCTTCCTGCTCCGGGCCGCGGGGAGCGAATACCAGCAGCGGATAGCGCTCCTCGACCAGCGCCATCGGTCCATGGCGGACCTCGGCGCTGCTGAAGGCCTCGGCCTGGATCGCCGAGGTTTCCTTGAATTTCAGCGCGGCCTCCTGGGCGATGGCGTAGCCGGCGCCGCGACCGATCACCATCAGCCGCTGGCAGTCGCGCAGGACCTCGATGGCCGGCGACCAGTCGAGCCTGGCGGCCTGCTCCAGCCCGGCCGCCAGGCCCTGGCCTGCGGCCAGCAGGGCATGGTCGCGCTGCCAGTGGGCGAGCAGGCGGGCGCTGGCGCTGAGCGTGGCGATGAAGCTCTTGGTCGCTGCGACGCTGCGCTCGGCGCCGGCGCAGAGCGGCACGACGAATTCGCTGGCGGCTTCCAGCGGCGAATCCTCGGCATTCACCAGGGCGATGCCCAGGGCGCCGCGTTCGCGCAGGATGCGCAGGCTGTCCACGAGATCGGGGCTCTGCCCGGACTGCGAGAAAGCGAAGACGGCCTGCCCGGCGACACGCAGTGGCGAGCGGTTCAGGGTCACTACCGACATGGGCAGCGAGGCCACCGGCAAGCCGGCGTGCTGCATGGCCAGGTAGGCGAAGTAGCTGGCGGCATGGTCGGAGCTGCCGCGCGCGACAGTCAGTGCCAGGTTCGGATCGACCTCCCGCAGACGCTGGCCAAGCGCCGGCAGGCAGGCGTCGAGCACGGCCAGTTGACGGCTCGCCACCGTGGCGGCGGAGAGCGCTTCCTCGAGCATCAGCGAAGTCATTCGAGTTCTCCTTCCACCATCACGGCGTCGAGTTCCAGGGAGCGATCCAGGCGCACCACATCGGCCCAGGCTGCGGGCGCCAGGCGGCCGCGCTCGGCGAGGCCGAGGTAATCGGCGGGGAATTGCGAAAGGCGTTGCGAGGCTTCGGCCAGGGGCAGGCCGATCTTCACCAGGTTGCGCAGCGCCTGGTCCATGGTCAGGGTGCTGCCGGCCAGAGTGCCGTCGGGCAGGCGCACGCCGCCCAGGCACTTGGTCACCGTGTGGCTGCCGAGCTTGTACTGGCCGTCGGGCATGCCGGCGGCGGCGGTGGAGTCGGTCACGCAGTACAGGCACGGGATCGAACGCAGGGCCACCCTGATGGCGCCGGGATGGACATGCAGCAGGTCGGGGATCAGCTCGGCGTAGCGTGCGTGGGCCAGGGCCGCGCCGACGATACCCGGTTCGCGGTGGTGCAGGCCGGTCATCGCGTTGTAGAGGTGGGTGAAGCTGCTGGCGCCGGCTTCCAGTGCGGCCACGCCATCCTCGTAGCTGCCCAGGGTATGGCCGATCTGCAGGCGTACGCCGCGCTCGGCGAGGGCGCGGATCAGCGGCCGGTGTCCGGCGATCTCGGGGGCGATGGTGATCACCCGGATCGGCGCGCGGCGCAGGTAGTCCTCGACTTCCTCGAGCACCGCGGCATGGGCGAAGTTGGGCTGCGCGCCGAGCTTGCCGGAGTTGATGTAGGGGCCTTCCAGGTGCACGCCGAGTATCCGTGAACCGCCCTCCAGCGAGCGGCGGCAGTAATCGCCGAGCTGGCTGAGGATGTCGGCGATCTCCTCGCGCGGAGCGGTCATGGTGGTGGCCAGCAGCGAGGTCGTGCCGAAGCGCCGGTGGGTGCGGGCGATGGTGGCGAAGGCGTCGCCGCCTTCCATGATGTCGCGGCCGCCGCCGCCGTGCACATGCAGGTCGATGAAGCCTGGCAGCAGGTACGGATCGGCGTTGCCGGCCGGATCGCAGGGCTCGCCTTCGATCCGCTGGATACGCCCGTCCTGGATGTGTAGGCGGCCGAGGACCCAGCCTTGCGGGGTGAGAATGTTGCCTTCGAGCATGGCGGCTCCGTGTCGGTCAGCGTCGCAGTTCGGCGACGAAGTCGTAGTAGTCGTTGCGGCAGTAGGTGTCGGTCAGCTCGATCGGGGTGTTGTCCTCGAGGTAGCCGATCCGGGTCATCAGCAGCATCGCGGTGCCCGGCGCGATGCCGACCAGCGCGGCATCGGACGCGGAGGCGTTGATCGCGCGCACGTGCTGGAGGGCGCGGACCACTGGGCGACCGATGCCGTCCAGGTATTCGTAGAGGGAATCGCCGACCGCTGTCGGGTCCGGCAGCAGGCGCGCCGGCAGGGTGCTGTTCTCGATCGCCATCACTGTGCCGTCGGCCTTGCGCAGGCGCTTCATGCGCGCGACCTTTTCGGTCGGCGAGAGGCCGAGGCGGATCAGTTCGTCGTGGGTGGGCAGGGCGATGCCGCGCTCCAGCCAGGTGGAGCCGGGGGTGAAGCCTTTCAGGCGGAGCATCTCGCTGAAGCTGGAGAGACGCGACAACGGTTGTTCGAGACGCGGCGTAATGAAGGTGCCGGAGCCCTGGTTGCGGCGGATCAGGCCCTGCTCGAAGAGTACTTCGAGGGCCTTGCGCGCGGTGACGCGGGAAATGTTCAGGGTTTCGCTGAGGTTGCGTTCGGAGGGCAGCGCTTCCTCCGCTTTCCACTGGCCGGCATGGATCGCGCTCTCGAGATTGCGCGCCAGCTGCAGATAGAGGGGGGTGGGTTGCGCCTCGTCGGGACGCAGGGCCAGGAGCAGGTCGTGGGCTGTCTTCATGAGAGGTTCCGATGCGGATTGTGTTGTTGTCGCCCGGTAATGCTGGGAAAACTAATACCACTTGAATACCACGTCAATGCCAGTTGTGCGTCGCGCACGCGTCAGCCAGCCGTCCCGTCGATTGACTCGGCCTGAGTAAGGGATGCAAGGGTTTGACGGATAAAAGAAAACGCCGCCGGAAAATCTCGCGGCGGCGTTCCTGGCGTGGCTGACGGCTGACGAGTGGTATCAGCCTGGTTCTGTCAGGGGCGGATCTCGATCAGCGTGCCGTCTTTCACCACGCTCCAGACTTCGCGCATGTCGGTGTTGTTCATGGCGATACAGCCATTGGTCCAGTCCAGGGTGGAGAAGTACCACTCCGGGTATTCGTCATCCAGCGGGGTGCCGTGGATCATGATCATGCCACCGGCCGGCAGGCCCTTTTCCCGGGCCTTGGCCACGTCGCGGGCGTTGGGGTAGGAAATGTGCATGGAGAGGTTGTAGTTGTTGCTGGTCTTGCGCCAGTCGATCCAGTAGAAGCCTTCCGGGGTGCGGTTGTCGCCTTCGGCCAGCTTCGGGCCGGTCGGGCGCTTGCCCAGCGAGACACGGTAGCTTTTCAGGACGTTGCCTTTGTTGAGGAGCAGCAGTTTTCGCTCGGACTTGAGCACCAGGACCTTGTCCACCTTGCCTTCCAGGCTCGGCGCGGCATTGGCCTGGGTCAGACTGGCGAAGGTCAAGCACAGCAAAGCAAGCAACCAGCGCATGGAAGTGAAATCCCCGATGTTCCCTTGAGCCGCAACGGCGGCGGTGTTCGAGTGTTTGGCGTTCAGTCTTTCTTATAGGAAGCCAGCATAGGTGCAATGGCTTCGTTGCGCACCGGGAAGCAGCCTTCGCGGCGGTCGCTGAAGTAGCATTCTAAGGTACGGCCGATGGTCGGAAAAGCCAGCTCCGACCAGGGAATCTCCGCTTCGTCGAAAAGCCGCACCTCCAGGCTTTCATCGCCGGCGGAGAAATCCAGGTCGAGCAGCTCGGCGCGGAAGAACAGGTAGACCTGGCTGATGTGCGGCAGGTCGAAAAGGGTATAGAGCTGCAGGTCACCGATCCGCGCGTTGGCTTCTTCCTCTGTCTCGCGGGCCGCCGCCTGGGCGAGGGTCTCGCCGTTCTCCATGAAGCCGGCCGGCAGCGTCCAGTAGCCCAGGCGCGGCGCAATGGCGCGACGGCAGAGCAGGACCTGGCCGTCCCACACCGGCAGGCTGCCGGCGACGATACGCGGGTTCTGGTAGTGCACGGTGTGGCAGGCGTCGCAGACGTAGCGCAGGCGGTTGTCGCCGTCCGGGATGCGCTGGACCACCGTGGCGCCGCACAGGCTGCAGAATTTCATGCCAGGTTCTTCTTCGGGGAAAGGCCTATCTTGCTCGGCTGGCCGGGAGGCGACAAGGCCCCGTGCGGGAGGGGTGGGCTGGCCGGGGCTTTCGTGCCATGATCTCGGGGAAACGACAAGACCTCGGAAACCCCGGCAGTATGAACTGCACGCTCGACGAGCTGCGCCAACGCATCGAGGCGCACCGCCCCCGCCAACTGGATACCGACCAGCGCTTCCCCCAAGCGGCCGTGCTGGTGCCCATCACCCGCAGCGACGATCCGGAGCTGGTGCTGACCCTGCGCGCCGCCGGTTTGTCCACCCATGGCGGCGAGGTCGCCTTCCCCGGCGGGCGGCGCGACCCGGAAGACGCCGACCTGGTGCGCACCGCCCTGCGCGAGGCGGAGGAGGAGATCGCCTTGCCGCCGGGCCTGGTGGAAGTGGTCGGGCCGCTGAGCACCCTGGTCTCGCGGCATGGCATCGAGGTCACTCCCTATGTCGCCTTCATTCCCGACTTCGTCGAGTACCAGCCCAACGACGGCGAGATCGCCGCGGTGTTCAACGTGCCGCTGAGTTTCTTTCGCGACGACCCGCGCGAGGTCACCCACCGTATCGACTACTTCGGCCGCAGCTGGTACGTGCCCAGCTATCGCTTCGGCGAGTTCAAGATCTGGGGCCTGACGGCCATCATGGTGGTGGAGCTGGTCAACCTGCTGTACGACGACCCCATCGACCTGCACACGCCGCCGGCTTCGTTCATCAAACTGAGTTGACCGACGGGGCGCAGACCCCGGCCATGAGGAGATCGCGATGAAATACCGCCTGGGCGATGCCCGCGTCGAAACCCATCCCGACAGCTGGATCGCGCCCAGCGCAGCGGTGATCGGCAAGGTTCGCCTGGATGCCGGCGCCAGCGTCTGGTTTGGCGCGGTGCTGCGCGGCGACAACGAGCTGATCCATATCGGCGAGCACAGCAACGTCCAGGACGGCTCGGTGATGCACACCGACATGGGCTATCCGCTGACCCTCGGCAAGGGCGTCACCGTCGGCCACAACGCCATGCTGCATGGTTGCAGCGTGGGCGACTACAGCCTGGTGGGGATCAACGCGGTGATCCTCAATGGGGCGAAGATCGGCAAGTACTGCATCATCGGCGCCAACGCGCTGATTCCCGAGGGCAAGGAGATTCCCGACGGCTCGCTGGTGATGGGCTCGCCGGGCAAGGTAGTGCGCGAGCTGAGCGAGCCGCAGAAGAAAATGCTCGAGGCCAGCGCCGCCCACTATGTGCACAATGCCCGCCGTTACGCCCGCGACCTCGTCGAGGACCCGGCGTGAACGAGCGACCGGTGGCTTCGCCCTGCGTGCATGTCTGCGCGCTGGACGAGCAGGACATCTGTATCGGCTGCCAGCGCACGGCGGCCGAGATCACCCGCTGGGGCCTGATGAGCAACGACGAGCGCCGCGAGGTGCTCGGTCGCTGTTTCGAGCGCGCCAAGGCGCAAGGGCTGGTCAGCGGTTCCGCCTGAAGCTGATTCCGTTTTCTTTCATTTCCGAGGTTCTTCCATGACCCGTATCGGTACCCCCCTGTCGCCGAGCGCGACCCGCGTCCTTCTCTGTGGCTCCGGCGAGCTGGGCAAGGAAGTCGCCATCGAGCTGCAACGCCTGGGTTGCGAAGTGATCGCCGTCGATCGCTATGGCAACGCGCCGGCCATGCAGGTGGCACATCGCAGCCACGTGATCAGCATGCTCGACGGCGCCGCCCTGCGCGCGGTGATCGAGCAGGAGAAGCCGCACTACATCGTGCCGGAGATCGAGGCCATCGCCACCGCGACCCTGGTCGAGCTGGAGGCCGAAGGCTACACCGTGGTGCCCACCGCCCGCGCCGCGCAACTGACCATGAACCGCGAGGGTATCCGCCGGCTGGCTGCCGAGGAGCTCGGCTTGCCGACCTCGCCCTATTACTTCGCCGATACCTTCGAGGACTACCGCCGTGGCGTCGAGCGCGTCGGCTACCCCTGCGTGGTGAAGCCGATCATGAGTTCGTCGGGCAAGGGCCAGAGCGTCCTGAAAGGCCCCGACGACCTGCAGGCGGCCTGGGACTATGCCCAGGAAGGCGGGCGCGCCGGCAAGGGCCGGGTGATCGTCGAGGGCTTCATCGATTTCGACTACGAAATCACCCTGCTCACCGTGCGCCACGTCGACGGCACCACTTTCTGCGCGCCGATCGGTCACCGCCAGGTCAAGGGCGACTACCACGAGTCCTGGCAGCCGCAGGCGATGAGCGCGCAGGCCCTGGCCGAGTCCGAGCGGGTCGCCCGGGCAGTGACCGAGGCCCTCGGCGGACGCGGGCTGTTCGGCGTCGAACTGTTCGTCAAGGGCGACCAGGTGTGGTTCAGCGAGGTGTCGCCGCGTCCGCACGATACCGGCCTGGTGACCCTGATTTCCCAGGATCTTTCCGAGTTCGCGCTGCACGCGCGGGCGATCCTCGGCCTGCCGATCCCGGTGATCCGCCAGCTCGGCCCGTCGGCCTCGGCGGTGATCCTGGTGGAAGGCAAGTCCCGGCAGGTCGCTTTCGCCAACCTCGGCGCCGCGCTGAGCGAGGCGGATACGGCGCTACGCCTGTTCGGCAAGCCGGAAGTGGATGGCCAGCGGCGAATGGGCGTGGCCCTGGCGCGCGACGAGTCGATCGACGCCGCCCGCGCCAAGGCGACCCGGGCCGCCCAGGCGGTTCGCGTCGAACTCTGAGATGCGCCGGCTGGCATCGCTGGCCTGGTGGGCGGCGGCTCTGCCGTTGCTGCCGCTGGCGGTGCCGCTGGCTATCCGCACCCGCCGCCGAGCCTTGCGCCTGGCGCCCGCGGCGGGACCTCGCGAAGGGCTGGTCGGTGGGTCCGGTGCCGAAGAACCGCTGCGCTTGCTGTTGTTCGGTGAGTCGACAGTGGCCGGGGTCGGCGCCAGTTGCCTGGACTACGCCCTGGCCGGCCGCCTGGCCGCGGCGCTGGGCGAGCGTCTGCGCCGCCCGGTGGCCTGGCAGGCGCTGGGCGAGAACGGCATCACCAGCGGCGAGGCGCGCGAACGCCTGCTACCGCAGGTGGCGGGACGTTTCTTCGACCAGGTGATCCTGGTCTTCGGCGTCAATGACACCACCAGCCTGCGCTCCCTCGAACGCTGGCGTGCCGACTGCGCGGCCCTGATCGAAGGCTTCCAGGCGGCCGGCGCGCAGGTGACCTGCACCGCGGTGCCGCCGCTGCGGCATTTTTCCGCCTTGCCCGGGTTGCTGCGGGCCCTGCTGGGGTGGCGCGGGCGGCTGCTCGACGAGGCGCTGTGCGATCTCGCTGGCGCGACCGGCGCCGGCTACTGCCCGATCTCGCTGGACCTGCTTCCGGGCTACCTGGCCATCGACGGCTTTCATCCGTCGCAGCTGGGCTACCAGGTCTGGGCCGGGGCCCTCGCCGACTGGTTGGCGGCGAGGGAGAAGGGCGGCGTCGCGGTAGTCTGAGCGAGACTCAGGACACTGCGCCGAGGTCGTTGTCGCGGGTTTCCTTCAGGCACAGCACCGCCAGCAGGCTGAGCAGCGCCGCTGCGGAGACGTAGCCGCCGACCCAGCCCAGGCCGCCGATGCCGACCAGCTTCTGGGCGATATAGGGCGCCACCGAGGCGCCGAGAATGCCGCCCAGGTTGTAGGCCGCCGACGCGCCGGTGTAGCGCACGTGGGTGGGGAATATTTCCGGCAGCAGCGCGCCCATCGGGGCGAAGGTGACCCCCATCAGGAACAGCTCGATGCAGAGGAACAGGGCGACGCTGAACGTCGAGCCCTGGCTGAGCAGCGGCTCCATGGCGAAGCCGGAGGCGATCGCCGCCAGGCTGCCGAGCAGCAGTACCGGCTTGCGTCCGAAGCGGTCGCTGAGCCAGGCCGACAGCGGCGTGGCGGCGGCCATGAAGAGCACCGCGAGGCACAGCAGACCAAGGAACTCCTCGCGGCTGAAGCCGAGGCTGGCCACCCCGTAGCTCAGCGAGAACACCGTGGAGATATAGAACAGCGCATAACACACCACCATCGCCAGGGCGCCGAGCAGGGTCGGCCGCCAGTGCTGGGCGAACAGCTCGGCGATCGGCAGGCGGACCCTCTCGTGCTTGGCCATGGCCTTGGCGAACACCGGGGTTTCCGCCAGCTTCAGGCGTACGTAGAGGCCGACCACAACCAGCGCCGCGCTGAGCAGGAACGGGATCCGCCAGCCCCACTCACGGAACTGCTCCTCGCTGAGCAGCATCGCCAGGGCCAGGAACAGGCCGTTGGCGGCGAGGAAGCCGATCGACGGGCCGAGCTGGGGAAACATGCCGAACCAGGCGCGCTTGCCGGCCGGCGCGTTCTCCGTGGCCAGCAGCGCGGCGCCGCCCCACTCGCCGCCGAGGCCGAGGCCCTGGCCGAAGCGCAGCACGCAGAGCAGCAACGGCGCCCAGTAGCCGATGCTGTCGTAGCCGGGGAGGACGCCGATCAGGGTGGTGGACACCCCCATCAGCAGCAGCGAGGCGACCAGGGTCGACTTGCGCCCGATGCGGTCGCCGAAGTGGCCGAACAGCGCCGAGCCCAGCGGACGGGCGAGGAAGGCGATGCCGAAGGTGAGGAAGGCGCTGAGCATCTGCGCGGTGCCGGATGTCTGCGGGAAGAATACCGGACCGATCACCAGGGCGGCGGCAGTGGCATAGACGTAGAAATCGTAGAACTCGATGGCGGTGCCGATGAAGCTGGCGACTGCGACCCGGGTGGTCGAGTTGGCCGGTTCCGGAGCGGCGTCGGCGGCGAGGGTGGCGGCGGTCATGGTGGGAAGGTCCCTGGCAGTCGGGGCACGACGGAGTGCTTCCGTGCGGCCGGATGGTTATGGCCAGTGCGCCGATGCGGCGGCGCGGCGCCCGGGTGGGGCGGACGAGATCGGTCGCGCAGGGAGGATGGGGCTGCGCGCCGTGCGCCGGCTGGTACCGTCGGCATCGGGGCCGGGCGGGCAGGCGGGACTGGCGGGTGACTGGCCGGGGCTCGGGCTGCGGGTAGCGGCGGAACCGGCGGCAGGGCTGGATAAGCTGGGGTCGATTATAGAGCGCCGCGGGGCCGGTTCGGCAATCCCGGATCAGACGCTGGCGTCGCTTTCGACCAGCGGGGTCAGCGCGCGGGGATGCCAGGCGCGCACGCTTTTCACACGGTTTTCCGCCGACTGCTGGATTTCCAGGCAGTAGGGGCCGATGCGCAGGCACACCGCGCAATCGGGGATCTGCTCCAGGGCTTCGGTGACCAGGCCGTTGAGGGTCTTCGGGCCGTCGCAGGGCAATTGCCAGCCAAGCGACTTGTTCAGCTCGCGCAGGTTGGCGCTGCCGTCGATGACGAAGCTGCCGTCCTCCTGGGCCTGGATATCCGGGTTGTCGAGGCTGTCGAGGTCGTTGAAGTCGCCGACGATCTCTTCGAGGATGTCCTCCAGCGTGACGATGCCGATCACCTCGCCATATTCGTCGACCACCACGCCGATACGGCGCTTCTCCTTCTGGAAGTTCACCAACTGGGTCGACAGCGGCGTGCTTTCCGGCACGAAATACGGCTCCATGCAGGCCTGGCGGAGATTCTCCTTGGTCAGGCGGCCCTGGGTCAGCAGGCGCGCGATCTGGCGCATGTGCACGACCCCTTCGATCTGGTTGACGTCGTCGCGGTAGACCGGCAGGCGGGTGTGGCTGGTGGTGCGCAACTGCTCGACGATGACCTCGAGTTCGTCGTCGAGGTCGATGCCTTCGATTTCGTTGCGCGGGATCATCAGGTCGTTGACCGTGACCTTCTCCAGGTCCAGCAGGCCGAGCAGCATGTCATGCCGGTTGACCTCGCTGGCCTGGGGATTGTCGGCCGGATGCAGGGCCTCTTCGTCGCGGCTGCGTCCGCTGTCGTCCTGTTCCGCCGCGGCGACGCCGAGCAGGCGCAGCAGCGCGTTGCTCAGCAGGGTCAGCAGCCACAGCAGGGGCCAGCACAGGCGCTGCAGGATCAGGAGCGGCAGGCTGAGCGGCAGGGCGACGCGTTCCGAGCGAAGGGCGCCGTAGCGGCGCGGCAGCAGGGCGCCGAACAGCAGCAGGAGCAGGGTCATGCCGGGGATGGCGACGGCCAGGCCGATGACGCCCCAGTGGCGCAGCGCGGCCCAACTGGCCAGGGCGGCGGCGCTGACGTTGACCAGGGTGCGGCCGAACAACAGGGTGCCGCGCAGGCGGTCGTCGTGCAGCAGCAGCCAACTGCTGCGCCGGGCCCCGCGCAGGCCTTGCTTGGCCTGCAGGCGCAGGCGGTAACGGTCGAGGTTGAGCAGGGCGGTCTCGACGCAGGAGAAGAACGCCGAGCAGGCGACCAGGAGAACCAGCAGGCCGACCAGGTACCCGGGGTGCAGCTCATCCATGAAGGAGGCCCATCAGATGTGCAGGATGAATTCCCGCACCAGCTTGCTGCCGAAGTACGCCAACATCAACAGGCAGAAACCGGCCAGGGTCCAGCGGATCGCCTTGTGGCCCCGCCAGCCGAGCTGGTGGCGACCCCAGAGGAGCACGGCGAAGACCACCCAGGCGAAGCAGGACAGGATGGTCTTGTGCGCCAGGTGCTGGGCGAACAGGTTGTCGACGAACAGCCATCCGGACAGCAGCGACAGCGAAAGCAGCGACCAGCCGCCCCAGAGGAAGCCGAACAGCAGGCTTTCCATGGTTTGCAGGGGCGGGAAGTTGCGGATCAGCCCGGACGGATGCTTGTGCTTGAGGCGGTAGTCCTGGAGCAGCAGCAAGAGCGCCTGGAACACCGCGATGGTGAGCAGGCCGTAGGCCAGGATCGAGAGCAGGATGTGGGCCAGAATGCCTGGCTGTTCGTTGATCGGCTCGACGGTGCCGTGGGGGATGAGTACCGCCAGCAGGGTGGTGAGGGCACCCAGCGGGAATAGAAGGAGGAGCAGGTTCTCCACCGGTATCCGCAAGGTCGCCAGCAGGGTCAGGAGAATTACCGCGGCGGCGATCAGGCTGGCGGCGTTGAAGAAGTCCAGCACCAGGCCGGCCGGGGTCAGCAATTGCTGGTAGAGGCTGAAGGCGTGGGCGACCAGTGCCAGGAGTCCGAACAGGAGCAGCAGGGGTTTGCCCGGCGCGGTGCGCTTGGACACACAGGCACCCTGGTAGGCGGCGGTGCCGAGATAGAGAACAGCAGCGATGAGGCTGGGCAGCAGGGGATGCATAAGTCCTTGTAATCGCGGGCCCGAAAGGATGGGAGTTTGGCATAGATCGAGCGTCGCGAGAAAGCCGTTGCGAACAGTTCTCTCGTACCTGTGGCCGGGTTGGCGGACCGCCTGCCGCGGGCGCCGCGACCTCATGGTCCGGCGGTCGCTTCGGCAAAGACGGAACGCATCGGCAAATCAAGGACTTGAGGCTGGCCTCCGGTCGTCGCCGGACACACACTCCGTCTTTCATCGCGTGTCCCGCGACGCGCTCTTGGTTATAATCCGCCGCTTGCCGCAACCCCCGTGGAAGGATCGCGCATGTTCGAAAACCTTACAGACCGCCTCTCGCAGACGCTTCGCCATGTCACCGGCAAGGCCAAGCTGACCGAGGACAACATCAAGGACACTCTGCGCGAAGTGCGCATGGCCCTGCTCGAGGCCGACGTGGCCCTGCCGGTGGTCAAGGACTTCGTCAACAAGGTCAAGGAGCGCGCCGTCGGTACCGAGGTCTCGAAGAGCCTGACCCCGGGACAGGCGTTCGTGAAGATCGTCCGCGCCGAGCTCGAGGAGCTGATGGGGGCGGCCAACGAGGACCTGGCGCTGAGCGTCGCGCCGCCGGCGGTGATCCTGATGGCCGGCCTGCAGGGCGCGGGCAAGACCACCACCGCGGGCAAGCTGGCGCGCTTCCTTAAGGAACGCAAGAAGAAGTCGGTGATGGTGGTTTCCGCCGACGTCTACCGACCCGCCGCGATCAAGCAGCTGGAAACCCTGGCGGGCGAGGTTGGCGTAACCTTCTTCCCTTCCGACGTCAGCCAGAAGCCGGTGGCCATCGCCGAGGCGGCGATCCGCGAGGCGAGACTGAAGTTCATCGACGTGGTGATCGTCGATACCGCAGGCCGCCTGCACATCGATGCCGACATGATGGACGAGATCAAGCAGGTGCACGCGGCGATCAAGCCGGCGGAAACCCTGTTCGTGGTCGATGCCATGACCGGCCAGGACGCCGCCAACACCGCCAAGGCCTTCAATGACGCCTTGCCGCTGACCGGCGTGGTCCTGACCAAGGTCGACGGCGACGCGCGTGGTGGTGCCGCGCTCTCGGTGCGGGCGATCACCGGCAAGCCGATCAAGTTCCTCGGCATGGGCGAAAAGAGCGAAGCGCTCGATCCGTTCCATCCCGACCGCGTGGCCTCGCGCATCCTCGGCATGGGCGACGTGCTCAGCCTGATCGAACAGGCCGAGCAGAACCTCGACCGCGACAAGGCCGAGAAGCTGGCGAAGAAGATCAAGAAGGGCAAGGGCTTCGACCTGGAAGACTTCCGCGACCAGTTGCAACAGATGAAGAACATGGGCGGCCTCGGCGGGCTCATGGACAAGCTGCCGATGCTCGGCGGGGTCAACCTGGCGCAGATGGGCAATGCCCAGGGTGCTGCGGAGAAACAGTTCAAGCAGATGGAGGCGATCATCAACTCGATGACGCCCGGCGAACGGCGCGATCCGGAAATGATCAGCGGCTCGCGCAAGCGCCGCATCGCCCTTGGCTCCGGTACCCAGGTGCAGGACGTCGGCCGGCTGATCAAGCAGCACAAGCAGATGCAGAAGATGATGAAGAAGGTCACCGCCAAGGGCGGCATGGCCAAGATGATGCGAGGCATGGGCAGTATGTTCCCGGGGGGCATGCCCAAGCTTTGATCGGACGCGCGGCCGCTGGCCACGCCGGCGGTTTCGCTCCGTCGGCCGGCGGGCGGACCGTGTGCTTCCCGCGCTCTCCGCGCCGGCCGATGGGTGGCCGAAAAAGAGATTTGCAAATTCCCCGATAATCCTTAGAATATGCGGCCTTTCGGGCCGTGGGCCCAGCGTGCATTCATTTTGCAAGCACCGACTACAGGAACGAAGTTCACATGGTAACCATCCGTCTTGCTCGTGGCGGCTCCAAAAAGCGCCCCTTCTACCACCTGACCGTGACCAACAGCCGCAATGCGCGCGATGGTCGCTTCGTCGAGCGCATCGGTTTCTTCAACCCGGTTGCGACTGGTGGCGAAGTGCGTCTGTCCGTCGACCAGGAGCGTGCTACCTACTGGCTCGGCCAGGGTGCACAGCCGTCTGAGCGCGTTGCTCAGCTGCTCAAGGACGCTGCCAAGGCAAACGCCTAAGCCGTCATGAGTGAAATGCCGACACCCGCCGACGACCTGGTCGTGATCGGCAAGATCGTTTCGGTGTACGGCATCCGCGGTGAGGTGAAGGTGTATTCCTTTACCGACCCGTTGGACAACCTGCTGGACTATCGCCGCTGGACGCTCCGGCGCGACGGCGAGATTCGGCAGGCCGAGCTGGTCAGGGGGCGCCTGCATGGCAAGGTCCTGGCCGCCAAGCTCAAGGGGCTCGACGATCGCGAAGAGGCCCGCACCTTCACCGGTTACGAGATCTGCATCCCGCGTAGCGAGTTGCCCTCTCTCGAGGAAGGTGAGTACTACTGGCACCAGCTGGAAGGCCTGAAGGTGATCGACCAGGGCGGGCAGTTGCTCGGCGTGATCGACCATCTGCTGGAAACCGGTGCCAACGATGTCATGGTGGTCAAGCCCTGCGCGGGCAGCCTGGACGACCGCGAGCGCCTGTTGCCCTACACCGGGCAGTGCGTGCTGTCGATCGACCTGGCCGCTGGCGAGATGCGGGTGGACTGGGACGCGGACTTCTGATCATCCATGGACAAGCGTTTGTGGGTGGGCGTCGTCAGCATCTTTCCGGAGATGTTCCGCGCGATCAGTGACTATGGCATCACCAGCCGTGCGGTAAAGCAGGGGTTGCTCACGCTGACCTGCTGGAATCCACGGGACTACACCGAGGACCGCCACCAGACGGTGGACGACCGGCCCTTCGGCGGTGGCCCTGGCATGGTGATGAAGATCAAGCCTCTGGAGGGCGCGCTGGCGGATGCCAGGCAAGCCGCCGGGGGCAGGAAGGCGAAGGTGATCTACCTTTCGCCGCAAGGCCGCCAGCTGACGCAGGCGGGCGTACGCGAACTGGCCGAAGAGGAAGCGTTGATCCTCATCGCCGGGCGCTACGAAGGCATCGACGAGCGCTTCATCGAAGAGCACGTCGATGAAGAATGGTCGATCGGCGATTATGTCCTGTCCGGCGGTGAGTTGCCGGCCATGGTGCTGGTCGATGCAGTGACGCGGTTGCTGCCCGGTGCATTGGGTCATGCAGATTCCGCCGAGGAGGACTCCTTCACGGATGGCCTGCTCGACTGCCCGCACTACACCCGACCCGAGGTGTACGCGGACAAACGTGTTCCTGAAGTGTTGCTCAGTGGCAACCATGAACACATCCGGCGTTGGCGTTTGCAGCAGGCCCTTGGGCGGACCTGGGAACGACGCGCCGATCTTCTGGATAGCCGCTCGCTTTCTGGAGAAGAGCAGAAGCTGCTGGCGGAATATATCCGTCAGCGGGACGATAGTTAACGTATCGATGGCTGGCCGATTGCCGGTCTTAGGAGCACAGCATGACCAACAAGATCATTCAGCAGATCGAAGCTGAACAGATGAACAAAGAGATCCCGGCGTTCGCCCCCGGCGATACCGTGATCGTCCAGGTCAAGGTGAAGGAAGGCGACCGTCAGCGTCTGCAGGCCTTCGAAGGCGTCGTTATCGCCAAGCGCAACCGTGGCCTGAACAGCGCCTTCACCGTGCGCAAGATCTCCAACGGCGTGGGCGTGGAACGTACCTTCCAGACCTACAGCCCGATCGTCGACAGCCTGAGCGTCAAGCGTCGCGGCGACGTGCGCAAGGCCAAGCTGTACTACCTCCGCGCCCTGTCCGGCAAGGCCGCGCGCATCAAGGAAAAACTGGTCTAATCCGGTTCTTCTCCGAGAAAAGCAGCCCGAGGGCTGCTTTTTTCATGTCTGGCGTTCGCCTTTCCGGCGGCGCTTCCTACTGCCCACGGCAGCGCATAACCAGTACAACATCCGCGGCACCCAGGCAGCCACTCCATCCGGTATTCGTGGCATGACCCCCAGAGAGCAAGAAATCCTGCGTCGCACCGAGCTTTCCGAAACCCGTGTGACCAAGGCGGTATTCCCGCCCACCACCAATCACCACAACACCCTGTTCGGCGGGACTGCGCTGGCCTGGATGGACGAGGTCTCGTTCATCACCGCGACCCGTTTCTGCCGCCTGCCGCTGGTGACCGTTTCCACCGATCGCATCGACTTCAACCACCCGATCCCGGCGGGCTCGATCGTCGAACTGGTCGGACGGGTGGTCAAGGTCGGCAACACCAGCCTCAAGGTGGAGGTCGAGGTGTACCTGGAAAGCATGTACGCCGACGGTCGCGAGAAGGCCATACACGGCCTGTTCAGCTTCGTTGCCATCGACGACGAAAAGCGGCCGGTTCCGGTCCTGCCGGGGTTCCCGGCCAGCCAGGCGGCTTGAGACAGGCGGAAAGAAGGCACCCACGGGTGCCTTTTCCATATCCCCGGACGATCCGGCCCTGGGTTGGGATCAGGGCCGCAGGCTGATCTTCAGGGAGGCCTGGGACAGGTCGATCTGTTGCAGGCTGACGCTGCCGAACGTCTGCTCGCGCGGCGCGCCGGCAATGCGAATATTGTCGAAGCGCACCTCGCCGATACTGCTCGGCAGGCGCAGGTTGACCGAGCCGTCGGGGTTGAGCGTGCTTTGCGTCTTGCCGGTTTCGTAGCGAACGTCGCTCATCGAGGTTTCCGCCTCCAGGCTGTCGAGCATCGGCATCACCAGCTTCGCCAGTTGCTTCACCGCGGCCAGTCCGTCGCCGCCCTCGGCCTTCAGGAACAGGCCCTCGAGGCTTTCGTTGAGGCCCTGGGCGTTGACGTTGCTCATCTCGACGTCGGTCAGCGGACGCAGGTTCTTCGGCAATTCCTGGCGGCTCATGGCCGCTGGCGGCTGCATACGCTGGATGTCGGCGCTGGCCATCTGGAACGGACTGAGCAGGGCGGCGACCAGGGTCGCGGCCAGGCGCAGGTTGGTCTGCTTCTTCAGCGCCTTCTTCAGTTGCCGTTCGCTCAGCAGGCCCTGCTCGATCAGGGTTTCGCCCAGGCGCTTGTGGTTGCTCAACTGCGCCTGGATCGCGGCGTCCAGTTGGGCGGCGCTAATCAGCCCCTTGTTGATCAGGATCTGGCCCAGGCGGGAATGTTGTTGATTGGACATGGTCATGGCCTGATGAAAAAAGAGGATGATGGCTAGATGCAATCATCCTCTTCGTGGGCTTCGTTTGTCACCCAACCTTGGATAGGGTGACGACGGTCTTTCGTCGGTTCGTTGAAGTCTAGTCGGCGATTTCCGTGGCCTGCGACTTGCTGACTGACGGTTCCGCGTCGATCAGCGACAGCAGCGTCCAGCCGGTGCCCGGCGCCAGCGTGGACTGTGGCGTGGCGACGTGCATCCTGCCGTTCGGATCGCGGGCGAACAGCAGGATCGCGGACTCGCCGTGCAGCGCCTGGTAGTCGTTCCAGCCGAAGGTGTCGGTGAGCAGGGTGGTGCGGATTTCGGCGCCGCGCGACAGCAGGCTGGCGAACTGCGCGTAGGTCAGCGGTCGCTGGCCAAGTGGGCGGCCACGGTGTTCGTCGCTGGAGCGGTGCTTGTCGGTACGCTTGGCTTCCTGGCTGGTCGGCAGGCCGAACAGCTGGCGATGGCCGAACTCGTGGCGGAAGCGCATGGCCGCCAGGGTATTCAGCTCGCCGGCTGGAGAAACCCCCAGCAAGTGCCCGATGCCGACCAGGTCGAGGTGGGCTTCGGCGTGCTGCGAGGTGGGATTGCCGAAATAGGTGGGCAGGTTGTCCATGCGGGCGGCGCGGATGTTTTCCCAGCTCGAATCAGTCAGCAGCACGCGGCTGCCGAGGCTCTTCAGGGCTTTGCCGATGGCGCGCCCGACCGGATTGGCGCCGACGATCAGGTAGCCGCTGGGCGAGGGCTCGGCGACCTTCAGCAGGCGCGCCAGGGGGCGGGCGGTGGCGCTTTGCAGGACCACCGTGCCGATGATCACCAGAAAGGTCAGCGGCACCAGCAGCGCCGCCTGGGCATGGCCTTCGGCGCTCAGGCGGATGGCGAAGATCGCCGAGACCGCCGCGGCGACGATCCCGCGCGGGGCGATCCAGCTGAGCAGGGCGCGCTCGCGCCAGCTCAGCGGCGAACCCCAGGTCGACAGCGCCACGTTCAGCGGCCGGGCGACGAACTGGATCAGCAGCAGCACCAGCAGCGCCGCCGGGCCCAGGCCGAGCAGGGCATTGATGTCCAGGCGCGCGGCCAGGAGGATGAACAGGCCGGAAATCAGCAGGACGCTGAGGTTTTCCTTGAAGTGCAGGATCTGCCGTACGTCGACGCCCTTCATGTTGGCCAGGCCCATGCCCATCAGGGTGACGGCGAGCAGTCCGGATTCGTGCATCACCCGGTTCGAGGCGATGAATACGCCCAGCACCGCGGCCAGCGTCGCCAGGTTGTGCAGGTAGTCCGGCAGCCAGTGGCGGCGCAGGACGATGCCCAGCGCCCAGCCGCCGAGGATGCCGAACAGGCTGCCGCAGAGGATCACCCCGCCGAAGGTCTGCAGGCTGTGCAGCCAGCCGTCGCCTTCGCCGCTGGAGATGATGAAGCTGTACACCACTACCGCCAGCAGGGCGCCGATGGGATCGATGACGATGCCTTCCCAGCGCAGGATGTTCGCCACCGCGGCCTTGGGCCGGACCACCCGCAGCATCGGGACGATCACCGTGGGCCCGGTGACCAGGGTCAGGGTGCCGAACAGCAGGGCCATTTCCCAGCTGAAGTCGAGCAGGTAGTGGGCGGCCAGGGCGATCACGCCCCAGGTCGAGAGCGCGCCGATGGTCACCATCCGGTGCACCACGGTGCCGATTTCCTTCCATTCGCTGAAATGCAGGGTCAGGCTGCCCTCGAAGAGGATCAGCGCCACCGCCAGGGATACCAGCGGGAACAGCAGGGGGCCGAACATCTCGTCCGGATCGAGCCAGCCGAGCAGGGGGCCGGCGACGATCCCGGACAGCAGCAGGAAAAGAATGGCTGGCAGGCGCAGGCGCCAGGCCAGCCATTGACTGAGCAGGGCGGCGGCACCGATGCCACCGAGGGCGAGCAGGATAGCGTTCTGGTCCATCGAGGATTCCTTGTCAGCGTCGCTCCGCTCGTCCTGAGCCGGGGCGAACCATCGAGCCACATGGCTCCGCTTTTTCCCGCGGGCACGGGAAGCCGGCCGACCTCCTGTCGACCGGCCTGACTAACCATTACGTGGCGATGACGGCCAACGCTCGCGATAGCGCCCAGGCTATGAAAGACTAGCCGCGCTTTCATTTGGTTCGCAGCCTTCATCCATGAGTACCCTCGAACATCCCCTGATCGACCGTTTCCTCGATGCCCTGTGGCTGGAAAAAGGCCTTGCCGACAACACCCGCGAGGCTTATCGCAACGACCTCCAGCAGTTCAACGCCTGGCTCGATGGCCGCGGGCTGCGCCTGGAGGGCATCGGCCGCGACGCCATCCTCGATCACCTGGCCTGGCGCCTGGAACAGGGCTACAAGGCCCGCTCGACCGCGCGCTTCCTCTCCGGCCTGCGTGGCTTCTATCGCTATTGCCTGCGCGACGGCCTGATCGCCGAGGATCCCACCTTGCAGGTGGACCTGCCGCAACTGGGCAAGCCGTTGCCGAAATCCCTCTCCGAAGCGGACGTCGAGGCATTGCTGGCGGCGCCGGAAGTCGACGACCCGCTGGGCCTGCGCGATCGCACCATGCTCGAAGTGCTGTATGCCTGCGGCCTGCGGGTCAGCGAACTGGTCGGCCTGACCCTGGAGCAGGTCAACCTGCGCCAGGGCGTGGTCAAGGTATTCGGCAAGGGCAGCAAGGAGCGCCTGGTGCCGCTCGGCGAGGAAGCCATCGGCTGGCTCGAACGCTACCTGCGCGAGGCCCGCGGCGACCTGCTCGGCGGGCGGCCCAGCGACGTGCTGTTCCCCAGCCTGCGCGGCGAACAGATGACCCGCCAGACCTTCTGGCATCGCATCAAGCATCACGCGCAGGTGGCGGCGATCGGCACGTCGATTTCGCCGCACACCCTGCGCCACGCCTTCGCCACCCACCTGCTCAACCATGGCGCCGACCTGCGGGTGGTGCAGATGCTGCTCGGCCACAGCGACCTGTCGACCACCCAGATCTATACCCATATCGCCCGGGCCCGCCTCCAGGATCTGCACGCACGCCACCACCCGCGAGGCTGACGCTTTGTCCGAAAAATCCGTACCTACCCGAAAAGAGGCGCTTTCGTAGCGTTCTGCGACAAGCGTCGGGCCCGTCGGGATAGTGGTCTATGGTAGGCTTCGCCGACCGCACGACAGGAGTGACACATGCGCGTGACCCGTTTTCTGGCTGCTGCCGCCCTCGGCCTGATGAGTACCCTGGCCCTGGCAGACAATGCCGATCAGAACATCCGCAAGACCCTGCAGGCCCTGCAACCGGACCTGCCCATCGACTCCATCGCCAGCAGCCCGCTGCAGGGGCTCTACCAGGTGCAGCTGAAGGGCGGCCGGGTGCTCTACGCCAGCGCCGACGGCCAGTTCGTCATGCAGGGCTACCTCTACCAGGTGAAGGACGGCAAGCCGGTCAACCTGACCGAGAAGGCCGAGAGCCAGGCGATCGCCAAGGCGATCAACGGCGTGCCCGCCAGCGAGATGGTGGTGTATCCGGCCAAGGGCCAGGCCAAGGCGCACATCACGGTGTTCACCGATACCACCTGCCCGTACTGCCAGAAGCTGCATGCCGAGGTGCCGGACCTGACCGAGCAGGGGATCGAGGTGCGCTACATGGCGTTCCCGCGCCAGGGGCCGCAGTCGGCGGGCGACAAGCAACTGCAGGCGGTCTGGTGTGCGAAGGAGCCGACCAAGGCGATGGACGCCATGATGAACGGCAAGGAGATCAAGTCTTCCGAGTGCAAGAACCCGGTCGACAAGCAGTTCCAGATGGGCCAGATGGTCGGGGTGCAGGGAACGCCGGCGATCGTCCTTGCCAATGGCCAGTTGCTCCCCGGCTACCAGCCGGCCAAGCAGTTGGCCAAGCTGGCGCTGGAGGCCAAATAGCGCCGGGTCTGCCGAACAATTGACTAATAAAGAGCCGCTTCGTAATGTGCGGCTCTTTTGTTTTCATCATTGGCGATTTCCGCCGCCCGCTGGCGGAATCCATCGCCAGGATGTGTCGTGGCCCGTACAGTGGTCGCGTCAACCTCGATTCGATCGGGGAACCATAGCAGGCCGGCGCGTCCGGCCGTCGTAGGTGAGATGGGGAGTTCCAGCGTGAAACCGGTCAAAGTAGGCATCTGTGGGTTGGGGACCGTCGGTGGCGGTACCTTCAATGTACTCGAACGCAACGCCGAGGAGATTGCCCGCCGTGCCGGGCGCGGTATCGAGGTTGCGCAGATCGCCGCCCGCCGGCCGAACCCGAAGTGCGATACCGGTGCGACCCCCATCACCGCCGATATCTTCGACGTAGCGTGCAATCCCGAGATCGACGTGGTCGTCGAGTTGATCGGCGGCTACACCCTGGCCCACGAGCTGGTGCTCAAGGCCATCGAGAACGGCAAGCACGTGGTCACCGCGAACAAGGCGCTGATCGCCGTGCACGGCAACGAGATCTTCGCCAAGGCCCGCGAGAAGGGCGTGATCGTCGCCTTCGAGGCCGCTGTCGCCGGCGGCATCCCGGTGATCAAGGCGATCCGCGAGGGGCTGTCGGCCAACCGCATCAACTGGCTGGCCGGGATCATCAACGGTACCGGCAACTTCATCCTCAGCGAAATGCGCGAGAAGGGCCGTACCTTCCCCGACGTGCTCGCCGAGGCCCAGGCCCTGGGCTATGCCGAGGCCGACCCGACCTTCGACGTGGAAGGCATCGACGCCGCCCACAAGCTGACCATCCTCGCCTCGATCGCCTTCGGCATTCCGCTGCAGTTCGACAAGGCCTACACCGAAGGCATCTCGAAGCTGACCAGCGCTGACGTCAACTACGCCGACGCCCTCGGCTATCGCATCAAGCACCTGGGCGTGGCGCGTCGCACCGAGAGCGGCTTCGAGCTGCGCGTGCACCCGACTCTGATTCCCTCGGATCGCCTGATCGCCAACGTCAACGGCGTGATGAACGCGGTGATGGTCAACGGCGACGCCGTCGGCTCGACCCTCTACTACGGCGCCGGTGCCGGCATGGAGCCGACCGCTTCCTCGGTGGTGGCCGACCTCGTCGACGTGGTCCGCGCCATGACCTCCGATCCGGAGAACCGCGTACCGCACCTGGCGTTCCAGCCGGACGCGCTGTCCGACCACCCGATCCTGCCGATCGAAGCCTGCGAAAGCGCCTACTACCTGCGCATCCAGGCCAAGGACCACCCGGGCGTACTGGCCCAGGTGGCCACCATCCTGTCCGAGCGCGGCATCAACATCGAATCGATCATGCAGAAGGAGGCCGAGGAACAGGACGGCCTGGTGCCGATGATCCTGGTTACCCACCGGGTCATCGAACAACGCATCAACGATGCCATCGCCGCCCTGGAAGCGCTGGAAGGCGTGTCCGGGCCGGTGGTCCGTATCCGTGTCGAACAACTGAATTGATCGAACGCCGGGCGCCGCTCGCGGGCCCGCGTCAACAGCGAAGGTTTTGAACATGCGTTACATCAGCACCCGCGGCCAAGCGCCCGCCCTGAACTTCGAAGATGTCCTCCTCGCCGGCCTGGCCAGCGACGGCGGCCTCTACGTCCCGGAAAACCTGCCACGCTTCACCCTCGAGGAGATCGCCTCCTGGGTCGGCCTGCCCTACCACGAGCTGGCCTTCCGGGTGATGCGCCCGTTCGTCGCCGGCAGCATCGCCGATGCCGACTTCAAGAAGATCCTCGAGGAAACCTATGGCGTCTTCGCCCATGACGCAGTGGCGCCGCTGCGCCAGTTGAACGGCAACGAATGGGTGCTGGAGCTGTTCCACGGCCCGACCCTGGCCTTCAAGGATTTCGCCCTGCAACTGCTCGGCCGCCTGCTCGACCATGTGCTGGCCAAGCGCGGCGAGCGCGTGGTGATCATGGGGGCCACCTCCGGCGATACCGGCTCCGCGGCCATCGAAGGCTGCCGCCGTTGCGACAACGTCGACATCTTCATCATGCACCCGCACAACCGCGTGTCCGAGGTGCAGCGCCGGCAGATGACCACCATCCTCGGCGACAACATCCACAACATCGCCATCGAAGGCAACTTCGACGACTGCCAGGAGATGGTCAAGGCCAGCTTCGCCGACCAGGGCTTCCTCAAGGGTACCCGCCTGGTAGCGGTGAACTCGATCAACTGGGCGCGGATCATGGCCCAGATCGTCTACTACTTCCATGCCGCGCTGCAGCTCGGCGCGCCGCATCGCTCGGTGGCGTTCTCGGTGCCGACCGGCAACTTCGGCGACATCTTCGCCGGCTACCTGGCGCGCAACATGGGCCTGCCGGTCAGCCAGCTGATCGTCGCGACCAACCGCAACGACATCCTGCACCGCTTCATGAGCGGTAATCGCTACGACAAGGACACCCTGCATCCCTCGCTGTCGCCGTCGATGGATATCATGGTCTCGTCCAACTTCGAACGCCTGCTGTTCGACCTGCACGGCCGCAACGGCAAGGCCGTCGCCGAACTGCTGGATGCCTTCAAGGCCAGCGGCAAGCTGTCGGTGGAAGACCAGCGCTGGACCGAGGCGCGCAAGCTGTTCGACTCCCTGGCGGTCAGCGACGAGCAGACCTGCGAGACCATCGCCGAGGTATACCGCTCCTGTGGCGAGTTGCTCGACCCGCACACCGCCATTGGCGTGCGTGCCGCCCGCGAATGCCGGCGCAGCCTGAGCGTGCCGATGGTGACCCTGGGCACTGCGCATCCGGTCAAGTTCCCCGAAGCGGTGGAGAAGGCCGGCATCGGCCAGGCGCCGGCGCTGCCTGCGCACCTCGCCGACCTGTTCGAGCGCGAGGAGCGCTGCACCGTATTGCCGAACGAGCTGGCCAAGGTACAGGCCTTCGTCAGCCAGCACGGCAATCGCGGCAAGCCGCTCTGAGCCTGTCGTGAAAGGAAGAAGCCCGCCTTGATGGCGGGCTTTTTCATGTCTTCTCAAAGGGCAGCGGCGAGTTTGTTGCGCGAGGGGCGGAGCAGCCTCAGTGGATCGTTGAACTGGATGTCGCTGGCCAGCTTGTAGTAGCGCCCGACGAAATAGTCGCGGGCCTGGGCATCGTTCTTTCCCTGGTACAGCACCCAGGCGACGCTGATGCCGGCGAACTCGTTGTACTCGATCTGTCGCAGCGGGCTGAAGTGGGTCGCCGTGGTGGCCGTGGCGCCCCAGGCGGGCACGTCGCGGATCAACGGGCCCTGCCAGAGGATCGGCCAACTGAGCGGCGGCACGACCACATCGGCCAGTCCGGTCAGCAGCAGGGTCGGGGTCTTTACCGTGGAACCGATGGCCAGGGGGCCTGGCTCGATCGGCAGGGCGCCGACCAGCTTCAACCGTGGCTCGATGAGTTGCAGGGCTTGTGCAGAGAGGCTGGCGCTCTGCAGTGTGGCCTGGCCGCCGGCGGAGTGCCCGGCGACCAGCGTCCGGGAAAAGTCGGCCCGGCCATGCAGGGCCGAGGCCGGGTCCCTGTCCAGTTTCGCGACCTCAAGGATGCCGAGGGCGTGCATCAGCGGGAAGGAATTGATGAAGTCGGAGGAGATCACCACGATGAAGCCGTGGCTGGCCCACAGTTTCATCAGTTCGTGATAGTTGCCGGCGTTGGAAAGTATGCCGCCGACGAAAGTGATGACCGGAAGCTTGGCGTCGGACGCGGCGATGTCCGCCGGATAGTAGACGCTGGTACTGATCGGGCTGGCGAAGCCATAGGGGAAAGCCTCGTTGCAGCGGATCGAGCCGTCCAGCAGGACGATCCTGGCGATGGTCCCGACGAAGCCACGACAATCGGCGAGCACGGCGGTGCTGGCGATCTCGGTGTCGGCGACCGGACGCGCGTACTGGTCGTTGGCCAGGCCGACGGCGCCGAACAGCAGCGAGCCCTGTGCCGTGCCGGCGGCGAATGCCAGCGCGAGGATGAAGGCGCGCCAGGCGCCGCGGGGGGATGCGAAGGCAGTCATGATATCCTCGCTGTTCGATGCGCAGGGGGAAGTCTCGTTGTTACTGCCTGACGGACGCGCCGGATACTGCAATTTCAAGCAGGTGAAGGCGTTGCGCGAGGGTGGGATGGTTGGAGTTTTTCCCGGTGCTTCCCTTATAGCGGGCTGATCGTTGCGTTGGCCTGGTTCGGCTCGAATGGCTATTTGCGCCGGCACGTGGCCTTTCGCCAGATGCTGCCGTTAGTCCGGTAAATGCTTGCATCGACGAACCCTATTCGCGTTTTTTCGGTCTTTGACGAGTCTTATTCGTCGAAACAGGAGACCTGATTTGGACAGCCTGAAGCAACGACTGGCCGATGCCTTCGCTCCCCATCCCTTCACCCTCAGCCAGCCCCGGCCCGATGGCGGACGGGTGGTCACGCTGGTCGATCCGCAGGGGGAAACCCTGTTGCAGCGGGTCATCGCCAAGGTGCAGTTGAACGACGAAAGCTATCTCGAGGATGCCGTGCAGACCATTCGCCGGGAATTGCAGGTGCTGGTCGGGCGGATGGAGGAAGACGTGCTGGCGACCTTCCGCGAGCGGGATCACGTGCTGCTGTATTCGTCGCGCTAGCACCGTCTCGTTCGAGGGCGCGTTGCGCATCGGGCGGTCAGGCCGAAGGCGCGCGCCGGTGCAGCGGCTCTTGCCGGATGGCGCCATGCTCGTGGAAGCGTGCGGATAACCCCCTCTCCCTGGCTGGATAGGGGAGAGGGGCCGCCCTGTCCGCGGAGCACCGATGAAGGGCTCCGCGTACCGTTCAGATGGCGCCTTCCCGGCGCAGGGCGGCGATGCCCTCGCTGTCGTAGCCCAGCTCGGCGAGCAGGGCATCGGTATGCTCGCCCAGTTCCGGGCCTACCCAATCCGCCGAGCCTGGCGTGGCGGACAGCTTGGGCACGATGCCAGGCATGCGGAATGGCTTGCCGTCCGGCAAGCGTGCCGAGAGGAACATCTCGCGGGCAAGGAATTGCGGATCGCGGAACATGTCTTCGGCGGAGTAGATGCGGCTGGCCGGGACTTCGGCTCGCGCCAGCACCGCCAGCACTTCCTCCAGGGACTGCGAGGCGACCCAGCGGTCGATAACCCCATAGAGTTCGTCGCGGCGCGCATCGCGCCCGTCGTTGCTGGCCAGTTGCGGGTCGCTGGCCAGGTCGTCGCGGCCGATGGCCTGCATGAAGCGGCGGAAGATCGCGTCGCCGTTGGCGCCGATCTGTACGTGGCGGCCATCGGCGCTGGTGTGGATGGAGGAGGGGGTGATGCCCGGCATGATGTTGCCGGTGCGCTCGCGGATGAAACCGAACACGTCGAATTCCGGAACCATGCTTTCCATCATGGCGAAGATCGCCTCGTAGAGGGCGACGTCGACCATCTGTCCCTCGCCGCCGTTGACCTCGCGGTGTCGCAGCGCCATCAGCGCGCCGATCACGCCCCACAGGGCGGCGATCGAGTCGCCGATGGAAATCCCGGTGCGAACCGGCGGGCGGTCCTCGAAGCCGGTAATGTAGCGCAGTCCGCCCATCGACTCGCCGACCGCGCCGAAGCCCGGCTGGTCCTTGTAGGGGCCGGTCTGGCCGAAGCCCGACAGGCGCACCATCACCAGGCGCGGGTTCAGCGCGTGGAGGACATCCCAGCCCAGGCCGAGCTTTTCCAGTACGCCGGGGCGGAAGTTCTCGATCAGGATGTCGGCATCGCCGAGCAGGCGTTTCAGGATCGCCTGGCCTTCGGCGTGCTTGAGATTGAGGGTCAGGGATTTCTTGTTGCGTGCCTGAACGAACCACCACAGCGAGGTGCCTTCGTAGAGCTTGCGCCACTTGCGCAGTGGATCGCCGCCGTCGGGCGACTCGATCTTGATCACTTCGGCGCCGAACTCGGCGCAGATCCGCGAGGCGAAAGGGCCGGCGATCAGGGTGCCGAGCTCGACCACCTTCAGGCCGGCCAGCGGTTTGGGCGAATGTTCCATGCGGTGTCCGTCAGGCTGCAGTGTGCGCATAGCCTAGAGCATTTGCCGGCGGTGCGGGCGGGTGCCGCGGTAGGGTGAGACGTTTCCCGTTTTTTCCCGATATGCCCGGCGGTCCTTCAATTCCTTTTGCATAGAGGGTTTAATGCGGGAGTCGATACAGGATGTAGCGCGCCAGACACCGAGCCAGGGAGGCCCCTCGTGCCATTTCTTTCTCTCTTTCCTCCCCGTGTTTCTTTTCCATGCTCCGGCCGGCCCGGCGTAGATATGCGCGTGCGTTGGTTTTTATTACATGTGATCTGTTGAAATCTTACATGTGATCTCGTAGTGTGAGTCCATGCAACGGAAATCATCAGCCCATTATCAGCGTGTCTTTCGCCAGCGCCTGCGCGAGCAGGGCCTGGTGAAGAAGGAAGTCTGGATCTTGCCGGAGAACGCCGCGGCGCTCGCCGGCATCGAGCGGATGCTGCGTCGCCCGGCTGCCGGAGCGGCTCATTTGGAGAAGGAGGAAGACATGACGGAAGCCCGGGTATGGAACGCTCGCTCGCTGGCCGAGGCCCTGAGCGGCACCGAGCTGTTCAGCAGCGGCGAGGCCCAGATCGAGCTGATCGAGGGGGCGGAAGCGAGTCTCTATGTGATCATGCGCGAATACGGCGACCTGCCGGTGTTCGTCGCGCCCCAGGGCGAGCAGATCATCGTCGAGGCGCTGCTCTGGCCGGAAAGCGACGTTACCGACGCGACCGCCTTCAACGAAGAGGTCCTGCTCAGCCGGCAACTGTTCCCGCTGTCGAGCATCGGCCTGCTCAACCTGCCGGGCGAGGAGCGCTGCTACAGCATGTTCGGCGCGTTGAGCACGACTTCGTCGCTGGCCAGCGTGCTGCACGAAATCGAAACCCTGGCCGGCAACGTGATCCGCGCCACGGAAGTCTACGCCGGCTACCTGAAAGCCCGGGCCTGAGGGAGGACACCATCATGACGGTATGGAGCAAGCTGCTGAGCGCCCTGCGCGGCGGAGCCAACGAGGTTGGCGAGGCGATCGTCGACAGCCAGGCGCTGCGCATCCTCGACCAGGAGATCCGCGACGCCGACGTCGAACTGCGCAAGTCGCGGGAAGCGCTGGCCTCGATCATGGCCCGCCACCGCCTGGCCCAGGAGCGCGTCGAGAAGGGCGCGGCCCAGGTCGCCGAGTACGAGCAATACGCGATCAAGGCACTGGAGGCCGGCAACGAGGAGCTGGCCCGGGAGGTCGCGGAGAAGATCGCGACCCTGGAGAACCAGCTCGAGGGCGAGCGTGCCCAGGTCGCGGAATTCGCCGCCAGCGTAGCCCAGTTGCGCAAGTCGGTGAGCCAGGCCGAGGGCAACATCCGCCAGCTCAAGCAACAGGTGGATACGGTCAAGGCCACCGAGAGCGTGCAGAAGGCGCAGATGGCCGTTGCCCAGCGCTACGGCAACTCGAAGAGCAAGCTGCAGACCGCGGTGGACTCCCTGGAGCGGATCAAGCAGCGCCAGGCCGAACGCGCGGCGACCATGGATGCCGCGGCCGAACTGGCCAGCGCGGCGGCGCCGGACGATGCGCTGGACGCCAAGCTGCGCGCGGCTGGGATCAAGGCCTCGGGTAACAGCGTGGATGGCGTGCTGGCGCGCCTGAAGGAAAAGGGCAAGGCCTGATAGGCCCGCGGCTCGGCGAAGGCGTCCGGGCCCGTTTTTCAGGGATAGAGCGACAATGGAAGGTTTCCTGCAGACGGCGCTGTCGTTCCCGACCGTGCTGTTCAGCTTTCTTCTGATCCTAGCGATCATCTACTGGGGCATCGTCGCCCTGGGCATGGTCGAGATCGATGTGCTCGATCTCGACGCCGAGTCGGTCGTCGATGGCGCCGGCCAGGCCGAAGGCCTCGCCGCGCTGCTGGCGAAGCTGAAACTCAACGGCGTACCGGTCACCCTGGTGCTGACCCTGCTGTCCTTCTTCGCCTGGTTCCTCTGCTACTTCGTCCAGCTGTGGCTGCTCAGCGCATTGCCGCTCGGCTGGCTGCGCTACCCGTTGGGCGCCGTGGTGGCGGTGGGCGCGCTGTTCCTGGCGGCGCCGCTGGCGGCCACGCTGTGCCGGCCGTTGCGGCCGCTGTTCCGCAAGCTGGAAAGCACCAGCAGCAAGTCGGTGCTGGGCCAGGTCGCGGTGGTGCGCAGCGGGCGGGTCACCCTGCAACATGGCGAGGCGTTGCTGGAAGACGGCGGCGCCGGGCTGATCCTGAAAGTTCGTGCGGAAGAGAACAAAGGCTTCAAGCGCGGCGATCGCGTCGTGCTGCTGGAGTACCTGGAGGCGGAGCACGCCTATCGGGTCGTTACCGAGGAAGAGTTCCGCGGTATCTGACCCGGGCTCGGTGAGAATCAAGGAGAACTGCTGCTATGGATATGACGTCGCTGATGCCCCTCCTGCTGGGAGTGGGCCTGGTCGTTCTGCTGGTCGTGGGCCTGCTGGCCCTGTTCAAGGCCTTCTACATCAAGGTCCCGCAAGGCACCGCGCTGATCGTCAACGACATGTCGTCGACGCCCAAGGTGCATTTCACCGGTGCGCTGGTCTATCCGGTGATCCACCTGAAGGAGTTCATGCGCATCTCGCTGATCACCCTGGAGGTCGACCGGCGCGGCAAGGACGGCCTGATCTGCCGCGACAACATGCGCGCGGACATCACCGTTGCCTTCTACCTGCGGGTCAACGAGACCCAGGACGACGTGCTCAAGGTGGCCAAGGCCATCGGCGTCGACCGTGCTTCCGACCGTTCGGCGGTGAACGAGCTGTTCAATGCCAAGTTCTCCGAGGCGCTGAAGACCGTCGGCAAGCAGTTCGACTTCGTCCAGCTGTTCGAGAATCGCCAGGACTTCCGTGACCGCATCATCGAGGTGATCGGCAACGACCTGAACGGCTACGTCCTGGAAGACGTCGCCATCGACTACCTGGAGCAGACCGCGAAGAACTCGCTGGACCCGAGCAACATCCTCGATGCCGAGGGCATCCGCAAGATCACCGAGCTGACCGCCACCCAGAACGTCATCACCAACGAACTGGAGCGCAACGAAGAGCTGGCGATCAAGAAGAAGAACGTCGAGACCCGCGAGGCGGCCCTGGCCCTGGAGCGCCAGCAGGCTGACGCCGAGGCCCGGCAGAAGCGCGAGATCGAGACCATCCGTGCCCGCGAGGAAGCGGAAACCGCGCGGGTCAAGGAAGAGGAGCGGCTGAAGGCCGAGCAGGCGCGGATCCAGGCGCAGCAGGAAATCGACGTGCGCACCGAGAACCACCAGCGCGAGGTCGAGGTGGCGCAGCAGAACCGCCAGCGCGCGGTGGTCATCGAGGTGGAGAAGGTCACCCGCGCCAAGGACCTGGAGATCGTCGCCCGCGAGCGTGAGGTGGAGCTGCAGAAGATCGAGAAGGAAAAGGCGCTGGAAGAGCAGCGCAAGAACATCGCCAATGTGATTCGCGAGCGCGTCGCGGTGGAAAAGACCGTGGCCCAGGAGGAGGAGCGGATCAAGGAGGTGCGCGAGGTTTCCGAGGCCGAGCGGGTCAAGCAGGTGATCCTGCTGCAGGCCCAGGCGGAAGCCGAGCAGGAGCTGGTACGCCAGGTCAAGCAGGCGGAAGCCGACGAGGCCCGCTCCAAGCACAAGGCGGTGGAAATCAACACCATGGCGCAGGCCGAGCTGGAAGCGGCGTCGAAGCAGGCCGAGGCGAAGAAGCGTCTGGCCGAGGGCATCGAGGCCGAGCGCGCAGCGCCGGGCCTGGCCGATGCGCGGGTGCTGGAAGTCACCGCTGCGGCTAAGGAAAAGGATGGCTTGGCAGCGGCGCGGGTACGTGCCGAACAACTGATCGCCGAAGCCAGGGGCGACGAGGAGCGCGGCCTGGCCGACGCCCGGGTGCTCGAGGCGCAGGCCGCAGCCAAGGAGAAGGACGGCCTGGCCGAAGCCAAGGTGCTGGCCGAGAAGCTCGGCGCCCAGGCGCGCGGCGAGGAGCAGCTCGGCGCGGCCAAGGCCAAGGCCACCAAGGACCAGGGCAGCGCGGAAGCGGAAGTACTGCTGCAGCGCCTGAATGCCGAGGCCGAGGGGCTTGGCAAGAAGTTCGGCGCCCTGGATGCCCTCAGCGACAGCGCTCGCCAGCACGAAGAGTTCCGCATGCAGCTGGAGAAGAGCTTCGAGGAGGCCATGGCGGCCATCGCCGCGAACAAGGACATCGCCAAGGACCAGGCCGAGGTGCTCGCCACCGCGCTGGGCAAGGCGAACATCGAGATCGTCGGCGGCGAGGGCGACTTCTTCAACTCCTTCGCCAAGTCGCTGTCGGTGGGCAAGGCCATCGAAGGTGTGGTCGGCAAGAGCCCGGTGGTGCAGGACGTTCTCGCCCGCCTGCTCAACGGCCGTGGCGCAGCCGCTGCGGTGATGCCGGAACGCAAGAGCGGCCACGAGAACGAGCCGGCGGCGGAAGTCTGAGTCGACCCGCAGCCTCCTCCGCCAACTGCGGAGGCGTTCCGCCCGCGCCCTGAGCGGCGCAGCCCCTGGCGTGGCCTGTTGGCTGCGCCCGGGGCAGGCCGCTCGGGCCGGTTTCCATCGATGACCGCCGTAGACCCAGGAAGACCAGGATGTCGGACACTCAAGCCGCAACTCCCGCGCAGGACGTATTGGACAAGGCCGTTGCCGAGGGCGGCGCCTACGAGGTGCTGCACAAGCGCCTGCTGGAGCAGGGCCAGCGCCTGCGGCAGACCGCCGAAAGGCTCAACGCCAGTCGCCTGGAGGAGTTCGGCGACAGCCAGATGGATGTGATCGGCCGGGTCCGCATCCGTACCGAGAACAACTGCATCGCCCGCGATATCGTCCAGGTCGGCGATTGCCTGCTGTTCGGCTACAACGTGTTCATCGGCCTGCGCAAGGAAACCGGCGTGGCCGACGTGTTCTCCCTCTACCGCCTGGTGGAGGGCAGCGAAGGCTACGAGGCGGAGCCTGTGCCACTGGGGGACAGCTTTCTCGCCGCGCCGGGCTTCGTCAACGACTTCAACGAGCTTTACACCTACTACAAGAACACCCGCCTGCTGCAACTGGCGATCCGCGACGGCAAGCTGCTGGCCAGCTTCCAGATCGGCGAGCGGATCACCGACATCCGCGTGTTCCGCTGGTCGATCTCCAGCGACGGCAGCGAAGTCCGCTACATCGACAACCGCGGCGAGCGCGACATCGCCTTGCCGGCACCGTTCGACTTCGAATGGCAGCGGGCTACCCGCGAGATGGTGGTGGAGGGCCGCTTCCCGCACCTGAACATCCTCGACACCCTGTTCGTCGAGACCATTGGCGGCGACCTGACCATCAAGGTCGAGAACAACACCGAGGTCGGCCTGGGCATCTATCGCGAAGAGGTGATGGACAAGACCCAGTCGCTGGACGACGCGCAGGTTGAGTTCGCCCGCCTCGGCAGCCTGCTGCTGCTCAAGGTCCTGCCCTATCGCGAGGAGCAGTGGCGCTACCTGGTGTTCAACAGCCTGACCGGCAAGGTCGAGCGCATCGACGCCATCGGCCTGGCCTGCATCCAGTTGCCGGAGGACCACGGGATCATCTTCCCCGGCGGCTACTACCTGCAGAACGGCGAGTACCGCACCTTCGAGCAATCCATGGAAGGCATGCGCTTCAAGCGCTCGGTACGCTCGCCCAACGGCGAGGACGTGCAGTACGTTTTCTACCATCCCGAGCAGGGGCGGAACGTGCTGCTCACCTACAACCTGATCAACCGCCAGTTGCAGAATCCGCTGTTCGGCCACGGCTACGCGCGCCTGGAGGACGGGCGCATGGTGATCTTCGCCGCCGAAGGCGAGGAACCGACCCGCATCCATCCGATGCAGGTCTGGCAGACGCCGTTCTGCACCGAGGAGTACGCGGCCCGCCAACCGGCGCGTAGCGGTTTTCTCGGGCGGATCGGCAATGCCGAGCTGGTGCGCGGCGTCTCCGACCTCTACGACTTGTGCCGGGAGATCGAGACCCCGGCGGTTTCGATCCAGCGCTACTCGCTGCTGTGCCAGAACACCCAGCGCCTGTTCGACGTCTACCACTGGCTCGGCAGCGACCAACTGGACGGCTTGGCGCCGCTGTTGCGCGAAGTGGCGGCGACCGCCGAGCTGGTGCTCGACGAGTACGAGAAGGTCGAAAGTATCCGCCGCCAGTCGGCCCAGGCGATGGTCGACGCGGAGGAGCGGCACAAGGCGCTCCTCTCCGGCTTGCTGCCCGACGGCTGGGACCGGGTGCAGCAGTTCGTCGACGGGCTCAACGGCATCACCGCCCAGCGTGGGTTGCTGCTGACCATCCGCGAGTACCGCTACATCGACGTGGCGCGACTCGACGCCATGGAGGCCGAACTGCTCGCGGCCCACGAGCGGGTGGCCGCCGCCACCGCGACCTTCCTCGCCAGCGAACAGGCCCTGCAGCCCTTGCTGGAGCGCCTGCAGAGCCTCGATGGCGAGGCGCAGAAAGCCGAGACCGTGGCCCAGCTCGGCGAGCCGCTGGCGGCCCTGGAGGCGATGGCCGGCGACCTCGACATGCTGTCCTCGCTGATGGCTTCGCTGCGCATCGACGACGCGACCCAGCGGACCCGCATCATCGAGTCGATCTCGGAGATCTACGCCCGCCTGAACCAGGCCAAGGCGCGCGCCGAGCAGCGGCGCAAGGGACTCGGTTCGAGCGAGACCGTGGCCCAGTTCGGCGCCCAGTTCAAACTGTTCGGCCAGGGCATCACCAACGCCCTGGCCCAGGCCCAGGACCCCGAGCGCTGCGACGAGCAACTGTCGCGCCTGCTGGTGCAACTGGAGGAACTGGAAAGCCAGTTCGGCGACCATGAGCAGTTCCTCGGCGACATCCTGGCCAAGCGCGAGGAGCTGCTGGAAACCTTCGAAGCGCACAAGCAGACCCTGCTCGACGAGCGCCAGCGCAAGGCCCAGGGACTGCTCGACGCCGCCCGGCGAATTCTCGACAGCCTGCAACGACGCACCGCGCGCTTCACCCAGGCGGAGGAACTGAACGCGTTCTTCGCCGCCGACCCGCTGATCCTCAAGTTGCGCGAACTGGCCGAACGTCTTCGCGAATTGAAGGACAGCGTCAAGGCCGACGACGTCGAGGCGCGCCTGAAGGCCGCGCGCGACCAGGCGGTCCGCGCATTGCGCGACAAGAGCGAGCTGTTCGAGGAGGGCGGCGACGTCATCCGCCTGGGCCCGCGCCACCGCTTCAGCGTCAACACCCAGGAACTCGACCTGACCCTGATGCCGCGCGGCGACGCGCTGTACCTGCACCTGACCGGCACCGATTTCCTCGAACCGCTGCAGGACCCGCGGCTCGATGAGTTGCGCGAGTTCTGGCAGGTGAACCTGGAATCCGAATCGGAGACGCTGTACCGCGCCGAATATCTCGCCGGCGAAGTGCTCGCCGCCGCCGACGCGGGCCGCGATGGCTTCAGCCTGGAGCGCTTGCAGGCGCTGCTGGCGCAGCCGGACGAGCTGGCGCGGGCGATCCGCGATTTCGCCGCACCGCGCTACAAGGAGGGCTACGAGAAAGGCATTCACGACCACGATGCGGCGGCGATCCTGGTTCGCCTGCTGCCGTTGCGCGAGAGCGCCGGACTGCTACGCTACGCACCCTCGGCGCGGGCCTTCGCCAGCCTGTTCTGGAGCCGCCGGCGCGAGGAGCGGGAAGTCGCCGGCTGGCCCGAGCGGGCACGCAGCAGCCGCAGCATCCAGCAGATGTTCGGTCGTGACGACGGCCTGCTCGCCCTTCGCGGCGAAGTGGCCGCGGCGATGCGTGCGCTGCTCGCCGAACAGCCCATCGCGCTGGACCCGCAGCATATCGACGAGGCGGCCGAGTACCTGGTCTGGGAATTGTCCGCCGAGCGTCCCGAATTCACCTTCAGCAAATATGCCCGGCAATTGCAGGAAGGACTCAAGCTGCGCCTGCAAGGCGCGCGTCTATGGGACGACTACCGGCAGACCCTGGAGCGTCTCGGCGAGCGGCCCGCCGCCCAGTGGGAACTGGCCGGCAACTGGCTGCGCGGACTATGTGGCGACGCCGAGTTCCAGCCGCTGGCGGCCTACCTGGACGAGGCGGTGGCGCTCTCGTTGCTGGACGAGGAGATGCCACGACGGATCACCGAGGTCGACCTGCGCTTCCAGGTCGACGGCCTGATGGGCGAGCATCCGCGCATCTTCGAACGCGGCCTGGCGCTGGCGGTGGACGACTTCTTCGGCCGCCTGCGTCGCCATCGCCAGCAATTCCTGCCGGGGCTGCGGCGCTACCAGGCGCTGCGCCAGGAGATCGTCGAACGCGAGCGCGAGGCATTGCGCCTGGCCGAGTTCAAGCCGCGACCGCTGTCCTCGTTCGTTCGCAACAAGCTGATCAATGACGTCTACCTGGGTGTCATCGGCGACAACCTGGCCAAGCAGATGGGGACGGTGGGCGAGAACAAGCGCACCGACCTGATGGGCCTGCTGATGCTGATCTCCCCGCCAGGCTACGGCAAGACCACCCTGATGGAGTACGTGGCGCATCGCCTGGGGCTGATCTTCATGAAGATCAACGGTCCTGCCCTCGGCCACGAGGTGCGCTCGCTCGACCCCGGGCAGGCGCCGGACGCGACTTCGCGGCAGGAACTGGAGAAGCTCAACCTGGCGCTGGAGATGGGCAACAACGTGATGCTCTATGTCGACGACATCCAGCACACCCATCCGGAGTTCCTGCAGAAGTTCATCTCCCTCTGCGACGGCACGCGCCGGGTGGAAGGGGTGTGGAAGGGCCGGACCAAGACCTACGACATGCGTGGGCGGAAGTTCTGCGTGGTGATGGCGGGCAACCCCTACACCGAGTCCGGCGACGTCTTCCGCATTCCCGACATGCTCGCCAACCGCGCCGACATCTACAACCTCGGCGACACCCTCAGCGGCATGCAGGAGGCGTTCTCCCTCAGCTACATCGAGAACGCCCTGACCTCCAACCCGGTTCTCGCGCCGCTGGCCACCCGCGACATGGCCGACGTCTATCGCTTCGTCGCCAAGGCCGAGGGCAAGCCGTTCTCCAGCAACGAGCTGGCCCACGGCTACAGCGGTGCCGAGATCAACGAGATCAGCAGCACCCTGCAACGCCTCATGCAGGTGCGCGACGTGGTGCTCAAGGTCAACCAGCAGTACATCGCCAGCGCCGCCCAGGCCGACCAGTACCGCAGCGAGCCGCCGTTCAAGCTGCAGGGCAGCTACCGCAACATGAACAAGATGGCGGAGAAGATCTCCGCGGTGATGAACGATGCCGAGCTGCTGCAACTGATCGCCGACCACTACCAGGGCGAGTCGCAACTGCTGACCACCGGAGCCGAGGAGAACCTGCTGAAGCTCGCCGAACTGCGCGGCAACCAGAGCCCCGAGCAGGCCGAGCGCTGGGCGCAGATCAAGCGTGACTTCCTGCGCAACAAGTCCATGGGCGGCAGCGACGCCGACGTCGGCGGACGGCTGGTTGCGCAGCTCAACGACCTTGTGGAAAGCGTCCGTGGCCTGGCTCGCGAACCCCAGCCGGTACAACCGGCGCCCTGGGACGAGTTGTTGGCTGGATTGCGCCAGCTCGGCCAGGGTGCGCCGGCGCTGAATGTCGAGGTGACGGCGCCTGCGCAGCCGGGCGTGCAGCAGGTGCTGGAGAGCCTTGCCGCCTGCCTGCAGGACAGTTTCCTGCCGCTGATCAAGGTGATGGACCGCAAGATCGACGTCGACCTGCGCACGCACAACCGCATCAACGAGATATCCAGCCGCCTCGACGAACTGGGCCGGTTGCTGGGCGGCGAGCAGAGGCCGCTGGAGAACGATCAACCCTGAGGACACGAGGAGCGGGAAATGGACTTCGACGGATTGGACCGCCAGCTGCGCGACAGCCTGGCCGATCTGAAGCTGAGCAACGAGGAGCGGGACGAACTGCGCCAACTGGGCAGCGAGCTGGCACCCGACCAGGTGCGTTTCCTGCGCAACCGTGCCTTCGACCTGGTGCGTGAGCTGGTCCTCCTGGAGGAGCAGGGCGAACGGATAGCCGCCCTGAAGTGGCTGGAGCAGGTGGTGCGCACCCTGGAGGTTACCGCGGCGCCGCCGCGCAGCCGCGCCAGCGCCTATTTCAGTCCCGGCGAGGAGTGTCGGCGGAAGATCCGCGAACTGTGCCGGCAGGCCAGGCAGAGCCTGGACATCTGCGTGTTCACCATCTCCGACGACCAGCTCAGTGCGGAAATCCTGGCCTGCCATCGGCGCGGCGTTCCGGTGCGGATCATCAGCGACGATGACAAGCAGTTCGACGAAGGCAGCGACATCCATGCGCTGCGCGAGGCCGGCGTACCGCTGCGAATCGACGACAGTCCCTTCCACATGCACCACAAGTTCGCCCTGGTGGATGGCGCCTGGCTGCTCAACGGCAGTTTCAACTGGACCCGCAGCGCCAGCGTCAACAACGAAGAGAACCTGCTGGTAACCGACGACGCCGTGCTGATCGGCGCCTATCGGCGAGAGTTCGAGGAACTCTGGGGCCGCTACGCCCCGCGCTGAGCGGCAGCGACGCGAGAAAGGCAGGGCAGGCGGTCGGCCGGCGGACCGCACGCGGGCGGGTTTCAGGTTAGACTTGCGCCCTTTCGCTTCCCACGCCGGTATTCCCATGGCCCTGCAATCCACGCCCTATAAAGCCGATATTTCCCTCACCGACCTGGACCGCGGGGTCTACGAGACGTTGCGCCTGACCGTGGCCCGGCACCCCTCCGAGACCGAGGAGCGCCTGGCCGTGCGCTTGCTGGCCTACGTGCTCTGGTACGGCGAGCAGATCGCCTTCGGGCGTGGCCTGTCGGACGTGGACGAACCGGCGCTCTGGGAAAAGAGCCTGGACGGCCGGGTCCTGCACTGGATCGAAGTCGGCCAGCCGGACGCCGAGCGCATCACTTGGTGCTCGCGTCGCTGCGAGCGCTTCAGCCTGCTCGCCTATGGCAACCTGCGGGTCTGGCAGACCAAGGTGCTGGACAGTGTGCGCAGCCTGAAGAACATCAACGTCGCGGCAGTGCCCCAGGAACCCCTGGAGAGCCTGTCCCGCGACCTGCCGCGTTCGATCAACTGGACCGTGATGATCAGCGAGGGCACCCTGTTCGTCACCGACGAGAACGGCCAGCACGAGTTGCAGCTGGAGTGGCTGCAGGGCGAGCGTTGATCGCCGCCGCCGTTTCCTTCCGTCGAGCCGAACGAGTGACCTGATGCGTATCGAACCCCGCCCCCTGCCCGAAACCCTGCCCGATCTCGGCGACCTTCCGCCATTGCTGGCGCGCCTGTACGCGGCTCGTGGCGTGCGTTGCGCCGAGGAGCTGGACAAGGGCCTGGCGCGGCTGATTCCCTACCAGCGGCTGAAAGGCATCGAGGAGGGCGTGGCGCTGCTGGTGGACGCCCTGGAGGGCGGCCAGCGGATTCTCATCGTCGGCGACTTCGACGCCGACGGCGCCACCGCCAGCAGCGTCGGCGTGCTGGCCCTGCGCATGCTCGGCGCGGCCTGGGTCGATTACCTGGTGCCGAACCGCTTCGAGTACGGCTACGGCCTGACCCCGGAGATCGTCGGCGTGGCCCTGGAGAAGCGTCCCGACCTGCTGGTGACGGTGGACAACGGCATCTCCAGCGTGGACGGCGTCCAGGCGGCGAAAGCCGCGGGGCTCAAGGTGCTGGTCACCGACCACCACCTGCCTGGCCCGGAACTGCCGGCGGCGGATGCGATCATCAACCCCAACCAGCCGGGCTGCGAATTCCCCAGCAAGGCCATGGCCGGGGTCGGGGTGATCTTCTATGTGATGCTGGCGTTGCGGGCGCGCCTGCGCGAGCTGGACTGGTTCGCCCGGCGCGGGCTGAAGGAACCGAACCTCGCCGAGCTGCTCGACCTGGTGGCGCTGGGCAGCGTCGCCGATGTGGTGCCGCTCGATGCCAACAACCGCATCCTGGTCCACCAGGGCCTCGCGCGCATCCGCGCCGGCCGCGCCCGGCCGGGCTTGCGCGCGCTGCTGGAGGTGGCCGGGCGGCCTCCGGTACGGATCACCTCCACCGACCTGGGTTTCATCCTCGGTCCGCGCCTGAACGCGGCGGGTCGGCTCGACGACATGTCCCTCGGCATCGAATGCCTGCTCTGCGACGACGAAGCGCTGGCCCGCGACATGGCGGTGCAGCTCGACCAGTTGAACCAGGACCGCAAGGCCATCGAGCAGGGTATGCAGCGCGAGGCGCTGGCGCAGCTCAAGGAGCTGAGCCTGGAGCAACTGCCGTTCGGCTTGTGCCTGTTCGACGCCGACTGGCACCAGGGCGTGATCGGAATCCTCGCCTCGCGCCTGAAGGAGCGCTACCACCGGCCGACCATCGCCTTCGCCGATGCCGGCGACGGCAGCCTGAAAGGCTCGGCACGGTCGATTCCCGGCTTCCACATCCGCGACGCGCTGGACGCGGTAGCCGCCCGTCATCCCGGGCTGATCAGCAAGTTCGGCGGCCACGCGATGGCTGCCGGACTATCGTTGCCGCAGGAAAACTTCGGCGCTTTCTCCGCCGCCTTCGATGCCGAAGTACGCCGCCAACTGGCCGAGGAGGACCTGGCCGGGCGCCTGCTCTCCGATGGCCAGTTGAGCATCCAGGAGTTCCACCTGGAGCTGGCGCGCGCGTTGCGCCAGGCCGGTCCCTGGGGCCAGCACTTTCCCGAGCCGATGTTCCACGGGGTGTTCCAGCTGGTGCAGCAGCGGATCGTCGGCGAGCGTCACCTGAAGCTGGTGCTGAAAAGCGAATGCGGCTCGCTGCAACTGGATGGCATTGCCTTCAACATCGACCGCGAGCAGTGGCCCAACCCTACCGTGCGCTGGGCCGAGCTGGCCTACAAGCTCGACGTCAACGAATTCCGCGGCCAGGAAAGCGTGCAACTGATGATCGTCCACATGGCCCCTCGCTGAGCGCGTCCCGGAGCTGGGGGCAACCTAGCTGCCACCTGCTTTTCTGCTAGCTATTCCAGCGAAAACATACAGATTTCCGGCGAAATCAAGGCTACCTGCCAGTTCTGGCAGGTTTGGCCGCGGGTTCTTTTTGGTACACGAAAGCACCGTCGAAAACGGGACCGAGCCAGGGGAGTGCAGTTCCTTCTACCCGAAGGACTGATACGGCTGTTCCGATCAGCCCACAAGGCGGCGGTAAGCGTCGGCCGAGTACTTCGGCCTGAAAAAACCAGGAGAACTGAACAAGATGAAGAAGGTTTCTACGCTTGACCTGTTGTTCGTTGCGATCATGGGTGTTTCGCCGGCCGCTTTTGCCGCCGACCTGATCGACGTGTCCAAACTCCCCAGCAAGGCTGCCCAGGGCGCGCCCGGCCCGGTCACCTTGCAAGCCGCGGTCGGCGCTGGCGGTGCCGACGAACTGAAAGCGATCCGCAGCACGACCCTGCCCAACGGCAAGCAGGTCACCCGCTACGAGCAATTCCACAACGGCGTACGGGTGGTCGGCGAAGCCATCACCGAAGTCAAGGGTCCCGGCAAGAGCGTGGCGGCGCAGCGCAGCGGCCATTTCGTCGCCAACATCGCTGCCGACCTGCCGGGCAGCACCACCGCGGCGGTATCCGCCGAGCAGGTGCTGGCCCAGGCCAAGAGCCTGAAGGCCCAGGGCCGCAAGACCGAGAATGACAAAGTGGAACTGGTGATCCGCCTGGGCGAGAACAACATCGCCCAACTGGTCTACAACGTCTCCTACCTGATTCCCGGCGAGGGACTGTCGCGGCCGCATTTCGTCATCGACGCCAAGACCGGCGAAGTGCTCGATCAGTGGGAAGGCCTGGCCCACGCCGAGGCGGGCGGCCCCGGCGGCAACCAGAAGATCGGCAAGTACACCTACGGTAGCGACTACGGTCCGCTGATCGTCAACGACCGCTGCGAGATGGACGACGGCAACGTCATCACCGTCGACATGAACAGCAGCACCGACGACAGCAAGACCACGCCGTTCCGCTTCGCCTGCCCGACCAACACCTACAAGCAGGTCAACGGCGCCTATTCGCCGCTGAACGACGCGCATTTCTTCGGCGGCGTGGTGTTCAAACTGTACCGGGACTGGTTCGGCACCAGCCCGCTGACCCACAAGCTGTACATGAAGGTGCACTACGGGCGCAGCGTGGAGAACGCCTACTGGGACGGCACGGCGATGCTCTTCGGCGACGGCGCCACCATGTTCTATCCGCTGGTGTCGCTGGACGTGGCGGCCCACGAGGTCAGCCACGGCTTCACCGAGCAGAACTCCGGGCTGATCTACCGCGGGCAATCAGGCGGAATGAACGAAGCGTTCTCCGACATGGCCGGCGAGGCAGCCGAGTTCTATATGCGCGGCAAGAACGACTTCCTGATCGGCTACGACATCAAGAAGGGCAGCGGTGCGCTGCGCTACATGGACCAGCCCAGCCGCGACGGGCGATCCATCGACAACGCGTCGCAGTACTACAACGGCATCGACGTGCACCACTCCAGCGGCGTGTACAACCGTGCGTTCTACCTGTTGGCCAATTCGCCGGGCTGGGATACCCGCAAGGCCTTCGAGGTGTTCGTCGACGCCAACCGCTACTACTGGACCGCCACCAGCAACTACAACAGCGGCGCCTGCGGGGTGATTCGCTCGGCGCAGAACCGCAACTACTCGGCGGCTGACGTCACCCGGGCGTTCAGCACCGTCGGCGTGACCTGCCCGAGCGCGTTGTAAGCTCGGTGGTCCCGGCCGGCACTCCAGGAAGGAATGCCGGTCGGGGTCGCTCAAGCCGTCTTCCGCCAGGAGGGCGGCTGCTTTATGTCGCTTGGGCCGTTGGCCTCCGCGAACCCGGTCTAAAGTTCAGGTGTGAGCACTTATTCCAAGACCGACCGGGAGTCCTGCCATGAGTCTGCTGTTCGAGCCTCTTAGCCTGCGTCAAATCACCTTGCCCAACCGCATCGCCGTATCGCCCATGTGCCAGTACTCGGCGCAGGAGGGCCTGGCCAACGACTGGCATCTCGTGCACCTGGGCAGCCGCGCGGTGGGCGGCGCCGGCCTGGTGATAGTCGAAGCCACCGCGGTGTTGCCCGAGGGGCGCATCACCGCTGACGACCTCGGCATCTGGAGCGACGCGCATGTCGAGCCGTTGCATCGCATCACCCGTTTCATCGAATCCCAGGGCGCGGTCGCCGGGGTCCAGCTGGCCCACGCCGGGCGCAAGGCGAGTACCTGGCGGCCGTGGCTGGGCAAGCACGGCAGCGTGCCGATCGGCGACGGCGGCTGGATACCGGTGGCGCCGTCGGCGATCCCGTTCGATCCCCAGCACACGACCCCCGAGGCCCTGAGCGAGGCGCAGATCGAGGCGCTGGTGCAGGCCTTCGTACGCGCCGCCGAGCGCTCCCTGGCTGCCGGCTTCAAGGTCGCGGAGGTGCATGCGGCCCACGGCTACCTGTTGCATCAGTTCCTCTCGCCGCTGTCGAACCAGCGTCGCGACCAGTACGGCGGCTGCTTCGAGAACCGCATCCGCCTGCTTCTGCAGGTCACCGCCGCGGTGCGCAAGGCCTGGCCGCAAGAGTTGCCGCTATTCGTGCGGCTGTCCGCCACCGACTGGGTGGAGGATGGCTGGAACCCCGACGAGACCGTGGAACTGGCCCGGCGCCTGAAGGACCTGGGCGTGGACCTGATCGACGTGTCTTCCGGCGGTACCGCGGCGAATGCGGAAATCCCGGTAGGACCGGGCTACCAGACCGAGTTCGCCGAACGGGTGAAGAAGGAGGCCGGCATCGCCAGCGGCACGGTGGGCATGATCACCGAGCCGGTGCAGGCCGAGCATATCCTGCGCACCGGTCAGGCCGACCTGATCCTGCTTGCCCGTGAACTGCTGCGCGATCCGTACTGGCCGTTGCACGCCGCCGACGAACTGCGCAACGAGCAGATGCCCTGGCCGCCGCAGTACCTGCGAGCCGCTCATCGCAGCACGCCGCCGCGCAAATCCCTGGAAATGCAGTGAGCCGTCGGGGCCGTCGGCGCGGCGAGGCGCTGGCGGCCCACCTGATGGAAACCTTTGCCGACCTTGGCGGTCTGCCTGGCATCAGGAAATCAACCTGAGCGTTTCGTGGGAGATATTGCGTAATGGCAATATGATGTTATTCTCCCGCGACGTTCGCTCCGGACCGCACTTCGAGAAAGGATGCTCGCATGCACGCCAACGCCGGTTCTCCCCACGCCTCCCTGCCTGACAGCGATGTCGCCCTGCTGGCCAATATCCTGGTCCTGGCGACACGCAACATGAACAACATGACCACCATGCTGGCGCACCTTTCGGTGGAGCTCAGCCAGAGCGAAGAGCCACGCCTGCAACGGGTCGGTCATCGGGTCCTGAACGAACTCTCGGAGCTGGGGGCCGCCCTGGAGACCCAGTGGGACCTGATCGGCGCGCTGGCACGTTTCTCACCCCTGCTCGAACGTACCCTGCCGCGCCAGGAACCCCTGGTCACCGAGATCCACCTCACCGAACTGCCGGGCCAGGCGCTGCCGCCCTCCGCCTGAACGGCGCGTCGCTCAGCCCTGCGCGAGGCGCTGCGACAGGTGTTCCAGGTAGCAGGCGATGATGTCCACCGACAGCTTGAGGCGGGTTTCCAGCAGCGCCATGGTCGGCTGGAAGTCGGCCACGCTGAGGGCCTTGAGGAACAGGTCGGCCTTGAGCATCTCGAGAAACTGGCAGGCCACCGCGTAGAGCGTTTCCTCGTCCATGTGGGGAGCAACCGCGGCCAGTCGCTCGCTGAGCAGCAGATAGCTCTGCTGCGGCCCCTGCTCGTAGAAGGACTTGCCGATCGCCGGAAACCGCGGGGATTCCGCTACCACCAGGCGATAGAGGCTCTGGCAGCGGGGATCGAGCAGGCTGGTGAGAAAGCGCCGGCCGAAATGCTCGAGGGTGGCGCTCAGTGTGGCGGCGGGGCGCGGCTGATCGGCGCTGTCGTCGAAGATTTCCTCGATCATGTGGGCGATCACCGCGGCGAACAGGCCCTCCTTGCCGCCGAAGGAGCTGTACAGGGTCCCCCGTGAACCACCGGCCCGTTCTATCACCATGTCCAGGGTGGTGCCTTCGAAACCGTGTTCGAGAAAGGCCTGGGTAGCGGCGTCGAGCATGGCGCGGCGGCGTTGCCTGCCGCGTTCGGTCAGACGGGGGGACGCATCGTTCATGAGCGGTATCGGGCCTCGCGGGGTGGCGGTCGGAAGGTGCGCATGGTGGGCCGTCGGGACGGTCCGTTCAAGCCTCCAGGCGGTTTGCTGAGAGCGTTTCTCGTTAGGGTTGACGCTGGTCATTTAAGAACTGTATCGTACAGTACTGTTTTGGCAAGCACTTCCGCTCATTCCTCCGCCTTGCCTCCCCGCAGGAGTCCCCCCATGAATGCCCCCGCTAAGAGCCTGTTGGATATCGATGCCTTTCCCTTGGTCCAGGTCCGCGAGATGCCCCGCGAGCTGGCCGATGTCGAGCGCTGGTTGGAGGAGGTCGAGGCGCTGCTGGCCGTCGAGCGCGATTTCGCCCTGGTCTATCCGCCGCTCCCGCAGGAAACAGCTGAAGGCGACCAGCAGGCGCGCAAGCGCCTGGTGTTGTGGCTCAAGGAAAATCGCCAGCGCTTCGTCGAGCATTGCCGGGGCATCCTGCTCAGTGCCAACGGCCAGCCGGACAACCTCGCCGACCTGCAGCAACTGGCGCCGGTGCTGCAGGCTGTCTACGGCCCGCCGGTGAGCGTGGCGCCGGACCTGGCGTCCGCCCGCGGCATGGCGAAGGCACTGCTGAGCGGGCCGGCGACGGGGATGAACTGGTGACGCCGCCATGTCCCTGAACACTCCGCGCAACAAACCGTCCCGCACCGAGACCGAAGCTGTCGCTGCCAGCTCGGGACGATCCGCCGTCGGTCGGCGGGATTACACCGAGCAGCTGCGCCGGGCAGCCCGGCGCAATGCCTGGGACCTCTACGGCGAGCACTTCTACTGAGCGGGCGTGCCGGATTGCCATTGGTGCGGGCGATGGAACACATCGTTTGATTCCTGGGCTCTTTACCTCAAGTTAACTTGAGCTATCAGAATCCGCGCAGAGCGTCTGGCGATCTTGCCGGGCGCCACTCCATGCCCGGAGGCAACGATGGATAGCCCGTCCACTCTCGCTCGTCCGCACCCCCAGGCCAGCCCGCGATGGCTGGCAGTTGCCAATGTGATCTTCGCCGGCATCGCCGCTGCCCTGCATGTCGGCAAGGCGACCATCGCCCTGCCGTCGCTGCAACGGAGCTTCGGCGGCGACCTCGCCGCGCTGAGCTGGATCATGTCCGCCTTTCCGTTCGTCGGCGTATTCGGCGGCATCGCCGCCGGCCTCCTGGTGCGTTGTTGGGGAGATCGCCGGCTGCTGACCGTTGGGCTGGCGATTCTCGGCGGGGCGAGCCTGCTCGGTGCGTCGATGCAGGACTTCGCCTGGTTGCTTGCCACTCGCTTCGTCGAAGGGCTCGGTTTCCTCATCGTGGTAGTGGCGGCGCCCGCCGTGTTGCACAGGATCACCAGCGAGACGCGGCGCAGCGTGGTGTTCGGTCTGTGGAGCACCTTCATGGCAGGCGGAATCGCCCTCTCGATGCTGTTCGGGCCGCTGCTCGCGGACTGGCGTGCCGACTGGCAACTGAGCGCACTGCTGGTACTGGTCGCGGCGCTGCTGCTGCCGCTCAGCGTCCCTGCCGACGATGGGTGCAGGGCGGCAGGCGTGAGGCCGGCCGGTCTTGGCGCGTTGCTCAAGGTTCCGGCGATCACCCTGCTGGCGCTCGGCTTCACCACCTACAACCTGCAGTTCTTCGCCCTGATGACGTTCCTCCCCGTGTTCCTCATGCAGCGCCTGGGCGTCGCCCTGGAGACTGCGGGACTCATCGGCGCGGCCATCGTCGCGGCGAACGCCCTGGGCAATGTCGCGGCGGGCTTCATCCTTTCCCGCGGCATACGTCCCGGCGCCTTGCTGGCGAGCACCGCGATCCTGATGGGACTCACCGGTGCGGCGTTCTTCCATGCCGCGACGCCGGGACTCCTGGCGATTGCGCTGGGGTTCGTCTTCTCGGCGGTCGCCGGCATGCTTCCCACCACCGTGCTGGCGACCGCGCCGCTGGCCTCGCCCGCGCCTTCGCTGACGCCACTGGCCATCGGCTGGGTAATGCAGGGCAACTACCTGGGGCAGGTGATCGGCCCCTTGCTGATCGGCCTGATCGTCAGCCGTTTCGACTGGTCGGGCGCGATCGGCCTGATGCTGGTCGCGGGCGCGGCGGGGGCCGTCCTGGGGTTCTGCCTGCTGCGTGCGCTGGACGGCCTGCCTCGCGCCATTGCCACGGGTTCCGCGGCTCGCCCCGCGGATTAGAAGAGAAACCGGCTTCGTGCAGGGCGGGTAGCCGAGCGACTATTCGTCCTGCGCATTGGTTCGGCACGGGCGGCCAGAGGCCGCCGCCGTCCCTCGGCTCAGTCGTCGCGGGTGAGCACTTCCAGCAGTTCGATCTCGAACAGCAGGTTGGAGTGGGGCTTGATGTGCGCGCCGACCTGCCGTTCGCCGTAGGCCAGGTGGGAAGGGACGAACAGCCGTCGCTTGCCACCGACCTTCATGCCCATCAGGCCCTGGTCCCAACCCTTGATCACTCGTCCGGTGCCGATCACGCACTGGAATGGCCGGCCGCGCTCGTAGGAGGAGTCGAACAGCGTGCCGTCTTCCAGGGTGCCCTTGTACTGGGTGGTGATCAGCGCACCCTTCACTACCTCCTTGCCGTCGCCCAGGAGGAGGTCTTCGATCTGCAGTCGGTCGTTCATGGGGCGGTACCTGCGCGGTTTGCGGAAAGCCGCGATTCTGCCAGCAAGCGCGCCGCCTGTCGCCGAGCCGACGGATCAGGGCATTGCCAGGCGGTCCGCGGCACGGGCATCATGCCCGCGCCTTTCCGTCGGGAAGGCTACCGCGTTCCGCGATGTCGCGCGCATCGCGGCTGGACACATATCTCAGGGATCATACGAGAACATATCCGCATGCAAAGACTGTCGCGTATCGGCCGCAACACCCTCGCCGTCTCCGTTTCCACCTTGCTCCTCAGCGCCTGCAACCAGGGCGACGATGCGCCGAAGCCTGCGGCGGTCGCGCCGCAACCGGCCGCACCGAGCATGGCTGCACTGAGCATCCCGCTATGCCTCAACGGCCAGTGCGCGGTGATCGACCAGGACGCCAAGCTGCTCGTGCCGTTCGACAACGACTACGACAATATCGTCGCCAGCGCCTACCAGGGCACCCTGATGGCGGCGCGCGAGGAGCGCTGGAACCTGATCCAGGCGAAGGACGGCAAGGTGTTGCGCGACGATATCGGCGAAGCCCTGTCGCTGCTCACCCCCAACCTCTATGGCTTCGTCCGCGATGGCAAGTACGGCGTGGTCGACGGCCAGGGCAAGGAAGTCCAGGCGCCGCGTTTCGACGACATCTACCCCAACAGTGCCAACGAATTCATCATCTACGAGATCGATGGCAAGCGCGGCATCCTCGATGCCAAGGGCAAGCAGCTCACCGAGGCGCTCTACGACACCACCCTGGTCAACGGCAGCGTCGCCGAACACGGCGGCTTGATCAGCGCCGAGCGTGGCGAGGAGAAGTGGATCATCAACCTCGCTACCGGCGAACAGAAGGCCGTGGCCTACGAGAGCCTGGGCGACCTCCACGACGGCGTGATGAGCGCCAGCGTCATCGGCAAGGGCTCCCAACTGGTGGATGCCAAGGGCGACGTGGTCGGTGACGGCAAGAGCTACGATTACCTGGGCACCCCGGCCAACGGTCTGGTCGCGTTCCGCGAGAAGTACGACAGCCCCTGTGGCTACCTCGACTACCAGGGCAAGGTGGCGATCGCCGCCCAGTTCGCCGGTTGCGGCGCCTTCGGCAAGCAGGGCGGGCTGGCCCAGCAGCGCATGGAAGATGGCTCGTCGGGCAAGTACGGCCTGATCGATCGCAGCGGCGCCTGGAAGGTGCAGCCGCAGTACGATTCGGCCGACAGCGCCGGCCTCACCGCGCTTGGCTACACCGTCGACGTGCCCGGGCTGGCTGCCGTCGGCGTGAGCACCGGCCTGTTCAGCGCCGACTTCGGCATCTTCAACCTCGACGAAGGCAGCGAGTGGGTGAAGCCGGGTTATGCGCAGATCGGCGCGCTGGGCAACGACCTGTTCGTCGTGGCGAAGAAGGGCGGGCCGCAGAAGACCGTCAGCTTCATGGGTTCGGAAAGCCAGGTGCCGGTGGTGGGCCTGATGGACCGCAGCGGCAAGATGCTGCTGGAGCCGGGCGAACTGATCAGCATCCAGTCTGCGTATGACGGTCGTTTCCTGGAAGCTCTCGACGGTATGGACAACGCTGCCCACACCGTGTTGCTCGATCGCCAGGGACGCACGCTGGTTCCGGCGCTCTGGCAGAAGCTGGAGGTGAATCCGCAGCAGGGTTACATCCTGGGCTACGAAGTCAGCGGCACTGGCGACGAGGCGACGGAAACCTTGCGCGCACTGTACGACCTGAACGGCAAGCCGCGCTTCACCGTGGCCACCACCGATTGCGGCGCCGAACAGTTGCTCGACGGCAATGGCAAGGCGATCTGGCCGCAGGACCCGACGCCGTATTGCCAGTCGGACGAGGAGCAGGGCGACGAAGGCGAGCCGGAGCAGGAGCCCGCCGAAGAGAGCGAAGAAACCAGCGAGAGCTGAGTTCCCTGCGCGCGTCCGCCCCTTGCGGCGGGCGCGCGGTTCCGCTGTTTCGCCGTGGCTGGTGGCCACGGCCTTCCCTCAATGGCGGTGCCAGAAGTCCGAATACTCCTCGAACGGGTAGCGCTCGCCGTCATAGCGCAGCGTGCGCTTCACCGTGCGCAAGGGTTTGCCGTTCTCCGTTTCGCCGTCGCTGACCCGCGAGGTGACGACCAGGTCGGCAAAGCCGTTGGAGCGTCCGCGGCCGAGTTCCAGGGTCAGGTGCGAGACTTCCTGTTCGAACCCGGGCTCGGCGGAGCAGACCGAGCCTTTCAGCGTCCTCCACTGATCCAGGTAGGTATTGAGCACCGGCCGCAGCTTGCCTTCGCCGGCCGGCACCACCAGGGTCAGCAGGTTGTCGAAGCCGGCTTCCGGACAACTGGCGCCACGCGCCACGCTATGGAATACCACGCCGAAGGCGCGCACCGTCGGGCTCAGGCGATAGCGCGCGGTGTCCAGCCAGAGGCTGTCGCTGCCGACGGCGACGGACGCGTCTTCTTCGAAGTCGCTGTCGTAGCGTTCGAGCAGCCTGCCGCTGCGGCTGTCGGCCTTGGCCAATAGCAGATGCGGGTGGCGTTCGCCTTCCACGGCGGTGTCGCCCGGATCCAGGTAGGCCATGGCGATCACCGTCTGCGCGGGGTCGTCCGGCCAGGGCTTGCAGGCCACGGCGAGGAACGGACCGGAAGATTCGTACGAAGGGGCTATCCAGCCATCGTGGCCGACCTGCCTGGCTACGGCGTCAAGCAGTCGCGACGCGCAGGGCTGCGGTTCGCGGGCTTCGGCCTGGCTGGCGAGTCCCAGCAGCAGGAGGCAGAGTCGGGCGGAGAGGCGGCGGTTACGGTCCATGTGAAAAGAGTCCTTTGGCGGAGGCGGGCACGGATGACGCCCGGCGCTGCGGGACATTCTAGCTGCTGCGCGGACCTTGCGAAGCGGGCTGGCGGGGCGGACATATCGCGGCCGCGCTGCTCAGGCCAGGCCGTTTTCCCGGATGTAGATAAAGAGTCCGGCATTGCTGTCCAGGCCAAGCTTGCGCATGGCGCTGCTCTTTTGCGCGCTGATGGTCTGCTTGCTGCGGCACAGTCGGATGGCGATTTCCCCGACCGCCAGGCCGCTGCCGTACAGGCGCAGCACTTCCACTTCGCGCGGGGTGAGTTGTTCGAGGCTGGCCAGCGGCTTGCCGTGCTCGGCTTCGCCCACTTCCAGCAGGTGTGCGATGGAGCGCGAGATGAATGGTCGACGGCCGGCGTGGCGGATCGCCTTGGGCAGATCGTCGAGCATGCCGCGTTTGCTCACCAGGCCGTGAATGCCCAGCTTGAGCAGGGATGAAACGAGTGCCGGGTTGCCGAGCATGGTGACGACGATGATCGGCAGGTCCGGATAGCGCCGCCGGACCTTCTGCACCAGGCGCAAGCCGTCGGCCTGCTGGCTGCCGGGCATCATCAGGTCGGTGATCAGCAGGTCGCAGGGGTGCGCTTCGAGCTGCGCCAGCAAGCCATCGGCGTCCTGGGCCTGGGCGACGATCCGCAGGTCGTCGTACGCACTCAGCAGATAGCGCATGCCGATCAGGGTGAGGGCGTGGTCGTCGACGAGGATGACGCGTGTTTTCATGAAATCGAACCCGATCGAGGTGGAGGTTTCCGCAGCGGCTACCGGCAACGCCGGCAGGCGGATAATCCGCCAGGAGGCAGCTCCGGACGGGCTCGAATTCTAGCGATGGTGTCTGTCGGTTTAATCAGGACTTTTCTGAATGCTAGTAGGAAATTTCCTATGTGTTTTCCCTAGGTTATTTCGAGGGGAGGCCGAGAAACATAGGGTCTTTGAACGGCTTTCGTGGAGTAGGGGTTGAAATCGCTGTCAGTACATTTCTGTCAGTCTTGCTGGACATCGGAAGGGCGCGACGGCAGCGCGGGTTCCGCTGCCGTCGCCGTCCTTCAACCCAGTTCGCGGACTGCCCGCACCGCCTGGTCGATGGCGGCATGGGCGTAGGCATCCCAGGCCGCATCCGAGTTGGCGATGGCGACATTGCCGACCTTGCTTCGCGCCAGTTCCATCAGCGCTTCGCTTTCCGCCTCGTCGTCGTAGAGGGTATTCATGAAGTAGGAGTAGCCGTGCGACCAGCGGTTCACGGTGATGCCGGTGATGTCGCGGCGGTGGTCGAAGCCCGCCGGGCCGAGCATGGCCTGGAGCTGGTCGCGGATGTCCTTTTCCAGTTGCTCGAAGCTCATCGCGTAGAGCTTGCTGCGGCCTACGCGAGCCTGGGTGCGGGCGTCCATGCCGGCGTTCGGGGTGGTCGGCACGTAGACCATGTGCACGCCGATCGGCTGCCGCGGGTCGCGTGGATGCCGGTAGCTGCCGAGGTCGACCGGGAAGTCCAGCTTGATCCGCGAGTAGGGCAGGGTCGGCGCGTAGATCTCGTGGATGCCGAGGGTCTTCCAGGCCTGCCAGTTGCGCAGCAATACCTTGGTGTACACCAGCGGGAACTTGACGTTCTGGCTCAGCGCGTGGGCCTGCTCCTCGGAGAGGTCGCGCAGCAGGTACGGCACCATCATGTTGTAGCAGGCCATCACGCAGTGCTTGCCGCGTACCCGGTGCAGGCGGCCGGCGCGGCTGTAGCCGACATCGACGCCGCCGGCGCGGTTGCGCACGCTGACGGCGGTGCTGTTCAGGCGCAGGCGCACCGGGTGCCCGGCGAGGTCCAGCTTCGAGTAGTCGAAGCGGGCCATGACGATGTCCTCCATGCCTCGGCCCGGCGCCACCGCGGGGATCAGGTCGCGCACCATGAGCCGAGCCAGCGAGGCGTTGCCGTCGGGGAAATGGTAGATGTACGGCTCGTCCATTTCCGCCTGGGCCTCCTCGCTGGGTTGCGGTAGGCCGAGGGCGTCGAAGCCGGGGAAGCCGGCGGCGTATGCGTCGGCCGCCGGCAGGGCGTCGGCGCCGAGGGCAGAGAAGTCGTTGCTGCGGCCCTGGAAGTACTTCACCGAGGTTTCCGAGAGCCCGACGTTCTTGAGCAGGTAGTCGCGGTAGCTGGTCTTCGCCAGGTAGGTTTCCTTCTCTTCCACGCTCTTGCCGGCAAGATAGTCGCGAGGTGACTCGTACAGCGCGATGAGCGCCTCCCGGTCTTCGCGGCTCAGCGGGAAGTCGCCGATGAAGGCGCGCCAGGAGCGGGCATTGAGACGATCGCGGGGGACCTCGTCGGCAACCATCGGCGTCGGGTCGCCGCTGACCAGCTTGTCCACGCCGAAGCTGGCCTTGTCGAAGAACACCGCGCGGGACAGGCCCAGGCCGGGGTAGAAGTCGGTGTCGAAGGCTGTCTCGAAGCGCTTGAGCTCGACGCCCAGGCGTTTCAGCAGGTGTTTGGCGTCTTCGCTATAGAGGGCGTTCGGCGATTGCAGCGACTCGCTGCCGCCGTAGCCGAGGATAGTGCGCCCGCCGGCCTGGAATTCGTTGCGCTTGGCATGGCCGCCGAAGTCGTCGTGGTTCTCGATGACCAGGATGCGCGCCGCGGGGTGCCGTTCGCGATAGAACCAGGCGGCGGCGAGGCCGCTGATGCCGCCGCCGACCACCACCAGGTCGTATTCCTCTTCGATCGGCAGGTGGTCGACATCGAAGGTCTTCTTCTCCCAGCCCATCTGGTGTGCGACTTCGAAGGCGCCCGGATGGCTACCGCGCAGGCCGGTGAGCGCGGGCGGATAGTAGCGGCCGCCGGGGGCGGCGCGGAGGATCTCGGCGGGGGTCAGGCCTGCGGCGATGGTCAGGGCTACGCCGTTCAGGAAGTCGCGGCGGGAGATGGTCATGGGAAGTCCTTTGCGAGGCAGTGGGTGGCTCGGGGGAGCCATGTTCACAGATTGCTGTTGCGAATGCGCGCGGAGCGGCTGGCGTCGGACGCCGACCCGCAGTCGCAGGCGGGCGCGGAGTTTAGAGGGCCATGCCGGCGCGTCGAAGGGCTTTCTGCTGGCACTAGGCCTCTATCTGGAGAAATGTGACATGTGTCGCGCTTTGCCACGGTGTCCGGGGAGGCCGGCAATATCTCGAAGCAAACTCCCGGCGGGCAGCGCGGACGCGAAGGGCTAGAGTCGGTCGAATCCGGTTGTTACCGAACGTCCTGGAGGTTCCTCATGAATACCCGTGGTTTGCTCGACCAATTGCTCAAGTCCGGGCAGGAAATGTTGCAGAACAAGTCCGGCGGCAAGCCCGGCGCCAGCGGCGGCGGACAGCTCGGCAGCCTGCTTTCCGGCGCCGGCGGCGGAGCCCTGGCGGCCGGCGCCATCGGCCTGCTGCTGGGAAACAAGAAGGCGCGCAAGTTCGGCGGCAAGGCGATCACCTACGGCGGCCTCGCCGCGCTCGGGGTGATCGCCTACAAGGCCTACAACAACTGGCAGCAGCAACAGAACGGCGCCGCGCCGCAGGCGCAGCCGCAGACCGTCGACCGCCTGCCGGAAGCCCAGGCCGAAGTGCATAGCCACGCGATCCTCCAGGCCATCGTCGGTGCGGCCAAGGCCGACGGCCACATCGACGAGCGCGAACGGCAGATGATCGAAGGCGAGGTGGCCAAGCTGACCAGCGACCGCGAGGTGCAGGGCTGGCTGGAGCGCGAGCTGAACAAGCCGCTGGACCCGGCCGAGATCGCCCGTGCCGCGAGCACCCCGGAGATCGCCGCCGAGATGTACCTGGCCAGCCTGCTGATGGTCGACGAGGAAAGCTTCATGGAGCGCTCCTACCTCGAGGAGCTGGCGCGGCAGCTGCGCCTGGAACCCTCGTTCAAGCTGGAGCTGGAGAACCAGGCCAGACAGGCGCTGCAACGCCTGGCCTGAGACGGCGGAGCGTCGTTCCGCGGATAACCGCCGCCATCATGGCGGCGGCGTTGCCGAAGGGCCTAGCAGAACCTCTCGCTCGCGCTGGCACAGCTCCAGCAGGAAGTCCCAGACCACCCGCAGGCGCACCGAGCGGTGCAGCTCCCGCCGGGTGCTCATCCAGTACTCGCGCTGGATGCTTTCCTCGGGCAGCACCGATACCAGCAACGGATCGCGGCTACCCATGAAGTGCGGCAGGATCGCCAGGCCGATGCCGGCCTGTGCCGCCTGCTGCTGGGCGACCACGCTGGTGCTGCGGAACACGACCTGCGGGTGGCGGCAGAAACTGTGGTGGAACATCAGTTCCTGGCTGAACAGCAGGTCGTCGACGTAGCCGATCCACTGGTGCCTGCCGAGGTCGTCGCGGTCGCGCAGCGGCGGCGCCTGTTCCAGGTAGGCGGGGCTGGCGAACAACGCCAGGCGATAGCGGGTCAACAGGCGGGTGATCACCAGGTCGGCGCTCGGCCGGTCGAGGGAGATGGCGATGTCCGCTTCGCGGTTGGTGATGCTGACGAAGCGCGGCACCGAGACCAGCTCGACCTCCAGGCCCGGGTAGTGGCGCATCAATTGCGCCAGGCGCGGAGCGAGGAAGACGCTGCCGAGGCCTTCGGTGACGCCGATGCGGATCTGCCCCAGCGGCGAGATGCTCTGGCTCATTTCTTCCTGGGCGAGCAGCGCGGTGTTCTCCATCGCCTCGGCGTGCTTGAGCAGCGCCTGGCCGGCCGGAGTCAACTGGTAGCCGCCGGTGTGCTGGGCGAACAGTTGGGTGCCGAGGTCGCGCTCGATGTTCTCGATGTGCCGGGCCACCGTGGCGTGAGTGGTGCCGAGACGCTTGGCGGCGGTCAGCAGGCGACCGCTGCGCTGCAACTCAAGGAAGAAACGCAGGTCATTCCAGTCGAACATGGGGAGCGCCTTCTGCCGGGCCGAGGGGGTGTTGTTAGAAAACGAACAATAGCTGCCCCGAAACGTTTGTTTTTTTATCGCGAATGAACGACTAGCCTCAAGCCGTTCGAGACTTGCCGGTCATCCGCAGGTCCGACGGCCCATCACAAGAACGACAAGACGAGGCTCGCCATGCCCGAGGTACTGGATACCTACGACTACCTCATCGTTGGCGCCGGACCTGCCGGCTGCCTGCTGGCCAACCGGCTTTCCGCCGACCCTGCCAACCGTGTCCTGCTGCTGGAAGCCGGCGGCCCGGACAACTATCCCTGGATCCACATTCCCGTCGGCTACCTCTACTGCATCGGCAACCCGCGTACCGACTGGTGCTTCGACACCGACGAGGTCCCCGGGCTCAACGGTCGTTCCCTGAAGTACCCGCGCGGCAAGGTGCTCGGAGGATGCTCCTCGATCAATGGCATGATCTACATGCGTGGCCAGGCCCGCGACTACGACCAGTGGGTGGCCGAAGGCAATCCGGGCTGGAGCTGGAGAGAGCTGCTGCCGCTGTTCCGCAGGATGGAGGACCATTTCGCCGGGACCAGCGAAATGCACGGCGCCGGCGGCGAATGGCGGGTAGAACGCCAGCGGCTCTCTTGGAAGCTGCTCGATGCCTTCCAGCAGGCGGCGGCGCAGACCGGCATCGCCAGCGTCGAGGATTTCAACGGTGGCGACAACGAAGGCTGCGGCTACTTCCAGGTCAACCAGCGCGGCGGGGTGCGCTGGAATGCCTCGAAAGGCTTCCTGCGCGGCATCGCCCAGCGCGCCAACCTGACGGTTCTGACCCATGCCGAAGTCCAGCGAGTGCTCCTCGAGGACGGCCGCGCCAGGGCCCTGTCGGTCCGTTGGCAGGGCCGCGAGCAGCGCTTCGAGGCGCGCCGCGAGATCGTCCTGAGCGCCGGCGCGATCGGTTCGCCGTGCCTGCTGCAACGCTCCGGGATCGGCCCGCGGGACCTGCTGGAGCAGCTCGGCGCCGGGGTCGTCCACGAGTTGCCCGGGGTCGGTGGCAATCTCCAGGATCACCTGCAGCTGCGCATGATCTACAAGGTCGACGGCGTTCCCACCCTCAACCAGATCGCCGGCAGCCTATGGGGCAAGCTGGGCATGGGCCTGCGCTACCTGGCGAGCCGCAGCGGGCCGTTGTCGATGGCGCCGAGCCAACTGGGCGCCTTCGCCCGCTCCGATCCGCAGCAGCCCTCGGCCAACCTCGAATACCACGTCCAGCCGCTCTCGCTGGATCGCTTCGGCGAGCCGCTGCATGCCTTCCCTGCGTTCACCGCGTCGGTCTGCGACCTGCGTCCGCACAGCCGGGGAACGGTGCGCATCCGCTCGCTCGACCTGGGCGAGGCGCCGTCGATCCAGCCCAACTACCTGAGCGATCCGCGCGACCTGAAGGTCGCCGCCGACGCCATACGCCTGACCCGCCGCATCGCCGCCGCACCGGCGCTGGCCGCCTTCCGTCCGCAGGAATACAAGCCCGGCCCGGAATACCGCAGCGAAGAGGATCTGCAGCGCGCTGCGGCGGAGATCGGCACCACCATCTTCCACCCTGCCGGCACCTGCCGCATGGGCCAGGGGCCGCAAGCGGTGGTGGATGCGCAATTGAGGGTGCACGGAATCCCCGGCCTGCGCATCGCCGATGCCTCGATCATGCCCAGCCTGACCTCCGGCAACACCTGTTCGCCGGTGCTGGTGATCGCCGAGAAGGCGGCGCAGATGATTCTCGCCGAGCGCCGCCGCGAGGCCGCGCCGCAGGTCGTCGAAAGCGCCATGGCGGCCGGCGGCAAGGAGGCGGTGGAGGCCTGAGGATCGCTACACCCCGTATCGCGTGGCGCCCGGCGCCGCAGCGGTCGACGCTGAAAACGGAAATGGCAGACAACAATAAGAGCCCCCACAAGGGGCGGGAGAGCCGCAATGACCGAGTACGCAACGACCCCTTCCTACACAGTGCCTGCGACCACGCCCCAGGAGGAGCGCAAGGTGATCTTCGCCTCCTCGCTGGGCACGGTCTTCGAGTGGTACGACTTCTTCCTCTACGGCGCCCTGGCGGCGGTGATCAGCAAGCAGTTCTTCGCCGGCGTCAACGACACCACGGCCTTCATCTTCGCCCTGATGGCCTTCGCCGCCGGCTTCCTGGTGCGGCCCTTCGGCGCGCTGGTGTTCGGCCGCCTGGGCGACATGATCGGGCGCAAGTACACCTTCCTGGTGACCATCCTGTTGATGGGGTTGTCGACCTTCGCTGTCGGCCTGCTGCCCACCTATACCTCGATCGGGGTCGCCGCGCCGATCATCCTGGTCACCTTGCGCATGCTCCAGGGCCTGGCCCTGGGCGGCGAGTACGGCGGCGCGGCGATCTATGTCGCCGAGCACGCCCCGGCGAACAAGCGCGGTAGCTACACCAGTTGGATCCAGTCCACCGCGACCCTCGGCCTGTTGCTCTCGCTGCTGGTGATCCTGGCCTGTCGCCAGTTGACCGGCGACGAGTTCGAGACCTGGGGCTGGCGCCTGCCATTCCTGCTGTCCATCGTCCTGCTGGGCATCTCCACCTGGATCCGCCTGTCCATGCGCGAGTCGCCAGCGTTCCTCAAGATGAAGGCCGAGGGCAAGGTCAGCAAGGCGCCGCTGCGCGAGTCCTTCACCCAGTGGGGCAACCTGAAGGTGGTGCTGACCGCGCTGTTCAGCATCAATGCCGGCCAGGCGGTGACCTTCTACACGGCGCAGTTCTACGTGCTGTTCTTCCTTACCCAGGTGCTCAAGGTCGATGGCGGCACCGCCAACGGTCTGCTGATCGTCGCCCTGGTGCTTGGCGCGCCGTTCTTCATCGTCGCCGGCTGGCTGTCCGACCGCATCGGCCGCAAGCCGGTGCTGCTGGCCGGCCTGTTGCTCGCCACGCTGTTCTACTTCCCGCTGTTCAAGGGCCTGACCCACTACGCCAACCCGGCCATCGACCAGGCCAGCCGGCAGTCGCCGATCAGCGTGGTGGCCGACCCGGCGACCTGCACTTTCCAGTTCGACCCGGTAGGCAAGGCGACCTTCGACAGCCCCTGCGACAAGGTCAAGACCTTCCTGGTCAAGGCCGGCCTGCCCTACTCGACGGTGGCGGCGCCCGCCGGCAGCGACGTCAGGGTGCGGATCGGCGAGACCGAGATCGCCGGCTTCGACGCCGAAGCGATGGCGGCCGCGGTGAAGACGGCAGGCTATCCGCAGCAGGCCGACGGCAGCCAGGTGAACAAGCCGATGGTGATCGCTATCATCTTCGCTCTGGTACTGATCTCCACCCTCTGCTACGGCCCGCTGGCGGCGCTGATGGTCGAACTGTTCCCGACCCGCATCCGCTATTCCTCGCTGTCCCTGCCGTACCATATCGGCAACGGCTGGTTCGGCGGCTTCCTGCCCACGGTCTCGTTCGCCCTGGTGGTGTACACCGGCGACATCTTCTACGGCCTCTGGTATCCGGTGCTGATCACCGGCGGTAGCCTGGTCTGCGCCTTGCTGTTCCTCCGCGAAACCCGCCATACCGACATCCACCGGTGAAATCGCGCCCCGTTCCCGGCATGGGAACGGGGCGCACATTCCCTCCGTGATGAGCCTGTCTTCTCAGAAAAGTCTGGCTTGCCAGTTTTCTTTCTTTCTCTTTCTGCCACACTTCTGGCGTCAAAAAACGCCTTTCCAGCGCCTACAATAGCGGGAAAACCCTATGGCGCTGCTTGCCGGTGCCGGGGACGGCCTATACAGTCCGCGCGATTGACGGGCCGTTGTGGCGGCAGGAACGAATCCGGACTCGAGTCTTGGGGAAAAATGTGAAGAACTGGACTGTTCGCCAGCGAATCCTGGCAAGTTTCGCCGTGATCATCGCGATCATGCTGCTGATGGCCGCTACTGCGTACGTGAAGATGTTGACGGTGGAAAAGGGCGCCTACCGTGTCCAGGACGACGCCATGCCGGGGATGTACTTCATCACGCTGGTACGCAGTTCGTGGACCGACAACTACTTGCAGACCCAGGAACTGTTCGGCATCACCGACGACCAGGAGCTGAGCAAGGCCGAGGCCGACAGTATCCTCGCCAGCGAGGAGCGCCTGGACCAGCAGATCGCCTCCTACCAGAAGACCATGAACCCGGACGAGGCCCGCGACCACGAGTTGCTCGCCGGTTTCCAGGCCGTGCGCAAGAACTACCTGGAGCAGCACGACAAGGTGCTCGAGCTTTACCGCGAGAAGCGCTTCGAGGAAGCCGGCAAGCTCGTCGCCGGCCCGTTGACCGAGCACTGGCGCGAGGGCCGCAAGTACCTCAACGAGATGATCGAGCTGAACAAGGACATCGCCGATCGCGCCTCGGACAACATCGTAAACGCGGTGGACGATGCCGAACTGAGCATGCTGGTGACCCTGCTGCTGGCGGTGGTGGTAGCCGGCATCTGCGGTTTCCTGCTGTTGCGGGCGATCACCCAGCCGATCCAGAAGATCGTCCGCAGCCTCGACCTGATGGCCGGTGGCGACCTCACCGCACGCCTGAACCTCGGCCGGCGTGACGAATTCGGCGCCATCGAGACCGGTTTCAACGGCATGGCCGAAGAGCTCAAGGGCCTGGTGTCGCAGGCCCAGCGTTCTTCGGTGCAGGTCACCACCTCAGTCACCGAGATCGCCGCGACCTCCAAGCAGCAGCAGGCCACCGCCACCGAAACCGCCGCGACCACCACGGAGATCGGCGCCACTTCTCGCGAGATCGCCGCCACCTCGCGCGACCTGGTGCGGACCATGAGCGAAGTCTCCGGCGCCGCCGAGCAGACGTCGACCCTGGCCGGTTCCGGCCAGTTGGGCCTGGCGCGCATGGAGGAAACCATGCACCACGTGATGGGCGCGGCCGACCTGGTCAACGCCAAGCTGGCGATCCTCAACGAGAAGGCCGGCAACATCAACCAGGTGGTCACCACCATCGTCAAGGTCGCCGACCAGACCAACCTGCTCTCGCTGAACGCCGCCATCGAGGCGGAGAAAGCCGGCGAGTACGGCCGCGGGTTCGCCGTGGTGGCCACCGAGGTGCGCCGGCTGGCGGACCAGACCGCGGTCGCCACCTACGACATCGAGCAGATGGTGCGCGAGATCCAGTCGGCGGTATCGGCCGGGGTGATGGGCATGGACAAGTTCTCCGAGGAGGTCCGCCGCGGTATCGCCGAGGTCGGCCAGGTCGGCGAGCAACTGTCGCAGATCATCCAGCAGGTGCAGGCGCTGGCGCCGCGGGTGCAGATGGTCAACGAGGGTATGCAGGCCCAGGCTACCGGTGCCGAGCAGATCAACCAGGCGCTGGTGCAACTGGGCGAGGCCACCGGGCAGACCGTGGAGTCGCTGCGCCAGGCCAGCTTCGCCATCGATGAGCTGAACCTGGTGGCGAACGGGCTGCGCAACGGCGTATCCCGCTTCAAAGTCTGAGGCTGTGACCGTGTCCCGCTCCACCGGCGATCATCGACGCACCAGCAAGCTGTTCCTGCTGTTCCGCATGGAAGGCGACCGCTATGCCCTGGATGCCCGCGAAGTGGTCGAAGTGCTGCCGCTGCTGCGCCTGAAGCGCATTCCGGAGGCGCCGGAATGGGTCGCCGGGGTGTTCTCCCATCGCGGCGTCCTGGTCCCGGTGCTCGACCTCTGCACAATGGCCTTCGGCCGCGCGGCGCTGGCCCGCACCAGCACGCGCATCGTGCTGGTCGAATACCGCGCCCGCCAGGACCGGGAGCCGGTCTGGCTCGGACTGATCCTCGAACAGGCCACCGATACCCTGCGCTGCGAACCGTCGGCGTTCCGCGACTATGGCCTGGACAACGGCGGGGCCCGCTATCTCGGTCCGGTCTATGAAGGACCACGGGGACTGGTGCAATGGGTGCGGGTCGAGGCATTGCTGCCCGACGAAGTGCGCGCCCTGCTGTTCCCGCCGGAGTGCGGCGAGGGGACGGCATGAACGATCGCTTCGAACGCCTGCTCAAGAGCAGGATCGGCCTGGATGCCAGCTCGGTGGGCAGCGCGGTGATCGAGCGCGCGGTACGCCAGCGCATGAGCGGCCTCGCGCTGCACGACGAGGACGAATACTGGATGCGCCTGAACGGCTCGCCGGGCGAGGTGCAGGCGCTGATCGAAGCGGTGGTGGTGCCGGAGACCTGGTTCTTCCGCTACCCGGAGTCGTTCACCACCCTCGCCAGGCTGGCCTTCGAGCGCCTGCCGAGCCTGGGCGGCGGACGCGCGCTAAGGATCCTCAGCCTGCCCTGTTCCACCGGCGAGGAGCCGTATTCCATCGTCATGGCCTTGCTCGATGCCGGGCTCTCCGAGTACCTGTTCGAGGTCGACGCCCTCGACGTCAGCGCTCGGGTGATCGAGCGCGCCAGCCTCGGGGTGTACGGCAGGAATTCCTTTCGCGGCGACGAACTGGGGTTTCGCGACCGCCATTTCAGCGAGGTTGCCGAGGGCTACCAGTTGGCCGAGCAGGTTCGCCGCAAGGTGCGCTTCCGCTGCGGCAATTTGCTCGATCCCGGGCTACTGGCGGGCGAGGCACCCTACGATTTCGTGTTCTGTCGCAACCTGCTGATCTATTTCGACCGCCCGACCCAGAGCGAGGTGGTCGAGGTGCTCAAGCGCCTGTTGCGGTCGGACGGCGCGATGTTCATCGGTCCGGCCGAGGCGAGCCTGCTCAGCCAGCATGGCATGCAGCCGATCGGCGTGCCGCTGTCTTTCGTGTTCCGCCGGACCAGCGAGGCGCCCCGCGGCGCGCGGCCCAAGGCGGTGAGCGACGGAGCGCGCCCGGTGGTTGCCGCCGCCGTGGAGCGTGCGAGTATTCGGCCTTCGCCGCCGCCACCGGCGAAACCGCGCCAGCGGCTGTCCAGCCTGGTTCCACCAGCCAGCGGCCAGCCCCTCGCCAGTCCCGTCGGCGAGTTCGACGAAATCGCCCGCCTGGCGGATGCCGGCCAGCACCGCGAGGCGCGCGCCGCCTGCGAGCGCCAACTGGCCGCGCGTGGGCCGTCGGCCACGGTCTTCTACTGGCTCGGGCTGCTCAGCGATGTCGCCGGGCAGGAGCAGGAAGCCCAGGATTTCTACCGCAAGGCCCTGTACCTGGAGCCGCAGCACGCCGAGGCGCTGGCGCACCTGGCGGCGCTGCTCGCCGCTCGCGGCGACCATGCCGGCGCCCGGCGCCTGCAGCAACGTGCGGCCCGTGGAGTGAACAAAGATGGTTGAGGCGAGCCTGACCTTGCTCGATACCCAACAGGTGGATGACTGCTGGAACCGCATCGGCGTGCATGGCGACAAGTCCTGCGAACGCCTGGCCGAGCATGTCCATTGCCGCAACTGCGAGGTTTACGCTGCCGCGGCGACCTACTTGCTGGACCGCATCGCCCTGCGCCAGGACCAGCTCGACAGCGCCGAAACGATGGACAGCCAGCGCGAACAGAGCGACCTCGGCGAGACGCGTTCGATCCTGGTGTTCCGCCTGGGCGAAGAGTGGTTCGGCCTGGCCACCGGCAGCCTGGTGGAAGTGGCGCCGATGAATCCTATCCATTCCCTGCCGCACCAGCGCTCGCGCGCCCTGCAAGGGGTGACCAACGTGCGCGGCGCGCTGGTCGCCTGCCTTTCCCTCGGCGAACTGCTGGATCTCGAACCCGGCGCCGCGCCGGTCAGCGAGCGCCGGGTGGTTCCGCGCATGCTGATCATTTCCGCCGCCGGCGGTCCGGTGGTGGCGCCGGTGGAGGAAGTCGACGGCATCCATGCGATTCCGCTGGCGCGGATACTGCCGCCCAACCACGCCGACGGCCAGGCCTCGCGCCGGCACGTGGCCGGCGTGCTGCAATGGCGCGAGCGGAGCATCACCCTGCTCGACGAAGGCCCTCTCCTGCAAGCCGTAGCGCGGAGCCTGGCATGACCCCGGACCAGATGAGAGACGCGTCGCTGCTCGAGCTGTTCCGGCTCGAGGCGGAGGCCCAGACCCAGGTGCTCAACGCCGGCCTGATGGCGCTGGAGCGCAGCCCGACCCAGGCCGACCAACTGGAAGCCTGCATGCGCGCCGCGCACTCGCTGAAAGGCGCGGCGCGTATCGTCGGGCTGGACGCCGGCGTGCGCGTGGCGCACGTCATGGAGGATTGCCTGGTGGAGGCGCAGGACGGACGCCTGCTCCTGCAATCGGAACATATCGATGCGTTGCTCCAGGGCTGCGACCTGTTGCTGCGTATCGGCACCCCGCCAGCCGGCGACGCAGGCTGGGCCGAAGGCGCCGGGCGGGAAGAGATCGACGGCCTGGTGCTGCGCCTCGAAGGCCTGGTGCGCAGCGGCCTGCCGCTGGCCCGCGCGGAGCTGCCGGCGACGACTCCCGGTCTGCCGGAAGCGGTCCCCGAGGCGCCGCCAGCGGCGTCAGCGGCCGCCAGCGACGACAACGACGAGGAGCCCGCCGGGCAGGCGGGCGGCGAACAGGCCGAGGAGCGCCGCAGCCGGGTCCTGCGGGTCACCGCCGAACGCCTGGACCGGCTGCTGGATATCTCCAGCAAGTCGCTGGTGGAGTTCCAGCGCATCAAGCCGCTGGCCGATTCCCTGCAACGCCTGCGTCGCCTGCAGTCCAGCGCCAGCCGCGCGCTCGACGTGGTACGCGAGACGGTCCAGGAAACCGCCCTCGACCCGCAGGCCCAGGCCATGCTCGGCGAGGCGCGGCAACTGATTGGCGAATGCCAGCAGATGCTGGTGCAGCACATCGCCGATCTCGACGAGTTCGCCTGGCAGGGCGGCCAGCGTGCCCAGGTGCTCTACGACGCGGCGCTGGCCTCGCGGATGCGGCCATTCGCCGACGTCCTTAGCGGCCAGGCGCGGATGGTTCGCGACCTGGGCCGCTCGCTGGGCAAGCAGGTGCGCCTGCTGGTCGAGGGCGAAAGCACCCAGGTCGACCGGGATGTCCTGGAAAAACTCGAAGCGCCGCTCACCCACCTGCTACGCAATGCCGTCGATCACGGTATCGAGGCGCCGGAAACCCGCCTCGCCGCCGGCAAGCCGGCCGAGGGCAGGATCACCATCCGCGCCCGCCACCACGCCGGCATGCTGGTCCTGGAACTGAGCGACGACGGCGGCGGCATCGATCTGCAGCGCCTGCGCGAGACCGTGCTCAATCGCCAGTTCGCCACCGCCGAGACCGTGGCGCAACTGAGCGAGGAGGAACTCCTGGCGTTTCTCTTCCTGCCCGGCTTCAGCATGCGCGAGCAGGTCACCGAGGTGTCCGGTCGCGGCGTCGGACTGGACGCCGTGCAGCACATGGTCCGCCAGTTGCGCGGCGGCGTGCGCATGGAGCAACGCCAGGGGCAGGGAGCGCTGTTTCACGTCGAGGTGCCGCTGACCCTGTCCGTGGTGCGCAGCCTGGTGGTGGAGATCGGCGAGGAGGCCTACGCCTTCCCGCTGGCGCACATCGAGCGCATGTGCGAGCTGGAAGCGGAGGAGATCGTCCAGCTCGAAGGTCGCCAGCACTTCTGGTACGAGGGTCGCCATGTCGGCCTGGTCTCGGCTGCGCAACTGCTGCAGCGGCCCGAGAGCAGCCGCACCGAAGGGGCCATCCCGGTAGTGGTGGTGCGCGACCGCGATGCGGTCTACGGCGTCGCCGTGGAGCGTTTCGTCGGCGAGCGTACCCTGGTGGTGATGCCTCTCGATCCCCGCCTGGGCAAGGTGCGCGACGTTTCCGCCGGCGCCTTGCTGGACGACGGTTCGCCGGTGCTGATCCTGGACGTCGAGGACCTCCTGCATTCGGTCGGCAAGCTGCTCAGCAGCGGCCGCCTGGAGCGCATCGATCGCAGCCGGCGGCAGGCCGGCGGGGCGCAACGCAAGCGCATCCTGGTGGTCGACGACTCGCTCACGGTGCGTGAGCTGGAACGCAAGCTCCTGCTCGGCCGCGGCTACGACGTGGCAGTGGCGGTGGATGGCATGGACGGCTGGAACGCCCTGCGCTCGGAGCATTTCGACCTGCTCATCACCGATATCGACATGCCGCGTATGGACGGTATCGAACTGGTCACCCTGGTGCGTCGCGACAGCCGCCTGCAGTCGCTGCCGGTGATGGTGGTGTCCTACAAGGATCGTGAGGAGGACCGTCGGCGCGGTCTCGACGCCGGCGCCGACTATTATCTGGCGAAGGCCAGTTTCCACGATGAGGCCTTGCTGGATGCCGTCGTCGTCCTGATCGGAGAAGCACAGGGTTGAGGATCGGAATCGTCAATGACATGCCGTTGGCCGTCGAGGCGCTGCGCCGCGCGCTGGCCTTCGAGCCGCAGCACCAGATCGTCTGGGTCGCCAGCAACGGTGCCGAGGCGGTGACCCAGTGCGCCGCCGATACGCCCGACGTGGTGCTGATGGACCTGCTCATGCCGGTGATGGACGGCGTCGAGGCAACTCGTCGGATCATGGCGGAAAGTCCTTGCGCGATCGTGATTGTTACCGTCGATATCGAGCAGAATGTGCACCGGGTTTTCGAAGCGATGGGATATGGGGCGCTCGATGCGGTGAACACGCCGGCGCTGGGCATCGGCAACCCGCAAACGGCGGCGGCGCCGTTGTTGCGCAAGATTCAGAACGTCGGCTGGCTGATCGGCCAGCGCGATAACCGTGGCAAGGTCCAGGTGGTGCCGCCGAAGGCCGGCGGGGCGCGCCAGCGTCTGGTGGCGATCGGCGCTTCGGCTGGCGGTCCGGCGTCGCTCGCGGTGTTGCTCAAGCAACTGCCGGCCAGTTTCAATGCCGCAGTGGTGCTGGTGCAGCATGTCGACGAGGTATTCGCCGCCGGCATGGCCGAATGGCTGGCCAGCGAATCGAAGCTGCCGGTGCGCCTGGCGCGCGATGGCGAGCCGCCGATACCGGGGCAGATCCTGCTGGCGGGGACCAACAATCACATCCGCCTGCTGCGCAACGGTTCGCTGGTGTACACCGCCGAACCGCGTTCTTTCGTCTACCGGCCGTCCATCGACGTGTTTTTCGAGAGCGTGGCGAATTATTGGCGTGGCGATGCCGTGGGCGTGCTGCTGACCGGCATGGGCCGCGACGGCGCCCAGGGCCTCAAGCAGATGCGCGAGCGCGGTTTCCTCACCATCGCCCAGGACCAGGCCAGTTGCGCAGTCTACGGGATGCCGAAGGCCGCGGCGGCGATCGATGCAGCGGTGCAGATCCTTTCCCTGGAAAAGATCGCCCCGCGCCTGGCGGAGGTATTCGATTAGCCGGGTTCGACTCCGGCCAGGCGCCAGGGTAGGCGCCGGCGCCCGCCGCGGCGGTGCGTGGAACAGCATTCAATTTGATACGAGGGGCCCCGGTCCCGGAGAGAAACATGCACAACCCTCATGAGAGCAAGACCGACCTGGGCGCCCCTCTGGACGGCGCGGTCATGGTACTGCTTGTCGATGATCAGGCCATGATCGGAGAGGCTGTGCGTCGCTCACTGGCGAGCGAGGCGGGCATCGACTTCCATTTCTGTTCCGATCCGCAGCAGGCGGTGGCGGTGGCCAACCAGATCAAGCCGACGGTGATCCTCCAGGACCTGGTGATGCCCGGCGTCGACGGCCTCACGCTGCTCGCTGCCTACCGCGGCAACCCGGCGACCCGCGACATCCCGATCATCGTCCTGTCGACCAAGGAAGAGCCGACGGTGAAGAGCGCGGCGTTCGCCGCCGGCGCCAACGACTACCTGGTCAAGCTGCCGGACGCCATCGAGCTGGTGGCGCGGATCCGCTACCACTCGCGTTCGTACATCGCCCTGCAGCAACGCGACGAGGCCTATCGGGCGCTGCGCGAGAGCCAGCAGCAGTTGCTGGAGACCAACCTGGTGCTGCAGCGGCTGATGAACTCCGACGGCCTGACCGGGCTCTCCAACCGTCGTCACTTCGACGAATACCTGGAGATGGAGTGGCGCCGCTCGCTGCGCGAGCAGTCGCAACTGTCGCTGCTGATGATCGACGTGGACTATTTCAAGAGCTACAACGACACCTTCGGCCACGTCGCCGGCGACGAGGCCCTACGCCAGGTCGCCGGGGCCATCCGCGAGGGCTGCAGTCGCTCCTCGGACCTGGCGGCTCGGTACGGCGGCGAGGAGTTCGCCATGGTCCTCCCGGGCACCTCGCCGGGCGGCGCACGGTTGCTGGCGGAGAAGGTCCGGCGCACGGTGGAGAGCCTGCAGATCAGCCACGACCAGCCACGCCCGGGCTCGCACCTGACCGTCAGCATCGGCGTCAGCACCCTGGTGCCGGGCGGCGGCGGGCAAACCTTCCGGGTTCTCATCGAGATGGCCGACCAGGCGCTCTACCAGGCCAAGAACAATGGCCGCAACCAGGTCGGCCTGATGGAACAGCCGGTGCCGCCGGCCCCGGCGGGCTGAGCGGCGCGCGGCGGCCATGCGTCGCCGGCCGGCATTAAATAGAGGCCGGCGTACTGCCTGTGGGGCGCAAGTGCAGTATACTTCGCAGCTTTTCGACGTTTTCCCGCGAGTGAGCGCCAGCCATGGAAATCAACCCGATCCTCAACAGCATCAAGGACCTCTCCGAGCGCACCCAGACCATTCGGGGGTATCTTTGACTACGATCAGAAGCATGATCGCCTGGTCGAAGTAAACCGCGAGCTCGAAGACCCCAACGTCTGGAACAACCCCGAATACGCCCAGAACCTCGGCCGCGAGCGCGCCCAGCTGGCGCAGGTGGTGGAAACCCTGGACGACCTGACCAGCGGCCTGGCCGACTCCCGCGACCTGCTGGACATGGCGGTCGAGGAAGACGACGAGGGCGCCGTCGACGACGTTGCCAACGAAGTCGAGCGTCTGCGCGAGATCCTCGAGAAGCTGGAGTTCCGCCGCATGTTCAGCGGCGAGATGGACCCGAACAACGCCTACCTGGACATCCAGGCCGGCTCCGGCGGCACCGAGGCCCAGGACTGGGCCAACATGCTGCTGCGCATGTACCTGCGCTGGGCCGACAAGCACGGCTTCGACGCCACTATCATCGAGCTGTCCGAGGGCGAGGTCGCCGGCATCAAGGGCGCCACCGTGCACATCAAGGGCGAGTACGCCTTCGGCTGGCTGCGCACCGAGATCGGCGTGCACCGCCTGGTGCGCAAGAGTCCGTTCGACTCCGGCAACCGTCGCCACACCTCGTTCACCGCGGTGTTCGTATCGCCGGAAATCGACGACAACATCGAGATCGAGATCAACCCGGCCGACCTGCGCATCGATACCTACCGCTCCTCCGGCGCGGGCGGTCAGCACGTGAACACCACCGATTCGGCGGTGCGGATCACCCACGTGCCGACCAATACCGTGGTGGCGTGCCAGAACGAACGCTCCCAGCACGCCAACAAGGACACCGCGATGAAGATGCTGCGGGCCAAGTTGTACGAGCTGGAAATGCAGAAGCGTACCGCCGCGTCCCAGGCCCTGGAGGACTCCAAGTCCGACATCGGCTGGGGCCACCAGATCCGCTCCTACGTGCTCGACCAGTCGCGGATCAAGGACCTGCGTACCGGTATCGAGCGCAGCGACTGCGACAAGGTGCTCGACGGCGATCTAGACGAATACCTCGAAGCCAGCCTCAAACAGGGGCTGTAAAGCTGCTGCGCCTGGCCAGGCCGCGTTGGAAAATGGTTCGGACTGCTCGTTTTTTACGATCGTGAACTCCGTGTCCTCGCCATTTCCCGCCTTGCCTGGCCGGCGTTCGCTACGCTTTTCGCCCCTGTTGCGCAATCCGTTTCCACAGGCAAGAGAGCCTAACCAGGAACCACCAAGACCATGAGCGACCAACAACTCGACCAGCACGAACTGCAACAGGAAGAAAACAAGCTGATCGCCCAGCGCAAGGAAAAACTTGCCGCCGTGCGCGAAGCCCGGGCCATCGCCTTCCCCAACGACTTCCGCCGCGACGCCTACTTCGCGGACCTGCAGAAACAGTACGCCGACAAGACCAAGGAAGAGCTGGAAGCCGCAGCGATCCCGGTCAAGGTGGCCGGTCGGATCATGCTCAACCGCGGTTCCTTCATCGTCCTCCAGGACAGCAGCGAGCGCCTGCAGGTCTACGTCAACCGCAAGACCCTGCCGGAAGAAACCCTGGCCGAGATCAAGACCTGGGACCTGGGCGACATCATCGGCGCCGAAGGCGTGCTGGCCCGCTCGGGCAAGGGCGACCTGTACGTCGACATGACCAGCGTGCGCCTGCTGACCAAGTCGCTGCGTCCGCTGCCGGACAAGCACCATGGCCTGACCGACACCGAGCAGCGCTACCGCCAGCGCTACGTCGACCTGATGGTCAACGAGGAAACCCGCCACACCTTCCGCGTGCGTTCCCAGGTCATCGCCCACATCCGCCGTTTCCTCAGCGAGCGCGGTTTCCTCGAAGTGGAGACCCCGATGCTGCAGACCATCCCCGGCGGCGCCGCGGCCAAGCCGTTCGAGACCCATCACAACGCGCTGGACATGGCCATGTTCCTGCGCATCGCCCCGGAGCTGTACCTCAAGCGCCTGGTGGTCGGCGGTTTCGAGAAGGTCTTCGAGATCAACCGCAACTTCCGTAACGAAGGCGTCTCGACCCGGCACAACCCCGAGTTCACCATGCTCGAGTTCTACCAGGCCTACGCCGACTACGAAGACAACATGGACCTGACCGAGGAACTGTTCCGCGAACTGGCTCAGGCGGTACTCGGTACCACCGACGTGCCCTACGGCGACAAGGTCTTCCACTTCGGCGAGCCGTTCGTGCGCCTGTCGGTGTTCGATTCGATCCTCAAGTACAACCCGGAGATCACCGCCGCCGACCTCAACGACGTCGAGAAGGCGCGGGCCATCGCCAAGAAGGCCGGCGCCAAGGTCCTCGGCCACGAAGGCCTGGGCAAGCTGCAGGTGATGATTTTCGAGGAACTGGTGGAGCACAAGCTGGAGCAGCCGCACTTCATCACCCGCTACCCCTTCGAGGTTTCGCCGCTGGCCCGCCGCAACGACGAAGACCCGAGCGTCACCGACCGCTTCGAGCTGTTCATCGGCGGCCGCGAGATCGCCAATGCCTATTCCGAGCTGAACGACGCCGAGGACCAGGCCGAGCGCTTCATGTTGCAGGTCAAGGAGAAGGACGCCGGCGACGACGAGGCGATGCACTACGACGCCGACTTCATCAATGCCCTGGAATACGGCATGCCGCCGACCGCCGGCGAAGGCATCGGCATCGACCGCCTGGTGATGCTGCTGACCAACTCGCCGTCGATCCGCGACGTGATCCTGTTCCCGCACATGCGCCCGCAGGCCTGAGCGCCGCAACAGTCCATGGAAAAGCCGCCTTCGGGCGGTTTTTTCATGGCCGCGCGGTGTCCCGGCCGCCGGGCCAGGGGTCGATAGCCGCCGATCTGCCGGCTGACCACGGGAGGTGCGGGTGGGATCGGAGCTTCCCCGGTAGCGGCCGATTGATTCCACGCGAAAAAGTCCGAACAATGCTCCATCGTCCGCGAGCGGAGGAAACACCGTGTCCCGAGTAGCTCCCAGAGACAGCGCCGCGCAGGCCGCCAGCGCGGTAGCCGAAAGCGTTCGTTACCAGGGCCGCAAGGCCAGCCGCCAGGGCAGCGAGCAGCGGCGCCAGGCGATTCTCGATGCCGCCATGCGCCTGATCGTCCGCGACGGCGTACGGGCCGTGCGCCACCGCGCGGTGGCCGCCGAGGCCCAGGTGCCGTTGTCGGCCACCACCTACTACTTCAAGGACATCGACGATCTCATCACCGACACCTTCGCCCTCTTCGTCGAGCGCAACGCAGAGGCGCTGTCGGCGTTCTGGAGCAGCGTGGAGGGCGACCTCCAGGAGATGGCCGCGGTGCTGGCCGACGACCCCGGCGCCCGTGGCTCGCTGGTGGAACGGATCGTCGAGCTTGCCGTGCAGTATGTCCAGGTCCAGCTCACCGAGCGCCGCGAGCACCTGCTGGCCGAGCAGGCCTTCCGCCAGGAGGCGTTGCTCAACCCGCGCCTGCGCGAACTGGCCGATGCCCACCAGCGGATTCTCTCCCTCGGCGCCGTGCATTTCTTCCAGGTGCTCGGTTCCGGGCAGCCCGAGCAGGACGCCAAGGTGTTGACGTCGATTATTCTGCAGATGGAATATCAGGGCCTCGTGGACGGGGTCGAGCAACTGGCCGTGGACGAAATGCGCGCCATACTCAGACGGTACCTGAATCTGGTCATGGGCCTGTGACCTGAGCGTCAACCCCGCCATGGCGGGGTTTTTCATACCCGAACCTTCCCTCGGCCAGCCGGTCGCAGGTTGCGGAGGGTTCCTAAGGAGCGTGTGATGAAAGCCTGGCGTTGCCTGGTGGTCCTGAGTTTCCTGCTGTTGGGCGGTTGCCTGGTCACCTTCAAGGAGCCGATACCGCCGCGCGAGGCGGCGCCGAGCCATCTGCTCGGGACCTGGAGCCGCGAGAACGAGTGGAAGGAAGAACAATTCCTGGAGATCACCCGTTCCGGCAGCAATGTCTACCGTGCGCTCAGCTACGTGGACAGCAAGGACAATACCGAGAGCCTGGAAGACTACGGCTTCACCGTCTCCCACCAGGGCAAGCGCTGGTACCTGTCGGCCGGCCTGCCGAAGAGCCTGGGCGGCAACTTCATCATCGCCGGCTTCGAGATCACCGACGGTGACGAGCTGGTGATCTACAACCTCGACGTCGAGCGCATCGTCGAGGACCTCGGCGCCGGCCAGCTCGACGGCGAGACCGTCGACAGCGATCAGGGCAAGGGCGCGCTGGTGCGCAGCCCGTTGGCGAAGGTCTTCGCCTACCTGAACGATCCCGCCAATTCCGACGTGTTCGTCGAGGCCGCCCGCTTCCAGCGGGTCACCCAATGAGATTGCCGATGAGCCAGCGCAAGGCGCAGAACGACTACCAGAAGATCATCCGCTCCCTGTCCGATCGCATCGTCGAGGCGCAGACGCCGATCCGCGTGCTGGATGCGATCAAATGGGACGACGGGATCCGCCAGGACTTCCTCAAGGGCCGCGGCAAGCATGCGCCGAAGGTCGATCGCGGCTACTACGACAGCCGCCCGCTGGCCTTCGACGCCAGCGCCAAGAAGCAGGAATTCCAGAACATCGAGCGCGACATCACCCGCCAGTTGGGCCAGTTCAACCCGGTCGGGCAGATCATGCGGCGGATGTGCAAGGAATACCGAATGGTCATTCGCATGCTCGAGGCGCGCGGCACCCCGGACCTCGGGCTGATCTCCCAGGAACTCTACGGCTCGGCCTCGGACGCCTTCCATGCCGGCGATCCGACCCTGGCCGACCTCGGCCTGATGCTCTCCGACTACCTGAACAACATCGCCGACCGCGGCGATCTCAAGGACGAACCCAAGACCCTGACCGCCAAGGAGGTCGTACCGATCCTCCAGGCGCGGCTGAACACCGTGTTCGGCGAGGAGGAGGGCACCATCCGCGTGTTCGAGTCCGACGGCATCGTCGCCGACGCGGCGGCCGGCGCCGACTACATCAAGGTACGCGCCGACGCCCTGTTCAACGAGCGCGACGTGCGCGCGCTGGAGGTCCACGAGGGCCTGGTGCACGTCGGCACCACCCTGAACGGCCTGAGCCAGCCGATCTGCACCTTCCTCGCCAAGGGACCGCCGTCCTCCACCGTGACCCAGGAAGGCCTGGCGATCCTGATGGAGGTGATCGCCTTCGCCTCCTACCCGACCCGCCTGCGCAAGCTGACCAATCGCACCCGGGCGATCCACATGGCCGAGGAGGGCGCCGATTTCCTCGACGTGTTCCACTTCTACCGCGAGCAGGGCTACAGCCTGGAGGACAGCTACCAGAACGCCAGCCGGGTCTTCCGCGGCTCGACCCCGGATGGCCTGCCGTTCACCAAGGACCTGTCCTACCTGAAGGGCTTCATCCTCATCTACAACTACATCCAGCTCGCCGTGCGCAAGGGCAAGCTCGAACAGATCCCCCTGCTGTTCTGCGGCAAGACCACCCTGGAAGACATGCGCACCCTGCGCCAACTGGTGGACGAGGGCCTGGTGGCGCCGCCGAAGTACCTGCCGCCGCAGTTCCGCGACCTCAACGCGCTGTCGGCCTGGATGTGCTTCTCGAACTTCCTCAACCACCTCAGCCTGGACCGCATCGAAGCGGACTACGCGAACATCCTCTGACCGTTCCCCGCCGTGCCGGTCTTTCCCGGTGCGCGCGGGCGGTCGGCCGGCAAGCAAGGAGAACGGCGATGGCCAGCCACGAACTCGACTACCGCATCCTCGGCGAATCCATGCAGACCGTGGAGATCGAACTCGACCCCGGGGAAACCGTGATCGCCGAGGCCGGGGCAATGAACTACATGACCGGCGACATCCGCTTCACCGCGCGGATGGGCGACGGCTCCGACGGCAGCCTGCTGGGCAAGCTGTGGAGCGCCGGCAAGCGCAAGCTCGGTGGCGAGTCGGTGTTCATGACCCACTTCACCAACGAAGGCCAGGGCAAGCAGCACGTGGCCTTTGCCGCGCCCTATCCGGGCAGCGTGGTGGCGGTGGACCTGGACGATGTCGGCGGGCGCCTGTTCTGCCAGAAGGACTCGTTCCTCTGCGCAGCCTATGGCACCCGGGTCGGCATCGCCTTCACCAAGCGCCTGGGCGCCGGTTTCTTCGGCGGCGAGGGCTTCATCCTGCAGAAGCTCGAGGGCGATGGCCTGGTCTTCGTCCACGCGGGCGGCACGCTGATCCGCCGCCAGTTGAATGGCGAGACGCTGCGGGTCGACACCGGTTGCCTGGTGGCCTTCACCGACGGTATCGACTACGACGTGCAACTGGCCGGCGGCCTGAAGAGCATGCTGTTCGGCGGCGAAGGATTGCTGCTGACCACCCTCAAGGGCAGCGGCACCGTCTGGCTGCAGAGCCTGCCGTTCTCGCGCCTGGCCGGGCGCATCTACGACGCCACCTTTCGCGCCCGCGAAGAGGTAAGGACCAACAACGGATGAAGCGCCTGCTGATCCCGCTGCTGGTACTCGGCGCGCTGTTCCTCGGTGGCTGCAGTTCGCTGCTGTTCTATCCCGAGCCGGTGGTGCAGATCACTCCGGCGCGCGCCGGGCTGGAGTACCGCGACGTCACCCTGACCACCGCCGACGGCGTGCGCCTGCGCGCCTGGTGGCTGCCGGCGAAGAAAGGCGTGCCGGTGAAAGGCACTGTGCTCTACCTGCACGGCAACGGCGGCAACCTGTCCTGGCACCTCGGCGGCACGTGGTGGCTGCCCGCCGAGGGCTACCAGGTGCTGATGCTCGACTATCGCGGCTACGGCCAGTCGGAGGGCCAGCCGGGACTGCCGGAGGTCTACCGCGACATCGACGCGGCGTTCGCCTGGCTCGACCAGGCGCCGGAGGTGAAGGGCACCGAGCGCGTGCTGCTGGGGCAGAGTCTCGGCGGCGCGCTGGCGATCCACTACCTGGCCGAGCATCCGCAGCGCCAGGGCCAGTTCAAGGCGCTGGTGTTCGACGGGGTACCGGCGAGCTACCGCGGCATCGCCCGGCACATGCTGGACGGTTCCTGGCTGACCTGGCCGCTGCAGGTGCCGCTGTCCTGGCTGGTGCCCGACGACGACAGCGCCATCCATTCGGTGGCGCGGCTTTCTGGCGCACCCATGCTGTTCTTTCACAGCATCGACGATACCATTGTGCCCCTCGAGAACGGCATCGCCCTGTACCGCCAGGCGCGGCCGCCGAAGGTCCTGCAACTGACCCGAGGCGGCCACGTGCAGACCTTCGCCGAAGCGACCTGGCAGGAAGTGATGCTGCGCTTCCTCGACGATCCCCATGGCTTCACCGGCCTGCGCCGGCTGGCCGAAATCCCGAACCGCGAATCCGCGAAACCCGAAGGCAATCCATGAGCGACCGTAACGTACTCCCCTGCATCCTGACCGGCATCGGTACCATCTTCGTCACCGTCGGCGTGCTCTGGTACTACGGCTACCTGCATTTCGCCAAGCCGCAGGACGCCCTGTTGCTGGCCGACTTCACCATGCTGAAGAGCCTGCCCGGCGAAGATGTGAAGCTGTCCCTGGAGCCGGCCAAGCAGGTCGCGCAGTGCATCGATGGCGTCCTGGTGCTGTTCGACACCGAGCAGAAGGGCCTTTCCGGCGTGCTGGTGGACAACAGGAAGCACGCCGTGCGCTGCGCCGGACAGGAAGTCCCGCAGGAAGTGAAATGACCGAGGTCCGCGTCTGGCAGGGAGACATCACCCGTCTTGCGGTGGATGCCATCGTCAACGCGGCGAACTCCTCGCTGCTCGGTGGGGGCGGTGTCGACGGCGCCATCCACCGCGCCGCCGGTGCCGAACTGGTGGCGGCCTGCCGCCTGCTGCACGGTTGCAAGACCGGCGAGGCGAAGATCACCCGTGGGTTCCGTCTGCCGGCGGCCCACGTGATCCACACCGTCGGCCCGGTCTGGCGCGGCGGCGACAACGGCGAACCGGAGCTGCTGGCCAGCTGCTACCGGCGCAGCCTGGTGCTGGCCGAGCAGGCCGGGGCGGCCAGCGTCGCGTTCCCCGCCATCAGCTGCGGCATCTACGGCTATCCCTTGGAGCAGGCCGCGGCCATCGCCGTCGAAGAGGTCTGCCGGCAACGCCCGGCGCACAGCAGCCTGGAGGAAATCGTCCTGGTTGCCTTCGATAGCTCGATGGCCGAGCGCTACCAGCGCTTGCTCGGCGAGCGGCCTGTGGCCCGCTGATACCTGGAAAGCTCAAGCCCCGCCCATGAAAAAGCCCCGCCGGATGGCGGGGCTTTTGGGCTTCCGTAGGGCTTATCAGCCGCTGACGGAGGAGCGTGGCGCGACCGGCTTGGCGTCGTTGGAAATGGTGACTTCCACCCGACGGTTCATGGCACGGCCGGAGCTGGTGCCGTTGCTGGCCACCGGATATTCCTTGCCGTAGCCACGGGTGGCTACGCGTTCCGGGCTGATGCCGCGGCTGAGCAGGGCCATGCGCACCGAGTCGGCACGACGCTCGGACAGGCGCTGGTTGTAGTTGGCGGAACCGGTGCTATCGGTGTAGCCCTCTACGATCACCTGGCGCTCCGGGTTCTGCTGGAGGAACTCGGCCAGTTGCTGGATGTTGCGCATGGCGCCGGGCTTCAGGTCGGACTTGTCGAGATCGAACAGAACGTCGCCGAAGGTCACCATGGTGCCGCGCGAGGTCTGCTTGGCATTCAGTTGGCTACGCAGCTTGTCCAGTTGCGCGGTGCGCGCGTCGAGGCGGGCCTGGGCGCGCTGGGCGGAGGCGTTCTGCAACTGCGCCTCGGCATTGCGCAGGACGATGGTCTGCTTGGCCAGTTCGATGCGCTGGTTGGTCAGGTAGGCCAGTTGGTCCACGTCGCGCTGGTCTTCGCCATCCTGGTAGGCCTTGTCGGCCTTGGCCAGCCAGTCGCCGGCGTCCTTGGTTTCCAGGGCCGCGACCTTGGTCGCGTCGGGCTGCGACTGCAGCGCGGAGAAGTTGCTGCGGGCCTGTTCCAGGTTGGCGTTCGGCGGCGTGGAGCAGGCGGCCAGCGCCAGGGCCAGCAGGGATACGGCGGGGAGGGCAATGTACTTACGCATAGGGGTCATCCTTAATCATGAATCGACGAAAGAAGGGCGGAATCCGGCTTAGTGCTGCGTATCGCGCATGCCTTCCTCACGCAGTTCCATGACGCCCTGCTGGGCATCCTTCACGGCTTTCTGCGCCTTGGCGGCCTGGGTCTTGCGCTCGGCGACCCGGGCGTCCCACTCGGCCTGCTGCGCCAGGCGCTTGGCCTGGTCGTATTCCTTGTCGTTCATGGCGATGCGCGCCTGGCTCAGCTTGTCCTGAGCGGACTTCATCTCGACCGGGGCATATTCCGGGCCGCCGGCGCTCACCGCGTTATTCACCGCGGATTCGGTCACGGCGAACTGCTCGGTCGGCGGGTTGCCGGCGCAGCCGGCCAGGACCAGGCTGCTGCCTACGGCCAGCAGGGCCAGCTTGAGGCCACGCAGGGAACCGGTGTGTTGCTTGCTCATCGCTTTTTGCTCCATGGGAAATTTCCTCTGACAGGGATGCTGATTCCTTGGCTTTCATCTCTGGCCATTACCGTGGGCGCGTTTCCGGCCCTCCGGTCTTTTCTTCCTGCTCACTGAGCAAGCCTCTGCCACGCCTCTGTTTCAGGGGCTTGGCGATTGGCCATGTACTTTTAGTGACTCCCCCGCTGGTTCAGGGGTTCAAAAAAAAATCTGAAATTTTCTGACTGAACAGTCGGCTTCCGGCGTGGTCGCAGAACGCCTCCTCTGCTCACTAAAGCCCGTCCTACAGGGCTCTAGTCCACGAAACGCACAACTGCCGCAGCGCTCCAGGACGGAACACTCGGGCAGAAAAAAGCCCCACCTGAGTGGGGCTGGAGGAGGCCAGTGGGGCCTTTTAGAAACGCTTGCGCAACAGTCGCAGACCGTTGAACACCACCAGCAGGCTGGCGCCCATGTCGGCGAATACCGCCATCCACAGGGTGCCTTCGCCTGCCAGGGTAAGGGCGAGGAACACCGCCTTGATGCCCAGGGCCAGGGTGATGTTCTGGACCAGGATCGCGTGGGTGGTGCGCGACAGCCGGACGAATTGCGGCAACTTGCGCAGGTCGTCGTCCATCAGCGCGACGCCGGCGGTCTCGATGGCCGTGTCGGTGCCCGCCGCGCCCATGGCGAAGCCGATGTCGGCGCGGGCCAGGGCCGGCGCGTCGTTGATCCCGTCGCCGACCATGCCGACCCGCGAGCCGTCGGCCTGGCGCGCTTCCACTTCACGCAGCTTGTCCTCCGGCAGGAGGTTGCCGCGAGCTGCGTCGATGCCTACCTGGGCAGCGATGGCGGCTGCGGTGTGCGGGTTGTCGCCGGTGAGCATCAGGGTCTTCACGTCCAGCGCGTGCAGCTCGCGGATCGCCTCGCGGCTGCTGTCCTTGACCCCGTCGGCGACGGCGAAGAGGGCCCGCACGCGCTGCGGATCGCACAGCGCGATGACCGTCTTGCCCTGGCGTTCCAGGGCGTCCAGGCGCTCTTCCAGGGCCGGCGAGCAGAGGCCCAGTTCCTCCACCAGGCGATGGTTGCCGAGGTGGTAGAGGACGCCGTCGATGCGTCCGCTGACGCCTCGTCCCGGCAAGGCGGCGAGGTCCTCGACCACGCCCAGGGCAAGGCCGTCCTCTTCCGCTGCGTTGGCCACGGCGCGCGATACCGGGTGGTCGGAACGCGCGGCCAGGCTGGCGGCGAGCAGGCGCGCATCCGTCCCGTCAGCCTCCGCGATCGGCAGGTAGTCGGTCTGTTGCGGTTTGCCATGGGTGATGGTGCCGGTCTTGTCGAGGGCGACCCAGGACAGCTTGCGCCCGAGTTCGAGGAACACCCCGCCCTTGATCAGGATGCCCAGGCGCGCCGCGGCGGAAAGGCCGCTGACGATGGTCACCGGGGTGGAGATCACCAGCGCGCAGGGACAGGCGATCACCAGCAGCACCAGGGCGCGGTAGATCCAGTCCAGCCAGGCGCCGCCGAACAGCAGCGGCGGCAGCACCGCGGTGGCGAGGGCGATGAGGAATACCACCGGGGTGTAGACGCGGGCGAAACTGTCGACGAAACGCTGGGTCGGTGCGCGGGAACCCTGGGCTTCCTCCACGGCGTGGATGATCCGGGCCAGGGTGCTGTCGTCGGCGCGGCGGGTGACGCGGTACTCCAGCGCGCCCTCGCCGTTGATGCTGCCGGCGAACACCGGCTCGCCGACCTCCTTCTCCACCGGCAGGCTTTCGCCGGTGATCGGCGCCTGGTTGACGCTGGAGCGGCCGCTGGTCACCTCGCCGTCGAGTGCGATGCGTTCGCCGGGCTTCACGCGCACGGTGGCTTCCAGTTCCACTTGCTTGGCCGGCAGTTCCTTCCATTCGCCGCCGACCAGCACGGTGGCCTGTTCCGGAGCCAGTTGCAGCAGGCCGCGGATGGCGTTGCGCGCGCGATCCAGGGACTTCGCCTCGATCAACTCGGCGATGGCGAACAGCACGCTGACCATCGCCGCTTCCGGCCACTGGCCGATAAGCACGGCGCCGGTCACGGCGATACTCATCAGGGCGTTGATGTTCAGGTTACGGTTCTTCAGTGCGATCCAGCCCTTGCGGTAGGTCGGCAGGCCGGCGCCGAGGATGGCCAGCAGGGCGAGGCCGGCGACCACCCAGTCCGGCGCCAGGCCGAACCATTCGACGATCTCCGAGGCCAGCGCCATCGCGCCGGCCAGGGCCAGCGGCCACCAGGGCTTCGCCGGCGCTTGCGAGGGGCCGTCGGTATTTTCGCCGGCATCCAGCGGCACCGCCTGCATGCCGAGGCCGGCGATCAGCTTCTGCAGCGGCTCGACGCTGTCGAAGCGATGCTGGACGCGCAGCAGGCGCTGCATCAGGTTGAATTCCAGCGACTCCACTGCCGGCTGGCGACCGAGGGCGTCGCGGATCAGGCGCTCCTCGGTCGGGCAGTCCATCGCTTCGATGCGCAGGTCGCTCCAGCGCAACTCGGCGTTGCCGGCCAGGGTTCCGATGGCGGCCACCGCCGGGCGAGGCGCGTGGCGGTGCCCATGATCATGTCCGTGACCGTGACAGCAAGTGTCGGCGTGTTCGTGGCTCATGGAAACAATTCCCGTTTGACGTGTTGGGTGCGATTGCACACCCTGTAGCAACTACAGAGTCAAGCGGTACTGCCAATTCGGGTAGCCGCGTCGGCGATTGGAGGAGGGTTGGCATGAAGATCGGTGAGCTGGCGAAGAGAACCGGTTGCCCGGTAGAGACCATCCGCTACTACGAGCGCGAAGGCCTGTTGCCCGAGCCCGCGCGTAGCGAAGGCAACTATCGGCAATACACCCTGGCGCATGTCGAGCGCCTGTCGTTCATCCGTCACTGCCGCTCGCTGGACATGACCCAGGAGGAAATCCGTACCCTGCTGGCGTTGCGCGACCGTCCCGAGGCGGATTGCGGCACCGCCAACCGGTTGATCGACGAGCACCTGCATCACGTCGAGGTGCGCATCGCCGAACTCCAGGCATTGCGCGAGCAACTGCGGGATCTCGGCTCACGCTGTACGGTCGCCGGCAACAGCCAGGCCTGCGGCATCCTCCGCGAACTGGAGCAGCCCGCGCCGCTGTCGCCAATCGCCGAGGAATGCGCCGAGGCCGGGCACATGCACGTCCCCGGCGTGCACCGCCGGCATGGCTGAAGCCGCGCTCAGTGACTGGAGGTGTCCTGTTGCGCGACCAGTTCGTGCAGGTACTTGCGCGAGAGCGACAGGAAGCGTGGGGTAGGGCCGACATCCTCATAGAGCGGATCGCCCTGTTCGTCGGTGGCCACCACCTGACTCCCCTTCACGTAGGGAAAGCTCGCCTCCAGTTCTTCCAGGGCGGCGCCGACCAGCTCGCCCAGTAGTTCCTCGACGCTGCGCCGCGGATACATCTCGTGCAGCGCGGCGAGGCGCGCGGCGCTTTCGACGTCCAGCGGGATGCTGTAGTGGTTGCGGGCCATGCGGCCCTTGGCGGTGTGTTCCCAATGGCGGACAAGCTCACGGATCTTCATGCTGACCTCTTCAGCCCGGTCGTGGCGGGCGTGCTGGGGGGCCCTCGTGGGGCCGTGCCTCGGTGCGGGCACTTCCTTCAGACTAGACCCGATCGGCGCCGGCAGCCTCGCTTCCGGCCCGGCGGCGCCGTACTGGCACCCTGCGGGCTTGTAAGCGCGGGGGCGCCTGAGCCAAGCTGGTTTCCCACCCGCAGTGGAGACAGGTCATGCCGGAGATCGATGCGCGCCTGCGCGAGGACGTCCACCAACTGGGCGAATTGCTCGGCGACACCATCCGCGAGCAGTACGGCCCGCGGTTCCTCGACAAGATCGAGCTGATCCGCAAGGGCGCCAAGGCTGCCCGCCGCGGTTCCGCGGAGGGCGCCCAGCAGCTCACCGCCACCCTCGACGGGCTCGAGGAAGACGAACTGCTGCCGGTGGCGCGGGCCTTCAACCAGTTCCTCAACCTGGCCAATATCGCCGAGCAATACCACCGTATCCGCCGGCGCCGGCCGAACGAGCCGGAACCCTTCGAGAACCTGGTGCTGGAAGAGCTGCTGGGGCGTCTCAAGGACGCCGGGCATGCCCCCGGGCAACTGGCTCGCCAGCTCGCCGGGCTGGAGATCGAACTGGTGCTGACCGCCCATCCCACCGAGGTGGCGCGGCGCACGCTGATCCAGAAATACGATGCGATCACCGCGCAGCTGGCGGCCAAGGACCATGCCGACCTGCTGCCGGAGGAGCGCAGTCGCATCCAGCAGCGCCTGCAGCGGCTGGTGGCCGAGGCCTGGCATACCGACGAGATCCGCAAGGTCCGGCCGACCCCGGTGGACGAGGCGAAATGGGGCTTCGCGGTGATCGAACATTCTCTCTGGCAGGCCTTGCCGAACGTCCTTCGGCACGTCGACGAGGTACTCCTGCGCAGCACCGGCGAACGCCTGCCGTTGACCGCCGCGCCGCTGCGCTTCGCGTCCTGGATGGGGGGCGACCGCGACGGCAATCCCAACGTCACCGCCAGCGTGACCCGCGAGGTCCTGCTGCTGGCGCGCTGGATGGCCGCCGACCTGTACCTGCGCGATATCGACCGACTGGCCGCCGAGCTGTCCATGCAGCAGGCCTCGCCGCAGCTGCTGGCGCGGGTCGGCGATAGCGCCGAGCCCTATCGCGCCCTGCTCAAGCAATTGCGCGAGCGCCTGCGCGTGACCCGCAACTGGACCCACCAGGCCCTGGCCGGCGAGGTGCCGGCCGCGGAGGGCGTCCTGGAGCACAACCGCGACCTGGTCGAGCCGCTGCAACTGTGCCACGAGTCGCTGCACGCCTGCGGCATGGGCGTGATCGCCGATGGCGCGTTGCTCGACTGCCTGCGCCGCGCCGCCACCTTCGGACTGTTCCTGGTACGCCTGGACGTGCGCCAGGACTCGGCCCGCCATGCCGCCGCGCTGAGCGAGATCACCGAGTACCTGGAGGTGGGCAGCTACGACGAGTGGGACGAGAAGACCCGCCTGGAATTCCTTCTCGAGGAACTGAACAGCCGCCGCCCCCTGCTGCCGGCGCACTACCAGCCTTCGGCGGATACCGCCGAGGTGCTCGCCACCTGCCGGGCGATCGCCGCCGCACCACCGGCGTCGCTGGGGTCCTACGTGATCTCGATGGCCGGCCAGCCGTCCGACGTGCTGGCGGTGCAACTGCTGCTAAAGGAAAGCGGCGTCGACTGGCCGATGCGCGTGGTGCCGCTGTTCGAGACCCTCGACGACCTGGACAACGCCGGCCCCTGCATGGAGCGCCTGCTGACGCTGCCGGGCTACCGTTCGCGGCTGTCCGGGGTGCAGGAAGTGATGATCGGCTACTCCGATTCGGCCAAGGACGCCGGTACCCTCACGGCGGCCTGGGCGCAGTACCGGGCGCAGGAGAAACTGGTGGAGATCTGCCGCCAGCACGAGGTCGAGTTGCTGCTCTTCCACGGCCGCGGCGGTACCGTCGGCCGCGGCGGCGGGCCGGCCCACGCGGCGATCCTGTCGCAGCCGCCGGGTTCGGTGGCCGGGCGCTTCCGGGTCACCGAACAGGGCGAGATGATCCGCTTCAAGTTCGGTCTGCCGGACATCGCCGAACAGAACCTCAATCTCTACCTCGCCGCAGTGCTGGAAGCGACCCTGATGCCGCCGCCGGCTCCGGAGCCGGCCTGGCGCGCGCAGATGGACCGCCTGGCGAAGGACGCGCTGCTGGCCTACCGCAGGGTGGTGCGCGACGATCCGCAGTTCGTCGAGTATTTCCGCCTGGCCACGCCCGAGCAGGAACTGGGCCGTCTGCCGCTGGGCAGCCGCCCGGCCAAGCGCCGCGAAGGCGGGGTGGAGAGCCTGCGGGCGATTCCCTGGATCTTCGCCTGGACCCAGACGCGCCTGATGCTGCCGGCATGGCTTGGCTGGGAGACCGCCTTGCTGAACGCCATCGAGCGTGGCGAGGGCGCGCTGCTCGGGCAGATGCGCGAGCGATGGCCGTTCTTCACCACCCGCATCGACATGCTGGAAATGGTCCTGGCCAAGGCCGACGCGGATATCGCGCGGCTCTACGACGAACGTCTAGTGCCGCTCGAGCTGCGTCCGCTGGGGCGTCGTTTACGCGACCTATTGTCGCAGGCGGTGCGCGTGGTACTGGGACTGACCGGGCAGTCGCTGCTGCTCGCCCACGCCAGCGAGACCCGCGAGTCGATCAGCGTGCGCAACAGCTATCTAGACCCGCTGCACCTGCTCCAGGCTGAGCTTCTGGCCCGTTCGCGGCGCTGCCAGGGCGACGCCTGCGGCGGCCTGGAGCAGGCGCTGCTGGTGACGGTCGCGGGGGTCGCCGCCGGACTGCGCAACACCGGATGAGGGAAGGCGGGGGGCAACTTTCGGTGTCTTGTGCGGTGGGGGGGCGCTGTGTATCTTGGACAGCCTTTTCGGCGCCATACAGTGCCGTTTCCTGCAAATACGAGATTGGCCCCACGAGGCGGATCCAGACTTTCGCTTACCAATTCTAAGGAGCATATCGATGCGTGTGATTCTGCTCGGGGCACCCGGTGCCGGCAAAGGCACCCAGGCACGGTTCATCACCGAGAAGTTCGGCATTCCGCAGATCTCCACTGGCGACATGCTGCGCGCCGCAGTCAAGGCCGGCAGCCCGCTCGGCCAGCAGGTGAAAGGCGTGATGGACAGCGGCGGCCTGGTATCCGACGACATCATCATCGCCCTGATCAAGGAACGCATCACCGAGGCCGATTGCGCCAAGGGCTTCCTGTTCGACGGCTTCCCGCGGACCATCCCGCAGGCCGAAGCGCTGAAGGACGCCGGTGTGACCATCGACCACGTGGTCGAGATCGCCGTCGACGACGAGGAGATCGTGTCGCGTATCGCCGGTCGTCGCGTGCATCCGGCCTCCGGCCGCGTGTACCACACCGAGCACAACCCGCCGAAGGTCGCCGGCAAGGACGACGTTACCGGCGAAGAGCTGATCCAGCGCGAGGACGACAAGGAAGAGACCGTGCGTCACCGCCTGTCGGTCTATCATTCGCAGACCAAGCCGCTGGTCGACTTCTACCAGAAGCTGTCGGCCGCCGAAGGCACCCCGAAATACCACAGCATCGCCGGCGTCGGCTCGGTCGAGCAGATCACCGCGAAAGTGCTTTCGGCCCTGAGCTGATCCGCAGCGCTGTAGCACCGACGGCCCGCTTGCGGGCCGTCGGCGTTTCCGGGGCGGCGAAGGCTGGTACAATCGGCGTCTTTTTCACCACGCGGAACCGTCGATGTCCACTCTGTTGGCCCTGGATACCTCCACCGAAGCCTGCTCCGTCGCCCTGCTCCACGAGGGGCGGGCGCTCAGTCACTACGAGGTGATCCCGCGCCTGCACGCCCAGCGCCTGCTGCCGATGGTCCGCGACCTGCTCGACGAGGCCGGCGTCGCCCTGTCCGCGGTGGACGCCATCGCCTTCGGGCGCGGTCCGGGCGCCTTCACCGGCGTGCGCATCGCCATCGGCGTGGTCCAGGGCCTGGCCTTCGCCCTGCAGCGCCCGGTACTGGCGGTCTCCGACCTGGCGATCCTGGCCCAGCGGGCCTACCGCGAGCAGGGTGCGGAGCGGGTCGCCGCGGCCATCGACGCGCGGATGGACGAGGTCTACTGGGGTTGCTACCAGTTGCAACAGGGCGAGATGCGCCTGGCCGGCAGCGAAGCGGTACTGCCGCCCGAGCGGGTCGCCGTACCGTGGGACGCCGCTGCCGCGGACTGGTTCGGCGCCGGCACCGGCTGGGGCTACGTCGAGCGCATGCCGCAGCGCCCGGCCGCGCTGGACGCGAGCCTGCTGCCGCATGCCGAGGACTTGCTCAGCCTGGCCGGCTTGGCCTGGGCGCGCGGCGAAGGCGTGGAGGCGGAACAGGCGCTGCCGGTGTACCTGCGCGACAACGTGGCGACGCCGAAAAAAGCGCCCTGAAAATGCCGCGCAGCGGTAATTGCCAAGCCTTTCGGGGCTGGCTAGAGTGTGGAGACTTCCCCGGGTTTTGATCATGCGTATCGACGGACTTTCTTCCTCTTCGTTGCCGCTGGAGCGCAGCGCCCGACCGGGCTCCGCGGTCACGCCGTATCGCGACGTGCAGCGCGAGGTCGAGGCGCGGCGCGAGCAGCCGGCGCCGGTTTCCGGCAGCCAGGGCTTCGAGCAGGCGCCGCAGGCGCGCAAGGTCCAGGCCAGTTCGGCGGGCGGCGACAGCCTGCCGGTCAGCGCCCGCGACCTGCTGGCGTTCCAGCGCCCGGTAAGCAGCCATGCGGCGATGGCCCTGGCCAGCTACAACTCCACCGCCAGCCTCAACATCGACGCCGGCGCCGAGGATGTCCTCGGCCTCGACCTCTACGCCTGAGCGGTTCCCTGCGCTCCCGTGGTTTCCCTTCCTTATTTCCTCGGTTGTCCATCCTGGAACGAGGCGGCCTGGCGCGGCAGCTTCTATCCGCGCGAATTGCGTTCCGCCGACTACCTCGGACACTACGGCGGCATCTTCAACGCGGTCGAGGGCAATACCACTTTCTATGCCCGGCCTTCGGCGGAAACCGTGCGGCGCTGGGCCGAGACGATGCCGGCGGGGTTCCGCTTCTGTGCCAAGTTTCCCCGCGATATCAGTCACGAAGGCGACCTGCGCGAACGGCTCGAGGCCGCCGGCGACTTCCTCGAACTGCTGGCGCCGCTTGGCGAAAGGGTCAGCCCGCTGTGGCTGCAACTGTCGGCGGCGTTCACCCCGCAGCGCCTGGGCGAACTGCTGTATTTCCTCGATGAGCTGAGTCCGCGACGGATTGCCGTGGAAGTACGCCACCCGGCGTTCTTCGACAAAGGCGAGGACGAGCGCCTGCTCAACCGCCACCTGCGCGAGCGTGGCGTGGAGCGCATCTGCCTGGATTCGCGGGCGCTGTTCAGTTGCCGTTCGGACGATCCGGCGGTGCTCCACGCCCAGTCGAAGAAGCCGCGCCTGCCGATCCGTCCGGCGGCCTTCAGCGATACGCCACAGGTGCGTTTCATCGGCGGTCCCGACCTGCCGGCCAACGAGGTGTTCCTTTTGCCCTGGGTCGACAAGGTGGCCGACTGGATCGAGGCCGGCCTGACTCCATACGTATTCCTGCATACCCCCGACAATCACCTGGCGGCCCAGCAGGCCCAGCGTTTCCATGCGCTGCTGGACCAGCGCCTGCCAGGCTTGCCGGCGCTACCCGAGCCGATCCCGGCCCCGGAAGTGGAGCAACTGGGCCTGCTCTGAGCGCGGCGCTCGACGCTCCGCCGGCCTGCGCCTAGGCTAGGGAGTCCTTTCCCCGCCACGGAGCCCGCCGCCATGAACAGCCAACGCCAACGCGCCGAACGTTTCCGCGACCTGCACCAGGGGCCCGGCATGCTGGTCCTGCCCAATCCCTGGGATGCCGGTTCGGCGAAGATGCTCGCCAGCCTCGGCTTCGACGCCCTTGCCACCACCAGCGCAGGCCTGGCGTTCTCCCTGGGCCGGCGCGACGCGGAAGGCGCGGTGAGCCGGACCGAGGCGCTGGAAAACGCCCGGGCGATCGTCGCTGCCACCGATCTGCCGGTCGCCGCCGACCTGGAAAACGGCTACGGCGATGCTCCGCAAGACTGCGCCACGACCATCCGCCTGGCCGCCGAGGCCGGTCTGGTCGGTGGTTCCATCGAGGATGCCAGCGGGCGCGCCGGACAGCCCATCTATGAGTTCTCCGCCGCGCTGGAGCGGGTCGCTGCCGCGGTCGAGGCGGCCCGTGCGTTGCCATTTCCGTTCACCCTCTGCGCCCGCGCGGAGAACTTCCTGCATGGTCGCGAGGATCTCGACGACACCCTGCGGCGTCTGCGCGCCTACGCCGATGCCGGCGCCGATGTGCTCTACGCGCCCGGTTTGAACCGCCGCGAACAGATCGTCGCGGTGCTCGAAGCGGTGGCGCCGAAGCCGATCAACGTGCTGGTCGGTTCGCCGCGCCTGGAGCTGTCGCTGGACGAGCTGGAAGCCCTCGGCGTCAAGCGCGTGAGCCTGGGCTCGAATCTTGCCCGGGTCGCCTTCGGCGCTTTCCATCAGGCGGCGCAGGCGCTGGCGCGGCGCGACCTGGAAGCGACCCGTGCGGCGATGCCTTTCGACCGTATCAACGACCTGTTCCGCTGAACCCGTGCGCCGCCTGGCCTGGTTGCTGCCATTACTGCTGCTGGCGGGGGCCATCGGCGCCCTGCGCTACCAGTGGCTCGATCTGCCGGCGCGCTGGAATCCCTGGCTGCCGCTGGACGTGCGCGAACCGCCGAACCTGCTGACCCGCTACAAGCTATGGCGGCTGGCCGACGACCGGAGCCTCTGCGACGCCGCCCTGGCCACCTCGCAACTGCGCGACCAGCGGGTAGCCGACGACCCGCCATCGGCTACCTGCCCGTTGAGCAACAGCCTGCGCGTGCGTGGGGCGGCGCTGGAGTTGAGCAGCAGCTTTCTCGCCAGTTGCTCGCTGGCGGTGAGCTATGCGTTGTTCGAGCGGCACGTGCTGCAACCGGCAGCCCTGGACATCTATGGCCAGCCGCTGGCGCGGGTCGAGCATGTCGGCAGCTTCGCCTGCCGCAACGTCTACAACCGCGAGGACGGTCGGCGCAGCCAGCATGCCTCGGCCAATGCCCTGGACATCAGCGGCTTCCGCCTGGCCGACGGGAGGCGGATCCGCCTGGCCACGGACTGGGCCGGCGAGAGCGCCGACGGGCGCTTCCTGCGCCGCGTGCGGGACGGTGCCTGCGCCAGTTTCAATGCGGTGCTGGGGCCCGACTACAACGCCGCCCACCGGGATCACTTCCACCTCGACATGGGCCTATGGAAGGTCTGCCGGTGAGCGCGCGCGGGCCAACTCTGGCAAAATCCGCGCTTTCCCCGACGATTGCCCGACCATGACCGATTCCGCCGCTCCTCGCCTGCATGTCCAAGCCCTGTCCGCCGGTTGCGCCGAGGCTGCGCGGCGCTGGGCGGAGCGGCTCGGCCTGCCGCTGGCGGCGGACGACGAGGCGGAGTTCGCCGTGCAGGTCGGCGAGCAGGGCTTGCAGGTCTTGCAACTGGGGGCGGACTCCCCCGGTCCGGTGCGGGTCGATTTCGTCGAGGGCGCCAGCGCCCACCGGCGCAAGTTCGGCGGCGGCAGCGGACAGATGATCGCCAAGGCGGTCGGCGTCCAGCCAGGCATCCGCCCGCGGGTCCTGGACGCCACGGCCGGCCTGGGCCGGGATGGGTTCGTCCTCGCCAGCCTGGGCTGCGAGGTTACCCTGGTCGAGCGCCAGCCGCTGATCGCCGCCCTGCTCGAGGATGGCCTGGAGCGCGCCCGGCGCGATCCCGACGTGGCGCCGATCGCCGCGCGGATGCGTCTGCTCGGCGGCAACTCGGCGGACCTGATGCGCGCCTGGGATGGCGAGGCGCCGCAGGTGATCTACCTCGACCCGATGTTTCCCCATCGCGACAAGAGCGCATTGGTGAAGAAGGAAATGCGTCTGTTCCGGCCGCTGGTGGGCGACGATCTCGACGCCCCGGCGCTGTTGCAGGCGGCTCTGGCCCTGGCCAGCCACCGGGTGGTGGTGAAGCGCCCGCGCAAGGCGCCGATCATCGAAGGGCCCAAGCCCGGCTATAGCCTGGAAGGCAAGTCCAGTCGCTACGACATCTACCCGAAGAAGGCCCTGGGCAAGGGCTGAGTGTCGACACCGCAGGGAGGCGGCGAGCATGCAGCAGACCATCGATTGTCCGATTCGCTGGCGCCTGGCGCACCTGCCCTGGGCCAACGACGGGCGTGCCGGCGCCCGCCACTGGCTGGAGATGCAGCGCGATCCGCTGGCCTGGTTGCAGAAGATGCACGTCGCGCAGCCGGACCTCGCGGTCGCCCGCATGGGCCCGCAGCGCCTCTGGTGCCTGTTCCATCCGCAGGCGGTGCAGGAATTGATGGTCGATCGCCGCGATGACCTGCAACGCTGGCAGCCGGCGCTGTGCATGCTGAAACAGTGGAACGGGCGCAGCTTCATGATGCGTGAGGGCGCCCCCGCCCAGGCCCGGCGCAAGGAGGTACGGCCGCACCTGGCGCCGCCGCCGGCCAGCGAGGTTCGCCGCCTGGCCGCGGAGTGGGGCGAGCGGGTGGAGGAGGGGCGCGAATACGACCTCGACCTGGAAATGGCTGCGTTCAGCGTCACCCTCAGCGGTCACGCGCTGTTTGACGTCGACCTGCAACCGTCGGCCTATCGGATCGCCAAGGCGGTGCGCCTGCTGTCGCGGGTGGCATTGCTGGAAATGAGCACCGGCCTGCCGCTGGGCCACTGGTTCCCGAGCAAACTGTGTCCGCGCAAGCGCTGGGCGCTGGGCCAGTTGCGCGAGGCGGTGGGCGAGGTGGCGGAGCGCTCGCCGCGGCCGCTGGCGGACCTACGCGATGAACTCTGCACCCTGCTCATGGCGTCCCACCAGTCCACTGGAGTGACCCTGACCTGGAGCCTGTTGCTGCTGGCCCAGCGTCCCGAGTTGCTCGCGCGGCTACGCGCCGAGCTGGCGCGAGTGAATTGGACGGCGATCCGCTCGGTCGCCGACCTGCGCGATTGCGCGCTGCTCAGGGCGGTCCTGCAGGAGTGCCTGCGCCTGTACCCGCCGGCCTACGGCCTGGCGCCGCGGCAGGTGACGGCGGACATCGAGGTGTTCGGCCAGCGGCTGAAGCGCGGCGACGTGACCATGGTCTCGAGCTGGATCACCCAGCGCGATCCCCGTTGGTTCGAGGCGCCGCTGGAGTTCCGTCCCGAGCGCTTCCTCGAACCGGCGCGCTGGCCGCGCGGCGCCTACTTCCCCTTCGGCCTCGGCGACCGCGCCTGCCCCGGCACCGCGATGGCGATGATCGATCTGGCGGCGGCGCTGGCCTACTGGGTCGAGCACTGGGACATCATGCACGACGGCGACCTGGCGCCGCGCGGCTGGTTTTCGCTGCGTCCGCAGCGAGCGCGGGTGCGTTTCCGCCGTCGCGCCTGAGCTGCCTCAGCCGCCCGCGGCGAAGGCGCGCAGGAACAGCGCCACCACTTCTTCCACGTGCCGCTCGCCTTCGGCCTCGTCCAGCGGTTCGGCGCAGCCGATCAACAGACGGTAATTGGCGCAGCCCTTGACCAGCATGAAGAAGTGTTCGGCGGCGTGGCGCGCGTCCGGGAACGCCAGCTTGCCGCTGCGGCGGGCCTGCTCGAGGAGGCGTTCCATCTCGTCGATCACCTGCTTCGGCCCGGCCTCGAAGAACAGCTCGGAAAGCTTGGGGTTCTGCCCGGCCTGCGCGGCCATCAGGCGGGTCAGGGCGATCGCCTCGTGGCTGTTGATCAGCCGGTGGAAGCCGCGGGCGATATTCAGCAGGACCTTTTCCAGTGGCGCGCCTTCGGCCAGCTGGAAGTACAGGGCGGGAAGCTGCTCGGCGCACTTGGCCTTCACCGCTTCGCTGAACAGGGTTTCCTTGTCGGTGAAGTGGCTGTAGACGGTGAGCTTGGAAACGCCGGCTTCCGAGGCGATGGCTTCCATGCTGCTGCCGTCGTAGCCGTTGCAGAGGAACAGGCGCTTGGCCGCCTCGAGAATGGCTTCCCGTTTGGCCGGGTCCTTGGGCCGGCCGGGACCGACGGAGGAGGTGGATTCTGACATGCGCTTATACAATTGAAATACTGGACTGATGGGTTCTGTATTTTTACTATACCGCCCAGTATAAGAACTCGAACGCAGTTTGCGGAAGGTGTCACATGTACCGCCATATCCCGCTCGTCGCCCTGTCCCTGTTTTCCTCCCTGTTCCTCGCCGCCTGCGGCAACGGCACGCCGCCGCCAGCCGCGGCGCGTCCGGCGATCGTCGTCCAGCCCCAGCCGGCGGGGGAGGTGAGCCAGGCCTTTCCCGGCGAGATCCGCGCCCGCCACGAGCCGGAGCTGGCCTTCCGCATCGGCGGCAAGGTCATCCGCCGGCTGGTGGAAGTCGGCGAGCGGGTAAAGAAGGACCAGCCCCTGGCCGAACTCGATCCCCAGGACGTGCGCCTGCAACTGGAGGCGGCGCGGGCCCAGGTCAGTGCCGCCGAGGCCAACTTGCAGACCGTGCGCGCCGAGTACCGGCGCTACCGCACCTTGCTCGACCGCAACCTGGTCAGCCATTCCCAGTTCGAGAACATCCAGAACAGCTACCGCGCCGGCGAGGCGCGGCTGAAGCAGATCCGCGCCGAATTCAACGTCGCCGACAACCAGGCCGGCTACGCCGTGCTGCGCTCGCCCCAGGATGGCGTGATCGCCAGCCGGCGCGTCGAGGTGGGCCAGGTGGTGGCGGCCGGACAGACGGTCTTCAGCCTGGCCGCCGACGGCGAACGCGAGGTGCTGATCGGCCTGCCGGAACACAGCTTCGAACGTTTCCGCATCGGCCAGCCGGTGTCGGTCGAACTCTGGTCGCAACGCGACAGACGCTTCGCCGGGCATATCCGCGAGCTCTCGCCCGCGGCCGATCCGCAATCGCGTACCTTCGCCGCCCGGGTGGCCTTCGACGACCGCGCGACTCCGGCCGAACTGGGCCAGAGCGCGCGGGTCTACGTCGCCGCCGCCGAGGCGGTGCCGTTATCGGTTCCCTTGTCGGCGCTGACCGCAGAGGCCGGCCAGGCGTTCGTCTGGGTGGTCGAGCCGGGCAGCTCGACCCTGCGCCGGCAGGCGGTGCGCACCGGTCCCTATGCCGAGGACCGGGTGCCGGTGCTCGAAGGCCTGAAGGCTGGCGACTGGGTGGTGGCCACCGGGGTCCAGGTGCTTCGCGAAGGGCAGCAGGTGCGTCCGATCGACCGGGCCAACCGCACGGTGAAACTGGCGGCCAAGGAGTAGTCGCATGTCCTTCAACCTTTCCGCCTGGGCGTTGCAGAATCGCCAGATCGTCCTGTACCTGATGATCCTGCTTGGCGCGGTTGGCGCGCTGTCCTACAGCAAGCTGGGGCAGAGCGAAGACCCGCCGTTCACCTTCAAGGCCATGGTGGTGCAGACCAACTGGCCGGGTGCCAGCGCCGAAGAGGTGGCCCGGCAGGTCACCGAGCGTATCGAGAAGAAGCTGATGGAAACCGGCGACTACGATCGCATCGTGTCCTTCTCCCGCCCCGGCGTCTCGCAGGTGACCTTCATGGCCCGCGAGGACATCCATTCCAGCGAGATCCCCGAACTCTGGTACCAGATCCGCAAGAAGATCAGCGACATTCGCGCCACCTTGCCGCAAAGCATCCAGGGCCCGTTCTTCAACGACGAGTTCGGCACCACCTACGGCAACATCTATGCGCTCACCGGCAAGGGCTTCGACTACGCGGTGATGAAGGACTATGCCGACCGCCTGCAACTGCAATTGCAGCGGATCAGGAACGTCGGCAAGGTCGAACTGATCGGCCTGCAGGACGAGAAGATCTGGATCGACCTGTCCAACACCAAGCTGGCCACCCTCGGCCTGCCCCTGGCGGCGGTGCAGAAGGCGCTGGAGGAACAGAACGCGGTGGCCTCCTCCGGGTTCTTCGAGACCGCCAGCGACCGCGTGCAATTGCGCGTTTCCGGGCGTTTCGATTCGGTGGAGGAGATCCGCGACTTCCCCATCCGCGTCGGCGACCGCACCTTCCGCATCGGCGACGTGGCCGAGGTTCGCCGCGGCTTCAACGATCCGCCGGCGCCGCGTATGCGCTTCATGGGCGAGGACGCCATCGGTCTTGCGGTAGCGATGAAGCCGGGCGGCGACATCCTGGTGCTGGGCAAGGCCCTGGAAACCGAGTTCGCCCGCCTGCAGCAGTCGCTGCCGGCCGGACTGGAACTGCGCAAGGTGTCCGACCAGCCGGCGGCGGTACGTACCGGGGTCGGCGAGTTCATCCGGGTGCTGGCCGAGGCGCTGGTGATCGTCCTGCTGGTGAGCTTCTTCTCCCTCGGCCTGCGCACCGGCCTGGTGGTGGCGCTGTCGATCCCGCTGGTGCTGGCGATGACCTTCGCCGCCATGCATTACTTCGGCATCGGCCTGCACAAGATCTCCCTCGGCGCCCTGGTGCTGGCGCTGGGATTACTGGTGGACGACGCGATCATCGCGGTGGAGATGATGGCGGTGAAGATGGAGCAGGGCTACGACCGCCTCAAGGCGGCCAGCTTCGCCTGGACCAGCACCGCCTTCCCGATGCTCACCGGCACCCTGATCACCGCCGCCGGCTTCCTGCCGATCGCCACCGCGCAGTCCGGCACTGGCGAATACACCCGCTCGCTGTTCCAGGTGGTGACCATCGCCCTGGTGGTCTCCTGGTTCGCCGCGGTGGTCTTCGTTCCCTACCTGGGGGCCAAGCTGCTGCCGGACCTGGCCAGGTTGCACGCGCAGAAGCACGGCGGCAGCGCCGATGGCTACGATCCCTATGCTACGGCCTTCTACCAGCGCTTCCGGCGTCTGGTGGAGTGGTGCGTGCGCTACCGCAAGACGGTGATCGTCCTGACCCTCGCCGCCTTCGTCGGCGCGCTGCTGCTGTTCCGCCTGGTGCCGCAGCAGTTCTTCCCGCCCTCGGCGCGCCTGGAGCTGCTGCTGGACATCAAGCTGGCGGAGGGCGCCTCACTGCGCTCTACCGGCGAGGAAGTCCAGCGCCTGGAAAAAATGCTGCAGGGCCATGACGGCATCGACAACTACGTGGCCTACGTCGGCACCGGCTCGCCCCGCTTCTACCTGCCGCTGGACCAGCAATTGCCGGCGGCCAGCTTCGCCCAGGTGGTGGTGCTGGCCAAGGACCTGGAGAGCCGCGAGGCGCTGCGCAAGTGGCTGATCGAGCGGATGAACGAGGACTTCCCGCACCTGCGCAGCCGCATCAGTCGCCTGGAGAACGGGCCGCCGGTGGGCTATCCGGTGCAGTTCCGGGTTTCCGGCGAGGACATCCCGCAGGTTCGCGAACTGGCGCGCAAGGTCGCCGACAAGATGCGCGAGAACCCGCACGTGGTGAATGTGCACCTGGATTGGGAAGAGCCGAGCAAGGTGGTGTACCTGAGCATCGACCAGGAGCGCGCCCGTGCCCTGGGGGTGAGCACCGCCAGCCTGTCGCAGTTCCTGCAGAGCGCGCTGACCGGCTCGCACGTGAGCTTCTTCCGCGAAGACAACGAGCTGATCGAGATCCTCCTGCGCGGCACCGAGCAGGAGCGTCGTGACCTGTCGTTGCTGCCGAGCCTGGCGGTGCCGACCGAGAATGGCCGGAGCGTGGCGCTGTCGCAGATCGCTACGCTCGAATACGGCTTCGAAGAGGGCATCATCTGGCACCGCAACCGCCTGCCGACGGTCACCGTGCGCGCCGATATCTACGACGATTCGCTGCCGGCGACCCTGGTCGCGCAGATCGCCCCGACCCTGGAACCGATCCGCGCCGAGCTGCCGGACGGCTACCTGCTGGAGGTGGGCGGCACGGTGGAGGACGCGGCGAAGGGCCAGAGTTCGGTGAACGCCGGCGTGCCGCTGTTCATCGTGGTGGTGTTGAGCCTGCTGATGGTGCAGTTGCGCAGCTTCTCGCGGATGGCGATGGTATTCCTCACCGCACCGCTGGGCCTGATCGGCGTGACCCTGTTCCTGCTGCTGTTCCGCCAGCCGTTCGGCTTCGTGGCGATGCTCGGGACCATCGCCCTGGCCGGCATGATCATGCGCAACTCGGTGATCCTGGTGGACCAGATCGAACAGGACATCAGCCATGGACTGGATCGCTGGCACGCCATCATCGAGGCTACCGTGCGGCGTTTCCGGCCCATCGTGCTGACCGCGCTGGCGGCGGTGCTGGCGATGATCCCGCTGTCGCGCAGCGTGTTCTTCGGGCCGATGGCGGTGGCGATCATGGGCGGGCTGATCGTCGCCACCGTGCTCACCCTGCTGTTCCTGCCGGCGCTCTATGCCGCCTGGTTCCGCGTGAAGAAGGACGAGGCGCGGGCCTGACGGGAGAAGGGGACGGGGCGATCGCGCCCCGTCCGTCGGCTCACCTGGCCGCGCCGAAGACCTTCTTGGCCAGGCCGGTGGCGGCAGCCGCCGGGTTCTGGCGGATGCTCTTCTCCTGCCTGGCGATCATCTCGAAGAGCCCGTCGAGGGCCTGCTCGGTGACATAGCCCTCGACGTTGGCGCTCTTCGCATCGACCACCCCAAGGGTCGCCGCCTGGCTGGCGAAGGCGTTGTACTGCTTGACCAGGCCGACCTCGTCGGTGGCCTGCTTGACGATCGGCAGGAACTTCGCGCGCAGCTGTTCGCGGCTGGACTTGTCCAGGTATTCGGTGGCGGCGTCGTCACCGCCCTTGAGGATGCCCTTGGCGTCGGCCACGGTCATCTTCTTCACCGCCTCCACCAGCAGGCCCTGGGCCTGCGGCACGGCAGCCTCGGCGGCGCGGTTCATGCTCGCCTCGAGCTGGTCGACCTGGGCGCCCATGCCGAACTGCTTCATCAGCTTCGCCGCTTTGCCCAGCTTGCCGGGCAGTTCGATGCGCACGTCCGGGTTGTTGTTGAAGCCGCCCGGCTGGCCAAGCTGGCGGACGGCGATCTGCGCGCCCTGGGTCAGGGCGTCCTTCAGGCCGCTGGAGGCGTCGTTCTGCGACAGGTCGGCGAGGGACAGGGCGAGGGCGTTGGCCGAGAGCAGCAGGCCGGCGCAGAGGGCAGTGAGTCGGAACATGACAGCGTCCTTGATGTGGAACGTACGGGGTATCCGGCCGCTCGTCGTGAGGTGGATCGGCAACCGGTAGCGAATAGGAGGTGGAGTGTACTGGAGGGAACCGCCGGTTCGCACCGGCGGCATGCCGCGGTGTGCTTCAGCGCGCCGATTCGACCTGCACGCGATAGGGCTGCGGGTCGCTGCCGTCGAGTTTCACCGAGTGGCGGGTGGTGTTGATGAACAGCAACTGGCCGTTCAGCTCGATGCGCGCGCTCACCGCATAGCTGTGGCCCGGCTTGACCTGCTTCGGGTCGTACTCCAGGTGGAACGCCAGCGGCACCTGGCTGGTGATCTCGCGGGTCTGGCTGGCCAACTGCACCGAGGGGGCGTCGGCCAGGGACACGTCTTCCAGGCTCACGCTCAGGCGCGCCGAGGGCGGCAGGGCGATACGCTCGCGGTAGAAGACCTCACCATCGAAGCTGGCGTTCGAAGTCGATTGCTGGGTACCGCAGCCGGCGAGAATGCTGGCGGCGAGCAGCAATGGCAGTTTTTTCATGGGAGCCTCCTTTCAGACGGAACAAAAAAACGAGCGGGCCTCTGACCCGGGAAACCAGCATAGGTTGCCGGGCCGGAACAGGGAAAGGTCGCAGGATATTTCAGCGGAGCGACGCCCGTCCCTCGCGGGGCGGGCGCCGGGCTTCAGTTGGCGGCCGCGTCGTTGCTTTCGGCGGCGGCTTCCTCGGCGGGGCGCTCCAGCGCCACCTGGCGGATCGACAGACGGATCTCCGCCGGCAGCACGCGCTTGGCGGCGCCTTCGGCCAGTTCGCCGAGCAGTTCGTGGTAGCTCAGCTTGCCGGCCTCGTCCTTGCGCAGCACGCGCAGGTCGAGAAGGGTCTGGATGAAGTGGCGGAACAGGCTCTTGTCGAAGAACTCCGGGGCGTTCAGGCCATGCAGGATCGACAGGCGTTGGGCCATCACGGTGCAGAGGTTCTCCAGTTCCTCGGCGGTCAGGGCGTTCTGCCCCGCGTTGAGCAGCAGGGCGATGGCCATGTAGAAGCGCTGCAGGGTCTGGGTCACCGAACGAGCGAGGAGGATCAGCAGCACGTATTGCCGCGAGCTTGGCGCCGGGCGGATGAAGGTGTCGTTCTCCTGGCGCAGCAGGTCCTGTTCCACCAGGGCCGCCAGCCACTGGTCGATCACCGCGTCGAGTTCGTCCAGGCTCCAGCGGATGAACAGTTCCGCCTGCAGGTAGGGATAGAGCGCGCGGGCGAAGCGCAGCAACTGTTCGCGGCTGATCCGCGAGTTGCTCTGGAAGAAGCTGGCGATCAGCGCCGGCAGGGCGAAGACGTGGAGGACGTTGTTGCGGTAGTAGGTCGCCAGCACCGCGTTCTGTTCGTCGAGATAGAGGATGCGGCCCAGCGCGTCCTTCTGCTCGGCCAGCAGGTTCATGCTCTTCACGTATTCGATCAGGGCCTGGCCGTCGCCGTCCGGCAGGGTCGCGCTGGGCGAGTAGGGCACCTTGCGCAGCAGCGCCAGGTAGAGGTCGAGGATTCGCGCCAGGGCGCTTTCGTCGAGGGCCTGGCGACTGGTGGATAGCAGCGCCAGGGCGACCAGGTTGACCGGGTTGATCGCCGCCGCGTCGTTGAGGTGGCGGGCGACGTCCTTGGCCAGCAGGTTGGTGGTCTGCGGCAGCCAGTCGGGGCGGTATTCCGGGCCGAGGTCCTGGTCCTGCCAGTTGGGCTGGTGGCGGTCGAGGAACTGGTCGAGATGGATCGGCTCGCCGAAGTTCACCCAGACCTGGCCAAAACGCTGCTTCAGGGCGCCGACCACCTTGAACAGGTCGAAGATCGACTCCTTCTTCTTGGTCGCGCCGCGCAGTTCGCCGAGGTAGGTGCGGCCTTCCAGCACGCGCTCGTAGCCGATGTAGACCGGCACGAAGACGATCGGCCGGCGCGAGTCACGGAGGAAGCTGCGCAGGGTGATGGCGAGCATGCCGGTGCGTGGGTGGAGCATGCGCCCGGTGCGCGAACGGCCGCCCTCGACGAAGTACTCGGTGGAGAAGCCGCGGGAGAACAGGGTGTGCAGGTACTCGTTGAACACCGCGGTGTAGAGCTGGTTGCCCTTGAAGCTGCGGCGCATGAAGAAGGCCCCGCCGCGGCGCAGGATCGAGCCGATCACCGGCATGTTCAGGTTGATCCCGGCGGCGATGTGCGGCGGGGTCAGGCCGTTGCGGAACAGCAGGTAGGAGAGCAGCAGGTAGTCGATGTGGCTGCGGTGGCAGGGCACGTAGACGATCTCGTTGCCCTGGGCCACGTCCTGCACCCGCTCGATGTGGTTGACCTTGACACCTTCGTACAGCTTGTTCCAGAACCAGCTGAGGATGACTTCGAGGAAGCGGATCACCGGATAGGAGAAGTCCGAGGCGATTTCATTGGCGTAGCGCAGTGCGATGCCTTCGGCCTTTTCCTGGGATATCCGTTCGCTCTCGCATTCCTCGCTGATCGCCTGGCGTACCAGCGGCGCGCGCAGCAGGCCTTTGACCAGGTTGCGGCGGTGCGACAGGTCGGGACCAATCACCGCGGTCTTCAGGTTGCGGAAGTGCACCCGGAGGATACGGTTGACCATGCGCAGCGTGCGTTCGTGGCCCTTGCCCTGTTCCACCAGCTCGCGCAGGTGGATCGGCGCGGAGAACTGCACACGGGTCTTGCGTCCGAGGATCAGGATGCGCGCCAGCTTGCGCAGGCGCCCGGTGACCGCCCAGTTGTCGGCGAACAGCAGCTTCCAGGGGCTCGATTCGCTGTCCGGCGATTGTCCCCAGAACACGCTGACCGGAATGATCTGCGCGTCGTCGAGACCGTTCTGGCCGACCGCGGCGAGCATGCGCACCAGGGTCGGCGAGGCGCCGCGCTTATCCTGGCGGCCGAGCCAGTCGGGTTCGGGCGTCAGGTAGAAGAACGCCGCCGGCTCGATGGCGTCGCCTACCGCTACCGGCATCACCGGACGCGGCAGCCCGGCCTTGCGGCATTCGGTATCCACTACCGCGAGATCGCTGACCGAAGGCTGCTGCAGCACGTAGAGTACCGGCTTGCTGCGGTCGATCTTCAGGGTGAAGGCCGATTGGTTGATGGTTTCCGAGCGTACCCAGAGGTACAGCAGGCGGCGCAGGGCGCCAAAACCAAAGCGGCGGAAAGGGTAGCGGGGCATACGGTGTCTACTGGCAGTTGATCGGGACCCGGCGTGACGGGCGCGGCTAGTTTGCCGCAATCCCCGGAGGGCCGCAAAAGAACGCAACGCGTCCTACGGCGAACGGCGGCGAACAGGTTGCGAATGTAGAACCTTCGGCAGGCGTTCGGGTTCTGTCACGTTTTGCCAAGGTTCTCCCGATGCCCCGTATTGCCAGGCGGCGGGGCGCTTCGGCTATAGTCCCTGCGCGTTTTTCGCGGCCCTGGCCGGACATGGCGGCGGCCGCCGGAACAGGTAGGGGACCATGATCGAAACAAGAAACCTCGGCAAACGCTTCGGCTCGCGGGTGGCGGTGGACGACCTGTCCTTCCAGGTGGCGACGGGGGAGGTACTGGGCTTCCTCGGTCCGAACGGCGCCGGCAAGTCCACCACCATGAAGATGCTCACCGGCTTCCTGGCGCCCAGCGCCGGCACTGCGAGCATCTTCGGCTTCGACATCCGCAACCGCACGCTGCAGGCGCAGCGGCTGATCGGCTACCTCCCGGAAGGTTCGCCCTGCTACGCGGAAATGACCGTGCAGGGCTTCCTCGATTTCATCGCCGAGATCCGTGGCTACCGTGGTGCCGGCAAGCGCGAGCGGGTCGCCCGGGCACTGGGGCTGCTGGAACTGGACGAGGTGCGCCGGCAGACCATCGAAACCCTCTCCAAGGGCTTCCGCCGGCGTGTCGGCCTGGCCCAGGCGATCCTCCACGAACCGCGGGCGCTGGTGCTCGACGAGCCCACCGACGGGCTCGATCCGAACCAGAAGCACCAGGTCCGCGAACTGATCCGCGGCCTCGCGCAGGAGCGCATCGTGATCATCTCCACCCATATCCTCGAGGAAGTCTCGGCGCTGTGCAGCCGCGCCCTGGTGATCGGCGGCGGGCGGCTGCTGGCGGACAGCACGCCGCTGGAGCTGGCCAGCCGCTCGCGCTACCACCAGGCGGTGACGCTCTACAGCGACGAGCCCCTGGATGCCGTGGCGCTGGCGGTGCTGCCGGGCGTGGCGGGCATCGAGGAGAACCCCGCCGAAGGCAGCCTGACCGTCCTGGCGCAGCCGGGCGCGGTAATCTTCCCCCAGGTCAGCGGGCTGGTCGCCGAGCGCGGCTGGCGGATCCGCGAACTGGACGTGGAGCGCGGCCGGCTCGACGAGGTATTCCGCAACCTGACCCGGGGGACGGAGGCATGAAGCAACTGCCGGTGATCTTCAAGCGCGAGCTGGCGAGTTATTTCGCCACGCCGCTGGCCTATGTGTTCATCGTGATCTTCCTGGTCCTGGCGGGCGTGTTCACCTTCTACCTGGGCAACTTCTACGAACGCAACCAGGCCGACCTGGCCTCCTTCTTCGCCTTCCATCCCTGGCTCTACCTGTTCCTGGTTCCCGCGCTGGCCATGCGCCTGTGGGCGGAGGAGCGCAAGTCCGGCTCGATCGAGCTGCTGATGACCCTGCCGCTGACCCGCTTCGAAGCCGTGGCCGGCAAGTTCCTGGCCGCCTGGGCGTTCGCCGGAATCGCACTGCTGCTGACCTTCCCCATGGTGCTCACGGTGAACTACCTGGGCGAGCCGGACAACGGTGCGATTCTCGCCGGCTACCTGGGCAGTTGGCTGCTGGCCGGCGGCTACCTGGCCATCGGTTCGTGCATGTCGGCCCTGGCGAAGAACCAGGTGATCGCTTTCATCCTCGCCGTGGCCGCCTGCTTCCTGTTCATGCTCAGCGGCTTTCCGCTGGTGCTCGATGCGTTCAGCCAGTGGGCGCCGCAGTGGTTGCTCGATGCGGTGGCCTCGCTGAGCCTGCTGACCCGCTTCGATGCCGTCAGCAAGGGCGTCATCGACCTGCGCGACCTGCTGTATTTCGTCAGCCTGATCGTCGCCTGGCTGGCCGCCACGGCGGTGGCAGTCGAGCTGAAGAAAGCCGAATGAGGGGGAGTCGATGAAACGCGTGTTGTCCTCTGGCGCCGGGCTGTTGCTGATCGCGCTGGCGTTCCTGGCCTTCAACATGGTCTCCGGCCTGCTGTTCAGCGGCGCGCGGCTCGACCTGACCGAGCAGAAGCTCTACACCATCAGCCCCGGCACCAAGCGGATCCTGGCCGGCCTCGACGAGCCGATCAACCTGTACTTCTTCTATTCGGATAGCGGTGCCCGGGAACTGGTGCCGCTGCGCAACTACGCCAGGCGCGTCGAGGAACTGCTGCGCGCCTACGAGCGCGAGGCGAACGGCAGGATTCGCCTGCAGGTGATCGATCCCGAGCCGTTCTCCGAGAACGAGGACAAGGCCACCGAGTTCGGCCTGCAAGGAATTCCCCTGCAGCAGGGCGGCGACAACCTGTACTTCGGCCTGGCCGGCAGCAACGCCCTGGACGGAGTCCAGGTCATACCCTTCTTCCCGCTCGATCAGGAGGAGTTCCTCGAATACGACATCAGTCGCCTGGTGCAGACCCTGGCCCAGCCGCAGCGGCCGGTGGTCGGCCTGATGTCGTCGCTGCCGCTCAATGGCGGCTTCGACATGGCCAGCCGGCAGCCGACCTCGCCGTGGATGGTCATGGAGGAAATCCGCCAGCAATTCGACCTGCGCAGCCTCAAGAGCGATGCCACGGAAATCCCGCCGGAGGTCTCGGTGCTGCTGCTGGTGCATCCCAAGCAGTTACCCGAGCAGACGCTATACGCCATCGACCAGTTCGTCCTGCGCGGGGGCAAGCTGCTGGCGTTCGTCGACCCCTTCAGCGAGGCCGACAGCGGCAGCGATTTCGCCGCTACGCTGGATGGCGACAAGTCGTCCGACCTCGCGCCGCTGTTCGAGGCCTGGGGGCTGCGCCTGCTGCCGGGCAAGGTGCTCGGCGATGGCGCCTATGCGATGTCCATCAGTCTTGGCCGGGACCAGCGTCCGGCCCGGCATCCGGCCTGGCTCAGCTTGCCGCGCGAGGCGCTGGACCAGGACGACATCGCCACTGCCGGCCTGGAAAGCCTGACCCTGGCGACGCCCGGCATCCTCGAAAGGCTCCCCGGAGCGAGCACCAGCTTCACGCCTTTGCTGCAAAGCTCGGCCCAGGCGATGCCGTTCGATGTCTCGCGCTTCGGCCTGCTGCGTGACCCCGGCGATTTGATGCGCGAGCTGCGCCCGAGCGGCCGGCGGCATACTCTCGCCGCCCGTATCCAGGGGCCGGCGAAGAGTGCCTTCGCGGAGGGCATCGAGGGGCATCGCGAAGGCCTGAAGGAGGCGCGCAACATCAATGTCATCGTCGTGGCCGATACCGACCTGCTCAGCGATCGCATGTGGGTCCAGGTGCAGGACTTCTTCGGCCAGCGCGTGCCGCAGCCCTGGGCCGACAACGGCGCGCTGGTGGTCAACGCGCTGGACAACCTGTCGGGCACCGACGCGCTGATCAGCGTGCGCTCCCGCGGCCGGTTCAGCCGGCCGTTCGTGGTGGTCGAGCGCCTGCAGCGCGAGGCCGAGACGAGCTTCCGGCAGAAGGAGGAGCAGCTCAAGCAGCGCCTCGCCGATACCGAGCAGCAACTCACCGCCCTACAGCAGGGTGCCGACCCGGAGAAGGCCGTCGAACTGACGCCCGAACAGCAGGCCACGGTGCGCCAGTACATGCAGGAGAAGCTGCGCATCCGCAAGGAGCTGCGCGAGGTGCAGTACCAGTTGAACGCCGATATCGACGCACTGGGCCGCACCCTGAAGCTGGTCAATATCGCCCTGGTTCCCTCGTTGCTCACGGTCGGCGTGCTGCTCGGCTGGCTCTGGCGGCGCCGGCGCATGGCCCGGGGAGGGCATTGACGCATGCGGCGCAATACGCTGATCGTCCTGCTGGCGCTGGTGGCGGCGCTGGCCGGAACCTTCGCCTGGCTGCAGCGCGAGCGCGCAGCCGAGGTACCTGCCTTGCCGGCGGCAGAGCGCTGGCTGCCGGAACTGGACAGCGCGACGCTGAGTGGCCTGCACATGCAGTTTGCCGACGGTTCGCCGGATATCCGGGTCGAGCGGCGTGCGGGCGCGTGGGTCCTGCCGGCCAAGGCCGACTATCCGGCCGACCGGCTACGCTTGTCGGCGCTGCTCGAGGCACTGGCAGAGGCGCGCAAGGTCGAGGCGAAGAGCGCCAACCCGAAGAACCACGCGCTGCTTGGCCTGGCGGAGCGTGGCGAGGGGCAGGCGCTACGCCTGAGCCTGCAGCGGCAGTCCAGCGAGCCTCTGGTGCTGCTGGTAGGCAAGGATGCGCAGCATGGCGGTAGCTTCGTACGACGACTGGGCGATCCGCAGGCCTGGCTGATCGACAAGCGCCTGCCGTTGCCGAACAACGAGCTGGAGTGGCTCGACCGGCGGATCGCCACGCTGCCCTTCGCCCGGGTGCGCGAACTGCAACTGCGCTATCCGAAGGGCGAGCGCCTGGATCTCTATCGCGACGACGCCGGGCAGCCGAACCTGCAGGTCCGGCAATTGCCCTCAGGGCGCAAACTGGCCTATGAGGCAGCGGCCAACGGCGCGGCGGCGCTGTTCGCCGACCTGCGTTTCGCCGATGTAGCGCCGCTGGCGCAGGTGGGATTCAGACAGGCGCCATTGCTCCTGGCGTTCAGCCTGCGGACGTTTTCCGGCGCGCGCCTGGATGGCGAGATTCGGCGCCAGGGCGAGCAATACTGGTTGTTGCCGAAGAGCGTCGAGGGCTTCGCCGAGGGCGAGGTCGCCGCCCATCCTGACTGGGCCTATCGGATCGAAGAGGATCGCTACCGCGCCCTGGCCCGGCACCTGCCGGAGCTGCTGGCGCGCTGAGCGGGCTCAGCCGGCGGTCTGGCCGGCCAGTTCGCGCATGCGTTGCAGCACGGCGTTCAGGCCGTTGCTGCGCGAGGGCGACAGTTGGCGGGAAAGACCCAGGCAGGTGAACCAGTCGTTGAGGTCCAGGCGCGCCAGTTCGCGGGTCTCGATGCCGTCGACCCGTGCCAGCAGCACCGCCAGCAGGCCGCGGATCAGGCGCGCGTCGCTGTCGGCACGGAAGCGCCAGTGGCCGTCGCGCTGCTCGCCGAGCAGCCAGACCAGGCTTTCGCAACCGTGCACGCGATGCTCTTCCTGGCGTTCGTGTTCCGCGAGCGGCGCCAGGCGCTCGCCCCATTGCAGCAGCAGACGCGCACGCTGTTCCCAACTGGCGGTGTGACCGAAGGCGTCCAGTGCCTCCTGGGCCTGTTCGGGGAGAACCGGGTTCATCGCAGCAACTCCAGTGAGCGGTCGAGGGCCAGGAAGAAGCGCTCCAGGTCGTCGGCATCGTTGTACAAGCCCAGCGAGACACGCAGGGCGCCGGGTACCTCGAGGCGTTGCAGCAGCGGCATCGCGCAATGGTGGCCGGCGCGCACCGCGATGCCCTGTTCGCCGAGCAGGTGGGCGAGATCGGCGACGTGCACGCCGTCGACGCAGAAGCTGGCCAGCGCCGCCTGGGGTTCGCCGAGCAGGCTGACGCCGTCGCGCGCCAGCAGGCCGGCGAGCAGGCGGGCGTGGAGGGCGCCTTCGTGGGCGGCGACTTCGGCTTCGTCCAGGGTGGCCAGCCAGTCGATGGTCGCGCCTAGGCCGATCGCCGCGGAAACCGCCGGGGTGCCCGCCTCGAAGCCGAGCGGAGCGGCATGGAAGCTGGCTTCGTGGAAGCCGGTGTGGCGTACCATCTCGCCGCCGAACTGCCAGTGCGCCAGTTGCTCCAGGGCCTGTGGGCGACCCCAGAGCACGCCGATGCCGTCGGGGCCGTAGAGCTTGTGGCCGGAGAATGCGTAGAAGTCGCAGCCCAGGCCCGGCAGGTCGTGGCGTCCGTGGACGCTGCCCTGGGCGCCGTCGACCAGGGTCCAGGCACCGCGCTCGCGGGCCAGCTGGATCAACTCCACCACCGGTTGCCAGGTGCCGAGAACGTTGGACAACTGGCTGATCGCCAGCAGGCGGGTACGCTCGCCGATGATATGGCGGGCCTGCTCCAGGTCGATCACCCCGCGCTCGTCCAGCGGCAACACGCGCAGGACCAGGCCGCGGCGCAGGGCCAACTGCTGCCAGGGAAGCAGGTTGGCATGGTGTTCCAGGGCACTGACCAGCAGTTCGTCGCCAGGCCGGAAATGCCGCTCCAGGCCATAGGCCACCAGGTTGATCGCCTCTGTGGTGCCGCGGGTGAACAGTACCTCGGCCGGGTTGCCGGCGTGCAGCCAGTGGGCGACGCGGCTGCGCGCGGCCTCGAAGGCCCGGGTGGCGCGCTCGCCGGGGACATGTTGGGCGCGGTGGACGTTGGCGGCGCCGCCGAGGTAGTAGCCGTTCAGGGCGTCGAGTACGGCCTGTGGCTTCTGGGCGGTGGCGGCGCTGTCGAGGTAGGTCAGGCCTTCCGCGGCGAAGGCGGAAAAGGCCGGAAAGTCGGCGCGCCAGGGAGACGGCAGGGACATGGCGGACACTGTGCGAGGACGGTTACAGGGGAAAGGGTAGCGCACCCGGCGGCGCTGGCGAGCACCGTCGGGCGAGCGGGGAGGCGAGCTGGGCTCAGTTGTGCGCGTGCAGCGCTTCGTTCAGCTCGATGGCGGTCTTGTTGGTCTTGCACTCCACCGCACCGTTCTGCGAGTTGCGGCGGAACAGCAGGTCGGGCTGACCGGCCAGGTCGCGGGCCTTGACCACTTTCACCAGGGCGTTCTGCTCGTCGAGCAGGGCGACCTTGGTGCCGGCGGTGATGTACAGGCCGGCCTCGACGATGTTGCGATCGCCCAGCGGGATGCCGATGCCGGCGTTGGCGCCGATCAGGCAGCCTTCGCCGACGCTGATGACGATGTTGCCGCCACCGGAAAGGGTGCCCATGGTCGAGCAGCCGCCGCCCAGGTCCGACCCCTTGCCGACGAACACGCCGGCGGATACGCGGCCTTCGATCATGCCCGGGCCTTCGGTGCCGGCGTTGAAGTTGACGAAACCTTCGTGCATCACCGTGGTGCCTTCACCGATGTAGGCGCCCAGGCGCACGCGGGCGGTGTCGGCGATGCGTACGCCGGCCGGGACCACGTAGTCGGTCATCTTCGGGAACTTGTCGACGGAGAAGACTTCCAGCAGCTTGCCCTTCAGTCGCGCTTCCAGTTGCAGTTCGGCCAGTTCGGCCAGGTCCACCGCGCCGATGTTGGTCCAGGCCACGTTCGGCAGGAGCGGGAAGATGCCGCTCAGGTTCACAGCGTGCGGCTTGACCAGGCGGTGGGAGAGCAGGTGCAGCTTGAGGTAGGCCTCCGGGGTGGAGGACGGCGCGGCGTCTTCCGCCAACAGGGTGGCGACCAGCGGCTTCTGGCTTTCCGCCAGGCGCGAGAGCAGGGCCGACTGAGCGGCGTCGATACCCTTCAGGGCGTCGGCCAACTGGTAGGCCTGCTGCGAAGTGAAGGTCAGCGCCTGGTTGCCGGCTGCGTAGCCAAGGATCGGTGCGACGGCGGCGACGATTTCGCTCGAAGGCTTGAGCAGCGGCAGCGCGTAGAACACTTCCAGCCAGGCTTCCTGGCGGTTCTGGGTGCCGACGCCGAAGGCCAGGCTGAACAGGGATTGCGACATGTGGGTTTCCTCGAAACGGAGTGGAACGGTCAGGCCGGACGGCGGCTGAGCAGCAGGCCCAGTCCCGCGCTGCCGAGCAGCGCGGCGCAACCGCGGTTGAACAGACGCCGGGCCCGCTGGCCGGCGAGCAGCCGGCCGAGGTGGAGCCCGGCATAGGAATAAAGAGCGATGGCCAGCCATTCGAGCAGCAGGAATGCCGCTCCGAGCTGGGCGAACTGGGCGCCCAGCGGTTGGCCGGGATCGACGAACTGCGGCAGGAAGGCGGTGAAAATCAGGATCGCCTTCGGGTTGCCCGCCGCCACCAGGAACTCCTGGCGCCCCAGGCGCCAGAGGCTGGGACGCGCCGGGCTGGCTTCGTTCGCCAGTGGCTGCGCATCGGTCCGCCACAATTGCACCGCAAGCCACAACAGGTAGGCAGCGCCGAGCACCTTGATCGCCAGGAACAGCCAGGCCGAGGTGTGCAGCACCAGCGCCAGCCCGGAGGCGGCCAGGGCGAGCATGCCGGCGAATGCCAGCAGGCGCCCGCCGCCGGCCAGCGAGGCGGTGGCGAAACCGTGCCGGGCGGCGTTGTTCAGCGACAGCAGGTTGTTCGGCCCCGGCGCCAGGTTGAGGGCGAAGCAGGCGGGTACGAACAGGGCCCAGGCGACACTCATGCGGCCTCCCGCTCAGGCCAGGGCGGCGGCGTAGGCGTCGGGCTTGAAGCCGACCAGCGTCCTGCCGCCCAGCTCCAGCACCGGGCGCTTGATCATCGACGGCTGGGCCAGCATCAGCTCGATCGCCTTGGCTTCGTCGAGATCGGCCTTCTGCGCTTCGTCGAGCTTGCGGAAGGTGGTGCCGGCGCGGTTGAGGACGGTTTGCCAGCCGTGCTCCGCGCACCAGCGCCGCAGGTGTTCGCGGTCGATGCCGACGGCCTTGTAGTCGTGGAAGTCGTAGGCGACCTTGTGCTCGTCGAGCCAGGTCCGAGCCTTCTTCATGGTGTCGCAGGCTTTGATGCCGTAGAGAACGTAGGTCATTGCTTCTCCCGAGGCCCGGGTCTTCCCGGGCCCTGCCGATAGGTCGCCGAAAGGTGATCGCTGGATTATGCCACGTCGTTCCGCCCCTGTGCGGTCTCGGGGCTACCGCGCTCGGGAGCGGCGTGACGGCAGATAGCCGTGGACGGGCGGGCGGACAGGGAGCCGGGCTGTTTCCCTGGCCGGGAACGGAGAGAGCGCAGGTTGAACAGGTCGATTCGGCTCGCTGGAGAGCATCCTTACCGGTACTTTCGGAATGCTCCGGTCCGCGCTGTACAATCCTTCCCCCGCCGAGGAGATTTCCCATGAGTTGCATCGGTCGCCAGATAGACCAATTACGCCTGCAGATACCGGGCTTCGCCTGCAAGCCCGGCTGCCACGATTGCTGCGGGCCGGTTACCGCCTCGTCGGAAGAGATGGCCCGCCTGCCGGTGAAGAGCGAGGCCGAACACGACGCCGCCCTGGCCGAGTGGAACTGCGTCCATCTCGGACCGAACGGCTGCGAGGCCTATGAGGAACGTCCGCTGATCTGCCGGCTGTTCGGCACCACGCCGAACCTGCCCTGCCCGGAGGGGCGGGGGCCCGAAGTGCCGGTGGCGGAGCAGGTGGAGCGACAGGTGCATGCGCTGATCGCCAGCACTCGCCAGGTGCTGGTGTAGCGGCCTGCCCGCCGCTAGGTTTCCGCGGTCTCGGTGGCGCGGGACTGCAGGGCCGGTTCGAAGGCTGGTTCGGGCGGCGTTTCCTCTAGGGGCATCGGCTCGTCCGCAGAGAGTTTCTGGAGAACCGCGGCGATCCGCTCGATGCTCTCTTCGAGCTCGAGCACCCGGTTGACCATGTACAGGATCATCTCCGGCGAACTCAGGTGCGCCAGCCGCATGGTCGCCTGCAAGTCGTCGTGGCGGTTGTCCCGGTCGGCCATCAGTGTCTCAGCCAGGCTCTTCAGCAACAGCATCTCGGCGCGCCTCATGGGCCGCTGCTCCGCGATTCCGCGGTAGGGGAAAAAGCTCGTTCCATCTCGCGACCTACCCGAAACGACTACATCCAAAGGTGTAATTCTACATTGCCATCACTTCGATCGTCGGACAATAGTCGCGTTCCAGACGCCTTGCACAGGTGACGAACGGGACTCGAAGCGGCCTGGTCTGCATGGCCGGGTGATGGGCGAGTTCCTTGATGCGGGGCGGCGGCTGTTTGGCGCAGGACAAAAAAAGCCCCGCCGGGTAGGCGAGGCTCAGGGGGAGAACAGCGTGCGGGGGCTCGCTGTCCGGGATGAATCGTCGTGGTGCGCTTAGCCGCAGGGCTGCTGCGGACCGCCGGTCATGCTCTCGACGCTGTCCAGTACGGCATGGCCCTTGCCGACCTTCTGCACGTCGTCGACGTCGCGCATGATGCTGCCGCCGTCGCTCATCTGGTTGCGGGTCTTGATCAGGTTGGTGGTGATGTCCAGCAGGCTGCGACCGGTAGCGATCAGGTCATTGGTGGCGCTGGGGGTGCAAGGGGTGTTGGCGGAGGCGACCTGGGCCTGGCCGGGTTGCCCGGGCTGGGTGGTGCGGTAGCCTTGGGTCAGTGCGTTCTGCTGGAGGCAGCCGGAGGTGGCGGCGAACATCGAGGCGAGCAGCAGTGCGGAAGTAAGTCCCTTGCTTGTCATGGCGGCATTCCTTTGTCTGAGTGGGCGCTGCACCCCGTACTCCTTCGGGGCGTCGTCCTGGCCGACGCTACGGCGGGCCTGGACTGAAGGGGAGTGTAGGAGCGTCTCGCACCGCTATGAAATAGCTCGGATGTACTAGTGCGGGAACCTTGGCCGGGCGCCCCGGTCGTCGCCGCGGAGGGGGCGGACGCGCGGGGTAGAGCGGCGGGGCTAGGAAAGACCGTACGGATTGTGCGAATGTCGGATAGCTGCCTACCGATCGCGATGGTGCAATCGGCGCAGTCGCATCGTCCAGGGACGAAGCCGGAGATCCCCGCCCTCATGCAAACCGTGTACACCGTTCTGACCCTGCTGCTGGTCGTCGGCGCCACCCGCCTGGCTGCCCAGTTGCTGCCCTTGCCGCTACCACTGATCCAGATCGCCGCCGGGGCCCTGCTGGCCTTGCCCTCCCTCGGACTGCACATTGCCCTCGACCCGGAGCTGTTCCTCTTCCTGTTCATTCCGCCGCTGCTGTTCGTCGACGGCTGGCGTATTCCCAAGCGGGAAGTCTGGCGGATGCGCTGGCCGATCCTGATGATGGCGTTCGGCCTGGTGTTCTTCACCGTGGTCGGCGCCGGCTATTTCATCCATCTGCTGATCCCGGAAGTTCCCCTGGCGGCTTCCTTCGCCCTCGCCGCCGTGCTGTCGCCCACGGACGCCCTGGCGGTCTCGGCGATCACCCAGGGGCGGCTGCCCAAGCGCCTGATGCACCTGCTGGAGGGCGAGGCGCTGATGAACGATGCCTCTGGCCTGGTGGCATTCAAGTTCGCCATCGCCGCGGCGATGACCGGCGTGTTCTCGCTGGTGGACGCCAGCCTCAACTTCCTCCTGGTCGCGGTCGGCGGCCTGGCCATCGGGGTGTTCCTCAGCTGGTCGCTGGGCCGCATCCGCGCCTGGATGATCTCCCGTGGCTGGGACGACCCGGCGACCCACGTGGTACTGATGCTGTTGCTGCCGTTCGCCTCCTACATGGTGGCGGAACACCTGGGCGTCTCCGGGATTCTCTCGGCGGTGGCGGCCGGCATGATGCAGAGCTGGGTCGACCTGCTGCCGCGGCAGACTTCCACGCGCCTGCTCAACCGCAGCGTCTGGTCGATGCTGGAGTTCGCCTTCAACGGCGTGGTGTTCCTGCTGCTCGGCCTGCAGTTGCCGGACATCATGAAGTCGGTGGCCAACCACCACGGCGACCTGCTCTGGCGTTCCTCGCTGCTGCTGGCCTACGTGGCGGCGATCACCGCCGTGCTGATGCTGATCCGCTACGGCTGGGTCTATGGCTACTGGAAGCTGTCGCTGCGCATCGATCGCTGGCGCGGCAAAAGCCCGCCCGGGCTGAGCGGCATCTCCCTGCGCCGTCTCTCCGCCCTCAGTGCATTGAGCGGCGTGCGTGGTGCGGTGACCCTGGCGGCGGTGCTGTCGGTACCGATGAGCCTGATGGATGGCAGCGCCTTCCCGCAGCGCGACCTGATCATCTTCATCGCCACCAGCGTGATCCTGATTTCCCTGATCGGCGCGACCATCGGCCTGCCGCTGCTGCTGCGCGGGCTGCCGGCGAGCAACAATGGCGCCCACGAGCGCGAGCGGCGCGAGGCCTGGCGCAAGACCGCGGAGGCGGCGATCCGGGCCCTGGAGAGCGAGGAACTGCCGCAGGTGGAAGGCAACGATGCGGCGAATACTTCGCGGGTCGCCGAGGCGCGTGCGCAGATCATGGCCGAATACCGCCAGTCGCTGGATACCGCACCGACCACCGATGAGGCCCGCGACCAGGCCCAAGCCCTGGAGATCGCCGACAAGGCCTTGCGCCTGAAGGCGTTGCGCGCGCAGCGCCTGGAACTGTACCGGCAGCGGCGCAACAACGAGATCGACGACGAGACCCTGGGCGACATCCTGCGCGAGCTGGACCAGCAGGAAAGCTGGCTGACCAATCGCTTCGCCCGCTGGGTGTGAACGAAAAAGGGATCGCCGCGGCGATCCCTTTTCGTTTCTCCGCGCAGGCTTCAGCGCGCCCGCAGGTAGTCGCGGATGCGCTCGGCGGCTTCGACGCACTCGGCCAGTGGTGCCACCAGGGCCATGCGCACGCGGTTGGCGCCGGGGTTCTCGCCGTCCACCTCGCGCGACAGGTAGGAACCCGGCACCACCGTCACGTGCTGCTGCTCGAACAGTTCGCGGGTGAATACGGTGTCGTCCACCGGGGTACGTGCCCACAGGTAGAAACTGCCGTCCGGGCGCTGTACGTCGAGCACGCCGTCGAGGATCGCCAGCACGGCGTCGAATTTCTCGCGGTAGAGGCTGCGGTTGGCGCGCACATGGACCTCGTCGTTCCAGGCGGCGATGCTCGCCAACTGGGTCTGCACCGGCATGGCGCAGCCGTGGTAGGTGCGGTAGAGGAGGAATTTCTTCAGGATCTCCGCGTCGCCGGCGACGAAGCCCGAGCGCAGGCCGGGCAGGTTGGAGCGCTTGGACAGGCTGTGGAACACCACGCAGCGGCTGAAGTCCGTGCGGCCCAGCTCGGCGCAAGCGTTGAGCAGGCCGGGCGGCGGGGCGTTTTCGTCGAAGTAGAGTTCGCTGTAGCACTCGTCGGCGGCGATCACGAAGTCGTAGCGGTCGGCCAGGGCGATCAGCTTCTTCAGGGTCTCCAGCGGTACCAGGGCCCCGGTGGGGTTGCCTGGCGAGCAGAGGAAGAGAATCTGGCAGCGCTGCCAGGTCGCCTCGTCGACCGCGTCGAAGTCGGGGTTGAAGCCGTTTTCCTCGCGGCAGGGCAGGTAATGCGGCACGGCTCCGGCGAGCAGCGCCGCGCCTTCGTAGATCTGGTAGAACGGGTTCGGGCTGACCACCAGGCCGGGCGCCTCGCCGGGCTCGCTGCGGCGGACCACGGTCTGGGTGAAGGCGAACAGCGCCTCGCGGGTACCGTTCACCGGCAGTACGTGGCGCGCCGCATCTAGCCAGCCGGCCGGCACCGAGAAGCGCCGCTCGCACCAGCGCGCGATGGCTTCGCGCAGGGCCGGCAGGCCGAGGGTGGTCGGGTAGACCGCGAGCTGGTCCAGGTTCTCCGCCAGGGTTTCGGCGACGAAGCTCGGCGAGCGGTGCTTGGGCTCGCCGATGGACAGTGCGATCGGCTTCAGCGTCGCGGGCGGCCGGGCGCCGCCGAGCAGGGCGCGGAGCTTCTCGAAGGGGTAGGGTTGCAGGTTGTCGAGTGCGGTATTCATGGCGTTGGCAAGGCTTCTCAGAAGTTTATCCGGGTAGGCAGGGTGTCCCGTCCGTTGTCTTGTGACAGCTGCTCGACCAGGGCGGCCTGCAGGCGTTTGCACAGGTCGGGGTCGGCGAGCGGCTGGTTGCGCGCATCGGTGATGTAGAAGACGTCCTCCACGCGCTCGCCGAGGGTGGCGATCTTGGCGTTCTGCACCGACAGGTCGAAATCCAGGAAGATGCCGCCGATCCGCGCCAGCAGGCCGGGGCGGTCGGGGGCGATGACTTCGAGCACCGAGACCTGGCGCAGCGCGTCGGTGGAGATGGTCACCTGCGGGGCGAAGGCGAAGTGCTTGAGCTGGCGCGGCACCCGGCGCTGGATGATGGTCGGGTAGTCGTCGGGGTTCTTCAATGCGTCGATAAGCCCCTCGCGGATCTCGGCGATGCGCTCCGGGTTGTTGCCGATGGAGTCGCCGTCGGCGTCGAGCACGATATAGGTATCGAGGGTGAACTGGCTGGTGGAGGTGATGATCCGCGCGTCCTGGATGCTCAGGTTGAGCTGGTCCATGGCGGCCACGGTGACCGCGAAGAAATCGTGCTGGTCGGCGGCGTAGATGAAGATCTGCGAACCGCTCTCGAACTCGCGCTGGGTGGTTTCCTTGATCAGCACCAGCGGCGTGCCGTCGTCCGGGTGCTGGAGGATCGCCTCGGTGTGCCAGGCCACGTCGCCGGCGGTGTGGCGCAGGAAGTAGTCGTCGCCGAGCTGGCTCCATAGCTGCTCGGCATCGTCCTGGTCGATGCCATTGCGTACCAGTTGGTCGAGGGCCGCGGTCTGCGTCTGGCGGATCTGCTCCTCGCGGTCCACCGGGTTCTCCAGGCCGCGGCGCAGGGCGCGCTTGGTCTCGGTGTAGAGCTGCCGGAGCAGGCTGGCGCGCCAGGAGTTCCAGAGCGTCGGGTTGGTGGCGTTGATGTCGGCCACGGTGAGCACGTACAGGTAGTCGAGGTGGGTCTGGTCGCCGACCAGTTGGGCGAAATCGAAGATCACCTGCGGGTCGGAGAGGTCCTTGCGTTGCGCGGTGGTCGACATCACCAGGTGGTTCTGCACCAGCCAGGACACCAGTTGGGTGTCCCAGAGCGGCAACTGGTGGCTCTGGCAGAAGGCCTCGGCGTCCACCGCGCCGAGTTCCGAGTGGTCGCCGCCACGGCCCTTGGCGATATCATGGTAGAGACCGGCGATGTAGATCAGTTCCGGCTTGGGCAGACGATCGATGATCTTGCTCGCCAGCGGATATTTCTCGGCCATCTCCGGCCGATTCAGCTTGCGCAGGTGCTTGATCAGGTTGAGGGTGTGGGCGTCCACCGTATAGATATGGAACAGGTCGTGCTGCATCTGCCCGATGATATGGCCGAACTCCGGCAGGTAGCGGCCGAGGATGCCGTAGCGGTTCATCCGCCGCAGGTTGCGGTGGATACCCTGGCTGCTCTTGAACAGCTCGATGAACAGGCTGGTGTTGCGGATGTCGTGGCGGAACTCGTCGTCGATCAGGTGTCGGCTGTCGCGCAGCAGGCGAATGGTGTCGGCGCGCACGCCCTTGATTTCCGGGTGCTGGGCCATCAGCACGAAGATTTCCAGGAGGGCGAACGGGGTGCGCTTGAAGACGTTCGGGTGCGTCACCTCGATGTAGCCGTCGCGCAACTGGAAGCGACTGTTCAGCGGTTGGATCTGCACCGGCTGCTCGCAGGGCAGGATGACTTCCTCGAAGTGCTGGATGATCAGGTCGTTCAGCTCGGAGATCGCCATCACCACCCGGTAGTACTTCTGCATGAAGCGTTCGACCGCCAGCTTGACGTCGTTGTCTTCGTAGCCGAACAGACGGGCGATGCTGCGCTGGTGATCGAACAGCAGGCGATCCTCGGCGCGCCCGGCGAGCATGTGCAGGGCATAGCGGACCCGCCAGAGGAACTCCTGGCTGGAAGCCAGCATGCTGCACTCGCTTTCCACCAGGAAGCCTTCGCGCACCAGGGCGTGCAGGTTGAGGCTGCCGAACTGGCGGCGGGCCATCCAGAGGATGGTCTGGATGTCGCGCAGGCCGCCGGGGGAGCCCTTGACGTTGGGCTCGAGGTTGTACTCGGTGTCGTTGTACTTGGCGTGGCGGCGCTGCTGTTCGTGGCGTTTGGCCAGGAAGAACTCCTTGCTCGGCCACATGTGCGCGCTGCCGGTAACCTGCAGCATGCGCTGGCGCAGGCTGTCAGGGCCGCAGATGGTGCGGCACTCCATGAGGGTGGTGATCACCGTCAGGTCGGCGCGTGCTTCCTCCGCGCACTGCTGCACCGAGCGCACGCTCTGGCCGACTTCCAGGCCGATGTCCCAGAGCAGGGTGAGGAAGCCTTCGATCGGTTCGCGGAAGCTCTCCTGGTCCTCGCTGTCGAGGAGGATCAGCAGGTCGACGTCGGAGTAGGGGTGGAGTTCGCCGCGGCCGTAGCCGCCCACGGCGACCAGGGCGATGTCGGCGTCGTCTCCCCAGTCGAAGCGCTGCCAGGCCTGTTGCAGGATCTGGTCGACGCACCAGGCGCGATCTTCGATCAGGCGGCGGATGTCGCGGCCGCTGTTGAAACGGTTGTCGAGCACTTCGCGGAATTGCCGGATGGCCTTCTTGAAGGCGGCGATCGGGCTGGACTTCAAGGCCAGTTCCGCCTGGAACTGCCCGCGATCGAACAATTCGGGATCCACCTGCGGCATGCGGCCTTCCTTTATCTGCTAGCGGTTGGGTTCGATACGCGAGCGCCCCGTCTTGGTGCGTTTTTGCGCTGTATTGGTGCGCGCGCTGCGCCGAATCGGGGCGTCGGCCCCGCCGGAATGGGGCGGGGCGTCGAGGCGCACGGCTGGCAGCAAAAGCCGGGCCGGATCAGGCTGCCGAGGTGCGCGGGAAGGTTTCGTCGTTGCGCAGGGTGAGGATCTCGTAGCCATCGGCGGTGACCAGCACGGTGTGCTCCCATTGCGCGGACAGCTTGCGGTCCTTGGTGATCGCGGTCCAGCCGTCGCCGAGCAGGCGGGTCTCCGGGCGGCCCTGGTTGATCATCGGCTCGATGGTGAAGATCATGCCTTCCTTCAGCTCGATGCCGGTACCCGCACGACCGTAGTGGAGGACCTGCGGCTCCTCGTGGAACACCTTGCCGATGCCATGGCCGCAGTATTCGCGGACCACCGAGAAGCCGTTCTTTTCCGCGTGCTTCTGGATGATTTCGCCGATATCGCCCAGGTGCGCGCCCGGACGCACCACGGAAATGCCCTTGTACATGCATTCCTGGGTGATCTGGCAGAGGCGGTCGGCCCATTCCGGGGTCTTGCCGACCAGGAACATCTTGCTGGTGTCGCCGTGGTAGCCGTCCTTGATGACGGTGATGTCGACGTTGAGGATGTCGCCTTCCTTCAGCGGCTTCTCGTTGGGGATGCCATGGCAGACCACATGGTTGATCGAGGTGCAGATCGACTTGGGAAAGCCCTTGTAGTTCAGCGGGGCGGGAATCGCCTTCTGCTCGTTGACGATATAGTCGTGGCAGATGCGATCCAGCTCCTCGGTGGTCACGCCGGGCTTGATGTGTTCGCCGATCATTTCCAGCACTTCGGCGGCCAGGCGGCCGGCGATGCGCATCTTCTCGATATCGTCGGGCGTCTTGATGGTGACGGTCATGCGAATTCTCTTCGGGCGTGCAAGCACGCATGAATAATAAGGAATACGCGATTCTAGCAGACCTGACCGACCGATCTACTCCCGCCCGGCCATCCGCGGCGGGTTTTACTGCGTCCACGGTTATGGTATAAAGCGCCCCGCTCCGAGGCTGCGGCCTTTTTCGGAGCACAAACCCACACATGCATCGACACGATGGCCTGGGTGCCCGCAAGGGTTGGTCATTGGGATGCGTGGAGGCCTAACCCGACTTATCGAGGAACTATCATGTCCCAAGTCAACATGCGCGATATGCTGAAGGCCGGTGTGCACTTCGGCCACCAGACCCGTTACTGGAACCCGAAAATGGGCAAGTTCATTTTCGGCGCGCGCAACAAGATCCATATCATCAACCTCGAAAAGACCCTGCCGATGTTCAACGAGGCCCTGACCTTCGTTGAGCGCCTGGCCGCTGGCAAGAACAAGATCCTGTTCGTCGGCACCAAGCGTTCCGCCGGCAAGATCGTTCGCGAGGAAGCCGCTCGTTGCGGTATGCCGTACGTCGACCATCGCTGGCTGGGCGGCATGCTCACCAACTACAAGACCATCCGTCAGTCGATCAAGCGCCTGCGCGACCTGGAAACCCAGTCCCAGGACGGCACCTTCGACAAGCTGACCAAGAAAGAAGCCCTGATGCGCAGCCGTGACCTCGAGAAGCTCGAGCGCAGCCTGGGCGGCATCAAGGACATGGGCGGCCTGCCGGACGCTCTGTTCGTGATCGACGTCGACCACGAGCGCATCGCCATCACCGAAGCCAACAAGCTGGGCATCCCGGTCATCGGCGTTGTCGATACCAACAGCAGCCCGGAAGGCGTCGACTATGTAATTCCCGGTAACGATGATGCCATCCGCGCCGTGCAACTCTACCTGAACTCGATGGCCGAAGCGGTAATCCGCGGCAAGCAGGGCGCTGCCACCAGCGCCGACGAGTTCGTCGAGGAAGCGCCGGCCGAATCCGCCGAAGGCTGATTCCGGGACGTTCAGACGTCCGACGGTGCGCAGGAAGGGGGCTAGGCCCCCTTTTTGCCACCTTTGAGTTTCTGTCCGGCAGGCCGGGCACAAAGGTTTTTTGAGAGCTACCACTCAAGAGGATTTCGAAATGGCAGAAATTACTGCAGCCATGGTTAAAGAACTGCGCGAGCGTACCGGCTTGGGCATGATGGAGTGCAAGAAGGCGCTGACCGCCGCTGGCGGCGACATCGAGAAGGCCATCGACGACATGCGCGCTGCCGGTGCGATCAAGGCTGCCAAGAAGGCCGGCAACATTGCCGCCGAAGGCTCGATCGCCGTCAAGATCGCTGCCGACAACAAGGCCGCCGTGATCATCGAAGTCAACTCCCAGACCGACTTCCTGGCCCTCCAGGACGACTTCAAGGGCTTCGTCGCCGAGAGCCTGGAAAAGGCCTTCAACGAGAAGCTGACCGACGCCGCTCCGCTGGTCGAAGCACGTGAGGAAGCTCGTCTGGCCCTGGTCGCCAAGACCGGCGAGAACGTCAACATCCGCCGCCTGACCCGCGTCGAGGGCGACGTGGTCGGCGCCTACCTGCACGGCCACCGCATCGGTGTCGTGGTCAACCTGAAAGGCGGCAACCCGGAACTGGCCAAGGACATCGCCATGCATGTCGCCGCCAGCAACCCGCAGTTCCTGAGCGCTTCGGAAGTTTCCGAAGAAGCGATCGCGAAAGAGAAGGAAATCTTCCTGGCGCTGAACGCCGACAAGATCGCCGGCAAGCCGGAGAACATCGTCGAGAACATGGTCAAGGGCCGCATCAGCAAGTTCCTCGCCGAAGCGAGCCTGGTCGAGCAGCCTTTCGTGAAGAACCCGGAAGTGAAGGTCGGCGACCTGGCCAAGCAGGCCGGCGCCGAAATCGTTTCCTTCGTTCGTTACGAAGTGGGCGAAGGCATCGAGAAGGCCGAAGTGGACTTCGCTGCCGAAGTTGCCGCTCAAGTAGCCGCCACCAAGCAGTAACAAAGACGGTTTCGACTGTCGCCCCGGAAGAGGCTGCCCGCTGATGCGTGCGGCCTCTTCGTCAAATGGGGAAGCGTTCGGGGCAGCTTCCGCGTTGCCGGCCCGCTCGGCGGGCTCGCACGCAACGCAGGCGCAAAGTCGTCTCCGCCCACGACGGCCCGGCCGTCACGTATTTTTATCGCCGCAGGAGAAAAGGTCATGGCTCAGCAACTGAGCGCTCGTCAACCTCGCTATAAACGCATTCTTCTAAAGTTGAGCGGCGAAGCCCTGATGGGCTCGGAGGAGTTCGGCATCGATCCCAAGGTGCTGGACCGCATGGCGCTGGAAATCGGCCAGTTGGTCGGGATCGGCGTGCAGGTCGGCCTGGTCATCGGCGGCGGCAACCTGTTCCGCGGCGCGGCCCTGTCCGCGGCCGGCATGGACCGGGTGACCGGCGACCACATGGGGATGCTGGCCACCGTGATGAACGGCCTGGCGATGCGCGATGCGCTGGAGCGCTCGAACATCCCCGCGCTGGTGATGTCGGCGATCTCCATGGTCGGTGTGACCGACCACTACGACCGCCGCAAGGCCATGCGCCACCTCGGCGGTGGCGAGGTGGTGATCTTCTCCGCCGGTACCGGCAACCCGTTCTTCACCACCGACTCGGCGGCTTGCCTGCGCGCCATCGAGATCGACGCCGACGTGGTCCTTAAGGCTACCAAGGTCGATGGCGTGTACACTGCCGACCCGTTCAAGGACCCGAATGCCGAGAAGTTCGAGCGCCTGACCTATGATGAAGTGCTCGACCGCAAGCTCGGCGTGATGGACCTGACCGCCATCTGCCTGTGCCGTGACCAGAACATGCCGCTGCGGGTGTTCAACATGAACAAGCCGGGCGCATTGCTGAATATTGTTGTTGGTGGTGCCGAAGGCACCCTGATCGAGGAGGGTTGAGAATGATCAACGAGATCAAGAAGGAAGCGCAGGAGCGCATGGGCAAGACCCTGGAAGCGCTGGGCCATGCCTTCGCGAAGATTCGTACCGGTCGCGCGCATCCGAGCATCCTGGATAGCGTGATGGTTTCCTATTACGGGGCCGATACGCCGCTGCGCCAGGTCGCCAACGTCACCGTGGAAGACTCCCGTACCCTGGCCCTGGCCGTGTTCGACAAGAGCATGATCCAGGCGGTCGAGAAGGCCATCATGACCTCCGACCTGGGGCTCAACCCGGCCACCGCCGGCACCACCATCCGCGTACCGATGCCGGCCCTGACCGAGGAGACCCGCAAGGGCTACACCAAGCAGGCGCGTGCCGAGGCCGAGCAGGCGCGGGTTTCCGTGCGCAACATCCGTCGCGATGCGCTGGCCCAGTTGAAGGATCTGCAGAAGGAAAAGGAAATCAGCGAGGACGAAGAGCGCCGCGCCGGCGACGACGTGCAGAAGCTGACCGACAAGTTCATCGGTGAGATCGAGAAGGCACTGGAAGCCAAAGAAGCGGACCTCATGGCTGTCTGAGGCCGGGCTGACGTCATGGAAAAGACCCGGAAGGATGTGTGCGTGCCACGCCACGTGGCCATTATCATGGACGGTAACAATCGCTGGGCGAAGAAGCGTCTTCTGCCCGGCGTCGCCGGCCACAAGGCCGGTGTCGATGCCGTCAGGGCGGTGATCGAGGTCTGCGCCGAGGCAGGGGTCGAGGTCCTCACCCTGTTCGCGTTCTCCAGCGAGAACTGGCAGCGTCCGGCGGACGAAGTCAGCGCGCTGATGGAGCTGTTTCTCGTGGCCCTGCGCCGCGAGGTGCGCAAGCTCGACGAGAACGGCATCCGCCTGCGCATCATCGGCGATCGCACGCGTTTCCATCCGGAGTTGCAGGCGGCCATGCGCGAAGCGGAAGCCGCCACTGCCGGCAATACCCGTTTCCTCCTCCAGGTCGCCGCCAACTACGGCGGCCAGTGGGACATCGTCCAGGCCGCACAGCGCCTGGCGCGCGAGGTCCAGGGCGGGCACCTGGCGGCGGACGATATCTCCGCCGAGCTGCTCCAGGGCTGCCTGGTGACCGGCGACCAGCCGCTGCCCGACCTGTGCATCCGCACCGGCGGCGAGCATCGCATCAGCAATTTCCTTCTCTGGCAGCTGGCCTACGCCGAGCTGTATTTCTCCGACCTGTTCTGGCCCGACTTCAAGCACGCGGCGATGCGGGCTGCCCTGGCGGATTTCTCCAAGCGCCAGCGCCGCTTCGGCAAGACCAGCGAGCAAGTCGAGGCCGAGGCCCGTCCGTCATGCTGAAACAACGGATCATCACGGCGCTGGTGCTCCTGCCCATCGCGCTGGGTGGTTTTTTCCTTCTCGAAGGGGCGTTCTTCGCCCTGTTCATCGGCGCGGTGGTGAGCCTGGGGGCCTGGGAATGGGCACGCCTGGCCGGCTATGAACAGCAGTTCGGCCGCGTTGCCTACGCGGCGACGGTCGCCGTGCTGATGGTCGCTCTCTACCATCTGCCGCAGCTTGCCGGAGCCGTGCTGCTGCTGGCGCTGGTCTGGTGGACGCTGGCCACCGTGCTGGTGCTCACCTACCCGGAAAGCGTCGGCTACTGGGGCGGCCGCTGGCGCCGCCTGGGCATGGGCCTGCTGATCCTGTTGCCGGCCTGGCAGGGGCTGGTCCTGCTCAAGCAGTGGCCGCTGGCCAATGGCCTGATCATCGCCGTGATGGTGCTGGTCTGGGGCGCGGACATCGGCGCCTACTTCTCCGGCAAGGCCTTCGGCAAGCGCAAGCTGGCGCCGCGGGTCAGCCCCGGCAAGAGCTGGGAAGGCGTTTACGGCGGCCTGGCGGCCAGCCTGGCGATCACCCTGGCGGTCGGCCTCTACCGCGGCTGGTCCCTCGGCGCGCTGCTCCTGGCCCTGCTCGGCGCGGCGCTGGTGGTGTTCGTCTCGATCGTCGGCGACCTTACCGAAAGCATGTTCAAGCGCCAATCCGGAATCAAGGACAGCAGCAACCTGCTGCCCGGCCACGGTGGCGTGCTGGATCGCATCGACAGCCTGACGGCAGCCATCCCGGTGTTCGCGGCCCTGCTCTGGGCCGCTGGCTGGGGTGCGCCATGAGTCGACCGCAGCGGATCAGCGTGCTCGGCGCGACCGGCTCGATTGGCCTGAGCACCCTGGACGTCGTCCAGCGTCATCCCGATCGTTACGAAGCCTTCGCCCTGACTGGCTTCAGCCGCCTGGCCGAACTCGAGGCGCTGTGCCTCAGGCACCGCCCCGTCTATGCGGTGGTGCCGGAGCAGGCCGCGGCGATTGCCTTGCAGGGCTTGCTCGCCGCGGCGGGTGTCCGCACCCGGGTGCTGTTCGGCGAGCAGGCGTTGTGCGAAGTGGCCAGCGCGCCCGAAGTGGACATGGTAATGGCGGCCATCGTCGGCGCCGCCGGGCTGCCGTCGACCCTGGCGGCCGTCGAGGCCGGCAAGCGCGTACTGCTGGCCAACAAGGAGGCGCTGGTGATGTCCGGCGCGCTGTTCATGCAGGCGGTCAAGCGCAGCGGCGCGGTGCTCCTGCCGATCGACAGCGAGCACAACGCGATCTTCCAGTCGCTGCCGCGCAATTATGCCGATGGCCTGGAGCGGGTCGGCGTGCGCCGGATCCTCTTGACCGCCTCCGGCGGCCCGTTCCGTGAGACGCCGCTGGAGCAGCTTGCTTCGGTGACGCCGGAGCAGGCTTGTGCGCACCCGAACTGGTCGATGGGGCGGAAGATTTCCGTCGATTCCGCCAGCATGATGAACAAGGGGCTCGAACTGATCGAGGCGTGCTGGCTGTTCGACGCCCAGCCGAGCCAGGTCGAGGTGGTGATCCACCCGCAGAGCGTGATCCACTCGATGGTGGACTACGTCGACGGTTCGGTGATCGCCCAGCTCGGCAATCCGGACATGCGCACGCCGATTTCCTATGCCATGGCCTGGCCGGAGCGAATCGATTCCGGCGTTTCGCCGCTGGATATGTTCGCCGTCGGTCGCCTGGATTTCCAGCGCCCCGACGAGCAGCGCTTCCCCTGCCTGCGCCTGGCGAGCCAGGCCGCGGAAACCGGCGGCAGCGCCCCGGCCATGCTGAATGCCGCGAACGAGGTGGCCGTGGCCGCATTTCTCGAGCGGCACATCCGCTTCAGCGACATCGCGGTTATCATCGAGGACGTGCTGAACCGCGAGGCGGTGACCGCAGTCGAATCGCTCGATCAGGTCCTGGCTGCCGATCGCCGCGCGCGTTCGGTCGCCGGGCAATGGTTGACCCGGCACGCCGGCTAGTCTTCGGACGGCCTGGAGGTAGGAGATGAGTGCGCTTTACATGATCGTCGGCACCCTGGTAGCCCTGGGTGTGCTGGTGACGTTCCACGAATTCGGCCACTTCTGGGTCGCGCGACGCTGCGGGGTGAAGGTCCTGCGCTTCTCCGTCGGCTTCGGCACGCCGCTGGTGCGCTGGCACGACCGGCACGGCACCGAGTTCGTGGTGGCGGCCATTCCGCTGGGCGGCTACGTCAAGATGCTCGACGAGCGCGAGGCGGAAGTACCGGCCTATCTGCTCGAACAGTCCTTCAATCGCAAGACGGTCCGTCAGCGGATCGCCATCGTCGCGGCTGGTCCCATCGCCAATTTCCTACTGGCGATTCTGTTCTTCTGGGTCGTCGCCCTGCTCGGTAGCCAGCAGGTACGCCCGGTCATCGGTTCCGTGGCGCCGGAGAGCCTGGCCGCCCAGGCCGGCCTGGAGGCCGGGCAGGAGCTGCTGGCGGTGGATGGCGAGCCCGTCACCGGCTGGAACGGGGTCAACCTGCAGCTGGTTCGCCGTCTCGGCGAGAGCGGTACGCTGGAAGTGCGGGTGCAGGAAAAAGGCTCGAATGTCGATTCCACCCACCAGGTGCGTCTGGATGGCTGGCTGAAGGGCGAGGACAATCCCGATCCCATCGCCTCGCTGGGCATCCGGCCCTGGCGGCCGGCCTTGCCGCCGGTGCTGGCCGAACTCGACCCCAAGGGGCCGGCGCAGGCCGCCGGGCTGAAGCTCGGCGACCGCTTGCAGAGCATCGATGGCATCGCCGTCGACGACTGGCAGCAGGTGGTGGACAGCGTCCGTGCCCGTCCCGGGCAGCGCGTCCAGCTCAAGGTGCTGCGCGACGGCGAAGTGCTGGATGTTGCCCTGGAGCTGGCGGTGCGCGGCGAGGGCAAGGCCCGGAGCGGCTACATGGGGGCGGGGGTCGCCGGTACCGAATGGCCGGCGGAAATGCTCCGCGAAGTGAGCTACGGACCGCTGGAGGCGGTGGGTCAGGCGCTTTCCCGAACCTGGACCATGAGCCTGCTAACGCTCGACTCCATAAAGAAAATGTTGCTCGGCGAGCTCTCGGTAAAAAACTTGAGCGGGCCGATAACCATTGCTAAAGTGGCGGGCGCTTCAGCCCAGTCTGGCGTGGGGGATTTTCTCAATTTCCTGGCCTATCTGAGCATTAGCTTGGGGGTTCTCAACCTGCTGCCGATCCCTGTCCTCGATGGCGGGCATCTGCTGTTCTATCTGGTTGAGTGGGTGCGCGGGCGCCCATTATCCGAACGGGTACAGGCTTGGGGGATGCAGATCGGCATCAGTCTGGTCGTTGGCGTGATGTTGCTCGCTCTGGTCAACGATCTGAGTCGTCTGTAGTCATGTTGAATTCGAATCTGCCGCCCTTTGCGGCAGATTCTCTATTTGTCAGTTGGAAAAAAAGGACTCCATGAAACGCTTTCTGCTACCCGCGCTGCTGTCAGCGCTGATGATCGCCGAGGTTCACGCCGAGTCCTTCACTGTTTCCGATATCCGGGTCAATGGCCTGCAGCGCGTGTCCGCCGGTAGCGTGTTCGCCGCCCTGCCGCTGAACGTCGGCGAGACCATCGACGACCAGGCCCTGGTCCAGGCCACCCGCTCCCTGTTCAAGACCGGTTTCTTCCAGGACATCCAGCTCGGCCGCGATGGCAACGTGCTGGTAGTCACTGTAGTCGAGCGCCCGTCGATCTCCAGCATCGAGATCGAGGGCAACAAGGCGATTTCCAAGGAAGACCTGCTCAAGGGCCTGAAACAGTCCGGCCTGGCCGAGGGCGAGATCTTCCAGCGCGCCACCCTCGAAGGCGTGCGCAACGAGCTGCAACGCCAGTACGTGGCCCAGGGCCGCTACTCGGCCGAGATCAACGCGGAAGTGATCCCGCAGCCGCGCAACCGCGTCGCGCTGAAGATCAACATCAACGAAGGCACGGTCGCCGCGATTTCCCACATCAACGTGGTGGGCAACACCGTCTTCTCCGAAGAAGACCTGACCGACCTGTTCGAACTGAAGACCACCAACTGGCTGTCGTTCTTCAAGAACGACGACAAGTACGCCCGCGAAAAGCTCTCCGGCGACCTCGAGCGCCTGCGCTCCTATTACCTGGACCGCGGCTACATCAACATGGATATCGCCTCCACCCAGGTATCCATCACCCCGGACAAGAAGCACGTCTACATCACCGTCAACATCAACGAGGGTGAGAAGTACACCATCCGCGACGTGAAGCTGACCGGCGACCTGAAGGTGCCGGAAGAGGAAGTGAAGCGCCTGCTGCTGGTACAGAAGGGCCAGGTGTTCTCGCGCAAGGTGATGACCACCACCTCCGACCTGATCACCCGTCGCCTGGGCAACGAGGGCTACACCTTCGCCAACGTCAACGGCGTGCCGGAAGCCCATGACGACGACAAGACCGTCTCGGTGACCTTCGTCGTCGACCCGGGCAAGCGCGCCTACGTCAACCGCATCAACTTCCGCGGCAACACCAAGACCGAAGACGAAGTGCTGCGCCGCGAAATGCGCCAGATGGAAGGCGGCTGGGCCTCCACCTACCTGATCGACCAGTCCAAGGCCCGTCTGGAGCGCCTCGGCTACTTCAAGGAAGTCAACGTCGAGACCCCGGCGGTTCCCGGCACCGACGACCAGGTCGACGTCAACTACAGCGTCGAAGAGCAACCCTCCGGCTCGATCACCGCCAGCGTCGGCTTCGCCCAGAGCGCCGGCCTGATCCTCGGTGGCTCGATCAGCCAGAACAACTTCCTGGGTACCGGCAACAAGGTCAGCATCGGCCTGACCCGCAGCGAATACCAGACCCGCTACAACTTCGGCTTCGTCGACCCCTACTGGACCGTCGACGGCGTCAGCCTCGGCTACAACGCCTTCTATCGGAAGACCGACTACGACGAGCTCGACGTCGACGTCGCCAGCTACTCGGTGAACAGCCTGGGCGCCGGCATGAGCATCGGCTACCCGATCAGCGAGACCTCGCGCCTGACCTATGGCCTGAGCGTGCAGCGCGACCAGATCGACACCGGCCGCTACACCGTGGACGAGATCTACGACTTCCTCGACAAGGAAGGCGACAACTTCACCAACTTCAAGGCTTCCATCGGCTGGTCCGAATCGACCCTGAACAAGGGCGTGCTGGCCACCCGTGGTCACTCGCAGAGCCTGACCCTGGAAACCACCCTGCCGGGCAGCGACCTGTCGTTCTACAAGATCGACTACCGCGGGCAGGTCTTCGCCCCGCTGACCGACAACTACACCATGCGCTTCCACACCGAGTTGGGCTATGGCGACGGCTACGGATCCACCGAGCGCCTGCCGTTCTACGAGAACTACTACGCCGGCGGCTTCAACTCGGTGCGAGGCTTCAAGGACAGCACGCTGGGGCCGCGCAGCACGCCATCAGTTGCGCGTGATGGCAACGGTAACCAGATCGTTGGCCCTGACAGCAAAGGTCGCTACACCGACCCGGACCAGGATCCCGAAGCCTTCGGTGGTAACATCCTGATCACCGGCGGCGCCGAGCTGCTGTTCCCGCTGCCGTTCGTCAAGGACCAGCGCCAGTTGCGTACCGTGCTGTTCTGGGACGTGGGTAGCACCTTCGATACCGACTGCCCGACCAAGACCACCACCAACTGCGACGGCATCAAGACCGACAACCTCGCCAGTTCCGTGGGCGTCGGCCTGACCTGGATCACCGCGCTGGGCCCGCTGAGCTTCAGCCTGGCGACGCCGATCAAGAAGCCGGACAACGCGGAAACCCAGGTCTTCCAGTTCTCCCTGGGCCAGACCTTCTGATTTGTACGTAGTACCGAGTAACGAAACCATGCTTTGTGCAGGAGTGCATCGTGCGTAAGTTCACCCAGTTCGTCCTGATCACCGCAGCCATCATGGCGGCTCCTTCGGCGTTCGCTGAAATGAAGATCGCGGTGCTCAACTACCAGATGGCGCTGCTCGAGTCCGATGCCGCCAAGCAATACGCCGTGGATGCCGAGAAGAAGTTCGGCCCCCAGCTGAACAAGCTGAAGAACCTCGAGCGCGACGCCAAGGCGCTGCAGGACAAGCTGGTTTCCAACGGCAGCAAGATGTCCCAGGGCGACCGCGAGAAGGCCGAGCTGGACTTCAAGCAGAAGGCCCGTGACTTCCAGTTCCAGTCCAAGGAACTGAACGAGTCGAAGGCCGCCGCCGACCGCGACATGCTGAAGAAGCTCAAGCCGAAGCTGGACCAGGCCGTCGAGGAGACCATCAAGAAAGGTGGTTACGACATGGTCATCGAACGTGGCGCCGTGGTCGACGTCAAGCCGCAATACGACATCACCCGCCAGGTGATCGAGCGGATGAACCAGCTGCGTTGATGATGAGTACCTTGTCCTACACCCTGGGCCAGCTGGCCGCGCATGTCGGCGCGGAACTCCGTGGCGACGCGGACCTGCCGATCCAGGGCCTGGCGACCTTGCAGGAGGCCGGACCGGCTCAGCTGAGCTTCCTGGCCAACCCGCAGTATCGCAAGTACCTGCCCGAAAGCCGTGCCGGCGCCGTCCTGCTGACGGCTGCCGACGCCGACGGGTTCGCCGGTACCGCGCTGGTGGTGGCCAATCCCTACCTGGCCTATGCCAGCCTGTCGCACCTGTTCGATCGCAAACCGAAGGCGGCCGCCGGTATCCATCCTACCGCCATCGTCGCGGCGGACGCCGAGGTCGATCCGAGCGCCAGCGTCGGCGCCTATGCGGTGATCGAGAGTGGCGCCCGCATCGGCGCTGGCGTCAGCATCGGCGCGCACTGCGTGATCGGAGCCCGTAGCGTGATCGGCGAAGGCGGCTGGCTGGCGCCGCGGGTCACGCTCTACCACGACGTCACCATCGGCGCGCGGGTGAGTATCCAGTCGGGCGCGGTGATCGGCGGCGAAGGTTTCGGTTTCGCCAACGAGAAGGGCGTCTGGCAGAAGATCGCCCAGATCGGCGGGGTGACCATCGGTGACGACGTCGAGATCGGCGCGAACACCACCATCGACCGTGGAGCACTGTCCGATACGCTGATCGGCAACGGTGTGAAGCTGGACAACCAGATCATGATCGCGCACAACGTGCAGATCGGCGATCATACCGCCATGGCCGCTTGCGTCGGCATTTCCGGCAGCGCCAAGATCGGCAGGCATTGCATGCTCGCCGGCGGCGTTGGCCTGGTCGGCCATATCGAGATCTGCGACAACGTTTTCGTGACCGGCATGACCATGGTGACCCGCTCGATCACCGAGCCGGGATCGTATTCCTCCGGTACCGCCATGCAACCGGCGGCCGAATGGAAAAAAAGCGCCGCGCGCATTCGTCAACTGGACGACATGGCGCGTCGACTTCAGCAGCTGGAAAAACGCCTGGCTGCCGTGACCTCAAGCGGTGACGCTTCATCTGATGCGTAATTGACGTTTTTTGCGTCACCCTTTTCTGAACAGGCTCCCCCTAACATGATGGACATCAACGAGATTCGCGAATACCTGCCTCATCGCTATCCTTTCCTGCTGGTGGATCGGGTGGTAGAGCTGGACATCGAGGGCAAGCGCATTCGCGCCTACAAGAATGTCAGTATCAATGAGCCGTTCTTCAACGGACATTTCCCCGAGCACCCGATCATGCCGGGCGTGCTGATCATCGAGGCGATGGCCCAGGCGGCCGGTATCCTCGGTTTCAAGATGCTCGACGTGAAGCCCGCCGACGGCACCCTTTACTACTTCGTCGGTTCGGACAAGCTGCGCTTCCGCCAGCCGGTCCTGCCGGGCGACCAACTGCAACTGCACGCCAAGTTCATCAGCGTGAAGCGCAGCATCTGGAAATTCGACTGCCACGCTACCGTCGACGACAAGCCGGTATGCTCGGCTGAAATCATCTGTGCGGAACGCAAACTATGAGTTTGATCGATCCTCGCGCCATCATCGATCCGAGCGCCAGGCTGGCGGCTGACGTCCAGGTGGGCCCGTGGTCCATCGTCGGGGCGGAAGTGGAGATCGGTGAAGGGACGGTGATCGGTCCGCACGTGGTGCTCAAGGGCCCCACGAAGATCGGCAAGCACAACCGCATCTACCAGTTTTCCAGCGTCGGCGAGGACACTCCCGACCTGAAATACAAGGGCGAGCCGACGCGCCTGGTGATCGGTGACCACAACGTGATCCGCGAAGGCGTGACCATCCATCGCGGAACCGTCCAGGATCGCGCGGAAACCACCATTGGCGACCACAACCTGATCATGGCCTATGCGCACATCGGCCATGACAGCGTGATCGGCAACCATTGCATCCTGGTGAACAACACGGCGCTGGCCGGGCATGTCCACGTGGACGACTGGGCGATCCTGTCCGGCTACACCCTGGTGCACCAGTACTGCCGGATCGGCGCGCACAGCTTTTCCGGCATGGGCAGCGCCATCGGCAAGGACGTCCCGGCCTACGTGACGGTCTTCGGCAACCCGGCCGAAGCCCGCAGCATGAACTTCGAAGGCATGCGTCGGCGCGGCTTCAGCAGCGAGGCCATCCATGCCCTGCGGCGTGCCTACAAGGTGGTCTATCGCCAGGGACATACCGTCGAGGAAGCCCTGGCCGAGCTGGCCGAAAGCGCTGCCCAGTTCCCCGAGGTCGCGGTGTTCCGTGATTCCATCCAGAGCGCAACCCGCGGCATCACCCGCTGAGCCATGGCTGACGGATTACGCGTAGCCCTGGTCGCCGGCGAGGCCTCCGGCGACATCCTCGGGTCCGGACTGATGCAGGCGCTGCGGGCGCGGCACCCGGATATCGAGTTCATCGGCGTCGGTGGGCCGCGCATGGAGGCCGAAGGGCTGTCCAGCTATTTCCCCATGGAGCGCCTGTCGGTGATGGGCCTGGTCGAAGTGCTGGGCAGGCTGCCGGAGTTGTTGCGACGGCGCAAGCGGCTGATCCGCACGCTCATCGAGGCCCGGCCGGATGTGATGATCGGCATCGATGCTCCCGACTTCACCCTCGGCGTCGAACACAAGCTGCGCCAGGCTGGCCTGCGCACCGTGCATTACGTCAGCCCTTCGGTATGGGCCTGGCGGCAGAAGCGGGTGCTGAAGATTCGCGAAGCCTGCGACCTGATGCTGGCATTGTTCCCCTTCGAAGCACGTTTCTACGAAGAGCATGGGGTGCCTGTGCGTTTCGTCGGCCACCCCCTGGCCAACACCATTCCCCTGCAGGCGGATCGCGCTGCGGCCCGCGCGCGGCTCGGATTGCCGGCGGACGGACAGGTGCTGGCGCTGATGCCGGGCAGTCGCGGCGGCGAGGTCGGCAAGCTCGGCGCCTTGTTCCTCGACACCGCCCAGCGTCTGCTCGTCGAACGGCCGGGCTTGCGTTTCGTGCTGCCCTGCGCCAGCGCTGCACGGCGCGAACAGATCGAGCAGATGCTCCAGGGCCGCGAGCCTCTGCCGCTGACGCTGCTCGACGGTGCGTCCCATGAAGCGCTTGCCGCCTGCGATGCGGTGCTGATCGCCTCCGGTACCGCGACCCTCGAGGCGCTGCTCTACAAGCGGCCCATGGTGGTGGCTTATCGGGTCGCCGGGCTGACGTACCGGATTCTCAAGCGCCTGGTGAAAAGCCCGTACATCTCCCTGCCGAACCTGTTGGCCGGACGCCTGTTGGTGCCGGAACTGATCCAGGACGCCGCCACCCCGCAAGCGCTAGCCGCAACCCTCTCGCCGCTGCTGGACGACGGCTCGCAGCAGGTGGAATTCTTCGATGCCATCCATCGGGCCTTGCGCCAGGATGCCTCGGCACAGGCGGCGGAAGCCGTCCTGCAACTGGTGGAGCGCCGCTGATGCAACTGGGTCTGGATTTCAATCTGGTGGAGGATCTGGTCGCGGGCGTCGACGAGGTCGGTCGCGGTCCGTTGTGCGGCCCGGTGGTCACCGCCGCGGTGATTCTCGACCCGAGCCGCCCGATCCTCGGCCTGAACGACTCGAAGAAGCTCAGCGAAGCCCGCCGCGAGGCGCTGTTCGAAGAGATCCGCGAGAAGGCCCTGGCCTGGTGCATCGCCCGCGCCGAGGTCGAGGAGATCGACCGGCTGAACATTCTGCATGCCACCATGCTCGCCATGCAGCGCGCGGTCGAAGGCCTCAGCGTGACTCCGCGGCTGGCCCTGATCGACGGCAATCGTTGTCCGAAACTGGCGGTGCCCTGCGCGCCGGTGGTCAAGGGCGACAGCCAGGTGCCGGCGATCGCTGCGGCGTCGATCCTGGCCAAGGTCAGTCGCGACCGGGAAATGGTCGAGCTGGACCGGGTCTATCCGGGCTATGGCATGGCCGGGCACAAGGGATATCCGACCGCGGTCCATCTCGAGGCGCTTTCCCGCCTCGGCCCGACGCCGATCCATCGACGCTCGTTTGCGCCGGTTCGCGAATTGCTGGACGTCTCTGTTCAATAATTGAACGGATGTCGCGTGACTGACCGTATCTGTCGCCTGGTGACAAGCGGCGAGCGACGTCAATAGCGGAAAGTCCTGCCCCTTCCTGCCAAGTGCCATTCACAGCGAAATTTCCTTCGGCTCGCACGTCATTCCGTGTGTGTCCGAAACACGCGGCCTTCTACCCGGGAGGTCGGCTGACAACAATCCGCCACAAGCGGAACAGGGGAGTTATCCATGCAAGAATTCGCCACTCAGGTCGTCGACCTGCTCAACGGCCTTATCTGGGGCAAGATCCTCATCTGGCTGCTGGTCGGTTGCGGCCTGTACTTCACCGTGCGCCTGGGGCTGATCCAGTTCCGCCACTTCGGTCATACCTTCAGCGTGCTCAAGGGCAGCCGCCAGTCGGACGACTCGGGAATCTCCTCGTTCCAGGCGCTCTGCACCTCTCTGGCGGCGCGGGTCGGTACCGGCAACGTCGCCGGCGTGGCGGTAGCGATCACGCTCGGCGGTCCCGGCGCAGTGTTCTGGATGTGGGCGATCGCCCTGGTGGGGATGGCGACCGGCTTCGTCGAGGCGACCCTGGCCCAGTTGTTCAAGATTCGCGACGACAAGGGCCAGTTCCGTGGCGGCCCGGCCTACTACATGGAGAAGGGCCTGGGCGCGCGCTGGATGGGCATCCTGTTCTCGATCTTCCTGATCATCGCCTTCGGTTTCGTCTTCAACTCGGTGCAGGCCAATACCATCACCGGTGCCATGCAGGGCGCCTTCGGCGTGCCGACCTGGATCAGCGGCATCGCCGTGGTGATCCTCACCGCGTTGATCATCTTCGGCGGCCTGCGTTCCATCGCGCGCTTCTCCGAACTGGCGGTACCCTTCATGGCGGTGGCCTACCTGCTGCTGGCGGTGGGCATCATCCTGTTCAACCTCAGCGAACTGCCGGGCGTCCTGGCGATGGTGGTGAAGAGTGCCTTCGGCTGGCACGAGGCCGCCGCCGGCGGCATCGGCGCGGCGATCCTCAACGGCTTCAAGCGCGGCCTGTTCTCCAACGAAGCAGGCATGGGCTCGGCGCCCAACGCCGCCGCCTCGGCCACGCCCTATCCGCCGCACCCGGCGTCCCAGGGCTACGTGCAGATGGCCGGCGTGTTCATCGATACCCTGCTGATCTGTACCGCTTCCGCCGCCATCATCCTGCTGGCCGGACCGCAGGAAGGCGAGGGCATCATGCTGGTGCAGAATGCCCTGACCAGCCAGGTCGGCGATTGGGGCCGCTATTTCCTGGCGGTGATCATCCTGTTCTTCGCCTTCACCTCGATCGTCGCCAACTACTTCTATGCCGAGAACTGCCTGGTATTCCTCGAGCACAACCACCTGGCGGGCCTGTTGATCTTCCGCCTGATCGTGCTGGCGATGGTGATGTTCGGCGCGCTGGCTTCGCTGCCGTTCGTCTGGAACCTTGCCGACGTGTCGATGGGCCTGATGGCGATCACCAACCTGATCGCCATCCTGCTGCTGTCCAACCTCGCGATCAAGCTGGCCAAGGACTACAACGCCCAGCGCAAGGCCGGCAAGCTGCCGACCTTCGACGCCAGCCAGTTCCCGGAAGTCCAGCAGAAGCTCGAGCCGGGCATCTGGGACGACCGCCGCGCCTGAGCGCGGGGCGGGCGAGGCTTCTCGGCGTAGCCGAGGCGCATCGTCCGCTCTTGAACCTGTAGCTTTGCCACCGGGCCCGGTACAATCCGGGCCTTGTCGTTTTTGCGTTATTTCTGCTCCGGGGCCTTCATGACCGTATCCTTCGTTCACCTGCGTCTGCATACCGAATTCTCCCTGGTCGACGGCCTGGTCCGGGTCAAGCCCCTGGCCAAGGCAGTGGCAGGGCTGGGCATGCCGGCGGTGGCGGTCACCGACCAGAGCAACATGTGCTCGCTGGTGAAGTTCTACAAGACCGCCATGGGCGCCGGCATCAAGCCGATCTGCGGGGCCGACATCTGGCTCGCCAGCCGCGAGGAAGATGGCCCGCTCAGTCGCCTGAGCCTGCTGGCGATGAACGCGAAGGGCTATCGCAACCTCACCGAGCTGATTTCCCGCGGTTGGAGCGAAGGCCAGCGCAACGGCGAGATCATCATCGAGCGCGACTGGGTCAAGGAGGCGGCGGAAGGCCTGATCGCGCTGTCCGCGGCCAAGGAGGGCGAGATCGGCCACGCGCTGCTCGACGGCGAGGAAGCCAAGGCCGAGGCGCTGTTGCGCGAGTGGATGGAGGTGTTCCCCGAGCGCTTCTACGTCGAAGTGCAACGTACCAGCCGGGTCAACGACGAGGAGCACCTCCACGCGGCGGTGGCTTTGGCGTCACGCTGCAACGCGCCGCTGGTGGCGACCAACGACGTGCGCTTCATCAAGCAGGAAGACTTCGAGGCCCACGAGACCCGCGTCTGCATCGGCGAGGGGCGGACCCTCGACGATCCGCGGCGGCCGCGTACCTATTCGGACCAGCAATACCTGAAGTCGCCGGCGGAAATGGCCGAGCTGTTCAGCGACCTGCCGGAAGCGTTGGAAAACACCGTCGAGATCGCCAAACGCTGCAACATCGAGGTGCAGCTGGGCAAGTACTTCCTGCCGGACTTCCCCACGCCCAATGGCATGGGCATCGACGACTACCTGCGGCACGCCTCCTTCGAAGGTCTCGAGGAGCGCCTGGAGGTGCTGTTGCCGAAGGACACCCCGGACTACGAGGCCAAGCGCCAGGTCTATGTCGATCGCCTGAACTTCGAACTCGATATCATCATCCAGATGGGTTTCCCCGGTTACTTCCTCATCGTGATGGACTTCATCAAGTGGGCGAAGAACAACGGCGTACCGGTAGGCCCCGGGCGGGGCTCGGGCGCCGGCTCGCTGGTGGCCTACGTGCTGAAGATCACCGACCTCGATCCGCTGGCCTATGACCTGCTGTTCGAACGTTTCCTCAACCCGGAACGGATCTCCATGCCCGACTTCGACGTCGACTTCTGCATGGAGGGCCGCGACCGGGTGATCGACTACGTGGCCGACGCCTACGGGCGCAACGCGGTGAGCCAGATCATCACCTTCGGCACCATGGCGGCGAAGGCGGTGGTACGCGACGTGGCGCGGGTCCAGGGCAAGTCCTACGGTCTCGCCGACCGGCTGTCGAAGATGATCCCGTTCGAAGTCGGCATGACCCTGGATAAGGCCTACGAGCAGGAAGAAATGCTCCGCGACTTCCTCAAGAGCGACGAGGAAGCCGCCGAGATCTGGGAGATGGCCCTCAAGCTGGAAGGCATCACCCGCGGTACCGGCAAGCACGCCGGTGGCGTGGTGATCGCGCCGACCAAGCTGACCGACTTCTCGCCGATCGCCTGCGACGAGGAAGGCGGCGGCCTGGTGACCCAGTTCGACAAGGACGACGTGGAGGCGGCCGGCCTGGTGAAGTTCGACTTCCTCGGCCTGCGGACCCTGACCATCATCAAGTGGGCGATGGAGATCATCAACCGCGAGCAGGCCAAGAAGGGCCTGGAGCCGGTGAACATCGACTTCATCCCGCTGGACGACAAGCCGACCTATTCGCTGCTGCAGAAGGCCGAGACCACTGCGGTGTTCCAGCTCGAATCGCGCGGCATGAAGGAGCTGATCAAGAAGCTCAAGCCGGACTGCCTGGAAGACCTCATCGCACTGGTGGCGCTGTTCCGCCCGGGTCCTCTGCAGTCGGGCATGGTGGACGACTTCATCAACCGCAAGCACGGTCGCGCCGAGCTGTCCTATCCGCACCCCGATTACCAGTACGCCGGCCTGGAGCCGGTGCTCAAGCCCACCTACGGCATCATCCTGTACCAGGAACAGGTGATGCAGATCGCCCAGGTCATGGCCGGCTATACCCTCGGTGGCGCGGACATGCTGCGCCGGGCGATGGGCAAGAAGAAGCCCGAGGAAATGGCCAAGCAGCGCGGCGGTTTCATCGAGGGTTGCAAGAACAACGGCATCGATGCCGACCTCGCGGGCAACATCTTCGACCTGGTGGAAAAATTCGCCGGCTACGGCTTCAACAAGTCGCACTCGGCAGCCTACGGCCTGGTCTCCTACCAGACCGCCTGGCTGAAGACCCACTTCCCGGCGCCGTTCATGGCCGCGGTACTCACCGCGGATATGCAGAACACCGACAAGGTGGTGACGCTGATCGAAGAATGCCGGCACATGAAGCTGCGCATCGTGGCGCCGGACGTGAACAACTCCGAGTTCCGCTTCACCGTCGACGACGATGGCCGGATCGTCTATGGCCTGGGCGCGATCAAGGGCGTCGGCGAGGGGCCGGTGGAGGCGATCACCGAATGCCGCGCCGAAGGCGGGCCGTTCAACACCCTGTTCGACTTCTGCGACCGCGTCGACCTGAAACGCATCAACAAGCGCACCCTGGAAGCGCTGATCCGCGCCGGTGCGCTGGATCGCCTGGGGCCGCACTACCACGACGAGCTAAAGGCCTACCAGGCTACCGTCGACCTCAACCGCGCCGTGCTGCTGGCGGCGATGGAGGAAGCGATCCAGGCCGCCGAGCAGACCGCGCGCAGCCACGACAGCGGGCACATGGACCTGTTCGGCGGAGTCTTCGCCGAGCCGGAGGCGGATGTCTACGCCAACCACCGCAAGGTCAAGGAGCTGACCCTCAAGGAACGCCTGAAGGGCGAGAAGGACACCCTCGGCCTGTACCTGACCGGCCATCCGATCGACGAGTACGAAGGCGAGGTGCGGCGCTTCGCCCGCCAGCGCATCGTCGAGCTGAAGCCGGCGCGCGATACCCAGACGGTGGCCGGGCTGATCGTCAACCTGCGGGTGATGAAGAACAAGAAGGGCGACAAGATGGGCTTCGTCACCCTCGACGACCGCTCCGGACGGATCGAGGCCTCGCTGTTCTCCGAAGCCTTCGCCGCGGCCCAGTCGCTGCTGCAGACCGACGCGCTGGTGGTGGTCGAGGGCGAGGTCAGCCAGGACGACTTCTCCGGCGGACTGCGCCTGCGCGCCAAGCGCGTGATGAGCCTGGAGGAGGCGCGTACCGGCCTGGCGGAGAGCCTGCGGATGAAGCTGCACGCCGACCTGTTGAAGGGCGATCGCCTGCGCTGGCTGGGCGAGCTGTTCAACCGCCATCGCGGTTCCTGCCCGATCACCCTGGACTACACCAGCGCCGACGCCAAGGCCCTGCTGCAGTTCGGCGAGAGCTGGCGGGTGGATCCGGCGGACGATCTGATCCAGGCATTGCGTGACCAGTTCGGGCGCGACAACGTCTTCCTCAATTATCGTTAATCGCGATGGGCGATAACGCCGTTGTTCCGCGCTCTGCGGCGGGAAAACGCGGATCGCCCTTGCTCCCGGCTCGACCCCTGGCGCCCGATCCCGTAAGGTAGGGCGCCAAACGGAAACGGCCCACTAGAATCTGCGCACGACGGAAGCCTATGAACCCGAACTTTCTTGATTTCGAACAGCCGATCGCCGACCTGCAAGCCAAGATCGAAGAGCTGCGCCTGGTGGGCAACGACAATGCGCTGAACATCAGTGACGAAATCTCGCGTCTGCAGGACAAGAGCAAGGCGCTCACCGAAAACATCTTCGGCAATCTGTCCAGTTGGCAGATCGCCCAGCTCGCGCGCCATCCCAAGCGTCCCTATACCCTCGACTACATCGGCTACCTGTTCAGCGATTTCGAGGAACTGCACGGCGACCGGCATTTCGCCGACGACCCGGCGATCGTCGGTGGCGTTGCCCGCCTCGACGGTTCCCCGGTGATGGTCATCGGCCACCAGAAAGGCCGCGAAGTCCGTGAGAAGGTCCGGCGCAACTTCGGCATGCCGCGTCCGGAAGGCTATCGCAAGGCCTGCCGCCTGATGGAAATGGCCGAACGCTTCAAGATGCCGATCCTCACCTTCATCGACACGCCCGGCGCCTACCCGGGCATCGATGCCGAGGAACGCGGCCAGAGCGAGGCGATCGCCTGGAACCTGCGGGTGATGGCGCGACTGAAGACGCCGATCATCGCCACCGTGATCGGCGAGGGCGGTTCCGGCGGCGCGCTGGCCATCGGTGTCTGCGACCAGTTGAACATGCTGCAATACTCCACCTATTCGGTGATCTCGCCGGAAGGCTGCGCCTCCATCCTCTGGAAGACCGCCGAGAAGGCGCCGGAAGCCGCCGAGGCCATGGGCATCACCGCCGAGCGCCTGAAAGGCCTGGGCATCGTCGACAAGGTCATCGACGAACCGCTGGGCGGCGCCCATCGCGATCCGGCGAGCATGGCCGAATCGATCCGTGGCGAACTGCTGGCGCAACTGAAGATGCTCCAGGGCCTGGAAATGGGTGAGTTGCTGGAGCGTCGTTACGACCGCCTGATGAGCTACGGCGCGCCGTAAGCCATCCGGCGCACTGGTACGATCGACAAGCCCGGCATTCGCCGGGCTTGTCGCATGAGGAGCGCAAGCATGCCGGCGGTGCCGCTCGAATCCCGTCTGTTACAGGCCCTGGCGCCCTGGCGCGAAGCGGGGGGCTGGTGCGTGGCGTTTTCCGGCGGGCTGGATTCCACGGTGTTGCTGCATCTGCTCGCCCAACTGGCCCGGAGCGAAGCCTTGCCGGCGCTGTCGGCGCTGCATGTCCACCATGGCTTGCAGGCTGCGGCGGACGGTTGGCCGGCGCACTGCCAGGTGGTCTGCCGGTCGCTGGGTATCCCGCTGCGGGTCGAGCGGGTGCAGGTCGCCGTTGGCGGCAGCATCGAGCAGGCGGCGCGCGACGCCCGCTATCGCGCATTCCAGGCGAACCTGGGCGAGGGACAGGTGCTGCTCACCGCGCAGCACCTCGACGACCAGGCCGAGACCCTGCTGTTCCGCCTGTTGCGTGGAGCGGGCCTGCGCGGCCTGGCGGCGATGCCGGCGAGCCGGCCGCTGGGCGGCGGCCGCCTGTGCCGTCCCTTGCTCGGGGTTTCCCGCGCCGAACTGGAAGCCTATGCGCAGGCGCACCGGCTGGACTGGGTGGAGGATCCTTCCAACCAGGATCCGCGCTTCTCGCGCAACTACCTGCGCCGGGAGATCATGCCGCGTCTCGCCTCCCACTGGCCGCAGGCCGTCGCCGGCATGGCGCGCTGCGCGGCGCATCTGCGCGAGGCCGAAGACCTGCTGGCTGAACTGGCCGCCATCGACCTCCGGGCCTGCCGCCAACCCTCGGAACTGGATTGGCCGGACTGGCTGGATCTGCCCCGGATCGCCCTGGAGCCTCTGCGCCGCCTCAGCGCTGCGCGCCAGCGCAACCTGCTGCGGGCCTGGCTGGGGCAGCTGACGCGGTTGCCGGACAGTGACCACTGGGCCGGCTGGGAGTCGTTGCGCGATGCCGGCGACGATGCCGACCCGATCTGGCGCCTGGAGAGCGGCGAGCTGCGTCGCGGCGCGGGGCGGATCTGGTGGTTGCCGGCGGACTGGCGGGCGGCGGCGGGACCGTTCGTCTGGGAGCGTCCCGCTCATCCATTGCTTCTTCCCGGCAATGGTCGGCTGGCGTTGCTCGGCGAGGTTCCGGCGGGGCCGTTGCGCGTCGACTACCGGCGGGGTGGGGAGGTGCTGGCCCTGGCCGGGCGCGGTCGCCGCGACCTCAAGCGATTGCTCAACGAAGCGGGCGTACCGAGCTTCCTGCGCGGTCGTTTGCCGCTGCTCTTCCGAGCCGACGAACTGCTCGCGGTGGCCAACATTCCTGGCCTGGACAGTCCCCGCGAGGGGGGCTGGCGACTGTCCTGGAGCCCGCCGACGAACGACCCGGGTTTGAGCTAGTAAGCCGTTTCCAGTAGACTACGCTCCCGTCTTGTACTGCTCCCGCCGATTCCCTCCGGAATCAGCAGGAGTTTGCTTTGCCCACGGATTTGTCCGTGGCGGGAGCTGGCCTCCCTTCTCCGAATCCCCGGCGGTTGATCCCGCCTAAACGCTGACTTCTAGGGTTTTTCATGACGCGCTACATCTTCGTCACGGGTGGTGTTGTTTCTTCATTGGGGAAAGGCATCGCTTCGGCTTCTCTGGCTGCGATCTTGGAAGCGCGTGGCCTGAAGATCACGATGCTCAAGCTGGACCCTTACATCAACGTGGACCCGGGCACCATGAGCCCGTTCCAGCACGGTGAGGTCTTCGTGACCCAGGACGGCGCCGAGACCGACCTGGACCTGGGCCATTACGAGCGCTTCGTTCGTACCACCATGACCCAGAACAACAACTTCACCACCGGCCGCGTCTACATGGACGTGTTGCGCAAGGAACGCCGCGGCGACTACCTGGGCGCCACCGTGCAGGTGATCCCGCACATCACCGACGAGATCAAGCGGCGCATCATCAAGGGCGCCGGCGATGCCGACGTCGCCCTGGTGGAGATCGGTGGCACCGTCGGCGACATCGAGTCGCAGCCGTTCCTCGAGGCGATCCGCCAACTGCGCGTCGAGATCGGCGCCAAGCGCGCGATGCTGATGCACCTGACCCTGGTCCCGTACATCGCCACCGCCGGCGAGACCAAGACCAAGCCGACCCAGCACTCGGTCAAGGAGCTGCGCTCCATCGGCCTGCAACCGGACGTGCTGGTCTGCCGTTCCGACCACCCGATCGACGTCTCCTCGCGGCGCAAGATCGCGCTCTTCACCAACGTCGAGGAGCGCGCGGTGATCGCCCTGGAAGACGTCGACACCATCTACCGCATCCCGTCGGTGCTGCATGCCCAGGGCCTGGACGACATCGTCGTCGAGCGCTTCGGCCTGGAGTGCGGGCAGGCCGACCTGTCCGAATGGGACCGGGTGGTCGATGCCAAGCTCAACCCCGAGCGTGAAGTCACCATCGCCATGGTCGGCAAGTACATGGAACTGCTGGACGCGTACAAGTCGCTGATCGAGGCGATGACCCACGCCGGCATCCAGAGCCGCACCAAGGTCAACCTGCGCTACATCGACTCCGAAGACATCGAGCAGCAGGGCACCAGCCTGCTGGAAGGCGTCGACGCCATCCTGGTCCCGGGCGGCTTCGGCCTGCGCGGCGTGGAAGGCAAGATCAGCACCGTGCAGTACGCCCGCGAGAACAAGATCCCCTACCTGGGCATCTGCCTGGGCATGCAGGTCGCGGTCATCGAATACGCCCGCAACGTGCTCGGCTGGAGCGACGCCAACTCCACCGAGTTCGACAAGTCCAGCGGCCATCCGGTGGTCGGCCTGATCACCGAATGGCAGGACGCGACCGGCGCCACCGAGATCCGCACCGAAGCTTCCGACCTGGGCGGCACCATGCGCCTGGGCGCCCAGGAGTGCCAGCTGCAGACCGGCACCCTGGTGCACGACTGCTATGCCAAGGACGTGATCGTCGAGCGCCATCGCCATCGCTACGAAGTGAACAACAACCTGCTGCCGCAACTGGAACAGGCCGGCCTGAAGATTTCCGGCCGCTCCGGCGACGGCGCCCTGGTGGAAGTGGTCGAGGCCCCGGAGCATCCGTGGTTCGTCGCCTGCCAGTTCCACCCGGAGTTCACCTCCACACCGCGTGATGGCCACCCGCTGTTCAGCGGTTTCGTCAACGCCGCGCTGAAATATTCCGGGAAGGCCTGAGCATGGCACAGAAGATCGTTCGCGTCGGCGATATCCAGATCGGCAACGACCTGCCGTTCGTGCTGTTCGGCGGCATGAACGTGCTGGAGTCGCGCGACCTGGCCATGCAGGTCTGCGAAGAATACGTACGGGTTACCGAGAAACTCGGTATCCCCTATGTGTTCAAGGCCAGCTTCGACAAGGCCAACCGTTCCTCGATCCACTCGTTCCGTGGTCCGGGCCTGGAAGAGGGAATGAAGATCTTCGAAGAGATCAAGAAGACCTTCAAGGTACCGGTCATCACCGATGTCCACGAGCCGTTCCAGGCCCAGCCGGTGGCCGAGGTCTGCGACATCATCCAGCTGCCGGCCTTCCTCTCGCGACAGACCGACCTGGTGGTGGCGATGGCCAGGACCAACGCGGTGATCAATATCAAAAAGGCCCAGTTCCTCGCGCCCCAGGAGATGAAGCACATCCTGACCAAGTGCGAGGAAGCCGGTAACGACCGCCTGATCCTCTGCGAGCGCGGCTCCTCCTTCGGTTACAACAACCTGGTGGTCGACATGCTCGGCTTCGGCATCATGAAGCAGTTCGAGTACCCGGTATTCTTCGACGTCACCCACGCCCTGCAGATGCCTGGCGGTCGCGCGGACTCCGCCGGCGGCCGGCGCGCCCAGGTCACCGACCTGGCCAAGGCCGGGCTCAGCCAGAAGCTCGCCGGGCTGTTCCTCGAGGCCCATCCGGACCCCGAGCACGCCAAGTGCGACGGTCCGTGCGCGCTGCGCCTGAACAAACTCGAAGCCTTCCTGTCCCAGCTCAAGCAACTGGACGAGCTGATCAAGAGCTTTCCTGCAATCGAGACTGCCTAGTCTCCTCAGACCGCCCCGTTCATTCACTTCGGAGTGTTAACAAGAATGGCAAAGATCGTCGACATCAAGGGCCGTGAGGTCCTGGACTCCCGCGGCAACCCTACCGTTGAAGCGGACGTGATCCTGGACAACGGCATCGTCGGCAGCGCCTGCGCGCCTTCCGGTGCTTCCACCGGTTCCCGCGAGGCCCTCGAGCTGCGCGATGGCGACAAGAGCCGTTACCTGGGCAAGGGCGTGCTGAAAGCCGTGGCCAACATCAACGGCCCGATCCGCGACCTGCTGCTGGGCAAGGATGCGGCCGACCAGAAAGCCCTCGACCACGCGATGATCGAGCTGGACGGCACCGAGAACAAGGCCAAGCTGGGCGCCAACGCGATCCTCGCGGTGTCCCTGGCTGCCGCCAAGGCCGCCGCACAGGCCAAGGGCGTACCGCTGTACGCGCACATCGCCGACCTCAACGGCACTCCCGGCCAGTACTCCATGCCGGTGCCGATGATGAACATCATCAACGGCGGCGAGCATGCGGACAACAACGTCGATATCCAGGAATTCATGGTCCAGCCGGTCGGCGCGAAGAACTTCGCCGAGGCGCTGCGCATGGGCGCCGAGATCTTCCATCACCTCAAGGCCGTGCTGAAGGCCCGTGGCCTGAACACCGCCGTCGGTGATGAAGGCGGCTTCGCGCCGAACCTGTCGTCCAACGAAGACGCCCTGGCCGCCATCGCCGAGGCCGTCGAGAAGGCCGGCTACAAGCTGGGCGACGACGTGACCCTGGCCCTGGACTGCGCCTCCAGCGAGTTCTTCAAGGACGGCAAGTACGACCTGGAAGGCGAAGGCAAGGTATTCGACGCCGCCGGTTTCGCCGACTACCTGGCCGGCCTGACCCAGCGCTACCCGATCATCTCCATCGAGGACGGCATGGACGAGTCCGACTGGGCCGGCTGGAAAGGCCTGACCGACAAGATCGGCGCCAAGGTCCAACTGGTCGGCGACGACCTGTTCGTGACCAATACCAAGATCCTCAAGGAAGGCATCGAGAAGGGCATCGGCAATTCGATCCTGATCAAGTTCAACCAGATCGGTTCGCTCACCGAGACCCTGGAAGCCATCCAGATGGCCAAGGCCGCCGGCTATACCGCGGTGATCTCGCACCGCTCCGGCGAAACCGAGGACTCGACCATCGCCGACCTGGCCGTGGGTACCGCCGCCGGTCAGATCAAGACCGGTTCGCTGTGCCGCTCCGACCGCGTGTCCAAGTACAACCAGTTGCTGCGCATCGAAGAGCAACTGGGCGCCAAGGCGCCGTACCGTGGTCGCGCGGAATTCCGCGGCTGAGCCTAGTCTGGTACGGTGAAGGGGTGGCAAGAGCCACCCCTTTTCTTCTCAAGGAGTTCGAGGCTTGAGGTTACGTAGCCCCTACTGGCTGTTCGTGGTGCTGATCCTGGCGCTGGCGGGCCTGCAATATCGCCTGTGGGTCGGCGATGGCAGCCTGGCGCAGGTGCGCGACCTGCAGAAGCAGATCGCCGACCAGCATGGCGAGAACGAGCGCCTGCTGGAGCGCAACCGGATTCTCGAAGCCGAAGTCGCCGAGCTGAAGAAAGGCACCGAGACCGTCGAGGAGCGTGCGCGGCACGAGCTCGGCATGGTCAAGGACGGCGAAACCCTCTACCAGCTCGCCAAGTGAGCTGACGACCCTTCTCCCGATGACGACTTCCGACCTTCCCGCCTTCTGGACGGTGATCCCCGCCGCCGGCGTGGGTTCGCGCATGCGCGCCGACCGCCCGAAGCAATATCTCGATCTTGCCGGTCGCACCGTGATCGAGCGCACCCTCGATTGTTTCCTCGAACACCCGATGCTCAGGGGCCTGGTGGTCTGCCTGGCCGAGGACGATCCCTACTGGCCCGGGCTGGACTGCGCCGCCAGCCGGCATGTGCAGCGCGCCGCCGGGGGCGCCGAGCGCGCCGGCTCGGTGTTGAACGGCTTGCTGCGCCTGCTGGAGTTGGGGGCACAGGCCGACGACTGGGTGCTGGTGCATGACGCCGCGCGGCCGAACCTGACCCGCGGCGACCTCGACCGCCTGCTCGAAGAACTCGCCGAAGATCCGGTCGGCGGGCTGCTGGCGGTGCCGGCGAGGGACACTCTCAAGCGCTCCGACCGCGACGGCCGGGTCAGCGAAACCATCGACCGCTCGGTGGTCTGGCTGGCCTATACGCCGCAGATGTTCCGCCTCGGCGCCCTGCACCGGGCGCTGGCCGATGCGTTGGTGGCCGGCGTGGCGATCACCGACGAGGCTTCGGCGATGGAGTGGGCCGGCTATGCGCCGAAGCTGGTGGAAGGGCGCGCCGACAACCTGAAGATCACCACCCCGGAAGACCTGCTGCGCCTGCAGCGCAGTTTTCCGCACTGAACCCTGGCACAAGAAAGCCGACCCGAGGGTCGGCTTTCTTGTCGTTGCAGGCTCGCTCGTTCAGCTTTCCAGCGGCACCTCTATGAGGAAGCGGAACAGCGCGCCATGCTGCTCCACCGCCAGGCATTTGTAGCCCTGGCGCTGGGTATCTTCGGGAATCCCGTGGACCGATTGCGAGCAGTCGGTGACCACTTCCAGGTGTTCGCCCGGCTGCATGGTCGCCAGGGTTTCCAGGGTGGCGATGGCGTTGTACGGGCAATGTTCGCCGCGCAGGTCAAGCGACAGGGTCGGTTTGTCGGTCTGGCTCATGGTTCGGTTTCCGCGGTCGGGTGAATCGGGAGGCGTTCAGTTGCACCAGCAGCAGGCACAGGGCCAGGCCGGCGAAGGTCAATAGCAGGCCGTTGCCGGGCCCGAAGCTTTCCAGCAGGTTGAGCTTGGGATAGGGCAGGGCGAGGCGGGTGCCCAACTGGTCCCAAAAGATCGCCACCAGGGTTCCGCCGATGACGTTGCCGATGCCGACCACCCAGAAGTGCACCTGGCCCTCCATCGAGCGGTACATCCAGCCGGTCTCGCAACCGCCGGCGAGGACGATGCCGATGCCGAAGAGAATGCCGCCGATGATCGCATTCGGGCCCATCCAGAAGATCTTCGGCGCGACGCCCAGGCGGATCGCGGCGAAGGTACCGATGCAGGCGGCCGCCATGCCGAGCAGGATGCCGAAGGCGGCGCGGGTCCGGCCGGTGGTCCAGAGGTCCCGTGCGGCGCTGGTGAAGCAGATCTGCGCGCGCTCGATCAGGCCGCCGAACAGCAGGCCGAACAGGCAGGCCATGCCCAGCACCAGCGATACCTCGAAGCGCCAGGCGGCGAACAGCGCGGCGAGCGCCAGCACCGCCAGGCCCAGGCGGGCCTGCAGGCGTGCGCGTCGGGCCAGGCTTTCGGCGCTGGGCAGGGCGCTGGCCGTGGCGCCGACTTTCAGCGGTGTGCGCAGGAGCGGCAGCAGGCTGATCTTCACGCCGATCCAGGCGCCGCCGACGGTGGCGAACATGAAGGCCCAGGCGTGCAGGGAAAACATCGGGATACCGGTGAAGAACGCCGCCAGGTTGCAGCCCATCGCCAGGCGCGCGCCGAAGCCGGCGACGATACCGCCGACCAGACCCTGCAGCAGGCGACGTTTGCTGGTCGGCCAGCGCAGGCTGACGTTGCCGGCCCAGAGGGCGCAGCACAGGGCGCCGAGGAACATGCCGATGATCATCACTCCGTCGATCCGGTCCAGCGGCGTGCCTTGAAGGCCGATCAGCCTGAAGTAGCTCCAGTCCTGTGGCTGGTAGCCGAACCAGGACAGCACGTGGCCGCCCCAGCGGGTGAATTCGCCGGTCACCGCCCAGAAGGTGCCGGTGAGCGCGAAGTAGTAGGCGGAGGCGACGCCGAGGGCGACCAGCGCCGGCAGCGGCGACCAGAACCTCACCAGGTAGCGTTGGCGAAACGCATTGAAGGCAGACATGCGACTTCCTTGAATCGATAGCGGGTGGAACGGGAAACCGCCAAGTCTATCGCAGCGGTGAATCGCCTTACTGCTTCAGCGCAGGTTTTTCTCCCCGGCGAGTCCCGGATGGGATTGCGCCAGGCCTTCCTTGAGATAGTCCACCAGTTGCCTGACTTTCGGCGACAGGTGCCGCTGCTGCGGGTACAGCGCCCATACCGCGGTATTCGGCGGCTGGTGGCCTTCCAGCAGGGAGACCAGGCGGCCGTTGCGCAGATGCTCGATCACATAGTAGTCGGGCAGCTGGCACAGGCCGAAGCCGCGCAGGGCGGCGTCGAGCACCGCCTGGCCGCTGTTGCAGCGCCAGTTGCCCTGGACCCGGTGCTGGGTTTCCCGGCCGTCCTCGAGGAAGCTCCACAGGTCGCTGCTGCCGATCAGGCAGTTGAACTGGCCGAGTTCCGCCGGCGACTGCGGAGTGCCGTGGCGGCGCAGGTATTCCGGGGTGGCGCAGAGGTACATGACGCGTGGTGCCAACCGTGTGGCGACCAATCGCGAATCGCTCAGGCGGCCGAGGCGGATGGCCAGGTCGAAGCCCTCGTGGAGCAGGTCCAACTGGCGGTTGGACAGCTCGATGTCGACCCGCAGTTGCGGATAGTCGGCCATGAAGGCATTCACCAGTGGCACGATGAAACGTTCGCCGTAGGCTACCGCGCAGGTCATGCGCAGCAGGCCCTTGGGCTCCGCGGAGAGGTCGCTGACCGCGCGCAGGGCTTCGTCGCGGGCGTCCTGCAGGCGCTGGCAATGTTGCAGGAAGGTCTGTCCGGCTTCGCTCAGCGATACTCGCCGGGTGCTGCGGTAGAGCAGGCGGGTCTGCAGGCGCTCCTCCAGGCGGGCGACCTGGCGGCTGATGTGCGACGAGGAAACGCCCATGCGTTCGGCTGCCGCGGTGAACTGCCCGGTTTCGGCGACAGCGACGAATTCGTCGAGTCCTTCCCAGCGATTCATCTGGATTGTCCCTGTATGGCAATAATGTTTTGATTATTGCCTGATTATTCCTTGAAACGCGGTTTTCTACACTTTCCGTTTCAGTGGGTCGCTTAGCGGCCCGCCGGCTTCCATCGTTCAGGAGTTCCCAGATGATCAAGTCCCGTGCCGCCGTCGCCTTCGCCCCCAACAAGCCGTTGGAAATCGTCGAGGTGGATGTGGCGCCGCCGCAGAAGGGCGAGGTACTGGTGCGCATCGTCGCCACCGGCGTCTGCCATACCGACGCGTACACCCTGTCCGGCCAGGATTCCGAGGGGGTGTTCCCGTGCATCCTGGGCCACGAAGGTGGCGGCATCGTCGAAGCGGTGGGCGAGGGCGTGACCTCCCTGCAGGTGGGCGACCATGTCATCCCGCTCTACACCGCCGAGTGCGGCAAGTGCAAATTCTGCCTGTCCGGCAAGACCAACCTCTGCCAGGCCGTGCGCGCCACCCAGGGCAAGGGCCTGATGCCCGACGGCACCAGCCGTTTCTCCTACAAGGGCGAGCCGGTCTTCCACTACATGGGCTGCTCGACCTTCTCCGAATACACCGTGCTGCCGGAAATTTCCCTGGCGAAGATTCCCAAGGATGCCCCGCTGGAGAAGGTCTGCCTGCTTGGCTGCGGCGTCACCACCGGGATCGGTGCCGTGCTGAACACCGCCAAGGTGGAAGAGGGCGCTACCGTTGCCATCTTCGGCCTGGGCGGCATCGGCCTGGCAGCGATCATCGGGGCGAAGATGGCCAAGGCCGCGCGCATCATCGCGGTCGACATCAACCCGGGCAAGTTCGATATCGCCAGGGAACTGGGCGCCACCGACTTCATCAATCCGAAGGACTACGACAAGCCGATCCAGGACGTCATCGTCGAACTGACCGATGGCGGCGTCGACTACTCCTTCGAGTGCGTCGGCAACGTGCAGTTGATGCGCGCCGCGCTGGAATGCTGCCACAAGGGCTGGGGCGAGTCGGTGATCATCGGTGTCGCCGGTGCCGGCCAGGAAATCAGCACCCGGCCGTTCCAACTGGTCACCGGCCGCGTCTGGCGCGGTTCGGCGTTCGGCGGGGTGCGCGGGCGCAGCGAGCTGCCGAGCTATGTCGAGAAGGCGCAGAAGGGCGAGATCCCGCTGGATACCTTCATCACCCACACCATGGGGCTGGAGGACATCAACGAGGCCTTCGAGCTGATGCACGAAGGCAAGAGCATCCGCACCGTCATTCATTACTGACAAGCCGTCGCGGCGGGCCCTGCGGCTCGCCACGACCGTTTCACGGAGGTCACGTGAAGGATTCCCTCGAACTGATCGGCAGCCAGAAGACCTTCGGCGGCTGGCACCAGCGTTACCGTCATTTTTCCCGGACCCTGAACTGCGAGATGGTCTTCGCCATCTACCTGCCGCCCCAGGCCGAGCCGGAGGCGGCGCTGCCGGCCCTGTACTGGCTGTCCGGGCTGACCTGTACCGACGAGAACTTCATGCAGAAGGCCGGCGCCCAGCGGGTCGCCGCCGAACTGGGATTGGTACTGGTGGCGCCGGATACCAGCCCGCGCGGCAGCGGTGTCCCCGGCGATCCCGACGGCGCCTGGGACTTCGGCCTGGGCGCAGGCTTCTACCTGAACGCCACGCAGGAGCCCTGGGCCGCGCACTACCGCATGCACGACTACGTGGTGCACGAGTTGCCGGCGCTGATCGAGGCGCATTTCCCGGTGTCCCGGCGGCGCGGCATCAGCGGGCACTCGATGGGTGGGCATGGCGCGCTGGTTTGCGCGCTGCGCAACCCGGGGCGCTACCTGTCGCTGTCGGCCTTCGCGCCGATCTGCCATCCGAGCGATTGCCCCTGGGGCCAGAAGGCGTTCTCCCGCTACCTGGGCGAGGACCCGGCGGCCTGGCGCGAGTGGGATGCCTGTGCGTTGCTCGAGGGTGCGTCCGAACGCTTGCCGATCCTGGTCGACCAGGGCGAGCGCGACGACTTCCTCGCCGTCCAGCTCAAGCCGGAAGCGCTACGCAATGCGGCGGACAAGGCCGGCCACCCGCTGGAGCTGCGTCTGCAACCAGGCTACGACCACAGCTACTACTTCATCGCCAGTTTCATCGAGGATCACCTGCGCCATCATGCCGGGGTTCTCAACGGTTGATCCGCGATACCTGAAGCCTGTCCCGATCCGGGGTAGAATCACGCCCTGATTCCAACCAGGGCGTTTTTTCATGCGAATTGGCCATGGCTACGACGTGCATCGCTTCGGCGAGGGCGACTTCATCACCCTCGGCGGCGTGCGCATTCCCCACAAACATGGGCTGGTCGCCCACTCCGACGGCGACGTGCTGCTGCACGCCTTGTCCGATGCGCTGCTCGGCGCGGCGGCGCTGGGCGACATCGGCAAGCACTTCCCGGACACCGACCCGCGGTTCAAGGGCGCCGACAGTCGCGCGCTGCTGCGACACGTGGTCGCCATCGTCGCCGAGAAGGGCTGGAAGGTCGGCAACGTCGATGCCACCATCGTCGCCCAGGCGCCGAAGATGGCGCCGCACATCGAGACCATGCGCGGGTTGATCGCCGAGGACCTCGGCGTCGCGGTCGACCAGGTCAACGTCAAGGCCACCACTACCGAGCGGCTAGGTTTCACCGGACGCGAAGAGGGCATTGCTGTACATGCGGTCGCTTTGCTGATGGCCCGATGAGCGTTCTCGGCGAACTCGACCTGCTCGGGCCGCGCGCCCATGGGGCAGCCTGCGGCGAGGCGGTGCTCAAGGCCGTGGCCGAGGACTTCCAGGTCGACGAGGTGCTGGACATTCCCCTCAGCGGTGAAGGCGAGCACCTCTGGTTGTGGGTGGAAAAGCGCGGATTGAACACCGAGGAGGCGGCCCGTCGCCTCGGCCGCGCCGCCGGCGTGCAGCAGAAGAACGTCAGCTACGCCGGGTTGAAGGACCGCCAGGCCCTGACCCGGCAATGGTTCAGCCTGCACCTGCCGGGCAAGGCCGATCCCGACCTGGGTGCAGCCGAGGGCGCGGACCTGCGGATTCTTCGCTGCACCCGTCATTCGCGCAAGTTGCAGCGAGGCGCGCATGCCGCCAACGGCTTCACCCTGCGTCTGACCGGGCTGCGGGCGGAGCGTGCCGTTCTCGACGCGCGCTTGGAACGTATCGCCGCGGACGGCGTGCCCAATTATTTCGGCCTGCAACGCTTCGGCCACGGCGGCGGCAACCTGGTCGACGCGCGCAGTTGCGCGGAACAGGACCTGCTGCCGGCGAACCGCAACCTGCGTTCGCGCTTCCTTTCCGCCGGGCGCAGCTACCTGTTCAATCGCCTGCTCGCCGAGCGGGTCGCGGAGGGTAGCTGGAACCGGGCAGCGGTCGGCGACCTGCTGGCCTTCACCGACAGCCGCAGCTTTTTCCTCGCTGGCGAGGAAGAATGCCGCGATGCCCGTCTGGCCGCCCTCGACCTGCACCCCACCGGACCGCTCTGGGGCGAGGGCGATCCGCCGAGCGGCGCCGGCGTCCTCGAACGCGAGCTGGCCCTGGCCGGGCGCGAGCCGGCGCTCTGCCGCTGGCTGGCGAAGGCGGGCATGGCGCACGAACGGCGCATCCTGCGGCTCCCCATCCAGGGGCTGGCGTGGCATTATCCCGAACCTGATGTTCTGCAACTGGAATTCGTCCTGCCGGCCGGTTGTTTCGCCACCGTAGTGGTGCGTGAAATCCTCGACCTGGTACCGACAGGGCAGACGGAAAACCCATGCGCATACTGATTGCCAACGACGACGGGGTGACCGCACCCGGTATCGCCGCGCTTTACGACGCGCTGGCGGATCATGCCGATTGCGTAGTGATCGCCCCCGACCAGGACAAGAGCGGCGCCAGCAGTTCCCTGACGCTGGACCGCCCGCTGCACCCGCAGCGCCTGGACAACGGATTCATCAGCCTCAACGGCACGCCGACCGACTGCGTGCACCTGGGCCTGAACGGCTTGCTGGAGGAATTGCCGGACATGGTGGTCTCGGGTATCAACCTGGGCGCCAACCTCGGCGATGACGTCCTCTATTCCGGTACCGTGGCGGCGGCCATCGAAGGGCGCTTCCTGAAGGGGCCGGCCTTCGCCTTCTCGCTGGTCTCGCGGTTGACGGACAACCTGCCCACTGCCATGCACTTCGCCCGCCTGCTGGTCTCCGCCCACGAGCGCCTGGCCGTGCCGCCGCGTACCGTGCTCAACGTCAATATCCCGAACCTGCCGCTGGATCGCGTACGTGGTATCCAACTGACCCGCCTCGGGCACCGTGCCCGTGCCGCCGCACCGGTGAAGGTGGTCAATCCGCGCGGCAAGGAAGGCTACTGGATCGCCGCGGCCGGCGATGCCGAGGACGGCGGGCCGGGGACGGATTTCCACGCGGTCATGCAAGGCTACGTGTCGATCACTCCGTTGCAGCTGGACCGTACCTTCCACGAAGCCTTCGGCGGCCTCGACGAGTGGCTGGGAGGACTGACGTGATGTCCGAAGACCTGCATCGCCGGGGTATCGGCATGACCTCCCAGCGTACCCGAGAGCGCCTGATCCAGCGCCTGTACGAAGAAGGTCTGTCCAACGCCCACGTGCTCGAGGTGATCCGCCGCACGCCGCGTCATCTGTTCGTCGACGAGGCGCTCTCGCATCGCGCCTACGAAGACACTGCCCTACCGATCGGCCACAACCAGACCATTTCCCAGCCGTTCATGGTGGCGCGGATGACCGAGTTGCTGCTGGCGGCCGGCCCGCTGGACAAGGTCATGGAGATCGGTACCGGGTCCGGCTACCAGACCGCGGTGCTGGCTCAACTGGTCGAGCGGGTCTTCTCCGTCGAGCGGATCCAGGCGTTGCAGGACAAGGCCAAGGAGCGTCTTGCGGAGCTAAACCTGCGTAATGTTGTCTTTCGTTGGGGCGATGGCTGGGAAGGCTGGTCGGCGTTGGCTCCCTACAATGGAATCATCGTCACCGCGGCGGCCACGGAAGTCCCGCAGTCGTTGCTGGACCAGTTGGCCCCGGGGGGGCGCCTGGTGATCCCGGTCGGTGGCGGCGAGGTCCAGCAACTGATGCTGATCGTCCGCACCGAGGACGGGTTCAGCCGCCAGGTACTCGACTCGGTACGTTTCGTCCCGCTGCTCAACGGCCCGATCGCCTGAGCCGGCGGCCGGCGTCGCCGGCCCGATTGAACGAAAGCGAAGAAGATGGATAAGGGGGAAGGATTGAGGCTAGCAGCGACCCTGCGGCAATGGACTCGGCTCTACGGTGGCTGCCACCTGTTGCTCGGGGCCGTCGTCTGTTCCCTTCTCGCCGCCTGTTCGTCGTCGCCTCCCGGCGGGGTCAAGGTCGTCGATCGCAACGGTTCCGCGCCTGCCGCTGCGCGGCGTACGCCGGTCACCAGCGGGCAGTACATCGTGCGCCGCGGCGACACCCTGTATTCCATTGCCTTCCGCTTCGGCTGGGACTGGAAAGCCCTGGCCGCGCGCAATGGCATCGCGCCGCCCTATACCATCCAGGTCGGTCAAGCTATCCAATTTGGTGGGCGGGCATCGACGCAACCGTCCGTCGCGAAAAACACGCCGGTCGTCGCTGCGCCCGTGGCGACCAAGCCTACCCCGGTTCCACCCGCAGTTAGTACGTCGGTACCTGCCAAGCCCGCACCGGCTCCGGCCTCGACCACGACCCCACCCAGCAGCGGCGCGACTCCCGTCGTCGCGGGGCCTGCGGTGGGGGGGTGGGCATGGCCCGCGAGCGGTACTCTGATCGGCCGTTTTGCCTCAAACGGAAGTTTGAATAAAGGGATTGATATAGCCGGTCAATTGGGCCAGCCTGTCCTGGCTGCGTCTGGTGGGACCGTTGTATACGCCGGTAGTGGTTTGCGGGGCTACGGCGAGTTGGTCATCATCAAACACAACGAGACCTACGTGAGTGCCTACGGTCACAACCGCAGGCTGCTGGTGCGGGAAGGGCAACAGGTCAAGGTAGGGCAATCGATTGCCGAGATGGGCTCCACAGGAACCGATCGGGTGAAGCTGCACTTCGAGATTCGCCGCCAGGGTAAGCCTGTCGATCCACTGCAATATTTGCCACGTCGCTGACCGGGAGTTCGCCCGCCCACATCATGTAGGTGAGCGGGTCCGGGCGTGTCCAGCGGGAAAGGAATCGCCCGGGCTTGAGTCGAACTCATGCAAGGGATAACGACATGGCACTCAAAAAAGAAGGGCCGGAGTTTGACCACGATGATGAAGTGCTCCTCCTGGAGCCCGGCATCATGCTGGACGAGTCGTCTGCCGACGAGCAGCCTTCTCCCCGGGCAACTCCAAAAGCCACCACTTCCTTCTCTTCCAAACAACACAAGCACATCGACTACACGCGCGCGTTGGACGCAACGCAGCTGTATCTCAACGAAATCGGTTTCTCGCCCCTGTTGACGCCCGAAGAGGAAGTCCACTTCGCTCGTCTGGCGCAGAAGGGCGATCCCGCTGGTCGGAAGCGGATGATCGAGAGCAACCTGCGGTTGGTGGTGAAGATCGCCCGGCGCTATGTCAATCGCGGACTGTCCCTGCTCGACCTGATCGAGGAAGGCAACCTAGGCCTGATCCGCGCCGTGGAGAAGTTCGATCCGGAGCGCGGATTCCGGTTCTCGACCTACGCCACCTGGTGGATCCGCCAGACCATCGAACGGGCCATCATGAACCAGACCCGGACCATTCGCTTGCCGATCCATGTGGTCAAGGAGCTCAACGTCTACCTGCGTGCGGCGCGGGAACTGACCCACAAGCTCGACCACGAACCTTCCCCCGAAGAAATCGCCAACCTGCTGGAGAAGCCGGTCGCCGAGGTCAAGCGCATGCTCGGCCTGAACGAACGGGTGACTTCGGTGGACGTCTCTCTTGGTCCGGACTCGGACAAGACCCTGCTGGATACGCTCACCGACGATCGCCCCACCGACCCGTGCGAGCTGCTGCAGGATGACGATCTCAGCGAAAGCATCGACCAGTGGCTGACGGAACTCACCGACAAGCAGCGTGAGGTGGTGATTCGCCGCTTCGGCTTGCGCGGGCACGAAAGCAGCACGCTGGAAGAGGTCGGCCAGGAAATCGGCCTGACCCGCGAGCGGGTTCGTCAGATCCAGGTCGAGGCGCTGAAGCGCCTGCGGGAGATCCTGGAGAAGAATGGCCTGTCGAGTGACGCGCTGTTCCAGTGACGGAAAACCTTAGACCCACTGAAGACCCGGCGTTCGCCGGGTTTTTTGTGTCTGCTCTTGTAAGCATTAACTTACACGGCGTGTGAGCCTAAGTAGATAAATGCCCGGGAGGTTTGCCAAAAACGCTCGGTGAATTTAAGTAACTTATTGAAATTAAAGGAATATATTTTTCTAAAATGGCTGCCGAAGAAGCTTCGCTGGGTTTTCTGGCAGGTTGCGGGAGCACTGGGAATCGCTAATATCACTCCTGCGTACAGGGAACACGCAACCCCGAAGGATCGGGGAAGGGACGTCGCCAGGGAGGCGATTCATCAGGATGATGACGAGGGACTGAAGAGTGGGCGGGGTAATACCCCGCCCCTTTTTTTTGCCTGCCGTTTTACTCGTCGCCAAAGAAAAGGCCCGCTGTTTGCGGGCCTTGGCGTATCAGCGCTCCAGATGCTGGAGCTTGCCGGCGACGCCGTCCCATTCCTCGGCGTCGGGCAGGGCATCCTTCTTCTCGGTGATGTTCGGCCAGATTTCCGCCAGCTCGCTGTTCAGCTCGATGAATTCCTGCATGTTCTCCGGCACTTCGTCTTCGGAGAAAATCGCCTGGGCCGGACATTCGGGCTCGCACAGGGCGCAGTCGATGCACTCGTCCGGATGGATGACCAGGAAGTTGGGTCCTTCGTAGAAGCAGTCTACCGGGCAGACTTCCACGCAGTCGGTGTATTTGCACTTGATGCAGTTGTCGGTGACGACGAAGGTCATTTTCTAGTTCTCTCCTCAGGCGGGCGGCTAAGCGCGCGCGATTCTAGCAGCTTGTGCGGTAGTCCGTCAGACCCGCATCTTCCATGCATATAACAGATCGAGAGCTTGCCGCGGGCTGATATCGTCGGGATTGATCCTCGACAATTCATCGATCACCGGGTGCGGCAGGCTGGCGAACAGGTCGCTCTGCATCGGCGAGGCGGGCTTGCCGCTCTGCTGGCTCGGCATCTCGTGCGGCAGGCTGGTGGTTTCCAGGCGCTTGAGGTGTTCGCGGGCGCGCTGGATTACCGGGGCCGGCACGCCGGCCAACTGGGCCACCGCGAGGCCGTAGCTCTGGCTCGCCGGTCCCGGCAGTACATGGTGCAGGAACACGATGCGTTCATTGTGCTCGGTCGCGTTCAGGTGCACGTTGGCTACCGCGGGCTGGCTTTCCGGCAGTACGGTCAGTTCGAAATAGTGGGTGGCGAACAGGGTGAAGGCGCGAGTCCGGGCCAGGTCCTCGGCCGCTGCCCAGGCCAGCGACAGGCCGTCGAAGGTGCTGGTGCCGCGGCCGACCTCATCCATCAGCACCAGGCTCTTGTCGGTGGCGTTGTGCAGGATGTTGGCGGTTTCGCTCATCTCCACCATGAAGGTCGAGCGGCCGCCGGCAAGGTCGTCGGACGAGCCGATGCGGGTGAAGATGCGGTCCACCAGGGACAGCTCGCAGCGTGCAGCCGGAACGAAGCTGCCGATGTGCGCAAGCAGCACGATCAGCGCGGTTTGCCGCATGTAGGTGGATTTACCGCCCATGTTCGGACCGGTGATCACCAGCATCCGGGTGTCGGCATCCAGCGCCAGGTCGTTGGCCACGAACGGTGTCTCCAGCACCTGCTCGACCACCGGATGGCGGCCTTGCTCGATGTGCAGGCAGGTGTGTTCGACGAACCGCGGGCGATTCAGGTCGAGGTTCAGCGCGCGTTCGGCGAGATTCGCCAGCACGTCCAGTTCCGCCAGCGCCGAGGCGCTGTCCTGGAGCGGAGCGAGGTGGCCGATCAGGCGTTCCAGCAGCTCTTCGTAGAGCGCCTTCTCGCGGGCCAGGGCGCGGCTCTGGGCCGACAGCGCCTTGTCCTCGAAGGCCTTCAGTTCCGGCGTGATGAAGCGCTCGGCGCCTTTCAGGGTCTGCCGGCGGATGTAGTCGGCCGGAGCCTGTTCGGCCTGTACCCGTGGCAGCTCGATGAAGTAGCCATGGATGCGGTTGTAGCCGACCTTCAGGTTGGGCAGGCCGGTGCGGGCCTTCTCGCGCGCTTCCAGGTCCATCAGGAATTGCCCGGCGTTTTCGCTCAGCGCCTGCAGCTCGTCCAGCTCGGCGTCATAGCCGGTCTTGATCACGCCACCGTCGCGGATCACCGCTGGCGGGTTGTCGATGATCGCCTTGGCCAGCAGTTCGGCGAGTTCGGGATAGGTGCCGATGGTGGTGGCCAGCGCCTGCAGGTGCGGCGCTTCCAGTTCGGTCATGGCGTTCTGCAGGTCCGGCAGCGCCGCCAGCGCGTCGCGCAGGCGCGCCAGGTCGCGAGGGCGGGCGTTGCGCAGGCCGATGCGGGCGAGGATGCGTTCGAGGTCGCCGATTTCCTTGAGCTGCGGTTGCAGGTTCTCGAAGCGGTAGCGTTCCAGCAGGCAGGCGATGGACTCCTGGCGGGCTTCCAGTACCGCGCGGTCGCGCAGCGGACGGTTCAGCCAGCGGCTCATCAGGCGGCTGGCCATGGCGGTCTGGCAGCGGTCGACCACCGATTGCAGGGTGTTCTCGCGGCCACCGCTGAGGTTGATATCCAGCTCCAGGTTGCGGCGGCTGGCACCGTCGAGGATCACCGTGTCATCGAGGCGGTCGTGGCGCAGGCTGCGCAGGTGCGGCAGGGCGGTACGCTGGGTTTCCTTGGCGTAGGCGAGCAGGCAGCCGGCGGCGCCGATGGCCAGGGTCAGGTTCTGGCAGCCGAAGCCTTTCAGGTCCTGGGTGCCGAATTGCTGGCAGAGGCTCTTGTGCGCCGAGTCGCGATCGAAGTCCCATGGCGCGCGGCGACGTACGCCGCGGCGCTTCTCCGCCGGCAGGCCCTGTGGCCAGTCGTCGGGAATCAGCAGCTCGGCCGGGTTGAGGCGCTCCAGTTCGGCCAGCAGGGTTTCCCAGCCTTTTATCTCCTGGACGCTGAAGCGGCCGCTGGTGATGTCCAGCACGGCGAGGCCGAACAGGCGCTCGTCGCCGAGGATCGCCGCCAGCAGGTTGTCGCGGCGTTCGTCGAGCAGCGCCTCGTCGCTCACCGTGCCGGGGGTGATGATCCGCACCACCTGGCGCTCCACCGGCCCCTTGCTGGTGGCCGGATCGCCGATCTGCTCGCAGATCGCCACCGACTCGCCGAGCTTGACCAGCTTGGCCAGGTAGCCCTCCGCGGAATGGAAGGGAATGCCTGCCATCGGGATCGCCTTGCCGCCGGACTGGCCGCGTGCGGTCAGGGTGATGTCGAGCAGTTTGGCGGCCTTCTTCGCGTCCTCGTAGAACAGCTCGTAGAAGTCGCCCATGCGATAGAACATCAATTGGTCGGGGTGCTGATGCTTCAGTTTGAAGTACTGCTGCATCATCGGCGTGTGCTGGGAGAGGTCGGTCATACGGGCCTTCGGAAGCGGGCTTTGGACGGTGCAAAAGAGGGTAATGTTAACCCGATTCGCCGGCCTGTGTCGGGTCTGTTCGGAACCGGCGCGGACCCTCAGGTCCGCGCCTGTGCGGGCTGCTTTCAGCGTGCCGCGGTATAGCTGGCGCCGAGCTTCTGCCGACCGTCGGGCAGGTTGATCTGCGCCGGGTCGAGACGCCAGACCCGCGCCGCGGCGATGTCGCCGAGGAGCAGGCTGTAGGTCGGGTCGAACGAAGTGCTGGAGAAGATCAGGTAGTCCTCGTTCACCGGCGCGGCGTCGGAATTGTCGCCCTGGCAGTGGTTGAGCGGCAGGATCGCCGGGGTGCCGGGCGGGCTGTTGGGTACGACCATGGCCAACTGGTCGTTGCCGGCCGGCTGGGTACGCGAGAGGAAGTAGGCGGTGTAGTCGCGTACCACCGGGTAATAGTCGCGGCCCCCCGCGGCCGGGGTGGCGAGGGCGCTGACCTGGCCGTTCTCCAGGTTCCTGCGCACCACCCGCAGGCTGTCGCCGGCTCCTGTCGCGTAGACCACGTACTTGCCTGAGGGTGTGAGGAACGGCATCGACTCCTCGGTGCTCCAGCCGTCGCCGGTCACGGCTTTCCAGGCGCTCACGCCGACGCTGCCATCGCCATTGAAGACCAGGGTGGCGAGGCGGATGTCGCCCTCGTGCTTGAGCACGACCTGGCGGCCGTCGAAGGAGAACTTCGGATCCTCGTTGCGACCGCCGATGGCCGCGGTCAGGTTGCTCGGCGCCTGGGTACCGCCGATGGCCCAGGCGAACACGTGCCAGGCGCCATTCTGGCGGCCCATGAAGGTCAGGTAGCGGCCGTCCGGGGAGAAATGCGCATTCATCGGGTCCTCGATGTTCCAGCCGGGCTGGTTGAGCTGGCGGGTGCTCTTGCTCTTGAAATCGTGCAGGTAGAGGTTCGAGGAGCCGTCCCCGTACTCCATATAGCTGTGGTAGACCAGGCGCCCGCCGAGCGCGGGCAGGCTGCTGGCGGGTTGCAGGGCCAGGTTGGCGGTGCAGGCCGCATGGGCGGGGAGGCTGGCTACGGGGGAGAGGAGCAGGGCGAGGGAGAGCAGAGAGACCTTGAGTGGCGCGATGTTCATGGGGTGCCTTTCCTTGGACGGTGATGGAACACGCATGTTCGCGCATTCGCTGCCTTCGCGCGGTTGCGCTTGTCCGAAAGCTGCTTCTGAATGGAAAAGCCGATGGTGTAGGGTAGTCCCTTTCCGTTTCTACCCTGGAGAACAGTGATGACCCTGATGGAGTCCGACCTGACCGCACTGGCCGCCCGCCTCGGCGAAAGCCTTCGTTACCTGGGCGAGCAGGTCAGCACGGCGGAATCCTGCACCGGTGGCGGCATCGCCGAGGCGATCACCCGCATCCCGGGGAGTTCGGGCTGGTTCGAGGCTGGCTACGTGACCTACTCGAACCGCCAGAAGACCCTCCAGCTGGAGGTGCCCGAGTCGCTGTTCCCGGCAGTCGGCGCGGTCAGCCGGGAAGTGGTCGAGGCCATGGTGCGCGGCGCCCAGCGGCACAGCGGGGCGCGTTTCGCGGTGGCGGTGAGCGGTGTCGCCGGGCCCGACGGCGGCTCGCCGGAAAAGCCGGTAGGCACGGTCTGGCTGGCCTGGGCCGACGGCGAGCGGCTGGTCAGTGAGCGCTGCCAGTTCAACGGCGACCGCGACGCCGTGCGCCGGCAGACGGTGGCGACCGCGCTGACCGGCCTGCTGCGCATGAGCAACGGCGAGAACCCGGGCTAGCCGCACCTGCGGGCAACCGTTCGGAACATTCTTCCCGTCGGGGGTAGGCGAGCGACTTGCCCTGTGGAATAATACTGTCTACTTATACAGTTGTTCGTGGCCGTCCGGCCGCCCTGACTTCGCGAGGACTTCAATGGACGAGAACAAGAAGCGCGCCCTGGCCGCGGCCCTGGGACAGATCGAACGCCAATTCGGCAAAGGCGCGGTCATGCGCATGGGCGACCATGAGCGCCAGGCGATCCCGGCCATCTCCACCGGCTCCCTGGGTCTGGACATCGCCCTCGGCATCGGCGGCCTGCCCAAGGGCCGGATCGTCGAGATCTACGGTCCGGAATCCTCGGGCAAGACCACCCTGACCCTCTCGGTGATCGCCGAGGCCCAGAAACAGGGCGCCACCTGTGCCTTCGTCGACGCCGAGCACGCGCTCGATCCCGACTATGCCGGCAAGCTGGGCGTCAACGTCGACGACCTGCTGGTCTCCCAGCCGGACACCGGCGAGCAGGCCCTGGAAATCACCGACATGCTGGTGCGCTCCAACGCGGTCGACGTGATCATCGTCGACTCCGTGGCCGCGCTGGTACCCAAGGCCGAGATCGAAGGCGAGATGGGCGACGCCCACGTCGGCCTGCAGGCACGCCTGATGTCCCAGGCGCTGCGCAAGATCACCGGCAATATCAAGAACGCCAACTGCCTGGTCATCTTCATCAACCAGATCCGCATGAAGATCGGCGTCATGTTCGGCAACCCGGAAACCACCACCGGCGGTAACGCACTGAAGTTCTACGCCTCGGTCCGCCTGGACATCCGTCGTACCGGCGCGGTGAAGGAAGGCGACGAGGTGGTGGGTAGCGAAACCCGCGTCAAGGTGGTGAAGAACAAGGTTTCCCCGCCGTTCCGCCAGGCCGAGTTCCAGATCCTCTACGGTAAGGGCATCTACCGTACCGGCGAGATCATCGATCTGGGCGTGCAATTGGGCCTGGTCGAGAAGTCCGGCGCCTGGTACAGCTACCAGGGCAGCAAGATCGGCCAGGGCAAGGCGAACGCCGCCAAGTACCTGGAAGACAATCCGGAAATCGGTTCGGTACTGGAGAAGACCATTCGCGACCAGTTACTGGCCAAGAGCGGCCCGGTGAAGGCCGACGCCGAAGAAGTGGCTGACGCCGAAGCCGATTGAGGCCAATGGCGATCGTGCTCGATACGCCCGTCGCCGTGCGGCGGGCGGCCATGGATCTGCTGGCGCGCCGTGAGCACGGGCGCGCCGAGCTTTCCCGCAAGTTGCGCCAGCGTGGCGCGTCTGCCGAGTTGATCGATCCTGCCCTCGACCGCCTGGCCGAGGAAGGTCTGCTCGACGAATCCCGCTATCTCGAAAGCTTCATCGCCAGTCGCGCCCGTAGCGGCCATGGGCCGTTGCGCATCCGTGAGGAACTGGCGCAACGCGGTCTGCCGCGCGCCGATATCGAAAGGGCGCTGGGTGCCTGCGAGGTCGACTGGAGTGCGCAATTGCGTGAGGTCTGGCGCCGCAAGTTCGCCCGCCTGCCGCAGGACGCCAGGGAAAAGGCCCAGCAGGGCCGCTTCCTGGCGTACCGGGGTTACTCCATGGAGTCGATCAGCCGCCTGTTGAACGGCCGCAGCGACGATTGAGCGCGTGCCGGAGCGGCAGCTTCAGTCCCAGTTTTCCGGCAGGTTGATGTAGTCCAGCAATTCCCGCAGCCGCCCCTGGTCGCGCCCGTTGAACACGAAGGCGAGGCGGGTCAGGTTGCGGAACTCCGGTTCGTCCTGTTCCTGCTCGCTGTAGGCCTGCTGCTGGAAGCCGCCGCTCAGGCAGAGGCTGGCGAAGTGTTCGTGCAGGTGCGCCAGCGCGGCTTCGTTCAGGGCGTGGTTCAGGCGAATCACGAAAGTGCCTTTCAGCCAGCGGCTGGAGTGGAAATTGCGGTAGAACTGGGCGATTTCCTTCACCGCGTCTTCGGCCGAATGCACCAGGCGCATCAGGCGCATGTCGGCCGGCAAGATATAGTGATTCTCCAGCAACTGTTCCTGCATGAACTCCAGGGCGTGTTCCCAGTAGCGGCCGCCCGGCTGGTCGAGCAGCACGATCGGCACCAGCGGACTCTTGCCGGTCTGTACCAGGGTCAGCACTTCCAGTGCCTCGTCTAGGGTGCCGAAGCCGCCGGGGCAGAGCACCAGGGCGTCGGCTTCCTTGACGAAGAACAGCTTGCGCAGGAAGAAAAAGTGGAACGACAGCAGGTTGCCGCTGCCGTCCACCGTATGGTTGGCGTGCTGCTCGAAGGGCAGGGTGATGTTGAAGCCCAGGCTGTTCTCCAGCCCGGCGCCTTCGTGGGCGGCGGCCATGATGCCGCCGCCGGCGCCGGTGATCACCATCAGGTCGTAGCGGGCCAGTTCCTCGCCCAGCTTGCGCGCCAGGGCATAGACCGGATGTTCGACCGGCGTGCGCGCCGAGCCGAACACGGTGACCTTGCGTCGCCGCTTGAACTGCTCGAGGACGCTGAAGGCATGCTCCATCTCGCGCAGGGTCTGCAGCATGATCTTGGCGTCCCAGCGGTTGCGGTCGGCCTGGGCCATGCGCGTCACGGTGAAGAGCATCTCGCGGTAGAGCGCGAGATTGGGGCTGTCGCCGGGAGCCGCAAGGGCCGCCAGTTCGTCGACCTTCCGCGCCAGGTCGGTGCCGCTGGTCTGGAAGTGCCGGGAAAGATAGTCATCGGCTTCGTAGGGCATTCGCATACTCCTTCTACAACCACCCTGGACAGGCGGTCATCCGCATACTGCCACGGACTGCGTGACAGTTGCGGACGGCGGCTCAGATCTCGATGCGTTCGCCGGGTTCCGGTATCTCGGCATCCCAGTCGAGACGCTCGCGGATCGCGCCCTGCAGCGCTTCCATCTTTTCCCGCTCGCCATGTATCAGGTATAGCGCTGGACGGTGGGCGAAGTGACCGACCCAGTCGAGCAGCTGCGATTGCCCGGCGTGGGCGGAGAAGCCGCCGAGGGTATGGATCTGCGCCTTGACCGCGATGCGCTGGTGGAACACGCGAACCGCGCTGGCGCCGTCGACGATGTTGCGGCCCAGGGTGCCGCGCGCCTGGAAGCCGGGGAATACCACATGGCATTCCGGGCGCCAGAGGTTGTGCTTGAAGTGATGGACGATACGGCCGCCGGTGCACATGCCGCTGCCGGCGATGATGACCGCGCCGCTCTTGATCCGGTTGATCGCCATCGACTCGTCGGCGCTGCGGGTGACGCGCAGCACCGGCAGCCATTCCTCCAGGCGGGTGGTGCCGGTGCCGCGAATGTACTCGCGGTCGCGGTCGTCGAACTCGTTGCTGTGGCGCAGGTAGATGCCATTGGCACGGGCGGCCATCGGGCTGTCGAGGAATACCGCCTGTTGCGGCAGGCGGCCCTCCTGGTAGAAGCGGCCGAGGTAGTAGAGCAGGTCCTGGGTGCGGCCGACGGCGAACGACGGGATCAGCACGTTGCCGCCGTCGCGGTGCGCCTGGTCGAGAATCGCCGCCAGTTCCTCCAGGGTGTCGTTGCTGTCGCGGTGATCGCGATCGCCATAGGTGGATTCGAGCATCACCACGTCGGCCCGGCTCAGCGGCGAGGGCGCTCGCATCAACGGCGAGCAGGTGTTGCCGAGGTCGCCGGAAAACACCAGGCGGCGCGGTTGCACCTGGTCGTGGAATTGCACTTCGACGATCGACGAGCCGAGGATGTGCCCGGCGTTGTGAAAGGTCACCCGCACGCCACGAGCGACCGCCACGGTGCTGCCGAGGCTGATCGGCCGGCGCAGCTTGAGCGCGCGTTCGGTGTCGGCCTGGGTATACAGCGGCTTGATGCTCGGCTTGCCGATCCGGTTGCGCCAGCGGTTCTCCCACTCGGCGTCCTTTTCCTGGATGTGCGCGGAGTCCAGCAGCATGAGTTCCAGCAGTTCGCAGGTGGCCTCGGTGGCGAAGATCGGGCCCTTGAAGCCCTCGGCCGCCAGGCGCGGCAGCAGGCCGCTGTGGTCCAGGTGGGCGTGGGAGATGACCACCGCGTCGATGCTCGCGGGATCGAAGGGGAAGGGCGCGCGGTTGCCGTTGTCGGCTTCGCGGCGCCCCTGGCGCATGCCGCATTCGAGCAGGACCTTCACGCCATCGAGGGTTTCCAGCAGATAACAGGAGCCAGTGACCTCCTGGGCGGCGCCTAGAAACGTCAGTGATGCCATCGAGCCTCCTCCGTCAGAGCTCTGTCGACACCCCGATACCTTTCGGGGATCGTGGAATGCCATGGAACCTTCGTACAGGGCCAGGGTGAACGAATCGGGGGCGGGGAGCTTGATGCAGGTCAGCGCCCTTTGCCGTGTGCTGCCTAGACTGCAAGGCACCACTAGGGAGGCTACCCACCATGAGTCAGATTCTGCCCAGTCAGGACGAGTTGCTTGCCCATGCGGCGGCCGAGCCGGCGTTTGCCGCGTGGCTGCAAGGCCATGGTCCGCTCCAGCATAGCGCAGAGACCCGCGCCGCCGTGTTCCGCACCGCTCATCAATTGGTCCAAGCCGGGCTGCAACCGGACCTGGCCAGCGTCTACCAGCTGTTCCGCGCCCTCGACCGGCTGACCGCCAGCGCCCTGCGCATCGTCGTGCACATGACCTACGCCCGGCGCATCCGCCTGGACGGCCAGCCGTTGCAGGCCGAGGATTTCAAGACACAGCCCGAGGGCCACACCGGCGGAGCCCTGAACATGGTCCCGGCCTACGCCGGCTATCTGGCACTCAACGTCCTGACCGGCAAGACTCGCGCCTGGCTGATGGGCCAGGGCCATTGCGTGGCCGCCATCGACGCGCTGAACGTCCTCACCGGCAACCTGCACCCGGAGCAGGAGCGCGCCTATGCCGACGGCGAGGAAGGGCTGAACCGCTTGCTGCAGGACTTCTACGGCTACGCCCAGGCCCCCAACGGCGCACCGGCGGCGCCACTGGGCAGCCACGTGAATCCGCATACCGCCGGCGGTATCGCCGAGGGCGGCTACCTCGGCTTCGCCGAATTGCAGTACGCGCACATGCCGCTGCCCGGCGAGACCCTGGTGGCGTTCCTCTCCGATGGTGCCGCCGAGGAACAGCGCGGCAGCGACTGGATTCCGCGCTGGTGGCGAGCCGAGGATTGCGGGGCGGCGCTGCCGGTGATGATCGCCAATGGCCGGCGCATCGAGCAGCGCACCGAACTGGGCACCCATGAGGGGCTGGAGGGCTTCAAGCTGCATCTGCGCCGATGCGGCTTCGATCCGATCAGCTTCGATGGGCGCGACCCGGCCGCCTTCGTCTGTACGCTCTGGGAGATGGAGCAGCGCCTGGAGCGGCGCGTGCAGGAGAAGAACAGCGGCATCCTCCGCTACCCGCTGCCGATTCCCTACGGCATCGCCGAGACGGTCAAGGGCTTCGGCTTCTATGGCGCCGGCAGCAACGCCGCGCACAACCTGCCGCTGCCGGGCAATCCGCATAACGACGAACAGGCCCGGCAACTGTTCAACCAGCATGCAAACGAACTCTGGGTCGAGCCTGAGGCTCTCGAATTGGCCCGCCGGCTGTTCGCCGAGCAGCGCGGCGAGCGTCCCCTCGAACGGGACAACCCGCTGGCCCTGCGCCATCCCATCGAACCGATCATCCCGCCGCTGCGCTATCGCGACGACGCCTGCTCGCCGATGGCCGCGCTGGACCGCTTCTATACCGAACTGGTGGAGGCCAACCCCGACCTGCGCGCCCGGGTCGGCAATCCCGACGAATTGGCCAGCAACCGCCTCGGCGGCGTGCTCAAGGCGCTCAAGCATCGGGTCAGCGAGCCGGAGAGCGAACTGGAATCGGTGAGCGGTCGGGTCATCACCGCGCTCAACGAGGAGGCGGTGGTGTCCGCCTGCCTGGCCAACCAGGGCGGACTCAACCTGGTTGCCAGCTACGAGGCGTTCTGCGTGAAGATGCTCGGCGCGGTGCGCCAGACCCTGATCTTCGCCCGCCAGCAGAAGGAAGTCGGGCGTCCGACCGGCTGGCTGGGCTGGCCGCTGGTCGCTACTTCGCATACCTGGGAGAACGGCAAGAACCAGCAGTCGCACCAGGACACCACCTTCTGCGAGGCCCTGCTTGGCGAGATGAGCGACATGGTCCGGGTGCTCTTCCCGGCCGATCACAACAGCGTCCTGGCGCTGCTACCGACGATCTACCGCAGCCGGGGGCAACTGGCCTGCCTGGTGATCCCCAAGCGCGACCGGCCGATGGTGTTCGACGCCGTCCAGGCCGAGCGCCTGGCCCGCGACGGCGCGATCCTGGTCGAGGAGCGCTGCGGCTCCGATCCGCTGCTGCTGATCGCCAACGGCAGCTACCAGCTCGAACAGATGCGCCGCGCCGCGCAGCGCCTGGCCGAGGCCGGGCAGGCCTACCGGCTGGTCTACCTGCAGGAGCCGGGACGCTTCCGCGCGCCGCGCGATCGCTGGGAGGTCGAGGCGGTGGCCGACGAGGCGCTGGTGGAACGACTGTTCCCGGATAGCCATGAGCGCCGCGTGCTACTCACCCATATGCGCGCGGAAGTGGCGCGCGGTCATCTTTGGCCGATCCTGCCGGATGCCCGGCGCACCTCGGTACTCGGCTATCGCAACCGCGGCGGCACCCTCGACGAGGCGGGCATGCAGTTCGCCAACCGCGCCTGCTGGGGCAACGTGCTGGCGGCTTGCGCCCGCTTGATGGAGGTGCCGCGCACCGCGCTGCTGACTCCGGAGGAAGCGGCGGCGGTGGCCGGCAAGGGCGATCCGGCGTTGTTGCGCTGAGTTCGGCTGCGTATCGGCGGATAACGTCTGTGGCGTTATTCGCCCTGCCGAACGGGGGCGGGTGTCTGGCGAAGGCAGGGTGTGGGCAGGGTGTCGGCGGATAGCGTCGGCGACGTCATTCGCCTACGGAGCGGGGGGACGAAGCGGCTTGAGCAGCCCGTCCAGCCCGTCGATCTTCAGTTCCAGGGTCAACTGCATCAGCCGCCCGAGTTCACCAGGCGGGAAGCCTTTCTTGTAGAACCACAGCAGGTACTCCTCCGGCAGGTCGACCAGCATCCGTCCCTGGTACTTGCCGAACGGCATCGGCGTCCTGGCGATCTTCAGCAGATGCTGCTTGTCCAGCATGGCGACCGCGCGGCGCGCTTACTTCTTGCCCTGGATGCGGCAGCTGCCGGCATCGAAGCGTTCGGTGGCGACCGGCTGGTTGGTCTTGTACTCGGTGAAGCTGTAGGTGAGGATCGCGCCGCGGGCGAGCAACTGGCGATAGCCGGTGTTGCTGCACACGCTATCGCCGAGCTGGCTGCGCACGCTGTCCGGGTTGGAGCGCATGCGCTCGGCGTGGCTGGCGCGTACGCTGAGGTGATTGATCAACTGGTTGCCTTCGACGGTGTAGCCCTGGTCGAGGATGTCTTCGTTGATGGCGCGGGGAGTGCCTACGCTGCTTTCCTTGGCCACTTTCTCCAGCATCTTGCTCAGTTCGAAATCCTTGAGCGAGGCGGCATGGGCGGCGGTGGGCAGGACGAAACAAAGGGCAAGGGCCATGAAGCGCGACATCGAAGATCTCCTGGGGCAATAAGCGGATTCGACCGATGGAGGGGGCGAATTGTTTCCGTCGGCCCATTCCCGGGACGGACGGTGGCGAATGGGCGCCATGTTACCGCGTTCGGGGCGGGGCACGGAAACGCAAAAGGGCGACCGAGGGTCGCCCTTTCGTCGATAGCGGTGCGGATCAGCGCAGCTTGATCTCTGTCCAGAGCTTGTTCAGGGCGCGTCGCTGGCGCGAGTTCAGGTCCTTCAGCGGCTCCAGCCTGGCCTGGGTGGTGGCGTCCGGGAACAGGGCGGCGAGCGTCTTGATTTCCGGCTTGATGAAGGGCAGGGCGGCGGCGTTGGGCGTGCCGGTACCGATCTGGTTGGTCAGCTCGGAAGCGTTCCGACCGTCGAGCATGAAGTCGATGAAGCGGTAGGCCAGGTCAGGGTTCTTCGAGCCCTTGTGGATCACCATGTTGTCGATGGCCAGCACCGCACCTTGGCGGGGCAGGGCGAAGTCGACCTTGAAGGCGCGGCCGGCAGCCTCCGCGTCGGCCCTGGCCTGGTACATGTCGCTGGAGTAGCCATGGGCGACCCAGATGTTGCCCAGGGTCAGCTCCTTGATATAGCTCGACGAGTTGAACGCGGCCCAGTACGGCTTGGCCGCGAGGATCAGCGCCTGGGCTTCCTTCCAGTGCTGCGGGTCGGTGTCGTTGGCGGAGTGACCGAGGTACTTCAGGGCGGCGCCGAACAGTTCCTGCGGGTCGTCCATCACCGTGACCCTGCCCTTGATCTTCTCCAGGACCGCCGGGTCGAAGATTACCGACCAGTCGGCGGGGTCGATGCCCAGTTTGTCCAGCTCGGTCTTGTTGTAGCCGACCAGGGTGGTGGTGAAGGCGTAGGGCAGGGAATAGCGGTTGCCCTTGTCGAAATCCTTGTCGAGGTAGCCCGCGGCCTCGTTGCTCAGGTTCGCCAGGCGACTCTTGTCCAGCTCCAGCAGGTCGCCCTTGCGGATCAGCGCCTCGACCGCGTTCTGGGTCGGGATGATCACGTCGTAGCCGCTGGCCCCGGCGGCCAGCTTGGCCATCATTTCCTCGGTGCCGGAATAGAACTCCTGCACCAGCTCGCAGCCACATTGCTGCTCGAAGCGTTTCAGCGTGTCCTCGGCGATGTAGTCGTTCCAGTTGAACAGATACAGCTTCTCGGCGGCGGTGGCCTGGGCGGCTCCTGCCATGAGGGTTGCGACGAGCAACAGCTTTTTCATCATGGTTCCTTGTTACGGGGTGGCAGGGCTCCGGAAACCGGAGCAGGGCAAGGCCGCGGGCCTCTCCGGGAGGCACGCGGGTTTCGGCGGATCAATGGCCCTTGATGGCGCTGGGGGAGAGTTTCGAGGCGATCACGATCAGCACTAGGGTGAGCAGCATCAGCAGGGTGGAGACGGCGTTCACTTCGGGCGTCACGGCGATCTTGATCATGGTGTAGATCTGCGTCGGCAGGGTGGCGAAGCCGCCGCCGGCGGTGAAGAAGGTGATCACGAAGTCGTCGATGGACAGGGTGAAGGCCATCAGCGCGCCGGCGACGATGCCCGGCATGATCAGCGGCAGGGTCACCAGGCGGAAGCTCTGCCAGGGCGTGGCACCGAGGTCGCGGGCCGCCTCGGTGAGGCTTTCGTCCATGCCCGACATGCGCGCCTGCACCACCAGGGCGACGAAGCCGACCGAGAAGGTGATGTGCGCGAGGGTCACCGAGAGCATGCCCAGGCTCATGTTCAGGCCGATGAAGAAGATCACTAGCGAGACCCCCATCAGGAGTTCCGGAATGGCGATCGGGGTCAGCACCAGCAGGGGCAGCACGCGCAGCTTGAAGCGATGCAGGGCGACCCCGGCGAGGGTGCCGAGCAGGGTCGCCACGCTGGCCGAAACCAGCGCGATGACCAGCGAGTTGGCGGCGGCCTGGAGCATGTCGCGGTTGCCGAACAGCTTGCGGTACCAGTCCAGGGTGAAGCCCACCCACTCGGCGTTCAGCCGCGAGTCGTTGAAGGAGTACAGCACCACGATCACCAGCGGTACGTAGAGGAACAGGTACACCAGCGCGGTGGCGCTCCAGAGCAGGTAGGGCCTACGCATGGGCGCCTCCCTTGCGGGCGCGCGCGGCGCCCATGCCGAGGGCGACCAGCAGCAGGATGCAGCCGGTCAGGGCGATCGACAGCGCGCTGCCGAACGGCCAGTCGCGGGAGTCGAGGAACTGGCTCTTGATCAGGTTGCCGATCATGATGCCGTCGGTACCGCCGACCAGGTCGGGGATGGCGAACATTCCCAGAACCGGGATGAATACCAGTGCCGCGCCGGCGGCCACGCCCGGCAGCGAGAGCGGGAAGGTCACCCGCCAGAAGCGTTGCCAACGACCGGCGCCGAGGTCCTGGGCGGCGTCCAGCAGGGCCGGGTCGTGTTTCTCCAGGTTGGCGTAGAGCGGCAGGATCATGAACGGCAGGTGCACGTAGACCATGCACAGGATCACCGCGAACGGGGTGAACATCAGGCTGATCGGCTGCGCGCCGAACAGGTCCAGCGCGGCGTTGATCCCGCGGGTCAGGGCACCGGACGGCGAGAGGATGATCATCCAGGCGTAGACGCGTACCAGCAGGTTGCTCCAGAACGGCAGGATCACCAGCAGGATCAGCAGGTTGCGCCACTTCGCCGGGGCCCGGGCGAGGGTGGTCGCCACCGGGTAGGCGAGCAGCAGGCAGGCCAGGGTGGTGACCAGGGCGTAGCCGAAGGATTTGACGAACAGTTGCAGGTACACCCAGCTCTCGGTGAGCCGGGTGTAGTTCTCCACGCTGAGGTCGTAGACGGTCTGCCCGTCCTCGCTGTACATCCAGGGCGCCAGGCCGCCGTAGTCGCCGGGAAAGCGGAACGAGGCGAACAGCATGATCAGCGCCGGAACCAGGAAGAAGAACAGCAGATACGCTTGCGGCGGCCAGACCAGCAGCCACTTGCCGAGGTTCTTTCTCATCGTGTCAGGCCCTGACCAGATGGCCGGCATCGAAGCGCCAGGCGGCTTCCACCGCGTCGCCCACCTCGAAGAACTTGGCTCGGCCGGGCGTGGCGTTGGGCAGCAGGGTTTCCAGGCGCTCGCCGTTCTCCAGCTCGACGATGTACAGGGTCACGTCGCCCAGGTAGAGCAGTTCGGCGACGCGACCGCGGAAGTGCACCTCGTCGCTGTCGGCGGTGACGCTCTGCGCCAGGCGGATCTTCTCCGGCCGCAGGGTCAGCACGCAGGCCTCGCCGGGCTGGGCGTCGAAGGATTTCAGCGCCTGGACCTCGCCCAGGCCCCTGAGGTCGATGCGCACGCGTTCGCCGTCGACCGCCTCGACCGTGGCGTCGAGCAGGTTGCACTGGCCGATGAAGTCGGCGACGAAACGACTGCGCGGGAAGCTGTAGATGGTTTCCGGGGCGTCCAGTTGCTCCACCCGGCCCTGGTTCATCACCGCGATGCGGTGCGACAGCGCCAGGGCTTCGCCCTGATCGTGGGTGACATAGACGAAGGTGATGCCGACGTCCTTCTGCAGGTTGATCAGTTCGATCTGCATTTCTTCGCGCAGCTTGGCGTCCAGCGCCGACAGCGGTTCGTCGAGCAGCAGCAGGCGCGGCCGGTTGACCAGCGCGCGGGCGATCGCCACGCGCTGGCGCTGGCCGCCGGAAAGCTGTGTCGGCATGCGCCCGCCCTTGTCCGCCAGGCGCACGTCCTTCAGGGCCTGTTCGACGCGGGCGTCGATCTCGCTCTTCGCCACTCCGGCCATCTTCAGCGGGAAGGCGATGTTCTGCGCCACGCTCATGTGCGGGAACAGCGCGTAGCTCTGGAACACCGTATGCACCGGGCGCTTCTCCGGCTCGACGCCGGCGAGGTCCTGGCCGTTGAGGCGGATCTCGCCGCTGTCCGGCTGGTCGAAGCCGGCGAGCATGCGCAGGAGGGTGGTCTTGCCGCACCCGGAAGGGCCGAGGAGGGTGAAGAATTCGCCGGTGTTGATCGTCAGGCTGACATTGTCGACGGCGGTGAAGTCGCCGAAGCGGCGGGTCACGTTGCGGATCTCGAGCAAGGGGGGCGTCACTCGTCTGGAGAGGCAGTAAGGTCAGCGGGCGGAGCCGGCTGCCCGGTGTCGAAAAAGGGGGCGGATTATAGGGATCGCATCCCGCTCTAACTAGACGTCTGAGGCCCCTGTGAAGAATTTTTTTTCGCGGCCTCGGAAGTTGTCCGACAAAGCAGGAGCCACGCGGGCTCTGATAGAATTTCGCGGTCGCTTTCCAGCCCGTTTCCTCGAGTCTTCGATGTTCCTTCGCCCGTCCTTTCCGTATCGGGAGCCTGCCCGATGAGCCATGCCGTTTCCCGCTTGCGCCAGGAGCGCCTGGCGCGCAGCCTGAAACCCTTCGTCGCGCGCGGTTCGCGCATGCCGCGCTGCGAAGGCTGTCGGCTGCTGCCGAGCTATTGCATGTGCGCCTGGCGGCCGCGGGTCGAGGCGCGCGCCGGCATGTGCCTGGTCATGCACGACATCGAGGCGCTGAAACCGACCAACACCGGCTGGCTGATCGCCGATACCGTGGCCGACACCTTCGCCTTCGGCTGGTCGCGCACCGAGGTCGACCCGCGCCTGCTGGAGTTGCTGGCCGACCCGCAGTGGCAGCCATACCTGGTGTTCCCCGGCGAATACGTGGCGGCGGAGCGGGTGGTGAACGAGGTCGCCCCGCTGGTGGAGGGCAAGCGACCGCTGTTCATCCTGCTCGACGCGACCTGGACCGAGGCGCGCAAGATGTTCCGCAAGAGTCCCTACCTGGAGCCGTTCCCGGTGCTCAGCCTGCTGCCCGAGCAGCTCTCGCGCTATCGCCTGCGTCGCTCGACCCGTGGCGAGCACCTGTGCACCGCCGAAGTGGCGGCGCTGTGCCTGGAGCTGGCTGGCGACGAGGCCGCGGGCGAGGCGCTCGGCGCCTACCTGGAGGTGTTCAGCGAGCGCTACCTGGGCGCCAAGCGGCACATTCCGCTGGACGAGGCCAGCCCGGCGCACCGTGCCCTGGCGCCGTTCCGTGGCTGAGTGTCAGGCCGGGCGCGCTTCGGCGGCGAGCTTGCGCGGCCACAACTGCGCCACCAGCATGCCCGCCAGCATCAGCGCGCAACCGAAATAGCCGCGCAGGTGCAGGGTCTCGGCGAGGAACAGGGCGCCGGCGATGGCGGCGAACACCGCTTCCAGGGACAGGATGATCGCCGCATGGGAAGCGATGGCGTGCTTCTGCGCCACCACCTGCAGGGTGAAGCCGGTGCCGACGCCGAGCAGGCCGCCGTATAGCAGGGCGGGACCGGCCTGGACGATGGCGTCCCAGTGGATTTCCTCGAAGACCAGTGCCAGCAGCAGGCTGACCGCCGCGCAGGTGGCGAACTGCAGGAAGGCCAGGCGGATCGGGTCGTAGCGGCTGGCGAACAGGCCTACCAGCAGGACGTGCGCGCCCCAGACCACCGCGCCGGCCAGTTGCAGCCAGTCGCCGGAGGCGACCTGGAAGCCCGGGCCGATGCTCAGCAGGGCCATGCCGAGCACCGCCAGCGACGCCCCCAGCCAGGTGCCCGCGCCGGTGCGCTGGCCGAACAGCAGGCCGAGCAACGGCACGACGATCACGTAGAGCCCGGTGATGAAGCCGGAGTTGGTCACGCTGGTGAACAGCAGGCCGACCTGCTGCAGGTTGATCCCGGTGGTCAGGGCGACGCCGAGGATCACACCGGCGAGCAACTGTCCGCGATTGAAGGGTTGCGCGCCGTCGCGTCGCGAGCGCAGCATCAGCAGTGGCACCAGCACCAGGGCACCGAGGACGAAGCGCAGGCCGGTATAGAGGAACGGCCCGATGGCGTCCATCCCCAGGCGCTGGGCGACGAACGACACCCCCCAGATCATGGCGGTGATCAGCATCAGGACATCGGCACGCAGGGCTTGGCTTCGCATGGCTCGCTCGACGGGGCGGGGAGGGTCCGCCACTCTGCCAGCAAGCCGGGGTGTTTGAAAAGACGAACGCGGTGTACGAGGTATCCCTCATTCGGCTTGACCGGTCCGCCCTCGGTCGGCATCCTGAGCGCCGCCTCGGCTGGGCCGAACAAACTAGGACATGTCATGGCTTCTTACGAGATCCTGATCGCCGACGATCACCCCCTGTTTCGCAGCGCTTTGCACCAGGCCCTCACCCTCGGGCTGGGCCCCGACGTGCGCCTGGTGGAAGCCGCCAGCATCGCCGAACTGGAAGCGCGGCTGAACGAGAAGGCCGATTGGGATCTGGTCCTGCTGGACCTCAACATGCCGGGGGCCTATGGCTTCTCCGGCCTGGTGCTGTTGCGCGGGCAATACCCGCAGGTGCCGGTGGTGATGATCTCGGCACAGGAGGAGGCCGCGGTGGTGCAGCGCTCCCGCGAGTTCGGCGCCAGCGGCTTCATTCCCAAGTCCAGTCCGCTGGAAACCCTGCAGCAGGCGGTGCGCGCGGTGCTCGACGGGGACACCTGGTGGCCGCCGCAGGATGCCGCCGCCGAAGCCCTCAGCGAGGAGGCCAAGGCCGCCAGCGCCGGGCTCGCCAGCCTCACCCCGCAACAATTCAGGGTACTCACCATGGTCTGCGAAGGGTTGCTGAACAAGCAGATCGCCTACGACCTGAACGTTTCCGAGGCGACGGTGAAGGCCCACGTCACGGCGATCTTCCGCAAGCTCAACGTGCGCACCCGGACCCAGGCCGCGCTGCTGCTGCAACAAATGGAGACGGTTCCCGCTTCTCATTGAGAGACGGCTTAACGCTTTTTTGACCAGCCGGCGGCTAGACTGCCGGCCTTCCGAATCGATGAGAACCCGACGTGTCGCCTTCCCCCTTCAAAGGCCAGACCGGCCTCAAGCGTATCCTCAACGCCACCGGCTATTCCCTCGCAGGTTTCCTCGCCGCCTTCCGCGGTGAAGCCGCCTTCCGCCAACTGGTGCTGCTCAACGTGGTGCTGATCCCGGTGGCCTTCCTCCTCGACGTCAGTCGCGGCGAACGCGCGCTGATGATCGCGGTGTGCCTGCTGGCGCTGATCGTCGAGCTGCTCAACTCGGCGATCGAGGCCACCGTCGACCGCGTCTCGCTGGAACGCCACCCTCTGTCGAAGAATGCCAAGGACATGGGCAGCGCCGCGCAGTTCGTGGCCCTCACCGTGATCACCGTGACCTGGGCGACCATCCTGCTGGGCTGATCTACGCGGACATGAAAAAGCCGGAGGCAGCGATGCCTCCGGCTTTTTCTTGCGTGCGAGGGCGGCGGCTCAGGCCGCCGCGTCGAAGCTGTCGGCCCGCGCCATGTTCCACATGCGCTCGTAGAACTCGCCCTCGATCTTGCCGGAAAGCAGTTCGCCCGGCTTGAGGAAGTAGTGCAGCTGCGAGAACAGGCGGATCTCGGTGTCGGTGATGCGTCGCACCAGGTGCTTGGCTTCGAGCTGCGAGGGATGTTCCAGGCCCGCCGCGGCGAGCATCTCGGCCAGGCCCTTGAGGGTGTTGCGATGGAAGTTGCGCACCCGCTCGGCCTTGTCCGGCACCACCAGCGCGCGCTGGCGCAGCGGGTCCTGGGTGGCGACGCCGGTCGGGCACTTGTTGGTATGGCAGCTCTGCGACTGGATGCAGCCGATGGCGAACATGAAGCCGCGCGCCGAGTTGGCCCAATCCGCGCCGGTGGCCAGGACGCTGGCGATATCGAAGGCGCTGACGATCTTGCCGCTGGCGCCGACCTTGATCTTGTCGCGCAGGTTGAGGCCGACCAGGGTGTTGTGGACGAACAGCAGGCCTTCGCGCAGCGGCACGCCGATATGGTCGGTGAACTCCAGCGGCGCCGCGCCGGTGCCGCCTTCCTTGCCGTCGACGACGATGAAGTCGGGGAGGATGCCGGTCTCCAGCATGGCCTTGGCGATGCCCATGAACTCCCATGGATGGCCCAGGCAGAACTTGAAGCCGACCGGCTTGCCGCCGGACAGTTCGCGCAGCTGGGCGATGAACTGCATCAGCTCGATCGGCGTGGAGAAGGCGCTGTGGCGCGACGGCGAAACGCAATCCTCACCCATCGGCACGCCACGGGTGGCGGCGATCTCGGGGGTGACCTTGTGCTTGGGCAGGATACCGCCGTGTCCCGGCTTGGCGCCCTGGCTGAGCTTGATCTCGATCATCTTCACCTGCGGGTCGAGGGCCTGGGCGGCGAAGCGCTCAGGGTCGAACTTGCCATCGCGGGTGCGGCACCCGAAGTAGCCGCTGCCCAGTTCCCAGACCAGGTCGCCGCCGTTCTCGCGGTGATAGGGGCTGATGCTGCCCTCGCCGGTGTCGTGGTAGAAGTTGCCCATCTGCGCGCCACGGTTCAGCGAGCGAATGGCGTTGGCGCTGAGGGCGCCGAAACTCATCGCCGAGACGTTGAACAGCGAAGCGGAGTACGGCTTGCTGCATTGCGGCCCGCCGATGTCGACGCGGAACTCGCAGGGATCGCTGAGCGGCGCCGGACGCATCGAGTGGCTGATGAATTCGTAGCCTGCGGTGTACACGTCGATCAGGGTGCCGAAGGGCTTCTCCGAGCTTTCGTTCTTCGCCCGCGAGTAGACCAGCGAGCGCTGGGCGCGGGAGAAGGGCAGGGCGTCGCCGTCGGCTTCCAGCAGGTACTGGCGGATCTCCGGGCGGATGCCTTCCACCAGATAGCGGATGTTGCCCAGGATCGGATAGTTGCGGCGCACCGCGTGGGGCGTCTGGATCAGGTCGAACAGGCCGAGCAGGCTCAGGGCCACGCCCAGGAGGGTGAACGGCCAAAGCCATTCGGTGCTGCCGAGGAACGGCAGGCTGAGCAAGGTGAACAGGGCGATACAGGCGAAAAACGCATAGCGACTGAGTAGCGACAGATTCATCATGTCTCCAATCTTCAGGCTTCGGTTCAAAATGGTAGTCACCTTCTTCGAGGCGTCTACGACGGGTTCCCCCCGCGCTAACCAAGCGCTGATTATGGGAAACAAACGGGGATAGAAAGCAAGCTAATAATTGTGTCTGGATGGTCGAGCAGCCGAATGGTCGCCGGGAACTCTTTCCGGAGTTGCGAATTATTCTTATCGGAGTAATATGTAACTATATAACATTATGTAGGAGGCATCCCCATGAAACCCGGCATCCATCCCGAATACCGTCCCGTCCTGTTCCATGACACCTCGGCCGACGTGTACTTCCTGATCGGCTCCACCGCGGAGACCGACAAGACCCATACCCATACCGACGGCAAGACCTATCCCTACGTGACGCTGGACGTTTCCAGCGCCTCGCACCCGGTCTACACCGGCGAACAGCGCAAGACCAAGAGCGAAGGCCGCGTGGCCGGGTTCAACAAGCGTTTCGCCGGCTTCGTCGGCGGCAAGGGGGCCTGATGAAAGTCCTCGCCTCGCTGAAACAGGCCAAGCTGCGCCATCGCGATTGCCAGGTGGTGAAGCGCCGTGGCCGGCTCTACGTGATCTGCAAGTCGAATCCGCGCTTCAAGTGCGTGCAGGGCCGGCCGAAGCCGAAGATCAAGCGCCGCTGAGCGGCGACGGGACGGTCGCCCGTCCCGTCAGCCCTGGGCCTGGAGGAACAGGCCGAACAGCTCGGACTGCGACTTGATGCCGAGCTTGCCGTACATGTGCTTGCGGTGGACCTTCACGGTTTCCGCCGAGATCGCCAGCTTGCGGGCGATCTCCTTGCTTGAGCAGCCGCTGAGCATCAGCCTGCCGACCTCCAGTTCGCGCGCCGTCAGCGGCGTGCCCATCTGCTCCGCGACCTTCTCCAGCGAACCCTGCCAGCCCGGCTCCGGCGCCGCGGGGCTGTTCAACACTTCGTCCTCGAAGGCCAGGCGCTGGCGCATCAGCCCGGCCACCCAGGGCCGCACCAGACCGAGCACGGCGAGTTGCTCGGGGGTGAAGCGGCGCCGCGAGCCGAGCGACAGGCAGAGGGTGCGTTCGCCGGAGAGCTGGACGTTGATCTGGATTTCATCGGCCACCACGTTGAGGCGGAAGTAACGCTGGTAGTAATCGGTCTGCTCGAAGCATTCCGGTGCCACGTCGGCCAGACGGAACAGGCCGCTGCACGGGTTCTCGCGGCTGGCGATGTAGAACGGGTCGAGCAGGTAGAGGCCTCGCAGGTAGTCCTGGAACAGCGGATCCGGCCCGCCGTCGGCGCCCGGGCATTCGGCGAACACCTGTGGCCGGCCCTGGCTGAACAGCAGGGCCACCCAGCTGTCGAACGGAACGTACTGTTCGAGCAGGCGTACCAGGCGAATCCAGAAGTCCGGCGCATCCAGCGCCTCGACCAGTTGCCCGACGGAGCGGTGCCAGGCGATGTCCTGCAAGGTGAAACTCATCTTCTACCCCTGTTGGGTTAACCCTCGGACGTAATTATCGGCGCGGGGAACGCCAAGCATACTGTGCTGACCCCTGCATACGAACAGCGCGCGTGCCGAACAGCGCCGAGAACAACAAGGAATTCCGATGAAAGTCGAACTCGTCCAGATCGCCGGTCGCGATGGCGACACCGCGCACAACCTGGAACGCGCCCTGGCGGCCATCGCCGACTGTGCGGCGGACACCGAACTGGTGGTGTTCCCGGAAACCCACCTGACCGGCTTCCCCAGCGAAGACAACATCGCCGCCCTCGCCGAGCCGCTCGACGGCCCGACGGTCAGCGCGGTGCAGCGCGTCGCCCGTGAACGTAACGTTTCGGTGGCGATCGGCATCGCCGAGGCGGACGCCGGCCGCTATTACAACACCACCCTGCTGATCGCTCCCGACGGCATCGCCCTGAAATACCGCAAGACCCACCTGTGGGCCTCCGACCGCGGCATCTTCACGCCTGGCGACCGCTACGCCACCGCCCTGTGGAACGGCATCCGGGTCGGCCTGCTGGTGTGCTTCGACATCGAGTTCCCGGAAAGCGCGCGGGCCCTCGGCCAACTGGGTGCGGAACTGATCATCGTGACCAATGGCAACATGGACCCCTATGGCCCGACCCATCGCACCGCGATCATGGCACGGGCCATGGAAAACCAGGCCTACGCGGTGATGGTCAACCGCGTTGGGCATGGCGACGGCGGGCTGGTCTTCGCCGGCGGCAGCGCGGTGGTCGATCCCTATGGCCAGTTGCTCTGCGAGGCCGGGCGCGAAGAATGCCGGCAGATCGTCGAACTGGACCTCGGCCGGTTGCAGGATGCGCGTCGGGATTACCGTTACCTCGAAGAGCGTCGCCTGGTCCTGCCCGGCGAGCGCCGCGAGCACCCGGATGGCCTGCGCGAACTGCTGATTCCCTGATTCACCGCGGCGCGACAGGAGCGTCGCGTCGTCCTCCGTCCGCCAGCGAGCGGGCGAGGATGGGCCCGGAAAGCCGTAGCACAACGATGGGCGCCCGAGCGTCCGCCGGTCTCCCGGGTGAGGGGAGGCCCCTGCGTCCCGCGGCCTGGCCGGCTGCGGGCCACTGCCATAACAAACGATAATTCCGGAGTAAGCAGTAATGGCCAGACTCAAGCGCACCCTGTCGCTGGGTTCCGTGGTGCTGTTCGGCATCGCCTACATGACCCCCATCATCGTCCTCGGGACTTTCGGCATCCTCGCCGAGACCACCCAGGGACACGTCCCCGCCGCCTACATCGCCGCTTCCCTGGCGATGCTCTTCACCGCCCTCAGCTACGGGCGCATGGCCGCGGCCTTCCCCGTGGCCGGCTCGGCCTATACCTACGTGCGCAAGGCCATCGATTCCCGGCTCGGCTTCATCGCCGGCTGGGCGGTGCTGCTCGACTACCTGTTCCTGCCGATGGCGATCTGGCTGATCGGCGCCGCCTACCTGCACTCGGCCTTTCCCGCGGTACCCAACGCGGTCTGGGTGCTGGCGTTCATCGGCGTGACCACGACGATCAACATCGTCGGCCTGCGCCTGGCGAAGAACGTCAATGGCCTGCTGATGCTGGTGCAGTTCCTGGTCCTCGGCGCCTTCGTCGCACTCTGCGTGCACTACGTGCTGGGCGACCCGGGCAAGCCGTTATGGTCGCTGCAACCGTTGCTCGGTGGCGACCTGCAGGTGCCGCTGGTGATGAGCGGTGCGGCGATCGCCTGCTACTCGTTCCTCGGTTTCGACGCGGTCAGTACCCTGACCGAGGAAACCCGCGACCCGCGGCGCAACATCCCGCGGGCGATCCTGCTGATCACCCTGCTGGGCGGGTTGATCTTCATCGTCACCTCGTACTTCGTGCAACTGGCGCACCCGTCGTTCGCCTTCGACAGCGCGGACTCGGCGGCCTACGAGATCGCCCGCAACATCGGTGGCGACCTGTTCGTGACCTTCTTCCTGGTCGGCCTGATCGTCGGCCAGTTCACCTCCGGTCTCTCGGCCCAGGCCAGCGCCTCGCGCCTGCTCTTCGCCATGGGCCGCGACGGCGTCCTTCCGCGGCCGTTCTTCGGTCGTCTCGGCAAGCGCTTCGAGACGCCGGTGAACAGCATCGTCCTGTGCGGTGTGGTGGCCTTGCTGGCGCTACAGATGGACGTGACCACCTCCACGTCGTTCATCAACTTCGGCGCCTTCCTCGCCTTCAGCCTGGTCAACCTGTCGGTGGTCTTCCACTACTACCTTGGCGCCGAGCGCCGCGGTCCACGGGAAACCCTGTTGTTCCTGGTATTCCCTGGCATCGGCCTGGTCGCCGACCTGTGGTTGATGGCCAGCCTCGACCATCTGGCGATCATCCTCGGCCTCTGCTGGCTGGCGCTGGGCGCGGTGTACCTGGCGGCGATCACCCACGGTTTCCGCGAGCCGCCGCCGGAGATGCGTTTCGAGGAGGGCTGAGAAAGAATCGACGCCCGTTTCGCGGCGGCAAGGCGCAGGCTCCTGGCCTAGAGTGGCTATCCATCGCCTCCCTGGTTCCGGAGCCGGCCATGTCCGATGCAGCGTTGTTCCTTCCCCTTCCCGATGACGACACCCTGTATGCCGCGCTGTTGGCGCGCGACCCCGCCTACGATGGCTTTGCCTTCGTCGGGGTGAAGAGCACCGGGGTGTTCTGCCGCCTGACCTGCCCGGCGCGCAAGCCGAAGCGCGAGAACACCCTGTTCTTCGATTCGATCAAGGGCTGCGTCGAGGCCGGCTTCCGGCCCTGCCTGCGTTGCCGGCCGCTGGAACGGCTCGGCACGCAGGGGCCGCTGGTCAGCGACCTGCTCCAGCGCCTCGGTCGGCAACCGCAGCGGCGCTGGTTCGAAGACGACCTGGCGGCGCTGGGCTATGACCCGTCCACCGTGCGCCGTGCCTTCAAGCGCGAGTTCGGCGTGACCTTTCTGGAAATGGCTCGCCTGCGCCGTCTTGGCCAGGTCGCCGAGCGGCTGTCCTCGGGCGCGCGGGTAATCGACGCGCAACTGGATGCCAGCTTCGACTCCGACAGCGGCTTCCGTAGCGCCTTCGCGCGCCTGCTGGGCGAGCCGCCGTCGCAGTTGCGCGGGCGCGAGCTGCTCAAGGCGGACTGGCTGCAGACCCCGCTCGGCGCCATGCTCGCGGTGGCCGATGCGCAGGCCCTGCACCTGCTGGAGTTCTTTGACCGCCCGGCGTTGAGCGGGGAGCTGAAACGCCTGCAGAAGAACAGCGGATCGAGCATCGGTTTCGGCCGTTTCGCCCCCATCGACAGGATCGAGGCGGAACTCGCCGGCTACTTCGACGGTACTCCAGTGCGCTTCCAGACCCCCTTGGCGCTGAACGCCTCGGCCTTCACCCGCACGGTCTGGCAGGCGCTGCGCGAGGTACCGTGCGGCAGCACGCAGAGCTACGCCGGGCTGGCCAGGTCCATCGGCTCGCCGTCGTCGGTGCGCGCCGTGGCCCGCGCCAACGGAGCCAACCAGATCGCCATCGTGATTCCCTGCCACCGCGTCATCGGTTCGGACGGTTCCCTGACCGGTTATGGCGGTGGCCTGTGGCGCAAGCGCTGGTTGCTGGAGCACGAGCGGCGCATGGACGCTGCCGGCTAGCCGGGATCGCCGCCCAGAAGCCGGGCGGGGGCGCGCAACACCGGTTCCCGCTCGACCGCTGCGGGCCGCTGCAAGTCCTCGGCGTCGGCGCGCTCGGCGGTCGACAGGTCGCTGGCGTGGAATCCGGTGATCCGCAACAGGGCCAGGGTACAGGCCAGCGAGACCAGCGCGTAGCAGGCCGAGGCCAGGGCCACGCCGACGATGCTGCCGGTACTGTTGAGAATCCACTGGGCCAGTACCGGTGTACCGCCGCCGACCAGCAGCGAGCAGAGCTGGTAGGCCAGCGACAGGCCGGTGTAGCGCACCCGCGCCGGGAAGGCTCGGGCGAGGATACCGCCCACCGCGCCGTAGAACATCGCGTGCGGCACCGTGGCCAGGCACATGCCGACCGCGGCGATCCAGTAGACCTTGGTTTCCACGGCGAAGAACATCGCCGGCATCAGGATGAACTCCGGCAGCACCATCAGGCATGCCGCCTTGCGCATGTCGATGCGCGAAGTGAGCAGCGCCCCCAGCGGCTGGCTGAGGAACTGCACCACCAGCGCGACCACGATGATGCTGAGGAAGGTGCCCTGGCTGTAGCCGAGGGTCTTGGTCGCCCAGGAGAGGGCGAAGGTGCTCTTGAAGTAGGTGACGTGGATGATCGGCAGCACGCCGGCGCCGAGCAGGACGATCTTCCAGTGCTTGCCCAGCACCTCGGCGAGCGGCAGCTTCACCGTGCGCTTCTGCGCCAGCACGCGCTTCATGTCTTCCGACTCCTCCAGCTTCAGGCGGATCACCATGCCGACGATGACCAGCACCGCAGAGAGCAGGAACGGCGCGCGCCAGCCCCAGAGAATGAAGTCCGAGGCGGGCAGGGCGCTGAGGGCGAAGAACGCCAGGGTCGCCAGCAGGTTGCCGGTGGGCGAGCCCTGCTGGGCGAAGGCGGCGTACAGGATGCCTTTGCCCTTGGGCGCGCTTTCGCTGGCGATCAGGATCGCGCCGCCCCACTCGCCGCCGACCGCGATGCCCTGGACGATACGCAGCGCCACCAGGGAGATCGGCGCCCAGATGCCGATCTGCGTATAGACCGGCAACAGGCCGATGCAGGTCGTGGCGATGCCCATCATGATCAGGGTGATCACCAGGGTGGTCTTGCGGCCGATGCGGTCGCCGAGATGGCCGAAGATGATCCCGCCCAGCGGGCGAGCGATGAAGCCCGACCAGAGGGTGACGAAGGACAGCAGGGTGGCCAGGCCCGGATCCATGTCGGCGGGGAAGAATACCTTGCCGAACACCAGGGCGGCGGCCAGGCCGTAGATGTAGAAGTCGTACCACTCGATGGTGGTGCCGATGAAGGAGGCGATACCGGCCCTGCGGGCCTTCTTGTGCAGGTCGGCGTCTTCGGGAGAGGGCGTGCGCGGCATGGGTCGAGTCCTGTTTATTGTTGTTCTCGCCGACACGCCGCTCCCTACCGCCCTTCGCTGAAAGGCGGGGCGGAAACGCTGGTTTCCGTGGAGGGAGAGCGTGCGTCGGTGTTGACCCGGGTGCCTCGGAGTCTAGGTGGCACCCCCGCAAATCAATAGTCTTTTAATCTTATGGCTCGATAAGGGATTCCATATCGACGTTTTCCGTCAGCCCTCGCTCAGGCGTCGTCCAGGCCGCTCTTCAGCGTCGCCAGGAACGCCTGCGCCGCCCGGGAAGGTTCGCTGGCCGGAAGGATCGCGTGGATCTCCGAACGCGCGCCGGCCGGCTCGATCTCCAGGTAGCGCACCTCGTTCCGCCAGGCCAGGCAGAGGGTCTCCGGGATCAGCGCGACGCCCATGCCGAGACCGACCATGGCGGCGACGGTCTGCCACAGGCGCGCCTCGTGGCGGATGCGCGGGCTGAAGCCGGCCTCCACGCAGCGGGCGATGATCAGGTCGTGGTAGTGCGGGGAGACATGGCGCGGGAAGAGGATGAAGTCTTCGTCGCGCAGTTCGGCGAGGTCCAGACGCGCCTGGCCAGCCAGGCGGTGCCCGGCGGGCAGGCAGCAGAGGAACGGGTCGCTGATCAAGGGTTCGGAGACGATTTCCGCCGGCAGCCTGCCCCAGTGCACGAAGCCCAGGTCGATCTGCCCGCGCTGCAACGCCTGGGCCTGCTCCGCGCTGTTCATTTCGCCGAGCACCACCTCCATGTTCGGGTGCTCCCGTTCGAAGCGGGACATGGCCCTGGGCAGGCCGCGGTAGAGCATGGAGTTGACGAAGCCGACGCGCAGCTGGCCGACGTCGCCCTCGGCGGATAGCTGGGTCAGGCGTTTCACCTTCTCTGCCTGCAGCAGCAGGTTGCGCGCTTCCACCAGCAGGACCTGGCCGGCGCCGGTGAGCTTCACCGACTTGTTGTTGCGCAGCAGCAATTGGGTTCCGAGCTGTTCCTCCAGCTTCTTGATGTCGAAGCTCAGCGCCGGCTGGGAGATGAACAGGCGAGCCGCGGCGCGACCGAAATGCAGTTCCTCGGCGACCGCGATGAAGTAGCGAAGCTGTCTGAGATCCATGGCAGGCACCTGGTTCTACGATCTGTTTTTCTTATCGTCGATGATTTTTTTTGTATTGGATGCTTATCGAAGCACTCGCCTAGTCTCGGCGCAAGACAAGCAGGAGCCGCGCCATGACCGCCATGCCCGAAGTACTTCGCGAAGATACGCTGAACATCCCCGACAGCCGTGGGCTGAATCTCTACACCTGCGATCCGGCCCTGGAGCGGCTGCTGGAGGTATACCTGCCGCCGGCGTTGCTCGCCGAATGGCGGCCGCTCCTCGAACGGCTCGGCGCCCGTGCCGGCGGCGAGCTGGACGTGCTGGCGCTGGCGGCGGACAAGAACCCGCCGGTGCTGGCGCCGCGCACCCGCCGCGGCGAGGATTTGCAGAGCATTCGCAAGCATCCGGACTACGTCGCCCTCGAACAGGTGGCCTATGCCGAACTTGGCCTGGCTTCCATGAGCCATCGCCCGGACGGCCCGCCGCCGCTGGTGAAGTATGCGCTCACCCACCTGTTCGTACAGGCCGAGTTCGGCCTTTGCTGCCCGGTCAGCATGACCGACTCGCTGACCCGCACCCTGCGCAGGTTCGGCGCGCCAGAACTGGTCGAGCGCTACCTGCCGTCCCTCGCCTCGCGGGATTTCGACGAGCTGTTCCAGGGCGCCATGTTCATGACCGAGCAGGCCGCCGGCTCCGACGTGGCGCGGACCCGTACCGTGGCGCGGGAGCAGGGCGGCGAGTGGAAGCTCTACGGCGACAAGTGGTTCTGCTCCAACCCGGACGCCGACCTGGCGATGGTCCTGGCCCGCCCCGAAGGCGCGCCGGAAGGAATGAAGGGCGTGACCCTGTTCCTGTTGCCGAAGGTCCGCGAGGACGGCACGCGCAACGCCTATCGCATCGTCCGCCTGAAGGACAAGCTGGGCAGCCGCTCCATGGCCAGCGGCGAAGTCCGCCTGGAAGGCGCCAGCGCCTACCTGATCGGCGAGATCGGCCGCGGCTTCCAGCAGATGGCCGACATGGTCAACATGTCGCGCCTGTCCAACGGCGTGCGCGCCGCCGGGCTGATGCGCCGGGCGCTTAGCGAGGCGCTGTTCGTCGCCCGCCATCGGCGCGCCTTCGGCAAGCACCTGATCGACATGCCGCTGATGCAGAAGCAGTTGCTGAAGATGATGCTGCCCACCGAACAGGCGCGCTCGATGTTCATGCAGATCGCCACGCTGCTGCCGCGCGCCGATGGCGGCGAGGTCGAGGCGCAGAAATGCGTGCGGATCCTCACCCCGCTGATCAAGTTCCGCGCCTGCCGCGATGCGCGACGGGTCACCGGCGACGCCATGGAGGTGCGCGGCGGGGTCGGCTACATCGAGGAGTGGAGCGACCCGCGGCTGGTGCGTGACGCCCACCTGGGGTCGATCTGGGAGGGCACCAGCAACATCGTGGCGCTGGACGTCGCCCGTGCGGTGAGCCGCGAACAGGCGCTCGAACCCTTGCAGCGCCACCTGCGCCGGCTGCTGGATGACAGCGACCTGCCAGGGGACGCCCGCGACCTCTTCGACGAACTGCTGGTGCGAGTGGTCGCGACCATGGCCGACGTCGCCGAGCGCCGCCAGGATGAACAGGTGCGCCAGGCCGGCAGCGCCCTCTACCACCTGTGCACGGCGATCTTCATGGCCTGGGAAGCCAGCCGCCAGGCACCCGACCAGCGCCGCCTGGCCCTGGCCTTCCTGGTCGCCCGGCACAAGCTGCTGCCGCGCGACCCGCTGCACCTGGAGGGCTGGACCGACCAGGCCGAACTGCTGGCCAGGGTGGTCGGCGAGGTGCCGCTGAGCCAGGCCGAAGCCATGCAATTGCTGCCGGCCTGACTGCCCGCATTCCCGCTCACAACAACCAGAGAGTCGCCATGACCAATCAGACGGGCGCCCTGCGTGGCCTGAAAATCATCGATCTCAGCCGGGTCCTCGGCGGACCCTACTGCTCCCAGGCGCTGGCCGACCACGGCGCCGAGGTGATCAAGCTGGAACCCCTCGGCGGCGACGAGACCCGTGGCTGGGGGCCGCCCTTCGAGGGCGACACGGCGTCCTACTTCAAGGGCGTGAACCGCAACAAGAAGGGCATCGCCGTCGACCTGGCGACGGCGGAGGGCATCGAGCTGCTGCTGCGCTTGCTGGAGGACGCCGACGTACTGCTGGAGAACTTCAAGCCCGGCACCCTGGCGCGCTGGGGGATCGGCTACGAGGAGGTGCTTCGCCAGCGCTTCCCGCGGCTGGTCCACTGCGCGGTATCGGGCTTCGGCGCCGACGGCCCGCTCGGCGGCCTGCCCGGCTACGACGCGGCGATCCAGGCGATGGCCGGACTGATGAGCGTGAACGGCGAGGCCGGCGGCGAGGCGTTGCGCATCGGCCTGCCGATCGTCGACATGGTCACCGGGCTGAACGCCATGGCCGGCATCCTCCTCGCCCTCCACGAGCGCCAGGTCAGCGGGCGCGGGCAGTCGGTGGACATCACCCTGTACGACTGCGGTATCTCCCTGCTGCACCCGCACCTGCCGAACTACTTCGCTTCCGGACGTACGCCCCGGCGTAGCGGCAACGCCCACCCGAACATCGCGCCCTACGACAACTACCGCACCGGTACCGAGCCGATCTTCCTCGCCGTCGGCAACGACCGCCAGTTCGCCCGCCTGTGCGAGTACCTGGGAGCCGATGAACTGCCGGGGGACCCGCGCTTCGCCGACAACGGCAAGCGCTCGGTCAACCGCGAGGCGCTGAAGCGCGCTCTGGAGGACTACCTGGCGGCCCACGACGGCCGTGAGCTGGCCGAGCGGCTGATCCGTCTCGGCGTGCCCTGCGGAGCCATCGCCACGGTGGAGCGGGTGGTGGAGCACCCGCACACCCGCCATCGCGGGATGGTCGTCGAACTCGAGGGCTATCGCGGCATCGCCTCGCCGGTGAAGCTTTCGCGCACCCCGGCCAGTTACCGCGCCGCGCCGCCGGTGCTGGGCGGAGACACTCGGGAAGTCCTGGCGGAACTGGGATTGAGCGCCGAGGCGATCGACGCGCTGGTCCGGCGCGGCATCGTCCGCGCCTGAAACCCCTCACGGCACGGCCTGCGCCGTGCAACTCAATCCCCGGGCAATTGGAGATGGCCATGGATTCCTCCCCTGGGGCGGTGCGCCCCGAACTCGTGCTGCTGGAGCGGCCGGAGCAGGGTGTGGCCCTGTTGCGACTGAACCGCCCGGCAGTGCTCAACGCCCTGAACATGCGCCTGCGCGAGGCTCTGGCGGAGCACGTACGGCGCCTCGACGAGTGCGCCGATACCCGGGTCATCGTCCTCACCGGAAATGGCACGGCGTTCGCCGCCGGCGCCGATCTCAACGAACTGGCGGAGGCGTCCGCGCTGGAGATCCAGCAGCGCGGGGTGGAGCGCCATTGGCAGGCCCTCGCCGCCTGCCGCAAGCCGCTGATCGCCGCCGTGGAGGGCTATGCCCTGGGCGGAGGCTGCGAGTTGGCGATGCACTGCGACCTGATCGTCGCCGGTGCCTCGGCGCGCTTCGCCCAGCCGGAAGTTCGTGTCGGCGTGATGCCCGGCGCCGGCGGCACCCAGCGCCTGGTGCGAGCGGTGGGCAAGTTCCAGGCGCTGCGCATGCTGTTTACCGGTTGCACGGTACGGGCGCCGGAGGCCCTGGCCATAGGGTTGGTCAGCGAGGTGGCGGCGGATGGCCAGGCATTGGATCGCGCCCTCGAACTGGCTCGCCAGATCGCCGGCCTGCCGCCGCTGGCGCTGGCGCAGATCAAGGAAGTGGTCCTGGCCGGCGCCGACCTGCCGCTGGACCAGGCCCTGGCGCTGGAGCGCAAGGCCTTCCAGTTGCTGTTCGACAGCCACGACCAGAAGGAGGGCATGCGTGCCTTCCTGGAAAAACGCACAGCGGAGTACCTGGGAAAATGAGCGAACCACCGATCGTTCTCATCGGTATCGTCGGTACCGGTGCCATGGGCCAGGGCATCGCCCAGCTCGCTGCCTGTGCCGGCCTGTTGGTGCTGCTCTACGACAGCCGCCAGGGTGCGGCACTGCAAGCACGCGAGCAGATCGCCACGGTCCTTGCCCGGCAGGTGGAGCGGGGCCGGCTGGAGGCGGAGGCTGTCGAGCGCGCGATGGGCAATCTGCGGGTGGTCGAGGACATGCGGGTCCTACGCGGCTGCCAGTTGGTGATCGAGGCGATCGTCGAGAACCTGGAGGCCAAGCAGGCGTTGTTCCGCCAATTGGAAGAGGTGGTCGGCGACGAAGCGATCCTCGCCAGCAATACCTCCTCGCTGTCGGTTACCGCGATCGCCTCGGCCTGTCGCGATCCCGGCCGGGTCGCCGGTCTGCACTTCTTCAATCCGGTGCCGCTGATGCGTCTGGTGGAGGTGATCGAGGGTCTCGCCACCCGCACCGGCATCGCCGAGCGACTGTGCGCCCTGGTGGCGACCTTCGGCCACCAGTCGGTGCGTGCCACGGACAGCCCCGGCTTCATCGTCAACCATGCCGGACGGGCCTTCGGCACCGAGGCGCTGCGTATCCTCGGCGAGGGCGTGGCGCCGGTGGCGGCGATCGACGAAGTCCTGCGCGAGGGCGCCGGCTTCCGCATGGGCCCGTTCGAGCTGTTCGACCTGGTCGGGTTGGACGTCAGCCTGCCGGTGATGGAGTCGATCTACCGGCAGTACTACGAGGAGCCGCGTTATCGTCCGCATCCCTTGCTGCGCCAGATGCTCGCCGCCGGCCGCCTGGGGCGCAAGAGCGGCCAGGGCTTCTACCGCTACGACGGCGCTGGGCAGGTGCCCGCCGCCGCCCCGGCGGTTGCGCCAGGCGCGGCGTTGCCGCCGGTGTGGCTGGGCGTCGACGACGAACATGACCGCGCGCCATTGCTGACGTTGCTACAACGTCTGGGCGCCGAGGTGGAGAGCGGCGAGCGTCCTTCCGGGGCGGCGTTGTGCCTGCTTGCGCCGCTGGGCGCCGACGTCAGCGCCGCAGCGCGGCGGTTCGCCGTCGATCCGACGCGCAGCCTGGCCATCGACGTGCTGTCGGACCTGGAGCGAAACCGCTGCCTGATGGCCTGCCCGGCGACCCGAGCGGAGCTGCAGCAGGCGGCTCGCACCCTGTTCGCACGGGACGGCGTGGGCGTCACGCTGATTCGCGACAGCGCCGGGTTCATCGTCCAGCGCACCCTCGCCTCGATCGTCAATCTCGCCTGCGACATCGCCCAGCAGGGTATCGCTTCGGTGGAGCACATCGACCTGGCGGTGCGCCTCGGTCTCGGCTATCCGCTGGGGCCGCTGGAGTGGGGCGACCGAATGGGTGCCGGGCGCGTGCTGCGCATCCTCGAACGCCTGCATGCGCTCAGCGGCGACCCGCGCTATCGCCCCAGCCCCTGGCTGCGCCGGCGCGCCCAACTGGGCCTTTCCCTGCGCCAGCCGGACAGCCCGTTGGCCTCCTGATCCCTTCGCGGAGAAACACACCATGCTCGATGCCTATATCTACGCCGGCCTGCGTACGCCTTTCGGCCGGCATGCCGGTGCACTCTCGACGGTGCGTCCGGACGACCTGGCCGGCCTGCTGCTGGCGCGTCTCGCGGAAACCTCCGGGTTCGCCGTCGACGACCTGGAGGATGTGATCCTCGGTTGCACCAACCAGGCCGGCGAAGACAGCCGCAACCTGGCGCGCAACGCGCTGCTCGCAGCCGGCCTGCCGGCGCGGCTGCCCGGGCAGACGGTCAACCGCTTGTGTGCCAGCGGACTGTCGGCGGTGATCGACGCGGCGCGCGCGATCAGTTGCGGCGAGGGTCGGCTGTACCTGGCCGGCGGCGCCGAAAGCATGTCCCGGGCGCCGTTCGTCATGGGCAAGGCGGAGAGCGCCTTCAGCCGCACGCTGGAGGTCTTCGACAGCACCATCGGCGCGCGCTTCGCCAACCCCAGGCTGGTCGAGCGCTATGGCAACGACAGCATGCCGGAGACCGGCGACAACGTGGCCCGCGCCTTCGGCATCGCCCGCGAAGACGCCGACCGTTTCGCCGCTTCTTCCCAGGCGCGCTACCAGGCTGCGCTGGAGGAGGGCTTTTTCCTCGGCGAGATCCTTCCGGTGGAGGTGCGTGCCGGACGCAAGGGCGAGACGCGGCTGGTGGAGCGCGACGAGCATCCGCGGCCGCAGGCCGACCTGGCGGCCCTGGCGCGCTTGCCGGCGTTGTTCGCCGGCGGGGTAGTGACCGCCGGCAATGCCTCGGGGATCAACGACGGGGCGGCGGTAGTGCTGCTGGGCGACCGCGCGATCGGCGAGCGCGAGGGCATCCGGCCGCTGGCGCGGATCCTCGCCAGCGCCAGCGTCGGCGTGGAGCCCCGGTTGATGGGCATCGGCCCGCAGCAGGCGATCCTCCGCGCGCTGCAACGCGCCGGCATCGACCTGGACGAGGTCGGCCTGATCGAGATCAACGAAGCCTTCGCGCCGCAGGTCCTGGCCTGCCTGAAGTTGCTCGGCCTGGACTACGAGGACCCGCGGGTCAATCCCCATGGCGGCGCCATTGCCCTCGGCCATCCGCTCGGCGCCTCCGGTGCGCGCCTGGTGCTCACCGCCGCCCGCGGGCTGCAACGCATCGAGCGGCGCTACGCGGTGGTCAGCCTGTGCGTCGGGCTCGGCCAGGGCGTGGCGATGGTGATCGAGCGCTGCCGATGAGACACCGTTCCCCCTAGAAAAAGAGGCGCCCAGGCGCCCGTTCGGAGTGCGTATGAACAACAACAAGAAATGCGCGTTTTTCCTGCTGCCGATCCTTGCCGGCGATAGCGTTCCCGCCTTGGCCGAGGGCTTCCTCGAAGACTCGCGGGCCAGCCTGGCCTTGCGCAACTTCTACATGAACCGCGACTTCCGCGATGGCGCGGGACGTGCGAAAAGCGAGGAGTGGGCCCAGGGCTTTCTCTTCGACTACCGCTCGGGCTATACCGAGGGTACCCTCGGCGTGGGTCTCGACCTGCTGGGCAAGCTCGGCGTCCGACTCGATTCCGGCGCGGGGCGTAGCGGCACCGGCCTGCTTCCGCTTCGCGACGATGGCAGCGCGGCGGGCGACTACGCGCGGCTGGACGCCACCGCCAAGCTGCGCCTGTCGCGCAGCGAACTGAAGGTCGGCGGCCTGGTGCCGAAGCTACCGACCATCCAGCCCAACTACGGGCGGCTATTCCCCCAGGTGTTCCAGGGCGCGCTGCTGACTTCCGGCGAACTGAGCGGACTGAGCCTGAACCTGGGACGGCTGACCGAGGTCAGCCAGCGCAACGAGGCGGGCACCAGCGACCTGGCGCTGTTCAACCGCAACCGGCGTTTCGCCGGCGCGGCGCAGGCGGACCGTTTCGACCTGGCCGGCCTGGACTACCGTATCGCCCCGGACTGGACCGGCAGCTACCACTATGGCGAACTGGAGCAGGTCTACGCCCAGCATTTCCTCGGTCTCAAGGGGCGCATCGGCGTCGCTGCGGATAGCCTGGAGAGCGACTTGCGCCTGGCGCTCAGCCGGGATACCGGCGGCGCTCGCGGCGGGCGCATCGACAACCGTTCCTTCAGCGGGTCGCTCACCTACCGCCTGCGCAACGGCCAGGCCTTCGGCCTGGGCTACCAGCGGATGAGCGGCGACCACGGTTTCCCCTACCTGGAGGGGACCGATCCGTACCTGGTCAATTTCGGCCAGTACAACGACTTCGCCGAGGCTGGCGAGTCCTCCTGGCAACTGCGCTACGACTGCGACTTCGCGCCGCTCGGGGTGCCCGGCCTGAGCCTGATGACGCGCTATTTCAGCGGCCACGGCGCGAAACCGAAGGGCGCCGACGGCAGTCGCGAGTGGGAACGCGACAGCGACCTGCGCTACGTGTTGCAGGGCGGTGCGCTGAAGGGACTGGGGCTGGTCTGGCGCAACGCTACCTACCGTTCGGCCTTCAGCCGCGACATCGACGAGAACCGCCTGTACCTGACCTATGAGCTGCCGCTGTTCTGAGCCGCTCAGCCCTTGGCGGCGCTGACCCCTTCGAGGGTGGCGAAGGAGGTGTCCTTGGCGGTGAGCAGGAAGTCGCGCATGAATGGCGCATCGAACATGTCCGTGCGGATGGCGGCGAAGAGCGTGCAGTACAGGCCCTTTTCACCGAGGCGCCGGGCCGTCACGTAGCCGCGCGAGCTGTACTCGTGCAGGGCCCAGTTCGGCAGGCAGCAGACGCCGCGACCGGAGGCCACCAGCTGCATCATCATCACGGTCAGCTCGGCTATGCGCACCTGCGCCGGCTCCACGTCGGCGGGGTCGAGGAAGCGGGTGAAGACGTCGAGACGATCGCGTTCCACCGGATAGGTGATCAGGGTTTCCCGCTCCAGGTCCTCCGGGACGACATACGGTCGACCAGCCAGGGCATGCTGGTTGGCCACCGCCAGCAGCGCTTCGTAGGTGAACAGTGGCACGTAGGTGATGCCGGGCAACTCGACCGGGTCGGCGGTCACCACCAGGTCGAGGTCGCCGCGGGCCAGGGCCGGCAGCGGCGCGAAGGAGAAGCCCGAGGCCAGGTCCAGTTCGACTTCCGGCCAGGCGTCGCGGAACTGGTCGATGGTCGGCATCAGCCACTGGAAGCAACTGTGGCATTCGATGGCCATGTGCAGGCGCCCGGCGGTACCGCCGGCGAGCCGTGCCAGGTCGCGCTCGGCGGTGCGCAGTTGGGGCAGCAGCGAGTCGGCCAGTTGCAGCAGGCGCAGCCCGGCGCTGGTGAAGCGTACCGGCTTGGTCTTGCGCACGAACAACTGCATGCCCAGGCGCTCTTCCAGTTCCTTGAACTGGTGCGACAGCGCCGACTGGGTAAGGTGCAGGCGCTCGGCGGCTTCCACCAGGCTGTCGGCTTCGCGCAGCGCGTGCAGGGTCTTGAGGTGGCGAAGTTCGAGCATGGCGGCCTCTGTATGAGCAAAACTTGATAGCGGTGCGGATTCGTTGAGTTTGTCTCATACGCCAGGGGCTGTCGACAAGCGATGGCCTCGATCCCGCAGAGCGCGCAATCGTGGAGCGACGGGGAGAATAGCCCGGCACACGGGACGGCGGCCCGGAGCAGCGGCGCAACGCTGCAGAGCCACAACGCCACGACCGCCTGGCGGCATTCATCAAACTGTCACGCTACTGTGGCAGCGCGCTGGACGAAATTTAATCAGAATCGCGCTCCACTGGGGTTTTGCGTTCTGGGTTTTCTTCATGCGTGCTTTCATCTTCCTGGCCGCCTTGTTGTGCAGCCTCTCCTCCTTTGCGGTGGCGCGTTGCGACGCACGCGTACCTACCGAGACGGTCGAACTGGGCGACGTGCGCCTGGCCTACCAGAGCATCGGCCGCGACAGCGATCCGGCCCTGCTGCTGGTGATGGGCCTGGGCGGGCAACTGATCCACTGGCCGGACGAGGTGGTCAGCGCCCTGTGCGAGCAAGGCTTCCGGGTGATCCGCTACGACAACCGCGACGTCGGCCTGTCGGCCTGGAACGTGCCGGTGCCCAGTTCGCGGCTGACCTACGAAGTGGTGCGTTATCGCCTCGGCCTGCCGGTCAGCGCGCCCTATACCCTCACCGACATGGCCGGCGATGCCCTGCATCTGCTCGACGCGCTGGATATCCCCCAGGCCCATGTGCTCGGCGCCAGCATGGGCGGGATGATCGCCCAGCACATCGCCGACATGGCGCCGCAGCGCCTGCTCAGCCTGACCCTGGTGATGACCAGCTCCGGCGCCGAAGGCCTGCCGGCGCCCAGCGAGTCGCTGCTGCGCCTGCTGGCGCGGCGCGAGGCGGCCAGCCGCGAGCAGGCGGTCGAGCAGCAGGCCGACCTGCTGGCGGCGCTGGGCAGTCCGGAAGTGCGCGATGATCGCCAGCAACTTCTGTTGCAGGCCGCACGTTCCTACGACCGCGCCTTCAACCCGGAAGGCGTGCAGCGGCAATTGCTGGCGATCCTCGCCGAACCCAGCCGGGTGCCGCTGCTGAACCGTCTGCAGGTGCCGACCCTGGTGATCCATGGCACCGCCGATCCGCTGCTGCCGGTGATGCACGGCGTGCACGTGGCGGCGCATATCCGTGGCTCGGAGCTGAAGCTGATCCCCGGTCTCGCCCATCGCTTCCAGGAAGCCTTCAAGGAGCCGTTGCTGGCGGCGGTGGTGCCTTACCTGAAGGCCCATCGGCAGGCCAGCGTCGTCCAGCTCTGAAGCCGCGCTCGCGGTCTCAGGCGTGCAGGCGTACCCAGAGGCCCACCAGCACGCTTGCCGCCACCAGCCAGGCCAGCGCCGCCAGGGCCAGCGAGGTCTCCAGGCGGAAGCGCTCGACCAGCAGGTAGAGCGCGGCGAGATAGACGAAGTAGGGGATGATCGACCACATGCCGAAGACGATGGTGGTCTTCAGGTCGTCCAGCGAACGGCCCTTGCCGACGATGTAGTGGGCAATCAGGGCGAAGGTGGGAAACAGCGGCACCAGGCCGGCGATGTAGTAGTTGCGGGTCTTCGACAGGACGGCGAGGAGCACGACCACGGCGGCGCCGATCAGCGCCTTGAACATCAGGTCCACGGGATTCTCGACTGCGGCGGCGCCACCGGCTTGGTGGCGCCGCGCATTATGCCCGGATCGTCCCGTACCCTTCCATAACGAACGAGGCCCGCAAAAGCGGGCCTCGACGTTTCTGGCTGGCGATCAGGCCGCATGCACCCGCGGGCGATGCGGATGCTCGCTCTGCAGGTACTGGCCGAGGCGCACCTGCTGGCTCGGCGAGAGGAACAGGCCGAGCTTGCTGCGGCGCCAGAGGATGTCCTCGGCGTCCTGGGCCCACTCGTGCTTGCACAGGTAGTCCACTTCGCGGGCATACAGGCCGCCGCCCAGGTGCTCGCCGAGATCGGCTTCGCCATTGACCCCGTCCAGCAGGCGCCACACCCGGGTGCCGTAGGTGCGCGCCCAGCGCAGCGCCAGTTCGCGGTCGAGCCAGGCGTAGCGGTTGGCCAGTTGCTCGGTGAGCGCCTCGACGCTCTGCATCTGCTCGCCGCCCGGCAGCGGTGCCTTGGCGGTCCAGGCCGGGCCGAGATTGGCGAAGAACGGCTGGAGCTGCGTCAGCGCCGATTCGGCCAGCTTGCGGTAGGTGGTCAGCTTGCCGCCGAACACCGAGAGCAGCGGCGGCTCGCCGTTGCCGGCGGAGAGCGACAGGGTGTAGTCGCGGGTGATCGCCGAAGGCTCGTCGGACTCGTCGTCGCACAGCGGACGCACGCCGGCGAAGCTGTGCAGGATGTCGGCGGCCGCGAGTTGCTGCTTGAAATGGGCGTTCACCACTTGCAGCAGGTAGGCGGTTTCCTCTTCGCTGATCGCCACCTTGGCCGGGTCGCCCTGGTACTCGCGATCGGTGGTGCCGATCATTGTGAAACGGTCCAGATAGGGGATGGCGAAGACGATGCGGCGGTCTTCGTTCTGCAGGATGTAGGCGTGCTCGCCTTCGTACAGCTTCGGCACGATGATGTGGCTGCCCTGGATCAGGCGGATACCGTAGGGCGACTTCTGTTTCAGGTCGTCCTGGATGAAGCGCGCTACCCAGGGGCCGGCGGCGTTCACCAGGGCGCGGGCGCGGATCGAATACAGGCTGCCGTCGCTGCGTTCCAGGTGCAGGTGCCAGAGTCCCTTGCTGCGACGGGCGCTGACGCAGCGGGTGCGGGTATGGACGTGGGCGCCGTGCTCGCGAGCGGAGATCGCGTTGAGCACCACCAGGCGCGCATCGTCCACCGCGCAGTCGGAGTACTCGAAGCCACGGCGGATCTCGGCCTTCAGCGGGCTGCTGCCGGTGAAGCGCAGGCCGCGCGAGGCGGGCAGCTTCTCGCGCTTGCCGAGGTGATCGTAGAGGAACAGGCCGGCACGGATCATCCAGGCCGGGCGCAGGTGCGGACGGTGCGGCAGGACGAAGCGCAGCGGCTTGACGATGTGCGGCGCCTTGGCCAGCAGGACCTCGCGCTCGGCCAGGGCTTCGCGGACCAGGCGGAATTCGTAGTGTTCGAGGTAGCGCAGGCCGCCGTGGATCAGCTTGCTGCTGGCCGAGGAGGTGTGCTGGGCCAGGTCGTGCTGTTCGCAAAGGAACACGGACAGGCCGCGCCCGGCTGCGTCGGCGGCGATCCCTACACCGTTGATGCCACCGCCGACCACGGCGACATCGTAGACTTCGGCGAGTGGAGCGGAGGGGGTGTGCGCTTGACTCATGTGAAAGGCCCTGAAGTCGAAAGTGAACGTAGTTTTGTTCGAATTCGAAAATAGCTTAGTCGATTGCGCAGTTATTGACCAGCCCGATTCACCAGGCTTTTTCAATTTCGAAGGGTTGCCCGGGCGCTACCGGTTTGCCCGTCCGCGCGGGAACAGCCCCTCTTCCGCATGCGGGAAAGCGGCCGCCGAGGGGCGTGGCGCATGGGCAGGGGTCGGCAGGTGGCTTTTCTGAAACGAACATTCACGGCGCCGAACGGCGCCGTGGCAGGGGAAATGCCTCAGACCAGGTCCAGGTGAACCTTGTGCTGTGCCATCAGGCGGGCGATGGCGGCGGGCGGCGGGCTGTCGCTGATGACCCGGTTGACCAGCGAGATCGGGCCCAGGCGGACCACCGCGTTGCGTCCGAACTTGCTCGAGTCGGCGGCCAGGAACACTTGCCGCGCGTTGTCGATGATCGCCTGGGATACGCGCACTTCCTGGTAGTCGAAGTCGAGCAGGCTGCCATCCTCGTCGATGCCGCTGATGCCGACCAGGGCGAAGTCGACGCGGAACTGCTGGATGAAATCCACCGCGGCCTGGCCGACGATGCCGCCGTCGCTGCGTACGGTGCCGCCGGCGACCAGCACTTCGAAGTCTTCCTTGGCGCTGAGGGTGGCGGCCACGTGCAGGTTGTTGGTGATGATCTTCAGGTTGCGGTGGTTGAGCAGGGCGCGGGCGATGGCCTCGGTGGTGGTGCCGATGTTGATGAACAGCGAGGCGTTGTCCGGCACCAGGCTGGCCACGGCTTCGGCGATGCGCTGCTTCTCGTCGCGCATCTGGTCGGCGCGCATGGTGTAGGCGGTGTTCTCGATGCTCGAATCGTAGGCCGCACCGCCGTGGTAGCGGCGCAGCAGTCCCTGTTCGGCGAGCTGGTTGATGTCGCGGCGGATGGTCTGCGGGGTGACCGCGAACATCTGCGCCATCTCCTCGATGCTCAGGTAACCGCGCTCGCGGACCTCCTCGATGATGCTTTGCTGTCGGGGGGGCAGGTTCATGGGTTGTTCTCGTGCTGCCGGGCCGGGACCCTGGAAAGTCGCCAAGAATGCCGCACGCGGGGGGCCGTTGTCAGCCGTGCATGAGTCGTAGAGGGCGCCGCGGCGGCACCCGGCCGCCGCGCGCAAACGTTACCCAGGGCATGCCAGAGCGGCGCCCGGGAACACGCCATTCGCCGCATCGCGGCGTACGAATGGCGCCAGCTCGTCACAGTTCGCCGTCGTCCCAGCCGCGAGTGCGCTCCACCGCTTTCTTCCAGCCGGCATAGAGCTTTTCGCGCCGGGGCTCGTCGCACTCCGGCTCGAACACCCGCTCGATCACCGCCTTGCTCTTCAGCTCGTCGAGGCTGCTCCAGAAGCCGCAAGCCAGGCCGGCCAGGTAGGCGGCGCCGAGGGCGGTGGTCTCGCGCATCACCGGACGTTCCACGCGGGTGCCGAGGATGTCGGCCTGGAACTGCATGAGGAAATTGTTGGCCACCGCCCCGCCGTCGACGCGCAGGGCGCGCAGGCGTTCGCCGGCATCGCGCTGCATGGCGTCGAGCACGTCGCGGGTCTGGTAGGCGATGGATTCCAGGGTAGCGCGGATCAGGTGGTCGGCCTTGACTCCACGGGTCAGGCCGAACACCGCGCCGCGCGCATAGGGGTCCCAATAGGGCGCGCCGAGTCCGGTGAAGGCCGGTACCAGGTAGACGCCGTTGCTGTCCTTGACCTTGGTGGCGAAGTATTCGGAATCGAAGGAGTCGTTGATCACCTTCAGTTCGTCGCGCAACCACTGCACCGTGGAGCCGCCGTTGAACACCGCGCCCTCCAGGGCGTAGCCGACCTCGCCGCGCGGGCCGCAGGCGATGGTGGTGAGCAGGCCATGGGTGGATTTCACCGCCTTGTCGCCGGTGTGCATCAGCAGGAAGCAGCCGGTGCCGTAGGTGTTCTTCGCCTGGCCCGGTTCCACGCACATCTGGCCGAACAGGGCGGCCTGCTGGTCGCCGGCGATCCCGGCGATCGGCAGCTCGCCGCCGCCGACCCCGCCGATCCGGGCGTTGCCGTAGACCTCCGAAGAGTTGCGCACCTCCGGCAGCATCGAGCGGGGAATGTCGAGCACCTCGAGCATCCGTGCGTCCCAGTCGAGGCTGTGGATGTTGAACAGCATGGTCCGCGAGGCATTGGTGTAGTCGGTGACGTGGACCTTGCCTTCGGTGAGCTTCCAGATCAGCCAGGTGTCGATGGTGCCGAACAACAGGTCGCCGTTGCGCGCGCGTTCGCGGGCGCCTTCGACGTTGTCGAGGATCCACTTCAGCTTGGTCCCGGAGAAGTACGGATCGGTGACCAGCCCGGTGGTTTCGCGGATGTAGTCTTCCAGCCCGTCGCGCTTGAGCTGCGCGCAGATCGCCGCGCTGCGCCGGCACTGCCAGACGATGGCGTTGTGGATCGGCCGACCGCTGTGACGGTCCCAGACCACCGTGGTCTCGCGCTGGTTGGTGATACCGATGGCGGCCACCTGGTCGTGCTCGATGCTGGCCTGGGCGAGGGCCTCGACCAGGGTCGAACTCTGCGTGGCCCAGATTTCCATCGGGTCGTGCTCGACCCAGCCGGCCTGCGGATAGAACTGGGCGAACTCGCGCTGGGCCTGGCTGACCACGTTGGCATCGCGGTCGAAGACGATGGCGCGGGAGCTGGTGGTGCCCTGGTCCAGGGCGACGACGTATTTCTTGTTGTGCTTGTCGGTCATGGCTGTGGCCTTGTGGCTATGGCAGGAAAGAGCGGGCGGTCAGGAAGCGCGAACCTTCTCCGGCTCGGCTTCGGCGGGCGCCGCGGCGCTCGGCAGATGGCGCGCGATCAGTACACGATAGCCGCCGGCGCCGAGGCAGGCACCGAGGATCGGGGCGAAGATCGGCACCAGGAAATAGGGAATCTCGCGGCCGCCAGTGAAGGCGATGGGCCCCCAGCCGGCCAGGTAGGTCATCAGCTTGGGGCCGAAGTCGCGCGCCGGGTTCATCGCGAAACCGGTCAGCGGGCCCATGGCGCTACCGATCACGGCGATCAGCAGGCCGATCAGCAGCGGCGCCAACGGACCGCGCGGCAGGCCGTTGCCGTCGTCGGTAAGGGCCATGATCACCGCCATGAGGATGGCCGTGATCACCACTTCGACGAGGAACGCCTGGCCGACCGACAGCGCCGGGTGCGGATAGGTGGAGAACACCGAGGCCAGGGCCAGGCTGTCCTGGCTGCCGCGGACGATGTTCTGCGCCTGTTCGAACTCGATGAACAGGCTGCTGTAGAGGGTGTAGACCAGCGCTGCGGCGCAGAACGCACCGGCCACCTGGGCGGTGATGTAGAACGGCAGCTTGCGCCCCTCGAAGCCGGCGAACAGCCACAGCGCGATGCTCACCGCCGGGTTCAGGTGGGCGCCGGAGACGCCGGCGCTGAGGTAGATTGCCATGCTCACGCCGACCCCCCAGATGATGCTGATTTCCCACAGGCCGAAGCTGGCGCCGGCGACCTTCAGGGCCGCGACGCAACCGGTGCCGAAGAAGATGAGGAGGGCGGTGCCGAGGAACTCGGCCAGGCATTGGCCGAACAGGGACGGGGTCGGGGCGGCGGTGGTCATGGGGCCTCTCTTGTCTGTTCTTGTAATTATGGCGGGCAGCCGTGAAAATTGTTCAGTTTCGAAAAAATATATTCACAAAGGAATGCTGTCAAAGCGCGAAGATGAACGTTTGTCCGAAAAACGACCCTCCGGTTTCGTTTTCGCGGCCAATCGAATATCGCTACCGAGGCACGCGGGCCGCGGCATCGGCGCCCGTGCAGCAGGGGCGGCGATGGCTTAAGGTAGGCGCCGGTTTTCAGCCAACGTTCTTCTCCGGGAGTGACCATGACCCCTGCCATCGACCTGCTGAAAAAGGCCCGCGCCGCGCACAAGGTGCTCAGCTACAGCCACGACCCCAAGGCACCTTCCTATGGCCTGGAGGCCGCGGAAAAGCTCGGCCTGGACCCGCAGCGGGTGTTCAAGACGCTGCTCGCCGCCACGGAGAAGGGCGAGTTGCTGGTGGCGGTGGTGCCGGTGATCGGCAGTCTCGACCTGAAGGCCCTGGCCCATGCGGCGGGGGCGAAGAAGGCCGACATGGCCGATCCGCAGGCGGCGCAGCGGGCCACCGGCTACCTGGTGGGCGGGATCAGCCCGCTGGGGCAGAAGAAGCGCCTGCGTACCTTCATCGATGAAAGCGCGCGGCAGTACCCGAGCATCCATGTCAGCGCAGGACGGCGCGGGCTGGAAGTGGAGCTGGCGGCCGAGGTGCTGGCCCAGCTGACCCAGGGTTCGTTCGCCGCCATCGGCCGTGAATGAGCCGCTAATCCCGCCGGCCTAGCGGTCGGCATTCGTCTTACTTTTCAATCTGTCAGGTTTTCCATGTCCCACTATCTCCTCGCCATCGACCAGGGCACCACCAGCTCCCGCGCCATCGTGTTCAGTGCCCAGGGCTTGCCGGTGGCGAGCTGCCAGCAGGAATTCAAGCAGTACTTCCCGAAGGACGGCTGGGTGGAGCACGACGGCGAGGAAATCTGGCTGACCACCCTCCAGGTCTGTCGCGACGCGCTCGCCCGCAAGGGCTTGCGCGCGGCCGACATCGCCGCCATCGGCATCACCAACCAGCGCGAGACCACGCTGGTCTGGGACGCCGCCAGCGGCGACCTGATCCACCCGGCCATCGTCTGGCAGGATCGTCGTACCGCCGACTACTGTGCCGAACTCAAGGCCGCCGGCCACGAGGCGAACGTCAGCGCGCGCACCGGGCTGCTGATCGATCCGTATTTCTCCGCCACCAAGCTGCGCTGGATCCTCGACAACGTGCCCGGCGCCCGCCAGCGCGCCGAACGCGGCGAGCTGCGCTTCGGCACCGTCGACTGCTTCCTGCTCTGGCGCCTGACCGGCGGCCGCTCCCATCGCACCGACGCGACCAACGCTTCGCGCACCCTGCTGTTCAACATCCACAGCCAGGACTGGGACGAGGAATTGCTGGCGCTGTTCGAGATCCCGCGCAGCCTGCTGCCGGAGGTACTCGACTGCGCGGCGGAGTTCGGCGTCAGCGAGCCGTCGCTGCTTGGCGCGGCGATCCCGGTGCTGGGCATGGCCGGCGACCAGCAGGCCGCGCTGATCGGCCAGGCCTGCTTCCAGCCGGGCATGGTGAAGAGCACCTACGGCACCGGCTGCTTCATGATCCAGAACACCGGCGAGCAGCCGGTGACCTCGAAGAACCGCCTGCTCACCACGGTCGGCTACCGTCTGGACGGCAAGGTCAGCTACGCGGTGGAGGGCAGCATCTTCGTCGCCGGCGCCGCGGTGCAATGGCTGCGCGACGGCATCAAGCTGATCGACCACGCCCACGAGAGCGAAGCCCTGGCGATCCAGGCCGGCGACTCCAACGGCGTCTACCTGGTGCCGGCCTTTACCGGCCTCGGCGCGCCCTACTGGGACCCGAAGGCGCGCGGCGCGATCTTCGGCCTGACCCGTGACACCGGAATCAAGGAGATCGTCACCGCCGGTCTGCAATCGGTCTGCTACCAGACCCGCGACCTGCTCGAAGCGATGCGCCAGGACGGCACGCCGCCCAGCGCGCTGCGGGTGGACGGCGGGATGGTGGTGAACAACTGGGTGATGCAATTCCTCACCGACATCCTTGGCGTCACCGTGGAGCGCCCGGAAGTCACCGAGACCACCGCCCTCGGCGTGGCCTACATGGCCGGGCTGAAGGCCGGCTTCTATCGTGACCTGGACGACATCGCCAGCCACTGGCACCTGCAGCGCCGCTTCGCCGCACACATGGCCGAGGAGCGCCGCGGCGAACTCTACGCCGGCTGGCAGAACGCGGTGCGACGGGTGCGCAGCGAGGCCTGAGCGGCGTTTCGCGGAAAAAGGCGGCGTTTTTGCCGGCGGCTTCACAACGCCGGCAGGTCGCTGCAAACGCCCGCTCGGGCAATGGGTCGAAGGCAGGGCGAAGTCCCACTGTTACGATCGGAAAAGATCGCACTGTATCGCCCATCCCGGAGCCTGCGGCGGCATGCTGTGGCGATCGTTCCCAGGAGGTCTGCCATGCAGCTCGAGTTCCACCAGGTCGACGCGTTTTCTTCCCGCCCGTTCAGTGGCAATCCCGCCGTGGTCTATCGCCTCGACGCCTGGCTGGCGGACGAGCTGATGCAGATGATCGCGACCGAGCACAACCTCTCCGAGACCGCCTTCGTCGTTCGCGAAGGAGAGGCCTGGCGGATCCGCTGGTTCACCCCGAGCGTCGAGGTGGCGCTCTGCGGCCACGCCACACTGGCTGCGGCCCACGTACTGTTCGAGGTCTACGACGAGCCGGGCGAGCGCCTGGAATTCATCTCGCGCTCCGGTGCGCTGCGGGTCAACCGCGAGGACGAGCGGCTGGTCCTGGATTTCCCCGCGCAGTATCCGAGCGAGGTCGGTAGCACCGTCGAGCTGGAGCAGGCCCTGGGCCTGCCGCCGGTGGACGTGCTGGGCTCCACCGACAAGCTGCTGGTGCTGCTCGAGTCCGAAGAGGCGGTGCGCGCCTGTCGCCCCGACTTCGCGGCCCTGGCGCGGCTGCCCTGGCGTGGAGTGATCGTCACCGCGCGGGGTCTGCAGAAGGATTTCGTCTCGCGCTTCTTCGCCCCGGCGATGGGCGTCGACGAAGACCCGGTCACAGGCTCCGCGCATTGCAGCCTGATTCCCTACTGGGCCCAGCGCTTGAACAAACTGTCGCTGACCGCCCAGCAGTGCTCGGCGCGCGGCGGCGAGCTGTGGTGCCGGTTGGAGGGCGAGCGGGTGAGTATCGCCGGGCATGCGGTGCTGGTGGCGAGCGGAAGGATTCGATTGGGCTGAGGGGCGCTTCAGGAGGGGGATGACCTCGTGCATGCCAGACTTCCACATACCGAAGCCCTGATCCGTAGAGTGAATGACCGCTTGCGGTTATCCGCCCTACGGATCGGGTTCCTGGCATGCACGAAGGGAGGTTTGCCCTCCAAGTGGTGGGGCGGCAAACCCGCCCCGTCAGGAGGCCGAGCGGAATCGTTGCGGAGGGGGACGAGTGGCAGGATGCCGGGGCGAGTCTTTTGGTTCCTTTTGGACGCTTGCAAAAGGAACTCGCCTGGGAAGGCGAAACAAGAGGTCAAGGCAGGCACAGAAAACAGCTTGACCACCAAACATGACGCCCGCTCAAGCGCTAAGCAACAGCGCCCCCCTCACTGCCGTGTAGCTAAGAAATCGCGAGCGATATAGTCCCGTAGGGCGAATACCGCCACAGGCGGTATCCGCCGATGCCCCGGACAGCCGGCGGATAACCGCAAGCGGTTATTCGCCCTACGGATCGGGCTCCTGGCATGCCCTCCGAGTAGTGGGGCGAGTCTTTTGGACGCTTGCAGAAGGAACTCGCCTGGAAAGGCGAAACAAGAGACCAAGGCAAGCACGACGCCCGCTCAAGCGCTAAGCAACAGCTTCCCCCCTTAGTGCCGTGCAGGCAGCGACGGGAGCTGGGGCCAGTCACGCATTCACGGCCCGCCAGGCAGTCCCCGTGCACCCGGTGCCGAAACGCCACCTTCGTGCCCTGAGTCATGGCCAATGCTCCACGGCAAGTCGCTACCCCTCAGTACCCATCCGCCACCGGTGCCAGGTAGAGCCCGCCCGCACCGAGGGTAATGCGCAGGTTGCGGATCTCTCCGGCGCGCAGGGTCAGGGTCTGTCCGGCGAGGATGGTCATGCCGTTCCGGCAGGCGTCGCCAGGACCGTTCGGCGCAAGACGCACGTCCACCGCGCCGGGTTGCAGGTTCAGGGCCAGGCTGGCGCCCGGTTGCAGGTTGCCGACCAGTTCGTCGTGGACGTACAGGCCGACATCGCAGGCAGTGCCGGACTCGACCCGCTCGCGGGAAACGTTCAGCACCGCATAGCCGATCGGCGCCGGGTCGGGTTGCGCCCAGCCACCGCTGGCCGGTTGCGGGTCCGCGGCGAGCGCCGGGAGGGCGCAGGCCAGGGCGGCGGTATGGAGCAGCGGGCGAAGAATGGGGAACATGGCGGGCCTCGGCGGCGGGGGCGTAGGGAAAAGCTTGGCCGAAGCCGGGGCCCGGGACAAGTCGGGACGGGCATCCGCGTGCCCGTCCGTCGCTGGGGTCAGGCGCCGCGTTGCGGCAGCATGGCGCGCAGTACGTCGTCCTTCTGCACGCGGTGGTGCCAGATGGCCGCGGCGGCGTGGCCGAGGATCAGCGCGAAAAGCAGGTACTGGACGGTGACGTGGGTGCCGCCGGCGAACGCCTTGAAGGCTTCCGGCAGGTCGAACGGGCCGATCTGCACCAGCCAGAACAGGTCCAGCGGACGCTTGCCGGCGAGCATGCCGGAGAGCGGCATGACGATCAGCACCGCGTACAGCAGGAAATGCCCGGCCTTGGCGGCCGCGCGCTGCCAGTCCGGGTTCCCCTCCAGGGTATCCGGGACACCCTGGACGCGGCGCAGCGCCAGGCGTGTCAGGGTCAGCAGGAGTACCGCCACGCCCAGCGACTTGTGCAGGGTGAAGACGTTGCCCTTGCCGCCGAGCAGGCCGGCGAAGAAGTCGGCGCCGTAGGGCAGGGCGATGATCAGCAGGACCGCGACGGCGCTGAGCCAGTGCAGGGCGATCTGTGACGGGGAATAGCGGCGGATGGACATGGTTCTACCTCGTGAAGAACAAGGTGAACATGTTAACCATGTGCTTTGTAGGGTTTAAGCCTCTTTACTCCGCCTTTACCCGTTCTTGACGCTTTGTCGGTTACCGGATATTTCGAGGATTGACCTTGACACCATGTCAAGGTCGAAAATCGCCCCATCGATGACCAACAGGAGGCAATACCATGCAAGTCTTCAAGGTTCAGGGCATGACCTGCGGCCACTGCGTACGGGCGATCACCCATGCGGTGCAGGCGAAGGATTCGGCGGCGGACGTCCAGGTGGATCTTGGCGCCGGCGAAGTCCGGGTCGCCAGCCGGCTCGACAGCACCCAGGTACTCGAGGCGATCCGCGAGGAGGGCTACGGCGCCGAGCTGGCCTGACCCCAGTCGCGCACCAGGCCACGGAACATCGGCTCCAGCAGGTGTTCCGCGTCCGTATCCGGGTCGAACAGGCGCGGGTCGCGCAACCAGTCGTTGAACAGGCCCAGGATCAGCGCGTGCAAGGCGCGCGAGGCGATCCTCGGGGTCATGCCCGGATGCAGCCGCACACGGCATTCGTCGCGGGCGAACAACTGCTCGCAGAGTTCGATGAACATCTGCACGAAGGCGTTGTTGCGTTCCTGCGCCTCGCGCAGTTCCTCGGTGAATTCGCAACGTTGCATCAGGATGGTCAGGATGCGGCGCTTCTTCTCCTGCGTCAGCAACGATTGCACGGCCTCCAGGCAGAGGTCGTAGAGCGAGCGCAGCGGGTCGCTGCCATCGCAGCCGGACAGGCGCTCGGTGAGTTGCTCCGGCGGCAGGCGTACCTGGTTGAGCATCTCGTTGAACAGGTGGGCCTTGTTCTGGAAGTGCCAGTAGACGGCGCCACGGGTCACCCCGGCGGCCCTGGCGATCTGTTCCAGGCTGGTATGGGACACGCCCTTTTCCAGGAACAGTTCCTCGGCGGCCAGGAGGATGGCCGTACGGGTTTTTTCAGAATCTTCCTTTGTGCGTCGCATGCTGTGCTGGGTAGTCGAATCGGTCTCGGCAACGGGGCGGGGAGTGTACCGATTTTAGCCGCGCTCGGGCGGACTCGAAGTATTTCGACACCACCTTTGTCTAATGCTGCTCATTCATGAGTCGTGGATTCCGCGGTTCCACGGTCTCCGGCCATGATCGGCGGGCGTCTTCGGTGTTATGCTGCGCGCTGCTTTTTCGGCGACTCCCCGGCTGTCCGTAGCATCTTCCCGCCAGTACCGGCCTTCAGGCCTGGAGCCGCCCGCCCTCACAGACGATTCAATGATAGGCGTCGTCGTCCCGCTTGCCGGGAGCCGCGCAGGGAAGTGCCTTGCCTGCCACCGACGCGCCCCGTGCCGAGCGATCCATGAACCTGCGCATCCTGCTGATACTGGGAGCCCTGAGCGCCTTCGGGCCACTGGCCATCGATTTCTACCTGCCGAGCTTCCCGACCCTGGCCAAGGCCTTCGCCACCGACGTCGAGCACGTCCAGCTGAGCCTGGCCGCCTACTTCGCCGGCCTGTCCATCGGCCAGTTGCTCTACGGCCCGGTGGCCGACCGCTATGGCCGGCGCCTGCCGCTGCTGGTGGGGGTGAGTATCTTCACCCTGGCCTCGGCCGCCTGCGCCCTGGCGCCGAGCCTGGAGTGGCTGATCGCCGCGCGCTTCGTCCAGGCCCTCGGCGGCTGCGCCGGGATGGTCATCTCGCGGGCAGTGGTGCGTGACCTGTGCGATCCGATCGGCGCCGCCAAGGCGTTTTCCCAGTTGATGCTGGTGATGGGCCTGGCGCCGATCCTCGCCCCCGTGGCCGGCGGCCTGCTGCTGGACTGGCAGGGCTGGCAATCGATCTTCGTCTGCCTGACCCTGTTCGCCGCCCTGGCCGGCCTCGGCGTGGCGTTGTGGCTGCCGGAAACCATCCCGGCCGACGGCGAGCGACCGCCGCTGTCCGGCGCGCTGGGGCAGTACCGGCGGCTGTTCGCCGACCGCCTGTTTCTCGCCTATGGCCTTTCCGGCGGGGTGGCGATGGCCGGGATGTTCGCCTACATCGCCGGTTCGCCCTACGTGTTCATCCAGCTCTACGGGATTCCCGCCGAGCACTATGGCTGGCTGTTCGGCAGCAATGCCGCGGGCTTCATCGTCATGGCACAGGTCAACGCGCGGCTGCTGCGCTATCGCGGGCCGGCGTTCTGGCTGCGGCGGATCATCTGGGGCTACCTGGCGTGCGGCCTGGCCCTGCTGGGCATCGCTTCGCTGCAACCGGCCACGCTGTGGCCGCTGCTGGTTCCGCTGTTCGGATGCGTGGCCAGCCTCGGCTGCATCATTCCCAACGCTTCCGCCTGCGCCATGGCCGGACAGGGACAGCACGCCGGCAGCGCCTCGGCGCTGATGGGCAGCCTGCAGTTCAGCGTGGCGGCGGGCGCTTCGGCGCTGGTCGGCGTGCTCCACGACGGCACGGCGATCCCCATGACTCTGGTGATCGCCGTCTGCGGCGCGGTCGCGACCCTGCTCGCCTGGCAGACCGGGCGCCTGGAGCGCCAGGCCGCCTGAGCGCGGATCAGGCCGTTCGCTGTTTCAGTTCGGGCAGCACATGGGGCGCGCGCAGGCGCGCCTCGAGGCGGTCGACGAAACGCCGGGCCTCGCTTTCGCTACGGAAGTTGACGGCCTGCTGGTCGAGGCAGACTTGCCAGCATTGGCCTTTCGGGGTTTGCGACGGGCGGACGAGGATGTTCATGGCGATTCATCCATCGGGGCTGGAAAGGGAGCTTCAGTCTAGTCCTGTCGGCCCGGAAAACACTGACCGGGATCAGTTTGCCGACAACTGGTCGCCGCTTCGTTTACAGCCCCGCCGCAGAGCGCTTCAGGCTCCTCCCTCGCCCTGCCTTACCCGCTGCCGGTAGGCGCTCGGCGACAAACCCATGACCTTGCTGAACAGGCGCGAGAAGTAGTAGCTGTCGTCGTAGCCGACCGCCTGGCCGACCCGGGCCACGCTCTGGTCGCTGCTGTCCAGCAACTGGCAGGCGTACTCGATCTTCAGGTGCAGGAAGTGCTGGATAGGCGTACGGCCGGTGATCGCCTTGTAGCGACTGACGAAATGGAACTTCGACAGGTTGCAGAAGGCCGCCAGGCGTTCCAGTTCGAGGCGCGCATGCAGGTGTTCGCGCATGTAGGCGTGCAGCCCGTCGAGGTCCAGGCTGCCCTCGCGCAGCGGGCGCAGCAGCGGTAGCTGGCAGAGCAGGCTGCGCAGGCGGCTGGCGGCGAGCAGGAAGTGCTGGAAGCGGTAGCCGCTGTGGCGCACCTCCAGCAGTTGCTCGAAGCCGCCGAGCAGGGCGTGTTGCAGGCCCCAATGGCGCAGCGGGGTGTCGCGGTAGCCGGCGCTGTGTTGCAGCCAGGTGGCGCTGTCGCCGCGCAGGTGGGTCCAAAAGATGGTCCAGGGTTGGCGGTCGTCGGCGGCGTAGTCGTGGGCCATGCCCGGCGGCAGCCAGAGCAGGTCGCCGCTGCCGACCCGGTATTCGCGCCAGGCCTCGCCCTCGCGCACGCGCAACAGGCCCTGGCCTTCGCTGCAATAGATCAGCAGGTGCTCGTCATGGCGCTCGCGGCTCATGCGGTGGTCGCGGGCGCGCCGGTAGTGGCCCAGGGAGGTGGGGTAGAGGTCGCGGCTGAGCGGGTGGACCGCCAGTTTCTCCAGCAGCGCCGCCGGGATCGGCAAGCGCAGGCTGTCGGCCGGCAGGGGCCAGTCGGAGGTGTGCGACATGTCGGTAGCCGGCTCCGCAATATAGTCCATGAACAACACAATTTAGTCGATCTCGCGACCTTCCGCCCAGTGATAGCTTCTTGGCCAAAGCGAGGTCCGAATCGACCTCGTACCAGTCCGCCACAACAATAAAAGCCGGCCTGGCCGGTGCAGGAGGGTTCATGTCAGTCCCAGTCCGCCACCTCATCGCGGGAGCCTTCGTCGAAGGTCTCGGCGCCCAGCGCATCCCGGTCAGCAATCCCCTCGACAACAGCACCCTGGCGGAGATCGCCTGCGCCAGCGCGGAGCAGATCGAGCAGGCGGTGGCCAGTGCCCGCGAAACCTTCGCCAGTTGGAAGGAAACCCCGGTTTCCGAGCGCGCGCGGGTGATGCTGCGTTACCAGGCGTTGCTCAAGGAACACCACGACGAACTGGCGAAGATCGTCTCCAGCGAGCTGGGCAAGACTTTCGAGGACGCCAAGGGCGACGTCTGGCGCGGTATCGAGGTGGTCGAGCACGCCTGCAACGTGCCCTCGCTGCTGATGGGCGAGACGGTGGAGAACGTCGCCCGCAACATCGACACCTACAGCATCACCCAGCCGCTGGGCGTGTGCGTTGGCATCACCCCGTTCAACTTCCCGGCGATGATCCCGCTGTGGATGTTCCCGCTGGCCATCGCCTGCGGCAACGCCTTCATCCTCAAGCCTTCCGAGCAGGTGCCGCTGACCAGCGTGCGGCTCGCCGAGCTGTTCCTCGAGGCCGGTGCGCCGAAGGGCGTGCTGCAGGTGGTGCATGGCGGCAAGGAACAGGTCGACCAGTTGCTCAAGCACCCGCAGGTGAAGGCGGTGTCCTTCGTCGGCTCGGTCGCCGTCGGCCAGTACGTCTACCACACCGGCACCGCGCACAATAAGCGCGTGCAGAGCTTCGCCGGGGCGAAGAACCACATGGTGATCATGCCCGACGCGGACAAGGCACAGGTCATCAGCAACCTGGTCGGTGCCTCGGTGGGCGCGGCCGGGCAGCGCTGCATGGCGATCTCGGTGGCGGTGCTGGTGGGGGCCGCCCGCGAGTGGATTCCGGAAATCCGCGACGCACTGGCCAAGGTCCGCCCCGGCCCATGGGACGACAGCGGCGCCAGCTACGGCCCGGTGATCAACCCGCAGGCCAAGGCGCGCATCGAGCGCCTGATCGGCCAGGGCGTGGAGGAGGGCGCGCAACTGCTGCTGGATGGCCGCGGCTACAAGGTCGAGGGATACCCGGACGGCAACTGGGTCGGCCCGACGCTGTTCGCCGGGGTGCGCCCGGACATGGCGATCTACCGCGAAGAGGTGTTCGGCCCGGTGCTCTGCCTGGCCGAGGTCGACAGCCTGGAGCAGGCGATCCGCCTGATCAACGAAAGCCCCTACGGCAACGGCACCTCGATCTTCACCAGCTCCGGCGCCGCGGCGCGGACCTTCCAGCACCACATCGAGGTCGGCCAGGTGGGCATCAACATCCCGATTCCGGTACCGCTGCCGTTCTTCTCCTTCACCGGTTGGAAGGGCTCGTTCTACGGCGACCTGCACGCCTACGGCAAGCAGGGCGTGCGCTTCTACACCGAGACCAAGACCGTGACCGCGCGCTGGTTCGACAGCGACAGCGTGGCCGGGACCAACTTCTCGATCCAGATGCGCTGAAAGGGAGACGGACCGATGACCGACATCGCATTCCTCGGCCTGGGCAACATGGGTGGGCCGATGGCCGCCAACCTGCTCAAGGCCGGCCACCGGGTGAATGTCTTCGACTTGCAGCCCAAGGCCGTGCTGAGCCTGGTCGAGCAGGGCGCGCAGGGCGCCGATAGCGCCTTGCAGTGCTGCGAAGGCGCCGAAGTGGTGATCAGCATGCTGCCGGCCGGGCAGCACGTGGAAAGCCTGTATCTCGGCGACGACGGCCTGCTCGCGCGGGTCGCCGGCAAGCCCCTGCTGATCGACTGCTCGACCATCGCCCCGGAGACCGCGCGCAAGGTCGCCGAGGCCGCCGCGGCGAAGGGCCTGACCCTGCTCGACGCGCCGGTTTCCGGCGGCGTCGGCGGCGCCCGCGCCGGCACCCTGAGCTTCATCGTCGGCGGCCCCGCCGAAGGCTTCGCGCGGGCCCGGCCGATCCTCGAGAACATGGGCCGGAACATCTTCCACGCCGGCGATCACGGCGCCGGCCAGGTGGCGAAGATCTGCAACAACATGCTCCTCGGCATCCTCATGGCCGGCACCGCCGAGGCCCTGGCGCTGGGGGTGAAGAACGGCCTCGACCCGGCGGTGCTGTCCGAGGTGATGAAGCAGAGTTCCGGTGGCAACTGGGCGCTGAACCTCTACAACCCCTGGCCCGGGGTGATGCCGCAGGCGCCGGCGAGCAACGGCTATGCCGGCGGTTTCCAGGTGCGCCTGATGAACAAGGACCTCGGCCTGGCGCTGGCCAACGCCCAGGCGGTGCAGGCCTCGACGCCGCTCGGCGCGCTGGCGCGCAACCTGTTCAGCCTGCACGCCCAGGCCGATGCCGAGCACGAGGGGCTGGACTTCTCCAGCATCCAGAAGCTCTACCGCGGCAAGGACTGACCCCTACGACCAAAGGTTGATGGCGGGTGCCCGGCGCCCGCCCATACTCCAAGGCTCACTCACTGCTTCATCCCTAATAAGAACAATCAGAGGGCTGGAACATGACGTACCTGCAGCAGCACGCCCGCTCGATCGCCGAGCCGGCCGCGTTCTGGGCCGAACAGGCCCGTTCCCTGGCCTGGTACCAGGCGCCCGCGAACATCCTCGAAAGCCTGCCCGACGGCACCCATCGCTGGTTCGCCGATGGCCGTCTGAACAGCGCCTATCTGGCCCTCGACCGGCAGATCGAGGAGGGGCGCGGCGAACAGACCGCGCTGATCTACGACTCGCCGGTGACCGGCACCCAGGACCGCTACAGCTACCTGCGGCTGCGCGACGAAGTGGCGCGCCTGGCCGGCGCCCTGCGGGCCCTCGGGGTCGGCAAGGGCGACCGGGTGATCATCTACATGCCGATGGTGCCGCAGGCGGCCATGGCGATGCTCGCCTGCGCGCGCCTGGGCGCGGTGCATTCGGTGGTGTTCGGTGGCTTCGCTCCCTACGAGCTGGCTCTGCGTATCGACGACGCCACGCCGAAGCTGGTGCTCACCGCTTCCTGCGGGCTGGAGTTCGACCGGGTGATCGAATACAAGCCGCTGGTGGACAAGGCCCTCGAACTGGCGATCCACCAGCCTGCCCACGTCATGGTCTGGCAACGCCCGCAGGCGCCCGCGCGCCTGCACCCGGGCCGCGACCTGGACTGGCAGGACTGCCTCGCCGCCGCCGAGCCGGCCGATCCGCTGCCGGTGGCCAGCGGCGATCCGCTGTACATCATGTACACCTCGGGCACCACCGGTAAGCCCAAGGGTATCGTCCGCGACAACGGTGGCCACGCGGTCGCGGTGCGCTACGCGGTCCGCACTATCTACGGCATGCAGGCCGGCGACGTCTGGTGGGGGATCTCCGACGTCGGCTGGGTGGTCGGCCACTCGCTGATCGTCTACGGCCCGCTGATGTGCGGCTGTACCACGGTGTTCTACGAAGGCAAGCCGGTGCGCACGCCGGACGCCGGCGCCTACTGGCGGGTGATCGAAGAGCACAGGGTGAACAGCCTGTTCTGCGCGCCGACGGCGATCCGCGCGATCCGCAAGGAAGACCCGCATGGCGAACGGGTGAAGCGCTACGACCTGGGTTCGCTGCGCCACCTGTTCCTGGCCGGCGAGAAGCTCGACAGCAGCACCCAGCACTGGCTGGAGGAGCACACCGGGCGGCCGGTCCACGACCATTGGTGGCAGACCGAGACCGGCTGGCCGGTGACCGCGCCCTGCATCGGGATCGCCGGCCACGACCTGCGGGCCGGCTCGACCAACCGCGCGGTGCCCGGCTACCACGTGCAGGTGCTGGACGACGAAGGCCGGCCGCTGGGAGCGAACCGCCAGGGCGCGATCGTCATCGCCCTGCCGTTGCCGCCGGGCTGCGCACAGACCCTCTGGGGCGACCACCCGCGCTACCTGCAGGCCTACCTGGGCAACTATCCCGGCTACTACCACACCGGCGACGGCGGCTATCTCGACGAGGACGGCTTCGTCTACATCATGGGGCGCACCGACGACGTGATAAACGTTTCCGGGCATCGCCTCTCCACCGGCGAGATGGAGGAACGCGTGGCGCAGCACCAGGCGGTTGCCGAGTGCGCGGTGATCGGCGTGCGGGACGAACTCAAGGGCCACGTGCCGCTGGGCCTGGTGGTGCTCAAGGACGATGCCGGGATCGCCGCCGAGCAACTGCAGCGCGAGCTGGTGGCGCTGGTCCGCGAACAGATCGGCGCGCTGGCCTGCTTCCAGCGGGTGGTGGTGGTCAAGCGGCTGCCGAAGACCCGCTCCGGGAAGATCCTCCGCGCGGTGCTGCGCAAGATCGCCGATGGCGAGGACTACGCGGCGCCATCGACCATCGACGACCCGACGATCCTTGGCGAGATCGAGGCTGCGCTGAGGGTGCGCAAGGCGGGATAGCAAAGGCCAGGGGCACGGCGGTAGGGTGGAAAACGCCGCGCCCCGTGGTCCTGCCGTTCAGAACCCTTCGAGAACGATCTTGCCCTTGGCCCGGCCGCTCTCCAGCAGCGCGTGGGCGCGGCGCAGGTTGGTCGCGTCGATGCGGCCGAAATGCTCGCCGACGGTGGTCTTCAACACGCCTTCGTCGATCAGCCCGGCGACCCGCTCCAGCAGCCGGTGCTGCTCGATCATGTCGTCGGTCTGGAACATCGAGCGGGTGTACATGAACTCCCAGTGCAGCGACAGGCTCTTCTGCTTCAGCTTGCCGATGTCCAGCGACGCCGGGTCGTCGATCAGCGCCAGGCGGCCTTGCGGGCGCAGCGCGGCGACGATCTGTTCGAGGTGCTGGTCGGTGTGGGTCAGGCTGGCGACGTGGCTGACCTCGGCGACACCGATCCGCTTCAGCTCTTCGGCCAGCGGCTTGCCGTGGTCGATCACATGGTGCGCGCCGAGGTCGCGGACCCAGGCCTGGGTCTCTGCGCGCGAAGCGGTGCCGATCACGTTCAGGCCGGTCAGTTGCCGGGCCAGTTGGACCAGGATCGAACCGACCCCGCCGGCGGCACCGACCACCAGCAGGCTCTGGCCCTGGTCGGCCTTGCCTTCGGCGATCTGCAAGCGCTCGAAGAGCAGTTCCCAGGCAGTGATGGTGGTCAGCGGCAGGGCCGCGGCCTGGGCGAAGTCGAGGCTTTTCGGCAGGTGCCCGGCAATGCGCTCGTCGACCCGATGCAGCTCGCTGTTGCTACCGGGGCGGGTGATGTCCCCGGCGTACCAGACCCGATCGCCAGGACGGAACAGGCTGACCTCGCTGCCGACCGCGCGCACCACGCCCGCCGCGTCCCAGCCCAGCACCTTGGCCTGGCCGGCTTCCGGCTGGGCGCGCTGGCGGACCTTGGTATCCACCGGGTTGACCGAGATGGCGCGGACCTCCACCAGCAGGTCGCGCGGGCCCGGCGTGGGCTCGGGCAGTTCGAGGTCGAGCAGGGCGTCGGGATGGTCGATGGGCAGGGATTGGTAGTAACCGACAGCTTTCATGGGAACTCCGGGAAACGGGCCTCAGGCGAGGCGATAGAGTTGGTCGATCTTCACGTTCTGCAGCAGGGCTTCGTTGCCGCGGCTGAAGCGCAGGAAGTGTTCGGTGTTCTGGTGCCGCTCCAGGGCGGCGTCGTCGCGCCACTGCTCGATCATGTAGAACAGGTGGGAGTCGTGGCGGTCCTGGTGCAGGTCGTACTGCAGGCAACCAGCCTCGGCGCGCGACGGGGCGACCAGGGCGCGCAATTCGCGTTCCAGGGCCTCGGCGTGGCCGGGGGCGGCGGTGATGGTGGCGATCAGGGTGAGGGGTGTGCTCATGGTGGGTTCCTTCGATGGGGCGGAGTCAGGATGGGCTATTTCAAATCGCTGAAAAACAGGCTATCAGGGAAGACTCTTTCAAAGGAATCTTGAAAATGCTGCGTTACGACGACCTCCAGGTGTTCGTCCACACCAGCGACAGCGGCTCGTTGTCCGCCGCCGCGCGCCAGTTGGAGATTTCCCCGGCGGTGGCCAGCGCGGCGCTGAAGCGCCTGGAAAGCGAGCTGGAGGTACGCCTGTTCGCCCGCTCCACCCGCAGCCTGCGCCTGACTCCCGAGGGCGACGCGTTCCTCCTGCATGCCCGCGCCTCGTTGCGCAGCCTGGAGGAGGGGCGCCGGTTGCTGCAGGGCGGCAAGGACCAGATCGCCGGGGTACTGCAGCTTTCCGCGCCCTCCGACTTCGGCCGCAACCTGCTGCTGCCATGGCTCGACGAGTTCCAGGCGCGCTATCCGCAACTGAGCCTGCGCCTGCTGCTCGGCGACCGGGTGACCGATCTCTACCGGCAACCGGTGGACGTGGCGATCCGCTACGGCGCACCGGCCGACTCCAGCCTGGTCGCCCTGCCGCTGGCGCCGGACAACCGGCGAGTGCTCTGCGCCGCGCCGGGCTACCTGGCGGAGCGCGGCGAGCCGCGCCAGCCGGACGACCTGCGCGAGCACAATTGCCTGCTCTACCAACTCGGCGGCCGGGTACACGACCGCTGGGCGTTCCAGCGGGGCCGCCGCAGCCTGACCCTGACGGTCGCCGGCGACCGGGTCTGCGACGACGCCGACGTGGTGCGGCGCTGGGCCCTGGCCGGCAAGGGGCTGGTCTACAAGTCCTGGCTGGACGTGGCCGAGGACGTGCGCGCCGGGCGCCTGCGCCTGCTGCTGCCGGAGTGGCAGGGCGAAGCGACGCCGATGAACCTCTTGTGTACCCACCGCGCCCAGTTGACCCGTCCGGTGACCCTCTTGCGCGCGTTCGTGCGCGAGCGTTGCGACGCATTGCTGGCGGAGGCTCCATGGACGAGGAACTGAACCGGGCGGCGAGCCTGGCCATCGAGCTGGCGGACGTGGACAGCGCCGCGCGCTTGCACGAACGCCTGCGCGAGGCCCTGGCGTTGCCGCCGTGGTACGGATGCAACTGGGATGCCTTCTGGGACGCCATCAGCGGCCTGGTGCCGATGCCCCGGCGATTGCGTCTGCAAGGCTGGAGCGACTTCGCCCGGCGCCTGCCGGAGGAAGCGGCGCAGCTTTCGGCCTGCCTGGAGGCGTTGCGCGAGACGTACCCGCAACTGGCGCCGGAAGTCCTGCGCGACGCTTGATCAGTCCCAGCCGAACAGCTCGGCGGCGTTGCGGCTGCTGCTCGCCGCCAGTTCCTCGGCGTCGACCCCGCGCAGCTCGGCGAGGGCGCGGCAGATGTCCGGCAGGTGCTCCGGACTGTTGCGCTGGCCGGGATGCATCGATGGCGCCATGTCCGGCGCATCGGTTTCCAGCACGATGGCCTCGGCCGGCAGCTCCGCCGCCACCTTGCGCAGGCGGTTGGCCTGCGGCCAGGTCGGCGCGCCGCCGAGGCCGAGGCGGAAGCCGAGCTTGAGGTACTCGCGGGCTTCCTCGCGGCTGCCGGCGAAGGCATGGATGATGCCACGGCGCTCCAGGCGGATGCGCTTGAGGGTGGCGATGGTCGCCGCGTGGGCGCGGCGCACGTGGATCAGCGCCGGCAGGCGGAATTCCGCGGCCAGCCGCAGTTGGGCCTCGAACAGCGCCTGCTGGGCGTCGCGGTCGAGGTGTTCCAGGTAGTAGTCCAGGCCGATCTCGCCGACCGCGCAGAGCTTCGTCTCGCCGCGCAGGCGTTGCAGCCACTGGCGCAGGTCGTCCAGGTGCTGCGGGCGGTGCCGCGCCAGGTAGACGGGGTGCAGGCCGAGCGCCGCGTACAGGCCATCCTCGGCCTGCGCCAGGTCCCAGACCCGTTGCCAGTTCTCGCGGTAGACGCCGAGCACCACCTGGCGCTCGACCCCCAGCGCGCGGCTGCGTTGCAGCAGCGCGGCGCGGTCGGCGTCGAAGTCCGGGAAGTCGAGGTGGTTGTGGGTGTCGACCAGGCGCATGGCGGCCGGCTCAGTCGCGCAGCTTGAGTTGCCGGGGGACGGCGTGCAGGCCCGGCCGGTAGTCGTTCTCCTCGACCGCGCGGAGCGCCAGTTCGAGGGCGTTGGCGGCGATCAGCGCGTGCTGCTGGTAGATCGAGTTGACCTTCAGCGGCACGAAGTCGAGCAACTGGGTGTCGCCGAAGGTCGCCACCCGCAAGCCTTCGGGCCAACCGTCGGCACGCGCCTGGAACACATCGAAGACGCCTTCGAGGAGTACATAGGCAGTGGTCACCAGGGCGTCGGGCAGGTAGCCCAGGCGCTCGAGCAATTGCTCCATCAGGCGGCGTCCGCACTCGCGGCTGAACACCTCGGCATGCTCGACGATGACCTCGCCGCGGAAGTCCTTCAGCGCCTGGCGGAAGCCGGCGGCGCGGTCGTGGCTGATGATCAGGTCCGCCCGCGCGCCGAGCAGGGCGATATGGCGCGGCGCCGGTTGCAACAGGGTTTCGGTGAGGCGGCGCGCGGCGTCTTGGTCGTCGCTGATCACCGAGGCGAAGCGCTGCGGGTCGAGCTGGCGGTCGATGGCCACCACCGGCAGGCCTTCGGCGACCAGCCGGGCATGGGTATCATCCCCGGCCGGCAGGCAACTGGCGACGATCAGCGCGTCGCAGCGGCGCGCGCGGAACAGGTTGACCACCTGGCGCTCGGTCTCCGGCTCGTCGTCGGAGCAGGCGATCAGCAACTGGTAGCCGCGCGCCCGGGCGCCTTGTTCGAGTTGCTTGGCGAGGCGGGCGTAGCTGGGGTTTTCCAGGTCCGGGAGGATGAAGCCGAGGGTGCGGGTCTGCCCGCGGCGCAGGCCGGCGGCCTGCTGGTCCGGCTGGTAGCCGTGTTCCTCGACCACGGCAAGCACGCGCTCGACGGTGGCGGCGCTGATGCGCCGCTGGGCGGCCTTGCCATTGATGACGTAGCTGGCGGTGGTCACCGAGACCCCGGCCAGGCGGGCGATATCACTGAGTTTCAAACCGATCTCTACTGGAGGCGACGACAAGTTGGGCTTCAAGGATCAATCATTATCGGGTAACGTGCCAATTTAATTAAGTGAATCGATTCAGCAAAAGATTCCGGCGAAGCCGGCGCCCCCTGCCCCAGGCTGCCTCGCGCAGCCCGAACGCGGCGCCGCCTACGCTATGGCAGGTCAATGACAACAAGCGGATCACCGCCCCTGGCTGTACGGAAGGCTCCCGCGAGCCGCTTTCCGCTACCGCCGGCACATCCCGCGCCCGCGCCTCGGCGCGGCGGGACGATCCGGACGTGAGACGGGGAGCCGTTCGCTCCTGAGGAGGTTTCCATGCTCGAACTCGATACCCGGCAGATCCGCATGGGCCAGCGCGCCGCGGACAAGGCCGAAGCCCTGCGCCTGCTCGGCGCGGCGCTGGTCGCCGACGGCCTGGCCGCGCCCGGCTATGCCGAGGGCCTGAAGGCGCGCGAGGCACAAGGCTCCACCTACCTCGGCCAGGGCATCGCCATACCCCATGGGACCCCGGATACCCGCGAGCTGGTCTTCAGCACCGGTGTGCGCCTGCTGCAATTCCCCGAGGGAGTGGACTGGGGCGATGGCCAGCAGGTCTACCTGGCCATCGGCATCGCGGCGAAGTCCGACGAACACCTGCAGCTCCTGCAATTGCTCACCCGCGCCCTCGGCGAGGCCGACCTGGGACCGGCGCTGAGCGCGGCCGCCAGCGCCGAGGAAGTCCTCGGCCTGTTGCAGGGCGCGCCGCAGGAACTGGCGCTGGACGCACAACTGGTCGGCCTCGGCCAGAACGCCGAGGACCTCGACGAACTGGCCTGGCTCGGCGCGCGCCTGTTGAAGAAGGCCGGCTGCGTGGAGAACGGCTTCGCCGCCGTGCTCCAGCAGACCGAACCGTTGCCGCTGGGCGACGGGCTGTGCTGGTTGCACAGCGAACAATTGGTGAAGCGCCCCGGGCTGGCCTTCGTCACTCCGGCGCAACCGTTGCAGCACCAGGGGCAACTGGTCACCGGGCTGTTCTGCCTGGCCAGCCTGGGCGAAGCGCACCAGGCGCTGCTCGAACGCCTGTGCGACCTGTTGCTGGAAGGGCGTGGCGCCGAGCTGGTGCGCGCCACCAGCAGCCGCAGCGTACTCGCGGCGCTCGGTGGCGAGCTGCCGCCGGACTGGCCCAGCGCGCGAGCGGTCCTGGCCAACCCGCATGGCCTGCATGCCCGCCCGGCGCAGGCGCTGGCGCAGCTGGCCAAGGGCTTCGCCGGCGAGATCCGGGTACGCCTGGCCGACAGCGAGGCGGCCCCCGTCTCGGCGAAGAGCCTGAGCAAGCTGCTCGCCCTCGGCGCGCGACGCGGCCAGACGCTGGAGTTCAGCGCCGAGCCGGCGATCGCCGAGGACGCGCTGCCAGCCTTGCTGGCCGCGGTGCGCGAGGGGCTCGGCGAGGAGGTCGAAGCGCTGGCGGAGGAGGCCTTGCCCGATGCCGTCGGCGAGGCGGAAGAGGATGCCCGGCCGGCGCCGCTGCGCGCCGGCGAGCGCCTGCAGGCAATCGCCGCGTCGCCGGGCATCGCCAGTGGTCCGGCGCATGTCCAGGTGGCGCAGCGCTTCGAGTTCCAGCCGCGCGGCGAGTCGCCGGCCCATGAACGCGAGCGCCTGCTGCGGGCCAAGCGGGCGGTGGACGAGGAGATCGTCGGCCTGGTCGAACGCAGCACGGTGAAGGCGATCCGCGAGATTTTCGTCACCCACCGGGAGATGCTCGACGATCCGGAACTGGCCGAGCAGGTGCAACTGCGCCTGAATCGCGGCGAAAGCGCCGAAGCGGCCTGGAGTCGGGTGGTGGAAGACAGCGCGGCGCAACAGGAGGCGCTGCACGACGCGCTGCTCGCCGAGCGCGCCGCCGACCTCCGCGACCTCGGCCGGCGGGTGCTGGCCAGGCTCTGCGGGGTGGAGGCGCCGCGCGAGCCGGAGCAGCCGTACATCCTGGTGATGGACGAGGTCGGCCCCTCCGATGTCGCCCGCCTCGACGCCCAGCGGGTCGCCGGCATCCTCACGGCGCGCGGCGGCGCCACTTCGCACAGCGCGATCATCGCCCGCGCCCTCGGCATTCCGGCATTGGTCGGCGCCGGCGCGGCGGTGCTCGGCCTGGAGCCTGGCACGGCACTGCTGCTGGATGGCGAGCACGGCTGGCTGCAGGTGGCGCCGAGCACCGAACAGTTGCAGCAGGCCGCCGCCGAGCGCGACGCCCGCCAGCAGCGCCAGGCCCGCGCCGACGCGCAGCGGCTGGAGCCTGCGCGGACCCGCGATGGCCACGCGGTGGAAGTCTGCGCCAACCTTGGCGACACCGCCGGCGCCGCGCGCGCGGTGGAGCTGGGCGCCGAGGGCGTTGGCCTGCTGCGCACCGAGTTCGTCTTCATGAACAACGCCCGCGCGCCGGACCTGGCGACCCAGGAAGCGGAATACCGTCGGGTGCTCGACGCCCTCGACGGACGTCCGCTGGTGGCGCGGACCCTGGATGTCGGCGGGGACAAGCCGCTGCCGTACTGGCCGATTCCCCACGAAGAGAATCCCTATCTGGGCCTGCGCGGTATCCGCTTGACCCTGCAGCGACCGCAGATCCTCGAGACCCAGTTGCGCGCGCTGTTCCGCGCCGCCGGGGAGCGGCCGCTGCGGGTGATGTTCCCGATGGTCGGCAGCCTCGACGAATGGCGCCAGGCGCGTGACCTGGCGCTGCGCCTGCGCGAGGAAATCCCGCTGGCCGACCTGCAACTGGGGATCATGGTCGAGGTGCCCTCGGCGGCGTTGCTCGCGCCGGTGCTGGCCCGCGAGGTGGACTTCTTCAGCGTCGGCACCAACGACCTGACCCAGTACACCCTGGCTATCGATCGCGGCCACCCGAGTCTTTCGGCCCAGGCCGACGGCCTGCATCCGGCGGTGCTGCAACTGATCGACATGACCGTCCGCGCCGCCCACGCCGAGGGCAAGTGGGTCGGCGTCTGCGGCGAACTGGCGGCCGACCCGCTGGCGTTGCCGCTGCTGGTCGGCCTGGGAGTGGACGAGCTGAGCGTCTCGGCGCGCAGCATCGCCCTGGTCAAGGCCGGCGTGCGCGAACTGCAGCTGGTCGCTGCGCGCGGCCTGGCCCGCAAAGCCCTGGGCCTGGCGAGCGCCGCCGAGGTCCGGGCCCTGGTGGAAGCGGAGGTGCAGTAATGGCGCGGATCCTGACGATTACCCTGAACCCGGCGCTGGACCTCACCGTGCGCCTGCGCCAGCTGGAACTGGGGGCGGTTAACCGCAGCGAGGCGGTGCTGACCCAGGCCGCCGGCAAGGGCCTGAACGTCGCCCAGGTGCTTGCCGACCTCGGCCATCGGTTGACGGTCAGCGGCTTCCTCGGCGAAGACAACCAGCCGCCGTTCACCGCCATGTTCCAGCGTCGTGGCTTCGCCGATGCGTTCGTCCGGGTGCCGGGCGAAACCCGCAGCAACATCAAGCTGGCCGAGCGCGGCGGGCGCGTCAGCGACCTCAACGGGCCGGGCCCGGAGGCCGACGAGCGAGCCCAGGCGGCGTTGCTCGAACGCCTCGACCGGCTTGCCGGGGAGCACGAGCTGGCGGTGGTCGCCGGCAGCCTGCCGCGCGGGGTCGAGCCGGAATGGCTGGGCGAACTGCTGCGGCGCTTGCGGCGCCTCGGCCTGAAGGTCGCCTTCGACAGCAGTGGCGCGGCCCTGCGCGAAGGTGTGAAGGCTGCGCCGTGGATGATCAAGCCGAACGTCGAGGAACTGGCCGATCTCTGCTCGGCGCCGATGGATGACCTGGTCGCACAGCGCCAGGCGGCCGAACGTCTGCGCCATGACGGGGTAGGCCAGGTGGTGATTTCCCAGGGCGCCGCGGGGGTCAACTGGTTCGCCGCCGAGGGTGCCTGGCAGGCGCGGCCGCCGGCGGTGGAAGTGGCCAGCACGGTGGGCGCCGGCGATTCCCTGCTGGCCGGCATGCTGCACGGGCTGGCCAGCGGCTGGCCGGCCGAGCGGGTGCTGCGTCAGGCCACCGCCATCGCCAGCCTGGCGGTGACCCAGTTCGAGTTCGGCATCGGCGATCCGCAGCGCCTGGCGCGGATCGAAGCGGGCGTCGTGGTACAGCCATTGGTCGAGGGGGCCTGAGATGAAACTAGCGATCGTCACCGCCTGCCCTGGCGGACAGGTCACCAGCGTGCTCGCCGCGCGCCTGCTGCGGGGCGCCGCCGAGCGCCTGGGCTGGGAAACCTGCGTCGAGGCGAATGCCGGGTCGAGGCCCGAGGGCGAACTGAGCGCCGAACAGATCGCCGAAGCCGACTGGGTCCTGCTGGTCGGCGTCGAGCCGCTGGCGGCGGCGCGTTTCGTCGGCAAGCCGGTGTATCGCGCGCGTCCCGCCGAGGCGCTGGCCGATCCGCGCGCCTTCCTCCAGCGGGCCGCCGCCCTGGCGAGCGTGGAGGTCGCCGGGGACGAGGCCGGCCTGGTTGCGCCGGAGGCCGGAGCGGCACCGCGGATCGTCGCGGTGACCGCCTGTCCGACCGGCGTGGCGCACACCTTCATGGCCGCCGAGGCGTTGCAGCTCGCGGCGGGGCAACTGGGCTTCGCGTTGCAGGTCGAGACCCAGGGCTCGGTCGGCGCGCGCAACCCGCTCGACCCGGCGGACATAGCCGCCGCCGACGTGGTCCTGCTGGCCGCCGACATCGACGTGGACACGGCCCGTTTCGCCGGCAAGAAGATCTACCGTTGCGGCACCGGCGTGGCCCTCAAGCAGGCCCGCGCGACGCTCGAGCGGGCGCTGGCGGAAGGGCAGGTCGAGAGCGCGGGCGCAGCCAGCGCGGTGGTCGCCAGGGACGAGAAGCGCGGGGTGTACAAGCACCTGCTGACCGGGGTGTCGTTCATGTTGCCGATGGTGGTCGCGGGCGGCCTGCTGATCGCCCTGTCGCTGGCCTTCGGCATCGATGCCTACAAGCAGCCGGGCAGCCTGGCGGCGGTGCTGAGGACGGTCGGCGACACGGCTTTCGTCCTGATGGTGCCGATGCTCGCCGGCTACATCGCCTATTCCATCGCCGACCGCCCGGGCCTGGCGCCGGGCATGCTCGGCGGCCTGCTCGCCGGGACCCTCGGCGCCGGGTTCATCGGCGGGATAGTCGCCGGCTTCATCGCCGGCTATGCGGCGCGGGCCATCAGCCACGGGCTGAGGCTGCCGGCGAGCCTGGAAGCGCTGAAGCCGATCCTGGTCATCCCGTTGCTGGCCAGCCTGGTCACCGGCCTGCTGATGCTCTACGTGGTCGGCAAGCCGGTGGCCGGGATGCTCGCGGCACTGACCGGGTTCCTCGACGGCATGGGTACCTCCAATGCCATCCTCCTCGGCCTGCTGCTCGGCGGGATGATGTGCGTCGACCTCGGCGGACCGGTCAACAAGGCCGCCTACGCCTTTTCCGTCGGCCTGCTCTCCTCGCACAGCTACGCGCCGATGGCAGCGGTGATGGCGGCGGGCATGGTGCCGCCGATCGGCATGGGCCTGGCGACCCTGCTGGCGCGGCGCAAGTTCGCCGAGAGCGAGCGGCAGGCCGGCAAGGCAGCCTCGGTGCTGGGGCTGTGCTTCATCTCCGAAGGCGCCATCCCGTTCGCCGCCAAGGACCCGTTGCGGGTGATCCCGGCGAGCATCGCCGGCGGCGCGCTGACCGGCGCCCTGTCGATGTACTTCGGCTGCAAGTTGCAGGCGCCTCACGGCGGGTTGTTCGTGATGCTGGTGCCCAACGCGATCAACCACGCCCTGGCGTACCTGCTGGCGATCGTCGCCGGCAGCCTGCTTACCGGGCTGCTCTACGCCGTGCTCAAGCGCGGCGCCGAGCCGGGACTGGCGTTGGGGACCTCGTCCTCGCGGGAGCCGGCGGCTGGCGGATAGCCGCGAGGCGGTCATGCGCCCTACGCCACCTGAGCGACGTGGCAGGGGGTAGGGCGAATAACGCCGCAGGCGTTATCCGCCGAGACTCCGGAGAACCGGCGGATAACCGCAAGCGGTTATTCGCCCCAGCGGTCGATCCGACCTGGGGCGGCCTCAGGCCTGGCGCAACAGGCGCATGCCATCTTCCTGTGCGAGGCTGGCCTCGTTGATCGGCAACGAGCAGGACTGCCCGCGTCCCATCGGGTAGTAGTGGAAGCCGTGGCGGGCCATGCGCTCGGGGTCGTAGAGGTTGCGCCCGTCGAAGATCACCGGGGCCTTCAGGCGCTCCTTGAGCAGCTCGAAATCCGGTGCCTTGAATTGCTGCCACTCGGTGCAGATGACCAGCGCATCGGCGCCTCCCAGGGTCGCCTCGGGGGTGCCCATCAGGCTCAGGCGTTCGTCGTGGCCATAGAGCCGCTGGGTTTCCTGCATGGCTTCGGGATCGTAGGCGCGCACCTGCGCGCCGTGGCGCCAGAGCGCTTCCATCAGTTCGCGGCTGGGCGCGTCGCGCATGTCGTCGGTGTTCGGCTTGAAGGCCAGGCCCCAGAGGGCGAAGGTCTTGCCGCGCAGGTCGCCGTCGTAGAACACCCGGATGCGTTCGAACAGCTTGTGCTTCTGCCGCCGGTTGATCGCTTCCACTGCCTGCAACAGGTCGCTGGAGCAATGCGCCTGCTCGGCGCTGTGGATCAGCGCGCGCATGTCCTTGGGGAAGCAGGAGCCGCCGTAGCCGCAGCCGGGGTAGATGAAGTGGTAGCCGATCCGCGGGTCGGCGCCGATGCCCTGGCGCACCGCCTCGATGTCGGCACCGAGGTGTTCGGCCAGTTCGGCGATCTGGTTGATGAAGCTGATCTTGGTCGCCAGCATGCCGTTCGCCGCGTACTTGGTCAGTTCGGCGCTGCGCAGGCCCATGAACAGCATGCGGTCGTGGTTGCGGTTGAACGGCTCGTAGAGTTCGCGCATCACCTGGCGCACCTCTTCGTTGTCGCAGCCGACCACGATGCGGTCCGGGCGCCGGCAGTCGGCGACGGCGGAGCCTTCCTTGAGGAATTCCGGGTTGGAGACGATCTCGAATTCCAGCTCGCGTCCGTCGGCTTCCAGGCGCCGCTCGATGTGCGCGCGCAGGCGGTCGCCGGTGCCTACCGGGACGGTCGATTTCTCCACCACGATGACGGGCTTGCGGCGATGCTCGGCGATGGCATCGGCCACCGCGAAGACCGCGCCGAGATCGGCCGCGCCGTCCTCGCCAGGCGGGGTGCCGACCGCGATGAACTGCACCCGGCCGTGTTCCACGGCCAGGCGCGCATCGCTGCTGAAACGCAGGCGGCCGCTGTCCAGGCCTTCGCGCAGCAAGGCGTCGAGCCCGGGTTCGTAGATGCTGGCGAGGCCCTGCGCGAGGCGTTCGACCTTGTTCCGGTCGATGTCCATGCACAGTACATCGTGGCCCACTTCGGCGAGGACGGCGGCCTGCACCAGTCCTACATAGCCACTGCCGAATACGCTGATCTTCATGGTGCTTTCCTCGACGGATGATGCGCGGGCGCGGCAGTGGTGCGGCGGGCGTTGACGGTCAACACGCCGAGCACCACCAGGCCTACGCCCAGGGTCTTGCTGGTACTGAAGGTTTCATCGAACGCCGGCAGGCTCGCCGCCAGCAGGTAGACCAGCGCGTAGCTGGCGCTCAACAGGCTGTAGGCGCGGCCCAGCGGCAGGTGGCGCAGGGCGGCCAGCCAGCACAGCAGGGAGGCGGCGTAGGCCGCCACCGCCAGGGCTACCGCGAGCAACGCGGCGCGCTCCGGCGTTTGCCCGGCCCAGGCTTCAGGCAGCGGCAGGCGGCTCATGCCCCAGCGCATGCCGAGCTGGGCGGCGCTGGCCAGCAGCATGCTGCCCAGCGCCGCCAGCCAGCCGCGTAGCGCGTTCATGCGCTCCTCCCGAGCAGGGCCACGCCGGCGACGATCAGCAACAGGCCGGCGAGGTGGCGGCGATCCACCGGCTCATCGAAGACGAAGCGTGCCGCCAGGGTGACCAGGACGAAGTTCAGCGCCAGCATCGGATAGGCGCTGCCGACTTCCACCCGTTGCAGGAGCAGCAGCCAGCAGAGCAGGCCGAGCCCGAGGGCGAGCAGCGCCAGCCACGGCCACGGACTGCGCAGGCGCGCCGTCCAGCCGTCGGCGGCGACCAGGCGCCAGTGCTCCACGGTGAGCTTCTGCGCAACCTGGCCGAGGCCGGTCATGAGCAGGGTGGCGAGCAGCAGCGCGGCGCTCATGGGCGCACCTGCGGCAGGATCGCCAGGACCAGATTGCCGTTCCGGTAGCGTTCGCCGTCGCCCGGCAACAGCGCCAGCTGGTAGTGGTCGCTGGCGCTGTTGATCCGCAGCAGCACGGCAACCGAGCCGTCCTGGCGTGCCTGCCAGAGCCACTGGCGGATGTCTGCCAAGGGCACGCTGCGCTGGCTGTGCTCGGGGTAGGAGAGGCCGTACTTCAGCTCGCCGCGCGTGTCGTAGAGCGTCACGTCGCTACGACGCAGGCGCCAGGCGAGGGCCGAGGCGGCGCCGAGGTCGTTGCTCAGCAGATGGCGGGCGCCGGTCAGTTCGTCGAGGTGTTCGGCGACGAACAGGTCGGGGGTCTTGTTCTGCACCACATGGTTGGGCATCGCTGCCGGCAGCAGCGCGATCAGCACCCAGCTCGCCAGCAGCGGCGCGGCCCAGGCGCGTAGCGGGTAGCGCCACTGGGCGAGGCCGGCGGCGGCCCAGGCGCCGATCACCAGCAGGACCAGGAACAGCTCGAAGGGTTCTTCCTGGTACACCGGCTTGCGCAGTTGCAGGTAGGCCAGGGCCGCCAGCGCGAGGAGCGCCAGGCCCAGGTTGAGCAGCCCGTTGCCGCGCAGCGCGACGCTGTTCCCCAGGCGCAGCCGCTGCACCAGGGCGTGGCCCATGAGCAGTGCCAGCGGCAGCAGGCAGGGCATGATGTAGGTCGGCAGCTTGCCCCGGCTCAGGCTGAAGAACGCCAGCGGCAACAGCAGCCATAGCGCCAGGAAGACCACCGGCGCCTGGCGCCGCTCGTGCCAGGCCTGGCGCAGCGCGCTCGGCAGCAGGCCGCTCCAGGGCAGGCAGGCGACCGCCAGCAACGGCAGGTAGAACCACCACGGGCGAGAGTGCTGGGCGTCTTCGCCGGCGAAGCGGCGGATGTGTTCGTGCCAGAAGAAGAACCGCCAGTAGTCCGCTTCCCGCGCATGCACGGCGAGCGCCCAGGGCAGGCAGACGAGCAGCGCCGCCAGCACCGCCAGCGCGCCGTAGCCAAGCAGCTCGCGCCAGCGCCGCTGCCAGAGCATGTAGGGCAGGGCGACCAGCACCGGCAGCAGCCAGGCGAGGAAGCCCTTGGTCAGGAAGCCCATGCCGCAGGCGAGGCCGAGCAGGGTCCAGCCGAGCAGGCGCGCGCGGCGCCTCCCCGCGTCGAGGGCATGCCACAGCGCCACCAGGCTCAGGTTGACCCAGAAGGTGAATTGCGGGTCGAGGTTGGCATAGCCGGACTGCCCGGCGATCAAGCCGAAGCTGGCGTAGAGCAGCGCGCATGCCAGGCTGGTGCGCGGGTCGCGCCACAGGCGGCGGGCCAGCAGGTAGGCGAGCAGGACGCTGAGGGCGGTGGCGACGACCGAGGCGATGCGCACGCCGAACAGGTTTTCGCCGAAGACCGCCTGGCCGAGGGCGATCATCCAGTAGCCGGCGACCGGCTTCTCGAAGTAGCGCAGGCCGAGGAAGTGCGGCGACACCCAGTCGCCGCCCAGCAGCATCGCCTGGCTGATCTGCGCGTAGCGGGTCTCGTCGGGAATCCACAGGCCATGGTTGCTCAATGGAACCAGGTAGAACAGGCCGAAGGCGATCAGCAGCAGCGAACAGGTCTGGCGGCGGCTCATGGCTGGCGCACTCCCAGCCAGCCCTCGCGGCCGGCCAGGCGGCCGCGCACCAGTTCGGCCAGCGGCAGGCTGCGCGGATCGTCCGGCAGCAGTTCGCCCAACGGGCGGAAGCGGATGCCGCGCCGTTCGGCGCGCCGCAGCAGTTCGCGGAACGCCGGGGCGAGGAGCAGCCCCTCGACCTCGGCGTGGATGGTGTAGACGTTGTCGCGGCCAGCGGCGAAGCGTTCCAGGATGAAGTCGTTGTAGGCCTCGCGCGGCAGGCTGGGACCGACCACCTCGTCGAAGGTCGGCAGGTTCACCGGCACCTGCGGGATGCCGGGGCTGCCGTCGGCCAGGCGCGGGCGGAACGCGCCGCGTCCGCGGCAGTCGCTGTTGTAGCGGAAGCCGAAGGGCTGCTTGGCCTCGACCACCCGGCCGTCGGCGCGCCAACCGGCGGCGGCGGAACAACGCACCGGCTGGCCGAGGATGTCCGCCAGGCAATCGCTGCCGCGGCGGATCTGCTCGCCGAGCTGCTGCACGCTCCAGACGCCGGCGTGGGTCTGCCAGGCATGGTGGTCCCAGGCGTGCAGGCCGACCTCGTGGCCGGCGGCCTGGGTCCGCCGCATCAGCGGGCCGAGTTCGCGGCCGATCGGCTTGCCCGGCCAGGCGGTGCCGGCCAGCAGGATGTCCCAGCCATACAGGCTGGCGGCGCGCGAGCGGAGCATCTTCCAGAGGAACGCCGGGCGCGCCAGGCGCCAGAGGTGGCGGCCCATGTTGTCCGGGCCGACGCTGAAGAAGAAGGTCGCCTTCAGCCCGGCTTCGTCGAGCAGGTCGAGCAGCCGCGGCACCCCGTCGCGGGTGCCGCGGAAGGTGTCGACGTCGATGCGCAGGCCGGCCTGGATCACGCCTGTGCCTCGCGCTCGCGGAGCGCTTCGTGGAGGAAGAAGTCGAGGGTCTTGCCGATGGTCTCGCGCAGTTCGATGGTGGGCTGCCAGTCGAGCAGGCGCCGGGCGTTGTCGATGCTCGGCTTGCGGTGGGCCACGTCCTGGTAGCCGTCGCCGTAGAAGCTGCGGCTCTCCACCTCGCGGAAGCCGGCGAAGGGCGGGAACTGCGCGCGCAGCGGGTGGGCCTCGAACTGGCGCAGCAGTTCCTCGCCGAGCTGGCGGATGCTCGCCTCGTTGTCCGGGTTGCCGATGTTGACGATCTGCCCGTCGCAGCGGCCGTCGCGGTTGTCGATGATCCGCGCGAGGGCCTCGATGCCGTCGTCGACGTCGGTGAAGCAGCGCTTCTGCGCGCCGCCGTCGACCAGGCGGATCGGCGTGCCTTCGACCAGGTGCAGGATGAGCTGGGTGATCGCCCGCGAGCTGCCGATCCGCGCCGAATCCAGGCGGTCCAGGCGCGGGCCCATCCAGTTGAACGGACGGAACAGGGTGAAGCGCAGGCCCTGCTGGCCGTAGGCCCAGATCACCCGGTCGAGCAACTGCTTGGACACCGAGTAGATCCAGCGCTGCTTGTTGATCGGCCCGACCACCAGGTTCGAGCGGTCTTCGTCGAAGTCCGGGTCCTGGCACATGCCGTAGACCTCGGAGGTGGAAGGGAACACCACGCGTTTGCCGTATTTCACGCAGTAGCGGACGATCCGCAGGTTTTCCTCGAAGTCCAGTTCGAACACCCGCAGCGGGTTGCGCGTGTACTCGATGGGCGTGGCGATGGCCACCAGCGGCAGGATCACGTCGCATTTCTTCACATGGTATTCGAGCCACTCCGAATGGATGCCGATGTCGCCTTCGACGAAGTGGAAATGCGGGTCGGCCTTGAGCCGTTCGATGGCGTCGGAGCCGATGTCCATGCCGTGGACCTCGTAGCGACCGTCGCGCAGCAGGCGTTCGGACAGGTGGTTGCCGATGAAGCCGTTGACCCCGAGGATCAGCACCCGCGTGCGGCGCTGCGGACTGCATGCCGCGCCACGCAGGCGCGCGCCCTCGACCAGGCCCAGCTCGGTGGCCAGTTGCGTGCCGGCCAGGTACAGGCCGCGCTCGCCGCGCTGGCCGAAGCGCAGCACCAGCGAGTCCTCGCCGCAGGCGATCCGCAGCGGGTCGCAGGACAGTACGCTGCCCGGCTCGCGGCCGTGGTTGCCGGCGACCACCTCGGCGCTCCAGACGATCAGCTTCTGTTCGCCGACCTGGCAGAAGGCGCCAGGGTAGGGCTGGGTCACCGCGCGCACCAGGTCGTACAACTGCCGTGCCGGCCTGTGCCAGTCGAGCAGGCCGTCCGCCGGGGTGCGCCGGCCGAAGTGGCTGGCCTGGCTCTCGTCCTGCTCGACTTCCGGCAGCACGCCGAGGGCGAGCAGCGGCAGGCTGTCGCGCAGCAGGGCGCCGGCGGCCTTGCGCAGCTTGCCGTGCAGGCTCAGGGCGGTGTCCTCGGGGTCGATGGCGACGGCCTGCTGGGCGAGGATCGGCCCGGCGTCGGCGCGCTCGATCATGCGATGCAGGGTCACCCCGGTCTGCGTTTCGCCGTTGACCAGCACCCAGTTCGCCGGGGCGCGTCCGCGGTAGCGCGGCAGCAGCGAACCGTGCAGGTTGTAGGCGCCGCGTGCGGCGCAGGCGAGCAGCTCGGCGCCGAGCAGGCGGCGGTAGTAGAAGGAGAACAGGAAGTCCGGGCGCAGTTGGCGGATGCGCTCCAGCCACAGCGGATGGTTCACGTCCTCGGGCGCGTGCAGCGGAATGCCGCGCTCGGCGCAGAGGCGTGCGACCGAGGCGTAGAAGGTGTTTTCCCGTGGGTCGTCGGCATGGGTGAAGACGGCGGCGATCTCGTAGCCGGCATTGAGCAGGGCTTCGATACCGGTGCAACCGATGTCGTGGTAGGCGAAGACGACGGCTTTCGAGGTCATGGCGTGGAAGGCTCGCTGGATGAAGAGGTGAAACCGGCCCGCTGCAGGGCCGAGGGAAGCGCGGAGGGCGTTGCGCGGACCACGCGCTCGATGAAGAAGCGCGGCCGCGCGCGCACGTCGCTGTACATGCGCCCGAGGTACTCGCCGAGCAGGCCCATGCCGAGCAACTGCACGCCGCTGAACATGAACAGCACGGCGAACAGCACGAACAGGCCGTTGCCGGCCCAGGCGGCGCCGAAGGCCAGGCGCAGCACGAGGAGGAACAGGGCGAAGAGGAAGCCGGCCAGGGCCATGCCGCCGCCGACCAGGCTGAGCAGGCGCAGCGGCGTGGTGGTCATGCAGGTGACTAGGTCGAACATCAGGTTGAGCAGGCGCATCGCGCTGTATTTCGATTCGCCGTGGGCGCGCTCGGCGTGGGCGACGCGGATCTCGCAGGTATGCCGGGCGAAGCCGTTGGCCAGGATCGGGATGAAGGTACTGCGTTCGCGGCAGGCCAGCATCGCTTCGACGATGCTGCGCCGGTAGGCGCGCAGCATGCAGCCGTAGTCGTGCATGGCGACCCCGGTGGAGCGCTGCACCGCCAGGTTCACCAGGCGCGAAGGCCAGCGCCGCCAGGCCGAGTCCTGGCGCTCGGCGCGGATGCTGCCGACCACGTCATAGCCCTGCGCGGCGCGCTCCACCAGGCGCGGGATTTCCTCCGGCGGGTTCTGCAGGTCGGCATCGAGGGTGATCACCAGGTCGCCACGGGACTGTTCGAAGCCGGCGAGGATCGCCGCGTGCTGGCCGTAGTTGCGGTTGAGGATCACCGCCACCACGGCGCTGCCGTCGCGTTCGGCGGCGGCCTGCAAGAGTTCCGCGGAGCGGTCGCGGCTGCCGTCGTCGACCAGCACGATCTCGAAGGCGCGGCCCAGCTCCAGGCAGGCGGCCTCGGTGCGGCGCAGCAGTTCGGGCAGGCTGGCTTCCTCGTTGTAGACCGGGATCACCACCGAGACCAGGTCGATCGGATAGGGCTTCATCGACGTTTCTCCAGGATCTCCTCGATGGCGCGGGCGACGCGCTCGATGTCGTCGTCGCGCATGTCGGGGAACAGCGGGATGGAGCACAGGCGGGCCGAGTTCCACTCGCTGTTGGGCAGGCTCAGGCGCGGCTGGCGCTGGCGGTAGTAGTGGTGCAGGTGACTGGCGATGAAATGGATGCCGCTACCGATGCCGCGCGCCTTCAGGGCTTCCATGAAGGCGTCGCGGCCCAGGCCGCAGGCCTCGGCGTCGATGCGCAGGATGAACAGGTGCCAGGCGTGGCGCTGCTTGTGCGCGGGCAGGCCGAGCGGCGCCAGCGGCAGGCCGGCGAGGCGCTCCAGGTAGCGTTCGGCGAGGGCCTGGCGGCGCGCGTTGAGCGCGTCCAGGCGCTTGAGCTGGACCAGCGCGAGGGCGGCGTTGAGGTCGGCCAGGTTGTATTTGAAACCGGGCTCGATCACTTCCGCCTGCGGCTTGCGTCCATGGCTCAGGCGGTCGTAGGCATCGACCCCGAGGCCGTGGAACTTGAGGCGGCGGACCCGTTCGGCGAGGGCACTGTCGTCGCTGACGAACATCGCGCCTTCGGCGCAGGTCAGGTTCTTGATCGCGTGGAAGGAAAAGATCGCCGTGCCGCGGGAGCCTACCGGGCGCCCGCGGTATTCGCTGCCGACCGCGTGGGCGGCGTCCTCGACCAGGGCGATGCCGTGGCGCCCGGCGACCGTGCGCAGGCCTTCGAGATCCAGGGTGGAGCCGGCGTAGTGAACCGGCACGATGGCGCGGGTGCGCGGGCCGATGGCGGCTTCCACTGCCTGCGCCGAACACATCAGGGTGTCGCGGTCGACGTCGACGAACACCGGGGTGGCGCCGAGCAGGGTGATGACGTTGGCGGTGGAGACCCAGGTCAGCGACGGCGTGATCACTTCGTCGCCGGGGCCGATGCCCAGCGCCAGCAGGGTGACGTGCAGGGCGCCGGTGGCCGAGGATAGCGCCACCGCGTGGCGGCAGCCGAGGCGTTCGGCGAAGCGCTGTTCGAGCTCCTGGTTCTTCGGCCCGGTGGTGATCCAGCCGGAACGCAGGACCTGCTCCACGGCGGCGATTTCGTCCTCGCCGATGCTTGGCCGGGAGAATGGCAGAAAGTCCAGTGACATGTAATGAAGCCTCGGTACTGGGAGGGCGGTACGAAGAGGTTATTTATATGTCGCTGAATGCTGCCTGAACGTTTGTTAAGACTCGCTTAACAACGGCTGAATGAAGACTGAACGAACTCGAAGAAACTGGAGGATAAAGCCGGAAGCCGCGTTTTCAGAGGCTTGCAGGGTTGGTTGGAATGGATCTCGGGTGTTTTCTGAGTGGCTTTATTAATAACTCGAGTCCTGTTTCTTTAAGGGTTCATTAATACTTGATGTCCGCTCCCCGTGAATATTCCGGAAACTTCATGGAAACATGGGGAGGGCCAGGGAAAGTCAATCCCGTGGGTTGTCGGAAAAAAACAACCCCTGGCGGATCGCTCCGCCAGGGGGCCGGGTCGACGCTTCAGCGGCTGCCGGCGACCACTTGCAGGGCCGGTTCTGCGGTGCGCCCGTAGACGTCTTCCAGGCGCTCGATGTCGTCCTCGCCGAGGTAGCTGCCGGACTGCACCTCGATGATCTCCAGCGGGATCTTGCCGGGGTTGGCCAGGCGGTGCACGGAGGCGATCGGGATGTAGGTCGACTGGTTCTCGGTGAGCAGGAAGGTCTTGTCGTCGCAGGTCACCTGGGCGGTCCCGGAAACCACGATCCAGTGCTCGGCGCGGTGGTGGTGCATCTGCAGCGAGAGGCGCGCGCCGGGCTTCACGGTGATGTGCTTGACCTGGAAGCGGCCGCCCATGTCCACCGAGTCGTAGGAGCCCCACGGACGGTAGACCTCGCAGTGGTTCTGGGTCTCGCTGCGGCCCTGGGCGTCGAGGTCCTTGACCACGTGCTTGACGTCCTGCACCCGGTCCTTGTGGGCGATCATCATGGCGTCCTTGGTTTCCACTACCACGATGTCCTCCAGGCCGATCACCGAGACCAGCTTGCCGTTGCCGTGCACCAGGCAGTTGTGGCTGTCGTGGACCAGCACGTCGCCCTTGGTGACGTTGCCGTTGGCGTCCTTGGCGTGCACGTCCCAGATCGACGACCAGCTGCCGACGTCGTTCCAGCCGGCGGACAGCGGCACCACGCAGGCGCGCGAGGTCTTCTCCATCACCGCGTAGTCGATGGAGTTGTCCGGGCAGCATTCGAAGGTGGCGGCGTCGATGTTCACCAGGTCGCCGTCGTGCTGGCTGCGCTCCAGGGCCAGCAGGCAGGTGTCGTAGATGTCGGCGTCGTGCTTCTTCAGTTCTTCCAGGTAGCGGCTGGCGCGGAACAGGAACATGCCGCTGTTCCAGTAGTAGCCGCCGGCGGCGACGAACTCGCGGGCGCGGGCTTCGTCGGGTTTCTCGACGAAGCTCTGCACCCGGCTGACGCCTTCCGGCAGTTGCGCATCGGCGCTCGCGCGGATGTAGCCGTAACCGGTCTCGGGGCGGCTGGCGGGAATGCCGAAGAGCACCATCTCGCCCTTTTCGGCGGCGTTGGTGGCCAGCGCCAGGGCCTGCTGGAAGGCGCGCTGGTCCTCGATCACGTGGTCGGCGGGAAGGATCAGCAGCAGTTCGTCGCGGCCTTCGGCGACCAGTTTCATCGCGGCGATGGCCACCGCCGGCGCCGTGTTGCGGCCGAAGGGTTCGAGCAGGATCGCCTGGCTCGCCAGGTTCTGCGCCTCCAGCTGTTCCTGGACGATGAAGCGGTGCTCCTTGTTGCACACCAGCAGCGGCGCCTGCATGCCGTCGAAGGCCAGGCGCTTGATGGTCTGCTGGAACAGGGTGTCGTCGCCGGTAAGGGCGAGGAACTGCTTGGGGTACTGCTTGCGGGAAAGAGGCCAGAGTCGCGAGCCGCTGCCACCGGAAAGGATTACTGGGATCATGTTGTTTCTCCTTGAAGCGATGCGTCTGTCTAGGGATCCCGCCGCGCGGCGGGATATCTCGTTACCGGGCTCCACGGAGCCCCGGGTGACCTCTCCAGTGCGCTCCTTCTGCGGGAGCGCTGACGGTTGGTGCGCCGGTGTCGGGCCGGTCTTGTTGTGTGGAATGCCGGGAGGGGCGAGCCCCTCCCGGTCGGTCTCAGTCCGCCTTCACCGGGCGCTTGACCCAGACCGGCGCGAGCTTGCCGCCGCTGCCGGTGACGTACAGGCAGACCACCTCGCCGCGGGCCAGGGTGACCGGCTTCAGGTCGCTGACCTTCTTGCTGCCGTCGAACAGCGCCAGGTTCACCTTCACCGGGTTGATCTCGCGGTCGCCGTGGCTTTGCGGGCCGACGTCCTTGACCACGTCGGTCTTGCCGTCGGCGGTCTTCAGGGTCAGCTTCGAGCCGCTGAGGTTCTGCACCCGCACCAGCGCCTTCTGCTTGTTCTTGAACGGCGGCTCGGCCACCAGCTGCGGCTTGCCGCCGGGCTGGCTGACCAGGGTGTAGTAGCTGTCCGGGTCGAGCTTGACCGGCAGGCTCTGCTGGCCGACCTGGGCGGTGTAGCTGCCGGGGGGGAGGAACTTGAAGTCGCTGGAACCGAGCGGCGCGACGTCGTTCAGGCTGGTGCTGCCGACCGACACGTCGAGTTCGCTGTTGCCGGCGTTGTAGGCGCGGACGAAGGCCGAGCCCTTGGGTGCCTGGGGCCCGTACAGGGCGCCCTCGTCGGCCTGCGCGGCGAATGCGGCGACGCCGAGGGAAAGTGCGCAGGCCAGGCGGGTCCAGGTGTGGCGGCGGGTCATCGGGTTCATGGGTATTCCTCCGTTGCTTCTTCTTCAGCGGGGCGCTCGGCCCCGTGGGTAAACAGCCTTGGCTGTGTTCGTTCAATCGTTGCGGCTGGCGGCCAGGCGCTCGTCGCGGCCGCCGCTGGCCTTCAGCTGGGCGACCCAGTCGGCGTCGAACTGGCTGAGGTCGCTGGCCATCGGCAGGTAGCGCTCGGGAAACTCCCAGACCAGCAGTTGCGGCGGGTCCTTGCGGAAGCCTTCGTCCTGCAGCAGTTCCAGCATCGGTTCGAGGGGGCCCTTGCCTTCCTTCGCGTAATTGATCAGGTCGGCGGACAGCGCCTGTTTCAGCGCGCCCTCGAAGTTCCACCTGGGGTTGGCGCTGTAGCTGGTGCCGACCAGCGCCAGGCGCGGTTGCTGGCTATCGCCGAAGAGGTCGTCGCCCGCGCCGGACTGCTGGCCGCCCGGCAGTGCCGGCGCGGCTTCGGTGGTGCGTTGCTGCAACTGCTCCGGACGCGGCAGCAGTTCGTCGAACAGCGGGTCCAGCGGCAGGAAGCTGAGCAGGTCGCCCTTGTGCGTGCGTTCTTCGCCGACGCGGGTGACGAAGTTCTGCGCCGGCACATCCAGCAGGTGCGTCTCGCGGATCTCCGCGCCGAGGCGCTGGGCCACGGTTTCCGCGCCGAGCGGCGACCAGTGGGTGTCGGTGCGCAGGAACACCGCGCCGTTGTCCTTGGCCTGGCGCAGGCTGCCGAGCAGGTCGGGACTGTCGATGCCGGCGGCGCGGGCGCGGGCCAGGAAGTCCTGGTAGAGGCTGTCGTGCAGCGCGGCCGGCTGCTCGCGGCCGATGTGCTCGGGATACAGGCGGGCCTTGGCCGGGATCACCGCGAGCACCAGCTTGACGCCGCGCCGGTTCAGCTCCCGCTGCACGCCGCGTACCAGTGCCCAGTTGTCTTCCAGTTGCTGGCCGCTCGGTGCCGGCTTGAACTCTTCGTCGGTGAACAGCCAGCCGTCCTTGCCGATCACCACGCCGGGGCGGCCTTCGTGGAACAGCGTGTAGTCGAGTGCGGCCCAGAGGTTGGTGCCCAGGCGCTTGATCGGGAATTCCTTGTCGTAGTGGGCTTCGAAGGCGTGCGCCAGCTTGCCGTTGAGCAGTGGCGTATCGGCCGCGGCGGAGAAGCCCGGCACGCTCTTCAGCGACCATCCGGCGAGCCCCAGCAGCAGCCCGCCGAAGGCGGCGATATAGGCGTATTGCAGGGGGCGGGAAATGCTCTGTGTCATGGCGTGGGCCTCGCTCAGAACTGGAAGTAGAGGAATGGCGAGTAGCTCTGCGCGGAGAGCTTCAGCACCGAGGCGGCGAACAGCAGGAGCAGCGCCAGGCGGGTGGCCAGGACGGGCAACTGGCTGAGCCAGCTCGGCTGGTAGACCAGCGCGCCGCTCGGCGAGTAGGCGATCGCCGCCGGGTCGCCGGCGGCCTCGCGCGGGGCACGCGGCTGGGCACTGGCCGGGCCGTCGGCGGCCACTTCGTCGCTGTTCGCCGCGGCCTTGGGCGCCTTGGTCTGCAATGGCTGGTTGTAGAACTGGCGCAGGCCGAAGAACGCCAGCACCAGGTAGGCCAGGACCAGGGTGCCGACCTGCAGGCCGGTGAGGTTGGCGCGGTTCAGTTCGGAGAGCTGCCAGGTGCCGAAGCTGAACATGGCTTCGTACATGCGCCAGGCGACCTGCAGGTTCTCGGCGCGGAAGATCACCCAGCCGATCACCACCAGGAGGAAGGTGAACGCCCACTTCAACGGGTTGAGCACGCGCGGCGCGGCGTTCACTCCGAGGGCCCGCTCGATCGCCAGCCACATGCCGTGCCAGGCGCCCCAGATGATGTAGGTGAAGTTGGCGCCGTGCCACAGGCCGCCGAGGAGCATGGTCAGGAACAGGTTGCGGTAGGTCTGGAAGGTGCTGCCGCGGTTGCCGCCCAGGCTGATGTAGAGGTAGTCGCGCAGCCAGGTCGACAGGCTGATGTGCCAGCGCCGCCAGAACTCGGTGATCGACTGGCTGATGTAGGGCTGGTTGAAGTTCTCCATGAAGCGGAAGCCCATCATCAGGCCGAGGCCGATGGCCATGTCGCTGTAGCCGGAGAAGTCGAAGTAGAGCTGCGCGGTGTAGGCCAGGGCGCCGAGCCAGGCGTCGCCGGTGGTCGGGTTCTGCAGGGCGAAGCAGTGGTCGGCGAGGGCGGCCAGGGTGTCGGCGATGAACACCTTCTTGACGAAGCCCTGCATGAAGCGGGTGCAGCCTTCGGCGAACTTGTCGACGGTGTGGGTGCGGTGGTTGAACTGGTCGACCAGGTCCTTGAAGCGCAGCACCGGGCCGGCGATCAGGTGCGGGAAGATCGCGACGAAGGCGGCGAAGTCGATCAGGTTGTGGGTCGCCGGGGTATCGCCGCGGTAGACGTCGATGATGTAGCTGATCGACTCGAAGGTGTAGAAGGAGATGCCGATCGGCAGCAGGATGTGGGTCAGCACGAACGGCTGCATGCCGAACGAGGTGATGATCTCGTTGAGGCTGTCGACGCCGAAGTTGGCGTACTTGAAGTACCCGAGCACGCAGAGGTCGACCACCACGCCGAGGATCAGCCAGCGTTGCGCGGCCCTGGTGCGTACGCCGGCGGCGCCGATGCGCAGGCCGATCCAGTAGTTGAAGACGGTGACCCCGGCGAACAGCAGGAGGAAGTCCACCCGCCACCAGGCGTAGAACACGTAGCTGGCGATCAGCAGCAGCAGGTTCCGGTAACGTTCGCCGCTCAGGTAGTACAGGCCGAGAAAGACCGGCAGGAACAGGAACAGGAACACGTTTGAAGAAAAGACCATGCCGTCTCTCTCTCTAGAGCGTCAACCATTCAGGTCGGCCCTGCCTTTCCGCGCCCTGGAGCGCTCGAGGAAAGGCGGGACGACCCGCCGTTTTCCTCCCCGTGGTGTTGCCTAAGGTGTTGCGCCCGCCCGCGTCTGTCGCGCATGGGTCGGGGTGTGGCGCCTGGTGGGACGCCTGGTCGGCGAGCGGGGTAGAGGGGCGCGTGGCCCCCGGCCTGTGCGCCCGCTTCCCGCCACGCCCTCAACTTCCCCCTTCGCGGCTGAACACCCGCGTCACTTCGCCGCCGAGGCGGAAACTGTTGAACGGCTCGCGGTCCTTCTTCGCCTCGAGCATCTTCGGCTCGCAGCGGTAGAGGGCGCAGTAGGGCTCCAGCCAGGCGTACTTGTTGTCGACCTTGAGGTCGGTCATGTCCTGGTCCTCGCCGGTCTTCTCCTCGAAGGTTTCCTCGTCGTCGACTCCCTTCATCACCCGCTCGGCCAGGCGCTGCAGGGCGCCGTGGTTCTCCTGGCGCAGGTCGACGCCGTTGACCTGGGCGAACGCGGCGATCATCGCCAGCGGTGGCAGCGCATAGTTGTGGTAGGCGAGGGCGCGCTGGCGGCGCTTGAGTTCGTTGGGCAGGAAGCCCTGCTCGTCGACCTGGTTGGCGGCGACCTTGAACTCGCTCACCGCCCAGTCGAAGAGGTCGCGGCGGTTGGTCACCACCGCGGTGGACATCACCGACCAGGCCGCCCAGTAGGAATGGTTGTTGATCTTCTTCAGCGGCAGGCCGCTCCAGTCGCGGACTACCTGGGTGCCGAGCCGGGCGAACCAGTCCTCGATTTCCCGGCTCTGCTCGGCGTGGGCCGCGAGCGGCCGCGAGCTGGAGAACTTCAGGCGCATGTAGGCGCCGGAGAGGCTGCCCAGCGCCCATTTGCGCATGGACTTGCCGGTGTGGTTGAAGTCGTCGCTCTGCAAGGCGCCGGCGCGGGCCCAGGCGCTCATCCAGTTCAGTGCGCAGGCCAGGTCGCCGTCGCGGCCGCTGCGCATGTACTGGGTGACCAGCTTGGTGGCGCCGCGCTCCATGTCGGTGATGTCCTTGATCTGCGAGCGGAAGGTCTTCTCCGCCTTGACGTTGAGGGTCGCCCGCGCCGAATCGGAGCCTTCGTACTTGCTGGTGAAGACCAGGCTGCCGGTATACGGCGGCGGCACCGCGGGGCAGCTGCCGGCGTTGCCCTTGCGCTCGCCGACCGCCGCGTAGTAGCCGGGCGGGGGTACCAGGTCGGCGGCCTGGCTGACCTGGCTGGCGAGCAATGCCGCGGCGAGGGCACCGGGCAGGGCGATACGGATCAGGTGGGACGTTTTCATCGTTTACCTCCCGGCCACCGACTGGCTGGCCTTGGCGGGCGCCGCCTGGCAGATGCTGGCCTGGACCTCCAGGCCCTGGGGCATGTCCTCCGGCGCTTCGATTTCCAGGGAAAGGAACTGCTGGTCGGCCCAGTCGCTGTCGTTGCGCAGTTGGAAGACGTAGCGGCCGCCGGTATCGACGGCTTTCGACTGCTCGATCTTCAACTGCTCGCGGCGGCCGTTCATGTACCAGATGGTGTTCTTCAACTCGTGTACCGAAGGGTCGCTGTAGGTCACGTCGGCGACGTAGCTGCCGCTACGGATCGGTAGCGCGGCGCTGTTCAGCAGCACCTCGTTGCGGCCCTGGCGCAGCTTGACCTTGCGGCTGAGTACGGTCTTCCGGCCGGAGCAGCCGTTGTCCACCAGCGGCATGGCCTGGCGGTAGAAGCTCTTCTGCGCCATGTCGTAGTGGGTGGCGAATTCCCAGATGAGGATCTTCGGCGGGTTCTTGTGGAATTCCTCGCTGGTCATGTACGCCAGCAGCGAACTGTCGAAGCCGCCGCCGGACACCGCGTTGTTGAGGATGTCGGCGCCGCTGAACTCCTCCAGGAAGCCGGCGAAGTTGTAGGCCGGGCCGCTGTTGGAGGTGCCGACCAGGGCGATCTGCGGGTTGCCGCCGTCGCCGAACAGGTCGCCGCTGTCGCTGGCGCCCACCGGCTCGGTCTCGAAGCGGTCGACGTACTGGGTGGCGTAGCTGTTGCCGCAGAGTTGCGCGGCGGCCTTGTGGAAGGTGCCGAGCTTGGACAGCAGGCCGACGCGCTTGCTTTCGAACTGCTTCTTCGGGATCTCCTCGAAGCCGGGCACCTGCTTCAGCGTCTCGGCCACGATCTTCGCGCTGCGCCGGGCGCCATGGGGAGTCCAGTGGTGGTCGCCCTTGAAGTAGTAGGCGTGCTCCTCCTTCTCGTCGAACAGCGGCGAGAAGTCCGGGGTCCAGATGCCGGCCTGGCGGAAGCGGGCGATGGTCGCCAGGTAGTTCTTCTTCGCCAGCTCGTAGTCGAAGCCGGCCTTTTCCGCCGGGCTGAGCTTCTCGCGGTTCACCAGGCCGCGGGTCGGCTGGTAGACCACCACCAGCTCGATGCCCTTGCGCTTGAGTTCGTCGCGCAGTGCGCGGAGTTCGCGCCAGCCTTCGGCGCTGGTGCCGAAGTCGGTACGCAGGTCGTAGGTGGTGCGGAACAGCCAGTCGTCCTGGGCCTGCACCAGGTGGGTGAAGAAGCCCAGGTACTTGGTGTTGTAGCGCGAGTCGTCGGCGGCGGCCGGGCACAGGTTGCCGGCCGGCAGCGCCTGGTAGCTCGGCGCCGCGCCGGGGTCGGCGGCCAGGGCTGCCTGGGCCAGGCAGAGGCCGGCGGCCAGGGCGCTCAGGCGGAACAGTCGGGAAGTGCGGGTTTTCATGCGTCTGGGTCCTCAGTCCTGGAGTTCGGCCTGGCTTTCCACGGGGTCGATCAGCACCGCCTTGTCCTGGCGCACCAGCAGGTCGAGGATCTGGTCCTGCTTCTCGCCGAGAACGCCGGGCAGGCTGATGCCGGAGGATTTGGTCGGGGCGAGCATCGCCACCCGGTACAGTTCGAGGCTCAGCGGCGAATCCACCGAGAGCGGGCCGGAGCCGTTGCCGGCGAGCTTGCCGCCGACCACGATCAGCGAGACCTTGGTGTCGAATGGGTCGAGGGCGATGTTGCGGTCGGTGTTGGTGAGGTCCTTGATGTGGCCGTACACGCCGATCAGCTGGTTGCCCGCCGCGAGGTTCTCGTAGAGGCGGATGTTCACACTGTTGCGCACGCGGATGCCGTGGCGGCGGTTGGCCAGGACCTGGTTGCCCCAGAGCAGGTTGTCGCCGCTCTCGTAGAGGGTGATGCCGTCGGAATGGTTGCGATAGACCTCGTTGTAGGCCACCAGGTTGCCCTCGCTGTTACGGTCGAGGACGATCCCGGAAAGCTTGTTCTCGTAGCTGCGGTTGTTGAAGATGAAGCTGTCGTTGACTTCCCGCGAGACGATGATGCCGTGCTTCTTCCTGGTCCCGTGGACGGTGTTGTCGGCGATGATCAGGCGGTGCGAACGGTCGTGCGGGTCGATGCCGTAGACGATGTTGTCGCGGTAGGTGTTGCCCTTCACCACCAGGTCGTCGGCCTCGTAGCAATAGAAGCCGTACCAGCTGTCGACGATGGTCGAGTCGATCACCCAGCCCTTGGGGCGCGGGCGCTTCATCTGCTTGTCCATGCCCGGGCTGTACTGCGAGATGGAGATGCCGTAGGCCTTGGAGGCGTTGTAGCCGAAGCTGGTGAAGGTGCTGTTGCTCAGGTACACCTCGGCGCCGCCCCAGGAGATCAGGAACGGACGGAACTCGTTGGGCGTCTTGAACCAGGCCGGCTCCTTCTTCGATTCGCTCCAGCCGGTGACCTTGCTGTCGCGGACGAACAGCATGCCGTCGTTGACCAGGAACGCGCCGCGCTCCTGGGACAGGCGCAGTTCCTTGACCTGCTTGTCGATGTCGAGGGTCGCGCCCTGGCTGACCACGATCGGCAGGCGGGCGACGAACACCCCCGGCTCGACCTGTTCCAGCGCGCTGGCGGGAAGCTTGCCGGCGAGCTGGGCGAGGTTCACGTAGCCGCCTTCGATGAAGATCGCCTGGGGCATCTGGCGCTGGCGCTTGACCCATTCGGCGAGGCGGTTGCTGCCACCGGTGAACTCCTTCAGTGGCTGCTGCTGGACCATCCGCTGCACGCTGGCGCGGCCACCCGGCTTGCGCACGATCTTGGCTTCCACCGCGGCGGCGGTGTAGCCGGAGAGGTCGGGCAGTTTCGGCGGGTCCAGGTGCAACGGTTCGGCCGGCGCGGTGGTCACCGTGTAGTTGCCGGTTTCCTTCAGGCCCTGGGTCAGGCCCGGCTCGTTGCCGGCCTGCGCCGGGACCGGCTGCGGTTTCTCCACCGGCTGCGCCGCCCACGCCTGGCCGTGCAGCAGCACCGCGCCGAGCACTGCCGCGGCCAGCGGGCGCAGGCGCGGGAGCCGGCGGCGGGGGATCGAAAGGGAAATGTCGGGCATGTCCGGTTTCCTCGCGGGGCTCAGAAGCGCCAGATGAAGTCGACGAAGGCGCGGTGCATGGTCGAGTCGGTGCCCGGCCCGTAGGCGTCGCCCGGCTTGAACAGGCCGCCGCGGAAGCGGATCAGCGCCGAGGGCTCGTCGACGTACTGGCTCATCGAGGCCGGCAGCAGGCCTTGCTTGAAGTACTTGGTCACCACCAGGTCGAGTTCCTGGCCGATGTCCTTCTCGCCCGGTTGCAGGGCGGCGTTGATGCCGCTGGTACCGATGTCGGAGTCGTCGTCGACGCGCCAGAACTTGTGGTAGACCAGGCTCGCGTCGTAGTCCTCGCGCAGTTGCCAGGAGCCGAACAGGGTGGCTGCCTGGAGGTTGCTCAGTTCGCCGCGGAAGGCTTCGCCGAAGCGGTGCACGCGCGAGCGGGTGCCGGTGAAGTTGGAGCGATTGCTCTCCAGCCCGGTCTGCTGGAACTGCTCCTCGCCGTCCTTGCCACCGCCGCTGCCGCGGGCGTAGCCGACGCCGGCCTTCCATTGCTCGTCGATGTTCCAGCGCAGGCCGAGGTCGACGCCGAAGGCATTGACGTCGCCGCTCTGCTTGCCGGTGGCGATGCGCCGGTCGTCGACCGTGGTGGTGGTCAGGTTGTCGCGGTCGCCGGTCAGCCAGGTGGCGCTGGCCCAGTAGTTCAGCGGCATGCTCGAACGATAGTTGTAGGCATCGCCGGTAGCCTCGATGCCGAGCCAGGTGAGCTGGCCGGTATAGGTCTTGTCGAGGTTGTCGACTTCCTCGCCGGGGCGGCGCAGGTGGCCGCTGTCGTCGGCGTGGTGGATGCGCACGCCGATGCGGTGGTGCGGCGCCCACTGGGTGGAGATGTCGCCGAACACATGGGTGCGGTCCTTGTCCTCCGGAGCCAGTTCGTCGAGGTCGGTGCGGTATTCGCTGAAACGCTGGGCGACCCCGGCGTGGGCGTTGAGCAGGGTGGTCTCGAAGCTCCAGTTCAGCGCCTCGATGTTGGTGTCCTGCCACTGGCCGCTGTCTTCCCGCAGGCGCTGGCGGCCGAAGCGCAGGTGCTCGCCGGGGTAGGCGGTGAGGCCGGCGTAGTCGACCCAGAATTCGCGTGCGGCGAGGTAGCTCTTGTCCGGCTCGCGACCGTCGTTGCGGCTGTTGTTGCCGTCGTCGGTGTCCGATTGCAGGGTGTCGGTCTCGATGGTGTCGGTGGCGGCCACCGCCTGGCCCATGAAGTAGGCGCTCCAGTCGCCCCACTGGCCGAAGGCCCAGGGCCGCAGGTCGATACCGATGTCGTTGAGGGTGCCGCCGGGAGCGGTGCCGAGGTCGCGATCGTTTTCCGATTCGCCGGTGATCTTCACGTCCAGGCCGAAGTTCTTCGGTGCCTCGCCGCTGCCGGCGGCGAACGCCGGCGCGCCGAGCAGCAGGGCGATGGCCAGGGACAGGGCGCGCGGCGCGAAGGACGGCCGCGGGTTGACGGAACGGGAGCTGTTCATAGGCTTTCTGGCTCTTCTTCGTTGATCGGCGAGTCCTGGCTCTGCAGCAGGCTGACGGTGGCCTGCCAGTTGTTGCCGCGGCTCTGTTGTTCGCGCTTGAGCAATTGCTGCGCCTGGCTGCGTTCGGCCGGCGGCAGTTGCGCTTCGATCTGCCCGAGCAGGTCGCTGGCCTGCGGTACCTGCTGCTGCACGGCGAGCTGGCCGAAGACGTAGGCGTTGACCCGGTTCGGCTGGATGCCGCGGCCCTGCGACCAGAGCTGGGCCAGGGCCATGTCGGCGCTGGCCTGGCCGGCGCGGGCGGCGAGGATCAGGTGGTCGACGGCCTTCTGCGGATAGACCTTGCCGAGGAAGCCGCGGCGGTAGATCTGCCCCAGGTAGTAGTTGGCCTGGGGTTCGCTGGCGGCGGCCTTGAGCAGGTGCCGCTCGGCCTTGCGCGGGTCCTGCGGCGCCCACTTGCCGTCGTAGTAGAGGCGCCCGAGGAGCAGTTCGGCGCGTGGCTGGGCGGCGTCCTGGGCGTTCTTCAGGTAGCCGAGCATCTTTTCCAGGTCGCCCTGGTCGGGATAGTCGTAGAGCAGCTTGGCCAGGCTGACCCAGGCCGCGGGGTAGCTCGGCGCGATCTCTTCCAGCAGCGCCTGGGCGGTCTGCGGGTCGGGCTGGCCGAGTTCGCCGTCGGCGAGCACCCCGGCCACCGAGTCGACCCGCTCGCCGGGCACCCGGCCGGCCTTGTAGGCGGCGCGCAGCTGTTCGAGCAGGTCCTTCTGCTTTTCCGCGTTGCCCTGCATCTGGTAGACCGTGGCCAGTTCGTACCAGCACACATCCATGCGCCGCAGCCAGCGCTGGCAGACCTGCTCGATCTCGCCCAGGTGCTGGGCGTAGGTGCCCTGGGTGCGGTAGAGAATGATCTGCGCCAGGTCGGCCTGCGGCAGTCCGCGCGCGCGCCACTGGTCGATGCGCTGCTGCGGGTCGATTTCCGGCCAGGACTGCGGGTACTGCAGGTAGAGCACGATGAGCGGCACCAGGGCACTGTCCTCGCCCTGTTCGAAGGCCTGGCTGAGCAGGCGCTCGGCCTCGCGATGCTCGGCGTCGCTGGCGCCGGGCTTGGCCGCCAGCCACTTGCCAAGGCGCGCGCGGGCCCGCGGCGAGGTCTGCGCGGCCTCGCGGTAGAGCTTTTCGGCCTTGGCCTGCTGGGCGCTGTCGCCGCTGGCGACCTGCATGTCGGCGAGGCCGACCTGGGCGTCGGCGTAACCCATCGCGGCCAGGGCCTGGTAGTTGCTCTGGGCGGTGGCGAGGTCGCCGCGCTCCAGGGCCTCCTGGGCCAGGCGCTGGTCGGGCAGTCCGGCGCAGCCGGCGGCCAGGGCGATGGCCGAGGCCAGCAGCAGGTGCCGGGACGCCAGGGGCAGGGGAGGGAGGATGGGCATCTTCATGGTCGGGTACCGGTCAGCGAGCGGTGGCCAGGGTCACGGCCTTGTTCAGCAGGGTGCGGCCGGGCAGGCCGCCGATGCTGACCTCGGCCGGGCGGCCGGCGTACTGGGCGTCGAGCGGCTGGTCGGGCTGGATCTGCACGCGGATTTCCGAGGACAGGTCGCCGTCCACCGGCGCGGTGTTGACGATGCGGCCGCTGCGGTTGACGCCGTCGCCGGCGACCTGGAAGTTCACCCGGGTGCCCGGCGCCAGCTCGGCGGCGTTGCGGTAGGGGAAGCGCGCCTCGATGCTGGCCACGCTGTCGCGCGGCGCGAGGGTGAAGATCACCTGGCCCTTGTTGGCGTATTGCCCGTCGGCTACCAGTTGCTGGACCACGCGGCAGTCGCAGGGGCTGGTCAGGGTCCCTTTCATCTGGTGGCCGAAGAGCTTCTCGATGTTGCCCGGGTTGAGCTGCTCCTCGGTCAGGTTGCCCTTGAGCATGTCCAGCAGGTTGGCCGAGAAGGTAGCGATCGGCGCGCCTTTGGCGACTTCCGCGTTGGGCCCGAGAAGGCTCTGCACGGTGCCCTCGCGGGGCATGGTGATCTGCTGGTTGGGGACGCTGACCACGCCGGAATCGGCATGGGTGACGAAGTACAGGTTGTACATCTGGTTGAGGATGAAGGCGAAGGCGCCGACTCCGACGACGAAGATCGCGGTGCTCAGGGTCACCGCCCGGACCCGGCCGAAGAAGCCCATCCCGCCGTTGCCGCCGCCCTGCTTGCGGGCCTTGGTGAAGTTCTCGCGCTGGAGGGTATTGAGCATGTCGCCGACGCCGATCACCTCGCCGGCCAGGTAGGAGGTGATCAGGTAGCGCAGGGCCGCCACCTCGCGCGGCTTGAGGTTCTGGAACTCGCAGCCGACGCGGCGGCTGGCGGGGTCCACCGAGCGCACCTGGAACTCCACTTCGAGGGAAAAGCTGATGCTGTCGACCTGGAACAGCAGCTTGCCCTTGTACAGGTCGCCGGGCTGGATCGGCGCGCCGCTCGCGGTGAAGGCGAAGCCGCCGGCGGAGAGATCCAGCAGGCGTGCGTCGACGCCTTCGCGGTTGGCGCCGATGTAGCGGATGCGCGCCGGCAGCTTGACCCGGGCGAACTGGCGCTGGGCTTCGGATTCGTGCACGACGTTGACGTTGACGGCTGTATTCATGGTGTCGGGTCCTGTTCGGTCCAATCTGGGTCGATTTGCGCGCGGGCCGCGGCCCTGGCGTTGTCCGTAGTCGATTCGGTGGTCATACGATGGTCAGCAGCACGGCGACGAAGATGCTGGCGGCAGAGAAGGTCATGGCCCGCGACGACCAGGCGTTGAACCAGCGCTGGAAGCTGGCCAGGCCGCGCTCCAGCTTGGTCGGCTGGCGGGTCCAGGACTGCCGGTCGAGGCGGAAGAACACGTAGATCTTCACCAGCGCGCCGACGATCTGGTTGTAATAGAGGATCAGCGGATAGGCCGGGCCGATGCGGTGCCCGGAGAGCGAGAGGAGCAGGGTCAGCACCAGGCGGGTGAGACCGATCCAGAGCAGGTACACCAGCAGGAAGGCGATGCTGTACTTGAGGCTGGCGAGGATCGCCACCACCAGGCCGAGCAGGCTGGTCCACATCGAGACGCGCTGGTCGAACAGCACCAGCATGGTGAACCAGCCCAGGCGCCGCGCGCCGAGCTTGAGCGCGCGCGAGTTCTGCCGCAGGTTGTTGCCGTACCAGCGGTACATCAGCTTGCGACTGGCCTTGATGAAGCTCTTCTCCGGCGGGTGCTCGACCGTGTTGATCGCCGCGTCGGGCACGTAGAAGGTGTCGTAGCCCAGGCGCATCAGGCTGAACCAGCTGGACTTGTCGTCGCCGGTGAGGAACTTGAAGCGACCCAGGCGCCAGTGCTCCAGGTGGTCGTTCTCGACGTCGGTGATGAACTCGGGGTTGGTCACCACCCGGGCGCGGAACACCGACATCCGTCCGGTCATGGTCAGCACGCGCTTGGACAGGGCCATCGAGCACATGTTGATGTGGCGCTGGGCGAAGCGCAGCTTGTGCCACTCGCTCATCACGTAGCCGCCCTGCACTTCGCAGAATTCATTGGTGGTGAGGCCGCCGACGTTGGGGAAGAGCTTGAACCAGGGCACGGTCTTCTTCACCACGCCGTGGTCGAGCACGGTGTCGCCGTCGATCACCGCGACCACCGCGTCGTCGTCCGGCAGGTGCCGGGAAATCGCGCGGAAGCCATAGGCCAGGCCGTCGCGCTTGCCGGTGCCGGGAATCCGCACGAAGTCGAGGCTGACCCGGTCCGGCGGGTTCATCTTCTCCCACAGAGAACGGACCAGGACCTCGTCGGACATCTCGACGATGGAGCAGACCACGGTGGTCGGGTAGCCGCTGTCGATGGCTTCGCGGATCACCGAGCGATAGACCATGGCAGTGGTCAGGGCGTCGATGCGGAAACTGGTGACCATCAGGAACACGTGCGACGGGTCGGCCGCGCTGCCCAACTGGCGCACGCGCCGGCGGTAGTACGGGTAGACCACGTGGAGGAACAGCATGCCGCGCAGGAAGTGCACGCCGCCCATGGAGTAGCGCCAGATGCCGACGGCGCCGATAAGCAGGATGAAATCCTTGGAGTCGGCGTCGAACACGGTCTTCGGCACTGCCAGCGCGAGCACCATCAGCAGGCTGAGGAACACCAGCCAGCCGGTGGCTTCGGCGAGGCCACGTTTGTAAGTTTCCATCATCAGTTCCATCGGGCTGGGGACCTTGGCCTCGACGCCGGCGTGCGCTTGTTGTTGTTATGGCGCACGCCGCGGAGACGGCCTTCGGTCCGAGGGCGATAAAGAGGTTCTTTACCGGCTCACGGGGCCAGGGGGCGGCCCGCTACCAGCAGATGCCCTCGGCCTGGGCAGTGGTGGTGTGCGGCATGAAGCCCACCAGGTCGACCAGCTTCTTGCCGCTCGGGGTCTTGTTCACCAGGTCGACGAACAGCTCGTCGCCATTGCCCAGCACCAGCACATCGGAACTCGCCACCACTTCGTCGAGGTCGGAGACCAGCAGTGAGGAGACGTGCGGGATCTTCGACTCGATGTATTCCTTGTTGGCCCCGTGGACACGCGCGTATTCGACGTTGCGGTCGAAGATGCGCAACTCGTAGCCCTTGCCGATGAGCATCTCGGCCAGCTCCACCAGCGGGCTTTCGCGCAAATCGTCGGTGCCGGCCTTGAACGACAGGCCGAGCAGGCCGACCTTGCGGGTGTCGTGGCTGGTGATGAGATCGAAGGCCTTCTGCACCTGGTTGGAGTTGCTGCGCATCAACGAACCGAGCATCGGGTGCTCGACGTCCAGCTGGCTGGCGCGATAGGTGAGGGCGCGTACATCCTTGGGCAGGCAGGAGCCGCCGAAGGCGAAGCCGGGACGCATGTAGTAGCGCGACAGGTTGAGCTTGTGGTCCTGGCAGATCACGTCCATCACCTCGCGGCCGTCGACGCCGACCGCCTTGGCGATGTTGCCGATCTCGTTGGCGAAGGTGACCTTGGCGGCGTGCCAGACGTTGCAGGTGTACTTGATCATCTCGGCGACCTCGACGGTCTTGCGGATGATCGGCGCGTCCAGCTCGCGGTAGATTTCCTCGAGAAGGTCGCCGGTCTGCTTGTCCAGTTCGCCGATCACGGTCATCGGCGGGAAGTCGTAGTCCTTGATCGCGGTGCTCTCGCGGAGGAATTCGGGGTTGGTGCCGACGCCGAAGTCGACCCCGGCCTTCTTGCCCGAGCAGTCCTCGATCAGCGGGATCACCACGTTGTTGACGGTGCCCGGCAGTACGGTGCTGCGCACCACCACGGTGTGGCGTTCGGACTTCTCGCGGATGGCGAAGCCGATCTCGCGGCAGACGGTCTCGATGTAGCCCAGGTCCAGGTCGCCGTTCTTCTTGCTCGGCGTGCCGACGCAGATGAACGATACGTCGGAGTCCAGCACGGCCTTCTTGAAGTCGGTGGTGCCCGACAGCCGTCCGGTCTGCCGGCCTTGCTGCAACAACGCTTCCAGGCCCGGTTCGACGATGGGCGACTTGCCCTGGTTGATCAGGTCGATCTTGGTGCTGGAGACATCCACACCAATGACTTCATGACCGCGTGCCGACAGGCAGCCAGCACATACTGCACCGACATAGCCCAAACCAAAGATGCTGATTCGCATCGCATTCACCTCGATTGTTTGTCGCGCCGTTAATGAGGTGGCCGTATGGCCACTTCCCTATCTGGCGAGCCGTTACTACGAGCCCCGATCCAGAGCCCTTGATCCGCCTTCAGGCAGTTTCGAATAGAGTGCTTAGTTGTTCGGCACTCTAATAGGGCAAGTTATAAGTTCATGCCCTTTAATGTTTCAGGTGGGTTTCAATAACGGTGCATAACCCGACCTTGGATGCTTCGTTTTAGTTCGGTCCATAGAATTCAAGTTTCTAAAGGCCTTTAATTTCAACAGGTTGAGTTTGTCCCTCGGAGCGGAGTCCGATTATTCGAGACGGTTTCAAGTTGCTCTGCCCATAACTATCGATAGGCATCGCGGTGATAGGATGTTTTCTCTGCGAGGGAAGTTCCGGCCGTTTGTCCCGCTCGCGAAATATTTGGAAATATCCGTTTGATATCACTTGATACCAACTTGATGGCCTTTCCGTTAAATGCCTGCCAATGGCCACTAGTTGCAGAATGCATGGCGGCTGAAAGTTCCGCGTCACCGGAATGAAACAGAAGCCGCTTTTACCGCCTTAAGCAAACCTTAAGGATTCCTTAATCTTCGACCCATGCACTTTGCAATCGTAATTTGCATGTAATGGCGGGAGGCTGGTAATGGCCAATGGATTACGCCGGAGATGGCATTTCCGCCTTGAATTGGGGAAAAGTCTGTGGGCTGGGCGTGAAAAAATGTGATGCAGTTCCGCATGACTTGCAGACGAACGGTTGAGTAGGCCTATTCGCCACAAGGGCTTTTCCGGGGAGAAAGGCGACGCAGCAGGGGTGTCGGAGGGACGAACGGTAGCGCCAGGAGGCGTCGGCGTGCCGAAAGAGGAGCGACCCGCCAGGACGGCGGGCCGGGGAGATCAGTCTTGCGGGGCGTCCCTGAGGAATACCAGCTGATCCGGGCCGGATTGCTCGGCGCTGAAGTAATAGCCGTGGGCATTGAAGTCCTTCAGCCCGGCCGGGTCGCGCAGGCGCTCGCGGATCACGTAGCGAGCCATCATGCCGCGAGCCTTCTTGGCGTAGAAGCTGATGATCTTGTACTGGCCGTTCTTCAGGTCCTTGAACTCGGTGTCGATGACCCGCGCTTGCAGCGCCTTGCGCTTCACCGCGCCGAAGTACTCGTTGGAGGCCAGGTTGAGCAGCACGTCGTCGCCCTGGGCGGCCAGCGCTTCGTTCAGCCACTGGCTGATACGCTCGCCCCAGAAGGCGTAGAGATCCTTGCCACGGGCGTTGGCCAGGCGGGTGCCCATTTCCAGTCGATAGGGCTGCATGAGGTCGAGCGGGCGCAGCACGCCGTAGAGACCGGAGAGCATGCGCAGGTGATCCTGGGCGAAGGCGAAATCGTCCTCGCCGAAGTCTTCCGCGTTGAGGCCGGTGTAGACATCGCCCTTGAAGGCGAGCAACGCCTGCTTGGCGTTCTCCGGGGTGAACTCCGGATGCCAGCTGGCGTAGCGAGCGGCATTCAGGCCGGCGAGCTTGTCGGAAAGCTTCATCAGTTCGCTGATCTGCAGTGGCGTGAGCTGGCGCAGTTGCTGGATCAGTTCCTGGGCGTGGTCCAGGTATTGCGGCTGGGTGAAGCGGTGGGTGACCGGCGGGGTCTCGTAGTCCAGGGTCTTGGCGGGGGAAATCACCATCAGCATCGTTCAGGCTCCTCGAATCGTCGGGCGATTGTAGGGGCTGGAGACGTCCGGCTCCACCTATGCGGTCGATAGGGAAAGGCGCCGCCGACCGAACGGCGCCGAGGTATCAGGCCTGGACGGGAGCGAGGTGCGCGGCGACGCTGCCCCGGGCGGCGAACACCACCAGGTGGTCGGCGGCGACGCGGATACCGACGTCATCGCCCGGCTGGTGGTCGGCATGGCTGGGGAAGATCGATTCCAGCTGGGTACCGGTGGGCAATTGCAGGCGGTACAGGGTGGCGGCGCCGAGGAAGGTCTTGCCGACGATCCGCGCCTTCAGCTCGCCCTGCGGCGCGTGCACCAGGTCGTCCGGGCGCAGCAGGACGTCTACCGCGCTGCCGGAAGGCAGGCTGTAGGCGCGATTGCCGCGGATCACGCCGAGTTCGGTCTGCACCGTATCGGGGCTGAGCAACTGGCCGCGAATGAAGTAGCCCTGGCCGACGAAGCTGGCGACGAAGGGCGTCAGCGGCTCGTGGTAGAGGTTGTAGGGGGTGTCCCACTGTTCCAGGTGACCTTCCTTGAACACGCCGATGTGGTCGCAGACGGCGAAGGCTTCTTCCTGGTCGTGGGTCACCAGGATCGCGCTGGTGCCGCGTGCCTTGAGGATCTCGCGAACCTCCTGGCTGAGGCTGCGGCGCAGTTCCACGTCGAGGTTGGAGAAGGGTTCGTCGAGCAGCAGCAACAGCGGTTCGGGCGCCAGCGCGCGGGCCAGGGCCACCCGTTGTTGCTGGCCGCCGGAGAGTTCGTGGGGGTGGCGCGCGGCGAGGTGGTCGAGCTTGACCAGCTCCAGAAGCTCGCGCACCAGGCGCTCGCGTTGTGGATGCTTGCGGATGCCGAAGCCGACATTGTCGGCCACGCTGAGATGGGGGAACAGCGCGTAGTCCTGGAACACCATGCCGATCCGGCGTTTCTCCGGCGCCAGGGTGAAGCCGGGACGCGAGATGACTTCGCCGCCCAGCTCGATCTGCCCGGCCAGCACCGGTTCGAAGCCGGCGATGGCGCGCAGGGTGGTGGTCTTGCCGCATCCCGAAGGACCCAGCAGGCAGCCGATGTCTCCGGCATTGAGGTGCAGGTCGAGGTCCTGCACCACTTTCTGCGAGGCGTAGCCGCAGGCGAGATCTTTCAGGTTCAGCAGCAGGTCGTGGCTCATGGGCTCAGGCGTAATGGGCGTGTTCGATCAGCAATTCGAGGAGGGCCTTCTGCGCGTGCAGACGGTTCTCTGCCTGGTCCCAGGCTACCGAGCGCGGGTCGTCCAGCAACTCTTCGCTGATTTCCTCGCCGCGGTGGGCCGGCAGGCAGTGCATGAATAGTACATCGTCGGCGGCCCCATCGAGCAACGCGGCGTTCACCTGGTAGGGACGGAACAGGGCGATGCGCGCGGCGGCTTCGTCTTCCTGGCCCATCGAGGCCCACACGTCGGTGCTCACCAGGTGCGCGCCGGCCACCGCCTCGCGCGGGTCGCGGACGACGCGCAGGCGGTCGCCGGCAAGGGCGACGAACTCGGCCTTCGGCTCGTAGCCCTCGGGGCAGGCCACGCGCAGCTGGAAGTCGAACTTCAGCGCCGCTTCTATATAGCTGTTGCACATGTTGTTGCCGTCGCCGATCCAGGCCACGGTCTTGCCCTGGATGCTGCCGCGGTGCTCGTGGAAGGTCTGCATGTCGGCGAGCAACTGGCAGGGGTGCAGGTCGTCGGACAGGCCGTTGATCACCGGCACCTTCGAGTGCGCGGCGAATTCCGTCAGGGTGGCGTGGGCGAAGGTACGGATCATCACGCCGTCGAGCATCCGCGACATGACCCGGGCGCTGTCGCCGATCGGCTCGCCGCGGCCGAGCTGGGTGTCGCGCGGGGAGAGGAAGATCGCCTGGCCGCCGAGCTGGATCATCCCGGCTTCGAAGGACAGGCGGGTACGGGTCGAAGCCTTCTCGAAGACCATGCCCAGGACCCGGCTCTTCAGCGGCTCGTAGAGCACGCCTCGGTTGCGCAGGTCCTTCAGCTCGCTGCCGCGGCGGATCAGACCGATCAGCTCTTCGGGGCTGTAATCCATAAACGAGAGAAAGTGCCGTACGCTCATCGCTGACTACCTTTTATTTTTACTGCTGGCCGAGGCACTGGCCGGCTTTCGCGAGAGAAAACGGGACTGGACCTGCGGCGGGACCGCAACGTGCGGGAAAATAGGGGAAGGCGCGATCTTATAAGGAAATGTCGCGGAAACACAAGGAGGGGCTTGGAAGGCGCGGGTTACGGGGTTTTTCCCGGGTCTTCGCCGTTGTCCCGCCGCCAAAGTCCCGCCTCGTCGATCTATCGGTTGGGCGGGGCGACGCTTTATGCTGTGCGCGCCCGAATGCCTTCATGGAGGAGGCGGGTTTCGGACCAGGGAGGTCGAACATGCACACGGGAGAAACACTCGCCGCCGCGCCGCCGGCACGGCCATTGCGCCAATCGCGGCTGGGCGGCCTGTCGCTGTTCCTCGCCCTGGCCGGGGTCGCCATCGCGCTGGCGGTGATGGCGCTGGCGCTCGGCGAGCGGATCGACCTCAGCGACGAGAACCATCTGCTCGGCCTGTTCGCCGCCTTGCTGGCGGTCTTCGCGGTATCGACCTGCGGCCTGGTGCTGGGCCTGGCCGGCCTGCTCAGGCGCAGCCGCAAGCGTCACCTGGCCCTGGCCGGCATCGTCCTCAACCTGTCGTGCCTGCTCTGGGGCTGGCATGCGCTGAGCACGGCGGCGGCCGCGATCCTGATGGTCCTGGGGCAAACCGGGTTGTCGTTCCTCAGCGCCCTGGCGGTGCTGTTCGGCATGATCTTCTTCCGCCAGGCCTGACCCGTTCCGCGACTGTGCGCAGGCAGCCTGGGCGCCCGCGGTTCGGCCGCTCGTTCATCGGATTGCCGGATTGCAGCCATTCGTCGCGGATTTGCAGGGGGAGGGGCTCAGCCGGGGAAGGAGGGTGCGAGAGGAGCAAAAGGTGAGCCCCGGAGGTGCGGATCTCCGGGGCTCGTGCGGCACGGTGGTGCGGGCACCGGGTCGCGATCAGCGCTGGAAGGGATAGTACAGCGCTGGATGGACAGTATAGCGCTATGCATTTCGCATGAATCCTTTAGTTAGGTCTTTTTCTCATATTTGCAGCGGTTTCGTGACCGAGGGCAATGAAGTGGCTTTTTCCCCTTGCCGCCCGCCGGAACCCATCCAACGGCTGGCATGCCCTCGTAACCGAAGTCAGAAACGCCAGTCGACGGCCAGTCCGACGCCATGGTCCTTCTCGCGGCTGCCCAGCAGGCCGTTGTAGCCCAGCCGCACGCTCACTTCGCGATTCACCGCGAGGCTGGCGTCGACGCCGAGCAGCGCGGCGTCGCGGGACAGGGCCACGCTTTCCACGCTGAATGGCTGGCTGCCGCTGGCGAACGCCAGGTGCCGTTGCGGGGTGGTGTCGCTCAGGTTGTGGCGCCAGCCGAGGGTGCCGGAGAGCGCCAGGCGGCGTCCGGCATCCAGCTCGAAATGCCGTTTCGCGCGCAGGCCCAGGGTGGTGAAGGCGGCGTCCAGGTTGTCGTCGCCACCCTCCAGGGCCGCGGCGCTACCGCGTTCGCGGAAGTCATCGCTGGCGACGTGCACGTAGGCCAGCCCGGCGAAGGGTTCCAGCTCCAGGCTGCGCCAACCCAGCGCGTAGGCGGCCTCGGCGAACAACTGGCTGCTCTGTGCGTCGAGCTTGGCCTTCTGCTTGCCGGCCACGGCGCCGTATTGCAGGTCGCGCTTGACCTCGGCGCGGTGCCAGGTGTGCGCCGCGCCCAGGCTCAGGCGCCATTGCTGCAATTGCCGGCCGAGGTAGGCGCCGAGGTGGTAGCTGTCGATGCTGGCGGAGGATTGCAGGCTGCTGTCCATGTTCAGCGAGCTGTTGCTGTAGCCGGCCACCAGGCCGAGGCGCGTGTCGCTGGCGACCTGGCTGTCGACGCCGAGCAGGAAGCCGCCGACCGAATGCCGGTAGCCTTCGCTGCCGTGGCTGCCATCGGCACTCTTGCCCCAGGAGCCGAGCGCCTTGAACCAGCCTTCGGGAGCCTCCCCGCCGGCCTCGCCGTCGCTGGCCTGGCGCAGGCGTTCGCCGACGCTGTCGCGCAGATAGCGGCTGTCGTTGAGCAACAGGCCGGCGAGCGCCGGGTAGATTTCCCCGGACAATTGCTGGAAGGCCCGTTGGGCGGTTGCGGCGTTTTCCGACAGGAGCAGGCTTTCGTAGACCGGGTTGCCGGCGCCGAGCGTTTCCACGGCCCCAGCGACCGCCGCCTGGTTGGGCGTCTGCGCGACGCTGGCGAGGGTCGTGCCGTTGCGTCCGATATCCAGGCGGATGGCGTTGGCCGCGTAGTCCAGGGTGCCGCCGAGGAACAGGTAGTTCGGCAATACCGCGTCGAAGCGCCCGTCGATGCCGCCGGCGGCGTCGAGGATGTCGTAGCGGCGGCCGACCAGGCTCTCGACCTGGGACTGGCTGAGCAGGTCGGGGCTGTTTTCCATGGCCAGGGTGACGTTGCCGCCCGCGATGCTCGCCTTGCCGCTGGCGACGATCCGGTCGCTGGCGCTTTCCGAAAGCTCCACCGCGTAGGTCGAGCCGGATTCGAAGCGCAGGTCCCCGGCGACCTCCAGGGTGCCGATGGAGTTGCCCGCGGCCACCGTGCCGCCGGAGCGCGCCAGCAGGCCGCCGATCCTGCCGCTGCCGCCGAGGGTGCCGCCGGCATTGACTTCGACGGCGGACAGCAGCGAACCGTCGACGCTGAGCAGCCCGCCATCGACCAGGGTCGGCCCGCGATAGGTGCTGTCGCCGCTCAGGACCAGGCTGCCGGCACCGGCCTTGACCAGGCTGCCCTGGTACTGGCGCTGGGCGGCGGCCTGGTCGCGGGCCATGCCGATGGCATAGTCGGTGCGTTCCTGCTGGCTGGCACCGGCCGGCAAGCCGTTTTCCCAGCCCTTGTCCTTCAGCGTCCGCTGCCAGGCCGCGTGCTCGGCGGCGTCCTCGGCCTGGCGCTGGAGCAGGGCGCTATCGGAAATCGGGTTGCTCCATTCGTCGCGCAGGCCGGCCGGGAGGTTGGCCTCGAAGCGGCCGAGCAATTGTCCAGGCCCATGCATCGCCCGACCGAGATCCGGCACGCCCCAGCCGACGGTGTCGGTGGGGGCGCCGGTCGGCGTGCCGTCGAGCTGGGTGGCGGTGGTCAGCAGAACCTGCAGCGCCTGCTCGTTGTTCAGGTACGGATAGCGCTGCATGACCAGGGCCAGCGCGCCGGTGGCGTGGGGCGCGGCCATCGAGGTACCGGACTTGTTGGCGTAGCCGCCGCCGGGCATGGTGCTGTTGATCAGGCGGCCGGGCGTGGTGATGCACCAGTACTTGGCGATGCCGCAGCGGTTGTAGCGCTGGCCGTTCTGTTGGTCGAGGCCGGACACGGCCAGCCAGTGGCCTTCCAGGTCCGGCTGGAAGTAGGGCAGGGCGGAGCGCACGCTGGCGTTGGCGTAGCCGCTGTTGCCGGCGCTGAAGACGTTGATCACGCCCTGGCGGGAGACGCCGGCGGCGGCGTCCAGCCAGGTGGAGCGCCCGTAGTGCTGGGCATAGGCGGCGTGCAGGCCGTCGAGGGTCTCGTAGCTGACGTCCTTGGGCTGGCTGCCCCAACTGTTGTTGATCGCCCGCACCCCGGCGTCGGCCAGCGCCTGGTAGGCGGCCTTGAAATAGTTCGGGTCGGGCGTCGGGCCGAACAGGAAGCTGTCGTTCTGGTTGGTGTTGGCGACATATACCTGTGCCGCGTAGGCCACCCCGTGCATGCCGACGCCGTCGCGCGAGGCGCCGAGGGTGCCGCCGACGTGGGTACCGTGGGAGTCGTTGTTGCCGTTCATCGCGCCGCTGACGCTGAACGGCGTGCCGTCGACATAGGTGCCGCTGGCCGTCACCGGCTGGTAGCGCGAGGCGGGAGTATCCGGATGGCTCGGGTCGAAACCGGAGTCCATCTCGCCGATCTTCACGCCCTGGCCGTCGATGCCGGCGGCATAGGCCTGGTCGGCCCGCATCCGTTCCAGGCCCCAGTCCTGCTGGTATTCGGCGGAGCGCCAACTGGCCGGATCGCCGGGCCGACCGGCTTCGACATAGGCGGCCGTGGCCGGCTGTGCGATCCAGGCGCCCAGCAGCAGGGCGGCTGACAACGAGGTGGGGCGAGGGCGGAAGGAGTGGTCGTCGGTCATGCGGTCTCCACGCTTTATTGGTCTTGTCGGACAGGGGTGGACTCGAAGAGACAAGGTTTAGCACCGGCTTTCGCCGCGCCGGAATTCCCAGGTGGATAGTTGACAGCCGGACAAACGGCACGCCTCCCCTCTACCGCGCCCATCGGCCAGCCTGATGCCTGGCGATTCAGCCGACTGACGCTGCTGGCGCGGCGGCGGAAGGCGCCGCATAGTGCCGATTCGACGACTAGACCGGTCGTCTGGTCCTCGCGTACGCGCCGGGCCGCGACGGCCGGCGACGACAATGAAGAGGCGAGCCATGAGCAAGACCCTCCACTACCGTGCGTGCCATCTCTGCGAGGCCATCTGCGGGCTCGCCATCGAGACCGAGAGCGACGAGGGCGGCGTGCCGCGGATCCGCTCGATCAAGGGCGACCCGCAGGACAGCTTCAGCCGCGGCCATGTCTGTCCCAAGGCGGTGGCCCTGCAGGACATCCAGGACGACCCCGACCGCCTGCGCCAGCCGTTGCGCCGGGTCGGCAGCGAGTGGCAGCCGATCGGCTGGGACGAGGCCTTCGCGCTGGTGGCCAGCCGCCTCGGCGAGATCCGCGAGCGCCATGGCAACGATGCGGTGGCGGTCTACCAGGGCAATCCGAGCGTGCACAACTACGGCCTGATGACCCATAGCAACTACTTCCTCGGCCTGCTGAAAACGCGCAACCGCTTCTCCGCGACTTCCGTCGACCAGTTGCCGCATCACCTGGTCAGCCAGCAGATGTACGGCCATGGTTTGTTGATCCCGATCCCCGACATCGACCACACCGACTTCATGCTGGTGCTCGGCGGCAACCCGCTGGCGTCCAACGGGAGCATCATGACCGTGCCGGACGTGGAGAAGCGCCTGAAGGCGCTGAAGGCACGCGGCGGCCGGTTGGTGGTGGTCGATCCCCGGCGCAGCGAGACCGCGGCTATCTCCGACCGGCACCTGTTCATTCGTCCCGGCCAGGATGCGGCGCTGTTGCTCGGGATACTCAACACCCTGTTCGAGGAGAACCTCGGTCGCCCCACGCCGCTGCCGGTCGACGGGCTGGAGCGGGTGCGCGAGGCGGTCGCGGCCTTCGACGCCGAGTCCATGAGCGCGCGCTGTGGCGTGCCGGCCGAAAGCATTCGCCAACTGGCGCGGGATTTCGCCGCCGCCGAACGGGCGGTCTGCTATGGCCGGATGGGCGTTTCCACCCAGGCCTTCGGCACGCTCTGCCAGTGGCTGGTGCAACTGATCAACCTGGTCACCGGCAACCTCGACCGGGTCGGTGGCGCGCTGTGCACCTCGCCGGCCCTGGACCTGGTGGCGAGTACCTCGGGTGGCCACTTCGGCCGTTGGCGCAGCCGCGTCTCGGGGCTGCCGGAATATGGCGGCGAACTGCCGGTGGCGGCATTGGCGGAAGAAATCCTCGGTGAAGGCGAGGGGCAGGTGCGCGCGCTGGTCACGGTAGCCGGCAACCCGGTGCTGTCCACGCCCAACGGGAGGCGGCTCGAACAGGCCCTGGACGGCCTGGAGTTCATGCTCAGCATCGACCTCTACATCAACGAGACGACCCGCTACGCCGATCTCATCCTGCCGCCCACCGCGCCGCTGGAGCACGATCACTACGACACCACCTTCAACGTCTTCGCCGTGCGTAACGTGACCCGTTTCAACGAGGCCGTGCTGCCGCGTCCCGAGGGTGCGCTGCACGACTGGGAGATCTTCGTCGGCCTGGCGCGGGCCTTCGCCGCGCGCAACGGCCTGGAGCTGAAACCGACCCTGGAGCCGCAGCAGATGATCGACCTCGGCCTGCGCGCTGGCGCCTACGGCGACCGTTCCGAGCACAGGCTGAGCCTGGCCACTCTGCGCGAACATCCCCACGGCATCGACCTCGGGCCGCTGCGGCCGAACCTGGCGCCGCGCCTGAAGACCGCCGACCAGCGCATCCAGGCCGCGCCGCCGCTGTTCGTCGACGACCTGCAACGCTTCGCCGCACAGCCGCTGCCTGCGTCCGACCAGTTGTTGCTGATCGGACGACGCCACGTGCGCAGCAACAATTCCTGGATGCACAACTACCATCGCCTGGTGAAGGGCAAGCCGCGTCACCAGTTGCTGATGCACCCGCGGGACCTGGAGGGTCGCGGCCTGGTCGACGGGCAACGGGTGCGGGTGCGCTCGCGGGTCGGCAGCGTGGAGGTGGAGGTGGCGGCGAGCAGCGAGATGATGCCCGGGGTGGTCAGCCTGCCGCACGGCTGGGGCCACGCGCGGCCCGGCGTGCAACTGGCGATCGCCCGCGCCCAGGCCGGCGTCAGCGCCAACGACCTGACCGACGAGCGTCATCTCGACCTGCTGTCGGGTAACGCCGCGCTCAACGGCCTGCCGGTGGAGGTGGAAGCGGCCTGAGCGGGTCGACGGAACGCGAGAGTAAAGCCGAGCGTCGCGCTAGGCTTTCCGATACAATACCGGTCATTATTTGCCGAGTTACCGTGTCGAAACGTTCCTGTTGAGGTAAGCCATGGACATCATCGAAACCATTAAAGAGCAGATCGCCAACAACCCCATCCTGCTGTACATGAAGGGTTCGCCGAACGCCCCGCAGTGCGGTTTCTCCTCGCGCGCGGCCCAGGTGCTGATGGCCTGTGGCGAGAAGTTCGCCTACGTCGACATCCTGCAGAACCCGGAAATCCGCGCCAACCTGCCGAAGTACGCGAACTGGCCGACCTTCCCGCAGCTGTGGGTCAATGGCGAACTGGTCGGCGGCAGCGACATCCTCGCCGAGATGTTCGAGAAGGGCGAACTGCAGACCCTGGTCAAGGACGCGGCGGCCAAAGCCAACGCCTGATCCGCGCATCCGATGAAGAGCCCCGCCTTGTGCGGGGTTTCTTTTTTGTCCGGAGAAACCAGCAAGGAAACCGGGAGCCTCCATGTCGGAAGTCAATCCTCGCCAGGGTCGCCTGGCTTGCATCTATTTCTTCGCCATGGCCGGGCTGGTCATCGGCAACCTGATGGGACGCATCCCGGCGCTCAAGGAGCAGACCCAGCTGGACGAGCGCGCGCTCGGCCAGGCCCTGCTCGGCGTCGGGGTCGGCGCGCTCACGGCGTTCCCGTTGAGCGGTTTCCTGGTCCAGCGCATCGGCAGCCGCAGCGTAGTGATCGGCGGTTGCCTGATCATGCTGCTGGTGTTTCCGCTGCTCGGCCTGAGCCAGGGCTGGTGGCAACTGGCGTTGGCCTTCTACGTGCTGGGCGTGAGCTTCGCCGGGATGGACGTGGCGATGAACATCCAGGCGGTGGATGTCGAGCGCCTGCTCGGCAAGCCCTGCATGTCCATGCTGCATGGCATGTACAGCCTCGGTTGCCTGGTCGGTGCGTTGAGCGCCGCGGCCCTGGCCGGACTGACGCCGTTCTGGCACTTCCTCATTCTCTCCGCACTCGGCCTGCTGAGCCTGCCATTCTTCGTACGCGCGTTGCTTCCGCCGGACCCGAGCAAGGCGGGCGCGCGCAAGGGCGGCGGCTTCACCTTGCCGCCGCGAGCCTTGCTCGGCCTGGGCCTGCTGATTCTCTGCGCGTTCGTTTCCGAGGGCGGCGTGGCTGACTGGAGCGCGCTGTTCCTGCACAGCGTTCTGGATGCTTCCGAGCGGGTGGCGGCGCTGGGCTTCGCGGCGTTTTCCGCGGCGATGGTGGTGGGGCGGCTGTTCGGCGACCGCCTGCGCGGACGCATCGACGATGCGCCGTTGCTGCGCGGCCTGGGTTCGCTGGCCACGCTGGGCATGCTGGTGGCGCTGTTCAGCCCCTGGCCGGCGCTGAGCATCGCCGGTTTCGGGGTGGTTGGCCTGGGACTGTCGGTGATGGTGCCGATCGTGATCAGCGCTGCTGGCAACCAGCCGGGCATCGATCCGGTGATCGGGGTCGCCGCCGTCTCTACCGTGGGGTATGGCGGACTGCTGATGGGACCGCCGCTGATCGGCCTGCTGGCCCACGAGATCGGCCTGCGCTGGGCATTGCTGGTACTGGTCGGTCTTTGCCTGTTGCTGGCCCTGCGCGCCGATCTGGTCCGGCGCAGGCCGCGCAGCGCCTGAGGCTTTCTGGCGGCAAGAAAAAAGCGCCGGCGGGGCAGGCCGCCGGCGCTTCGTCGTGGTTCCCGATCAGTCGTCTTCGTGCATGTGCGACTGCAGGTAGTTCTCCAGGCCGACTTTCTGGATCAGGCCCAGTTGGGTTTCCAAGTAGTCGATGTGCTCTTCTTCCGACTCCAGGATGTCCTTCAGCAGGTCGCGGCTGACATAGTCGTGCACCTGCTCGCAATGCACGATGGCTTCGCGCAGGTCCTTGGTCGCCTTCAGCTCCAGGTTCAGGTCGCACTGCAGCATTTCCTGGGTGTTCTCGCCGATCAGCAGCTTGCCGAGGTCCTGCAGGTTGGGCAGGCCTTCGAGGAAGAGGATGCGCTCGATGAGCTTGTCGGCATGCTTCATCTCGTCGATCGACTCGTGGTACTCGTGGGCGCCGAGGCGCTTCAGGCCCCAGTCGTTCCACATGCGCGAGTGGAGGAAGTACTGGTTGATCGCGATCAGCTCGTTGCCGAGGATCTTGTTGAGGTGCTGGATGACTTTCTTGTCGCCTTTCATGCCGAATCCTGCCGTCGTAGTGGGTGTGATTCGCCAAGTTTGGCCGCGACGAAGCAGGGTGTCAAACCTAAGTTATTGAAATATAAGGGAAAAAGAATATGAATACGAATGTTTTCTTTCCGCGTTCTGCCGCTAAGTCATTGAATTGAAGGCATAAAAAAACCGGGCGCCAGGCCCGGTTCTTCTGAAAGAGGGATAAAAAATATTTTTCAGGCAGCGACGAACGCCGTAGTCCCGAACGCCGGTACCGGCTGGGCACTCTGCAGGTCGTTGAGGGTTTCGCGTACCACCTGCTTGGCCAGGCATGCGCACTTGCCGCACTGGGTACCGACGCCGGTGGCTTCGCGAACCTCACGATAGCTGCAGCAGCCTTCGTAGATGGCATCGCGGATCTGGTTGTCGGTAACACCTTGGCAGAGGCAGACGTACATGGCGATCTGGCTACTGGGAAGTTGAGTTGGAAAAGATACTAATAATAATGAGAATGATTGTCAAAGTTCCCTGGAGCGTTTTAGTCGGGTTTTTTTCGCCCCCCGACAAATGGCTTTGTCGGACAAAGACTTAGCGCCGGCTGGGGCGGGGTGTATGATGGTTGTTTCCCGGGGAACGGCGCCCCTGCCATCGAGGCTTCACGAGGAGCCGGCAGGCTGCGGTGCCGTCCTTCAACCTTCCGCTTAAAGGAGACATGGAATGAGCGTACTCGTAGGTAAGAAAGCGCCTGACTTCAACGTTGCCGCGGTACTGGGCAATGGCGAGATCGTCGAGAGCTTCACCCTGTCCGAGGCCATCAAGGGCAAGTACGGCCTGGTGTTCTTCTATCCGCTGGACTTCACCTTCGTCTGCCCGTCCGAGCTGATCGCCCTGGACCACCGCATCCCGGAATTCCAGGCGCGCAACGTCGAGGTGATCGGCGTTTCCATCGACTCCCACTTCACCCACAACGCCTGGCGCAACACCCCGGTGGACAAGGGCGGCATCGGCGCCGTCAAGTACACCCTGGCGGCCGACACCAAGCACGAGATCGCCAAGGCCTATGACGTCGAGTCCGACGGCGGCGTGGCCTTCCGTGGCGCGTTCCTGATCGACAAGGAAGGCGTTGTGCGCTCGCAGATCGTCAACGACCTGCCGCTGGGCCGCAACATGGACGAGCTGCTGCGTCTGGTCGATGCCCTGCAGTTCCATGAGGAGCACGGCGAAGTCTGCCCGGCCAACTGGAAGAAGGGCGACAAGGGCATGACCGCATCGCCCGAAGGCGTGGCCAAGTACCTGGCCGAGAACGCCAGCAAGCTGTAAGAAGAGCCTGCTTCGCGCGTTGGAAAAAGCCCCGCTTCGGCGGGGCTTTTTCATGGGTTCGCGGGGGCCGGCAGCCCCATCCCAGGTCACGCGCCTCGCTCCGAAGAGGGGGAGATTGCCTGACCGGTCGCGTAGGACGGATAACGTCCTGGCGTTATCCGCCTAAGTGGGCCGAGGCTCAGTCGTCGTCATCCATCCAGCCGCCCATTTCCTTCCAGCGGTTGACGATGCCGCAGAACAGCTCGGCGGTCTTCTCGGTGTCGTAGCGTGCCGAGTGCGCCTCGCGGTTGTCGAACTCCATGCCGGCGGCCTGGCAGGCCTTGGCCAGGACCGTCTGGCCGTAGGCGAGGCCAGCCAGGGTGGCGGTGTCGAAGCTGGAGAAGGGATGGAACGGATTGCGCTTGATCCCGGTACGCGCCACGGCGGCATTGAGGAAACCGAGGTCGAAGCTGCTGTTGTGGCCGACCAGGATCGCCCGCTTGCAGCCATTGGCCTTCAGCGCCTTGCGGATGCCGCGGAAGATCTCGGTGAGTGCCGCTTCCTCCTGCACCGCCATGCGCAGCGGGTGGTCAAGCTTGATGCCGGTGAATTCCAGCGCGGCCGGCTCGATGTTGGCGCCTTCGAAGGGCTCGATGCGGAAGAAGTAGGTGTGTTCCGGGAACAGGAAGCCTTTCTCGTCCATGCCGACAGTGGTCGCGGCGATTTCCAGCAGCGCGTCGGTGGCCGAGTTGAAGCCGCCGGTCTCGACGTCCACCACTACCGGCAGGTAGCCGCGGAAGCGGCGCGCCATCGGATGGCGCGGGCCGCTGGGGAGGCTGCCGTCGAATTCGTCGTCGAAGTTGTCTTCGCTCATGCCCCGGCCTCCAGCAGTTTCCAGCGGAGTGTCTCGCCGGCGCGCAGCGGCACCACGTCGAAGTCGCCGAAGGGGAGGCTGGCGGGCGCCTGCCATTCCTCGCGGACCAGGGTGATCCGGTCGGTGTTGCGCGGCAGGCCATAGAAGTCCGGGCCGTGCAGGCTGGCGAAGCCTTCCAGCTTGTCCAGCGCATTGCGCTGTTCGAAGGCCTCGGCATACAGCTCGATGGCGGCGTAGGCGCTGTAGCAGCCGGCGCAACCGCAGGCGGCTTCCTTGGCGTGGCGGGCGTGCGGCGCCGAGTCGGTGCCGAGGAAGAATTTCGGATTGCCGCTCACCGCGGCGTCCAGCAGGGCTTCCTGGTGGGTGTTGCGCTTGAGGATCGGCAGGCAATAGAAGTGCGGACGGATACCGCCGACCAGCATGTGGTTGCGGTTGTACAGCAGGTGATGGGCGGTAATGGTCGCGCCGACGTTGGCCGGGGCTTCCCGGACGAACTGGGCGGCGTCGCCGGTGGTGATGTGCTCGAAGACCACCTTCAGGGTCGGGAAGCGCTCGACCACCCGGCGCAGGTGCTCGTCGATGAACTGCTTCTCACGATCGAATACGTCGACCTCGGCGCGGGTCACCTCGCCATGCACCAGCAGCGGCATGCCGACCTCGGCCATCGCCTCGAGCGCTTCGAAGATATTGTCGATGCGGGTCACGCCAGAGTCCGAGTTGGTGGTGGCGCCTGCCGGATAGAGCTTGGCGGCATGCACGAAGCCGCTGGCCTTGGCGGTACGGACTTCCTCGGCGCTGGTGCGGTCGGTGAGGTACAGCACCATCAGCGGCTCGAAGCGGCTGGCGGCGGGGCGGGCGGCGAGGATGCGCTGCCGGTAGGCGTCGGCTTCGGCGGCGTTGCGCACCGGCGGCACCAGGTTCGGCATGACGATGGCGCGGCCGAAGGTGCGGGCGGCGTCGCCGACGGTATTGGCCAGCGCGGCACCGTCACGCAGGTGAATGTGCCAGTCGTCGGGGCGCAGGAGGGTGAGACGGTCGGACATGGGGCTTCCAGGACGGGATTTCGTGGGGGGAAATGCTACCGGAAAAGGGGGGGCGGGGCACTCGCTATCAAGTTTTGTCCGGGCCGTCCGATACATCCTTCGTATTTGGACGCTTTCCCGGAGCCCGCCGTCGTGCAGCCGCGCCTTCTTCTATTGCCTTTCCTGCTCAGCAGCCTGCCGGCGCTGGCGGTGACCTTCCAGACGCGGCTGGAGAGCGTCGAGTGGAAGGTCGAAGGCGACCAGTTCGAATGCCGCCTGTCGCAGCCGGTGGCGAATTTCGGAGTCGGCGAGTTCGTCCGGCGTGCCGGCGAGCAGGCGACCTTCCGCCTGAAGCCCGAGGCCCAGTGGCTGGGGCGCGGGTCGGCGACCCTGCTGGCTGCCGCGCCGCCCTGGCGACCAGGGCAGGGCGACATCGACCTTGGCCAGGTCAGCATCGGTAGCGGCGAGGTGCCGTTCAACAGCAGCCAGCAACAGGCCGGTCGGTTGCTCACCGGCCTGCTCGAGGGGCGCAGCCCGCTGGTCCGCCATCGCACCTGGCAGGGCGATCGCCTGGAGGTGCGCCTGCTGCCGGCGCGCTTCGCCAGCGTCTACAGCCAGTACCAGGCCTGCATCGCCAAGCTGCTGCCGGTGAACTTCGACCAGGTCAAGCTGGCCCAGGTCGGCTTCCCCGACGGCGGCACGGCGCTGAACGACGTGGCGCGAGCCAAGCTGGACATCATCCTGCAACTGCTCAAGGCCGATCCGAGCATCAACCGGATCGAACTCGACGGGCACTCCGACAACAGCGGCAACCGCCTGACCAACCGCGACCTGTCGCGCCGCCGCGCGCTGGCGGTGCAGGAGTACCTGAAGAGCAACGGGGTGCCGGAAAGCCAGATCAACGTGCGCTTCTACGGCGAGCGCTACCCGCTGGTGGCCAACAACAGCGCCGCCAACCGTGCGCGCAACCGCCGGGTCACCGTGCACCTGTCGCGCGAGGCGGTGGTCGAGCCGGCGACGGAAGCGCCGAAGGCCGAGGACAAGCCGGCGCCGCCCGCGGCAGAACCTGCCGCACCGAAGCCTCCGGCCGCCTCGCTTCAGGGAAAACCCACGGTTTGAGTCGCGCAAACGATAGAATCTGTCGCTTTTGCGTCTAAAGCTGTCGCCCCTCTGTAATTTCCCGAATGCCCTGCGTAGAATTGTCGCTTTTCGTGACGACCCCCGTGGAGTGATGGCATGGCGGATGTGAAGAAGGTAGTCCTGGCGTATTCCGGCGGCCTGGATACCTCGGTAATTCTGAAGTGGTTGCAAGATACCTATAACTGCGAAGTGGTGACCTTCACCGCCGACCTCGGCCAGGGCGAGGAAGTCGAACCGGCTCGCGCCAAGGCCCGCGCGATGGGCGTCAAGGAAATCTACATCGACGACCTGCGCGAAGAATTCGTCCGCGACTTCGTCTACCCGATGTTCCGCGCCAACACCGTCTACGAAGGCGAGTACCTGCTGGGCACCTCCATCGCTCGTCCGCTGATCGCCAAGCGCCTGATCGAGATCGCCAACGAGACCGGCGCCGACGCCATCTCCCACGGCGCCACCGGCAAGGGCAACGACCAGGTCCGCTTCGAGCTGGGCGCCTACGCGCTGAAGCCCGGCGTCAAGGTGATCGCGCCCTGGCGCGAGTGGGACCTGCTGTCCCGCGAGAAGCTGATGGACTATGCCGAGAAGCACGGCATCCCGATCGAGCGCCACGGCAAGAAGAAGTCGCCGTACTCGATGGACGCCAACCTCCTGCATATCTCCTACGAAGGCGGCGTGCTGGAAGATACCTGGACCGAGCACGAAGAAGACATGTGGAAGTGGACCGCTTCCCCGGAAAACGCGCCGGACACCCCGACCTACATCGAGCTGACCTACCGCAAGGGCGACATCGTCGCCATCGACGGCAAGGACATGACCCCGGCCGAGGTGCTCACCGAGCTGAACCGCGTCGGCGGGATCAACGGCATCGGCCGCCTCGACATCGTCGAGAACCGCTATGTCGGCATGAAGTCCCGTGGCTGCTACGAGACCCCCGGCGGCACCATCATGCTCAAGGCCCACCGCGCCATCGAGTCGATCACCCTGGACCGCGAAGTGGCCCACCTGAAAGACGAGCTGATGCCCAAGTACGCCAGCCTGATCTACACCGGCTACTGGTGGAGCCCGGAGCGCCTGATGCTGCAGCAGATGATCGACGCCTCGCAGGTCAACGTGAACGGCGTAGTGCGCCTGAAGCTGTACAAGGGCAACGTCGTGGTGGTGGGCCGCAAGTCCGACGACTCGCTGTTCGACGCCAACATCGCGACCTTCGAGGAAGACGGCGGCGCCTACAACCAGGCCGATGCCGCGGGCTTCATCAAGCTCAACGCGCTGCGCATGCGCATCGCCGCGAACAAGGGCCGCACGCTGTCCTGACCGACGCGCGCCGCCTGCGATGGAACGAAGAACCCCGGCCATGAGCCGGGGTTCTTCGTTCCGGATTGCTGAAAGCGATAGCCGGGGCCGTTCAGGAAGACTTCTGGATCAGTTCGATCTTGTAGCCGTCCGGGTCGGTCACGAAGGCGATCACGGTGGTACCGTGCTTCATCGGCCCGGCTTCGCGGGTGACCTGGCCGCCGTTGTTGCGGATGTCGTCGCAGGCCTGGTAGGCGTCGTCGACCTCGATGGCGATATGGCCGTAGCCGGTGCCGATCTCGTAGGCATCCACGCCCCAGTTGTGGGTAAGCTCGATCACCGCGGAATCCGCCTCGTTGCCATAGCCGACGAAGGCGAGGGTGAACTGGCCGTCGGGATAGTCGTTCTTCCTGAGCAGGGTCATGCCTAGCACCCGGGTATAGAAATCGATCGAGCGATCGATGTTTCCGACCCGGATCATGGTATGGAGAATGCGCATTTTCATTGCCTCGAGCTTCACGGTCAAAGGCGGATTTTACCATGTGGCCGGCAACCGGCTGCGAGATCGGGATCGTCCCCGTCCCGGCGACCGGCCCTTTGCCGGACTTCCCTTCCTACGGGGCGTTTCGCCTCTTCCCTGGGCCGGCCGTCGATAGCCGGTCGGCCTGCCTCCGCCACCCTCCCGAGCTGCCCGCTGCGTCTCCGAGCGTGCCAGGCGTCCCGCCCCCGGTGACCGGCCGAAAGCTCGCTGCGCCTTCGCCATGAGGTCGGAAAAAAGGGGGGTTGACCTTGCCAAGGTGTCAAGGTTGATAACCGGCCACGGAAGCGGTTTCGTCCAGCCAGGCCACGCAGGCTCAGACCAGGAAGGCACAACAATGAATCTCAGACACTTCATCCGCATCACCGCGACGCTAGGTGTCGCGGCCCTTATCGCTGGCTGCGGGGAATCGGCGCCGCCGGGGGCGGCGAGCGCCCCGCCAAGCGTTCCCGTCGCCGAGGTGGTGGTTCGCCCGGTGACACCCTACGCCGAGTTCACCGGCTCGCTGACCGCTGTCGAGCAGGTAGAACTGCGGCCGCGCGTCGCCGGCTACATCCAGGACGTTACGGTGCCGGAAGGCCGCCTGGTAGAGAAGGGCCAGCAACTGTTCCTCATCGACCCGCGCGTGTTCAAGGCGGCGCAGGATGCCGCCAGGGCACGCCTGCGCGAGGCCGAGGCCGCGGCGTTGCTGGCGCGCACCGAACACGAGCGAGCCGAGCTGCTGTATGCGCGGAAGGTCGTCGCCCGGGAGCGGCTCGACAGCGCCATCGCCTCGCGCAATGCCAGCAAGGCCCAGGTCGATGCGGCCAGGGCCGCCCTCGACGCGGCGCAACTGGATCTCGGCTTCACGCGGGTGACGGCACCGATCGGCGGGCGTGTCGGGCATATCCAGGTCACCGAGGGCAACTACGTCACCAATGGCGTCACCGCGCTGACCAGCATCGTTTCGGTCGATCCGCTGTACGTGTACTTCGATGTCGACGAGCGCACCTACCTGCAGGCCCTGGCGCCGACCCGCGGCAGGGAAGGCGAGCAGGCCCCCAGGGTCAAGGTGGCGCTGCTCACCGACGAGTCCTATGGACGAAGCAGTCGCCTCGATTTCCTCGCCAATGCCGCCGACCGCGGGACCGGCACGGTCCGGGTTCGGGCGGTGGTCGACAACCCGGACGGGCAACTGACGCCGGGGCTGTTCGCCAAGGTCAGGCTGGAGACCGGCAAGCCTCGCGAGCAGGTGCTGGTCGCCGACCATTCCATCGGCACCGACCAGGGCCGGCGCTATGTGCTGGTCGTCGACGAAGGCAACAAGACCCAGTACCGGCCGGTGGAACTCGGGCCGATGGTCGACGGCCTGCGGGTCGTCCGCCAGGGCCTGCAGCCGGGCGAGCGCATCGTCGTCAAGGGCCTGGTGCGGCCGGACATGCAGATCACGCCGCTCCTTGCGGAAATCGATGGCACGCCCGTCGACCTGTCGAAGACCGTGGGGGCCGCACAATGACATTCCCACGCTTCTTCATCGATAGACCGATCTTCGCCATCGTTCTTTCGGTGCTGATGATGATCGGAGGCATCGTTTCGTTCTTCCAGTTGCCGCTGAGCGAATACCCGGCGGTGACGCCGCCGACCGTGCAGGTGACCACCGCCTATCCCGGCGCCAACCCCGACGTGATCGCGCAGACGGTGGCGACGCCGCTGGAGCAGGCGATCACCGGGGTCGAGGGGATGCTGTACATGTCCTCGCAGTCGGCCACCGACGGGCGAATGATCCTGACCATCACCTTCGACCAGCACATCGATCCCGACATGGCCCAGATCCAGGTGCAGAACCGGGTCTCGCGGGTGCTCTCGCGCCTGCCCGACGAGGTGCAGCGGCAGGGCGTGGTCACCCAGAAGACCTCGCCGGACATCCTCATGGTGGTGCACCTGCTGTCGCCGGAGCAACGCTACGACCCGCTGTACATCTCGAACTACGCCTACCTCCAGGTGCGCGACGAACTGCTTCGCCTGCCGGGGATCAGCGATGTGGTGGTGTGGGGCGCCGGCGAGTACAGCATGCGCCTGTGGCTCGACCCCGACCTGATCGCCGCGCGCGGGCTGACGGCGGGCGAGGTGATCGCCGCGGTACGCGAACAGAACGTCCAGGTGGCGGCCGGCGCCGTCGGCCAGGCGCCGGACTCCACCGCGGCCTTCCAGGTCACGGTGAATACCCTCGGGCGGCTGAGCGACGAAGAGCAGTTCGGCGACATCATCGTCCGCACCGGCGCCGACGGCCAGGTGACGCGCCTGCGCGACGTCGCGCGGATCGAGATGGGCGGCGATGCCTATGCGCTGCGCAGCCTGCTGGACGGCGAGCCGGCGGTGGCCTTGCAGATCATCCAGAGCCCCGGAGCCAACGCGCTGGATACCGCCGAAGCGGTGCGTGCCACCGTGGCGAGGCTCGAAGGCAACTTCCCGGCCGGCCTGAGCGCGCGCATCGCCTACGACCCGACGGTGTTCGTCCGCGCTTCGTTGCAGACCGTGGCCACCACCCTGCTGGAGGCGATCCTGCTGGTCGTGGTGGTGGTGGTGCTGTTCCTGCGTAGCTGGCGTGCTTCGCTGATTCCGCTGATGGCCGTGCCGGTCTCGCTGGTCGGCACCTTCGCCGTCATGCACCTGATGGGTTTCTCGCTGAATACCCTGTCGTTGTTCGGCCTGGTGTTGTCGATCGGCATCGTCGTCGATGACGCCATCGTGGTGGTGGAAAACGTCGAGCGCCACATCGAGAACGGCGAGCCGCCGCTCCAGGCCGCGCGGCGTGCGATGGACGAGGTCACCGGGCCGATCATGGCGATCACCTCGGTGCTGGCGGCGGTGTTCATCCCCACGGCCTTTCTCAGTGGCCTGCAGGGCGAGTTCTATCGTCAGTTCGCCCTGACCATCGCCATCTCCACCATCCTGTCGGCGCTCAACTCGCTGACCCTCAGCCCGGCCCTGGCGGGCCTGCTGTTGCGTCCGCGGCCGGCCGGAGGTGCGGTGGCGGGGCGCTTCCAGCGACTGCTCCAGGCCCTCGGCCGACCGTTGCGAAATGCCCCCGAGGCCTACGGCAACGCGGTGCGCAAGGTGGTGCGGGTGAGCGGCCTGGCCCTGGTGGTGTATGGGGGCCTGCTTGGCCTGACCTGGGTCGGTTTCCAGGCGGTGCCGCCGGGCTTCGTGCCGATGCAGGACAAGTACTATCTGGTCGGCATCGCCCAGTTGCCGAACGGAGCGTCGCTGGAGCGTACCGATGCGGTGGTCAGGCAGATGTCCCGGATCGGCCTCGACGAGCCGGGGGTGGAGAGCGTCGTGGCCTTTCCGGGCCTGTCGGTGAACGGTTTCGTCAACGTGCCGAACGCCGCGGTCATGTTCTTCATGCTCGATCCGTTCGAATCGCGCACCTCCGCCGATCTCGGCGCGCTGGCCATCGCCGGGCGCCTGCAAGCCAGGTTCGCCAGCATTCCCGACGGCTTCCTCGGGGTCTTCCCGCCGCCGCCGGTACCGGGGCTGGGAACCATCGGCGGCTTCAAGATGCAGGTCGAGGATCGCGGCGGCGCCGGGCTGGAAGCCCTGGCCAGGCAGACCCAGGTGCTGATGATGAAGGCCACTGAGTCCGGCCAGCTCGGGGGCTTGATGACCAGCTTCGATATCAATGCCCCGCAGCTCGAGGTGGTGGTCGACCGCACCAAGGTGAAGAGCCAGGGCGTTCGCCTGGCCGATGTGTTCGAGGCATTGCAGGTCTACCTCGGCTCGCTGTACATCAACGACTTCAACCGCTTCGGTCGCACCTACAAGGTCACTGCCCAGGCCGATGCGCCGCACCGCATGCAGGCCGAAGCCATCGGGCGCCTGCAGGTACGCAATGCCGCCGGGGCGATGTTGCCGCTGTCCTCGTTCGTCACCGTGACGCCCAGCTCCGGTCCCGACCGGGTGATCCACTACAACGGCTATCCGTCGGCGGATATCAGCGGCGGCGCGCTTCCCGGCGTCAGTTCGGGACAGGCGGTGGCGTTGATGGAGCGCCTGGCCGGCGAAGTGCTGCCCGAGGGCATGACCTTCGAATGGACCGACCTGACCTACCAGCAGAAGCTGGCCGGCAACAGCGCGCTGTTCATCTTCCCGCTGTGCGTGCTGCTGGCCTACCTGATCCTCGCCGCGCAGTACAACAGCTGGCTGTTGCCGCTGGCGGTCCTGCTGATCGTGCCGATGTGCCTGCTCAGCGCGATCGCCGGGGTGTGGCTGGTGGGCGGCGACAACAACGTGTTCGTCCAGATCGGGCTGGTGGTGCTGGTAGGCCTGGCGGCGAAGAACGCGATCCTGATCGTCGAGTTCGCCCGCACGCTGGAGGCCGAGGGCGCCCGTGCGCTGGAGGCGGTGGTCGAGGCTTGCCGCCTGCGCCTGCGGCCGATCCTGATGACCTCGCTGGCGTTCATCGCCGGCGTGGTGCCGTTGGTCATGGCCAGCGGCGCCGGAGCGGAAATGCGCCAGGCGATGGGCGTCGCGGTATTCGCCGGGATGCTCGGGGTGACGCTGTTCGGCCTGTTCCTCACGCCGGTGTTCTACGTACTGGTACGGGCACTGGCGGCGCACCTGGAGCGACGCGCCGGCGGCAGCCTGGCGCATCTGGAGGGAGGCCGTCCATGAAGCCATACCTGCGGTCTTCGTTGAGCGCGCTGATCCTGCTGGGCGGCTGTGCCGCGGTGGGGCCCGACTATGCGCCGCCGAGCGCGTCCGCACCGGCCAGCTTCGGCGCGATGCCGGCGGGTATCGATGGCGGTGGCGTGGAGATCGAGTGGTGGCGCGGGTTCGACGAGCCAGCCCTGGAGTCTCTGATCCAGCGGGCGCTCGCGGCGAACCTCGACATCGCCCTTGCCGGCGCGCGCCTGGACGAAGCGAAGGCGCTGCTGCGCGAGAACCGCGAAGAGTTCCTGCCGCGCGGAGGCCCGGCGTTCGATTACCAGGCCCGGCGGCGCGGCGAGGTGGAAACACCGGCCGGCCAGCAGCGCGACATCGAGACCTATCGCGGCGCGCTGGATGCTTCCTGGGAAATCGACCTGTTCGGCCGGGTGCGGCGCTCGGTGGAGGCCGCCGAGGCGCAGGCGGGCTCGCGCGAGGCCCTGCTGCGCAACGTGCAGGCGAGCGTCGCGGCTACGGTTGCCATGACCTGGTTCCAGCTACAGGGCATCGAGGCCGAACTTGCGGTGGTCCATGACATCGCCGGCAACCAGCGCGACAGCCTGGAGATGGTCGAACGCCTGGTCAGCGCCGGCTCCGCCCACGAGTTCGACCGGTTGCGCGCCGAAGCGTTATTGCACAACGTCGAGGCGGCCGTGCCCGACCTCGAACGGCGCCGCGCCGCCACCCGCAATGCACTGGCCGTTCTCCTCGCGGAAGCCCCGCAGGCCTTCAGCCCGCCGGTCGCCCGTGCCTCCGGGGAAAGGCTGACGCTCCGCACCCTCGGGGTCGGCGACCCGGCGGGACTGCTGGCGCGTCGCGCCGACATCGCCGCGGCCGAACGCAACCTGGCGGCCGCGACCGCACGTATCGGCGTCGAGACCGCGGGGCTGTATCCGCAGGTCGAGGTACGCGGCTCGATCGGCCTGGTCGCCGGCAATCTCGATGCTTTGGACGAGAGTGGTACGTCCTTCAACGTCCTGAACCCGGTGATTCGCTGGGCGTTACTCGACCGCGGTCGCGTGCGGGCGCGGATCGCCGCCAGCGAGGCCCGTGCGCAGGAGGCATTGATCCTCTACGACCGGACGGTGCTGCGCGCCCTGCAGGAGACCGATGATGCCTTCAACGGCTATGGCGCTGCCGCTGACAGGCTCCGCCTGCGCCTGCTCGAGGCGACGGCCAATCGCGAGGCGGCGCGCCTGGCCCGGGAACGCTTCGTCCAGGGGGACGGCGAGTACCTGGACGTGCTCGAGGCGGAACGCTCGGACTACCTCAGCCGGCGCGCATTGAGCATCGCGCGCACCGAGCAGCGCCTTGCCGTCGTGGGTATCTACAAGGCGCTGGGTGGTGGCTGGGAAGCCTGCGCGGGGGCGCGGCGCTGTGGCGTGGCTACCGACGATACCTCTCCAGGCGTGGCACGGCAGCGCGACAGTCGCTCCTGATCAGCCGCCGGCGGTTTCCGGCCGCCGGCCTTCGCTCGACTGCCTAGGTCGAGGGCCGTGCGGCGCGTCCTCCGGTTATTTGGCGAACCCCGGGAGTACGGATTGCCTGGCGCGGATCGCTCGTCCCTGTCCGCCTTATCGATAAGTCGGTTCCGAACTCTTTTTCGGTAGTTCATTCAGATGGATGAGTGAAGAGGGCAGATGGAAAGTATCTGCTCGGGACTTCAATGTTCAGAAGAGTGGGGAAGTATTACTTTCTCATTGTTCTTCAGGTACGTTCCGGCTGCCCGCCGTTTCTTATTGAACGAGGTCACTCTTGTGCCTCTGCGCTCGCGCCGCACGGAGACGTCGAATACATATCGTCGAGAGGTTCTTCAGTGGTGAGTGGAGCTGGCTGACGCGGTATCTCGGTTGCCTGGCGGAGTTGTTCTATATGTTCGTTCTTGGCTTTGCCCGTTGTTTGAAGTTTGCGGAATAACATCTGGAACTATTCATATGAATTTTTGAAAGTTTGGTTTACCTGAGAGATTTATGAGTTGACCTTGTCACGATGGCAGGACTCATGGTTCGCAGGAGTCAACAAACCAGGAGGTTGCGATGTTTTCTTTCCATATTCCGAACATGACCTGCGGCGGTTGTGCCAAGACTGTCACCCGTATCCTGCACGGCGTCGATCCCCAGGCGCGCGTAGAGACCGATCCCCCTCGGCGCGAGGCTAGGGTCGAGAGCACTCTGGACAAGCACGCATTCCTCGAGGCGTTGAGCGACGCCGGTTATCCGGAGGGCCGTTGAGTGCATGGGCATGACGCAGGCGTAGGGTCGGATAGTAGCGTTTCGCCCAGTGCCGGCAATAGGAAAATGATTTTCATTGAAGTCTGCGCGCCATATGCCATCAATGGCGCTTGGCTATTGTGGAAAGAACGCTTTGGAATTTGTAAATCAATATTTCAGTCGGCCGCGAGGTGACAGTTATGTGAACGGAAAGAGGCGCTGACAGGAAACCCTAAAAGTTATTCTCCGATGGATTCGCAGGCCTTTAGCTCGGGGTTTTTCGCAGCGCATCCAGTGTTATCGAAGAGCACCTTTCGGCGAACTCCTTTGTCCGCCGAGAAGGCCGCTGCATTGCTTGACCTTGCCACCGTGGCAAGCTTTACGGTCGCCCCGCACAACAACAAAAACAAGGGTGATCCAAATGACTTCAAATCCGTTACAGCAATGCTGCAGTTCTTCCTCCGATATGAATATCCGTTCCCAGCGGACAATGTCGGAACCTGCCCGAAATGCATCGGCTCTCCTGGCTGAAGCCTTGAAACCCGGTGCCTCCCTGGACCAGATCACGCTCGCGCTCGAGGCGATTCTCGCGGTCACGGCCAAAGGCCTGGGCGGCGATGCTTCGGCTTACGCGCAGTACCAGGCGTTGCTCCTGGAACTGCACGTAGGCAGCGATCCGCATACGGAGCCGACCCGCCGCTGGATGGCGAGCCAGGTCTACCTGGTCGAGGATCGTTTCGCTCCCGAGCCGGCCGGTTTCAGCGCCGTCCCGGTGGAGGAGTTCCGCAAGAAGGTCGACGCCGAGATCGAGGCGCGCAGCCGGGTGCGCCATCCCATGTCGGTCCACCTGTTCCAGGGCACGCCGCCGGTCGAGGACGTGCGCTTCTTCCTGGAACACCATTGGGTCCGTTCCTACAACTTCTACAGCCTCCTGGCGGAGCTGGCCTTCCGCTTCGAAAACATCGAGGACGCCTCGGTGTTCTACCGCAACCTCTACGGCGAGGCCGGGGCGGAGACGCCGGAGCGCTCGCACCCCGCGTTGCTGTCCCACCTGATGACCTACTTCGACATTCCGCTGCGCATCGATTTCCCGGCGCTGCATCCGCTGGAGAAGGCCTACCTCAACAACCGTATCCGTTGCGTGCGGCACACCGATGTCGCCTGGGGCCTTGCGCTCCTGTACGCGGTCGAGTCGGTGAGCTGCGTCAACCACCGGCGCATCTACGAACTCCTGCAGCGCCTGGGCGTGCCCGAGCAACCCAGCGAGTTCCATCGCCTGCACGGCACCCAGGACGAGATCGATACCGAGGAGATGTGGGCGCTGATCGCCAAGTTCGCGCCGAGCGAAGACTTCCAGCGCAAGTTCATGCAGTCGCTGGCGCGCCACTTCGAAATCAACCGGGCCTACTTCGACCTGCTCTGGGAGCAGATGCAGGCGAATTCCCTGGCCATGGCCTGATGCCTATCCAGAACAAGAACAAGGAGTACAGGATGAATACCCGCAATTTTTCCCTGCCGCAGTTGCAGAACCTGCCCATCGATGAAGCACGCATCGTTGCCGATGCGCTGGCCGTCCACGCTACTTCCCGCCAGATCGATAGCGCCGCGAGCAAGCTGGCCGCGCTGGCCGAGGCAGGGCTCAAGGGCGACCGCCAGGCCTATGCCGCGTACCAGCAGTTGCTCTACGTCCTTTCGTTGAGCGACGACGTGGCGACCGCCCAGACCCGGCGCTGGCTGGCCCGGGCGATCTATCGCGTCGAAGAGCGTTTCATGCCCGCCGCCGATCTTTCCAGGGCGCTGTCCGAGGAGGATTTCCAGAAGCGTCTCGAACAGGAAATCGCCGCGCAGTCCCGCGAGCGGCACCCGATGTCGCAGTACGTGTTCTCCGGCTCGGCCTCCCGCGCGCAGCTCCAGGTGTTCCTCCGTCACCAGTGGTTCCGCACCTTCCGCCTGTACCGCGATGCGGCCGACCTGTTGGTCAACCTGACCGATGTGGACGAGGCCGCGGCGCTGGCGCGCTACCTCTATGGCGAGTTGGGCGAGGAAGACGAAAAGGGTTCGCATCCGCGCCTGCTGGCCAAGCTGCTCGAAGCCATCGACCTGGAGGCGGACTTCCAGGCCGTGTCGACGATGCCCGAGGAAATCGCCTACCTGAACAATCGCGCCCGTGCCTTCCGGCATGCCGAGGTCGGTTGGGGGCTGGCGGTGTTCTACATCACCGAACTGGTCGTGCCGGGGAACCACGAAAAGCTCTATCGGGCCCTGCTCCAGGCCGGCCTGAGCGAGGACCAGGCGGAGTACTACAAGGTCCACATCAGCCTCGTACCGCCGCGGGCCAAGCGCGAATGGCAACTCATCGCGCGGCGGATTCCGGACGTGCAGTTCCAGAATGCGTTCCTGACCTCGCTATCGCAGCACTTCCGTGTGGAAAGGGCCTATTACGACGCGATCTGGGAAGAGATGCAGAGCGTCAAGTGACTTCCACCGGGACAAAGCGAGCACTCGAAAATGCCAAGTCACATTACGGAATCCCGTATACACGGGGGCGCCTACTCGTCCCCGGCATTCGCCGCGATCTTTTCCGATACCAACCAGGTGCGGAGGTGGCTGGATGTCGAGCGAGCCTTGGCGGCGACCCAGGCCGAGATGGGCATCATCCCCCACGAGGCGGCGCGGGAGATCGACCGCGCCGCCCAGGTGGAGCGCTTCGACCTCACCCAACTGGGCCGCGAAAGCCTGGAGACAGGGCACCTGCTGGTGCCTACCATCCGCGCCCTGGCGAGGTCGTGCGAGGGTAGCTGGGGGGAGTACGTGCACTATGGCGTGACCACCCAGGACATCCTAGACACCGGGCTGATGCTGCAGGTCAAGGAAGCCTGGGGCCATACGCTCGGGCTCCTGCACTCGATCCGTGGCCATCTGCTGGCGCTCGCCCTGCGCCACCAGCACACGCCGATGGTTGCACGCACCCACGGGCAGCAGGCGCTGCCCACGACCTTCGGCTACAAGGTCGCCGTCTGGGTGGATGAAATCGACCGTCACCTGGCGCGCTTCGACGAGGCGCGCGAACGCGTCCTGGTCGGCAACCTGACCGGTGCCGTGGGAACCCTGGCGTCGTTCGGCGCCCAGGGCTTCGAGCTACAGCGGCGAACCCTGGCCAGGCTTGGTCTCGGCGCGCCGTCGACCAGTTGGCACAGCGCCCGGGACCGGGTGCTGGAGGTTGCCGGGTTGCTGGTCCAGGTGTCGGTGACGCTGGGCCGGGTGGCGAACGAGATCTACCACTTGCAGCGCAGCGAAATCGATGAGGTACGCGAGGGCAGCCGGCCGGGACAGGTGGGCAGCAGCACCATGCCGCACAAGCGGAACCCGTCGTCGGTCGACCTGGTCAGCGCGCTGTCGCGGCTGGTGCGGGCACAGATGGTGGCGCTCACCGATGCCGCGTTCCAGTTGCACGAGCGCGACGGCACCGCCTGGCGCATCGAGTGGGCGGCGTTGCCGGAGCTGTTCGTCTACGCCGGCGCCTTGCTGACCCGCATGGAGTCGGTGCTGGCCGAGGGGCTCGAGGTGCGCGAGGAACGCATGCGCGCCAACCTCGACCTGCTGGGTGGGCTGATCCTGTCGGAGCGGGTCATGCTCGCGCTGGCGGGGCAGTTCGGCAAGCAGACCGCCCACGAACTGCTCCATGAGATAACCCAGGCCTCCCAGCGGCAGGGCGTTCCGTTCCGCGAGGCGCTGCTCGGGCAGCCAAGGTTGCGCGGCTGTTTCAGCGCCGAGGCGCTCGAAGAACTGCTCGACCCCGTCGGCTACGTCGGCCTCGCCGCCGAGATGGTCGACCTGGTCGCCGGCAAACCACGAACCGGCGCGTCGGGCGACAGGCCCGAAGGCGCCGCCTCTTCCCAAGGAAATCCCGGTCAGTCCCAGTACGTGATGGAGGATAGGTGATGGATGCTGAATCGCTGGAAATGCTTGCCCGTTCCTCGTGCACCGCGCATCCGCAGAGCTTCGGCGGCGCACCGGCCGAGTCGTCCTGCAAGCACGAACACAGTCACATCGTTGACTCTAAAACCCATGGCGGCGGCTACGCCGGCCCGGTGAGCCGCCGGATCTTCTGTAGCCACTGCCGCCTGCAACGCTGGCTCGACGTGGAGGCGGCGCTGGCGCTGGCGCAGGCCGATGTCGGCGTCATTCCGCCCGAGGCGGCGCTGGAGATCGCGAAGGCCGCCAGGCTTTCGGCCGTCGACCTGCAGCAGATCGCCGAGGGTGTGGCCAGCACCGGGCATTCGCTGATGCCCCTGCTGGGCGCGCTGCAAAGGAACTGCAGCCCCAGCGCGCGCGAGTACGTGCATTTCGGCGCGACCACGCAGGATATCCAGGACACCGCGCAGTCCCTGGAAATGCGCGATGTGCTGGATGAAACGGAGCGGGCGCTGGACATCCTCCTGGACCGGCTCTCGGTGCTGGCGAGCGGGACCCGCAATGCGCTGATGGTTGCCAGGACCCACTCGATCCCGGCGTTGCCGACCACCTTCGGGCTGAAGGTGGCCGGCTGGATCGACGAGTTGCTGCGTCACCGCGAACGCCTGGGCGAGGCGCGCAAGCGGATCCTGGTGGTGCAACTGTTCGGCGGCGTGGGCACGATGGCCGCCTTCGGCGACGAGGCCATGCTCCTGCTCGAAAGCTTCGCGCGGCGGCTGTCGCTGGACGTGCCGCTGGCGGGTTGGCACGTGTCCCGCGACCGGGTTACCGAGTTCGTCAGCACCCTGGCCATGGTCACCGCGTCCCTGGCGCGGATCGCCGACGAGATCCGCACCCTGAACCGCTGGGAGATCGGCGAGCTGGAGGTGGGCTGGACGCAGCAGCAGATCGGTAGCAGCACCATGCCCCACAAGCGCAATCCGGAAGGCTGCGAGCAGGTCGTGGTGCTGGCCCGGCTGGCCAAGGCCCAGGTCCTGCTCGCGTTGGACGCCATGATCCTCGAGCACGAGCGGGACTACCGCGGCACGCGCCTGGAATGGTGTGCGGTGGCGGACGTTTCCCACTATGCGCTGATGGCGCTGTCGCTGCTGACCGACACCATCGACGGGCTCACGGTCCACGACGAGACCATGGCGCGGACGGCGAATGCATACAGCGATGCGATCTGTACCGAGGCGTTCGTCTTCGAGATGGCCAAGCAACTGGGCAAGAGCAGCGCTTACGAAATCATCTTCGAGATCACCCAGGCCTGCCAGCGCAAGCGGATTCCGATGCGCCAGGCGCTCGAGTCGGATCCGCGGGTGGGCGCCGTCATGCCGAAGGAAACCCTGGCCAGGCTGTTCGAGCCGCGGACCCATCTCGGCATGGCCGGGACCATCGTCGACAAGGTGCTGGACAAGGTCGCCAGCCACCACTGAATCACCCGCCGCCAGAGGCGGCGGTACTGCATATCAACGGAGAACAAGAATGACAAAGGCTAACGAGATCGAAACCGCGAAGGTCAAGCAGTTTTCAGCACGGATCATGGAGGACTACGGCAATACCCTGCGCGGCGCGATGCTCTACATCGGCGACCGCCTGGGGCTGTTCAAGGCGCTCGCCCATGGCCAATGGGTGACCCTGGAAGAGCTGGCGCAGCAGACCGGCTACACCACCCGCTACCTGCGCGAATGGCTGGGCAGCATGGTCACCGGCAACTACCTGGCCTACGATCCGCAGAGCAGGAGCTATCGGTTGCCGGCCGAGTTCGTCCCGGTGCTCGCCGACGAGGACTCGCCTTATTTCGCCGGCGGGATCATCCAGTTGAGCGTGCCCTTCGTGAGCATGGCGCCGAAGATCATCGAGGCCTTCCGCTGCGGCGGCGGTTGCCCCGAGGAATCCTTCCCGCTGGAAACCTGGGAAGGCATGGAGCGCATGACCATGCCCTGGTACAAGCACTTCCTCGTGCAGCACTGGATTCCTTCGCTGGATGGCGTCAAGGAAAAGCTCCAGGCGGGTGGCAGCGTGCTCGATTTCGGCTGCGGCAGCGGGCTGGCCGCGATCATGATGGCCAAGGCGTTCCCCGAAGCCCAGGTCTATGGCTGTGACTTCCACGCGCCGTCCATCGAACGCGCGCGGGCGAACGCCGAGGCCGCGGGGGTCGGCGACCGGGTGCGCTTCGAGGTCAGCGATTCCGATGCGCTGGCGGGCAAGAAGTTCGACTTCGTCACGACCTTCGTGGTCATCCACGACGCGACCGACCCGCAGCAGATGATGAAGGACCTGCGCGAGTCGACCGCCGACGATGGGACCTACCTGATGGTGGAACTCAACCTGTCGCAGGAACTGCACGAGAACATGAACCTGTTCGGTCGCGTGATGTACCCGCAGAGCACGCTGTATTGCATGACCTGTTCGCTGTCCCACGGCGGCGAGGGCCTCGGCGCCTTCATGGGCGAGGACCGCGCGCGGCAGATGGCCGAGGCCGCCGGCTTCAGTCGCTTCCGCAAGGTGCCTTCGGAGTGGCCGCCGCTGCCGGCGCTGTTCGAACTGCGACCCTGACGGCGTTATCCGGGACGGCCGGGACGGCGACCGTCGGATAGCGGTTGCCGTGGCCGCCGCCCGGCGCGTGCCGGCTGGGCATGGCGGTCTCGGCTCGATCGCACCGGTGTTCAGGCCCGCTTCGGCGGGCTTTTCATGGCCCCCGGAAAAACGAAGCCCCGCCAATTGCGGGGCTTGCTTGCGGTGTGGGCGGCGCTCTCACAGGTCGAAGTCGTAGTCCGACAACTGGCGCTGCAGGCGGCGTTCTTCCAGCAGGTTGTCGATGATGCGACGCTTGGTCAGGTTGGTCTTGGCCACCTCGACGCTGGTTTCCTCGCCGTCATCCTCTTCAACGCCGGCTTCGTCGTCGATCTCGAGTTCTTCTTTGGCTTTTGCCATGACATTCACTCCAACTTATGGGGTGGTAATGGCGCACCTTATAGCGACAAAGCCGTGGCTGGTAAAAAAGATTTTTTCAATCGTAAAGATAGGATTTCGAATAGTTGATCAATCGTCTGAAGTCTTGTGCTTGTATTCGCACAGGTCCTCGATCCGGCAGCTTCCGCATTGCGGCTTGCGCGCCTTGCAGACGTAGCGGCCATGCAGGATCAGCCAGTGGTGGGCATCGAGCAGGTACTCGCGCGGCACGAACTTCAGCAGTTTCTTCTCCACTTCCAGAACGTTCTTTCCCGGTGCTATGCCGGTGCGGTTGGCGACGCGGAAGATATGCGTGTCCACCGCCATGGCCAGTTGCCGGAAGGCGGTATTGAGCACCACGTTGGCGGTCTTGCGGCCAACCCCGGGCAGGGCTTCGAGGTCCTCGCGGTTGTCGGGGACCTGGCCGCCGTGCTTTTCGATGAGGATGCGGCAGGTTTCGATGACGTTCTTCGCCTTGCTGTTGTAGAGGCCGATGGTCTTGATGTACTCCGACAGCCCCTCGACGCCGAGGGCGTGGATCGCCTCGGGGGTGTTGGCCACCGGATAGAGGCGGGCGGTGGCCTTGTTCACCCCGACGTCGGTGGCCTGGGCGGAGAGGATCACCGCGATGAGCAGTTCGAAGGGGGTGGTGTAGGCCAGTTCGGTCCTTGGCTCGGGGTTGTCTTCGTGCAGTCGGCGGAAGATCTCCGCGCGCTTGGCGGCATTCATTCAATCACTCCGGTGACGCGGACGCGCTGGCGCTGGGTGGCGGGTACGTCGCCCGCCTGCACCTTGGCGCGTTCCGCCAGGCTTTCATCGATACGGTTCTTCAGGGCGATCAGCAGGCCGAGCATGATGAACGCGCCCGGCGGCAGGATCGCCAGCAGGAAGCCCTGGTACTGCGGGAACGGCTGGATCTTCCAGTCCGCCGCCGCCGGGCCGAACAGCAAGTGCATGTCGGCCAGCAGGGTACCCTGGCCGAGCAGCTCGCGCAGGCCGCCGAGGACCAGCAGGACCAGGGCGAAGCCGAGGCCCATCAGCAGTCCGTCGAAGCTGGCGCGCAGCACGCCGTTCTTCGCCGCGAAGGCCTCGGCGCGACCGAGGATCAGGCAGTTGGTGGTGATCAGCGGGATGAAGATGCCGAGGACCTGGTACAGCTCGTAGGTCCAGGCCTGCATCAGCAGTTCGATGCAGGTGGTCAGCACGGCGATGATCATGACGAACGCCGGTAGCCGGATCGCCTCGCTCACCGCGCCGCGCACCAACGATACCGCGGCATTGGAGCAGGCCAGCACGAGCATGGTGGCCAGGCCCAGGCCGAGGGCGTTGACCGTCGAGTTGCTGGTGCCCAGCAGCGGGCACAGGCCGAGCAACTGGACCAGGCCCGGGTTGTTGCGCCACAGGCCGTTGCGGGCGATCTCGCGGAAATCTTGTTCACTCATGTCCGGCAGCCTCTTCGGGGGCGAGCAGGCGTTCGCGGTTGGCGTCGAAGTAGCGCAGCGCCTTGTGCACGGCGCGGACCACGGCGCGCGGGGTGACGGTGGCGCCGGCGAACTGGTCGAACGTACCGCCGTCCTTCTTCACCGCCCAGCCGGCGTCCGCCGGATCGCCCAGGCTCTTGCCGTCGAAACCGTGCACCCAGGGACTCTTGGCCAGTTCGATGCGGTCGCCGAGGCCGGGGGTTTCCTTGTGCGCGACGACCCGCACGCCGAGCAGCCGGCCCTGGGCGGTGACCCCGACCAGTAGCTGGATGGCGCCGCTGTAGCCATCCGGCGCGCTGGCCTGGAGGATGACTGCGCTGGCCTGGCCGTGCAGGCGGGCGACATAGGCCGGACGCGGCGCATCCAGGCCGAGCAGCTTCGGCGCGAAGGTTGGCACCTGGCTGTCCAGCGGATGGTTGTCGTAGCTGCCCGGCGGCAGCAGTTCCAGCAGGGCGCGGCCGCGCGCCTCGCGCTGGGCTTCGGCGATGCGCGCCTCTGTGAATTGCTGCACCAGGGCCACCAGGCCCACCCCGACCAGAGCGAAGAGCCCGAGCAGGAGGGCGTTGCGCAGCATCGAGCGGCGAGTCGCGGCGTCCATCAGTCGCCTGCCTTGAAGCCGCGCTCGGCCTTGCGATGGCCGTAGGTGCGCGGCCGGGTGTAGTAGTCGATGGTCGGCGCCGCCAGGTTCATCAGCAGCACGGCGAACGCCACGCCATCGGGATAGCCGCCCCAGGCGCGGATGACGTAGGTGAGGACGCCGACGCCGAGGCCGAAGACCAGCCGCCCGCGATTGCTGGTGGCGCCGGACACCGGGTCGGTGACGATGAAGAAGGCGCCGAGCATGGTCGCCCCGCTGAACAGATGGAACAGTGGCGAGCCATGGGAATCGGAGCCGGAACCATTCCAGAACAGCAGGCTCATGGCGAACAGGCCGGCGAGCATGCCCAGCGGCGCGTGCCAGGTGAACAGCCGGCGCCAGAGCAGGAACAGGCCGCCGAGGAGGAACGCCAGGTTGACCCACTCGCTGCCGGCGCTACCGAGGTGGCCGAAGGCCGGGTTGCCGGCGAACAGCTCATCGACGGTCAGGCTGCGGTCGGTCTTCAGCACGTCGAGGGCGGTGGCGTGGGCCCAGGCGTCCGGCCGGGTAGCGAGGCCGAGGAATTCGCGGAGGCTGTCGGGCAGGCCGAGGGCGCTGTCCGGCGAGGGCCAGCGGGTCATTTCCAGGGGAAACGAGACCAGCGCCACGACGTAGCCGAGCATCGCCGGGTTGAACGGGTTCTGTCCGAGGCCGCCGTACAGGTGCTTGCCGAATACCAGGGCGAAGAAGGTCGCCACCAGGGTCAGCCACCAGGGGGCGTAGGGCGGCAGGGCGACTGCCAGCAACAGGGCGGTGACCAGCGCGCTGCCGTCCTTGAGGAACACCCCCGGCGGACGTTTGCGCAGGGCCAGCATGGCGGCTTCGCAGGCCAGCGCGACGAGGCTGGCCCAGGCCAGGTTGAGCAGGGTGCCCGGGCCGTACAGCCAGGTCAGCGTCAGCAGGCCGGGGACGCAGGCGCCGAGCACCAGGCGCATGATCGCCGGGGTACGGTTGGAGCCGCGGGCGTGGGGCGAGGTGGGGCGGGGCAGGGCCATGGTCACTCCGTGCCGTGTTCGGTCAGGGCGCGCTCGGCGGCGCTCAGGCGCGCGCGGGCGGCGGCGAGTGCGGCGGCGTCGGCGTTCGCCAGGCGTTCGAGCTTCTTCAGGGCGGCGCGGGCGTAGGCCAGCTCGGTCTTCAGCTCGCGGGTGCGCGGGTCGACCGGGCGCTTGTCGATCCGCACCAGCTCCGGCGCCGGCTTGCCGCAGGCGTCCTCGGCGGCATGCAGGTCGCGCTCGGCGGCTTGCAGCTCGCCGCGCAGGCGTTCCAGCTCGCTGTCCATCACCCCGGCCTGCTCGGCCTTCTTCAAGGCCGCGCGCTTGCCGACCAGGGCGATCTTCGCCCGCTTCAGCGCCGCCTGGCCGTCGTCGCCGGGCGCCGCGGGCTTCGGCGCGTGACGCTCGAGGCGGGCCAGGGTGGCTTCGCAACGCTCGACCTCGGCGCGCAGTTCGTCGAGGGTCGCCCGCTGCTCGGCGCCGGGCGCTTCGCCGAAGGCCTTTTCCGAGCGCTTGAGCTGGGCGCGGGCCATGGCGGCCTGGGCCTTGGCCTTCTTCAGTTCGGCTTCGTCGTCGAGCGCGGCAGGCGGTGCGCTGGGTAGGTCGCGCGGCAGGCTGGCTTCGGCATCGGCCAGGGCCTTGTCGGCGGCCTCGGCGGCGGCGCGCAGTTCCGCGACCAGGCCATGCTGTTCCGGGGTGTCGTGGCTGAGCAACTGTTTCTCGGCCTTCTTCAGGGCCACCCGCGCCATGCTCGCTTCGATCTTCAGCCGTTTCAGCCGTTCGCTGCCGCTACCGGCCTGCTTGCGCGCCCTGGCCCGCTCGATCGCCGCCTGCACCGGGTCGACCGCCGTGGCGGGGGCGGCTTCCTCGCGCTCGGCCTGGGCGGCGCGCGCCAGCGCGGCCTTCTCCGCGCGTTGGGCGCGTTCTGCGGCCCGGCGCTCCTCGTCGCGGCGCAGGCGAGCCTGGCGTTGCTCGAAACGCTCACGGGATTGTTCGGCCTTCAGCAGCTTCTGCCGCTGCTCGCGGATCTCCGCCTTGGACGCGCGGTAGTACTGCACCAGGGGAATGCTCGACGGGCAGACGTAGGCGCAGGCGCCGCATTCGATGCAATCGAACAGGTTGTGGGCGAGCAATTGCTCGTGCTCGTCGCCCAGGGCGAAGAAATGCAGTTGTTGTGGCAGCAGGCTGACGGGGCAGACCTGGGCGCAGTCGCCGCAGCGGATACAGGGCATGGCCGGCACTGGTTCCGGCAGCTCCGTGGCATCGCCGGCGAGCAGGCAGTTGCAGGTCTTGATCAGCGGCACCGAGAGATCGGGCAGGGCGAAGCCCATCATCGGCCCGCCCATCAGCACGCGTTCCAGGCGTCCCTCGGCGAGGCCGGCGAACGCCAGCAACTCGTGTACCGGCGTACCGATCAGCGCCTCGACGTTCATCGGCCGCTCCAGGGCGCCGCCGGCGAGGGTAGTGATCCGCGAGATCAGCGGCCGACCGAGGACGACGGCATCGTGCACGGCGGCCAGGGTGCCGACGTTCTGGCACAGGATGCCGATGTCCGCCGGCAGGCCGTCCGCCGGGACTTCCCTGCCGGTGAGCAACTGGATCAGCTGGCGCTCGCCGCCCGAGGGATAGCGGGTCGGCAGGGCGACGATGCGATAGGGCCGTTCACCGAGGGCGGCGCCGAGGGCGGCGATGGCTTCCGGTTTGTCGTCCTCGATGCCGACCAGCACCTCTTCGGGGCACAGGATCTGCACCAGGATATCGATGCCGCCCAGCACCTGCGTGGCGCGCTCGCGCATGAGCAGGTCGTCGGCGCTGATGTAGGGCTCGCATTCGGCGCCGTTCACCACCAGCGTATGGATCTTTTCCGCCGGGCGCGCGGCGAGCTTGGCCGCGGTGGGGAAGCCGGCGCCGCCGAGACCGCCGATGCCGGCCGCGCGGATGCGTTCGAGCAACGCCAGCGGACTTTCGGCGCGGAAGTCCGGGCAGGGATGCAGCTCGGTCCAGCGCTCCAGGCCGTCGCTGGCGATGACGATGGCCGGCGCGGGAAGACCGGAGGCATGCGGATAGGGGTGTGCTCCGATCGCCACCACGGTACCCGAGGTCGGGGCATGCAGCGCGGCGCTGACGGTGCCGTCCGGGAGGGCGATGGTCTGGCCCTTGAGTACGGCCTGGCCGACTTCCACGCAAGGTCGCGCCGGCGCGCCGATGTGCTGGCCGAGCGGCACGATGTAGCGCTGCGCCAGCGGCGCCTGCTGGATCGGCAGGGCGGTGGAGCGCTCCTTGTTGGCCGGCAGGCAGAGGCCGCCGGGGAAGGCGTGCAGGGCGCTCATGCCGCTCATGCCGCTCGCTCCCGGTCGCTGGCGATCAGTCGCGGCGACGGCTGGGGCCACTTCCAGTGGCGCACGTCGTCCGGTATCTCGCGCATCTCGATGCAGTCCACCGGACAGGGCTCCAGGCACAGGTCGCAACCGGTGCATTCGTCGGCGATCACCGTGTGCATCAACCGTGCGGCGCCGACGATGGCGTCCACCGGGCAGGCCTGGATGCACTTGGTGCAGCCGATGCATTCGGCCTCGCGGATGTAGGCTACCCGCGGCGGGGTTTCCTCGGCGGCGTCGAGCGGCTCGGGCTCCAGGTCGAGCAGGTCGGCGAGGGCGCGGATGGTCGCTTCGCCGCCCGGCGGGCACTTGTTGATCTTGTCGCCGGCGGCGATCGCCTCGGCGTAGGGCTTGCAGCCGGGGTAGCCACACTGGCCGCACTGGGTCTGCGGCAACAGGGCGTTGACCTGCTCGGCGACCGGATCGCCCTGGACGCGGAAGCGCACCGCCGCATAGCCGAGCAGCGCACCGCCGGCCAGGCAGATCGGCAGCAGCGCGCCGATCGCCAGGAACACGCCGTTCATGGCCGGACCAACCCGCTGAAGCCCATGAACGCCAGCGACATCAGGCCGGCGGTGATCATGCCGATGGCCGCGCCGCGGAACGGCGCCGGCACGTCGGCGATGGCGATGCGCTCGCGCAGGGCGGCGAACAGCACCAGCACCAGGGAAAAGCCCAGCCCGGCGCCGAAGCCCTGGGTAGTGGCCTGGAGGAAGCCGTATTCAGCCTTGTTGGCGTTGAGCAGGGCGACGCCGAGGACGATGCAATTGGTGGTGATCAGCGGCAGGAAGATGCCGAGCACCCGGTACAGCAGCGGGCTGGTCTTCTTCACCAGCATCTCGGTGAACTGCACCACCACCGCGATCACCAGGATGAAGCCGATGGTGCGCAGGTACTCCAGGTCCAGCGGGCGCAGCACGTAGCGTTGCAGGATATGGCTGCACATCGCCGCCAGGGTCAGGACGAAGGTGGTGGCGAGGGACAGGCCGATGGCCGTCTCGATCTTCCGCGACACGCCCATGAACGGGCACAGGCCGAGGAACTGCACCAGGACAAAGTTGTTGACCAGGATGGCGCTGACCAGGATCAGGGCGAGTTCAGTCATACGCGAAGCATTCGTTGCAGGGCCGGGGCCGTCGGGGGAAATCCCTTATTATCGGGTGGGATTGCCCTGCAAGGCTAGCGCAAACACGTACGAAAGACCGGGAGACGGACTGCCGTTGCGTCTCCCGGGGGCGCGCTCACTGCAACCTGGCCCGCTCCAGCAGCGCCCAGGCCAGGGCGAAGGTCGGTTCGCCATCCTCGCTCTGCTCGCTGGCGCTGACCACGATCCACCGCGCGCCCGCCGGCTTGGCTGCCCACAGGCGGTATTCGCTGCCTGCGGAGCCGCCGTCGTCTTCCTCTACCTTGTAGCGCGCCTCGCCGTCGCCCAGGCGCCTGCTCGCCAGGTCGAGCGGGGGCGGCGCGTCCTGGCGCTGGACCTCCAGTTGGCGTGGGTTGCGCAGCTTGCCGCCTTCGTCGAAGCGGAAGCCCTCGGCGCTGCGCCGCGCGTCGAAGCCGACGGGGCGCTCCACCACCAGGCCGTTCGGGTGGGTCAGGGTCTTGTCGAAGTCCACCCCGGACTCCGCGGTGCAGGCCAGCAGGGCGAGGCTGGCGAGAATCAGGGCGACTGTCTTCATGGGAACCTCATTCCAGGGTCGAGGAAGGTGGCGTAGGCATCGTCGACGAACATCGGCCAGCCCGGCGACAGGTTGTCGTCCCAGGGCCGCGAGGTGTATTCCGAGGCCAGCGCGCGGACATTGTCCCGCGGCCAGTTGCGCGGATTGCCGGCGTAGGCGCGGAGATCGATGGAGGGAAATGCGCCGCGGGTCTTCGGCAACTTGCGCAGGTCCTGTTGCGACGCGAGGTTGGCGACGTAGCGGATGTAACGGGCGGTGGCGAAGATGTTGAATTCGTCGGAAGCCAGCAGGGTGGCGACCGCCTTGCGCGACAGGCCGCGGCGCACCGGCTGGCCGAGCAGGTCGGTGAACAGCTCGTACTTGATCGCGGTGGAGACCACCACCTGGCCGAGGCCGATGGAGGTGTTGGCGCTCTTGATGCTGACTGCCGCCTGATAGTCCTTGGCGTCTTCGTCGCGGGTCTGGTCACGCTGCTCGGCGAGGATGATCGCGCCGATCAGTTGCGGCGTCAGGTCGTACTTGCGCGCGGCCGCGGACATGACCTTGGCCCGCGACGGCGGGTTGCCCGGATAGGCGTCGGGGAACAGCGTGCTGATCGGCTGGCCGACCAGCGTCTGTGCCTGGTTCAGCTTGTCTTGCGGCGAAAGCTGGCTCAGGTAGGCGCCCAGGTCGCCGAGCGGGTTGCTGTACTTGGTGACGGTCGCCGGGTCCTTGTTGAGCAGCTTGAGCTGGTCGCCGAAGGCAATGGACGGCAGGTCGGTCGGATTGACGCCGGTGGCGCCGACCCCGCTGAACGGACCCTGGATCGCCTGGCTGGCCACCCCGGTGGCGCCGGCCGCGGCGAAGCCCAGGCGGCCAGCGGCGTCGGCGAGGTCGGCGCAGATGTCGAAGAAGGTGATGGTGGGGAAGTAGATCCAGTTGTCGGTCTGGGTGCCCAGGGGATTGTTGATCAGGCTGCGGATCAAGGCATTGCGTGCCTGGTAGCGCTGCATGGTGGTGCGCCCGGCGATGCTGGCGATCAGCGAGCGCGCCAGTTCCGGCGGGCCCACCCGCTGGAACAGCTTGATCAGCGAGCCGCTCTTGTCGAGTGCGGCGATGGTCGCATCGGGCACGTTGTCGTTGCGGATCGCGGCGATCACCCGGCGGGCTTCCTGGCGGGTCACCTGCCAGTCGTCCCAGCTATAGGAAATCAGTGACTCGATCAGGTCGCTGGTGGCGGTCATCGGTCTTCCTCCTTGTGAGTTGCCAGGCCCGTCAGGCGGTCCTGGGCGAAAGAGCGGACCCTCCCGGTCCGCCCGTATGCCTGGGCTCAGCGCGCCTCGTTCTTGCCGGGCCGCCGCAGCCAGCGCCACAGGCCGCGCAGCAACAGGCCCAGCGGCAGCAGCACGACGAGGAACGGCAGGCTGTAGGCGAAGAACTTCATTGCGGCGATGGTGCCATCGACAAGGTCGTCGAGCAGTTGCCCGGCGGCCGTGGCGAGCTGGCCGAGGCGGCTGTCCGGCTGCGCCTCGCTGCTGAAGCTCAGGGTCAGCAGGTTGGTAGCGATGCGCCGCTGCTGCTGGGCGCCGGCCTGGGCGTTGTCGGCCAGTTGGGCTTCCACCGCGGCGATTTCCTTGGCCAGGGCCAGCAGGTCGCCGACGCTCATGTCCTTGCGCCCCTGGTATTGCTGCAGGGTCTGGTACTCGCGTTGCAGGCGCTCGCGTTGCTGGCGGGTGTCGGCGACCGCCTGGGCCAGGTCCTCGGCGCGGGTCTGCCGGCTTTCCAGCGTGCCGCCCTCGGCAGCGGCCGCGACCAGCTTCTCCACGCCGTCCGGGACGATGCGCACGGTGAGTTCGGCGTAATGGCCGATACCGCCGCGTTGTTCGATGGCGAGCACGTCGCACTGGCCGAAGCGCTCGCTGTTGCAGGCGTCGCGGCTGGCGGCGAGTTGCGCGTCGATACGCGCGGCGGGAAGGCGGATGCCGACGCGGTGTTCGTAGGCGAGGGCGGTGCCGGGTTTGCCCGTCTCGCCCTGGAAACCGGCATTGCCGGAGACGCTTTCGGCGTGTTCGGCGGAGCATCCGTAGAGCGCCGCCAGCAGGACGCCGGCGGCAAGCTTCCATGCGTTCATTCTATCGAGCCCTCCGTGGCTTCGTGGTCTGCGTTACTTGACGCGCTGGCCCGGCTTGGCGCCGCTGTCCGGACTCAGCAGGTAGATCTCCTCGCCACCCGGGCCGGCGGCCAGGACCATGCCCTCGGACACCCCGAACTTCATCTTGCGCGGCGCCAGGTTGGCCACATAGAGCGTCAGGCGGCCTTCCAGGGCACTCGGGTCGGGATATGCGCTCTTGATCCCGGAGAACACGTTACGCTTCGCGTCGCCGATGTCCAGCGACAGGCGCAGCAGCTTGTCGGCGCCTTCGACGAATTCGCACTTCTCGATCAGGGCGATGCGCAGGTCGACCGCGGCGAAAGCGTCGAAGTCGATCTCCGCGGCGATGGGTTCCTTGACCAGCTCGCCATTGCCGGCGGGTTGGGATGCGGCGGCGAGGTCTTCCTTGGAGGCTTCGATCATGGCTTCTACTTTCGCGGGCTCGATACGGGTCATCAGGGGCTGGAACGGGTTCAACTGGTGGTTGGCCAGCAGGGTCTGGTGGTCGGCCCAGGTCAGCGGGGCGACGTTGAGGAAGGCTTCGGCGGCGGCGGCCAGCTTCGGCAGCACCGGCTTGAGGAAGATCACCAACTGGCGGAACAGGTTGATGCCCAGGCCGCAGACGGCCTGGACCTTGTCCTGCTGGCCTTCCTGCTTGGCCAGCGCCCAGGGCGCCTGTTCGGCGATCCAGGCGTTGGCGCGGTCGGCGAGGGCCATGATCTCGCGCATGGCGCGATTGAAGTCGCGGGCCTCATAGGCCTCGGCGATGCCCGGGGCGGCCTCGCGGAAGGCGGCGAGCAGCTCCGGCGCCGGATCGGCGCCGACCAGCACGCCGGCGTTGCCCTTGTGGATGAAGCCGGCGCAGCGGCTGGCGATGTTGACGACCTTGCCGACCAGGTCGGAGTTGACCTTCTGCACGAAGTCCTCGAGGTTCAGGTCGAGGTCCTCGACGCCGCGGCCGAGCTTGGACGCGTAGTAGTAGCGCAGGTATTCCGGGTCCAGGTGGTCGAGGTAGGTGCGCGCCTTGACGAAGGTGCCGCGCGACTTGGACATCTTCTGGCCGTTCACGGTCAGGTAGCCGTGCACGTTCAGCGCGGTGGGCTTGCGGTAGCCGGCGCCTTCGAGCATGGCCGGCCAGAACAGCGCGTGGAAGTTGACGATGTCCTTGCCGATGAAGTGGTACAGCTCGGCACTGGAGTCCTTGCCCCAGAACGCGTCGAAGTCCAGCTCGGGACGCCGCGCGCAGAGGTTCTTGAAGCTGGCCATGTAGCCGATCGGCGCGTCCAGCCAGACGTAGAAGTACTTGCCGGGAGCGTCGGGAATCTCGAAGCCGAAGTACGGCGCGTCACGCGAGATGTCCCACTGCTGGAGGCCGCTGTCCAGCCATTCGGCGAGCTTGTTGGCCACCGACTCCTGAAGGGCGCCGCTGCGGGTCCATTGCTTGAGCATGGCCTCGAAGTCCGGCAGTTTGAAGAAGTAGTGCAGCGATTCCTTGAGCACCGGGGTGGCGCCGGAGATCGCCGATTTCGGGTCCTTCAGTTCGGTCGGGGCGTAGGTCGCGCCGCAGGCCTCGCAGTTGTCGCCGTACTGGTCGGCGGTGCCGCACTTCGGGCAGGTGCCCTTGATGAAGCGGTCGGCGAGGAACATCTGCTTTTCCGGGTCGAAGTACTGGGTCACCGGGCGGGTGTCGATGTGCCCGGCGTCGCGCAGTTTCAGGTAGATCGCGCTGGACAGCTCGCGGTTCTCTTCCGAGTGGGTCGAGTGGTAGTTGTCGAAGTCCACCAGGAAGTCGGCGAAGTCGCCCATGTGCTCGGCGCGCACGGCGTCGATCAGTTGCTCGGAGGTGATGCCCTCGCGCTCGGCGCGGAGCATGATCGCCGAACCGTGGGCGTCGTCGGCGCAGACGTAGACGGCCTGGTTGCCACGCATCTTCTGGAAGCGCACCCACATGTCCGTCTGGATGTACTCCAGCATGTGTCCCAGGTGAATGGAACCGTTGGCGTAGGGGAGGGCGCTGGTAACGAGGATCTTGCGTGGTTCGGACATGGGTTCGGCTTATCGGCTGAGAGCTAAACGGATCGGTCACTATAAAGAAGCGGCGGTTTTTTTTCATCCGCGCGCCACTCGGGTAGGATGACCGGCATCGATTCCCCGCTTAACCCTCAGGAAATCCCCCATGTCCGCTATCACTCGCCAAACGGTGGAAGCCACCCTCCGCCAGTACCAGGACCCCTATCTGAACCAGGACCCCGTCAGCGCCGGCTGCCTGCGCGAGGTGGAGATCCAGGGCGACCGCGTGCGGGTGCGCCTGGAACTGGGGTACGCCGCCGGGCTGTTCAGGAACGGCCTGGCGCAAACCCTGCAAATGGCCCTGGAGGCGCTCGACGGCGTCGCTCGCGCCGAGGTCCGGGTCGACTGCGTGATCCAGCCGCACAAGGCACAGCCGCAGGTCGAGGTGATGGGCAACGTGAAGAACATCGTCGCGGTGGCTTCCGGCAAGGGCGGCGTCGGCAAGTCCACCACCGCCGCCAACCTGGCCCTGGCCTTGGCCCGCGAGGGTGCGCGGGTGGGCATCCTCGACGCGGACATCTACGGACCCAGCCAGGGCATCATGTTCGGCCTGCCGGAAGGCACCCGGCCGAAGGTCCGTGAGCAGAAGTGGTTCGAGCCCCTGGAGGCGCACGGGGTGCAGGTGATGTCGATGGCCTTCCTCACCGACGACAGCACGCCGGTGGTCTGGCGCGGGCCGATGGTCTCCGGTGCCCTGATCCAACTGATCACCCAGACCGCCTGGGACAACCTCGACTACCTGGTGGTGGACATGCCGCCGGGCACCGGCGACATCCAGCTGACCCTGGCGCAGAAGGTGCCGGTGGCCGGCGCGGTGATCGTCACCACCCCGCAGGACCTGGCGCTGCTCGACGCGAAGAAGGGCGTGGAGATGTTCCGCAAGGTGAACATCCCGGTGCTCGGCGTGGTGGAGAACATGGCGGTGCATATCTGCTCCAACTGCGGCCATGCCGAGCACCTGTTCGGCGAGGGCGGCGGCGAGAAGCTGGCGGCGCAGTTCGGCGTCGAGCTGCTGGCGTCCATGCCGCTGTCGATCGCCATCCGCACCCAGGCCGACAGCGGCCGGCCGACGGTGATCGCCGATCCGGAAAGCCAACTGGCGATGCTCTACCAGGAAATCGCCCGCCATGTCGGCGCGCGCATCGTTCTCAGCGAGCGGGCCAGCGTCGGCCTGCCGAACATCAGCATCAGCGACGACTGAGGCGATCGGGCAGCCGTCGGCGACGGCTGCCTTTGCCCTGGGGCGGCGGCCCCGGTAAGATTCGCGATCATTTTTCGCAGCTTTCGACAGGACACCCTCCATGACCATCAAATCGGACAAGTGGATTCGCCGCATGGCTCAGGAGCACGGCATGATCGAGCCGTTCGTCGAGCGCCAGGTGCGCGGCGCGGACGACAGCCGGGTGATTTCCTACGGGGTGTCCAGCTACGGCTACGACGTGCGCTGCGCCGCCGAGTTCAAGGTGTTCACCAACATCCATTCGGCGGTGGTCGATCCGAAGAACTTCGACGAGAAAAGCTTCGTCGACATCAACAGCGACGTCTGCATCATCCCGCCGAACTCCTTCGCCCTGGCGCGCACCGTCGAGTACTTCCGCATCCCGCGCGACGTCCTGACCATCTGCCTGGGCAAGAGCACCTACGCGCGTTGCGGCATCATCGTCAACGTCACCCCGCTGGAGCCGGAGTGGGAAGGCCATGTGACCCTCGAGTTCTCCAATACCACCAACCTGCCGGCGAAGATCTACGCCAATGAAGGCGTGGCGCAGATGCTCTTCCTGCAATCCGACGAGGCCTGCGAAGTGTCCTATAAGGACCGTGGCGGCAAATACCAGGGCCAGCGCGGCGTGACCCTGCCAAAAGCCTGACGCCAGAGCGTTTCGACACCGGAAACCGGGCCTGGCGCCCGGTTTTTTCATGCCTTTTCCGCCAACCCCTCGCTGTTCCCCGCCGGCCGCTCTGGCACGCCTTATCGCGGGCGGGCAGGGGCTTATGCGCAGGCGGCCGCCCGTCCTGTGAAATCTGGCAGTTACCGTTAGCTTTCGAATTGGCTAAAAAGTGTTCATCGGCTACGCGTGAACACGGACGCCAATCGTTTGCGCAGGCCGATCTGCAAGACCCACACAAGCCCCTCGCCTGAAGGGGTACGCATCCGCCGTGGCTGGTCCGCGCGGATGGCCGCTGAGTTACTTGTCTGCCGTTCGAACAATAAGAACGAACTCTACGTAATGCCGGGATACCCGTGGCAGCGATAGCTGTTTGCCTGTTCGAAAATTTTTGGGAGGTGTGAAATGCGGCGCGAAAGTCTGTTGGTATCGGTTTGCAAGGACCTGCGGGTACATGTCGAGCGCGTTGGGCAGGATCCCGGGCGCAGCACGGTGATGCTGGTCAACGGCGCGATGGCGACCACCGCCTCGTTCGCCCGGACCTGCAAGTGCCTGGCCGAACATTTCAACGTGGTGCTGTTCGACCTGCCCTTCGCCGGGCAGTCGCGTCAGCACAACCCGCAGCGCGGGTTGATCACCAAGGACGACGAGGTGGAAATCCTCCTGGCGCTGATCGAGCGCTTCGAGGTCAATCACCTGGTCTCCGCGTCCTGGGGCGGTATCTCCACGCTGCTGGCGCTGTCGCGCAATCCGCGCGGCATCCGCAGCTCGGTGGTGATGGCATTCGCCCCTGGACTGAACCAGGCGATGCTCGACTACGTCGGGCGGGCGCAGGCGCTGATCGAGCTGGACGACAAGTCGGCGATCGGCCATCTGCTCAACGAGACCGTCGGCAAATACCTGCCGCCGCGCCTGAAAGCCAGCAACCATCAGCACATGGCTTCGCTGGCCACCGGCGAATACGAGCAGGCGCGCTTTCACATCGACCAGGTGCTGGCGCTCAACGATCGGGGCTACCTGGCTTGCCTGGAGCGGATCCAGAGCCACGTGCATTTCATCAACGGCAGCTGGGACGAATACACCACCGCCGAGGACGCCCGCCAGTTCCGCGACTACCTGCCGCACTGCAGTTTCTCGCGGGTGGAGGGCACCGGGCATTTCCTCGACCTGGAGTCCAAGCTGGCCGCGGTACGCGTGCACCGCGCCCTGCTCGAGCACCTGCTGAAGCAACCGGAGCCGCAGCGGGCGGAACGCGCGGCGGGATTCCACGAGATGGCCATCGGCTACGCCTGAACCCTTGACCTGCGAAGACCCGGCCTGGCCGGGCTTTGCGGTTGCATAACGCACGGAGTAGCCCCATGCACGCCATCCTCATCGCCATCGGCTCGGCCGGCGACGTATTTCCCTTCATCGGCTTGGCCCGGACCCTGAAATTGCGCGGGCACCGCGTGAGCCTCTGCACCATCCCGGTGTTTCGCGACGCGGTGGAGCAGCACGGCATCGCGTTCGTCCCGCTGAGCGACGAACTGACCTACCGCCGGACCATGGGCGATCCGCGCCTGTGGGACCCCAAGACGTCCTTCGGCGTGCTCTGGCAAGCCATCGCCGGGATGATCGAGCCGGTCTACGAGTACGTCTCGGCGCAGCGCCATGACGACATCGTGGTGGTCGGCTCGCTCTGGGCGCTGGGCGCACGCATCGCTCACGAGAAGTACGGGATTCCCTACCTGTCCACGCAGGTCTCGCCATCGACCTTGCTGTCGGCGCACCTGCCGCCGGTACACCCCAAGTTCAACGTGCCCGAGCAGATGCCGCTGGCGATGCGCAAGCTGCTCTGGCGCTGCATCGAGCGCTTCAAGCTGGATCGCACCTGCGCGCCGGAGATCAACGCGGTGCGCCGCAAGGTCGGCCTGGAAACGCCGGTGAAGCGCATCTTCACCCAATGGATGCATTCGCCGCAGGGCGTGGTCTGCCTGTTCCCGGCCTGGTTCGCGCCACCCCAGCAGGATTGGCCGCAACCCCTGCACATGACCGGCTTCCCGCTGTTCGACGGCAGTATCCCGGGAACCCCGCTCGACGACGAACTGCAACGCTTTCTCGATCAGGGCAACCGGCCGCTGGTGTTCACCCAGGGCTCGACCGAACACCTGCAGGGCGACTTCTACGCCATGGCCCTGCGCGCGCTGGAACGCCTCGGCGCGCGTGGGATCTTCCTCACCGGCGCCGGCCAGGAACCGCTGCGCGGCTTGCCGAACCACGTGCTGCAGCGCGCCTACGCGCCACTGGGAGCCTTGCTGCCATCGTGCGCCGGGCTGGTCCATCCGGGCGGTATCGGCGCCATGAGCCTGGCCTTGGCGGCGGGGGTGCCGCAGGTGCTGCTGCCCTGCGCCCACGACCAGTTCGACAATGCCGAACGGCTGGTCCGGCTCGGCTGCGGGATGCGCCTGGGCGTGCCGTTGCGCGAGCAGGAGTTGCGCGGGGCGCTGTGGCGCTTGCTCGAGGACCCGGCCATGGCGGCGGCCTGTCGGCGTTTCATGGAATTGTCACAACCGCACAGTATCGCTTGCGGTAAAGCGGCCCAGGTGGTCGAACGTTGTCATAGGGAGGGGGATGCGCGATGGCTGAAGGCTGCGTCCTGAACGGTGCTGGCATAACAGATAGGGTTGCCATGATTTTGCCGTATCGGCAAGGCTGCGCGCTTGACAGCGTCATACCCCGGGCCAATTCTGCTGTGATGCATTTTATCGATCAGGGCTTACTGCAATGAGGAATGACGGAGGCTTTTTGCTGTGGTGGGACGGTTTGCGTAGCGAGATGCAGCCGATCCACGACAGCCAGGGCGTGTTCGCCGTCCTGGAAAAGGAAGTGCGGCGCCTGGGCTTCGATTACTACGCCTATGGCGTGCGCCATACGATTCCCTTCACCCGGCCGAAGACCGAGGTCCATGGCACCTATCCCAAGGCCTGGCTGGAGCGATACCAGATGCAGAACTACGGGGCCGTGGATCCGGCGATCCTCAACGGCCTGCGCTCCTCGGAAATGGTAGTCTGGAGCGACAGCCTGTTCGACCAGAGCCGGATGCTCTGGAACGAGGCTCGCGATTGGGGCCTCTGTGTCGGCGCGACCTTGCCGATCCGCGCGCCGAACAATTTGCTCAGCGTGCTTTCCGTGGCGCGCGACCAGCAGAATATCTCCAGCTTCGAGCGCGAGGAAATACGCCTGCGGCTGCGTTGCATGATCGAGTTGCTGACCCAGAAGCTGACCGATCTGGAGCATCCGATGCTGATGTCCAACCCGGTCTGCCTGAGCCATCGCGAACGCGAGATCCTGCAATGGACCGCCGACGGCAAGAGCTCCGGGGAAATCGCCATCATCCTGAGCATCTCCGAGAGCACGGTGAACTTCCACCACAAGAACATCCAGAAGAAGTTCGACGCGCCGAACAAGACGCTGGCTGCCGCCTACGCCGCGGCGCTGGGCCTCATCTGATGCTTAGGGCGCGCCGGCTGGCGCGCCCTACCAGATCTGGCAGGTTGCCTGCCGTTCATCCTCCTTTAGTCTTCCCCCTCATGTGTGTGCTGGTATGTCCTCCGACTGAGAGGGCCCAGGAGTATCAGGGTAGGGATGCCGCCTTTTTTTCTCGGCCGGCACGACACGGGGACTTGGTCATGATCGAATTGCTCTCTGAATCGCTGGAAGGGCTTTCCGCCGCCATGATCGCCGAGCTGGGACGCTACCGGCATCAGGTCTTCATCGAGAAGCTGGGCTGGGACGTGGTCTCCACCTCCAGGGTCCGCGACCAGGAGTTCGACCAGTTCGACCATCCGCAAACCCGCTACATCGTCGCCATGGGCCGCCAGGGTATCTGCGGTTGTGCCCGCCTGTTGCCGACGACCGACGCCTACCTGCTCAAGGAAGTCTTCGCCTACCTGTGCAGCGAAACCCCGCCCAGCGATCCGTCGGTATGGGAGCTTTCGCGCTACGCCGCCAGCGCGGCGGACGATCCGCAACTGGCGATGAAGATATTCTGGTCCAGCCTGCAATGCGCCTGGTACCTGGGCGCCAGTTCGGTGGTGGCGGTGACCACCACGGCCATGGAGCGCTATTTCGTTCGCAACGGCGTGATCCTCCAGCGCCTCGGCCCGCCGCAGAAGGTCAAGGGCGAGACGCTGGTCGCGATCAGCTTCCCGGCCTACCAGGAGCGCGGCCTGGAGATGCTGCTGCGCTACCACCCGGAATGGCTGCAGGGCGTACCGCTGTCGATGGCGGTGTGAGGTCGTCAGCCATTTCGCGCACTTTTTTCCGCTTCTCCTGCCGCATGCTCGGCCCGCGCCCCGGCGTCATCGGGCGTTCCCCTGCATTCCGGGATTTGGCCGCGGCTGCCGACTTGCGTAGTCTCTCTGCGGTCCGCCATCCCGAGGAGTCGCCATGCCGAAGTCATTCCGCCATCTCGTCCAGGCCCTGGCCTGCCTTGCGCTGCTGGCCAGCGCCAGCCTCCAGGCGCAGGAGAGCCGCCTCGACCGCATCCTCGAAAGCGGCGTGCTGCGCGTCGCCACCACTGGCGACTACAAGCCCTTCAGCTACCGCACGGAAGAGGGCGGTTACGCCGGTTTCGACGTGGACATGGCGCAGCGCCTGGCCGAGAGCCTGGGGGCCAAGCTGGTAGTGGTGCCGACCAGTTGGCCGAACCTGATGCGCGATTTCGCCGACGACCGCTTCGACATCGCCATGAGCGGCATCTCGATCAACCTGGAGCGCCAGCGCCAGGCGTATTTCTCGATTCCCTACCTGCGCGACGGCAAGACGCCGATCACCCTCTGTAGCGAAGAAGCGCGTTTCCAGACCCTGGAGCAGATCGACCAGCCGGGCGTGACGGCCATCGTCAACCCCGGCGGCACCAACGAGAAGTTCGCCCGGGTGAACCTGAAGAAGGCCCGGATCCTGGTGCATCCGGACAACGTGACGATCTTCCAGCAGATCGTCGACGGCAAGGCCGACCTGATGATGACCGACGCCATCGAGGCCCGCCTCCAGTCGCGTCTGCACCCGGAACTCTGCGCCGTGCATCCGCAGCAACCCTTCGACTTCGCCGAGAAGGCCTACCTGCTGCCGCGCGACGAGGCCTTCAAGCGCTACGTCGACCAGTGGCTGCACATCGCCGAGCAGAGCGGCTTGTTGCGCCAGCGCATGGAGCACTGGCTCGAATACCGCTGGCCCACCGCGCACGGCAAGTAATACAGGGCCGGCGAGGGTGGCCGCGGGCCCGCGCGGCCTTCCTTGGCGGCGGCAAAAACGTTATGGTCGGCGCCCCATCCTGGTGCCTGGTCCATGCGTTATCTACTGTTCGTCACCGTCCTCTGGGCGTTCTCCTTCAACCTGATCGGCGAGTACCTCGCCGGCCAGGTCGACAGCTACTTCGCCGTGCTTACCCGGGTCCTTCTCGCTGGCCTGGTGTTTCTCCCGCTGACCCGCTGGCGCGGCGTCGAACCGCGTTTCGTCGGCGGGGTGATGCTGGTCGGCGCGCTGCAGTTCGGCATCACCTACGTCTGCCTGTACCTGAGCTTCAACGTGCTGACGGTGCCCGAGGTGCTGCTGTTCACCGTGCTGACGCCGGTCCACGTGGCCCTGTTCGATGACCTGCTCAACCGCCGCTTCAACTTCTGGGCCCTGGCCGCCGCGCTGGTGGCGGTGCTGGGCGCGGCGATCATCCGCTACGACGGGATCACCGGCGAGTTCCTCCAGGGCTTCCTGCTGCTGCAACTGGCCAACGCCACCTTCGCCGCCGGCCAGGTGCTGTACAAGCGCCTGGTGCGCAAGTACCCGTCCGAGCTGCCGCAGCGCCAGCGCTTCGGTTATTTCTTCGTTGGCGCGCTGCTGGTGGCGTTGCCTGCCTGGCTGCTGTTCGGCGATCCGCAGCGCCTGCCGGCCGGCGAGCTGCAATGGGGCGTACTGGTATGGATGGGGCTGCTGGCCACCGCCCTCGGCCAGTTCTGGTGGAACAAGGGCGCCACCGAGGTGGACGCCGGTACCCTGGCGGTGATGAACAACCTGCACGTGCCGGTCGGGTTGCTGCTCAACCTGCTGATCTGGAACCAGCACGCCGACCTGCCGCGCCTGGCCCTGGGCGGCGCGGTGATCGTCGCTTCGCTGTGGGTCAACCGGCTCGGCCGGCGCGAGGTGCGTGCATGAGGATTTCCGGACAGGGCGTGCTGCTGTCGCTGGCCGCCTCGGTGCTGTTCGTTACCCTGCCGGGCTACGTCCACCTGCTGGAGCCGCTGGACAGCCTGCAGGTGGTGGCGCATCGGGTGGTCTGGTCGATCCCGATGGTATTCCTGCTGGTCGTCGCCACCCGCCAGTGGCCGACCCTGCGCGCCGCCTGGTGCCGGCTGTTCGCCGAGCCCTGGCTGCTGGCCTGCTTCCCGCTGACCGCGGCGATGATGCTGCTGCAATGGGGCATCTTCATCTGGGCGCCGTTGGCCGGGAAAACCCTTGAACTGTCGCTGGGCTACTTCCTCCTGCCGCTGGCGATGGTGCTGGTGGGGCGGGTGTTCTACGGCGAGCGCCTGACGCCGCTGCAGGCTATCGCCGTGGCCTGCGCGCTGGCCGGGGTGCTCCACGAGTTCTGGCTGACCCGCGCGTTCTCCTGGGTCTCCCTGGTCACCGCGCTGGGCTATCCCCCGTACTTCATGCTGCGGCGCAGGATGGGCGTGGACGCGCTGTCCGGGTTCGTCTTCGAGATGCTCTTCCTGCTGCCGCTGGCGTTGGCCGCGCTGTACTGGCTGGGCGACGAGAGCCAGGCCTTCCGCGAGGCGCCGCGCCTGTGGCTGCTGCTGCCGATGCTGGGGCTGATCAGCGCGCTGGCCTTCGGCGCGATGATGGCTTCCAGCCGGCTGCTGCCGATGGGGCTGTTCGGGATTCTCAGCTACGTCGAACCGGTGCTGCTGTTCCTGGTGGCGGTACTGTTCCTCGGCGAGGCGTTCCGTCCCGAGCAGCTATGGACCTACGCGCCGATCTGGCTGGCGGTGCTGTTGACCGGCTGGGACAGCGCGCGCCTGCTGAGGAAACAGGCGCGGCGGGGCATCTGAGCGAGCCGCAGGCGCCGGAATCAGCGCTTGCGGGTGCTTTCGACCTGGGCGAGGGTGGTCGGCAGGATGCGCTTGCCGGCCAGGTAGTGGCGTTTCCAGTAGCTGCTGTTGAGGTCGGAGACGCGGACCTTCTTGCCGCGCCGCGGCGCATGCACGAAGCGGTCGTTGCCGACGTAGATGCCGACGTGGTCGACGCTGCGGCTGCGGATCCGGAAGAACACCAGGTCGCCCGGTTGCAGCTTGCCGCGGGAGACCTTGTTGTTGTCCATGTTGTAGATGGCGCGGGCGGTCCGCGGCAGGTCGACGTCATCGACGTCCTGGAACACATAGTTGACCAGGCCGCTGCAATCGAAGCCTTTCTTCGGCGTGGTGCCGCCCCAGCGGTAGGGGGTGCCGATCATGCTGAAGGCGCGGTCGGTGACTTCGGAAGCGGCGGCCGCGACCACCGAGCGGTTGGCGGACTGGCGGGTGCTGACGACCCGGCTGGGCGACAGGGTGGAATTCTTCGACGGCTTGAAGGTGTGGGTGACCTGGTTGGAAGCCAGGCTGGGCGTCGAGAGGGCGGCCAGAAGGGCCGCGAAGCCTACAGACAGGCATGTCAAAAAGGGTGAACGCATTTCGGCATGTCTTCGCGTGCGTGAATAACGGTCCAGGCTTCCGCTGGTTCGTGGTTACTCTCTGTTCATCGGAGTGTCTTCTGGGTGACCGGAACGAGCCCTCCTGACTCTTCCGACCAGGCCGTCAAACGAAACGGCCAACTGCTTCCGGGCCTGGATGCATTCAGGTTGTCCCGGCGATAACGGGCTTAACGAAGGAAAATCGGGGACTCATCGGCGTTCCCAGCGTATTCCCCTACGAAAGCGGCGGCTATTGTGACCTATTTTGACGCCAGCCTTCTGACCATTCGTCGAATGATCGGTTCCGGATGTGACGCGCCGGTTTCGCCGTGCAAGTGGCGATACTTGCGGGTCCGGCAATGACCTGTTGTTCGCCGTGGCCTTGGAAAGCCTCTGCGCCGGGGGTATGTTCGTGGTCCCCGTACCCGAGTGAAGCCCGTAGAAGCGAGTCCAGATATGACCGAAACAGCCAAGCGTCCCTTGTACGTTCCCCATGCCGGCCCATCGCTGCTGGAGATGCCGCTGCTGAACAAAGGCAGCGCGTTCAGTACCCAGGAACGCATCGATTTCAACCTGCAGGGCCTGCTGCCGCACAACATCGAGACCATCGAGGAGCAGACCGAGCGCGCCTACAGCCAGTACAACCTGTGCAACACCGATCTGGACCGCCACATCTTCCTGCGCTCGATCCAGGACAACAACGAGACCCTGTTCTTCCGCCTGCTCGAGGAGCACCTGGAAGAAATGATGCCGATCATCTACACCCCCACGGTCGGCCAGGCCTGCCAGGAGTTCTCGAAGATCTACCGGACCCACCGCGGCCTGTTCATCTCCTACCCGGACCGCGAGCGGATCGACGACATCCTGCGCAGCGCCACCAAGAACAACGTGAAGATCGTGGTGGTCACCGACAGCGAGCGGATCCTCGGCCTGGGCGACCAGGGCATCGGCGGGATGGGCATCCCGATCGGCAAGCTGTCCCTGTACACCGCCTGCGGCGGTATCAGCCCGGCCTACACCCTGCCGGTGGTGCTGGACGTCGGCACCAACAACCCGGACCTGCTCAACGACCCGATGTACATGGGCTGGCGCCACGAGCGGGTGAGCGGGGCGCAGTACGAGGAGTTCGTCGACCTGTTCATCCAGGCGATCAAGCGCCGCTGGCCCAACGTCCTGCTGCAATTCGAGGACTTCGCCCAGACCAATGCCATGCCGTTGCTGGAGCGCTACAAGGACGAGCTGTGCTGCTTCAACGACGACATCCAGGGCACCGCCGCGGTGGCCGTGGGCACCCTGCTGGCGGCTTGCAAGGCCAAGGGCGAGAAGCTCAGCGAGCAGACCGTGACCTTCGTCGGCGCCGGCTCCGCCGGTTGCGGCATCGCCGAACAGATCATCGCCGCCATGCAACTGGAGGGCCTGGACGAGGCCCAGGCGCGTCGGCGCATCTTCATGGTCGACCGCTGGGGCCTGCTCACCGACGACATGAGCAACCTGCTCGACTTCCAGCACCGCCTGGCGCAGAAGCGCGCCGATCTCGGTGCCTGGGGCGGCCAGCAGGGCGACGACCTGGCGTTGCTGGAAGTGATCCGCAATGCCCGGCCGACGGTGCTGATCGGCGTCTCCGGGCAGCGCGGGCTGTTTTCCGAAGAGGTCATCCGTGAGCTGCACAGCCATTGCAAGCAGCCGCTGGTGATGCCGCTGTCCAACCCGACCTCGCGGGTCGAGGCGACTCCGCAGGAAATCCTCAACTGGACCGACGGCCAGGCGCTGGTCGCCACCGGTAGCCCGTTCCAACCGGTGCAGGTGGGCGACAAGCGGATTCCCATCGCCCAGTGCAACAACGCCTATATCTTCCCCGGCATCGGCCTGGGGGTGATCGCCGCGCGGGCCAACCGGGTCACCGAAGGCATGCTGATGGCCGCGGCCAACGCCCTGGCCAACTGCTCGCCGATCGTTACCCAGGGCGAGGGCGCCGTGTTGCCGGCGCTGGGCGACATCCGCGAGGTCAGCAAGCGCATCGCCGTCGCCGTGGCCAAGCAGGCCCAGGCCGAGGGCAAGGCCCTGCATACCAGCGACGAGGTACTGAACGACGCCATCGAGGCGAACTTCTGGTTCCCGCGCTACCGTGCCTACCGCCGGACTTCGTTCTGAGGCTCTGCCGCAGGCTGCGCACGGGGGAGAGGCGTTAACCGCCGATATTCCGCGCGATCGGTGCGAGAACGCGAAAAGGCCACCCCGAGGTGGCCTTTTTCGTTGACGGTAGCGCTAGCGCTAGCGCACATGATCGGGGCGCGTCCGGTGTTCGGCCTGGGTTTCCGGGTTTTCCGCCGCGCGCCGCGCCAGGGCCGGCAGGACATGATCGCGCAGCAGCGGCGCGAGATTGTCCGGCTGCGCTTGGCCGGGGACCAGCCAGGCCAGTTCCTCCAGCTCCGCCTGCGCACAGACGGCGTGGGGCAGGCGGGCGACGTAGATATCGGCATCGACGCGGGTGTTCGCCTCGTTGGCCGCCGGCGCCTGGAAGCTGCCGAGGTGCTCGAAGGTCGAGGCGCCCATCGGCAGGCGCAGTTCCTCCAGCAGTTCGCGCTGTAGCGCGGCGAGGGGCGTTTCGCCCGGCTCGCGCTTGCCGCCCGGGAGCATGAAGGCCTGGGTGCCGCGCTTGCGCACCAGCAACAGGTTGCCCTGGTCGTCGAACAGGCAGGCGGCGGAAATGCTCAGCAGGTTGTCGGTCATTGCGGGTCGTCCTCGGCGATCACCTGGTAGCGCATCTGTACGATGCCGCTGTTGTAGCCATGTTGTTCCAGCAGTTGCAGGCGCCGCTCGCGGCCGCCGGCGAACAGCGGGATGCCGGCGCCGAGCAGCTGCGGAATGACGCTGACGATCACCTCGTCGAGCAGCCCGGCCGCCAGGCAACTACCGGCGAGGCTGCCGCCGCCGGCCAGCCAGACCCGCCGGCAGCCCTGTTCGCCGAGGCGTGCGAGGCCTTCCTGGGGCGTGCCATGGCGCAACTCGACGCCTTCCACCGCGCTCTCCCGGGGATTGCGGGTGAGCACCTGGCAGGGCTTGCCCGGATACGGCCAGTCGCCGAAGCCGCGCACGATATCGTAGGTGCCGCGGCCCATCAGCAGCCCGTCGATGCCCTGGTAGAAGCCGTTGTAGCCATGGTCGTTGCCGCCCTCGGCGAAACGGTCGAGCCAGTCGACGCTACCGTCGGGACGGGCGATGAAGCCGTCCAGGCTGGTGGCGACGTAGTAGATCAGGTGCGGTTTCATGGACGGCGCTCCCCTCGCTTCAGACAGTGGCTTCGTCGCTGCGGCTCGGTGCGGCCAACGCCTCGAACGAACGGGCCTCGGCGTCACGCCCTTCGAGCATGCCCTGCAGCCCCTGGCGCAGGTCCTGGCCGCTGGGCTGCTGGTAGGCGCCGAGGCCGAACTCCGGCATCACCGCCAGCAGGTAGTCGAACACGTCGCCCTGGATGCGCTCGTAGTCGACCCAGGCGGTGGTGCGGGTGAAGCAGTATATCTCCAGCGGGATGCCCTGGGCGGTCGGCTGCAACTGGCGGACCATGCAGGTCATGTGCGGATGGATGTCCGGATGGTTCTGCAGGTAGGCGAGGGCGTAGGCGCGGAACGTACCGATGTTGGTCAGCCGGCGGCGGTTGGCGGCCAGCGGGGCGACCCCGCCGTTGGCGGCATTCCACTCCTGCAACTCGGTCTGCTTGCGGGCCATGTATTCGGTGAGCAGGCGCACCTGGCTCAGGCGCCGCTCTTCCTTCTCGTCGAGGAAACGCACCTGGCTGGAGTCGACGTAGATCGCCCGCTTGATCCGCCGTCCGCCGGACTGCTGCATGCCGCGCCAGTTCTTGAACGACTCCGACATCAGGCGCCAGGTCGGCACCGAGACGATGGTCTTGTCGAAGTTCTGCACCTTCACGGTGTACAGGGTGATGTCCACCACGTCGCCGTCGGCGCCGACCTGCGGCATCTCGATCCAGTCGCCGACTCGCAGCATGTCGTTGCTGGTGAGCTGCACGCTGGCGACGAAGGACATCAGGGTGTCCTTGTAGACCAGCAGGAGGACCGCCGACATCGCGCCGAGGCCGGACAGCAGCAGGAGCGGCGAGCGGTCGATGATGATCGAGACGATGATGATCGCGCCGAACACGAACACGGCGATCTTCGCCAGTTGCACGTAGCCCTTGATCGAGCGGGTGCGGGCGTGCTCGGTACGCGCGTAGATGTCCAGCAGGGCATTCAGCAGCGCTGTGAGGGCGAGGATCAGGAACAGCACGGTGAAGGCCAGTGCCAGGTTGCCGAGGAAGTGCGCGGCCTTGTCCGGCATCTCCGGGATCCATGGCAGGCCGAATTGCACCAGCAGCGAGGGCGTGGTCTGCGCCAGGCGCTGGAACACCTTGTTGCGGATCAGGTCGCCGAGCCAGTGCAGCGCGGGCTGGCGGGCGAGCAGGTTGGCGGCGTAGAGGACGATGTAGCGGGCCACCCGGCCGAGGATCAGGGCGCCCACCAGCAGCAGGCCGAAGGCCAGGCCGGCGTGCAGGATAGGGTGTTGGTCGAGCGCCGACCAGTACCCGGAGAGCTGGTCGAGAAGGGATGTGGAGTCCATGGACAGGCGACTTCCTTTGTTGCGGGCGGGGGGGACGGGCCGGCCCCGCGGTTGAACGGAGATCCCGACGCGGGGGCCGGGAACGCACAAAGGAACCAAGAGTGCCCCATCGGGCGCCGGATCGCATCCCCGACGTGTCTACAAAGGTTTTCCGCCGACGCGCGGGCTCAGCCGGCAAGCTCCTCCAGGGTGCGCCCGCGGGTCTCGATGCCGAAGGCCCAGACCACCAGGGCGGCGACGCCGAAACAGAGGGCGCCGAGGGTGAACACCCCGCCCTGGCCGGTGAGCGGCAGGACCAGCCCGGTGACCAGCGGGCCGAGCAGCGAGCCGATCCGCCCGACCGCCGAGGCGAAGCCCGAGCCGGTGGCGCGCGCGGAGGTCGGATAGAGTTCCGGCGTATAGGTGTAGAGCACCGCCCACATGCCGAACAGGAAGAACTGCATGGCCAGGCCGAAGCCGATCAGCAGCGCCAGGCTGCCGCCGAACACCGCGGTCTGGCCGTAGGCGTAGGCCATCGCGCCGCCGCCGAGGAGCATCAGCACGCAGCTCGGCTTGCGGCCCCAGCTTTCCACCAGCCAGGCCGCGCAGAGGAAGCCGGGTATCCCGGCCAGCGAGATCAGCACCGTGTAGTACACCGACTGGGTGACGGCGAAGCCGGATTGCTGGAGCAGCGCGCTGAGCCAGGAGGTCAGGCCGTAGAAACCGAGCAGGGCGAAGAACCACAGGCCCCAGACGGTCAGGGTGCGGCGCCGGTAGGCTGGCGACCAGAGTTCGGCGAAGGCGCTGAAGAAGCCCGGACGGCTGCGTTCCCGCTGCGGCTGGCGCAGCGGCGGCGGCAGCTCGGTCAGGCCCAGCGAACGCATCACCCGTGCTTCTATGTCGCGCAATACCCGGTCCGCCTGTTCGCGCCGGCCGGCCTGCTCCAGCCAGCGCGGCGACTCGGGAATCAGGAAGCGGATGGCGAGGACGAACACCGCCGGCAGCGCCAGCACCAGGAAAATGCTGCGCCAGCCGGTCAGCGGCAGCAGGAAGTAGGACAGGCAGCCGGCAGCGACGAAGCCCAGCGGCCAGAAGCCGTCCATCAGCGCAATGTACTTGCCGCGGCGGCTGGCCGGGATCATCTCCGACAGCAGCGACTGGGCGATGGGAAACTCCATCCCCATGCCGATCCCCAGCAATACCCGGTAGAAGGTCAGGCTGTCGAGGTCGCCGGCGGTGGAGCACAGGTAGCTGGCCAGGCCCCAGAGCACGATGCTGGCCTGGAATACCGGCTTGCGCCCGAAGCGGTCGGCGAGCATGCCCGACAGGGCCGCGCCGATCACCATGCCGAAGAAGCTCGAGCTGGCCAGCAGCCCGGCCTGCGCCGAGTCGAGCCCGAACTCGGCTTTGATCGAGCCGAGCAGGAAGGTCATCATCGCCAGGTCCATCGAGTCGAAGAAGAACGCCAGCGCGATGATCACGAAGACCAGTCGGTGATATGGACTCAGCGGCAGCCGTTCGAGGCGTTCGGCGGCGGATGCGGGCGCGTCGGGCATGACCTGGTTCCTCTGGGCGGCGGGCGTCGAACGAGTCTGCGATCGCCGCCCGCGCCGTGCTTGCCTGGCGGCGACCCGGCGTCGAGCCGATTGCGACGCCGGCACTGGCCGTCGTGCCGCGCGAATAAAGCCTGCGCGCCGGCGCGGCAACCGTTAGGCTATGCACCTGTCCATTTTCACGTGCAATGCCGAGGTCTCCCTTGTTCAGCCAATTTCCCCTCCACGAACGCCTGCTGAAGGCACTGGAAAGCCTGTCCTTCAGCGAGCCGACGCCGGTCCAGGCCGCGGCCATTCCCAAGGCGCTGGAGGGGCACGACCTGCGGGTCACGGCGCAGACCGGCAGCGGCAAGACCGCGGCCTTCCTGCTGCCGCTGCTGCACCGCCTGCTGGCCGAGGACAAGCCGCGCTCCCTGGCGCGCGCGCTGATCCTCCTGCCGACCCGCGAGCTGGCCCAGCAGACCCTCAAGGAAGTCGAGCGCTTCGCCCAGTTCACCTTCATCAAGGCCTGCCTGATCACTGGTGGCGAGGACTTCAAGGTGCAGGGCGCGCGCCTGCGCAAGAACCCGGAGATCATCATCGGCACCCCCGGCCGCCTGCTCGAGCAGCGCAACGCCGGCAACCTGCCGTTGCAGGACATCGAGGTGCTGGTGCTGGACGAGGCCGACCGCATGCTCGACATGGGCTTCGCCGACGACGTGCTGGCCCTGGCCAATGCCTGCCCGGCCGAGCGCCAGACCCTGCTGTTCTCCGCCACCCACAGCGGCGCCGGGTTGAACAAGGTGATCGCCGAGGTGCTGCGCGAGCCGCAAGTGCTGCGCCTGAACCAGGTCGGCGAGCTGAACGAGAATGTCCGCCAGCAGGTCATCACCGCCGACGACGTGGCGCACAAGGAACAGTTGCTGCAATGGCTGCTGAGCAACGAGACCTACACCAAGGCCATCGTCTTCACCAATACCCGGGTCTCCGCCGATCGCCTGACCGGGCGGCTGATCGCCAACCAGCACAAGGTCTTCGTCCTGCATGGCGAGAAGGACCAGAAGGACCGCAAGCTGGCCATCGAGCGCCTGAAGCAGGGCGCGGTGAAGATCCTCGTCGCCACCGACGTCGCCGCACGCGGCCTGGACGTCGAAGGCCTGGACCTGGTGATCAACTTTGACATGCCGCGCAGCGGCGACGAGTACGTGCACCGCATCGGCCGGACCGGTCGCGCCGGCGCCGAGGGCCTGGCGATCTCGCTGATCTGCCATGGCGACTGGAACCTGATGTCGAGCGTCGAACGCTACCTCAAGCAGAACTTCGAACGACGCAACATCAAGGAACTGAAGGCCGCCTACCAGGGGCCGAAGAAACTCAAGGCGTCGGGCAAGGCCGCCGGCAGCAAGAAGAAAAAGCAGGACAGGAAGGGCGCCGCCGCCAAGCCTGCGGCCAAGCGCAAGCCCGCCGCGCGGCCGAAGGCCGGGCCGTCGGCGGTGGTCAGCGCCGACGGCATGGCGCCGCTCAAGCGCAAGAAGCCGACGGCGGAGTGATCGCGCGCCGCCGACCGCTTCGGAGGGCGGATAACCGTTTGCGGTTATCCGCCGCGCCGGCGTTGGATGGCGGATAACGCCGCTGGCGCTGTCCGCCCCGGGGGACTGCCTGGCCCCGTTCTCAGCTCCCCGCCGTCGCGCCCGCCTCGTCGTTGGCCGGCGGCGTGGCGCTCTTCACCAGCGGCGTATCGTAGCTGCTGGCCTCGTAGCTCACGCAATGGCGGATCTGCGGCGGACCGTCGCCGGCATGCAGGGCGGTGACGTTGTCGATGACGATCTTGTCGGCCAGGGTCATGCGGTCGAGCATGCGCAGGTGCTGGATCCAGTTGTCCACCAGGAACAGTTCCTGCCAGACCTCCGGGTTGCTCACGTCGCGGAACAGCGACCAGCGCTCCGCGCCGTTGCGCAGGCGCAGGCGGCGCAGCGGCTGGGCGGCGCGAACGAAGTCGCGGGTGCGCTCGGCGGGAATCCGGTATTCGATGGAGACCAGCACCATGCCCCGCCGCGTGTTGAAGACGAAGCTCGGCTGCCCGGGCATGCTCGCCGGCGCGCGGGAAATACTGGCGGCGTCCATTTCCGGCAGGCGCGAGTTGTACAGGAGGATCACCGAGGCCAGCAGCAGGCAGCCGGCGGCCAGCAGCGCGCCGTGCACGGTCATGGTCTCGGCGAGATGGCCCCAGAGGAACGAACCCAGCGCCAGGCCACCGTACAGCGCGGTCTGGTACAGCGCCAGGGCGCGCGCCTTGATCCAGTCGGGGACGAGGATCTGCACCGCCGAGTTGTAGGTGGCGAGGGCGCCGATCCAGCAGCCGCCACCGAGGATCAGCACCGGGAACAGGACCCAGAGGTTGTCCACCAGGCCGAGGGTCAGCAGGATCAGCGCCAGGGTGAAGCCGGCCAGGCTGATCAGCCGGCTGCTGCCGATCCGCTGGCGCAGGCGCGAGACCTGGGTGCTGCCGAGGATCGCGCCGAGGCCGAGGGCGCCGAGCATGTAGCCGTAGATCGCCGCGTCGCCGTCCGGGTTGCGGTGCGCCAGCAGCGGCAGCAGGGCCCAGACCGCGCTGGCGGAGAGGCCGAAGGCGAAGGAGCGCATCATCACCAGGCGGGTGACGGTTGAGTACTGGGTGAAGCGCAGCGCCGCGGTGACGCCTTCGAGGATGCCTTCCGGCGGCAGGCTGCGCTTGGGCACGTCGCGCCGCCACTGCCAGATCGCCCAGATCAGGGCCATGTAGCAGAAGCTGTTGAACAGGAACACCCAGGCCGGTCCCACCGCGCTCAGCAACAGGCCGCCGAGGGCCGGGCCGGCGGCGCGGGCGACGTTGTAGTTGACGCTGTTGAGCAGCACCGCGTCGCTGACCATGCGCGCCGGCACCTGCTCGTTGACCGCCGCCTGCCAGGCCGGGATGGTCACCGAGCCGCCGAGGGAGATCCAGAGGATGGAGATGATCAGCAGCACCGGGTCGAGGTAGCCGAGGAAGGCCAGCAGGGTGGCGAACATCGCTCCGGTCATCTCGAAGCTGAGCCCCCAGAGCATGATCTTGCGCCGGTCGTGGTTGTCGGCGATGACCCCGGAGAGGATCGACAGCAGCACCAGCGGCAGTGCCGCGGCGACCTGGATCATCGCCACCATCAGCGGGCTGGCGTGGGCGTCGGTGACCACCCAGGCGGCGGCCACCGACTGGGCCCAGGTGCCGAGGTTGGCGAACAGGTTGCAGATCCAGATGATGCGGAAGGCCTGGATCGAGAACGGCGCCCAGGTGCCGGTGCGTTCTGGCTTGGCCGCTTGGCCTTCGGGTTTGAGGGGCAGGTCGTGCTTGGGCGAAACGGACTGGAGCATCAGATGGGTGCCTTGTATCAGCGTGCCTGATGTCGGGAAAGTCTAGCCGCCTGGCGCCTGGGCGCCATTGATGGCGGTCATGGGGCCGGCCCGGCGTGGATAGACATTGGTCCGATGGCGCTATCGGAGAGTTCCGATGTCCAGGCAGGACAGTGCCCTGGGTGTCCCGCATTGGTAGGCTTGCCGGCACCGAGTCGAGACAAGAGCGAAAAGCCGATGAAGTTGCTGTTGCGTTGCCTGCTGCTGGGGGCGTGGGTCGTCTCGCCGAGCCTGTGGGCCTGGTCCAACCATACGGTGGGCAGCTACCTGGCATTGCGCGAGCTGGCGGCCATCCGCGAGGCGCCGGAAGTCGAGGTGGAGTCGCTGGAGGCGTTCCTCGCCGCCGAGCGCGGTGGACTGGCCGCCCTGCTGGACGAGCAGGAAGCCTACGCCCGAGCACATATCGGCAACTACCCGGCGCGTCCGGCCGCCCTGCGCTTCGCTGCCGAGGGCGAGGCCGGCGACTTGCGTCAGGCGTTCCTCGCGGCGCTGCGGGTCAACCCGGAGATCCGCCTGGCGCTGGCGCTCCAGCCGCTTCCCGGGCAGGACCAGCCGCAGCGCCCGCACCTCAAGCCACAGGAGGTGCTGGTGTTCCAGAACCTCTCGCCGTGGACCGCCTGGCGTTTCATCCGCCTGGAGCCCGGCGAGCGAGTCGCGCCCCTGGCAGTGCTGGCCACCGCCGCCGACGAACCGGACTACGGCCACGACATCAACCTGTTCAGCGACAACCCCGGCGAAGCCGGCCAGCGCTACGGCTTCGGCACCCAGCCATTCGGCGACCCGCGCTTCGAGTTCAGCTCCCAGGCGCCGTTCCACATGGGCTTCTATCACGAGGCGGCGGTGATCTACAGCGGCGCGCCGTTCCTCGCCCGGGCCTGGCCGGAATGGCGTGCCTACCAGTACTTCGGCCTGTCCCGCTTCGCCTTCGCCAACGGTCATCCCTACTGGGGCTACCGGTTCCTTGGCTGGGGCATGCACTACATCCAGGACATCACCCAGCCCTACCACTCCACGCCGCTGCCCGGTGCCAGCCTGGCGGCGATGCTACAGATGGAGGGCAAGGCATTGCTCGGCTACCCGGAGGAAAAGCAGGCGGCCATCGAGCGTGTCGCGAACCGCCATACCGCGGTGGAGAAATACCAGTTCGACTGGCTGCGCCAACTGCTCCGCGACGGCCGCCCGCAGCCGATGCTCGACGCCTACGCCGACACCCGCCGCGACGGTGCCTATCCGGCCTATTCGCCGACCTACTTGCGCGACGTGGTGGCCGCCGAGTCGAACGCCCACGCCGCGGCCTTCGACGCCGCCATCGGCGAATGGCTGGCCGCCCGCCCGGCCTCCGCCGCGCAGGACTTCAGCGAGAGCAACCAGCCACGCCCCGAGGCCCACGACAATGCGGTGCTGAACGCGCAACTGATCGAGCTGATCGGGCATTTCGGCGCGCATAGCCGGAACATCACCAGGGCGGCGTTGGAGACGGAGGAGGGTGGGGCGAAGGAGTGAGGGGGCGGCGGATAAGCGGCGGATAACCGCGAGCGGTTATTCGCCCTGCAGAGCGGGGGCGCTGTCCGGCGTTTCCGGGGCGTGTAGGGCGAATAACGCCACGGGCGTTATCCGCCGATGTCGCGGATAAGCGGCGGATAACCGCGAGCGGTTATTCGCCCTACGGAGCGGGGACGCTGTCCGGCGTTTCCGGGGTGTGCAGGGCGAATAACGCCATGGGCGATATCCGCCGATGTCGCGGATAAGCGGCGGATAACCGCGAGCGGTTATTCGCCCTACGGAGCGGGGGCACTGTCCGGCGTTTCCGGGGCGTGTAGGGCGAATAACGCCATGGGCGTTATCCGCCGATGTCGCGGATGAGCGGCGGATGACCGCGAGCGGTTATTCGCCCTACGGAGCGGGGACGCTGTCCGGCGTTTCCGGGGTGTGTAGGGCGAATAACGCCATGGGCGTTATCCGCCGATGTCGCGGATGAGTGGCGGATAACCGCGAGCGGTTATTCGCCCTACGGAGCTGGGGCGCAGTCCGGCTTTTTCGGGGTGTGTAGGGCGAATAACGCCATGGGCGTTATCCGCCGATGTCGCGGCTAAGCGGCGGATGACCGCGAGCGGTTATTCGCCCTATGGAGCGGGGGCGCAGTCCGGCGTTTCCGGGGCGTGTAGGGCGAATAACGCCATGGGCGTTATCCGCCGATGTCGCGGATGAGCGGCGGATGACCGCGAGCGGCTATTCGCCCTGCGGAGCGGGGGCGCTGTCCGGCGTTTCCGGGGTGTGCAGGGCGGCGAACCCGCCCCGCCAGGCGGGGCGATGCCGCGACTCAGTCGCGCAACAGCTCCGCAGGCACCTCGCTGCGCAACATCAACTGGCACTGCTGGCTCTCCGGGTCGAACAGGATCACCGCCTCGCCCCGCCGCAAGGCATGCCGGGCGCGTTCTACACGCACGTCCAGCGGGGTCTCGTCGCCATTGTCGGTGCCTTCGCGGGTGACGAAGTCTTCCAGCAGGTTGTTCAGGGTGTCGGCTTCGAGCAGGTCGTGGGGGATCAGCATTGGCGGTACTCCGGGATGGCGGCGAATGCTAGCGCGACGCATCGCGCACTGTCATGCCTGTCGCGAGGGCTGGCCGAGCAGGCGTTCGAGGGTGGCATAGAGTTCCGCCCGGTCCACCGGCTTGCCGAGGTAGGCGTCCATGCCAGCCTCGATTCCGGCCCGGCGGTGTTCGTCGAGGATGTGCGCGGTCAGGGCGACGATCGGTACGCGCGGCCAGCCCTGGGCACGCTCCTCCCGGCGGATCAGGCGGGTCGCCTCGAAGCCGTCCATTTCCGGCATCTCGCCATCCATCAGGATCAACTGGATGCCGTTCGGATCGCGCAGGTACTCGTCCAGCGCGAGCCGTCCGTTGCCGGCCAGGCGCACCGCGTAGCCGCGCTTGGCGAGGAAGCCGCGCACCACCAGCTGGTTCACCGGGTTGTCCTCGGCGACCAGGATGCATGGGGCGTCCGGGCGTTCGTCCGGGGCCGCCTCGCTGCTCCGCCCTGGCTGTCGGCGCCGCTCCCGGTACAGTTCCAGCAGGGCTTCGCGCAGGGCCTTCACCGCCACCGGCTGGGCCAGGGCCAGCAGGCGCAGGCCTTCGTGCGGCGGCAGGTCCTGGCAGTGCTGCGGCGGGCATAGCAGGAGGATGCGCTGGCCTTGCTCCAGTTGCGCATAGAGGGTGTCCAGCCAGATCGACGGCGGCCCCGGCCAGGGCGCCGCCAGGACCAGCAGGGGCGGTGCGCTGAAGTCCTCCAGGTAGGCGTTCAGCCGTCTCGGCTGCAGGCAGCGTTCGACCCGCAGTCCCCAACGCTCCAGCAATGCCTGCAGGCAGTCCAGGGTCAGGTTGTCCTCGCTGGCCAGCAGGGCCGGGCGGTGTTGCAGCAGTTGCGCCAGTTCGTCCGCTTCGCCGGCGTCGAGGGCGGGGCTGAGCGGCAGGTCGACGCTGAACCGGGTGCCCTTGCCCGGCTCGCTGCTCACCTCGATGCGCCCGCCCATCATCTGCACCAGCTCGCGGCTGATCGCCAGGCCCAGGCCGCTGCCGCCGTAGCGGCGGGTGGTGCTGGAGTCGGCCTGGGAGAAGGATTCGAACAGGGTCTTCTGCGCCTGGGCGGATATCCCGATGCCGCTGTCGCTGACGCTGTACAGCAGGCGCTCGTGTCCGCCCTCGTCGAAGCGCCGCTGCACGCGCACGGCGACATGGCCTTCGGCGGTGAACTTGAGGGCATTGCTGAGCAGGTTCATCAGTACCTGGCGCAACCGCGTCGGGTCGCCATTGAGGCGGCGCGGCACGCCCCTGTCCAGGCCGAGATGCAGGCGCAGGCGTTTTTCCACGGCCTGGGCGCTGAACAGCGCCAGGGTGTCGGAGAGCAGTTCCTCCAGGTCGAAGTCGATGCGCTCCAGGTGCAGCTTGCCGGACTCGATGCGAGCGTAGTCGAGGATATCGTTGATCACCGACATCAGCGCGCTGCCGGAGCTGGCGATGGTCTCCACGTAGGCCGCCTGGCCGCGGTCCAGCGGGGTGTCGCGGAGCAGTTGCAGCATGCCCAGCACGCCGTTCAGCGGGGTGCGAATCTCATGGCTCATCTTCGCCAGGAAGCGGCTCTTCGCCTCGTTCTCCACCCGCGCCTGCTCGGCCGCCTGGCGCGAGCGGAAGCCTTCCTCCTTGAGCGCATTGATGCGGTCGGCGAGGCCGATGGACAGGGTCACCAGTTCCACGGTCATGCCGATCTTGACCACGCTGCTGCCGAACAGGCCGAACAGTTCGAAGCCCAGCGAGGCGGCGGTGGTGACCAGGAACGACAGCAGCAGCGCGCCCCAGGCCAGGATGTAGTAGAGGCCGTAGCGCAGGCCCTGGCGCCAGACGTGGACGCCGGCCAGCAGCAGGCTGAGGGAGACCAGCATCACCGTCAGGCTGGCGAGGACGTTCCAGGCGCGCAGCCCCACCAGCGGCTCGCTGGCCAACAGGACCACGCAGGCCAGCAGCAGGCCGCGGAGGAAGCGGTCGAGGCGCGGGAAGTCGCGGCGGGTGTAGAGGTAGCCGCGGCTGAACTGGATCGACACCAGGCAGCTCAGGTACATCAGCAGGTAGATGCCGGCCGACTCCAGCGCCACGTGTCCGGGCAGCAGCTTGAACAGCAGGCCGTCGAAGCTGGCGGAAAACAGGCCGAGGCTGAGGTTGTACAGCAGGTACCAGGCGTAGGTGGCCTCGCGCAGCGAGACGAAGAGGAACAGGTTGTAGCAGAACAACCCGAACAGCACCCCGTAGAAGGCCCCGTTGAAGCCCATCAGGGTTTCCTGGCTGGCCGCGCTGGCCGCGTAGGTGCTGAAGTACAGCGGCACGTAGACGGTGCTGGTGCTCTGCACGCGCAGCAGCAGGGTGCTCTCGCCGGGCGGCAGTCGCAGCGGGAACCAGAAGTTGCGCACCTGCACCGGGCGCTGGGAGAAGGCGAACAGGTCGCCGCTCTCCTGCTGTTCGATGCGCCCATCGGCGGTCAGCAGGTAGACCTTGAGGTCGTCCAGCAGCGGGTAGTTGATCTCCAGGAAACCGGCCAGGTCGGTGCCGTTGCGGTTGTCCAGGCGCACCCTGAACCACCAGGCCGCGGCGTTCTTGCCGAAGTTCGCGTGGTCGCCGCGCAGGGCGGCGAAGGCCTGCGCCGGCAAGGCGAGGATGTCGCCCAGGCGCGCCTTGCCGCCGGCGTCGCGGTAGTACTCGGCGTATGCGCCCAGGGACAGGCGCAGGTCCTCTCCGTCCAGCGGCGCGGGCGGCTGCGCCCGGGCCGGCAGCGCGCAGCAGAGCAACAGCAGGACCAGGCAGAGTCGGGACATGCAACTACTCCATGGACACGAGTCGGCACGCATGATGCTACGGAGGAAACGAGACAGGCGAGGGAACCTGCCATCAGCCTAGCAGTTGGCTGGAGAGGAGGGCGGCCTCCCCGGGGGCGGGGAGGCCGGCGCGGGTTCAGTCCTTGTCGCTGTTGTTGCTGCTGTCGAGCACTTCGTCCACCGGCGGGACGTGGGTGCAGCTTTCCATGTGCACCGGATGCTCGAGCTGCTTGTTGAAGCGTTCCAGCGAGGTTTCCCGGGGCTTGGCGTCGCTGGCGAAGACCGGCGGGCTGAGGATGTAGGCGGTGAGCAGCCGGCTCAGCGCGGCGAGGCTGTCGATGTGCGTGCGCTCGTAGCCGTGGGTGGCGTCGCAGCCGAACGCCAGCAGCGCGGCGCGGGTGTCGTGGCCGGCGGCGATCGCCGACTGCGCGTCGCTGTGGTAGTAGCGGAACAGGTCGCGGCGCAGGGCGATGTCGTGGCGCTCGCCGAGCCGCAGCAGGTGCCGCGACAGATGGAAGTCGTAGGGCCCGCCGGAGTCCTGCATGGCCACGCTGACGCTGTGCTCGTTGGAATTCTGGCCTTCGGCCACCGGGGCGATGTCGATGCCGACGAACTCGCTGACGTCCCAGGGCAGGGCGCCGGCGGCGCCGGAGCCGACTTCCTCGGTGATGGTGAACAGCGGGTGGCAGTCGATCGGCGGCTCCTGGCCGCTTTCCTTGACCGCCTTCAGCGCCGCCAGCAGCGCCGCGACCCCGGCCTTGTCGTCCAGGTGGCGGGCGCTGATATGGCCGCTCTCGGTGAACTCCGGCAGCGGATCGAAGGCCACGTAGTCACCCACCGAGATGCCCAGGCTCTCGCTGTCGGCGCGACTGGCGGTATAGGCGTCGAGACGCAGCTCGATGTTGTCCCAACTGATCTTCAGGTTGTCCACCTCGGTATTGAAGGCGTGGCCCGAAGCCAGCAGCGGCAGCACGCTGCCACGGAACACGCCCTGTTCGGTGAACACCGTGACCCGGCTACCCTCGGCGAAGCGGCTCGACCAGCAGCCTACCGGGGCCAGGCCGAGGCGGCCGTTGGGCTTGATCTCGCGGACCAGCGCGCCGATCGTGTCGAGGTGCGCGGAAACCGCCCGGTCGGGGGTATTCAGGCGGCCCTGGAGGGTCGCCCGGATGGTTCCCCGGCGAGTCATCTCGAAGGGCACGCCAAGTTCGTCGAGCTGCTCGGCGACATAGCGCACGATGGTATCGGTGAAGCCGGTGGGGCTGGGGATGGCGAGCATCTCCAGCAGCACCCGTTGCAGGTAGTTGAGGTCCGGTTGTGGCAGAGGGGTCATGAAGGCACCTCGCGGCTGAGGGGGAAGAGAAGATCGACGAAGCGTTCGGCGGTCGGCTGCGGCTCGTGGTTGGCCAGGCCGGCGCGCTCGTTGGCTTCGATGATCACGTAGTCGGGCTGGTCGGCGGCCTCGACCAGGAAGTCCAGGCCCACCACCGGTATTTCCAGGGCCCGCGCGGCCTGGATCGCGGCCTCGCGGAGGGCCGGATGGAGGGCGTCGGTGACGTCCTCGAGGATGCCGCCGGTGTGCAGGTTGGCGGTGCGCCGCACGGCCAGGTGTTCGCCGCTGGGCAACACGTCGTCGTAGCCATAGCCGGCGGCCCGCAGGGTGCGCTCGGTCTCGTGGTCGAGCGGGATGCGGCTTTCCCCGCCGGTGGCGGCCTGGCGCCGGCGGCTCTGCGCCTCGATCAGCTCGCGGATGCTGTGCCGGCCGTCGCCGATCACCGCGGCGGGACGACGGATGGCGGCGGCCACCACCTCGTAGCCAATCACCAGCACGCGCAGGTCGTGGCCGGCGTGGTAGCTCTCCAGCAGCACGCGCGAATCGAAATGGCGGGCGGCCTCGATGGCCTCCTCGACCTCTTCCGCGGTGCGCAGGTCCACCGCCACGCCCTGGCCCTGCTCGCCGTCCACCGGCTTGACCACCAGCGAACCGTGCTCGGCGAGGAACGCGGCGTTTTCTTCCGCGCTGCCGGCCAGGCGCTGCTGTGGCTGGCGCAGGCCGGCGTGCTGCAGGGCGCGGTGGGTGAGGACCTTGTCCTGGCAGAGGGTCATGCTTACCGCCGTGGTCAGGTCGGAGAGCGATTCACGGCAGCGGATCTGCCGGCCGCCCTGGGTCAGGGTGAACAGGCCGCCCTCGGCGTCGTCGACGCGCACCTCGATGCCGCGCCGGTGGGCTTCGTTGACGATGATCCGGGCGTAGGGGTTGAGGTCTTCCTCCGGGCCGGGGCCGAGGAACAGCGACTGGTTGATGCCGTTCTTGCGCTTGATGGTGAAGGTCGCCAGTTCGCGGAAGCCGAGCTTGCGGTAGAGCGCCTTGGCCTGCTGGTTGTTGTGCAGCACCGAGAGGTCGAGGTAAGCCAGTTCGCGGCTCATGAAGTGCTCGACCAGGTGCCGTACCAGCGCCTCGCCGACGCCCGGCCGGCTGCATTGCGGGTCCACCGCCAGGCACCAGAGGCTGGAGCCGCCCTCCGGATCCTGGAACGCCTTGGCGTGGTTGAGGCCCATCACCGTGCCTACCGCGACGCCAGTGTCGGCGTCCTCGGCCAGCCAGTAGATCGGCCCGCCCTGGTGTCGCGGGCTGAGGCGCTCGGTCTGCACCGGAAGCATGCCGCGCGCCAGGTACAGGCGGTTGATCGCCGCCCAGTCCTCCTCGGTATGCACCCGGCGGATGCGGAAACCGCGTGGCGGACGGCGCGCCGGGCGGTAGTCGGTGAACCACAGGCGCAGGGTATCCGAGGGATCGAGGAAGAGCTGCTGCGGGGCGTGGGCCAGGACCTGCTGCGGCGCCGCCACGTAGAGCGCGATGTCGCGTTCGCCGGGGGCTTCCTGCAACAGGTCGCGGGCCAATTCCTCGGCGTCCGGGTAGGTCTGCCCGATCAGCAGGCGGCCCCAGCCGCAGTGGATGCTCAGCGGTTTCTCGGTGGGCTCGCTGTGATCTTCGGCGAGACGCGCCTGGAGGCGTTCGTAGGTGGGCGCCTGGATACGTTGCAGGCGCTGGTTGTGCGGGTGAGGCAGATGCAAGTGGCCTTTCATGATCGCTCCTGGTTCGGGCCCCTGCGTTGGGGGCCCATTTTCAAAGTCCCTGTTCGCTGAGCCAGAGGTTGAGGGCGGCCAGCTGCCACAGCTTGGAGCCGCGCAGCGGTGTGAGGTCGCCGTCCGGATCGCTCAGCAGGCGATCGAATATCGCCGGCTGGAACAGGCCGCGGTCCTGGCTCGGGTCGAGCAGCAGTTCGCGTACCCATTCGCGGGTGCGGCCCTGCAAGTGCTTGAGGCCGGGCACCGGGAAGTAGCCCTTGGGCCGGTCGATGACTTCGCTGGGAATCACCTTGCGCGCGGCACCCTTGAGCACCTGCTTGCCGCCGTCGCCGAGCTTGAAGCGGGCGGGAATGCGCGCCGACAGCTCGGCCAGGCGGTAGTCGAGGAACGGCACGCGGGCTTCCAGGCCCCAGGCCATGGTCATGTTGTCGACCCGCTTGACCGGGTCGTCGACCAGCATGATCGTGCTATCCAGGCGCAGCGCCTTGTCCACCGCGGCCTCGGCGCCGGGGCTGGCGAAGTGGTCGCGGACGAAGCGCCCGGCGACGTCCTCGACGCGGAAGCGCTCGCCGACGGTGGCCAGGTATTCCTCGTGGTCGCGGTCGAAGAACGCCGCGCGGTACGCGGCGAAGGCGTCGTCGGCGCCATCCACCTTCGGATACCAGTGGTAGCCGGCGAACAGCTCGTCGGCGCCCTGGCCGCTCTGCACCACCTTGCAGTGCTTCGAGACTTCCCGCGCGAGCAAGTAGAAGGCGATGCAGTCGTGGCTGACCATCGGCTCGCTCATGGCGCGGAAGGCCGCCGGCAACTGCTCGATCACTTCGTGCTCGCCGATGCGCAGGCGATGGTGGCGGGTGTGATAGCGCTCGGCGATCAGGTCGGAATACTGGAACTCGTCGCCGCGCTCGCCGCCGGCATCCTCGAAGCCGATGGAGAAGGTCAGCAGGTTGTCCACCCCGGCTTCGTGCAGCAGGCCCACCAGCAGGCTCGAATCGACCCCGCCGGAGAGCAGCACGCCGACCTCGCGGGCGGCGCGCTGGCGGATCGCCACCGCTTCGCGGAGGCCGTCGAGGACGCGCTCCTGCCAGTCGTCGAGCGTCAGCTCGCGCTCGTCCGGGCGTGGGCCGTAGTCCAGCGTCCACCAGGTGCGCTGCTCGCAGCTGCCGTCGAGGTCGACGCTCATCCAGGTCGCCGGCGGCAGCTTCTTCACGCCCTCCAGCAAGGTGTGCGGGGCGGGAACCACGGCGTGGAAGTTGAGGTAGAAATTCAGCGCCTGCGGATCGAGGTCGCTGGCGATGTCGCCGCCCTTGAGCAGGGCCGGCAGGCTCGAGGCGAAGCGTAGGCGCGAGCGGTCGAGGCTGTAGTAGAGCGGCTTGATGCCGAGTCGGTCACGGGCCAGGAACAGCCGCTGGCGATCGCGCTCCCAGACGGCGAAGGCGAACATCCCATTGAGCCGGGGCAATAAATCGGCGCCCCAGGCATGGTACCCCTTCAAGAGAACTTCGGTGTCGCCGCCGGAGAAGAACCGATAGCCAAGGCTTTCCAGTTCGCCACGCAGTTCGGGGTAGTTGTAGATGGCGCCATTGAACACCATGGCCAGGCCGAGATCGGGATCGATCATCGGTTGGCCGGAAGCTTCCGCCAGGTCCATGATCTTCAGCCGTCGATGTCCGAGGGCGATCGGATCCTGGGCGTGGAAGCCCCAGGCGTCGGGGCCGCGAGGGGCCAGGTGGTGGGTGATGCGTTCGACCGCTGCGAGGTCGGCTGCCTGGTTGTCGAAACGAAACTCTCCTGATATGCCGCACATATTCCTTACCGGTTCTCCGTTGGGGAAGTGGGTTGCGTACCCCTTCCGGGTACATGACTTACCTAACAGAGGACCGTTACAGTTGGAAGGAGTTCTATACGAATTTTCCGGGCCTATCAGGACCCTTAACGAAGAATTTATTATGGTTGAAAGTAATAAGACCGCTGCCGATACCTATTCGCTCGCTATTTTCCGCGCCATCCGCCGTCTCCAGCAGGCCGCCGAAATCCACTCCAAGCGTCTCAGCCGATACGGTGGCCTGACCCCGCTGCAATTGCTGATCCTGCATGTCCTGGCGGTGGAGGGAGAACTGACCGCGACGCAACTGGCCAAGCTGGTCAGCCTGTCCCAGGCATCGCTCTCCGGCGTGCTCGACCGCCTCGAAGGACGCGGCCTGCTCTATCGTCGGCGCGACGAACAGGACCGGCGCAAGTCCTGGCTGCACCTCGACCCGGCCGGCCACGAAGCCCTGGCGGAGGCGCCGCCGCTATTGCCGGAGTACGTCATCGAGCGCTTCGCCGCGTTGCCCGAGTGGGAGCGCCACGGCCTGCTGGCCGCGCTGCTGCGCGCGGCCGACCTGTTCGGCTTGCCGGAAGAGGACGTCGAAGAAGAGTGAGGGCGCCAGGTTCGCTACGAAAGACAGTCGCGTCGGCGGTCTTTACCTGGCGAACCTGCCGATGCCTGGTGGACAAGCGCGTTGTACGCCATGGCGTGACCTTCGCGTAGGGCGCATAACGCCGCTTCCCCGGTGCCCCGGCCGCCGAGGAAAGCTACCCGCCGTAGAGCTTCTGCGCCGCCAGGGAGAAGCTCACCGCCACCAGCATCAGCGCGAACAGGCGTTGCAGGGTCGGGCCGCCGAGGCGCTGCGCCAGCAGGTTGCCGCCGAGCACGCCGACCGCGCCGCCGGCGGCGAGGCCGCCGAGCAGCGGCAGCGGCGGGTGGGCGCCGGTCAGGTAGATCAGGAAGCCGCCGCCGGAGACCAGCGCGATCACCGCCATCGAGGTGGCGGTGGCGGCCATCATCGACAGCGGGGTGAACCAGAGTAGCCCCGGCACCACCAGGAAGCCGCCGCCCACGCCCATCAATCCCGACAGCAAGCCGACCGCCAGGCCGATGCCGAGCAGCGGCAGGCTCCGTGCCTGGTCGCTGGCCTCGCGTTTCATCCCGGCGCCGCGCCACATGCGCCAGGCCGACCAGAGCACCAGCAGGCAGAAGGCGACGATCAGCACGCCTTCCGGGACGAAGCGGCCGAGCCATTGGCCGACGGCGTTACTCGGCAGGCCGGCCAGCGCCAGGACCAGCACCGGCCGCCAGGCCACCTGGCCCTGGCGCGCGCGCGGAATGGCGCCAATCAGCGCCGACAGGGCGACCGCGCCGAGGCTCACGCCGATGGCGTCGCGCAGCGGCAGGTGCAGGCTGAGCAGCAGGGGCAGGGCGACCAGCGAGCCGCCGGCGCCGGTGAGGCCGAGCAGCAGGCCGAGAACGGCGCCGATGCCCAGGGATTCGAAGAGCAGTACATCCATCGTCGATCAACTATTTCCGCGGGTGAGCCAGCCGGTGGTCCGGTATGGCCTGCGCGTGCGGCAGGCCCGAAGGGTAGCGCAAATCGGTGCGCCCGGGGCTTCAGCCGCGCTGCCCGCGCACCAGGTCGCGCAGCAGGAAGCGGTTCGGGTGGCAGGCCTCGGCCACCGCGCGCGGCAGCGGCAGCGGCTCGCCGCAGATCCACGCCGCCAGCAGTTCGCCGGACAGCGGCGCGCTGATCAGCCCGCGCGAGCCGTGGCCGCTGTTCAGGTACAGGCCTGGCAGCCAGGGGCAGGCACGCTCCGGCACCTGGCGGGCGTCGCGGGCGAGCACCGCGTAGACCTCGTCGAAGGCCGCGCGCTCGGCCAGCGGGCCTACCAGGGGCAGGTAGTCGGGGCTGGTGCAGCGGAATGCCGCGCGGCCTTCCAGGCGCTCCAGCGGCAGGTCGTCGGCGCCCAGGCGCTGCAACAGGTCGGGGGATATTTCCCGCAGCAGTTCGAGGTTGCCCTGGTGTTCGGCGAGGGTCGGCGCCAGGTCTTCGCTCTTGAAGTCGAAGCTGGCGCCGAGGGTGTGTTCGTCGCCACGCGGCGGTGCGACGTAGCCCTCGGCGCAGACCACGGTGCGCAGCGCCCGGCTTTGCGGGGTGGCCGGCAGGCGGGTGACCTGCCCGCGAATGCGCTTCAGCGGCAGCTCGGCGGCGGGCGGGAAGTCGCGGATGTCGGCGGCGGTGGCGAGGATCGCGAGTGGCGCGCGGGCCAGGCATTCGTCGCCGGCGTAGGCGCACCAGTCGTCGCCCTCGCGGCGCAAGCGTACTGCCCGGCCGCTCAGCAGGGTGATCCCGGGGGTGGCGGCCAGGGCCTGGCACAGCGCGGGCGGATGGACCCAGCCGGCTTCGGGATAGAACAGGCCGCCGGCGGGCAGGGCGACGCCGGCGAGGCGCTCGGCCTGCTCGCGCTCCAGGCCGTGCAGCAGGTCGGCGGGGAAGGCTGCGGCCAGTTGCGCCTGGCGTTGCGCTTCCTTGGCGTCGAAGGCCAGTTGCAGTACGCCGCAGGCGTCCCAGTCGTGGCCGCGCCGCAGGCGTTCGAGCAGCCGGCGGGTATGGCCGAAGCCGCTGAGCACCAGGCGCGACAGCGGCGTGCCGTGGGCCGAGAGTTTCAGGTAGAGCACGCCCTGGGGGTTGCCCGAGGCTTCCCGGGCGAGGCCGGGATGGCGTTCGATCAGGGTCACCTGCCAGCCGCGCGCGGCGAGGCTGGCGGCGCTGGCGCAGCCGGCCAGGCCGCCGCCGACCACCAGTGCCGCGCGGCGCCCGGCGTGGGGCGCGGGGCGTGCGTACCAGGGCTTGCCGGCGTTCGCCGGCGGCCCCTGGTAGGTGCCGCTGAGCATCTCGCGCTTCTGTCCGTAGCCCGGTACCCGTTGCATGGCGAAACCGGCCTCGATCAGCCCTCGGCGAACGAAACCGGCGCTGGTGAAGGTGCCCAGGGTCGCCTGCGGCGCCGACAGTCGCGCCAGTTCGGCGAACAGTACGGGCGACCACATGTCCGGGTTCTTCGCCGGGGCGAAGCCATCGAGGAACCAGGCGTCGACCCGCGCGTCGAGCTGCGGCAGGCACTCCAGGGCATCGCCCAGCAGCAGGGTCAGGCCGACCCTTCCGCCCGCGAACGCCAGGCGCTGGAAGCCCGGGTGCACGGCAAGGTACTGGCCCAGCAGGGCCTCGCTCCAGGGCGCCAGTTCCGGCCATAGCGCCAGGGCGCGGCGCAGGTCGGCGGCGGCGAGGGGGAATTTCTCCACGCTGACGAACTCCAGGCGCGCGCCGGCCGGCGCGACCCGCTCGAACAGCTGCCAGGCGCAGAGGAAGTTCAGTCCGGTGCCGAAGCCGGTCTCGCCGATGCACAGCACCTCGCCGTCGCCCAGCGCGGCGAAGCGCTCGGCCAGGCGGTTGGTGGCGAGGAACACATGGCGCGTCTCGTTGAGCCCGGAATGCCGGGAAAAATATACGTCGCCGAAGGCGCGGGATAGCGGCTGGCCGTTTTCGTCCCAGTCGAGCTGGGCATGCTGGAAGTCGGACATGGCAGAACCTGAAAAAGCGGATGGCGCATTTTACGGGGCTTTGCCGGCCAGCGGCGAGGCGCTGCGCGAACATGCCGCGGCGCCGCGCAGACAGCCGCACGCCGATCCGCTACCTTGAAGGACTCAGGTTAAGGGAGACCTCCATGTTCGAATCCGCGGAAGTTGGCCACAGCATCGACAAGGACACCTACGAGAAGGCCGTCATCGAGTTGCGCGAAGCGCTGCTCGAGGCGCAGTTCGAGCTCAAGCAGCAGGCGCGCTTCCCGGTGATCATCCTGATCAACGGCATCGAGGGCGCCGGTAAGGGGGAGACGGTCAAGCTCCTCAACGAGTGGATGGACCCGCGCCTGATCGAAGTGCAGAGCTTCCTCCGTCCCTCCGACGAGGAACTGGAGCGGCCGCCGCAGTGGCGCTTCTGGCGGCGCCTGCCGCCCAAGGGGCGGACCGGTATCTTCTTCGGCAACTGGTACAGCCAGATGCTCTACGCGCGGGTCGAGGGGCATATCAAGGAGGCCAAGCTGGATCAGGCCATCGATGCCGCCGAACGCTTCGAGCGCATGCTCTGCGACGAAGGCGCGCTGCTCTTCAAGTTCTGGTTCCACCTCTCCAAGAAACAGCTCAAGGAACGCCTCAAGGCGCTGGAAAAGGACCCGCAGCACAGCTGGAAGCTCAGTCCGCTGGACTGGAAGCAGAGCGAGGTCTACGACCGCTTCGTGCATTACGGCGAGCGCGTGCTGCGCCGCACCAGCCGGGACTACGCGCCCTGGTACGTGGTGGAAGGCGTGGACGAGCGCTACCGCGCCCTGACCGTCGGTCGCATCCTCCTCGAAGGGTTGCAGGCCGCGCTGGCCACCAAGGAGCGCGCCAAGCGCCAGCCGCACGCCGCGCCGCTGGTGTCGAGCCTGGACAACCGCGGCCTGCTGGACTCCCTGGACCTGGGCCAGTACCTGGACAAGGACGCCTACAAGGAGCAGCTCGCCGCCGAGCAGGCCCGCCTGGCCGGGCTGATCCGCGACAAGCGCTTCCGCCAGCATTCGCTGGTCGCGGTGTTCGAGGGCAACGACGCGGCCGGCAAGGGCGGCGCCATCCGCCGTGTCACCGACGCGCTGGACCCGCGCCAGTACCATATCGTGCCGATCGCCGCGCCGACCGAAGAGGAGCGTGCGCAGCCCTATCTCTGGCGCTTCTGGCGGCACATTCCGGCGCGTCGCCAGTTCACCATCTTCGACCGTTCCTGGTACGGCCGCGTGCTGGTGGAGCGCATCGAGGGCTTCTGCGCACCGGCCGACTGGCTACGCGCCTATGGCGAGATCAATGACTTCGAGGAGCAGCTCAGCGAGTACGGGATCATCGTGGTGAAGTTCTGGCTGGCGATCGACAAGCAGACCCAGATGGAGCGCTTCAAGGAACGCGAGAAAACCCCCTACAAGCGCTACAAGATCACCGAGGAAGACTGGCGCAACCGCGACAAGTGGGACCAGTACGTGGACGCGGTGGGCGATATGGTCGACCGTACCAGCACCGAGATCGCGCCCTGGACCCTGGTCGAAGCCAACGACAAGCGCTTCGCCCGGGTCAAGGTGCTGCGCACCATCAACGACGCCATCGAAGCGGCGTACAAGAAGGACAAGTGAGGCCCGCCGGAATGCGGCGCCGTCCTCTCCAGGGGATGGCGACGCATACGCCGGATGAATGATCGGTGCCTCGCGCGATTGCCTCGCCTTATCCTCGCTCGATCCGGCCGCTGCCCCGGCGGCCGACCGACAATAACAGCGAGGGTACCCCCATGCGTGAAGTGGTGATCGTCGACAGCGTCCGGACCGGCCTGGCCAAGTCCTTCCGCGGCAAGTTCAACCTGACCCGGCCGGACGACATGGCCGCCCACTGCGTCGACGCGCTGCTGGCGCGCAACGACCTCGACCCGCTGCTGGTGGATGACTGCATCGTTGGCGCCGGCTCCAACGAAGGCGCCCAGGGCCACAACATCGGGCGCAACGTGGCGGTGCTCTCCGGCCTCGGCATCCAGGTGCCGGGGATGACCCTCAACCGCTACTGTTCCTCCGGCCTGCAGGCGATCGCCATCGCCGCCAACCAGATCGCTTCCGGTTGCAGCGAGGTGATCGTCGCCGGCGGCGTCGAGTCGATCACCCTGACCCTGAAGAGCGTCAACACCGACCACCTGGTGAACCCGCTGCTGCAAAGGGAGGTGCCGGGCATCTACTACCCCATGGGGCAGACCGCCGAGATCGTCGCCCGTCGCTACGGCATCACCCGCGAGGCCCAGGACGCCTACGCCCTGCAGAGCCAGCAGCGGATGGCGCGAGCCCAGGCGGACGGGCTGTTCGCCGACGAGATCGTGCCGATGACCACCCGCTACGCGGTGGAGGACAAGGCCAGCGGCGAGAAGCAGGTGCTCGACGGAGTGGTCGACCGCGACGACTGCAACCGCCCGGACACCACCCTCGAAGGCCTGGCCTCGCTGAAGCCGGCGTTCGCCGAGGACGGTTCGGTCACCGCCGGCAACGCCTCGCAACTCTCCGACGGCGCCTCGATGACCCTGCTGATGAGCCTGGAGAAAGCGCTGGCGCTGGGCCTGGAGCCGAAGGCCTTCTTCCGTGGCTTCACCGTGGCCGGCTGCGAGCCGGACGAAATGGGCATCGGTCCGGTGTTCTCGGTGCCGAAGCTGCTCAAGGCGAAGGGGCTGAAGATCGCCGACGTCGATCTCTGGGAACTCAACGAAGCCTTCGCCTCGCAGTGCCTGTACTGCCGCGACCGGCTGGAGATCGACAACGAGAAGTACAACGTCAATGGCGGCTCCATCGCCATCGGCCACCCGTTCGGCATGACCGGCTCGCGCCAGGTCGGTCATCTGGTCCGCGAACTGCGCCGGCGCAACCTGCGCTACGGCGTGGTGACCATGTGCGTCGGCGGCGGCATGGGCGCCAGCGGGCTGTTCGAAGCCGTACGCTGAGCCCGTGCGCGACGGCGGGCCCCGCAGGTCGGGGCTCGCCTCATGGGTTTTATTTACATGACGCTCCGTGCCATCCCCGGCGACTCGCGCTAGGCTAGGCGCCTTTTTCCTTGCATAGGGATGTAGCGATGTCCACCGAGCCCAACTCGCCGTTCGTCGACGACCCGCTGAGCGCCGTCGATGCACGGATTCTCGGCAGCCTCGTCGAGAAGCAGGCGACCACCCCGGAAACCTATCCGCTGACCCTCAATGCCCTGGTCCTCGCCTGCAACCAGAAGACCAGCCGCGATCCGGTGATGAACCTCACGCCCGGCCAGGTCGGCCAGAGCCTGCGCCAGCTCGAGGGGCGCGGCCTGGTCCGGCTGGTGATGGGCAGCCGCGCCGACCGCTGGGAGCACACCCTGGGCAAGGGCCTGGAATTGGTGGCGCCACAGGTGGCGCTGCTCGGCCTGCTGTTCCTGCGTGGTCCGCAGACCCTCAACGAACTGCTCACCCGCAGCAACCGCCTGCACGATTTCGACGACGTCGAGCAGATCCGCCACCACCTGGAACGCCTCGCCGGCCGTGGCCTGGCCGTGCACCTGGAGCGTCGCGCCGGGCAGCGCGAGGAGCGCTACATGCACCTGCTCGGCAGCCAGGCCGACCTCGAGGCCGCCGTGGAGGCGATGGGCAGCGACCCGGAACGCGCCGCGCCGGCCGCTCTGTCGGCCGATGCGGAAGCGCGGATCGCCGAGCTGGAGACGCGCCTGGCGGCGCTGGAGGAGCGCCTGGCCAGGCTCGAAGGAGGGGCGTGATATCGGGGGAGGGCGCAATCGGTGACATGCAGGTTCCGGCGGATAACCGCGAGCGGTTGTTCGCCCTACGGCCCGCAGTGACTTTGTGGGCGGCGCTGCCTGTCGGGTAGGGCGAATAACGCCAGCGGCGTTATCCGCCGATGCGCCGCCCCGCAAGGCGAACGCCAACCCAAAAAAGCCCGGCTATTGCCGGGCTTTTTCATGCGCGCGCGTCGGTGGCCGATCAGGCCTCCGGCTGTACCGGCACGTGGATCAGTTGCAGGCGCTCGCTGCTCCAGGCACGGGTGCTGTTGGTCAGCTCGATGTCGTTGTTCAGCTTGCGCCCGTAAGACGGCACGATTTCCTTCAGGCGTGCCTGCCACTCGGGGGTAGCGACCTTGTCCTTGAAGGCCTTCTCCAGCACCGACAGCATGATCGGCGCGGCGGTCGAGGCGCCCGGCGAGGCGCCGAGCAGGGCGGCGACGGAGCCGTCCGCTGCGGTCACCACTTCGGTGCCGAATTGCAGTACGCCGCCTTTCTCGGCGTCCTTCTTGATGATCTGCACGCGCTGGCCGGCCTGCACCAGCTTCCAGTCCTCGTCGCGGGCTTCCGGGAAGTACTCGCGCAGCGAGGCCATGCGGTCGTCCTGGCTGAGCATCAGCTGGCCGATCAGGTACTGGCTGAGATCGAAGTTGTCGATGCCGGCGTTGAACATCGGGCCGATGTTGCCGCTGGTCACCGAGCCCGGCAGGTCCCACAGCGAGCCGTTCTTCAGGAACTTGGTGGAGAAAGTGGCGAACGGACCGAACAGCAGAACCGGCTTGCCGTCGATCATGCGGGTGTCGAGGTGCGGCACCGACATCGGCGGCGAACCCACCGAAGCCTTTCCGTAGACCTTGGCCAGGTGGCGCTTGACCACGTCCGGGTTGGTGGTGGCGAGGAACGAACCGCCCACCGGGAAGCCGGCGTAGCCTTCGGCCTCGGGGATGCCGGACATCTGCAGCAGCTTCAGCGCGCCGCCGCCGGCGCCGATGAAGACGAACCTGGCCTTGACGCTGGTTTCCTTGTCGCCATTGGCCAGGTCGGCCATGGTCACGGTCCAGGTGTTGTCGTCGTTGCGCTTGAGGTCGCGGACCTCATGTTGCAGGCGCAGCTTGAAGGTGTCCTTGGCCGACAGCGAGCCCACCAGTTGGCGAGTGATCTCGCCGAAGTTGACGTCGGTGCCGATCGACATGCGCGTGGCGGCGATCTTCTGCCCCGGCTCGCGGCCTTCCATCACCAGCGGCACCCACTGCTTGATCTGCTCGGGGTCTTCCGAGTACTCCATGCCGCGGAACAGCGAGCTGTGCTGCAGGGCGGCGTGGCGCTTCTTGAGGAAGGCGACGTTGTCGTCGCCCCAGACGAAGCTCATGTGCGGGACGTTGTTGATGAACGACTTCGGATCGTTCAGCACCTTGCGGTCGACCTGGTAGGCCCAGAACTGCTTGGAGATCTCGAAGTTCTCGTTGATCGCCACCGCCTTGCTGATATCCATCGAGCCGTCCGCGGCCTCGCTGGTGTAGTTCAGTTCGCAGAACGCCGAGTGACCGGTGCCCGCGTTGTTCCAGCCGTTGGAGCTTTCTTCGGCGACCTTGTCCAGGCGCTCGACCATCTCGATGGTCCAGCCTGGTTCCAGTTCGTTCAGATAGGTACCCAGGGTGGCGCTCATGATGCCGCCACCGATCAGGAGCACGTCGACCGGTTTTTCCGATTCGACGCTGTTTTTGGAGCAACCCAGCACGCTGACGCACAAAAGCATCAATAAGATTTTTTTCATGGATTTACCGCTAGAAAACGTGGAGAAGCGTGGATACGCACGACATGGCAGGTATTCACCGGGTGAATGATACTGGAACTCACCCCCGATGTGAGTGCGTTCACATGCGGTGACATTTGCCTCGGCGTTCCGCCGAGAATACCTGCCTTCCCTTTCTTGAACGTTTCAGCCGCCGGGAAATAAATTCAGCGCCTGTATCGTTTCATCGGGAACCCGGCGCGTGGATTTCCGCCGATTGGCGCATCCTGCGGATATACGCGTCGATTTCCCGCTCCGCGTCGAAACGGGTGAAATAGGGACCTTCCAGGGTCCCTTCGCGGGTGGAGAAGAAGTACTGCCCATTCACCGAACTTATGCGATCGCTGCGAAAGCGGGTGGCCGGGGTGGGATCGGTGGAACGTTTCCCCAACATGACGGCGACTCCTGGATAGCGGGCCAAGGTGTTTTCAGTGTAGGCGGGGGTTGGCCGGGCGGCAGGCCGGCGGACGAAAGGAGACGGATTTCCAGGCGAAGGGTTGGGTATTCTATTTTTTGTTATAAGAAAATCTGAATTTATTCTTTTTAACGTCAGCCGGCCTTGGGCATAGTGGGCTCCAACACGAACAAGGAGTGACCCCATGAGCCTCAGACTCGGCGACATCGCCCCCGATTTCGAACAGGACTCCAGCGAAGGGCGCATCCGCCTCCACGAGTGGCTGGGCGACAGCTGGGGCGTGCTGTTCTCCCACCCCGCCGACTTCACCCCGGTGTGCACCACCGAGCTGGGTTTCACCGCCAAGCTCAAGGACCAGTTCGCCCAGCGCGGGGTCAAGGTCCTGGCGCTGTCGGTGGATCCGGTGGAGTCGCACCTGAAGTGGATCGACGATATCAACGAGACCCAGGACACCCGGGTCAATTTCCCGATCATCGCCGACGCCGACCGCAAGGTTTCCGAACTCTACGACCTGATCCACCCGAACGCCAACGACACGCTGACCGTGCGTTCGCTGTTCATCATCGACCCGAGCAAGAAGGTGCGCCTGATCATCACCTACCCGGCGAGCACCGGGCGCAATTTCAACGAGATCCTCCGGGTGATCGATTCGCTGCAACTGACCGACGAGCACAAGGTCGCCACGCCGGCCAACTGGGAGGACGGCGACGAGGTGGTAATCGTGCCTTCGCTGAAGGACGAGGAAGAGATCAAGCGGCGTTTCCCCAAAGGCTACCGCGCGGTGAAGCCCTACCTGCGCCTGACGCCCCAGCCCAACCGCTGAGGCCGGATTCGTCCCGCCTGCATGGGCAGGCACGGCAGGCGGGACCTTTTATTCGACGGTGCGTGCCGTCATGCAACGCTGTTTAGCCACGAGCAGGGTTTTTGGCCGGTTTCGACCGGCCCTCTTTTTTATGTGCGCCAGCGCGTCGCCGCGACGCTTTTTATCCGCCATCCATTTCCGAAACCGGCTCTGACTTGCCCGCCAGACGGGGAGAAGGCTCGCTCATCCACCTCCTTCCAGGAGCAGACGCATGATCGCCGCTCTCCGTCGCTGCCGGGCCTGGCTGGCCCTGCTCGCCGTTCTTGCCGTGTTTCCCGCGGCAGAGGCCGCCGCCCCCGCTGAAATCCGTCTCGACTATGCCTACTACGCCCCCACCAGCCTGGCGCTCAGGAAGTTCGGCTGGCTGGAGAAAAGCCTGGACGGCAGCGGCACCCGGGTGCGCTGGGTGTTCAGCCAGGGCAGCAACCGTTCCCTGGAGTACCTCAACGCCGGCAGCGTCGATTTCGCCTCGACCGCCGGCCTCGCCGCGGTACTCGCGCGGGCCAACGGCAGCCCGGTACGTACCGTATACGTCGCCAGCCGCCCGGAGTGGACCGCGCTGCTGGTGCGCAAGGATTCGCCGATCCGCAGCCTCGCCGAGCTCAAGGGGCGCAAGGTGGCTGCCACCAAGGGCACCGATCCCTACCTGTTCCTGCTCCGCAGCCTGCACAGCGTGGGCCTGGACAAGAACGACCTGCGTATCGTCCACCTGCAGCATCCCGACGGCCGGGTAGCCCTGGAGAAGGGCCAGGTCGACGCCTGGGCCGGACTCGATCCGCACATGGCGGCCAGCGAGTTGCAGGCCGGCTCGCGGCTGCTCTACCGCAACCTCGGCTTCAACAGCTACGGCGTGCTCAATGTCCGCGAGGATTTCGCCGAACGCCATCCGCAACTGATCCGCCAGGTGCTGGCGGCCTACGAGCAGGCGCGCCACTGGGTGATCGGGCATCCCGACGAGGCCGCGCAACTGCTTGCCGAGGAAGCCGGCCTGCCGCTGGAAGTGGCTCGCCTGCAACTGTCGCGCACCGATTTCAGCCAGCCGCTGCCGGGCGCCGAACAGGTCGCCGCGCTCAAGGCCGCGGCGCCGATCCTGGCGGACGAGCGCCTGGTGCGGCCGGGCGTGGACGTGCAGAAGGTGGTCGACGAACTGATCGCGCCGCAGTGGGCCGCCGAGGTCATCGGCGGTGTCCCGTTGGCGCGCACGGAGCCCTGAGCCATGGTCAGCCAGAGCCTGCGACTGGCCCGGCGAGTCTCGCGCCGGGCGTGGCGACTGCGCGTGCCGGGCGCCTGGCGGGCCTGGGCCTTGCCGCTGCTGGCACTATCGTCGTGGGAGGCGCTGGTGCGCCTGGGCTGGCTGCCGGCCTACCAGATGCCGGCGCCGAGCGGCATCCTGCTGACCCTGGTGGAACTGGCTCGCGGCGAGCTGTGGGGGCATGTCGGCGCGAGCCTGGCGCGGGTCGCCGCCGGCTTCGCGATCGGCAGCGGCCTGGCCCTGGTGGTCGGTACCTGGGTCGGTCTCAGTCGTCGCGCCGAAGCCTACCTGGAGCCGAGCTTCCAGGCCCTGCGGGCGATCCCCAGCCTGGCCTGGGTGCCCCTGCTGCTGCTCTGGTTCGGCATCGACGAGACGCCGAAGATCGTCCTCATCGCCCTCGGCGCCTTCTTCCCGGTCTACCTCGCGCTGGTCGCCGGGGTACGCGGGGTCGATCGCAAGTGGGTGGAACTGGGGCGGCTCTACCGTTTGTCGCGCTTCGCCCTGGTCCGCCGCATCCTCCTTCCGGCGGCGCTGCCGAACCTGTTCACCGGCCTGCGCGGGGCGCTCAGCCTGAGCTGGATGTTCCTCGTCGCGGCGGAGCTGATCGCCGCCACCCAGGGCCTCGGCTACCTGCTCAGTGACGGTCGGGAAACCTCGCGTCCGGACCTGGTGATCGCCGCGATCCTGGTCCTGGCGGCCCTCGGCAAGCTCAGCGATGGCCTGCTCCGCTCGCTGGAGCGCCGGGCCCTGCGCTGGCGCGACAGCTTCGACGGGGAGGGCGGCGCATGAGCGGCCTGCTCGACCTGCTGGAGATTCGCAAGGCCTATGGCGATACGCGGGTGCTGGAGGGCGTGGCGCTGTCGCTGGCGCCCGGCGAGGTGGTCAGCCTGCTCGGCCCCAGTGGTTGCGGCAAGAGCACCCTGCTGCGGATCGCCGCCGGACTGGACGATGACTTCCAGGGCACTGTCGAACGCAACCCGATCCTCGGCTTCGGCCCGGACGGCGAGAACGGCCGCAGCGGCGGAATCGGCGTGGTGTTCCAGGAGCCGCGCCTGTTGCCCTGGCTGACGGTGGCGCAGAACGTCGGTTTCGCCGACGGCTGGCTGGAGGACGAGCACTGGGTCGAGCGCCTGCTCGCCGATGTCGGACTGGCCGGCTGCGGAGGATTGCTGCCCAAGCAACTGTCCGGCGGCATGGCGCAGCGCGCGGCGATCGCCCGCGGTCTCTACGGACGGCCGCAGGTGCTGTTGCTCGACGAGCCGTTCAGCGCGGTCGACGCCTTCACCCGCATGCGCCTCCAGGACCTGCTGCAGGACGTGGTGCAGAACTACGAGATCAGCGTCCTGCTGGTCACCCACGATCTCGACGAGGCGTTCTATCTCGCCGACCGCGTGCTGCTGATGGGCGGCCGTCCCGGACACATCCGCCGCGAGTTCCACGTACCGCTGGCGCGTCCCCGCGATCGCCGGGCGGTGGAGCTGGCCTACTTGCGCGGCGAGGCCCTGACCGAAATGCAGCGGGCGCACGTGCTCTGAGGCAAGACCCCGAACCGGGTTCTTATATGCTTTATGGAATAAATAAATGAATAAAAAACATTTATTGGAATATGAGGCCGCCTGTTAAGGTCTATGCAACTTGGTTAGCAAGCCAAACGAATATTCTGTTTTCCGGTTATAAGGAATCCCCCCCATGCTCGTCGTTTCCATCGCCGGAAGTCCCAGCGTACGCTCCCGCTCCGGGGTGTTGCTGGAGCGTGCCAGGGACTGGCTGAGCCGTCGCGGCGTCGAGGTGGCCAGCCACCAGGTGCTGGATTTTCCCGCCGAGGACCTGCTGCGTGCCCGCCTCGACAGTCCGCCGGTACTGGCGCTGGCCGAGCAGATCGGCCGCGCCGACGGCCTGCTGGTCGCCACCCCGGTGTACAAGGCCTCGTTTTCCGGCGCGCTGAAGGTCCTTCTCGACCTGTTGCCCGAGCGCGCCCTGGAGCACAAGGTGGTGCTGCCGTTCGCTACCGGTGGCAGCAGCGCGCACATGCTGGCCGTGGACTATGCATTGAAGCCGGTCCTGGCCGCGCTCAAGGCCCAGGAGGTACTGCATGGCGTATTCGCCGTGGACAAGCAGATCGCCTACGCCACCGAGAGCGACCCGGCGCGCCTGGAACCGGTCCTCGAGCAGCGCCTGGAAAACGCCCTGGAAACCTTCCACCTGGCCCTCTCGCGACGGCCGCAGCCGATCGACCCGCAGTTGCTCAACGAGCGCCTGGTGAACGCCCGCTGGAGCATCTGATCCGTCCGCCGCCAGCGCACGCGCGCCGCGGCCCGATTGCACAACGCACACACGACGACCTCACTGTTCCGTCAACGGCGCGGCAGGTTCGGCACCCACAACGACAAAGGAGAGCGCCATGCGCACCATCGCTTTGCGTCGTGGACTGGCGGCCCTGCTGGTGGCGGCCCTGTCCTACGGCGTTCAGGCCGACGAGAAGTCGGCCAACACCCTGCGGATCGGCTACCAGAAATACGGCACCCTGGTCCTGCTCAAGGCCCGTGGCACCCTGGAGAAACGTCTCGCCGAAGACGGCGTGAAGGTGCAATGGACCGAGTTTCCCGGCGGCCCGCAACTGCTCGAGGGACTCAATGTCGGCAGCATCGACTTCGGCGTGACCGGCGAAACCCCGCCGGTCTTCGCCCAGGCCGCCGGCGCCGACCTGCTCTACGTGGCCTACGAACCGCCGGCGCCGACCAGCGAGGCGATCCTCCTGCCGAAGGACTCGCCGATTCGGTCGGTGGCCGAGCTGAAGGGCAGGAAAGTCGCCCTGAACAAGGGCTCCAACGTGCATTACCTGTTGGTCCGCGCCCTCGAGCAGGCCGGCCTGAAGTACAGCGACATCCAACCCGTCTACCTGCCGCCGGCCGACGCCCGCGCCGCCTTCGAGCGTCACAGCGTCGACGCCTGGGTGATCTGGGACCCCTACCAGGCCGCCGCCGAGAAGCAGTTGTCCGCGCGGGTCCTGGTGGATGGTCGCGAGCTGGTCGACAACCACCAGTTCTACCTCGCCACCCGGACTTACGCGCAACGGCATCCGCAGGTGCTCGACAAGCTAGTGGACGAGATCCGCGAGGTCGGTGACTGGTCGCGGGCCAACCCGCAGCAGGTGACCGAGCAGGTCGCGCCGCTGCTCGGGCTGCCCGCCGACATCACCCTTACCGCGGTGAAGCGCCAGGGCTACGGCGCGCAGTTGATCACCCCGGCGGTGGTCGAGGCGCAGCAGAAGATCGCCGACACCTTTACCCAGCTGAAGCTGATTCCCAAACCGCTGAGCATCAAGGACGTGATCTGGACGCCACCGGCCGGCAAGGTCGCCAGCGCACCCTGAGCCCGTACCGCCCACATACCGACACGATCATCGCGCGGCTACGCCACGCCGGCGCGCTCACCCTGGAGTCAATTGCGATGAGCCTCGAGATTTTCTGGTTCCTTCCCACCCACGGCGACGGCCACTACCTGGGCACCACCCAGGGCGCCCGTGCCGTCGACCACGGCTACCTGCAGCAGATCGCCCAGGCCGCCGACCGCCTGGGCTTCGGCGGCGTACTGATCCCCACCGGACGTTCCTGCGAGGACTCCTGGCTGGTCGCCGCCTCGCTGATCCCGGTAACCCAGCGCCTGAAGTTCCTCGTCGCGCTGCGTCCCGGGATCATTTCGCCGACCGTCGCCGCGCGCCAGGCGGCGACCCTGGACCGGCTGTCCAACGGCCGCGCGCTGTTCAACCTGGTCACCGGCGGCGATCCCGACGAACTGGCTGGCGACGGCCTGCACCTGAGCCACGCCGAACGCTACGAGGCCTCGGTCGAATTCACCCGCATCTGGCGTCGCGTGCTGGAGGGCGAGACCGTCGACTACGCCGGCAAGCACATCCAGGTGAAGGGCGCCAAACTGCTCTATCCGCCGTTGCAGCAGCCGCGTCCGCCGCTGTACTTCGGCGGCTCCTCGGAGGCCGCCCAGGACCTCGCCGCCGAGCAGGTCGAGCTGTACCTGACCTGGGGCGAGCCGCCGGCGGCGGTTGCCGAGAAGATCGCCCAGGTACGCGAGAAGGCCGCCCGCCAGGGCCGCCAGGTGCGCTTCGGGATCCGCCTGCACGTGATCGTCCGCGAGACCAGCGAGGAAGCCTGGCAGGCCGCCGATCGACTGATCGCGCACCTCGACGACGACACCATCGCCCGCGCCCAGGCCTCCCTGGCGCGCTTCGACTCGGTCGGCCAGCAACGCATGGCCGCGCTGCACGGCGGTTCGCGCGACAACCTGGAAGTCAGCCCCAATCTCTGGGCCGGCGTCGGCCTGGTGCGCGGCGGCGCCGGCACCGCGCTGGTCGGCGACGGGCCGACGGTGGCGGCGCGGGTCAGGGAGTACGCCGAGCTGGGCATCGATACCTTCATCTTCTCCGGCTATCCGCACCTGGAAGAGTCCTACCGGGTCGCCGAACTGCTGTTCCCGCACCTCGACGTGCAGCGCCCGGCGCAGCCCGAGGGACGCGGCTATGTCAGCCCGTTCGGCGAGATGGTGGCCAACGATATCCTGCCCCGGCAGGCCGCGCAGAGTTGAGAGCGGTCGGAGCGAACGACATGAGCATTTCCAAACGACTGGCCGAGCGCCTGGCGCCCTGGGCGCTGCCGCTGGTCCTGCTGGCGGTGTGGCAGGCGGCGGTTGAGTTCGGCTGGCTGTCCAGCCGCATCCTCCCCGCGCCCAGCGCCGTACTCGAGGCCGGCTGGGCGCTGCTGCGCAGCGGCGAGATCTGGCAGCACCTGGCGATCAGCGGCTGGCGCGCGGCGATCGGCTTTCTCATCGGCGGCGCCATCGGCCTGGTGCTGGGCTTCGTCACCGGCCTGTCGAAGTGGGGCGAACGCTTCCTCGACAGTTCGGTGCAGATGATCCGCAACGTGCCGCACCTGGCGCTGATCCCGCTGGTGATCCTGTGGTTCGGCATCGACGAGTCGGCGAAGATTTTCCTGGTCGCCCTCGGCACGCTGTTCCCGATCTACCTGAACACCTACCACGGCATCCGCGGCATCGACCCCGGCCTGCTGGAGATGGCGCGCAGCTACGGGTTGTCCGGCTTCGCCCTGTTCCGCCAGGTGATCCTGCCCGGCGCGCTGCCGTCGATCCTGGTCGGGGTGCGCTTCGCCCTTGGCTTCATGTGGTTGACCCTGATCGTCGCCGAGACCATTTCCGCCAGCTCCGGCATCGGTTACCTGGCGATGAACGCCCGCGAGTTCCTGCAGACCGACGTGGTGGTCCTGGCGATCCTGCTCTATGCCGTCCTCGGCAAGCTCGCCGACCTCGCCGCCCGCGGTCTGGAACGCGTCTGGCTACGCTGGCACCCGGCCTACCAGGTCAAGGGAGGTGGCGCATGAATGCCCACAACGCCGCCCTTGGCGGCACTCCGCAGCGCCTCAAGCGCGGTATCCCGCTGGCCCTGCGCGGAGTGGCGCGGCGCTTCGGCGAGCGCGAGGTGCTCAAGGACATCGACCTGCTGGTTCCGGCCGGGCAGTTCGTCGCTATCGTTGGCCGCAGCGGCTGCGGCAAGAGCACCTTGCTGCGCCTGCTGGCCGGCCTCGACCAGCCCAGCCGCGGCGAGTTGCTGGCCGGCTCGGCGGCGCTGGCCGAGGCCCGCGAGGACACCCGGCTGATGTTCCAGGACTCGCGCCTGCTGCCGTGGAAGCGGGTGATCGACAACGTCGGCCTTGGCCTGCGCGGCGACTGGCGGGCGAAGGCCCTGCAGGCGCTGCGGGCGGTCGGCCTGGCCGAGCGTGCCAACGAGTGGCCGGCGGCCCTGTCCGGCGGGCAGAAGCAGCGCGTCGCGCTGGCTCGCGCGCTGATCCACGAGCCGCGCCTGCTGTTGCTCGATGAGCCGCTCGGCGCGCTCGATGCGCTGACCCGGATCGAGATGCAGCAACTGATCGAAGGACTCTGGCGCGAACACGGTTTCACCGTCCTGCTGGTCACCCACGACGTCAGCGAGGCGGTGGCGGTGGCCGACCGGGTGATCCTCATCGAGGACGGCGAGATCGGCCTCGACCTGCCGGTGGAACTGCCCCGGCCGCGCTCGCGTGGCTCGGCGCGACTGGCCGCGCTGGAAGCCGAAGTGCTCAACCGGGTGCTGGCGCAGCCGGAGCTGCCGCCGCAACCCGAGCCCGTTTCACCCCTGCCCACGCAACTGCGCTGGGCGCTCTAACCAACCATGCCTCGTTCCGAATCCCCCCAGGAGAAACGCCATGACCATCAAAGCCATCAACGTTCGTAACCAGTTCAAGGGCACCGTGAAGGAAATCATCGAAGGGCCGGTGCTCTCCGAGATCGACGTGCAGACCGCCGCCGGGATCGTCACTTCGGTGATCACCACGCGTTCGGTGAAGGAACTGGAGCTGGCCATCGGTAGCGAAGTGATCGCCTTCGTCAAGTCCACCGAGGTATCCATCGCCAAGCTGTGACGCTGGCTGCGCCGCGCTTGCGGCGGCGAGAAGGGCGGGGACCCCGATGGGGCCCCGCCTTTTTTCGTCGCGTATCGGCAAGGCCGGCCGGTGGCGACGGCTGGCGTGGGTCGCTATGGAGCGGTCGGTAGGGCGAATAACCGCTCGCGGTTATCCGCCGTGGGGGCGACCGGGACTTCTCAGCCCCGGCGCGACAGGGGCTGGCGCTCGAAATGCACGCCGGCCAGGCCGGTCTGTTGCAGGGCGCGGATGTTGGCGTGGTCGTCGCCTTCCGGGTTGTCGCGCACCGCACGGTAGTGCTCGCCGAAGGCCAGCAGGGTTTCCTCGAGGCTGAGGCCCTCGAGGATGGCGAAGCCCAGGGTCTTGCAGGAACCTTCGTTCTGCCCGGCCGGGTTGCTCACGCTGCCGTTGTCGAAGGCGCTCGGCGTGTAGCTGTAGTGCTCGGCGATGAACGCCAGGGTGTCGGTGAACAGGTGGTGTTCGCTGCGCAGACGCGCGCGGAAGTCGGTCAGGGTCATCGAAACAGGCTCATGGTGTCTGGGGCAGGGTTGGCAAGGGGCCCGGTGGCCTCAGGCGTTGCCCTGGCTCTTGGCGAAGGCGGCCTGTTGTTCCGGGCTCGCTTCTTTCTGGTACTTGGCTTTCCACTCGGCATAGGGCATGCCGTAGATCTCTTCGCGGGCCTGGTCATTGCTGACTTCCACCCCGAGGTCGTCGGCGGCGGCCTTGTACCACTTGGACAGGCAGTTGCGGCAGAAACCGGCGAGGTTCATCAGGTCGATGTTCTGCACGTCCTTGCGGGTCTGCAAATGATGGACCAGGGTGCGGAAGGCGGCGGCTTCGAGTTCCAGGCGTTGCTGTTCGGTGAGGTTGGCTGCGGTCATGGCGGTGTTTCTCGACGATGGCTCGGGGCAGGGTGAAGGCACAGGGCCAGGTCCGGCGATGATAAGAGTTGGCGCGGCCGGCGGGCAACGCTTGTGCGCGTCTTCGCGCGGTTCGCTCGTCGGCCGCCTCAGCGGTGGCCGGCGAGGGTGATCGAGACCGACTCGGCGAAGCGCAGCGCGTGCGGCTTGTCCACTTCCACCTCGGCGTAGCGCACCGCCGGGTTCTCCATCACCAGGTCGAGGATTTCCTGGGTCATCCGTTCGAGCAGGGCGAAGCGGTTCTCCTCGACGTGGCGGATGATCGCCTTGGTGATGGTGCGGTAGTTCAGCGCGTGCTCGATGTCGTTGACCTCCACGGCGTCCGCGGCCGGGTAGAGGATGGTCAGGTTGATCAGCACGTCCTGCTTGTTGAGGATTTCCTCCTCCTTGATCCCGATGAAGGTGCGCAGGCGCAGGTCCTTGACGCGGATTCGCGCCATTCCCGGTTCCAGTCGCGGCATGTCACTTGCTCCTTCCGATCAATTGCAGAAATTCCTGGCGGGTGGTGTTCGAGTCGCGGAACGCGCCGAGCATCACCGAGGTGAACATCTGCGAGTTCTGCTTCTCCACCCCGCGCATCATCATGCACATGTGCTGGGCCTCGATCACTACCGCCACGCCGGCGGCGCTGGTCACCTGGCGGACCGCCTCGGCGATCTGCCGGGTGAGGTTCTCCTGGATCTGCAGGCGGCGGGCGAACATGTCGACGATCCGCGCCACCTTCGACAGGCCGAGCACCTTGCCGGTGGGAATGTACGCCACATGAGCCTTGCCGATGAAGGGCAGGAGGTGGTGTTCGCACAGGGAGTACAGCTCGATGTCGCGGACGATGACCATTTCATCGTTGTCCGAGGCGAACAGCGCGCCGTTGACGATTTCCTCCAGGGTCTGGCCATAGCCGTGGCAGAGGTACTGCATGGCCTTGGCCGCGCGCTTCGGGGTGTCGAGCAGGCCTTCGCGCTGCGGGTCTTCGCCGAGACCGACGAGGATCTCCCGGTAATGCTGGGAAAGTGCTGGGTTCATAAGGGGTCCTTGGCGCCTCACTTGACGTGGCGGCCGCCGTTCACGGTCAGGGTGGTCCCGGTGACGTAGGGGTTGTCCAACAGGTAGCGAAGGCTCTGGTAGATGACTTCCGGCCCCGGTTCGATGCCGAGGGCGGATTTCGCCAGGGTGCGGGCGCGGTATTCGGCGTCGTCCCCGTCGTTGAACATCACCAGCGCCGGTGAAATGGCGTTGACCTTGATCCTCGGCGCGAAGCGCGCGGCGAACGACAGGGTCAGGTTGTCCAGCCCGGCCTTGCTCGCGCAGTAGGCGATACGCCGGGCGCTGCCCTTGCGCGCCACGTCGTCGGTGAGGTGAACGATGTCGGCAGGCTGCGAGCGTTCCAGCAGCTCGGCGCAGTGCAGGTTGATCAGGTAGGGCGCGAGCATGTGCACGCTGAACAGTTGCTGGAACGCCTCGGCTTCGTGGCCGGGCGTCTCGGCGACCCAGTCCGAGGCGTTGTGGACGATCGCTCGCAGGCTGTCGGTATGCTGTCGGAGGGCCCCGATGAAGGCGAAGATGCCGGCCTCGCTGGCGAAGTCGGCGTGCAGGGTCAGCGCGCCGGCCTGGCGCAGTTCGTCCAGCGCCGGGCGTTCGCTGCGGTAGCTGACGATCACCGACTCGCCGTCGGCCAGCAGGCGGCGGGCGCAATGCAGGCCGACACGCTGGCTGGCGCCGGTGATCAGGATCGGGGCTGTCGCCATGGGACTCTCACAGCAGGCGAAGGGAATCGGATGGATGCAGGGTACCCGACTGAGCCAGTCGGGCAAAGCCTTGCGCTACGGCCCACCCCGCCGGGGTGGGCGGCAAGCCGTCAGTGCGCTTCCGGCAGGCTGGCGGCGCGCTGCGGGCGGCGGTGCAGCCAGGGGGCGAGCAGGCGGCTGGAGAGAGGGATGAACCAGTAGGTCATCAACGGGGTGAGGACCAGGGTGCTGAGCAGCACCCGCGCGGCCAGCGACAGCTCGCCGAGGTAGGGGCCGGCGCCGAGGTTGAAGGCCAGCGAGACCGGGAAGAACGCCAGCCAGATCGCCACGCTCTGCTTCCAGCGCGGCGGTTTGCGGTTGTCGTCGAACCAGGCGGCGAGACCGTGGGCGCGGCGCTCGCGCGGTTCGTCGAAGAGCCCCTGGCCGCGTTCGAGCCAGGCCTGGCGCGAGGCGGAGTGGGCCCAGGCGGCGAGGGTGGCGTCGTCGGCGAAGCGAAAGATCATCTGGAATTCGTCTCCGCCGGCGGGCGGCGCCAGCGCCCCGGAGCCGAGGTAGCCGGGGAAGTCGGCGGCGAGGGCTTCGCCTTCGCGCTGCCAGGCGAGGAAGTCGCGGTAACGGCCGGCGGCGACGCGGCGGGCCACCAGCAGGGTAACGGGAGCGGTAGACATCGTGTATCTCCTGGAACGGTTGAGCGCGCTTCGTGGGCGCCCTCGGACAACGGCGCAGCGCCGGGGGTGGTGGGCTGCGTCGGAGGACAGGCAAGGATCGTTCCCGGCGTGGTGGCGAAGGTTCGCTGCCGTGTCTACGGCAGCGCGATGACATCCCGATGACAGGGTGCGCACCGAAATGGTGCTTTTGCAGCCTGTCTGCATTGATTCGGTGCGTCCCGCTCGGCGAACGCATGCGGCATAATGCCCGGCTTACCCCTGTTGGCTTACGGAGTGTTCATGAAAGTCGCCATTCTCTCCGGCTCGGTCTACGGCACCGCCGAAGAAGTCGCCCGGCACGCCCAGAAATTGCTGTCCGCGGCCGGCCTCGAGGCCTCCCATCTGCCCCGCGCCAGCCTCGACGAACTCAAGGCCTTCGCCCCCGAGGCATTCCTGGTGGTGACCTCGACCACCGGCATGGGCGAACTGCCGGACAACCTGCAACCGCTGTACTACGCGATCCGCGACCAACTGCCGGCCTGGCACGGCCTGCCGGGCGGGGTCATCGGCCTGGGCGATTCGAGCTACGGCGACACGTTCTGCGGTGGCGGCGAGCAGGTTCGCGAACTGTTCGGCGAACTGGGCGTGCGCGAAGTGCTGCCGATGCTGCGCCTGGATGCCAGCGAAACCGTTACCCCCGAGACCGACGCCGAGCCTTGGCTGGCCGAGTTCGCCGCCGCCCTCAAGGGCTGATCCCGGGCCTGCCCCGCCGAGGCGGCGGATAACCGCGTAGCGGTTATTCGCCCTACACGGGAGGGGACAAGCGGTAGGGCGAATAACGCCCCAGGCGTTATCCGCCGAAACGCCTGCCGAGGCGGCGGATAACCGCGTGGCGGTTATTCGCCCTACGCCGGGCTTTCCTCCAGCGGCTGCTCGCGCAGCAGCTCCAGCCAGGCCTGCGCCGCCCGCGACAGGTAGCCGCCACGGCGCCAGATGAAGGCGATGTCCCAGCGCAGGTCCGGCTCCCTGAGCAGGACCCGCACCACTCCCGGGCGTTCGATCTCGCGAGCGATCACCCGTGGTAGCAGCACCACTCCCTGGTTGGCCGCCACCAGCGCGCCGAGGAAGTCGGCCTGGCCGCTGCGGCCGCCTTCGCGCGGGCTGAAGCCGGCCTCCAGGCAGGCGCGCAGCAGGCGGTCGTTGAGGGTGAAGCTCTGCTGGTAGAGCAGGAACGGGCTGTCCGCCAGTTCGCCGAGGGCGACGCTGGCGGCAGCGGCCTTGGGATGCCCGGCCGGCAGCAGCACGTCCAGCGGTTCGTTGCAGAACGGCTGGTAGTCGAAGCCGTCGTCCGCCGGGGTGAGGCTGCCGGCCAGTTCCAGCTCGCCGGCCAGCACCGCCTGCTCCATGGTCTTGCTGCCGCCTTCCACCAGGTGCACGGCGATGTTCGGATAGCGCCGCCGGTATTCGGCGAAGCGTTGGGCGAACAGCGCGTCGGCGCCGAGCAGCGGCAGGCCCAGGCGCAGTTCGCCGCGGTTGAGCTGGCTGAGGTCGTCCAGTTCGCTGAGCAGGTCGCGGCGCAGCCGCAGCATCTCCTCGGCGCGGCGAAACACCACGGCGCCGGCGTCGGTCAGGCGCACGTGCGGCCCGTTGCGTTCCAATACCTGCACGCCAAGGCTCTGCTCCAGTTGGGCGACCTGCTTGCTGATAGTCGACTGGCTGGCGTGGCGGACCTGCGCCGCCTGGGTGAAGCTGCCCTGGCGGACCACTTCGACGAAGCTGCGGAGTTGACGGAATTCCATTCTGGAATGGCTCTCATGCGGACAATTCGCTTTGGGGATGATAGGCCGGGCCTTATCCTTTCTCCATCCCCGATTTCCCAGCCAAGGCCTTTCCCATGTTGCCCCCGCTCGTCCGCCGTCTGTCCCGCCTTGCCGCCGAACTGGCGGTACTCATCGCCTTCTGGTGGGCCGGCGGCTGGCTGGCGAAGGCCATCGGCCTGCCGCTGCCGGGCGGGGTGGTCGGCCTGGCGGCGCTGTTGCTGCTGTTCGCCAGCGGCCTGCTGCGTCCGGCCTGGCTGCAGGCCGGCGCCGGCCTGTTGCTGGCGGAGATGTTGCTGTTCTTCATCCCGGCGCTGATGAGCCTGCTCGACTACGGCGCGCTGCTACGCAGCGAGGGCTGGCGCATCCTCCTGGTGATCATGCTCAGCACCCTGCTGGTGATGCTGGTCACCGCGGTGTCGGTGGAGTGGATGTGCCGCTGGAGGGCGCGCCATGAGTCTCGATAAGCAAGCCCTGTTCTGGTTGGCGGCGACCGTCGGCGGCTACCTCCTGAGCCGCCAGCTGTACCGCCGGGTGAAGTGGTACTGGCTGTCGCCCATCGTGTTCGTCCCGGTGCTGCTCTATGCCCTGGCGATTCCCACCCATACCCGCTACGCCGACTACGCCCGCGACACCAATTGGCTGGTGGCGCTGCTCGGTCCGGCGACGGTGGCCTTCGCCATCCCGATCTGGCAGCAGCGCGAGCTGCTGATGCGCCACTGGCCGGCGCTGCTGGCCGGGATGTTCGCCGGCACCGCGGTGGCCATCGGCAGCTCCTGGGCGCTGGCCCAGGCCCTGGCGCTGGACGGCCAGGTCACGCTGTCGTTGCTGCCGCGCTCGATCACCACGCCGTTCGCCATGGAGATGTCCCACGACCTGGGTGGCGTGCCGGAACTGACCGCCGCCTTCGTGATGATCACCGGGGTGTTCGGCGCGGTGATCGGCGGCACCCTGCTGCGCGTCCTGCGCTTGCGCACGCCGCTGGCCCGCGGCGCGCTGTTCGGCGTCGGCGCGCACGGCGCCGGCACCAGTCGGGCCTACGAGTTCGGCGGCGAGGAAGGTTCGGCGGCCGGTCTGCTGATGGTTCTCACCGGGCTGTTCAACCTGCTGGTCGCGCCCCTGGTCGCCCACTGCCTGTAGCCTGCGCGCATAGGCCGGCTGAATCCTCCGCCATTCAGCCGGCGCGCGAGTGTAAGCCCGGCGACAGTCGCCGGAGGAGGGCGGGGCTAGACTGCGGGCATCCGATAACGACAAAAGAGGATGCCGCCGTGACCGCCGTTCACTCCCTGCCCGCCGATGTGCAAGCCCAGGTCTCCGCCGCCGAATGGCAGACCCGCGTCGATCTCGCTGCCTGCTACCGGCTGGTCGCCCTGCACGGTTGGGACGACCTGATCTTCACCCACATCTCGGCCAAGGTGCCGGGCACCGAGGACTTCCTGATCAACCCGTTCGGCCTGATGTTCCACGAGATCACCGCCTCCAGCCTGGTGAAGGTGGATGCCAGCGGCAAGAAGCTGATGGACAGCCCCTACGAGATCAACCCGGCCGGCTACACCATCCATAGCGCGGTGCACGAGGTCCGCCACGACGTCGAGTGCGTGCTGCACACCCATACCGCCGCGGGGATCGCGGTGTCCTGCCAGAAGCAGGGCCTGTTGCCGCTGTCGCAGCAATCGTTGTTCGTGCTCTCCAGCCTGTCCTACCACGCCTACGAGGGCGTCGCCCTGAACCATGAGGAAAAGGCCCGCCTGCAGGCCGACCTGGGGGCCAGCAATTTCCTGATCCTGCCCAACCACGGCCTGCTCACCTGCGGCGGTTCCATCGCCGATACCTTCCTCATGATGTTCACCCTGCAACGCGCCTGCGAGGTACAGGTGATGGCGCAGAGCGGCGGCGCCGAGCTGATCCACATCCCGGGGCAGATCCTCGCCGGCGCGCGCGACATGATCGCCGGGGTGATGCGCAGCAAGACCGGCATGGGCGGCCAGCTCGCCTGGCCGGCGCTGCTGCGCAAGCTCGACCAGCAGAACCCGGGCTACCGCCAGTGACCGCGGCGCTGCCCGGCATTCCACTGGAGGCCTGGCGGAGGCGCGGCCGCACCCTGGATTTCAAGGGCTTCCCGATCCGCTACTGGGAAGCCGGGCAGGGTCGGCCGTTGCTGCTGATCCACGGTTTTCCCAGCGCCGCCTGGGACTGGCACTACCTCTGGGAGCCGCTGGCGCAGCGCTACCGCGTGCTGGTCTGCGACCTGCTCGGCTTCGGCGATTCGGCCAAGCCGCGCGCCCATCGCTACAGCCTGCTGGAGCAGGCCGACCTGCAACAGGCGCTGCTCGGCCGCCTGGGAATCGATGAGCCGCTGCACGTGCTGGCCCACGACTACGGCGACAGCGTCGCCCAGGAACTGCTCGCCCGCCATCACGAAGGCCGGCTGCGGCTCGCCTCCTGCGTGTTCCTCAATGGTGGGCTGTTCCCGGAAACGCACCGCCCGGTGCTCAGCCAGAAGCTGTTGCTGAGCCCGTTGGGCGGGCTGTTCGGCCGGCTGTTCGACCGCCGCGCCCTGGCGCGCAACTTCGCCAAGGTCTTCGGCCCGCGCAGCCAGCCCGGCGAGACCGAGCTGGATGCCTTCTGGAGCCTGATCGAAAGCAACCAGGGGCAGCGGGTGATGCATCGCCTGATCCGCTACATCGTCGACCGCCGCGAGCAGCGTGAGCGCTGGGTGGCGGCGTTGCAGCACGGCGGGGTGCCGTTGCGGGTGATCGACGGCGCCGTCGACCCGATCTCCGGGGCGCACATGGTCGAGCGCTACCGGCAACTGGTCGCCGATGCCGACTGCGTGCTGCTCGATGGCATCGGCCATTATCCGCAGATCGAAGCGCCGGCGGCGGTGCTCGAACATTACCTGGCGTTTCGCGCCCGACTGGATGATTCAGAGTTTTCTTAAGCGAGTTTGAGATTGCAGCAAGTGCCATCGCGCAAGGATCGGGGCTAGGGTGCTGGCGCCTCGCTGGACGAGGCGTTTCGTCACCCATGGAGGTCTCCATGCACGATCCCGTTTCTCCCTTGCGCGCGTTCGACGAGGGCTCCTGGTTGTTCCGCCAGATGGTGCAGGCGCAACCGTTCATCCGCCAGTCCGGGATGGTCCTCGCCGAACTCGGCCTGCTGCTGGCGCTCGGGCTCGGCTACCTGTGCTGGCAGGAAGGCAGTCGCTGGTACGCCGTCGGCGCCGGCCTCGCGTTGCTCGGCAGCCTGCTGCTGGTGGTGGTCCGGCACAACTACGACTGGTGGCTGTTCAAGCTCGGCCCGCGTGGCCGGCTGTACATTCCGTTCGACTGAAGCGGAACATCCCGCTGCCTTATCGGGCGCCATTCATGGCGGCGCGAAGCCTTGTCCCCGCCGGCGGGCTGGCCGACACTCGGGCAATCCTTCCTACTGCCCTGGAGTCCCGAACATGAGCGATGCCCTGCGTTTCGACGACCAAGTCGTGATCGTCACCGGAGCCGGCGGCGGCCTTGGCCGCGCCCACGCCCTGCTGTTCGCGAAGCATGGCGCCCGGGTGGTGGTCAACGACCTCGGCGGTAGCACCCATGGCGAAGGCGCCAGTGCCTCGGCGGCGGACAAGGTGGTGGCGGAGATCCGTGCCGCCGGCGGCACCGCGGTGGCCAACCACGACTCGGTCACGGACGGCGGCAGGATCGTGGAGAACGCGCTGGACGCCTTCGGTCGCGTCGACGTGGTGGTCAACAATGCCGGCATCCTGCGTGACAAGACCTTCCACAAGATGGAGGACGCCGACTGGGACCTGGTCTACCAGGTGCATGTCGAAGGCGCCTACAAGGTCACTCGCGCCGCCTGGCCGCACTTGCGCGAGCAGGCCTACGGGCGGGTGGTGTTCACCTCCTCGACCTCGGGCATCTACGGCAACTTCGGCCAAAGCAACTACGGCATGGCCAAGCTCGGCCTCTACGGCCTGACCCGCACCCTGGCCCTGGAAGGGCGCAAGAACAATATCCTGGTCAACGCCATCGCCCCCACCGGCGGTACGCGGATGACCGAGGGGCTGATCCCGCCGCAGGTCTTCGAGCAGCTCAAGCCGGAGCTGGTCAGCCCGCTGGTGGTCTACCTCGGCAGCTCGGCCTGCGAGGATACCTCGGGGCTCTATGAGGTCGGCGGTGGCTGGATCGGCAAGGTACGCTGGGAACGCAGCCTGGGCTTCGGCTTCGATCCGAAGGCCGGCTTCGACGCCGAGGACGTGGCCGCGCACTGGCAGCAGATCTGCGACTTCGAGAACGCCGCGCACCCGGCGGACAACGTCGAGGCGCTCCGTGAAATGATGGCCAACCTGCAGAAGCACGCGCTCTGAGACGCCCGGCGGATGCGGCGCGGCCGCGGGAAAAGGACTAAGGTGAAGACCGGCTGACGCCGGTCTTCTGCCATCCGGCCGGTGTCTTTTTTCGCTTTTTCCGCAGGGAGTCTGTCATGAGTGTCATCGTCGAACGCAACGGCCCGGTCACCACCCTGGTCATCGCTCGCCCTGAGCGGCGCAATGCGGTGGACCGGCCGACCGCCCAGGCCCTGGCCGACGCCCTGCGCGAGTTCGAAGCGGACGATACGGCGCGGGTCGCGGTACTCACCGGCAGCGGCGGCAATTTCTGCGCCGGCGCCGACCTGGCGGCGGTGGCCGAGGATGGCGAGCGGCGCAATCGCCTGGAGGCGGAGGGCGACGGACCGATGGGGCCGAGCCGCATGCAGCTCGGCAAGCCGCTGATCGCCGCCATCGAAGGCTATGCGGTGGCCGGCGGGCTGGAGCTGGCGCTGCTCGCCGACCTGCGGGTGATGGCCGAGGACGCTATCTGCGGAGTGTTCTGCCGGCGTTTCGGGGTGCCGCTGATCGATGGCGGCAGCGTGCGCCTGCCACGGATCGTCGGGCAGGGCCGGGCGCTCGACCTGATCCTCACCGGGCGTCCGGTGAAGGCCGACGAAGCGTTGCAGATCGGCCTGGCCAACAGGGTGGTGCCGAGCGGTTCGGCGCGAGCCGAGGCCGAGGAGCTGGCGGCGGAACTCGCCGCCTTCCCGCAGACCTGCATGCTCGCCGATCGCGCCAGCGTATACGCGCAGTGGGAACTGTCCTTCGACGTGGCCCTGGCCAACGAATTCCAGGGCGGGCTGGCGGTGATCGAGAGCGGCGAGACCCTGGAGGGCGCGCAGCGCTTCAAGGACGGCGAGGGGCGCCACGGGCGCTTCGAGTGACGCCGTCGCGCCGCCCGGGCTAGCGGTGGATGATCACGTAGCTCTTGCGCACGGTTTCCTGCACATCCCACACGCCAAGACTGTTCTCCGGCAGCAGCAGGGCATCGCCGGCCTCGATGCGGATGGTCTCGCCGCCGTCCGGGGTGAAGGTGCAGCGGCCTTGCAGGAAGTGGCAGAACTCCTGCTCGACGATCTGCCGCCGCCAGCGTCCGGGGGTGCATTCCCAGATGCCGGTTTCCACCTGGTCGGTGCGCTCCACGGCGTAGGCGCGGGTCTGCGCGACCGGCTCGCCAAGGGGCACCGCGACCGGGCTGGCGGCGCCAAGATCGGCGCCGGCGGTATTTTTCAGAAGGGTCAGGGCCATGCGGTTTTTCCTCTGTGGGAGGTGGAGGGGATTCTCAGCGCATCAGGCTTTCCATGCCGGCCGCGAGGGTTTGCGCCAGGCTGCGGCGCCAGGGCGCGCTGTGCGGGTCGGCAAGGACCCGGTCCTCATGGACGAAACTGCGGATGATCGCGTTGTAGCCGAGCCAGCGGCAGGGTTCCGGTTCCCAGCGGGCCAGGCTGTCCAGCGGACGCTCGCCCAGCACCCAGGGCTGCCGCAGCAGCTCGCTGTCCTCACCGAGGATCAGCGCGGCCAGGGTGCGGCCGCCGAGGTTGCTGGCGCCGACCCCTTCGCCGCCGTAGCCGCCGGAGAGGGCGATGCCACTGGCGCGGTCGAGCAACATGTGCGGGCGGAAGCGCCGGGCCATGCCGAGGTTGCCGCCCCAGGTGTGGCTGATCCTGGCGTCCTTGAGCAGCGGGAAGAGTTCGCCGAACAGGTAGCGACGCAGGCCGACTTCCTCGTCGTCGAGGCTGAAGTCGCTGCGCAGCTTGCCGCCGAAGCGGTAGCCGCCCCGCGCGCCGAAGGCCAGGCGGTCGTCGGCGGTGCGCTGGCCATAGGTGACCTGGCGGCTGAATTCGCTGAAGGCCTGGCCGCGCTCCAGGCCGATCTCCGCCCAGACCGACGACGGCAGCGGCTCGGTGGCCACCAGCAGACTCTGCACCGGCAACTGGTAGTGGCCCAGCGGCGGCAGGCTGGCGGCGTAGCCTTCCACTGCCGGTACGATCCATTCGGCGCGCAGTTCGCCGCGCTCGGTGCGCAGCAGGCCGCGTTGCCAGTGCAGCACCCGGCTCTTCTCGAACAGCCGCACGCCCAGGCGCTCCACCGCGCGGGCCAGGCCGCGCGCGAGCCTGGCCGGCTGGATGGTGGCGCAGTGCGGCGAATGGATCGCCCCGTAGCTGCCGGGGATGCGCAACTGCTGGTCGAGTTCCTGCGGCGTCAGCCAGCGGTAGTCGCTTTCGTCCAGGCCTTCGGCATAGAGATCATGCAGATAGGCGCGCAGGCGGCGTTCCTGTTCCGGGTAGCGCGCCGCGCAGTAGAGCACGCCGCCCTTGCGGTAGTCGCAGTCGATGCCTTCCTCTTGCAGCACCCGCGCGACTTCGTCGGGAATCCCGTGCAGCAGGTCGTAGCCGGCCCGGCGCCGCTCCGGCGGCAAGCCGGCGAGCAGGCCGTCCTCGCCGAGCAGGTTGCCCATCAGCCAGCCGCCGTTGCGCCCCGAGGCGCCGAAGCCGGCGGTTTCTGCCTCGACGATGGCGACGCGCAACTGCGGCGCCCGGCGCTTCAGGTAATAGGCGGTCCAGAGGCCGGTGTAGCCGGCGCCGACGATGGCCACGTCGACCTCGAGGGATTCTTCCAGGGACGGGCGCGCTTCGAGCGGATCGTCCAGTTGATTCATCCACAGGCTGAGGTGGCGCCAGGCCGACATAGAGGGCTCCATAGCGAGAGGGAAGGGGGAATGCGGCGAGAGTAGGAAGATGCCGTGCGCCTGTCGTGCGCGCGGGTCCGCTGGGAAATCTCAGCGGCGCGACGACAGGCGCTTCAGGTATTCGCGCGGAGACTGGCCGGTGTGCTGGCGGAAGCAGCGGTAGAAGGCCGACAGCGAATTGAAGCCGGCGGCGAAGGCCAGTTCGTCGACCCGTCCGGGCAGCTCGCCGGAAAGCTGGCCGAGCAGGTGTTGCAGGCGGGTCTGGTTGACGTACTGGTAGAAGCTCAGGCCGAGCACCTGGTTGAGCAGGTAGGAAATCTGGTTGCGCGTATAGCCGGTGGCATTGGCCACCTGGGTCAGGTCCAGGTCCGGATCGAGATAGGGCTGGGCCTGCTGGAAGTAGTGCTCCAGGTCGCGTGCCAGCAGGCTCAGCTGCTTGGCCGAAAGCCCCAGGCGGCTGGCCGGCGGCCGGCCGTCGCCGCCGGCCTGGGCTCCGCCGCCGCTTTCGTGGACCAGCGAGGCGTATTCGTTGATGCGCCAGATCAGGCCGTCGCGCACGGTGATCGCCTCGCTGGCGCGGAACGAAGCCAGGCGGCCGCTGAGGGTCACCCGCAGGCGGTACTGGATGAAGGCGGTATCGCCGTCGAAGCGGATACGGTCGGTGTGCTCCAGCGACTCGTCGGGGCCCTTGGGCATGGTCGCCTCGACGTACTCGCGGAGATCGGCCAGGCGCATCCGGCGGTTCTGGAAGAAGTCGTTGTATTCGACCTCGGGATGATAGAGCGCCATCACCGCGTCGATGTCGCGGTGCTTCCAGCTGAGGTGATAACGCATGACCGTCTCGCGGGTGGCGTCGGCGAGATCGCGGTCGGCGGGAATGGTCTGTTCGGGCTGCATGCAGCGAAGGATGCCATCGCCGCCGCCGGCGGAACAGTGCCGCGCTGTCATCCATGCACTGGATGACGGCGTATCCATCCTGCATATGGCGTTCGCCGAGGCGCTTTCCAGGGCCCCTGTTCACTCTTTCGGGCGACAGCCGGAATACCTCCTTGGTGCGCTTACCGCCGTTCGGGCCGCTGGGTAGGGTGTAGCCACCTCGACCCTGTCAGGAGAGCCGCATGACAACAACAAAAAGGCGCGGAATCTTCCCTCTGCACGCACTCGCTGCGGCCACAGCCCTGGGTTGCGCCACCCAGGCCTCGGCCGTGTCATTCAACATCGGGGAGATCGAAGGGCAATTCGACTCGTCGCTGTCGGTGGGGGCCAGCTGGTCCATGCGTTCCGCCGACAAGGACTACATCGGCACCCGCAACGGCGGCCACGCCTCGTCGCAGACCTCCGACGACGGCCGGCTGAACTTCAAGAAGGGCGAAACCTTCTCGAAGATCTTCAAGGGCATCCACGATCTGGAACTCAAGTACGGCGACACCGGCGCGTTCTTCCGTGGCAAGTACTGGTACGACTTCGAGCTGAAGGACGAACACCGCCTGCTCTACGACATCGACGACCACAATCGCAAGGAGGGCGCCAAGTCCTCCGGGGCGCAGCTGCTCGATGCCTTCCTCTACCACAACTACAGCATCGGCGACCTGCCCGGCAGCGTGCGGGTCGGCAAGCAGGTGGTGAGCTGGGGCGAGAGCACGTTCATCCAGAACTCGATCAACAGCATCAACCCGATGGACGTCGCCGCGTTCCGCCGGCCCGGCGCGGAGATCAAGGAAGGCCTGATCCCGGTGAACATGCTCTACCTGTCCCAGGGCATCAGCGACGCGCTGACCGTCGAAGGCTTCTACCAGTTGGAGTGGGACCAGACGGTGATCGACAACTGCGGCACCTTCTTCTCTACCACCGACGTGGTCGCCGATGGCTGCGAGCGGATGGTCTACGCCGGCAGCGACTTCGACCCGAACCCGGCCAACGGCTACCGCTACCTGCCGCGCGCCGGCGATCGCGATGCCCGCGACAGCGGCCAGTGGGGCCTGGCCCTGCGCTGGTACGCGGCGGAGCTGAACGACACCGAGTTCGGCCTGTACGCGATGAACTACCACAGTCGCAACCCGTACTACAGCGTGATCGCCGGCAACGGCCTGGCCACCTCCGACCCGGTCACCGGGCGCTCCACCGGCTATTACTTCATCGACTATCCCGAGGACATCCGCCTCTACGGCCTGAGCTTCCAGACCAACATCGGCAGCACCTCGGTGGCCGGCGAGCTGAGCTACCGGCCGAACATGCCGCTACAAATCAACAGCACCGACATGTCGATCGCCGCGATCTACCCGACCACCCTGTTCGGCAACCCGATCTACGACAGCGGCTTCGCCACCCCGCGCGCCGGCGAGGTGATCAACGGCTACGTGCGCAAGCCGGTGACCCAGGCACAGGTGACCGTCACCCAGTTCTTCGACCGGGTACTGGCGGCCGACCGCCTGACCGTGGTCGGCGAAGTCGGCTACAACCACCTCAGCGGGGTCGACGGCGACGACCTGCGCTACGGTCGCGACGCCATCTATGGCATCGGCGAACTGCCGAACAACGCCTTGTGCACCGGCGCGCTCAACGTGGCCAACCCGCAGGAGTGCAACAGCCACGGCTTCTACACCCGCAACTCGTGGGGCTATCGCCTGCGCGGGATCCTCGAATATCCCAACGTGTTCGCCGGGGTCAACCTGAAGCCGAACCTGGCCTGGTCGCACGACGTCGAGGGCTACGGGCCGAACTTCAGCGAGGGCGCCAAGGCCGTCAGCGTCGGCCTCGATGCCGACTACCAGAACACCTATACCGCCAGCATCAGCTACACCGACTTCTTCGGCGGCAACTACAACCCGATCAACGACCGCGACTTCCTCGCGGTGAGCTTCGGGGTGAACTTCTGAGGTCCGCCGCCCCTCGGGGCGGCCGCTTTCGCGGATACGAACAAGGATAACGACGCATGAAAACAGCACGACTCCTGTCCTCCGGGGCGCTGGCCCTCAGCCTGCTGGCCGGTTCGGTGACGGCGGCGGTTTCGCCCGACGAGGCCGCCAAGCTCGGCAGCAGCCTGACCCCCATCGGCGCGCAGAAGGAAGGCAACGCCGACGGCAGCATCCCGGCCTGGACCGGCGGCCTCGCGGCCAGCGCCGGCAAGGTCGATGGCAAGGGCTTCCTTTCCGATCCCTTTGCCGACGAGAAGCCGCTGTTCACCATCACCGCGCAGAACGTCGAGCAATACAAGGACAAGCTCTCCGACGGCCAGTTGGCGATGTTCAAGCGCTACCCGGAAACCTACCGGATCCCGGTGTACAAGACCCATCGCACGGTGGCCCTGCCGGCCGAGATCGACGAGGCGGTCAGGCAGAGCGCGCTGAACGTGCAGCCGATCAACGACGGCAACGGCCTGTCGAATTTCGAGAAGAGCCGCTACTACGCCTTCCCGATCCCGAAGAACGGTGTCGAAGTGCTCTGGAACCACATCACCCGCTACCGCGGCGGCAACCTCAAGCGCACCATCGTCCAGGCCACCCCGCAGACCAACGGCAGCTTCACGCCGATCCGCTTCGAGGAGTCGGTGGCATTCCCGCAGAACATGCCCGACCTCGACCAGAGCAAGGCGGCCAACATCCTCACCTTCTTCAAGCAGCAGGTGACCGCGCCGGCGCGCCTGGCGGGCAACGTGCTGCTGGTCCACGAGACCCTCGACCAGGTCAAGGAGCCGCGCCTGGCCTGGGTCTACAACGCCGGCCAGCGCCGCGTGCGGCGCGCCCCGCAGGTGGCCTACGATGGCCCGGGCACCGCCGCCGACGGCCTGCGCACCTCGGATAACTTCGACATGTTCTCCGGCGCCCCGGACCGCTACGACTGGAAGCTGGTCGGCAAGCGCGAGATGTACATCCCCTACAACGCCTACAAGCTCAACGACCCGACCCTGAAGTACGGCGACATCATCAAGGCCGGGCACATCAACCAGGACCTGACCCGCTACGAGCTGCACCGGGTGTGGGAAGTGGTCGGCACGGTGAAGCCGGGCGAGCGGCACATCTACGCCAAGCGCCACATGTACATCGACGAGGACAGCTGGCAGATCGCCCTGGTCGACCACTACGACGGTCGCGGCCAGCTCTGGCGGGTCGGCGAGGGCCACGCGCAGTACCACTACGACCAGAAGGTCGCCGGCTACACCCTGGAGGCGCTCTACGACGTGATCGCCGGTCGCTACCTGGCGCTGGGCATGAACAACGAGGAGAAGCGCGGCTACGAGTTCGGCTTCAAGGCCTCGTCCGCCGACTACACGCCGGCCGCCCTGCGCAACGCCGGGGTACGCTGAGTCCCGGCCAGTCGCGACGAGCGCGTCGGCTTGTGCCGACGCGCTCGTGCGTTATGACGGCCCATCACCCGGCGCAATCATCGTTCAGCAGCGGGGCAGGCGCGGTCTAGGCTCCCGGCAAGGCGCTTCGACAGAACAAGAGCACTGCCATGACCGAGCCGACCGAGCTGCCCGCCGCCTTGCCGCGGCTGCCGCCGCAGCACCTGCCGCGGCCCCGTTTGCACCAGCCGCTGCTGCGCGGCGAATGCCGCCTGCGACTGCTCTGCGCGCCCGCCGGCAGCGGCAAGACCGTCCTCCTCGGAGAATGCGCACGGCGGGCGCCGCCTGGCGTGCAGGTGGTCTGGCTGGCGCTGGGCGGGGAAGCGCTGGACCCCGCGACCTTCCGCCGCCGCCTGGCCGGCGCTCTCGGCTTGGCCGAGGACAGCGACGAAGCGCAGCTGTGCCGGCGGCTGCGCAACGCTTCCGCGCTGTGGCTGCTGCTCGACGATTACCCACGGCATCCCGACCCCGCCCTCGACGCCTGCCTCGATCGCCTGTTGAGCGCGGCCTCGCCACGGGTGGGCTGGTGGCTGGCGAGCCGGCGGCGGCCGCAGTGCAACCTGGCGCGGTTGCTGCTGGAAGGGGAGTTGCTGGAGGTCGACGGCGGCCTGCTGGCGTTCGATGCCGACGAGGTCGCCGAACTGCTCCGCCTGCACGGGCGCGGCGCCGATGCCGCTACGGCCGGGACACTGCTGGAACGCAGCGGCGGTTGGTGCGCCGCGTTGCGCTTGCGCCTGCTGGTCGGCGAAGAGACGGCCGGACCGTTGTTGCAGGAATACCTCCAGCACGAGTTGCTCGACGAGCTGCCGCCGCCGCTGGCCGACGCCGCGCGTGCCCTGGCCTGGCTGCCGCAAGTCGGTCCGGAGCTGTTCCGCCGGCTGTTCGAGGAGCTGCCCCACGGGCTGGACGACCTGTTGGCGCGGGGCTTCCCCCTGCTGGCCGATGCGAACCAGCGCTACAGCCTGCCACCGGCGATCCGCGAGGCCTGGCGCGAAGCGCCGCAGCGCCCGCAGCGGGACTTCCACCGGGAAGCCTGCGAATGGTTCGCCGAACACGGCGAGACCCGCGAGGCGGTCGACCAGGCGCTGGCCGCCGACGAACCGGAAACCGCCGCCGGATTGTTGCAGAAGCTCACCGAGGAGCAATTGCTGCACGGCCACAACATCGGCATGGTCCTGGCCCTGCGCGACGAACTGCCGGCGGCGCTGCTGGCCAGCACGCCGCGCCTGGTGATCCTGAATGCCTGGACGCTGCTCTACGCCGGACGCCTGGCCGAAGCCGAGGACTGCATCGGCCAGTTGGCGCGCTTCCTGCCGATGCCCTCGGCGTCCCGCCAGCGGGTGCTGCTGGCGCAATGGCAGGGCTTGTTCGGGATCCTCCTGCACTGCCGCGGCGAGCGCGGCGCCGCCGACTACCTGCGCGAGGCGCTGGAGCAACTGCCGGAGGACGCCTGGTCGCAGGGACTGATCTGCCGCTCGGCGCTGATGCAACTGGCGATGATCGAGGGGCGGATGGACCAGGCGCGGTTGATCGGCCGCGATGCCTTGCGCCTGGCGCGCGAGCACGACAGCCTGATCTTCGAGGCGCTGATCGAACTGGAGCGGGCGCAGTGGCTGGAGCAGCGCGGCGAACTGCTGCGCGCGGAAGGCGTCCTCGATCGCGCCCAGCGCTACCTGGAGGACCTCGGCCAGCAGGGCAGCCCGATGCTCGGCCGGATCGCCCTGCGCCGCGCGCGCCTGTGCCTGCAGCAGGGCCGCGAGGTCGAGGCCGGGCACTGGTATCGGCTGGGCCTGGAGCAGGCACGGGAGAATCTCGATCCCTGGGCGCTCTACGGCTACCTGGGACTGGCCTTGCTGGAGGCCGGGCAGGGCGACCTGGACGCGGCGTTCAACCGCCTGCTGGAGGTCGAACGGCTGATGCAGCAGCGCCATGTCCCCGATCCGCTGTATCGCGGCGCGCTGCTGCTGGTCAGCTCCGCCCTGACCCTGCAGCAGGGACGGCCGGCGCAGGCGCGGGAGATCCTGCTGCGGGTCCGCGCCTACTTCCAGCCGGGACGGGCGCGCCTGTCGCCGCCCTCCGAACCGGAGCTGGAAGCGCGGGTAGAGCACCAATTGGCACTGGCCGAACTCTACAGCGGCGAGGCAGCCGCCGCCGAAGCGCGGCTGCGCGGGCTGCTCGCCATTCTCGAGGCGCAGGGGCGGCAGACGCTGCTTTGCGAAGTGCGCATGGGTATCGCCGAGTGCCAGTTCCTCTCCGGACAATTGCCCCAGGCCCAGCAGACCCTGCGCAGCGGCCTGGAGCTGGCGGAGCGGCTGGGCCTGCAACTGCCGCAGCGGCGACTGCGGGATCGCCAGCCGCAACTGTTCGCCGCCCTGCCGGGGGAAGAAGAGGAGGGGCTCAGTCCGCTCAGTTGTCGGGAGCTGGCGGTGCTCGGCCTGATCGCCCAGGGCTGCTCCAACCAGGAGATCGGCGAGCAACTGTTCATTTCCCTGCACACGGTGAAGACCCACGCCCGGCGGATCAACGGCAAGCTCGGGGTGGCCCGTCGGACCCAGGCGGTGGCGCGGGCCAAGGCCCTCGGCCTGCTCGCCTGAGCGGCCTCAGTGCAGGGCGCGGCTGGTCGGCGGGGCGAGTTCGCCCAGGCGCTGGCCGAGGCGCAGTTGCTCGGTGGGATCGTCGCTGAGCAAGAGCGCGCGTTCCAGGTCGTAGCGTTCCGCCTGCGGGCAATCCAGTTGCCGATAGAGGCCCGCGCGGGCCTCGTGGTCGGTGGCGCCCACCGGGCCGAGTTCGATCACCCGCTGGGCATCCTTCAGCGCGGCCAGCGGCTCGCCGGCGGCGCTGTGCAGTTGTCGCAGGTTGCGCGACAGACGCTGGAGGATTTCCCCGGGAGAGGCCTGCTTCAGGTAGGCGGCTTGCAGCTCGCTCTTCGGCCCCTGCAGGCGCAGCAGCAGTTCGCGGCAGTCGGGGGTATAGAGGCGTCGTCCGGTGGCCGGGTCGAGCAGATGGTCGGCCTGCGGCACGCGCAGCAGGAAGCGTCCCGGGAAGTTCACTCCGACCAGCGGAATGTCCAGCCGCCGCGCCAGTTCCATGGCCACCAGCGCCAGCGACAACGGCTGTCCCTGGCGCCGCTGCAGCACCAGCGGGAGCAGGGCCGAGCGCGGTTGCAGGGGGAAGTCGTCGTCTTCGCAGAAACCCTGTTCGCTCATTCGCCGCAGCAACCCCTGGGCGCGCTCGCTGGCCGAGGCGCGGTCGTCCAGGCTGGCGCCGATCTGCCGGACGAGTTCGTCGAGCTCGCGCAGGGCGTGGGCGGGCGAATACGCCGGGAGGTGCTCCGCGGCGATCCACAGGGCCGCCTCGAACAGCGCTGGCGGTTCCTGGGCGAGACAATCGAGGCAGGCTTGACGCGGGTCCATGGCTTTCCTCCTGGTGCGCCTGGATCGCTGCGGACGGGCCGTTCGGAGCACGCCGGGGCCGGTTTCGAGCGGGCGGACCCCAAGGTTGTAACCGTCCGCCGAAGCTTCGTCCAGTACCCGGCTCGGCGAGCGCCGCCGCCTGGTCGTCGGCCTTGCGGGCGTTTCGCCGACGCCTGCCTATACTGAAGGTGCCGGGCGGCAACGGCCCGGCCCGGACAACAAGCAGCAAGCAGGGGAGCCCCAGCATGTTCGACATGATGGACGCGGCCCGGCTCGAGGGTCTCCACCTCGCCCAAGACCCGGCCACGGGACTCAAGGCCATTATCGCCATCCACAGCACGCGACTCGGCCCGGCGCTGGGTGGTTGTCGCTACCTGCCTTACCCCAACGACGAAGCCGCCATCGGCGACGCCATCCGCCTGGCCCAGGGCATGAGCTACAAGGCGGCCCTGGCCGGGCTGGAGCAGGGTGGCGGCAAGGCGGTGATCATCCGCCCGCCGCACCTGGACAATCGCGGCGCGCTGTTCGAGGCCTTCGGGCGCTTCATCGAAAGCCTCGGCGGACGCTACATCACTGCGGTGGACAGCGGTACCTCCAGCGCCGACATGGACTGCATCGCCCAGCAGACCCGCCACGTCACCAGCACCACCCAGGCCGGCGACCCCTCGCCGCATACCGCCCTCGGCGTGTTCGCCGGGATTCGCGCCAGCGCCCAGGCGCGCCTCGGCAGCGACGACCTGGAAGGCCTGCGGGTCGCGGTGCAGGGGCTCGGCCACGTCGGCTACGCATTGGCCGAGCAACTGGCGGCGGTCGGCGCCGAGTTGCTGGTCTGCGACCTCGATCCCGGCCGGGTGCAACTGGCCGTCGAGCAGCTCGGTGCCCATCCGCTGGCGCCGGAGGCATTGCTCTCCACCCCTTGCGACATCCTCGCGCCCTGCGGGCTGGGCGGCGTGCTCACCAGCCAGAGCGTCAGCCAGTTGCGCTGCGCGGCGGTGGCCGGGGCGGCGAACAACCAGTTGGAGCGGCCGGAGGTCGCCGACGAGCTGGAGGCGCGCGGCATCCTCTATGCGCCGGACTACGTGATCAACTCCGGCGGCCTGATCTACGTCGCCCTCAAGCACCGCGGCGCCGACCCGCACAGCATCACCGCGCACCTGGCGCGGATTCCCGCGCGGCTCACCGAGATCTATGCCCATGCCCAGGCCGACCACCAGTCGCCGGCGCGGATCGCCGACCGTCTGGCGGAACGGATTCTCTACGGCCCGCAGTGACGGGCCGGCGTTTCCGGCGAGGCCGCCAGCGGGCCTCGCCAGCGGCAGTGCGGGCCACCCCCGCCGCGCCGCGCGTGCACGCCGCCACCCGCGGCGCGACCCTGAGCGGCACGCCTACCCGGCGTGCGGAGGAGGTTTGCGATGGTTCACAACCGGATCGACCCGCCTTTCACCCGCTACCTCGACAGCGACGGTCGGCCCCTCGGCGAGTTGCCCGCCTGGGCCGGCGACAGCGATGCGCTGGTCGGCCTCTACCGGCAGATGCTCCTGACCCGCCTGTTCGACCAGAAGGCGGTGGCCCTCCAGCGTACCGGGCGGATCGGCACCTATGCGCCAACCCTCGGCCAGGAAGCCATCGGAGTGGCCATCGGCAGCCAGATGCGCGCCGAGGACGTGCTGGTGCCGTATTACCGCGATACCGCCGTGCAATTGATGCGCGGCGTGCGCATGGAGGACATCCTCCTCTACTGGGGCGGCGACGAGCGCGGCAGCGACTACGCCGAACCGCTGGCGGCGCAGGACTTTCCCATTTGCGTGCCGATCGCCACCCAGGCCCTGCATGCCTGCGGGGTCGCCTCGGCGTTCCGCATCCGCGGCGAACACCGGGTGGCGGTGACCACCTGCGGCGACGGCGCCACCAGCAAGGGCGATTTCCTCGAGGCGCTGAACGTGGCGGGCGCCTGGCAGTTGCCGGTGCTCTTCGTGGTCAACAACAACCAGTGGGCGATCTCGGTGCCGCGGCGCATCCAGTGCGGCGCGCCGACCCTGGCGGAGAAGGCGGTGGGTGCCGGCTTCCCCGGCGAACAGGTGGACGGCAACGACGTGCTGGCGGTCGCCGAACGCGTCCGCGCGGCCCTGGAGCGCGCGCGCCAGGGCAAGGGGCCGACCCTGCTGGAGTGCATCAGCTATCGCCTGTGCGACCACACCACGGCCGACGACGCCAGCCGCTACCGTTCCGCCGAGGAGGTCAACCAGGCCTGGCGCGAGGAGCCGATCAAGCGCCTGCGCGCCTTCCTCGCCGGCCGCGGCCAGTGGGACGAGGAGCGCGAGCAGGCGCTGGTGGGCGAGTGCCAGGCGCGGGTGCAGGAGGCGGTGGAGCGTTTCGAGACGTTCGCCGCGCAGGCGCCGCAGGCACTGTTCGAGCATGTCTACGTGCGCTGGCCGGCGGTCCTGGAGGAGCAGCGCGAGCAATTGCTGGAGCGCGCCGCGCGGCGGCAGGGAGGGGCCGAACATGAATGAGCGCAACGGCGAAGCGAAACGCCTGGCCCTTCTGGAGGCGGTCAACCTGGCGTTGCACCGGGCCATGGCCGAGGACGAGACGGTGGTGGTGCTGGGCGAAGACGTCGGGGTCAACGGCGGGGTGTTTCGCGCCACCCTCGGCCTGCGCGAGCGCTTCGGCTTCAAGCGGGTGCTGGATACGCCGCTGGCGGAGAACATGATCGCCGGGCTGTCCATCGGCATGGCCGCCCAGGGCCTGAAGCCGGTGATGGAGATCCAGTTCATGGGCTTCATCTACGCCGCCATGGAGCAACTGGTGTCCCATGCCAGCCGCCTGCGCAATCGCACCCGCGGCCGCCTGGCCTGCCCGTTGGTGCTGCGCACGCCGATGGGCGCGGGGATCCGCGCGCCGGAGCACCACAGCGAGGCGACCGAGGCGATGTTCGCGCACATCCCCGGCGTCCGCGTGCTGGTGCCGTCGTCGCCGGCGCGGGCCTACGGCCTGCTCCTGGCGGCGATCGACGATCCCGATCCGGTGATCTTCCTCGAGCCGACCCGGCTCTACCGGATGAACCCGCAGCCGCTGGCGGACGACGCCCGGCGCCTGCCACTGGACAGTTGCTTCACCCTTCGCGAAGGCGGCGACCTGACCCTGGTCAGCTGGGGCGCCAGCGTCCACGAGACCCAGCAGGCCGCCGAGCGCCTGGCGCAGCGCGGCATCGAGGCCGAAGTGATCGACGTCGCCTGCCTCAAGCCGCTCGACCTCGACACCCTCGAAGCCTCGGTGCGCAAGACCGGTCGCTGCGTGATCGTCCATGAGGCGCCGAAGAGTGGCGGCCTCGGCGGGGAAATCGCCGCGAGCCTCTACGAGCGTGTCCTGTTCGACCTGCGGGCGCCGATCCAGCGGGTCGCCGCGGCCGATATCCCGCCGCCGCTGTACCGCCTGGAAGCGCTGTACATGCCCGCCGTGGAGGACATCCTGGCGGCCTGCGACACCGTGCTCGGCTACGCCTGAGCCAAGGGGAGACGACCATGAAGCACTTCAAGCTGCCCGACCTGGGCGAGGGCCTGCAGGAAGCGGAAATCGTCGAATGGCACGTCAAGGCCGGCGACAGCGTGCGCGCCGACCAGCGCCTGGTCTCGGTGGAAACCGCCAAGGCGCTGGTGGACATCCCTGCGCCCTACGATGGGGTGGTGGGCAAGCTGTTCGGCGCCGAGGGCGACATCCTCCACGTCGGCGAACCGCTGGTGGGCTTCGAGGGCGAGGAGGCGGACGCCGGTACCGTGGTGGGGCGCCTGGAGGGCGGCGGTAGCGCCCTGGAAGACCGTTTCTTCATCGGCGCCGCACCGTCCACCCGCGAACACCTGGCACCGCGCGCGACCCCGGCGGTGCGCCAGTTCGCCCGCCAGCAGGGCGTCGAACTGGCCGGCCTGAGCGGCTCCGGCCCGGATGGCCTGATCACCCGCGCCGACGTCGAGGCCGCCGCCCAGGGCGCCCGCGAACGCTTCGGCGGCGAGCGCTTGCGCGGGGTACGGCGGAGCATGGCGCTGAACATGGCGCGCTCGCATGCCGAGGTGGTGCCGGTGACGATCTACGGCGACGCCGACCTGCATCGCTGGAAGACCGCACGCGACCCGTTGATCCGCCTGGCCCAGGCGCTGGCCGAGGCCTGTCGCGCCGAGCCGACCCTCAACGCCTGGTTCGATGGCGCCTCGTTGTCGCTGAAACTGCATGAGCGGCTCGACCTGGGGATCGCCGTGGACACCCCGGACGGCCTGTTCGTGCCGGTGCTGCGCGACGTCGGTGCGCGTTCGGCGGAGGACCTGCGCGCCGGTATGCGGCGCCTGCGCGAAGACGTCCAGGCACGCTCGATCCCGCCGGCGGAAATGCTCGGCGCGACCCTGACCCTATCCAACTTCGGCACCCTGTTCGGCCGCTACGCCAACCCCGTGGTGGTGCCGCCGCAGGTGGCCATCCTCGGCGCCGGCGGCATCCGCGACGAAGTAGTGGCCTGGCGCGGCGAGATGGCGGTCCACCCGATCCTGCCGCTCTCGCTGAGCTTCGATCACCGCGCGGCCACCGGTGGCGAGGCGGCGCGTTTCCTCAAGGTACTGGTGAACGCCCTGGAGCAGCCCGACGGCTGATCAGCGCCGGCGCTCCAGCCACCATGCCAGCAGCGCGCCGAGGGCATAGGCGAGCAGGTCGAAGCCGTCGGCGGTGCTACCGAGAACGATGCGCAGCACGGGGCTGGAGAATTGCCAATGCAGTTGCGCCGCCAGGTACTGGCCCAGTTCCAGCAGCGCGCCGACGGCAAAGGCGGCGGATGTCAGCCAGGCGGCCGGCGCCCTGAGCGCGCTGCCCATCAGGTAGTAGAGCCAGACCACCGCCAGCAGGTCGCCGCCGAAGCTGCGTATCCAGCCCCAATGCCGGCCCAGGGTGGCGAGCAGGACCAGCAGGCCGAACAGCAGCAGTGCCAGCAGCAGGCTGCGCCGGTCCAGGCGCCAGCGTCGGGAGCGGACGGGGGAGGCGGGGAGAGCGGGCATGGGACCTTCCTGGTCGATGGGGCTGCCGGGCGTTGTACGGCAAGCGCCGGTTTCCGGCAAGCCGGGCGCGGGTCGGACAAGCGCCGCGCGGACTCAGCGGCGTCGCAGGCTGGCGAGCAACTGCTCGATGAAGGCGTCGCTGCCGGAGCTGTCGAGGTAGTGCACCTGGGGACCGTCGAGCAGGTAGAGCGCGTGGTAGGGCTTGCCGGCCTGGCTGCCGCGCAGGCGATAGACCTCGGTGCCGGCCACGCGGTAGCGGCTGACGCTGGCGCGCCGGTCGCACAGGCCGAGGGCCTGGCGCTGCGCCTGGAGACGCTCGCGCTCGGCGTCGGGCAGGCCGTCCAGCGGCAGGGCTCCGAAGAGCAGGCGAACCTGTCGCGGAAGGTCGAGCCGTTCGCCCTCGTCCGCGCCCATCTCGTTGCCTTCGAGCAGGCGGTGGGCGAGGTAATGACCCTCGGCGTAGCGAGCGATCAGCAGGTCGCCGCTGTGCAGCAGGGTTGCGGGGGCCCGTTGCAGGTCGAGTTGCAGTCTGCCGGTGCCGCCCAGGGCCAGGACCTGCGCGGCGCCGGCAGAGGCTGCCGGTGTCTCGGCGTCCGTGGCCCGGAATGGGCAGGCGAGGGCAGGGGCGCCGGCGAGGCCGAGGAGGACGCACAGCAGGCCGGCAAGTTGTCGCGGCATGTTTCGGCTCCTTGCGCTTTGCTTGCAGCGGCGGCTCATTCGTCCGCGGCGTTTTCCTCGAACAGTTCGTTGAGGGCGTCCGGCTGGTTCTTGAAGGCGCGGGCGAAGGCGTCGCGGTTCTTCGCCATGAAGATGCCGAGTTCTTCCACCTGTTCCTCCTTCAGCGACGGCACCGCCTTCTGCAGCACCTCGGCCAGCGTTTCCGCCAGCTCCAGCATCTTGTCGTAACGATCGGCTTCAGCCTTGTCCATGAACAAACGCTCCTGATCCCGGCTGCTGCGGTACACCACTTCGACGGCCATTCATCACCTCTGTGCCTTCTGAGTCGGAAGGTTGCTTTGACTGGTTATTCATACAGTATATGGCGTCTTGCCGTCCGTGGATAGCGCCAGGATTGCCGGCGCATTGCCGGGGCGGTCGTCGTCTGACAGAAATGTCACGCCGGGCTCATGAGCCTGACAGTCTCCGCAGCGTAGTTTCAGGCTGAACGTTCTACCAAGGAGACATCCTCATGAGAGTGATCCCGTTGGCACTTGTCGCGCTGCTCGGCCTGGCGCCGCTGGCCCAGGCGCAGCAGCAGCCCTACGGACCCAACCCGGACTCGAAATCGCTCCGCCAGCACTACGTGGAAGGGCGCCTGGACATCGCCCGGGTGATCTACAAGACCGACCTGTGGAGCGCCTGTGGGATCGTCCCGGCGCGCCTGGTCTACGAGGACTCGCAGGGCGAGCGGCATACCGTCGAGTACAAGGCCTGGGGCAGCGGCTGCAGCGGCAATTGAGCGAACCCGGCGCGGCACGGGCCGCGCCGGGTTTTCCTCGGCTCCCGCGCTTCTGCTAAGGTTGCGCGCCTGCCGCCCGTTGCGCGGCGCATACCTTCCGCCCCGCAAGGATGCCCGGCATGCAAGACTTCGGTTTCGCCCTTCTGCTCATCGGCTACGTCTGGTCCGTGGCCAGCGGCGGTCGCCGTTCGATCCCCTGCGCATTGCTCTGCCTGCTGCTGTTTCCGCTGGCGCAACTGGCCTTCGCCATCAACGACGCGCCGATGCGCCCGCCGCTGGCGCTGGCGGCCCTTGGCGCGGGCCTGGCCTACCTCGGCGGCGGCTCGGTGTTCGGCTGAGCCCGGCATCTCACAAGAATACGATTGAAAATCATTATCATAAAAAATATGCTGCTGTCCTTCTGAAAGGACGTGGGTGGATGCGCCGTTGGCGGAGCAGGATCTCAAGGCACTGTTTCTCAGGCATGCCCGGCAGTTGCAGTCGTATCTGTTGCGCAAGACCCGCGATCCGCACCTGGCGGCGGACCTTGCGCAGGAGAGCTTCCTGCGCCTGGCCGAGCAGCGGCACAAGGAGCCGATCGAGCATGTCGACGCCTATCTCTACCGCACCGCGCACAACCTCACCATCGACCATTACCGGCAGGAACGGCGGCGCCGCACCGAGACCCGGCCCAACGACGACCTCGCCGGGTTCGTCGCCGACCAGCCCGGCCCCGAGGAGTCCGCGGTGGATGCCGATGCGCTTGCCCGCCTGCGCGAGATAGTCGCCGAACTGCCGCCGCGCACCCGTGAGATCTTCCGTCTCAACCGTCTGGAGGGGCTGACCCATGCCGAGGTGGCGAGACGCCTGGAAATCTCCGATAGCTCGGTGCAGAAGCACCTGGCCCGCGCCCTGGCCCATGTGATGCAGGCACTCGAGGATTCCCGCTGAATGGATTACCGAGTCTTGCCGGTTCGCGCGTCTGAACCTCTATAACGACCAACGAGAGCCGCACGTGAACAGCCCCCAGGAACAACAGCAGATCCGCCAGCAGGCCGCCGAATGGGCGATCCGCCTGGACGGCGGCGACCTCGACCGGTCCCGGCGCGAAGCGCTGGACGGCTGGCTGGCGGCCGACCCCCGGCACCCGGCCGCGCTGGCGCTGGCGCAACGGACCTGGAAACAGCTGGGATCGCTGGCCGAACCGCGGACGATGGTTCAGACGCCGGTCGCCAGCGCGCCGCGCCGCGCCGGGGGGCGGCGCAAGGGCTGGCGCGGCTGGGCCGCGGCGGCGGCGGTGCTGCTGGCCCTGGGCAGCGCCTGGAACGAACGCGACGCCGGCGTGAGCTGGCTGGCCGACCACGCCACCGGCAAGGGCGAGGTGCGCATCCTGCGGCTGGTGGATGGCAGCGAGGTCGAACTGGACGCACAGAGCGCCATCGATGTCGCCTACGACAGCCGCGAGCGACGGGTGCGCCTGCTCGAAGGCAGCGCGATCTTCCGCGCCGCCCCGCGCGCGGGCCGGGAGACCCGGCCCTTTGTGGTGGAAAGCGCCGGCGGCAGCACTCGCGCGCTGGGCACTCGGTTCCTGGTCAGCCGCAACGACGACGGCAGCGTCCAGGTCGGGGTGCTCGAACACCGCGTCGCGGTGGCCCTGGCGCATCCGCGCACGGGGACCGTCGGGCGCCGCGAGCTGGGCGAGGGCGAGAGCCTGCGCTACAGCGCGGAGGGCGGCGTCGAGGCGCCGCTGGGCGGTCGCCTCGACGACCTGACCAGTTGGCGGCGCGGCCTGCTGGTCTTCGACGAGCAGCCGCTGGGCGAGGTGGTGGCGCGCCTCAATCGCTACCGGCCGGGGCATTTGCTGGTGGCTCCCGGTGCGTTGGCGCAGCGGCGGGTCAGCGGCGTATTCCGGGTCGCCGACCTGGAGGCCTCGTTGCAGTCGATCAGCGATGAGCTGGGAGTGCGCAGCCTGGGCCTGGCGGGAGTGACGCTGCTGTACTGAGCGGCGCGATCGCTTCCGAGAGCCTCGACCACGGGCCAGGCAGTCGCCCCGCGCGCTTGTTCCGGCAGGGGCCGGGAAGCGCATTTTCGAGCCGTGGATCCCGCCGGCGAAAAATTTTCTCGATTTCCGTTACTGACTTTCCCTGCCTCCATCGTTCTCTTAACGAGACTGATTCTTATTACACAAAACGATGGAGTGTAGGCGCTGTCATGAAACATCGTGGATGGAGTGCCGTGCGAGGCGGTCGCAAGGGGGCGCAACTGGCCCTGGGGCTGGGCCTGGTCCTGCTGGGAACGGCCGCGCTACCGCTGCATGCGCAAGACGGGGCGGACTCGGCGAGCCAGCAGCAGACCGCGCTGCGCCGGGTCCGGCTGGACATCCCGGCACAACCGCTGAACCGCGCCCTGCTGCGATTCGCCGAGCAGGCCGGGGTCCAGGTGTTCTTCGACAGCCAGCGTTTCGCCGGTCTCGGCAGCGCGGCGGTGCACGGCGAATACGTGCTGGCCGACGGCCTGAGCCAGATGCTCCAGGGCAGCCCGGTGGAATACCGCTTCTCCGGCAAGGACCAATTGAGCCTGATCCGCGTCAGCCAGGACGACCTGGTGCAGATGTCGCCCTCGGTGATCTCCGCCGCGCGTCCGGACGACTGGGTCTACCAGACGCCGCATTCGGTCAGCGTGATCGGCCGCGAGCAGATCGAGCGCAACCCGCCGCGGCATGCCGCCGACATGCTCGAGGAAACCCCCGGGGTGTACTCCTCGGTGAGCCAGCAGGACCCCGGCCTGTCGGTGAACATCCGTGGCATCCAGGACTACGGGCGGGTCAACATGTCGGTCGACGGCATGCGCCAGAACTACCAGCAGAGCGGCCACCAGCAGCGCAACGGGACGCTCTACGTCGATCCCGAGCTGCTCAGCGAGGTGGTCATCGACAAGGGCGCCAGCTCGGCCATGGGCGGCGCCGGGGTGATCGGCGGGATCGCCAACTTCCGCACCCTGGAGGCCCGCGACCTGGTCAAGCCGGGCAAGCAGGTCGGTGGCCGGGTGCGCCTCACCAGCGGCCTGGGCGGCGACGCCAACGGCACCCACTTCATCGGCAGCGCGGCCTTCGCCATCGGCACCGAGGCCTGGGACATGCTGGTCGCCGCCAGCGAGCGCCACCTGGGCGACTACGACCCGGGGACCAAGGGCAGCATTGGCGAGCTGCGCACCGGCGCCTGGTTCAATCCCGAGGCCGGGCAGCGGGTCAAGCATTCGCCGGTGGCCTACTCCGGCTACGTGATGCGCTCGCGACTGGCCAAGCTTGGCGTCGCCCTGCCGCAGGACCAGCGCCTGCAGTTCAGCTACCTGACCACCCAGGTGTCCTACGACGACGCCAACATGCTCAACACCGAGAACCAGGCGCTCTGGGAAAAGCTCGGCAGCAGCGACGTGCGTGCGCAGAACTTCGCCATCGACTACGGCTACGCGCCGGACAACCCGCTGGTGGACTTCAAGGCCAAGCTCTACTACGTCGACAACCGCAACCGCCAGCAGACCCTGCAACGCGGTATCACCCCCGGCTACTCGATCACCTACCAGACCGACACCTACGGCGCGCAGGCGCAGAACACCTCGACCTTCGCTCTCGACGAGCTCTCCACGCTGCGCGCCAACTATGGCCTGGAGTTCTTCTACGACAAGGTGCGGCCGGACTCCAGCCAGCCGCGGGCGAGCACCTCGGCGGTCGGCTTCCCTGCGGCCGAAGGCATGACCCCCAAGGGCGACCGCGCCCTCGGTAGCCTGTTCGCCCGTCTCGACTACGACTACGACGACTGGCTCAACCTCAACGCCGGGCTGCGTTACGACCGCTACCGCCTGCGCGGCGACACCGGCTTCAACGCGCGCACCTTCATCCTTGGCACCACCCGGCAGACCGACATGCCGCTGCAATACGCCGTCGACCGCGAGGAGGGGCGCTACTCGCCGACCTTCGGCCTGTCGGTCAAGCCCGGCGTCGACTGGTTGCAGTTGTTCGCCACCTACGGCAAGGGCTGGCGCCCGCCGGCGGTGACCGAGAGCCTGATCACCGGCCGCCCCCACGGCGGCGGCGCGGAAAACATGTACCCCAACCCGTTCCTCAGTCCGGAGCGCTCGAAGGCCTGGGAAGTCGGTTTCAACGTGCTGAAGGAGAACCTCTGGTTCAGCGATGACCGCCTGGGCCTGAAGGTCGCCTACTTCGACACCCGGGTCGACGACTTCATCTTCATGGGCATGGGCATGCAGCCGCCGGGCTACGGCATGGCCGGGATCGGCAACAGCGCCTACGTCAACAACCTCGACAGCACGCGCTTCCGTGGCGTCGAGTACCAGCTCGACTACGATGCCGGGCTGGCCTACGGGCAGCTCTCCTACACGCACATGATCGGCAGCAACGACTTCTGTTCGAAGACCGCCTGGCTCGGTGGCGTCACCCAGACGGTGAAGGGCAGCGGTCGCCGCCCGCCGGTGATCGACATGCGGCCGGACGAGCAGGCCAACGCCGCCACCCATTGCAGCGCGGTGCTCGGCTCCGCCGAACACATGCCGATGGATCGCGGCTCGCTGACCCTGGGCATGCGCTTCTTCGACCGCAGGCTGGACGTCGGCGCCCGTGCCCGCTACAGCGAAGGCTACTCGGTGGCTGGCGGCGCCACGGTGTCGCAGGCCGGCGTGTACCCGGCGGACTGGAAGGAATACACCGTCTACGACCTGTACGGCAGCTACCGGGTGAGCGATGAACTGACCCTGCGCCTGGCCATGGAGAACGTCACCGACCGCGCCTACCTGGTGCCGCTGGGCGACGTGCTGGCCTTCACCCTCGGTCGCGGGCGGACCCTGCAAGGCACCCTCGAATACCAGTTCTGACCCCCGTTTTGCCCAGTGAAGGGCAAAACCGGAGCGGGCATCCGTGCGCTCCGGCATTCACCACTCGTTGAATTGGAGTTTTGGCATGAGCATTTCGATTTCCTACAGCACCACCTACAGCGGCTGGACCGTAGCGGATTACCTGGCGGACTGGTCGGCCTACTTCGGCGACGTCAACCATCGTCCGGGCCAGGTGGTGGACGGCAGCAATACCGGCGGCTTCAACCCCGGTCCGTTCGACGGCAGCCAGTACGCGCTGAAGAGCACCGCCAGCGACGCGGCCTTCATCGCCGGCGGCGACCTCCACTACACCCTGTTCAGCAACCCCAGCCACACCCTGTGGGGCAAGCTGGACAGCATCGCCCTCGGCGACACCCTGACCGGCGGCGCCTCCAGCGGTGGCTACGCCCTGGACAGCCAGGAGGTGAGCTTCAGCAACCTGGGCCTGGATTCGCCGATCGCCCAGGGCCGCGACGGCACCGTGCACAAGGTGGTCTACGGCCTGATGAGCGGCGACAGCAGCGCCCTGCAGGGGCAGATCGACGCGTTGCTGAAAGCGGTCGACCCGAGCCTGTCGATCAACTCCACCTTCGACCAGTTGGCCGCGGCCGGCGTCGCCCATGCCACCCCGGCTGCGGCAGCGGCGGAAATCGGCGTGGTCGGCGTGCAGGAACTGCCGCACGACCTGGCCCTGGCGGCCTGAGCAACTGTCCACGATAGCGTTCGTGGACTGCTTGCGCTAAAGGCCGGAGAGGAGTTGGCGCTCCTCTCCGGCGCACGAACCGCCGTCGCTGCGCCTCGCACCCGTGGCGACGGCGGCCCCCGGATTGTTCCTCCGCCGGCCGTGCCCGGCAAGCGGAGACTGCCGCAATGTCCTCCGGGCCCGCTCGCGGCCCGGACACCCACAGGACCCGACTCCGATGAAGCTCCGGCCGGCCTCGCCGCGCAATGAAATCCTCGCCACCCTCGGCCGCTTCCGCCCGGCGCTGCGCAGCGTCGCGCTGTTCACCGCGGTGATCAACCTGCTGATGCTGGCGCCGTCGCTGTACATGCTGCAGGTCTACGACCGGGTGCTCGGCTCCGGCAACCACATGACCCTGCTGATGCTGACCCTCATGGTGCTCGGCCTCTACCTGCTGCTCGGCGCCCTGGAGTGGGTGCGCAGCCTGGTGGTGATCCGCCTCGGCGGCCAGCTCGACATGCAACTCAACCAGCGCATCTACGACGCCTCGTTCCGCGCCAGCCTGGAGCGCGGCGAGCAGGCCGTCGGGCAGGCGCTGAACGACCTGACCAGCCTGCGCCAGTTCCTCACCGGCAACGCCCTGTTCGCCTTCTTCGACGCGCCCTGGTTCCCGCTCTACCTGCTGGTGATCTTCCTCTTCAGTCCCTGGCTCGGCCTGCTCGCCCTGGTTGGGGCGCTGCTGCTGGTGCTGCTCGCCTGGGTCAACGAAAGCCGCTCGCGCGAACCGCTGGCCGAGGCCGGGCAACTGTCGATCCTCGCCACTCAGCAGGCCTCGGCCAACCTGCGCCAGGCGGAAACCCTGGCGGCAATGGGCATGTTGCCGGCCATGCGCGCGCGCTGGTTCGCCCAGCACCAGGCCTTCCTTGCCCGGCAGAACCTCGGCAGCGAGCGCAGCGCGGCGATCGGCGCGACCTCCAAGGGCGTGCGCCTGGCCCTGCAGTCGCTGGTGCTCGGCCTCGGCGCCTGGCTGGCGGTGGAAGGCCTGATCACCCCGGGGATGATGATCGCCGGCTCGATCCTGATGGGCCGCGTGCTCAGCCCCATCGACCAGTTGATCGCGGTCTGGCGCCAGTGGAGCGGCGCGCGGCAGGCCTACCAGCGACTGGCGCGGCTGCTCGAGGAGAATCCGCCGGCCGCCCTGGGCATGCCGCTGCCGGCGCCGCGCGGCGCGTTGCGCGTCGAGCGGCTCTGCGCGGCCGCGCCGGGACGCGAGCAGGCATTGTTGCAGGACCTCGGTTTCGCCCTGGAGCCTGGCGAAGCGCTCGGCGTGATCGGGCCGTCCGGTTCCGGCAAGTCGACCCTGGCGCGCTTGCTGGTGGGCGCCTGGCAGCCGCTGTCTGGCGCGGTGCGCCTGGACGGCGCCGACCTGCGGCAGTGGAGCGCGGCGGCACTGGGGCCGCACATCGGCTACCTGGCCCAGGACGTGCAACTGTTCGCCGGCAGCATCGCCGAGAACATCGCGCGCTTCGCCGAGGTGGATGCCGAGAAGGTGGTGGCGGCAGCGCGCCTGGCCGGCGTACACGACCTGGTGCTGCGCCTGCCGCAGGGCTACGACACGCGCCTTGGCGACGGCGGCGCCGGTCTCTCCGGCGGCCAGCGCCAGCGCATCGGCCTGGCCCGCGCGCTGTACGGGCGACCGGCGCTGATCGTGCTCGACGAACCCAATGCCAGTCTCGACGAGGCGGGTGAGGCGGCCCTGGCCGAGGCCATCGCGGCGATGCGCCGGCAGGGCAGCAGCCTGGTGCTGGTCACCCACAAGCCGGCAGTGCTGGCGCTGACCGACAAGCTGTTGTTGCTGCATGGCGGGCGCCTGCAGCGTTTCGGCGCGACCGCCGAGGTGCTCGCCAGCGCCTCGCCGCCGGCCGCTGCGGCCCCGGCCCCGGCGCCGACACGGCCGACGCCGGCGTTCGGTTTCGGCTACCGGCCGGGACCGGGCATGCCGGTCGGCGGTGTGCCGGGAGGAGCGGCGCGATGAGCGGGCAGGCGCGGTTGCGCGAAGTCGGCGCCGGCGGCGCGGCGCTGGAACTGGACGAGAAGCGTTTTTCCCGGCTCGGCTGGGGGCTGGTGCTGCTCGGCTTCGTCGGCTTTCTCCTGTGGGCCGGGTTGGCCCCGCTGGACAAGGGCGTCGGGGTCTCCGGCACGGTGATGGTGGCCGGTAGTCGCAAGGCCGTGCAGCACCCTACCGGCGGCCTGGTCAGGCACATCCGCGTGCACGAAGGCGAGCGGGTTGAGGCAGGACAGGTGCTGCTGGAGATGGACGCTACCCAGGCCCGGGCCCAGGCCGATGGCCTGTTCGCCCAGTACCTGGCGGCGCTGGCGAGTCTGGCGCGGCTGAGCGCCGAGCGCGATGAAAAGGCGCGGATCGAGTTTCCCGCCGAGCTGCTGGCGCTGGACGACCCGCGCCTGCCGACCCTGCTGGAACAGCAGCGGCAGTTGCACGACAGCCGTCGGCGGGCGCTGCGCCTGGAACTCGATGGTCTCGCCGAGACGGTCGCCGGCAGCCAGGCGCAACTGGACGGCCTGCAAGCCGCGCTACGCAGCAAGGAGCAGCAGCGCGCCGCCCTCGAGGAACAATTGCGCGGCCTGCGCCAACTGGCCAGCGAGGGCTACGTGCCGCGCAACCGCCTGCTCGACAGCGAGCGCCTGCTGGCCCAGGTCAACGGCGAGATCGCCGGCGACCTCGGCAGCCTCGGCAGTACCCGCCGGCAGATCCTCGAACTGCGCCTGCGCATGGCCCAGCGGCGGGAGAAGTTCCAGGAAGAGGTGCGCGCCAGCCTGGCCGACGCCCAGGTGCGCGCCGAGGAGTTGCGCAATCGCCTGGCCAGCGCGCGCTTCGACCTGGCCAACAGCGAGGTACGGGCGCCGGTCGCCGGCCTGGTGGTCGGCCAGGAAGTGTTCACCGAGGGCGGCGTGATCGCGCCCGGCCAGCAACTGATGGAAATCCTCCCGGAGCGCCAGCCGCTGCTGGTGGACGCTCGGCTGCCGGTGGAGATGGTCGACAAGGTCCGCGTCGGCCTGCCGGTGGAGCTGATGTTCAGCGCCTTCAGCCAGAGCACTACGCCGCGGGTGGAGGGCGAAGTGACCCTGGTTTCGGCCGACCGCCTGCTGGACGAGCGCAGCGAGGCGCCGTACTACCGGGTGCGCATCCGCGTAGGGGAGGAGGGCGTACGTCGCCTGGCCGGCCTGGAGATCCGCCCGGGGATGCCGGTGGAGGCCTTCGTTCGCAGCGGCGAGCGCTCGCTGTTGAACTACCTGTTCAAGCCGCTGGCCGACCGTACCCACCTGGCGCTGGGGGAAGAATGAATCGCCTGCGAGCCTGCCTGCTGTCCTCCGCGCTGCTTTCGGCCTCTTCGGCCCAGGCGCTGGGCCTGCTGGACGCCTACCAACTGGCGGTGCGCCACGACCCGACCTTCCAGGCGGCGCTCCACGAGCGCCGCGCCGGCAGCGAAAACCGCGCCATCGGCCGTGCCGGCCTGCTGCCGAGCCTGCGCTACGACTACAACAAGGCGCGCAACGACTCCACCGTCAGCCAGGGCGACGCCCGCGTCGAGCGCGACTATCGCAGCTACGCCTCGACCCTCAGCCTGGAGCAGCCGCTGTTCGACTACGAGGCCTACGCGCGCTACCGCCAGGGCGAGGCCCAGGCGCTGTTCGCCGACGAACAGTTCCGCGGGCGCAGCCAGGAACTGGCGGTGCGCCTGTTCGCCGCCTACAGCGAAACCCTGTTCGCCCGCGAGCAGGTGGTCCTGGCCGAAGCCCAGCGGCGCGCCCTGGAAACCCAGCTGGCGTTCAACCAGCGTGCCTTCGAGGAAGGCGAGGGCACCCGCACCGACCTGCTGGAGACCCGCGCCCGGCTGAGCCTGACCCGCGCCGAGGAGATCGCCGCCAGCGATCGCGCGGCGGCGGCGCGGCGTACGCTGGAGGCGATGCTCGGGCAGGCACTGGAGGATCGCGAACTGGCCGCGCCCATCGAGCGCTTCCCGGCGCTGCGCCTGCAACCGGCGACCTTCGAAGGCTGGCGCCAGGTGGCCCTGCAACGCAGCGCCGAGCTGGGCGCCCAGCGCCATGCGCTGGAGGCGGCAGCCTACGAGGTGGAGCGCAATCGTGCCGGCCACTTGCCCAGGCTCAGCCTCTACGCCAGCAGCAGCAAGACGCACTCGGCTTCGGAAAGCACCTACGAACAGAAATACGACACCGACAGTGTCGGCCTGCGTCTCAGCCTGCCGCTGTTCGAGGGCGGGCGGGTGTCGGCAGCGACCCGCCAGGCCGGCGACAAGTACGCCCAGGCCCAGGCCGAGCTGGATGCCCAGGTGGCCAGTGTGATCAATGACCTGCACAGCCAGTTCGACCTGACCGCCAGCAGCCTGGCCAAGGTGCGTGCCTACGAGATGGCGGTGGCGGCGGCGCGCGAACAGGTGACAGCGACGCGGCGCAGCGTCGCCGGCGGGGAGCGGGTCAATCGCGACGTGCTGGACGCCGAACAGCAGTTCTACGGCGCCCGCCGCGACCTGGCGGAAGCGCGCTACGCCTACCTCAACGCCTGGCTGCGCCTGCGCCAGCTGGCGGGGGTGCTGGAAGACCGCGACCTGGCGGTGCTGGCTGCCTATTTCGGCGCCGGCGAAGGACGCGCGCAGGTCACCGCTGCCATCAGATAGCTATCGGCCAGCGTGCCTTGCCTTGGGTCATCGCCTGCAACAGTTGCGGCGCGCTGGTGCCGTTTTCGATGGCGATGCCGAAGCGGATGCTCTCGATCATCCGCTGCAACTGTTCCAGGTCATGCAGTTGCGCCGGTCGGATCAGGCGCTTGGCGGCGACCCCGCGTTCGTTGGAGAGGGTGAGGACGATGCTGCCGTCCGGCCGCTCCAGGCTGAGGTTGACCCGGTACTCGGCCTGGAAGGCCTCGGTGAGGAGCTGGAAAGGGCTGCTGTCGGTCATGGCGGACCACCTGAATGCTGTCGTGCTGGTTGGGACTGGGTGCCGCCCGGAAAGTTCTTTGTCACCGCCGGGCTGTACCCTGCGCCGACGTGCGGACGTCTATCTGCGCACGTGCCTTGGCCTGGGCCTTGCACGCTTCGGGCCAGGTGGCCGTCGTCTTTGTCGGGAGAAGCTATGAAACAGAATTGGGCCGAGCGCCTGCGCGCAAGCATGCACCACCAGGCGGAGAGCCTCGGCAACCTGCTGGTGGAGGCGTTCCACTACCTGGCCCTGTTCGCCATCGGCGCCACGGTGTTCTGGGCGGCGGGCGCGGCCTTCCTGGGGATGGTGAACAAGGGGCATGCGTCGATCGACGACATCCTCCTGCTGTTCATCTACCTCGAGCTGGGCGCGATGGTCGGTATCTACTTCAAGACCAACCACATGCCGGTACGCTTCCTGATCTACGTGGCGATGACCGCGCTGACCCGCCTGATGATCGCCGACATCCAGCACAACCATACGCCGGACGATGGCATCATCCTGGTCTCGGTGGCGTTGCTGCTGCTGGCGCTGGCGATCCTGGTGGTGCGCTTCGCCTCGGCGCGCTTCCCTTCGGCGAAGTCCGACGGCGCCGCCGCGCGGCGGGTGGCGAGCGAGGACGCCGAAGGGGAAGCCTGATTCGTCGCCGCGCCGGAGCCGGTCTCCGGCGCGCTTCCGGCCAGCGCAACGGCCTGGCAATGTACTACCATCGCCCGGTCGTGTTCAGGAAGCCTGCCCCATGAAGGGATGGAAACTCTTTACCCCGCTGCTGATCCTCGCGATCGTCGCCATCACCCTCTACCTGCGCCTGCACAATCCGCCCCTGCTGTTGCAGGGCGAGGCGGACGCCACCAACGTCATCGTTTCCTCCAAGGCCAAGGGCCGGGTCCAGGTGCTGCACGTGCGGCGCGGCGACGAGGTGAAGCAGGGCGACCTGCTGATCAGCCTCGACAGCCCCGAGCTGGAAGCCCAGCTCGATGCCCTGCACGCGGCGCGCAACCAGGCCCAGGCGCAGCTCGATGAGTCGCTCCACGGTACTCGCGAGGAGAGCATCCGCGCGCTCAAGGCCAGCCTGGCACAGGCCGAGGCCGAGTTGCGCAACGCCGAGTCGGATTTCCAGCGCAACCAGCAGATGGTCGAGCGCGGCTTCCTCTCGCGGACCCAGTTCGACCTCTCGCGGCGTGAGCGCGATGTCGCCCGTGACCGCGTCGCCGAGGCGCGGGCCAATCTCGACGAAGGCCTCAAGGGCGACCGCGAGGAGCGCCGCCAGGCGTTGCAGGCCGCGGTGCGCCGGGCCGACGCGCAGATCGCCGAGCTACAGGCGCAGATCGACGACCTGCAGGTGCGCGCGCCGGTCAACGGCGAGGTCGGGCCGATCCCCGCCGAACAGGGCGAACTGATCAACGCCTACAGTCCGCTGCTGACGCTGGTGCGGCTGGACGACAGCTACTTCGTCTTCAACCTGCGCGAGGACATCCTGGCCAAGGTGCGCAAGGGCGACCGCATCGTCATGCAGGTGCCCGGCCTGGGCGGCGCCGAGGTCGAGACCGAGCTGCGCTACATCGCCCCGCTGGGCGATTTCTCGACCAGGCGCGCGACCCGCGCCACCGGCGATTTCGACCTGAAGACCTTCGAGACCCGCTTCTACCCGTTGCAGCCGACACCCGGCCTGCGCCCGGGCATGAGCGCGCTGTGGCGCTGGACGAACTGAGCGATGGCGTGGGCCGCGCTGAAGCGCAACGCCAGCCGTTTCGTCCAGGCGTTCAACACCGAGACGCGGATCGCCTGCCGCAGCTGGACCATCCACTGGCTCGGCTGGTGCTGGCCGCTGCTGCTGTTCGGCGTGATCAGCGGCGTCTACCAGGCCGGTACCCTGCTGGACATGCCGCTGGCGGTGATCGACAAGGACCATAGCCAACTGTCGCGCAAGTTGATCCGCGAACTCGACGCGACCTCCCACGCCCAGGTGATCACCGTTCCCGCCGGCGTCCAGGAGGGGCTCGACGCGATCCGTCGGGCCGATGCCTACGCCTTGCTCTACATCCCGCCGGACTTCGAGGCCGACGTGCTCGGCGGGCGCGCGCCGAAGGCCGAGCTGTACTACAACGCGCTGCTGTATTCGGCCGGCTATGCCGCCACCCAGGACTTCTCGGCGCTGGTCGCCAGCCTCAACGGCGAATTGCGTCCGCGCCTGGCCGCCGGGATGCCGGCGGCGCTGCCGCACCTGGCGAGCATCAGCGTGTCCTACGACAGCCTGTTCAATGCCAGCGGCAACTACATCTATTACCAGCAGTTCGCCGCCATCGTGCACCTGCTACAGCTGTTCGTGATCGTCACCATGGTCCATGTGCTGGCCCGCGAGGCGCCGGAACTGCGCGCCTCCTCGCCGCACATCCTGCGGGCCAAGGCCCTCGGCGTACGCCTGGTGGGCAAACTGGCGCCCTACACACTGCTGTTCACCGCGCTGCTGATGCTGGAAATCTTCCTGCTGGTGGCGTTCTCCGGCGCGCGCATCAACGGCAGCCCGCTGGCGATGCTGATGATCACGCTGTTCTACGTGATTGCCGCGCAGAGCGTCGGGTTGGTGCTGTTCGTCTTCACCGCCAACCGCTTCACCGCCTATTCGCTGGTGGGCATGCTGATCGGCGTCGCCCAGACCTACTCGGGAGTGCTGATCCCGGAACTGGCGATGCCGACCCTGGCGCGGGTGATCGCCGAGGCCGAGCCGCTGACCCACACCCTGCACGGCCTGTTCGACCAGTTCCTGCGCCAGGCGCCGCCCAGTTCGGCGCTCTACACCTGCGCCAAGCTGGCGCTGTACCCGCTGATCGCCTACATGATCGCCAAGATGCGCCTGCGCAGCCGCCTGGACCTGAGCCCGATATGAAGAACTACCTGCAGATCCTCCGGGAAACCCTGAAGGCCATGCTGTCCAAGCCGATGTGGCTGATGGTCGTGGCCTCGGTGTGCATCACCTCGCTGCCGTACATGAACCACACCGCCCTCGACCTGCCGGTGGCGGTGGTCGACGAGGACCACAGCGACGTGTCGCGCGAGCTGGTCCGGCTGCTCGATTCGGCGCCGAAGGTCGCCGTGGTCGGCTACGACAGCCTGCCGCAGGCCAAGCGCGACCTGGCCTGGCGCGAGCTGTACGCGATCATCGTGATCCCGCTGAACTTCGAGAAGCGCCTGCTGCGCGGCGAGGCGCTGGTGATCCCGTACTTCGGCGATGCCACCAACCGCATGGCCAACGGCCAGATCCAGCAGGACATCTCGGCGGTCTACAGCGCGCTGACCAACCGCTACAACGCTGCCCTGCTGGAACGCGAAGGCTTCACCGCGACCCAGGCGCAGTTGGTGCTGAGCCCGCTGGTAGGGCAATTGACCGACCTGTTCAACCCCGGCATCAGCTTCGCCGCCATCGTCCTTCCGGGGTTGCTGTCGCTGATCCTGCAACACAGCCTGCTGCTCGGCTGCACCCGCGGCAACATCATGCTGCGCGGCGGCACCCCGCGCTACATGCGCCAGCCGCTGTCGACCCGCTTCGGCCGCTACAGCGCGCAACTGCTGATCTGGACCGTGCTGGCGATGCTCTTCTACGTGATCTGGCCGCACCTGCTGGGCTATCGCCAGTCGGCCTCGTTCTTCATGCTGCTGGGGATCGTCCTGCCGTTCCTGATCGCGGTGATCGCCCTCAGCGAGTTCATCGCCGAGCTGCTGCCCACCGAGGAATCGGTGTACCTGACCATGACCTTCATCACCCTGCCGCTGTTCTACATGGCCGGCTACAGCTGGCCGGAACAGGCCATGCCGGACTGGGTACGCTGGCTGGCCGACGCGATCCCCTCGACCTGGGCGATCCGCGCCATCGCCGAGATGAACCAGATGGACCTGCCGCTGCGCGAAGTCAGCGACCATGCCCTGGTGCTGCTGGGCATGGCCGCCACCTATGCGTTGCTGGGTACGCTGCTGTACCAGTACCGCAACTGGCGCTGGGACAACGTCAAGGGTTGGTGAAGCGGCGCAAGGCCGGCCATACTCGGCTGGCGTTCGCACAGGGAGATGAAGGAATGTTTCGTTCGGGGCTTTCTTTGCTGGTGCTTCTGGGGCTCGCCACGCTCGGCGGGTGCGGTTCCGTCAACACGCTGGTGCGCGACGACGCCAGCGCCGCCCACGACCTGCGCCTGAAGGCGACCGCCTGCACCAGCCTGCCGCGGGTGTACAGCGGGGTCAGCTACACCTTCTGCCGGCTCAACGTGAAGACCGGGTCGCCGGTGGCGCCGGCGCAAGCCGACGGCATCCTCGAGGTGCTGGCCCTCGACTTCGCGCTGTCCGGGGTGATCGACACCCTCGCGCTGCCCTATACCTCGTACCGCCAGTACCGCGACGGCAACCTGTCCCTGGCCAACTGAGTCAGGGAATCAGCGGCAGCACGATCTCGTCGCTGCGGCTGATCCCGGCGGTCTCGCTGCGGCACAGGTCGAGGAACTCGCGCATGGTCGCGGTCTGGTACTTCTGCTTGTGCCAGATGAAGTAGAACTGCCGGCGCAGGTCCAGGCCGGGCGTTTCCACCGGCACCAGGCTGCCGCGGCGGAAAGCGTCGCGCAGGGCCAGGCGGGAAATGCAGCCGATGCCCAGGCCGGACTCCACGGCACGCTTGATCGCCTCGGTGTGCTCCAGCTCCAGGCGGATGTTCAGCGGCCGCGGGTGATGACGCATGGCCTGGTCGAAGGTCAGGCGGGTGCCGGAGCCCTGCTCGCGGAGGATCCAGGCCTCCCGCGTCAGCCGTTCCAGGTCGGCGCCGCCCCGCCGCGCCAGCGGATGCTGGGGGGCGCAGAACACCACCAGTTCGTCCTCCATCCAGGGTTGCACCTCGATGTCCGGATGCCGGCAGTCGCCCTCGATCAGGCCCAGGTCCAGCTCGTAGTGGGCGACCTGCTGCACCACCTGGGCGGTGTTGTGCACGTGCAGGCGCACCCGGCAGTCCGGCTGGCGCTGCATGAAGGCGCCGATCAGCAGCGTGGCCAGGTAGTTGCCGATGGTCAGGGTGGCACCGAGGTCGAGGGAGCCGAAGGCGGTCTTGCCGTTGAGCAGGTTCTCGATTTCCTCGCCGCGGTCGAGCAGCGCCACCGCCTGCGGCAGCAGTTGGCGGCCGAGGGCATTGAGGGTCAGGCGCTTGCCGGCGCGGTCGAACAGCTTGCAGTCGAACTGCCGCTCCAGCTCGCCGAGCGAGGTGCTGGTCGCCGACTGCGACAGCGACAGCCCCTCGGCGGCACGGGAGACGCTCTCCTGCTGGGCCACGGCGACGAACACCTCGAGCTGGCGGAGGGTGAATTTCATCCAGGCTTCCTCGTCTAGAGCGAAAGACCCCGCGACATTTTGCCGTTCCGTCGGCGGGGTTGGCTCGGTTATCCTTGCGCCCCGTCCGCGGGAGCGATGGGAGCCCTCGGCGGCCGGCGGCCGACCGATATCGTGTTATCCCATATCCATATTCTGGATAAGCATTATCCAGACAATTCATTTTGCGGATATTTTGGCAACCGATAAAATGCCGCGCAACTGCGTCACGTCTGCTGCTGTTGGTGTGCGCCCGCGTTTTCCTAGGAGTCTTTGATGAGCAATCTGTACACCGAGCGCGTTCTCAGCGTGCACCACTGGAACGACACCCTGTTCAGCTTCAAGACCACCCGCAACCCGGGTCTGCGCTTCAAGACCGGCCAGTTCGTGATGATCGGCCTGGAAGTCGACGGTCGTCCGCTGATGCGCGCCTACAGCATTGCCAGCCCGAACTACGAAGAGCACCTGGAGTTCTTCAGCATCAAGGTCCCGGACGGCCCGCTGACCTCGCGCCTGCAGCACCTGAAGGAAGGCGACGAGCTGATGGTCAGCCGCAAGCCGACCGGCACCCTGGTGCACGACGACCTGCTGCCCGGCAAGCACCTCTACCTGCTCAGCACCGGCACCGGCATGGCGCCCTTCCTCAGCGTGATCCAGGACCCGGAAACCTACGAGCGCTACGAGAAGGTGATCCTGGTCCACGGCGTGCGCTGGGTCAGCGAACTGGCCTACGCCGACTTCATCACCAAGGTCCTGCCGGAACACGAGTACTTCGGCGACCAGGTGAAAGAGAAGCTGATCTACTACCCGCTGGTGACCCGGGAGCCGTTCCGCAACCAGGGCCGCCAGACCGACCTGATGCGCAGCGGCAAGCTGTTCGAGGACATCGGCCTGCCGCCGATGAACCCGCAGGACGACCGTGCGATGATCTGTGGCAGCCCGAGCATGCTGGAAGAGACCAGCGCCGTGCTCGATAGCTTCGGCCTGAAGATCTCGCCGCGCATGGGCGAGCCGGGCGACTACCTGATCGAGCGCGCCTTCGTCGAGAAGTAGGCCTCCGCCGCGCCTCGTCGCGCCAGGCGAAGAAAGCCCCTGCCGTATCCGCGGCAGGGGCTTTCTGCTTTCCGGCCCCCGCTCAGTGCGCCGGGTGCCGGTGCGGGTGGTCGCCGCCCACGCCTTGCAGCACCGCCTGGTCGATCTCGTCGAAGCGCAGTACCCGGCCGCCTTCCTCGGCCGCCAGGCGCGTCGCGGCCTCTTCGTCGGCGAACGAGGCGAGGGTGGCGCCCATGCCGCCCGGCCGCTGGATGCCGACCACGTAGTAGGCGCGGGTGGCGTCGATCAGGCGGGCATCGTCGGGGTGCCGCCAGTCGGCCTGGCTCATGTCGTGGACATACAGGCGCGCCTGGCCCTGGCGGTTTTCCGGTTGCAGCCACCAGCCGAACAGTTCGGCGGTGGAGCAGAACTTGCGCACCGCGCCGGGAAGCACCGCCTCGCCCTTGGGACCGGGCATTTCCTCGATGAGCATGCCGCAGACGTGGCATTCGTCGCCGCTGGCGATCGGCACCGGGCCGAGTGCCGTGGCGTCGTCCCGCGACGCATCGCAGCCGGCCAGCAGCAGGCCGAGCAGGAGCGTGCCGAGCAGAGGGCGCAGGGGGAGGGTATGACGTTGCATGGCGGAACCTCGTGAGTCAGATGGGGCGGCGGCGGAACAGGCCGTGGGCCAGCGCCAGGGCAGCGCAGGCCCAGAGGACCAGGGCCAGCCAGAGGGCGCTGGCGGACACCGGCAGGTCGCTGGCCAGGGGAACCACCCCGCCGGCGGCGGCTGCGTCGAAGCCGGACAGGTTGATCAGCCGGTAGAGGTCGGTCGGGTTGAGCAGCAACAGCCAGGGCAGCAGCCGCGGGCTCAGGTGACCCTGGCTGAGGACCAGGATCGCCAGCAGGGCCAGGTCGAACAGCAGGACGAAGAAGAACCACAGGCCGAGCGCCTGCCCGGCGGCGCTGGATTTCTCGCTGGCGCGGCTGCTCAGGGCGTAGGCCAGGGCGAGGAACACGCAGCCGAGCAGCAGCGAGGAACCCATGAAGCGGCCGAAGGCGCCCAGCAGGATGGCCGCCTCGACCTCCGGCACCAGCGCGAGGATCGCCAGCGCCGCGCTGCCGAAGCCGATCAGGGTGGCCAGGGCGAGGATCAGGCCGTGACCGAGGAACTTGCCGAGCAGCAACTGGCCGCGCCCCAGCGGGTAGGTCAGGAGCAGCAGCAGGGTGCCGCCTTCCTCCTCGCCGACGATGGCGTCGTAGGCCAGCAGCAGGGCGATCAGCGGCATCAGGAAGGTGGCCAGGCTGGTCAGGCTGGCGACCGTCGCCGGCACCGAAGTGAAGCCGACCTGGCCGGCCGCGGCGGCGCCGAACCAGGCGATGCCCACCGAGAGCAGGGCGAACAGCAGGCTGATCGCCAGCAGCCAGCGATTGCGCAGGCCGTCGGCCAGTTCCTTGCGGGCGATGGTCCAGACTACGGGCATGGCGTGGCTCCGGCGGGGGCGGGGGACATGTGGTGGCGATAGAGGTCCTCCAGCGACGGCGGCAGGATTTCCAGGTCGAACTCGCGCGCGGCCAGCAGCGCTTCCAGCACGCCGTCGCGCTCGGCATCGTCCAGCAGTACCTCGATGCGCTGGTCGTCCAGTCTCCGCGCCGCCAGGCCGGCCCGGTGCCAGCGTTCGAGCCACTGCGGGTTATGCGGGCTGGCCAGGCGCACGCGGGTCGGCAGAGCCGCCTTGCGGCGCAATTCGGCGAGGCTGCCGGCCACTTGCAGGCGGCCGCCGGCGAGAATCGCGGCGCGGTCGATGTGCGTCTCGACGCCGGGCAGCACATGGGAGCAAAGGACGATCCCGGTGCCCTGGCCGCGCAGGCGGTCGAGCAATTGGTAGAGCTCGACGGTGGCCAGCGGGTCGAGGCCCACCGTCGGTTCGTCGAGCAGCAGCAGGCGCGGTTCGCCGAGCAGCGCCTGGGCCAGGCCGAGGCGCTGGCGCATGCCCTTCGAGTAGGTTTTCAGGCGCCGCCTGGCGGCATGGCCGAGGCCGACCTGTTCCAGCAGGCGCGCGGCTTCGGCCGGCGCCACGCCCTTGAGGCGGGCGAAGTGGCGCAGGGTTTCCGCGCCGCTGAGCTGCGGGTAGAAGGTCACGTTCTCCGGCAGGTAGCCGAGCTGGCGGCGCGCCTCCAGGCTCCTCGCATCGTGGCCGAGGACCCGCACGCGGCCTTCGCTGGGGGCCAGCAGGCCGAGGACCAGCTTGATGGTGGTGGTCTTGCCGGCGCCGTTGTGGCCGAGCAGGCCGAGCACCTCGCCGGGCTCCAGGCGCAGGTCGAGCCCGCTCAGGGCGGTGAGGGCGCCGTAGCGCAGGGTCGCGCCGTCGATCTCGACCAGGCTCATGGCCTCGGCTCCGCGGCGGGCATCCGCATCAGCGGATGGCTGTCGCGCACGCCGGGCGAGCGCACCACCGGGAAGGCGCGCTGGACCCAGCGCAGCAGCTCGATGCTCGGGCTGTTCAACAGCAGGCGTACCTGCGGGTACAGCCAGATCAGCCGGTCGACGTTGTCGTTGGGCTCGTAGGCGACGTCGCCGAGACCGTCGTCGTCGCGGTCCCAGCCCAGGTAGTCGCTCCAGTAGTTGCCGCGGCCGTCGGCGGACCACTCCTGCTCGCGGCTGGCGACGTACTTGACCTGCTGGCGGTTGCCTATGAAGGCGTTGCCGGCGATGCGATTGTCCTCCGAGCCGGCGGTGAGGTGGATGCCCAGGGCGCTGTCGGCGAAGCTGTTGCCTTCGATGCGGTTGAACAGCGAGTTGTAGATGAACAGCGCCTTGCCCTCGGCGCCGGAAATCATCGCGTCGCCGGTGCTGCCGCTGCGCACGCCCTCGACGCGGTTGCCGGCCAGGGTCGAGTAGGTGATGTAGTTCATCAGGATGCCGTAGTTCTCGTCGTCGATGGAGCGGTTGCCGGTCACGGTCAGCTTGCGGCTCTGCATCAGCGCGTAGCCGGTGCGGGTGCGCCGGGTCAGGTTGTCGGTCACCCGGCTGTTGTGGGTGAACATGTAGTGCACGCCGTAGCGCAGCTCCTCGAAGCGGTTGGCTTCGATGCTGCTGTCGTTGGAAGTGTCGATGTAGACCCCGTCGCGGGTGTGGCTGACCCGGTTGCCGCGGACCAGGGCGTCCTTCACCGCATAGAGGTGGATACCGTTGCCGCGATCCTGGGAGCGCACGCTTTCGTCGCCCTCGATGCGGTTGTCGAGCACCTGCGCGCCCGCCGTGGCGTCGAGCCAGACGCCGAAACCCGCGCCGCGCAGGTCGTTGCCGCGGATCACGGCGCCGCTGGCGGCCTTGCCGACGAAGATCGCGGCGTCGAGTTCGGTCAGGTTGCGCCCCCAGTTGCGCAGCCGGCAGCCCTCGACGGTGATCCCGGGGCTGGTCAGGGTCAGCAGGCTGCCGTGGCCGCCGCCGTCCAGTTCGGCGCCGGCCTCGCAGCGTAGGTGCAGCGGCCGGTCGATGACGAAGTTGCCGGCGTAGCGGCCCGCCGCCAGGCTCCAGCGGCCATCGCCGTCGGCCCGCAGCGGCAGGCCGTCGACCGGCTCCGCGCGGGCCGTGGCGAGGCCGAGCAGGAGCAGGGCGAGGAGCGGCCCCGCCCGGCGCCCGGCCAGCGACCGCGCTGCGTGGATCAAGCCTTTTCCACCAGCATCCGCCCGCACATTTCCATGTGCAGGGCGTGGCAGAACCAGCTGCAGTAGTACCAGTGCACCCCGGGCTTATCGGCGACGAAGGTGATCGACGAGGTCTGTTGCGGGCTGATCTCCATGCAGACGCCGTGGTTGACCATGACGAAGCCGTGGGTCACGTCCTCGATCTCGTCGAGGTTGGTGATGGTCACGGTGACTTCGTCGCCCTGCTTCACCTTGAACTCGGTGAGGCCGAAGGAGGGCGCCATCGAGACCATGTAGACGCGGACCTTGTTGCCCTCGCGGATGACCTTGTTGTCCTTCATCAGGTCGATGCCGTCCTTTTCCGCGCGCTTGACCGTCTCGGCGAAGAACGGGTCCTTGCGGTCCCAGATCTTGCGGGTCTTGATCTGGTCGCGGCGGGCGAGGATGCAATCGTGCGGTTCGGCGAAGGTCGGGCCGTCGTGGACCAGCTTCATTTCCTCGCCGGAAATGTCGATCAACTGGTCGTTCTCCGGGTGCAGCGGACCGGTGGGCAGGAAGCGGTCCTTGGAGAACTTGCTGAGCACCACGATCCACTTGCCGTCGGCTTCGCTGGTCTCGCACAGGGTGGCGTGGTTGTGCCCCGGCTGGTACTGCACGTCGAGTTTCTGGCGGATGTAGTCGACCTTCTCGCCCTTGTAGGCGCGCACCGCGTCGGCCAGGTTCCACTTCACCAACTGGCTGTCGATGAACAGCGTGGTATAGGCGTTGCCTCGGCCATCGAAAGTGGTGTGCAGCGGGCCGAGGCCCAGTTCCGGCTCGCCCACCACCACGTCGCGCGGGTCGGCCAGCTTGCCGGCGAACAGGTCGCCGAGGCGCTCGATGGCGATCATGGTGCAGGTCGGCGAGAGCTTGCCGTTGGCGATGAAGTACTTGCCGTCCGGCGAGGTGTTCAGCCCGTGGGGGTTCTTCGGTACCGGGATGTAGCGGGTCACCGGGCTGTCCTTGCCGTCCTTGCGCCGGCCGTCGACCACCGGCACCTTCGAGTCGCCGAGGGTGACGAAGCGCTTCGCCTTGATCTCGGCCTCGATGCGCGGGATGTCGAACACCACCACCCAGTCGCGCTCGTTGCGCATCATGCCGCCGAGGTCGACGGCCTTCTCCGAGTTGTAGCAGGTGGAGGCGGCGAACCTGCCGCTGTAGTCCATGTCGGTGTTGTCGAGGTTGCCGTCGACGATCACCTGCCAGGCCACTTCCATGGTCTCGGCGTCGATGGCGTTGTACAGGGTGAAGGCGTTGTCGCCGGACAGGTCGAAGGTCGAGCCGTCGTTGGGATGGGGGATGATGAACTCGGCGTTGCAGAACACGTAGCGGGTATGCGGCACCTTTTGCAGGCGCAGGCCGTGGATCGCCTGGACGTTGGGAATGGTGACGATGCGGTCGCATTTCATGACGTCCAGGCGGATGCGCGCGACCCGGCTGTTGGCCTTGTCGTTGATGAACAGGTACTTGCCGTCGTACTTGCCGTCGGTCATCGAGATGTGCGGATGGTGGCAGTCGCCGTTGAGGAAGCGCGCGCTGTCGCCGAGGACCCGCTTGCTCTCGTTGGTCAGGCCCCAGCCGGTGGCCGAGTCGACGTTGAACACCGGTATGCGCATCAGCTCGCGCATCGACGGCACACCGAGCACGCGTACTTCGCCGGAATGTCCGCCGCTCCAGAACCCGTAGTACTCATCCAGTTCGCCGGGGGCGACCTCGGCCTTGCTGCGCTCGCCCTTGCCCGCGGCCCGGGCCTCGCGGCCGACCACCGCGCTGCCCAGGGCGCTGGCGCCAACCAGGGCGGCGGCTCCGGTCAGCGCCGAGGCGCCGAGGAAGCCGCGGCGGTTCAGGCCGTGGGTTTCTTCGTGGGGGCTTTTCGTGTCGTCGCTCATCTCGTGTCGTCCTCAAGGGCAGTCAGGGGAAAGGGAGCCAGGTCAGAGGTTCTCCGCGGGTATCCGCGCGTTGTCCGCCGGCGCGCTCTTCGCGCGCTTCTTGCGCTTGTTCACCAGCGGCGGGCACTTGTCCTGGTCGTGGTAGGTCATCTGGCAGTCGAGGCAGTAGTGGCATTCGTTGGCCTCGATGCGGCCGTCGGGATGGATCGCCTGGATCTCGCATTCGCGGGCACAGAGCTGGCAGGGCCTGCCGCATTCCGCGCGGCGCTTGAGCCAGTCGAACAGGCGCGCCTTGGCCGGGATCGCCAGGGCCGCGCCCAGCGGGCAGAGGTAGCGGCAATAGACCTTGCGGGTGAACAGGTTGACCACCAGCAGCGCGACGGCGTAGGCGACGAACCACCACTGGCGGTCGAAGCCGAGGGTGATGGCGGTCTTGAACGGCTCCACCTCCGCGGCCTGCTCGGCCAGCGCCAGGGATTCCAGGGAGAGACCGAAGAGCACCAGCAGGATGATGTACTTGATCGCCCAGAGCCGCTCGTGCACGGCGAACGGCACCTGGAACTGCGGCACGCGGAGCTTGCGCGCGAGTTCGTTGAGCAGTTCCTGTAGCGCACCGAACGGGCACAGCCAGCCGCAGAACACGCCGCGGCCCCAGAGCAGCAGGCTGGCTGCGGTGAAGGTCCAGAGGATGAACAGCAGCGGGTCGCTGAGGAACAGCTCCCAGCGGAAGCCTTCGAACAGCGCGTGGACGAAGGTCAGCACGTTGACCACCGATAGCTGGCCGAGGCAGTACCAGCCCAGGTAGACCAGGGTGAACGCCAGGTAGCCGGTGCGCAGTCGCTGCATCAGGCGCGGCCGTCGCACCAGGCGGTCCTGGAGGAAGAGGATCGCCAGGAGCAGGACGAGGGCGGTACAGAGGACTCCGATCTGGAAGCTCTTCTGGTACCAGACCCGCAGCCACAGCGGCCGGGCAGCCTCTTCCAGGGCGGCCAGTTCCTCGGCCGTTGGCTGCGGCCGCTCCAGGTATTCCTCGGGCGTCTGGCAGGCCAGCTCGAAGCTGGTGAATACCCCCGCCACCGGGCCGGTCTGGCGCCGCACGAGCAACTCCAGGGTCCAGGGCGAGCCCGGATCGAAACGCTGGCTGGCGCGGGCGACGAAGATCGCCATCTCGCGGAACTCCGGCATGCCTTCGGCGTAGACGTCCGACAGGCGCTGGTAGTCGAGGTCGCGGAAGCTGATGATGTCGCCGAACTGGCGCAGTTGGACCCGATCGAAGATGCCACCGCGCACGTAGCCGGAACCCTTGAAGGAATACTCGCCGTCGCCGAGCACGACGAAGGCGTATTCGCCTGGCTTCAGCGACGCCATCAGTTCGCGGTACTGGTTGTCGCCGAGCAGGCTGCGGCCCACCGCGGGAGGGTTGAGCAGGGCGCTGTAGAGATCGATGAACGGCTCGTCGCGGTGCGCCGCGTCGGCTTCGCCGATGCCTTCGGCCTCGCTGCCCTTGAAGGCGTCGTCGATCTGCCCGCGACTCAACTGCAGGCGGCGGATCGCACCGTTGCCGAGCAATTCGCTCCAGCTCGCCGTCGCTGCCGGTTGCTGGCGCACCTGCGCCGGCTTGGGCCGCACATTGCCGCGGTCCTCGATCAGGCCGAGGGAAACCGCCACCGTATGTGCGGCGCGCATGACGATCTCGTTGACCACCATCACCGTCACCGTGGCGCCGCTCACCGCGTCGACGGTAACCGCCTGCGGGTCGCTGGAGCGGCCGACCACCACCCGCTGGTCGGCGCGCACGCCGTCGTACCTGGCGCTGAAGGCGTGCAACTTCTCTTCCGGGATGCCGATCAGCAGGATCGGTTCGTGGTGTTCGAGGACGTAGGCGTCGCGGATAACCGCCTGCGGATCGAGGATCACCTGCAGGTTGATCGGCTTGCCGGAGTAGGCCGGGATGTCGGTGACGCTGAGGGTCTGGAAGGCGTAGCCGAGGGTTTCCTCGCCCTTGCTCAGGCGGCGTACGCCGTAGTCGCCTTCGGGGTCGCCGATCCGCTCGACCGCGGGGAATACCTGGGCGATGCGCAGACGCTCCAACTCGCTGAGTTCGGCACCCTGGGCGGCGAGGCCGACCAGCAGGAGCATCCAGGCGAAGACACACCGCCACGATCCGGCGGAAAAACGAAGGGCGCGCATAGGTTCCATCTACTACTGGCTACCGGCGAAAAAAGGGACGCCGCGCTGCGGTGGGGTCTGCGCCTGGCGGTGGAATCGCTTCCGTTGCCGGATGCTAGGAGGAGCGGGGGCGGAACGCGCTTGATGAAAGTCAAGAAGTGGAGATGAGGAACAAGCGAGGTTGCTGGCACTCAGTGTACCGAGTCGCCCCTCTCCCTTCAGGGAGAGGGGAGAGGGCTGCCCGAGGCTCAGGCCAGGCGTTGCCCGGATACCGCTGGATGGTACAGCGGCTGCACCTTGTTGCCCGCCGGGTCGAGCAGGTGGAAGCTGCGCGCGCCGTCGCCGTGGTCTAAGGGTTGGTCGAGCAGGGTCACGCCCAGCGCCTTCAGGTAACGGTACCAGGCTTCCAGTTCCTCCACGCTGTCGACGACGAAGCCGTAGTGATCCATGGTCTGCAGGCCGTTGCTGGCGGCGTGGGCGCGGCCGAGGGAAAGGTTGTCGTTGCCGCAGGTGAGATACACCAGGTCTTCGTTGGCGCGGTTCAGCACTTCCATGCCCAGCACGTCGACATAGAAGCGCTCGCATTCTTCCAGGTTGGGCACCAGCAGGGCGAGGTGACGCAGGCCGTTGAGGCGGGAGGGGCGGGCAGGGCGGTCGGACATGGGTTTGCTTCCTTTTTTGTATACAATAATTTTGTAAATCTAAAACAAAAGGAAGTTTCCGTGTACTGCATCTTTATCAAGACCCGCCTCAGGGCCGGCTGCGCCGAGGCTTTCATCGATGCCATCCAGGTCAACGCCGCCGCTTCCGTGTCCACCGAGCCCGGCTGCCTGGTGTTCGACGTTTCCCGCGACCGACAGGACCCTGACCTGGTCTATCTCTACGAGGTCTATCGCGATGACGCGGCCTACGAGGCGCACACCCGCACCGCGCATTTCCGCGACAGCCGGCCGTTGGTCGAGCCGCTGATCCTCGAACAGGAAGTCTTCGAAAGCGACGCGCTGGCGCTCAATCCGCTGCGCTGAGAAGGCTCAATCGCCGCGGGCGACGTCCAGCACGCGGATCAGGTCCGGGCGCGGGTAGTGCCAATGCACGTCGAGGTCCCACAGGCGCACCCCGTAGCGGCGCCCGGGCTCCGGCTTCTGGTAGGCCGGGCGTGGGTCCTGGGCCAGGCATTGCTCGATCAGCTCGGCTACCGGCTGCCGCAACCGCTGGCCGTGCTCATGGGCCTGGCGCCGCGCCTGCTCGCTCCACTCCACCGTGATGCCCGGCGGCGGCGCGTCGGCGATGCCGTTGCGGGCGTCGGCCACGGCGTCGGCGTAGGGTACGTAGGGCTTGATATCGAGTACCGGGGTGCCGTCGAGCAGGTCGATTCCGGACAGCCACAGGCGCCCCGCTTCGAAGCCCTCCAGGCGCACCACCGACTGGCCGATGCCGTTCGGCCGATGGGTGGCGCGGGTGGCGAAGACTCCCAGCGAGCGGTTGCCGCCCAGGCGCGGCGGGCGCACCTTCAGTCGCGGCTTGTCTTCCAGGGCCTGGTGGAAGAGGAACAGCAGCCAGACATGGCTGACCTGCTCCAGGCCTTCCAGCGCTTCCACCTGGTCGAACGGCGGCAGCAGTTCCAGGGTCCCCCGCGCCGCCGGCGCGAGCAGCGGCTGGCGCGGGATGGCGAACTTCTCCATGAAGCAGGAGCGGATGTAGCCGATGGGAGAAACGCTGTGGGTCATGGCGGGACGAGGCGAGCGGTCGGGGGCGTCATGTTACCCGGATTGGCGGCGCTCAGAGATGAAAACCGCCGTCGATGGGGATCACGTTGCCGGTCATGTAGGCGCCGGCGGTGCCGGCCAGGCTGATCGCCAGCGCCGCCATCTCCTCCGGGCGACCCCAGCGGCCCATGGGAATCGACGCGCTGTCCGCCTCCAGTGCCTGCGGGTCATTGGCGATGTGACGGGTCATGCGGCTCGGAAAGCGTCCGGGAGCGATCACGTTGACATTGATGTGCTCGCCGACCAGTTCCTTCGCCAGCATCCGCGACAGTTGATGCAGCGCGGCCTTGCTCGGCCCGTAGGCATAGGCTTGTTCGCCCATGGCGCTGATGCCCGCCACCGAGCCGATGTTGATCACCCGCGCCGGGTTCTCCGCGCTGGCCGAGCGGCGCAGCAGCGGCAGCAGTTGCTGGATGCAGGAAAACACCGAGGTGACATTGAGCTGCATGACCTTTTCCCAGCCGGACACCGGATAGCTTTCCAGCGCTGCGCCCCAACTGGTGCCGGCGTTGTTCACCAGGATATCCAGCCGCGCGCTGAGTCCGCCGAGCGCCTCCGCCAGGCGCCGGGCACCGGCTTCGCTGGAAAGGTCGGCGGGGATCGCCTGGCAGTCGCCGTAGGCCGAGAGGCGTGTGGCGGTGTCGGCGCAGGCCTCTGCGTCACGTGCGCAGATGAAGACGCGGGCGCCGGCTTCGAGAAGACCCTGGGCGATCATCTGGCCGATGCCGCGGCTGCCGCCGGTGACCAGGGCGATGCGACCGGCGAGACTGAAATAGGGATGCATGGGAATGACTCCGGGCTGGGCAGGGGAGACCAGCCTACGATTCGCCTCGCTGCCGGCGCAGCATTATCCAGGTACGGAATGACGTGGCATCCGTGGCTCAGCGGCTACCGCGGCGATGCAACAGATACAGGTAGGCGATCAGGTTGAGCAGCAGAACGATGGCGCCAAGGATCCACTGCACCGCCGGGGTCAGGCCGGCGGGATAGATCAGCGGCAACAGGTAGTGCTCGACGAAGCCGCCGCTGTAGCCGGCGTCCCCGGCGGCCCGGCGCAGACGATTCTCCAGCGGGGTCAGCGGACAGGGCAGGCCGAGAAACTCCACCGCGCAGCCCCAGGCCACCGCCGGCAGGTGCAGCCAGGCCAGGCGTGGCCAGCGCAACGGCAGCAGGCCGCCGAACAGGACGAACAGGATGAAGCCCAGGTGCAGCCAGACCAGGGCATCGGCGGCCAGGCGATAGCTCATTCGGCTCTCCCTCGTGGCGTTGGAGGGATAACGCCACCGCTACAGGGGCCGGCGGATAACCGCCTTGCGGTTACTCGCCCATGGTTTGGCCATCCATAAAGAAAAAGCCGGCGAATGCCGGCCATTTCAAGCGCTACGCGTGGGCTTCGGCGCTCAGGCCTGGGCCAGCTCCGCATCGTGTGCGATCAGGGCGACCAGCGCGTTCTGCTGACGGTGGGTCAGCTGGCGGAAACGCTGCAGCAGCTCGCGCTCGTGCAGGCTGAGTTCCGGGCTGTCCAGGCGAACACCGAGATTGTCTTGCAGCGCCCCTTCCTGGAGCAGGCTCTGCTCGAGTCGGGCGATGATCTCGGAGTTCATGCTGCGGTGATGGCTGCGAGCGACTTCTGCGATCTGCTCACGCATGCCCTCGGGCAGACGAACGACGAATTTGTCAGCGGTACGGCTGGAGTAGGTAGGAGTTGCCTGTTTCAGTGGGCGCATACATTGAACCTGTAGAGTCAGGGAAAAGCGGTGCCGAGGAAGCGTTCATTGTTCTCGGGCCTATGACCACGATTTCCGCTAGCCGTTCAGTCTGTTATTTCGGAAACAACAATTAGTTGACGTCAATTGTGCGTTGCGTGCCGGCGTTTTGCCAGTACCAGCTATCTGAAATGCGATCGATTCAGCAAAAGCCTAGTTTTTTACTGGGGGTTGGATGATGGCCTTCTGACCACCGGTCGTTCAAGGGATTGTCACTCGACTGTCATCGTCACTTCACCGGGCTGACACAGTCTCCTTCTATCTTGGTCTACACCAGATGGCGCCGCTGGCGTCTTCGTGCAACCGATTGGAGGGAGAACGATGAGCGCGGTGATCCGTGTCGACAGCCTGAACAAGACCTTTGCCCGCAAGCAGGCGCTTTTCAACCTGAGGCTGGAGATCCAGGCGGGCGAGATGGTGGCGTTGATCGGTGCATCCGGCTCCGGCAAATCCACGCTCCTGCGTCACGTCGCCGGGCTCGCCCGCTGCGACCGCGACAACGGCGGCAGCATCGACGTGCTGGGTCGCCGCCTGCAGGCGTCCGGCCGCCTGAGCGGCGAAGTGCGTCGCCTGCGCGCCGACATCGGTTACATCTTCCAGCAGTTCAACCTGGTCAACCGCCTCAGCGTGCTGGACAACGTCTTGCTCGGCTTCCTCGGTCGCATGCCGCGCTGGCGCGGTTCGCTGGGGCTGTTCAGCGCCGAGCAGAAGCGCCAGGCCCTGGAAGCGCTGGCGCGGGTCGGCCTGGCCGATTTCGCCGGGCAGCGCGCCTCGACCCTTTCCGGTGGCCAGCAGCAGCGCGTGGCCATCGCCCGCGCCCTGACCCAGAAGGCCGAGGTGATTCTCGCCGACGAACCGATCGCCTCGCTCGACCCGGAGTCGGCGCGCAAGGTGATGGACATCCTCGCCGACATCAACCGCCACGACGGCAAGACCGTGGTGGTGACCCTGCATCAGGTCGACTACGCGTTGCGCTATTGCCCGCGCGCGGTGGCCCTGAAGGGCGGCCGGATCCTCTTCGACGGCAGCAGCGAGCACCTTTCCGAAGGCTTCCTCAACGAACTCTACGGCGCCGAAGGGGACACCCCGCTGCTGTTTTCCGACCGTGCCCGGCGAGGGGCGGAGAGCCAGCCGGAACTGACCCTCGCGCGCGCCTGACGTCATTCGAACCGCATAAAAACCCGCCAAACCCTGCCCAGGAGTTCTCTCCATGTTGAAACGCTTCAGTCGTGTGCTCGCGGCTTCCGCCCTGCTCGCCGGCTCCCTTGCCGGGATGGCGCACGCCGACCAGCCGGTGATCAATTTCGGGATCATCTCCACCGAGTCGTCGCAGAACCTCAAGAGCATCTGGGAACCCTTCCTCAAGGACATGAGCCAGCAGACCGGCTACCAGGTGAAGGCCTTCTTCGCCCCCGACTACGCCGGGATCATCCAGGGCATGCGTTTCGACAAGGTCGACATCGCCTGGTACGGCAACAAGGCCGCCATGGAAGCGGTGGATCGCGCCCACGGCGAGATCTTCGCCCAGACCGTCGCCGCCAGTGGCGCGCCGGGCTACTGGAGCCTGCTGATCGCCAACAAGGACAGCAAGATCGACAGCCTCGAGGACATGCTGGCGAACGCCAAGAGCCTGACCTTCGGCAACGGCGATCCGAACTCCACGTCCGGCTACCTGGTGCCCGGCTACTACGTGTTCGCCAAGAACAACGTCGACCCGGTCAAGGCCTTCAAGCGCACCCTCAATTCCAGCCATGAGGTCAACGCACTGGCGGTGGCCAACAAGCAGGTCGACGTCGCCACCTTCAATACCGAGGGCATGGAGCGCCTGGAATTGACCCAGCCGGAGAAGGCCAGGCAGCTCAAGGTGATCTGGAAGTCGCCGCTGATCCCGGGCGACCCGCTGGTGTGGCGCAACAACCTGAGCGACGAGCAGAAGAACAAGCTGCGCGACTTCTTCTTCAAGTACGGCGCCAACGCCGAGCAGAAGAAGGTCCTCGCCGACCTGCAATGGTCGAAGTTCCAGCCCTCCGACGACGACCAGTTGCTGCCGATCCGCCAGCTCGAGCTGTTCAAGCAGCGCACCGACGTGGCGAACAACGCCAACCTCGGCGCCGAGGAGAAGGCCGCCAAGCTGAAGGCCCTCGACGAGGAGCTGGCCAAGCTGGAGAAACGCATGGCCGAGCGCGAGCAGAAAACCGCCGCCAACGCCGGCTGATCCACCCCGGGCGCGGCCGGCGCCGCGCCCCACCCGATTCGCCAATACCGCTGTCGAGATTCCCGATATGAGCACTCTGAGCACCACTGCCGCGGCGGCCGCCACCGGCAAGCCATCCTGGGGTCGCCTGGTCGGCTGGGGCCTGTTCCTCGCCATCCTCGCCTGGTCCTGGAAGGGCGCGGAAATGAACCCGGCCGTGCTGTTCCGCGACGCCGGCAACATGGCGACCTTCGCCGCCGACTTCTTCCCGCCGGACTTCGGCAACTGGAAGCTCTACCTCAGCGAGATGCTGGTCACCGTGCAGATCGCCCTCTGGGGCACGGTGCTGGCGATCGTCTGCGCCATCCCGCTGTCGATCCTGGCCTCCGAGAACATCGTGCCCTGGTGGGTCTACCAGCCGGTGCGGCGGGTGATGGATGCCTGCCGTTCGATCAACGAGATGGTCTTCGCCATGCTCTTCGTGGTCGCCGTCGGCCTGGGCCCGTTCGCCGGCGTGCTGGCGCTGTTCATCAGCACCACCGGGGTGCTCGCCAAGCTCTTCGCCGAGGCGGTCGAGGCGATCGACCCCGGTCCGGTCGAAGGCGTCCGCGCCACCGGTGCCAGCGCCCTGCAGGAGGTCATCTTCGGGGTCATCCCGCAGGTCCTGCCGCTGTGGATCTCCTATTCGCTGTACCGCTTCGAGTCCAACGTACGTTCCGCCACCGTGGTCGGGATGGTCGGCGCCGGCGGCATCGGCGTGATCCTCTGGGAGGCCATCCGCGGCTTCCAGTTCGGCCAGACCTGCGCCGTGCTGATCGTGATCATCGTGGTGGTGAGCCTGATCGACGTTCTGTCACAACGCCTGCGCAAGCTGTTCATCTGACGACGCGAGGAGGGCGCCTGGTGCGCCCTTTCCAAACCATGCACTTGTCTAGACAAAGCGAACCGCTGTACCGCGAACTGGCCGAACGGCTGCGCCAGGAACTGCTGGCCTACCGCCCCGGCGACTACCTGCCCGGCGAGATCCAGCTGGCCCAGCGCTTCGCGGTGAACCGCCATACCCTGCGCAGGGCGCTCGACGAACTGGTGCTCGAAGGCCGCGTGCTGCGGCGCCAGGGCAAGGGCACCCAGGTCCTGGAGGCGCCGACGATCTACCCGATGGGCGCCGCCAACGCCTACACCGAGTCGCTCTCGGCCCAGGGCCACCGGGTCGAGGCCCGGCTGCTGGAGGCGCGCCAGCGTCCGGCCGGCGCCGCCGAGGCCACCCACCTGGGGATCGGCGAGGGCGGGCGGGTGCTGGAACTGACCACCCTGCGTTACCTCGACGGACAGCCAGTGAGCCTGATCCGCCATTGCTACGCCGTTTCCCGCAGCGAGCTGCTCGCCGACTACCAGGGCGGTTCGCTGCGTCGCTACCTGGCCGACAAAGGCCTGCCGCTGACCCGCACCTACAGCCTGATCGGTGCGCGCCTGCCCAACCGCGAGGAGGCGGCGCGCCTGCTGATGCCCCGCCATGCGCCGTTGCTCACCGTCCTCACCCTGTCCCGCGACCGTACCGGCCAACCGGTGGAACTGGCCCAGTCGATCAGCCGCGCCGATCGCTTCCAGTACCAGGTCGCCCCCTAGGAGAAGCCCATGACCGCCTTGCATTCCGATCCCACCATCGCCGCACGACAGCGCTGGATGGGCGTGCTCGCCCGCGCCCGTCGCGAGGAGCTGGACGCCCATGCGGACGCCCTGCGCGATGCCGACTATCACCTGCTGCGCGCCGCCGAGACCGGCATGACCCTGGTGCGCGGACGCATGGGCGGCACCGGCAGCCCGTTCAACCTCGGCGAGATGACCGTGACCCGCTGCGTGGTGCGGCTCGGTGACGGACGCACCGGCTACAGCTATGTCGCCGGGCGCGACAAGCGCCACGCCGAACTGGCCGCCCTGGCCGACGCGCACCTGCAGGGCGCCGACGCGGCGGCCTGGCAGGCGCGCCTGATCGAACCGCTGGCCCGCACCCAGGCCGAGCGCCGCGCCGCCCAGGAGGCGGAAATCGCCACTACCAAGGTGGAGTTCTTCACCCTGGTCCGAGGAGAAGATTGATGACCAGCGCTTCGCTTCCCAGCCCGGCGGATACCGCCGCGCTATTGCAACCGGCGTTCCAGGACCCGGTCCTGGATGCCCAGCGGAGTTTCCGCGCGGCGCTCAAGGCCCTCGCCGAACCGGGGCTGGTGCGCAACCTCGACCGCGCACCGGCGCTGGCCGCGTTGCAACCGGCCAGCTACGCGCTGTGCCTGAGCTTCCTCGACTCCGACACCCCGCTGTGGCTGGCGCCGGGTCTCGACAGCCCGACGTTGCGCGCCAACCTGGCCTTCCATTGCGGCTGCCCGATCGTCGCCGAGCGTGAGCAGGCGCTGTTCGCTTTGCTCGACGAAGGCGAGCTGGACGACCTGAGCGGCTTCGACAGCGGCAGCGACCGTTATCCGGACCAGTCCTGCACCCTGCTGATCCAGCTTGCCGGCCTCGATGGCGGCGCCTCGCTGGAGTGGCGCGGACCGGGCATCGCCGAAGTGCGCCAGGTGGCGTTGCCGGTGAGCGCCGGGTTCTGGGCACAGCGCGCCGCACGCACCGAATTCCCCAGGGGCCTGGATGCTTTCTTCGCCGCTGGCGAGCGCATCCTCGGCCTGCCACGCAGTACCCGGGTCAGCGAACCCGTCGAGGAGGTGGCCTGATGTACGTAGCCGTCAAGGGTGGCGAGAAGGCCATCGACAACGCCCATCGCCTGCTGGCGCGCAAGCGCCGCGGCGATACCGCGCTGCCGGAGCTGTCGGTGGAGCAGATCCGCCAGCAGATGCCGCTGGCCGTGTCGCGGGTGATGACCGAGGGTTCGCTGTACGATGAGCAACTGGCGGCACTGGCGATCAAGCAGGCGGCCGGCGACCTGATGGAAGCGATCTTCCTTCTCCGCGCCTACCGCACCACGCTGCCGCGCTTCGCCGCCAGCCTGCCGCTGGACACCGCCGGGATGCGTCTGCAACGACGGATCTCGGCGACCTACAAGGACCTGCCGGGCGGGCAACTGCTCGGTCCGACCTTCGACTATACCCATCGCCTGCTCGACTTCAGCCTGCTCGCCGAGGGCGACTACCCCGGCCCCGAAGTGGAGCGGGGCGCGTCCCTGGAGCCTTGTCCGCGCGTGCTCGGCCTGCTCGACCGGGAAGGCCTGATGACGCCGGAGTACGAGCTGCCCGGCGCGGTGCCGGATATCACCCGCGAGCCGCTCGACTTCCCCACCGGCCGCGCCCAGCGCCTGCAGGCCCTGGCCCGCGGCGACGAGGGCTTCCTTCTCGCCCTGGGCTATTCGACCCAGCGCGGCTACGGCCGCAACCATCCGTTCGCCGGGGAGATCCGCATCGGCGCCTGCGAGGTCTGGCTGGAGCCCGAGGAACTCGGCTTCGCGGTGCCGGTGGGCGAGATCGAGGTCACCGAGTGCGAGATGGTCAACCAGTTCGTCGGTTCCCGCGAGGAACTGCCGCAATTCACCCGTGGCTACGGCCTGGCCTTCGGCTACGCCGAGCGCAAGGCGATGGGCATGGCCCTGGTCGACCGCGCCCTGCGCGCCGAGGAATACGGCGAGGAGGTGGTGTCGCCGGCGCAGCAGGAAGAGTTCGTCCTGATGCACTGCGACAACGTCGAGGCCGGCGGCTTCGTCTCGCACCTGAAGCTGCCGCACTACGTCGATTTCCAGTCCGAGCTGGAGCTGATTCGCAAGCTGCGTCGTCCCGGCGTCGCCGAATCCGCGCAACCCACTGACCAGGAGAAGCGCGCATGAGCCTTTCCCCGCAAGCCAGCGCCGCGCCGGAGCAGGGCTACAACTTCGCCTACCTCGACGAGCAGACCAAGCGCATGATCCGCCGCGGCCTGCTCAAGGCGGTGGCGATCCCCGGCTACCAGGTGCCCTTCGGCGGCCGCGAGATGCCGCTGCCCTACGGCTGGGGCACCGGCGGCATGCAGGTGACCGCGGCCATCCTCGGTGCCGACGACGTGCTCAAGGTGATCGACCAGGGCGCCGACGACACCACCAACGCGGTATCCATCCGGCGTTTCTTCGCCCGCACCGCCGGGGTCGCCACCACCGAACGGACCCCGGAGGCGACGGTGATCCAGACCCGCCACCGGATACCGGAAACCGCCCTGAGCGGCGAGCAGATCATGGTCTACCAGGTGCCGATCCCCGAGCCGCTGCGCTTCATCGAGCCTTCCGAGGCGGAGACCCGGACCATGCATGCGCTCGACGACTACGGGGTGATGCACGTGAAGCTCTACGAGGACATCGCCACCTTCGGCCATATCGCCACCAGCTATGCCTACCCGGTTACGGTGGACGAGCGCTACGTGATGGATCCCTCGCCAATTCCCAAGTTCGACAACCCCAAGCTGGACATGAGCCCGGCGCTGATGCTGTTCGGCGCAGGTCGCGAGAAACGCCTGTACGCGGTGCCGCCGTTCACCCGGGTGGCGAGCCTGGACTTCGAGGACCACCCCTTCGAAGTCCAGCGCTGGGAGGAAAGCTGCGCCTTCTGCGGCAGCCACGAGTCCTACCTGGACGAACTGATCGTCGACGACCGTGGCGGCAAGCGCTTCGTCTGTTCCGACACCGATTACTGCACGCAGCGGCGTGCCTGCCAGGAAGAAGGGGAGGACGCGCAATGAACGCGGTCTGCGAATCCATCGATGCGAACCTCGACGCGCGCGATCGGCCGCTGCTCTCGGTGCGTGGCCTGACCCGCCTGTACGGGCCGGAAAAGGGCTGCCAGGAGGTCGACTTCGATCTCTACCCCGGCGAGGTGCTGGGCATCGTCGGTGAGTCCGGCTCGGGCAAGTCGACCCTGCTCTCGTTGCTCTCCGGGCGCTGTCCGCCGGACGCCGGCACGGTCGCTTACCGCGACGACGGCGACCGCTGGCTGGACCTCTACGCCGCCAGCGAAGCCGAGCGGCGCACCCTGCTGCGCACCGAGTGGGGCTTCGTCGAGCAGAACCCGCGCGACGGCCTGCGCATGGGCGTGTCCGCCGGCGCCAACATCGGCGAACGGCTGATGGCCCAGGGCGTGCGCCACTACGGTCGGCTGCGCCAGGCCGGGCTGGACTGGCTGGAACAGGTGGAGATCGATCCGCTGCGCATCGACGACCTGCCGCGAACCTTTTCCGGCGGCATGCAGCAGCGCCTGCAGATCGCTCGCAACCTGGTCTCGGCGCCACGCCTGGTGTTCATGGACGAACCCACCGGCGGCCTCGACGTGTCGGTGCAGGCGCGCCTGCTCGACCTGCTGCGCGGCCTGGTGCGCGAGCTGGACCTGGCGGTGGTGATCGTCACCCACGACCTGGCGGTGGCGCGCCTGCTCGCCGACCGCCTGATGGTCATGCGCCGTTCGCGGGTGGTGGAAGCCGGTCTCACCGACCAGATTCTCGACGACCCGCAGCATCCGTACACGCAATTGCTGGTGTCGTCGGTCCTGCAACCCTGAGCCGAAGCGTCGGCGCCGGTCCGCGCGACGGGCGCCCGGAGAAGTAGCGATGAACAACCTGATCGAGGTCCGCGACCTCAGCAAGACCTTCACCCTGCACCAGCAACAGGGCGTAGTGCTCAATGTGCTGCGCGGGCTCAACTTCAATGTCGCCGGCGGCGAATGCCTGGTGCTCCACGGACGCTCCGGCGCCGGCAAGAGCACCCTGCTGCGCACGCTCTACGGCAACTACCTGCCGGCCGGCGGCAGCATCCGCCTGCGCCACGCCGGCGACTGGTTGGAACTGGTCGGCGCCGAGCCTCGCGAGGTGCTCGCCGTGCGTCGCCAGACCCTCGGCTACGTCAGCCAGTTCCTGCGGGTGATCCCGCGGGTGGCGACCCTCGACGTGGTCATGGAGCCGGCCCTGGCCCGTGGCTGGAGCCGCGACAGCGCCGAACTGCGGGCGCGCAGCCTGCTGGCCCGGCTGAACATCCCGGAACGCCTCTGGCAACTGGCGCCGGGTACCTTTTCCGGCGGCGAGCAGCAACGCGTCAACATTGCCCGCGGCTTCATGGTCGAGTGGCCGATCCTGCTGCTCGACGAGCCGACCGCGTCCCTCGACGAAGCCAACCGCCAGGTAGTGCTGGAGCTGATCGGCGAAGCCAAGGCCGCTGGCGCCGCGTTGATCGGCATCTTCCACGACCGCGCCGCCCGCGAGGCGGTGGCCAGCCGCTACCTGGACATGAGCCAGGAGCTTTCCCGTCAGGAGCAAGCCCATGTCGTCTGAACGCGTTCTCAGCAATGCCCGGGTAGTCAGCGCCGAGCGGGTCTTCGTCGGCAGCGTGCTGCTGCGCGACGGCCTGATCGCCGCGGTCGACGAAGGCCGCAGCCACCTGGCCGGGGCCGAGGACCTGGGGGGCGACTACCTGCTGCCCGGTCTGGTCGAGCTGCACACCGACAACCTGGAGAAGCACATGACCCCGCGTCCCGGCGTCGACTGGCCATCGGCCTCGGCGGTGCTGGCGCACGACGCGCAGATCGTCGCCGCGGGAATCACCACGGTGTTCGACGCGCTGTCCATCGGCGACGTCAACCCCAAGGGCAAGCGCATGCAGCAGTTGCCGAAGATGCTCGAGGCCATCGGCGAGGCCGCCGCCAGCGGCGACGCGCGCGCCGACCATCGCCTGCACCTGCGTTGCGAGGTCAGCCATCCGCAGACGCTGGAGGTGTTCCGCGAACTGGTCGAGCATCCGCTGGTGCAACTGGTCTCGGTGATGGACCACGCCCCCGGCCAGCGCCAGTTCGCCAGGCTGGAGAAGTACCGCGAGTACTACCAGGGCAAGTACCACCTGAGCGATGCCGAGATGGACGCCTTCATCGTCGAGCAGGTAGCCAACTCCGAGCGCTACAGCGACGCCGCCCGTGCGGCCATCGTCGATGTCTGCCAGGGACGCGGCCTGTCGGTGGCCAGCCATGACGACGCGACCCTCGCGCATGTCCGCGAGTCGGCCGGCTACGGCATGGCCATCGCCGAGTTCCCGACCACCGTGGAGGCCGCCAGGGCCAGCCACGAGCACGGCCTGCAGGTGCTGATGGGCGCGCCCAACGTGGTCCGCGGCGGTTCCCACTCGGGCAACGTGGCGGCGGCGCAACTGGCGGGAATCGGCGTGCTGGATATCCTTTCCAGCGACTACTATCCGGCCAGCCTGCTGCATGCGGCCTTGCTGCTCGCCGGCGAGCACAGCGAGTATGATGCGATCCGCTACGACCTGCCGCGCGCGGTGGCGATGGTCAGCCGTACCCCGGCGCTGGCCGCCGGGCTGACCGATCGTGGCGAAATCCGCGTCGGCCTGCGCGCCGATCTGCTGCAGGCGCGGGCGCTCGGCAACAACCAGCCGGTGGTGCGTCAGGTCTGGCGCGGCGGGCAGAGAGTGTTCTGATGACAGGCAGACTGATTTATCTGATGGGGCCTTCCGGCTCGGGCAAGGACAGCCTGTTGCAGGCCGCGCGCGAGCCCCTGGCGCTGCGCGGCTGCCGTATCGTGCGGCGGGTGATCACGCGCTCCGCGGAAGCGGTGGGGGAGGACGCCCAGGCGGTGACTCCGGCGCAGTTCGACACCCTCGAGCGGGCCTCGGCGTTCGCCATGAGCTGGCGCGCGAACGGCCTTTGCTATGGCATTCCGGTGCAGATCGACGAGTGGCTGGCGCAGGGCTACGACGTGCTGGTGAACGGCTCGCGCGGCTACCTGGCGCAGGCCCGCCGGCGCTATCCGGATCTGCTCGCGGTCCTGCTCGGGGTGAAACCCGAGGTGCTGCGCCAGCGCCTGCTGGCGCGCGGCCGGGAAAGCCCCGAGGAAATCGAGGCGCGCCTGGCGCGTAACGCCGAGTTCGCCGCCGGCCTGGAGGGCCCGCTGTTCCAACTGGACAACTCCGGTGATCTCGACGACACGCTACGCACCCTCCTGGCCCGTCTCGGCAGCGACCGCGCATGCGCCTGACCCTGCTCGGCACCGGCGACGCCCGCCAGGTGCCGGTCTACGGTTGCGATTGCCCGGCCTGTCGCAACGCCCGCGCCGACGCCGGCCTGCGTCGCCGTCCCTGTAGCGCGCTGCTGGAGTGCGCCGGCCAGCGCTGGCTGATCGACAGCGGCCTGGTCGATCTCTGCGAGCGCTTCCCGCCCCATAGCCTCGATGGCATCCTCCAGACCCATTACCACGCCGACCACGCCCAGGGCCTGCTGCACCTGCGCTGGGGCCAGGGTCTGGTGATCCCGGTGCACGGCCCGGCCGACCCGGAGGGCCTCGCCGACCTCTACAAGCATCCGGGCATCCTCGATTTCAGCCAGCCCTTCGGCGCCTTCGAGCGGCGCCAGTGGGGCGCGCTGGCGGCGACCGCGTTGCCGCTGGTCCACTCGAAGCCAACCTTCGGCTACTTGCTGGAGGGGGCTTCCGAGGAGGGAACGATACGGCGCCTGGCCTACCTCACCGATACCGTCGGGCTGCCGGCGGACAGCGCCTCGCGATTGCTCGCGGCGCCGCTGGACCTGCTGGTGCTGGACTGCTCGATGCCGCCGCAGGAGCGGCCGCCGCGCAACCACAACGACCTCACGCGGGCACTGGAGTGCATCGAATCGCTGCGTCCCCGGCGGGCCGTGTTGACTCACGTCGGGCATACGCTGGACGCCTGGCTGCTGGACCACCCCGCTGCGTTGCCCGAAGGGGTGGAACTGGCGCGCGACGGCGTGTGCCTGCCGCTGTGAGCGACGCTGTAGCGCCCGGTAAAGCGCTGCGGGCGAAATCAGTCCAGGCTTGGATCGAAGCGGATTCGCCGACCTACCACCAGTGCAAACAGCAGCCATGCGCCGGAAATGCCCAGCAGTCCCCAGGCGCACCAGGCGAGGAGGGTGGCCTCGGGCGGCAGGCTCAGCGCCAGGATCGCGCTGGCGATCACTACGAACAGAAGAATGACGGCGGATCGTGACATGGTTTCACTCCCGGAGCCCTCTCCGTCGGGCTCGCTGTTCCTTGTGCCGGCTCAGTGGCGCCGAGGTTCCGTGGCGCCCTTGTCGCTCAGCGGAAGCTTCGCTGGATATTCGTCTCCTCCGTGCTCTATCAGCCAGAGCAGCCCGTAGACGCCGACCGAAAGGGCCAGGGCGGTCAGCGGCAAAGCCAGGATCCACATGTTCTTTCTCCCTTTCCGCCCGCCAGCATCCCGGGGACCTGTGCGGCGGTGTAGCGTCGTTGGATGCCGGTCTCCCGGCGCTTGCTTCGTCAGAATGTCCAGGCCTGTTCGTCGGCCGCGGTCACCAGCGCCGTGCCGCGCTCGTCCTCGCCTACGGTGACGATGCGCGGGGATTCGTCGGGCGCCTGGATCACCAGTTGTTGCGCAGCGGGTGCCCACTGCGGCGTTGCGTTGCTGTCCAGCACTACCGGCCTTTCGCCGTTGCGTTCCTGCGTCCTGTCCTCGTCGCCCAGTGCGCTGTTCTGGAAGACTACGAGAGCCAGCAGGGAAAGAAGTCCGGTGCCGACCAGGTTGCGTGAGCTGCTCATGTTCACCTCCATTTCGTAGCTTTGCCAGGCAGATGGCCAAGGTTTGATCCTGAGGGTCTTGTAGCAGCGGTTGTGCCAACTTTTTTCTATAAAAAATCCTTTTAAATCAATGAATTATATATGTGCCCGAGACTCTCTCGCATGCACTTTGCACGGATGGGCATTTTACCGGTTGCAAAATGCATGATGATGTCAGCCCAGATGCAGCGCCAGGCTTACGCCGTGGCTGGTGAACCCTAGCGCGGCATAGAAGCGCTGCGCGGTTTCCCGGTCCTGGTGGCTGGAAAGCGCCAGTTTGTAGCAGCCCCAACTGCGCGCGCGCTCCACGGCCCGGCCGATCAGTTCGCGGCCTACGCCCTGGCCGCGGGCGTGGCGGTCGACCACCATGTCTTCGAGAATCGCCGAGCGGGCGAAATCGTGCGCCAGGTGTTCGATCAGATGCAGGGTGCAGGTGCCGAGCAGGCGCTCGCCGCGCTCGGCCACCAGGGTGACCCGGTCGCCGCGCGGTCGTTGCAGCTGGATGGCCAGCAACGCCGGGTCCGGGCGCGGATCGGCGCTACCGAGTTGCTGTAGCAGCAACGACAGGCGCGGCGCGTCGTGCTCGCTGGCGATCCGCACGTCGAAGCTGGCGAAGGGGGAGTCCGGTATCCGCGGCTGGCGCGGGGCGTCCGGCAGGTCCTGTGCGGCGGGAATGGCGACGGTCTGGTTCATGCTGCACCTCCAGGGTTGCGGAAAATTATGCGCAGCCTTGGTGGCAGTGGCATGACAAACGCTTTCTCTGCCGTTAACATGCCGCCCGGACGCGGCGCACCGCTCGCCATGTCCGGCGTGTCCCGGTAGCTCAATTGGATAGAGCATCCCCCTCCTAAGGGGAAGGTTGGAGGTTCGACCCCTCTCCGGGACGCCAAATATATCGGGCACTTACCGCACATCGCTTCTCCCGGGCCAGTTCTTTGTCAGGGCATGGTGGGTGCAGTAAGCCTACAAAGAAAGCCTCGTCCTGAATCGCTCAGACGGGGCTTTTCCATGCCGGCCAGCTCAAATGTCTGTCGTCAGCGCCAGCAGGACAACCGGGTGGCCTGCGCCGCTCCCGGTAAGCTCGATCCTCGCTTTCCCTTCTCATCGCGACCTTCGCGCGCGTTCTTAATTCTCCGAATACCCTACCAAGCGCATCGCTGGATGCAGCTTCGAGATCTTTCACCTTCATCGAGAGCACGTCCTCATTGTGGTTTTCCGGGCAGTTCTAGCCTAGTGCCATTACGTCGAGGTCTGGGCTCGATGTGATGGTGTGCCTAAGGGCGGTGCCGGCAGATCGCATCCAGGCGAATGAGGTGCTGGAGATAGGCGGAATTTTCCGCCGATCAGGAGGGGCCAGAAACTTTCCGGACTCTGGCCGGAGGGGAGTGCGGAATCATTGCAGATCCTGGCCATGCCATGCCGGAAAATTTTCCGGTATATGGCGGGAAAGTATCCGGCACATGCGACGGGCACGCTTTTGTACCGTATCGGGTGGGTCCCTCGGCGACTGGTCTGGCAAGGTAGGTTTTTCTCACTTTCCCCCATTAGTAGTGGTCGTGATCTGTGGTGCCTGACTGTCTCCTCAACGTTGTGGGCACGGTCGCGCGACCCTCTCCTGAAAATTCAGGAATTTCGTCCCCAGCTCAAAAGAACGTTTTGCGTCCTTTAGCCTGGGCGAGATACTGGGAGTTTTCCTGCATTGCAGGAGATCCGAACTGGCGATTTTCCGGTTTTGCCGGGGTGTCGTTTCATCGTCCTTGGGCATAGCGGGACGGTATCCTCATTGGCCGTCCTCCATTGGAGTTTTTGCCGCCGGCGGTGGCCGCAAGGCAGGCCGACTGCGCCACCTCGTCCGAGGTCGGTAGATTCCTGGCTTAATCACCTTGGCCGCGTGCTTGCTCCCGTCTGGCTCACGGACAGAAATTTGCGTAAACGCCGTCGGTTCTTAAGACTGGCTCACGGAATACAGTGAACATCTATACGAAACTCGACTGCCGGATATGATCGGCACTGGATTTGGGGCGAATAGTAAGCCGGGTAGATGATCGAGGGGGCTCCATTGCGAACAGGGATGTGGCAGGAAATGGAGGTTCTTTGTAGGTGCTCATCAAATTCCGCTCGACTTTCTAACAGCGAGACGCGAGAGAGTGGGCTGGGCGCGCTAAGCACGTCCACGAATCACTCTGCACTATGTTTGTCCGGTTTCGCAGTTGCAGACCGGGCTTTTTATTGTCCCGGAGAAAGGATGGATGAGAATTAAGACACGTATATCAGCCCTGAGGATGTCGCTTTTTATGGCGTGCTTATTGCCTTCGCTATTTTTTGCTCGGGACGTTAATGCACAACAGTTTTATTGGGCTTTGGCATTTCCTTCTGCCGTTTCTGGGGGGAGCTACAGCTCACCGTCGTCGGCGTGCGCTGTTGTGTTCGACTATTTCAAGTCGAGAACTAACTGGATCGAATCCGTGGAGCCTGTGCGAAGAAATGACAGGGCTTTTGATTGCTTTGCGCGCGGCACGGATCCTTCTGGAAGTGCGCACTCTGGAAATGTTGGAGCTATCTCTAGATTTGGCGATTCGTGTCCTTTAGGTGCTGAATATAATGCGGAAACAGGCAGTTGTGATTGTCGGTCAGGGTATGAAATGGATGACTCTGGCTGTAAGATTCCAGATAAAAACGGCCTCGAAAAGGGACCGCCTCCACCAGAGGGCTGCGCAGGAAATCCGGTCAATATCACCAATGGCAACAAATACCAAGTTGAACACGACTTAAGTATTCCGATCCCGTTGACCCGGTACTACAATGGCCTGGACAGCTTGTGGCGACATTCGTATTCTGCGCGTATAACACGCAAGGATGATGGCTTCCTACTCTACCGCGAAAACGGAAAAGCCTCGGAGTTCACGGGATCGGGAAAAGATCTAACCTCCATCACAGACCTGGGCAGGCTTAGCCGGTTACCAGGAAAGTTTAGCTACACCTCCGAACTCAACGAAGTGATGGAGTTCGACCAGAATGGAATACTCACTAAACTCACTACCAAGGAAGGTCGCAAATATCGTGTAGAGCGAGGCGCTAATCTTACGATTGGCGACGAGCATGGCAACAAGCTCGTTCTCTCGGAGGGAGCCAACCATCAACTCCTTCGCGCTCAGATAGGGGGTATGTCCATTGAGTACACATACGACAAGGAACAGCGACTCACTTCGGTAACACGGACAGATGGGCAATACAGCACGAAAACACAGTACCTCTATGACGACCCGAGGAACATAAAACTACTTACAGGCATCCAGGATAACAATAATCGCCGCTTCGCCACCTGGGCCTACGACAACCAAGGCCGCGCCATCTCCAGCGAACACGCCAACGGCGCCGAAAAGGTCTCCCTCGCCTACAACGATGACGGCTCCACCACCGTCACCAACGAATACGGCAAGCAGGCCACCTACCGCTTCCAGGTGATCCAGGGCATCAAACGCATCGTCGCCATCGAAGGCGAGCCCTCTCCCAACTGCCCCAGCAGCAATTCCACCTTCACCTACGACGAACGCGGCCTGCTCAGCAGCAAACGCGACAACAACGGCAACCTGACCACTTACCAGTACAACGCCCGTGGCCTGGAGACCTCGCGCACCGAGGCCGCCGGCACTGCGCAGGCGCGCACCATCACAACCGACTGGCACCCGACCCTGTTCCTCCCAGTGCAGGTCAGCGAGCCCGGCCGGATCACCCGCTACCAGTACGACGCCGAGGGACGCAAGACCGGCGAGACCGTCACCACCCGCTGACAAGGACGACCCCCATGCGCATCCCCCCATACTTCCCCCGCCTCGGCGCCCTCGCCCTGGCCTGCGCCCTGGCCCTGCCCGCGCAGGCGGCCGAGCGCGCCTGGAGCTACAGCTACAACGCCCTCGGCCTGATCGAGCGCGCCGACGGTCCGCGCACCGATGTGCAGGACGTCACCCTCTATGCCTACGACAGTCGCGGCAACCTGACCCAGGTGACCAACGCCCTCGGCCAGGTCACCCGCCTCGGCGACTATGACGAGCGCGGCAAGCCCGGCAGCATCACCGATGCCAACGGCGTCACCAGCAGCCTCGCCTACACCGGCGTCGACGGCTGGCTGGCCTCCGTCAGCACCGCTGGCAGCACCACCCGCTTCGACTATGACGCGGTCGGCCAGATCACCCGCGTCACCCGCGGCGACGGCAGTTGGCTGAGCTACGAATACGACGACGCACGGCGGCTGGTGGCGATCGGCAACAACCTCGGCGAACGCCTCGAATACGACGTCGACACCAAGGGCAATCGCACCGCCCAGCGCATCAAGGACGCCAGCGGCAGCATGGTGCGTCAGCAGCAATGGGCCTACGACGAGCTTGGCCGGCTGCTCCGTGCGGTCGGCGCCGGCGGCCAGACACGCAGCTTCGCCTACGACCTCAACGACAATCCGGTCGGCGAAACCAACCCGCGCCAGTTCGCCCACAGCCAGGCCTTCGACGCCCTCGACCGGCTGGTCGGCCAGAGCGATCCTCTCGGCGGCAAGACCCAACTCGCCTACGACGCCCAGGACAACCTCACCGAGGTCAAGGACCCGCGCGGCGTCACCACCCGCTACGAATACGACGGCCTCGGCAACCTGACCCGACTGGTCAGCCCGGACAGCGGCACCACCACCTTCGAGCACGACGCCGCCGGCAACGTCATCCGCCGCACCGACGCTCGCGGTGCGGTCACCGAGTATCGCTACGACGCCCTCAATCGCCTGATCGAGCGCCACTCGCCGAGCGACCCGAGCCTCGACGTACAGTACCGCTACGACCTCACCGCCGACGGCAACAAGGGCATCGGCCGCCTGGGCGCCATCGAAGGTGCCCGCGACAGCCTGGTGTACCGCTACGACGAGCGCGGCAACCTGGTCGAGCAGGTACGCAGCATCCGCCTCGACCAGCAGACCCTGCTCGACCGCGTGACCTACCGCTACGACGCGGCCAACCAACTGCTGGAGATCGGCTACCCCTCCGGCCTCGCCATCGGCTACCCGCGCAATGCCGGCGGCCAGGTCGCCAGCGTGACCCTGGCAGTGGGCGACAAGGCACCGAGCACCCTGGTCGGGCAGATCGCCTACCTGCCCTTCGGCCCGCTGCAGCGCCTGACCTGGGGCAACGGCATCGCCCTCAGCCGCGAGTACGACCAGGACTACCAACTGCTGCGGCAGAAGGTCGGCCCCTGGCAGAGCGACTACCAGCACGATGCCAATGGCAATATCCAGCAGCACCGCCACAGCCTCTGGGGCACCCTGGACTACCAGTACGACCCGCTGGACCGCCTGACCGAGGAACGCGGCGTCCAGGGCGGGCGCAGCTACGCCTACGACGCGGTCGGCAACCGCACCCAACGCAGCGACAACCCCGCCTCAGGCGGCACCGCCAGCAGCCAGGACTACCAGTACGCGCCCGACAGCAACCGATTGACCGCCATCGGCGCGCAAGCGGTGACCAGCGACGCCGCCGGCAACCTCACCCAGGACCGCGCCGCGCGCAAACTGGCCTACGACACCCAGGGCCGCCTGCAAAGCGTCAGCCTCGACGGCCAGCAGGTCGCCGAATACCGCTACAACGCCCTCGGCCAGCGCATCGTCAAGCTCACCCCCGAGAGCGTCACCACCTACCTCTACGGTCCCGACGGCCAGTTGCTCGGCGAAGCCGAACACGACGGCAGCGGCCGGAAACTGCGAGCCCAGTACTACCTGTGGCTGGACAGCCTGCCGCTGGCCACCATCGACGCCGACTACGACGCCCAGGGCAAGGTCGGCAACCCGACCCTGCTCTACCTCCATGGCGACCACCTCGACACCCCGCGCCTGGCCACCGACGCCAGCGGCCAGATCGCCTGGCAGTGGCAGTCCGACGCCTTCGGCCGCGGCGAAGCGCTGAGCCAGGGCAGCACCCAGGTCAACCTGCGCTTCCCCGGGCAGTACTACGATGCGGAGAGCGGGCTGCACTACAACTACTTCCGCGACTATGATCCGGAGACTGGGCGGTATGTGGAGAGTGATCCGATTGGGTTGGCCGGCGGCTTGAATACGCTTGGATATGCCGGCCAAAATCCTGTAATGCACCAAGATCCTGATGGCTTGGCATTTATGCTTTTAGCTCTCCCCTTTGCAGGTGGAACCAGCCTAGGCTCTGCGCTCACATCAGCTACAGCATTAGGAATAGGGGCTTGGGGGCTAACCACCCTTGGTGACTCCCCCGTGCAAATGGCTGCTCCAGGGAACGTAGCTGATTCGCAAATTGTTCGAGATTACGGCGAAGACGCATCTCAAGCACGCCAGTGTGGAGGTAAAGCCCCTGATCGATGTGAATGGCTTGAGCAAAACAAAAATAACTATCGCCCTGACCAGGTTAAGGCAACCCAAAAAGCATGGGGATGTCGTAGAAGTAGGCATGGTCGTTAAACTTAAATAGTGGAGTACGAAATGATTGACGACCTTGACGAGTCATCCTCAATACTTAGGCTGCTCGTTGCAGACTCACTTAAAAGATGGACAGATAATGCTCTTCTTGGTCTGCTAAGTGAACAGGATGCTATTGTTAGAACCGCCGCAGCTCGAGAGCTACAGATGAGAGGGGGGCGTGACATATTTGAGAAAGTTCAGCATCTATCTGGAAACGAGAATCCCGAGACTCGGGAGATTGCAGCTTTCATTCTTGGGCAAATTGGAACACCTAAAATGCCTTTTAAGGATGAATCGCTTCCGACCCTGTTATCGCTTGCAGATGATGAGGATGCGGGGGTTCGATCAGCCACTGCTGCTGCATTTGGACATTTGTGCTATGAAAGTATGCCTCTCAATGTAGAGAAATGCTTAATTAAGCTTTGCTCTGACAGTAATGAAAGTGTCAGGGCATGTGCAGCATATGCACTAGGTAACTCTTCTGGAGGAAAAGAAGTTCGAATTTTACTTGAAAAGCTTTTGGCTCAAGAAGGAGTTGGCGAATATGCCGAGCTTGGGCTTGAAATTCTTGAGGCCAAAAAAAATAAATAATTAAATATTGAATGATGGATGTAAAGTGCACGTTGGGGACTCTGTTGAGGATTTCCCGAATCAGGTGAAATGTACCGATCCCGTTACCCTGCTTTCCGATGAGGCAGGTGAGTTTCTCTGATACCGAGAGAAAAGGGGCAGATTTATTTTTACTACTCTAACTTCGGCGACTGCGCCCACGCTGAACTACCCAAAGCAAATAACTCGCTAAACCATGCGCCCTTGCCTAGGCATCGCGAAGTTCCTTTACGGCATCTGCTCTGGAGCCTCCATGCTAGGAGGATTAGAGTAGAGAAAATAAATCTGTCCCCTTTATGCTCAAAGCAAATAACTCGCTCAACCATGCGCCCTTACCTAGGCATCGCGAAGTTCCTTTACGGCATCTGCTCTGGAGCCTCCATGCTAGAAAAATTAGAGTAGAGAAAATAAATCTGTCCCCTTTATGCTCCTGAAGATGCACAAAACTGGGGGCTTGATGAGGCTGGTATTTCAATTGAGGCGGAACCATTTGGATTAGTATTCTGGCCGCAATCTGAAACTGAAGATCCAGTTAGATTTATTTCCAGAAAAGAGATCAGCTAGTCTTGCTGGAAATATAAAGGGGAATGGGGCAGATTTATTTATGTCACCTGACTTTCCAGAAGGTATAAGCCCAGCCCTGCGCTGGGCTTTTTCCTCCGCGATTTAGCCGATTACCTTGCACCGAGTAGCGCTCGTTGGCGGGCTTTTTCCGAGAAAAGGGGACCGAGAAAAGGGGACCGAGAAAAGGGGATAGACTTATTTTTACTACTCTAATTTCAGCGACTGCGCCCACGCTGAACTACTCAAAGCAAATAACTCGCTAAACCATGCGCCCTTGCCTAGGCATCGCGAAATTCCTTTACGGCATCTGAACTGGAGTCTCCATGCTAGAAAATTAGAGTAGAGAAAATAAATCTGTCCCCTTTATGGGTCCCCTTTATGGTCGTATGAGGAATGTTCGGGTGGAAGCGTTAAGATCACTAGCGCCGTGGCAGAATCTCTGACAGTACCTATGCGACCTACACCAATACTGATGGCACAACCCTGAACCTAACCGCAGGACGGTACGCCGAGCTTTGAAGCAATGAACAGCTGGATCCTGAAGTGAATCGTAGCCACAGAGATGTGGCTATCGGCTACAATCGGCGCCTGTCAGTCTGGAGGATGCCATGTACGCGATGCTCACCGGTGCAACCCTGCTCATATTTGCAGTGGCTGCGAGGCTTCTAGCGCGTAGCGCCATACACCCCTCGGTCGCTATGCCTATCACCTGGGGGCTAGGTCTCATCGGTGTCAGTCTAGCATCGTTGATAGGGTTCTACCGTGTCGAGTCTGATGCACTGCTAATTTTTCTGTTTGGTGTGATGTCATTCTCCCTCTCCGCTGGGTGTTTCTCGTTTCTTTACAACGGTTACTTTCGTGCGCCGAGTTCAAATTTTCTGTTCGATAGCGAACTTCGGACCAGGGCGCTCGTAATCTTTTTCTGCTTGGCGCACATCGTATTTCTTACGGTAATTTATAGAGACTTGTCTTCTATAGCTCCAACACTGCGCGAGGCTGCGTATATGGCGCGCGCCCAGTCTGTATCCGGTGAGCCCGTTTTAAGCTCGCTCTCAATGAACTATTTACAGCTTGGACAGACCGTCATACCACTTGTGGTTTTACTATACTTGCGCGGTAAGTGTGGAGTCCTAGGCTTCTTGGCTATATCTGTTCCATGGATGGGGGTTATCTTGCTCGCAAGTGGTCGAGCATCACTTATGCAGATGCTTGTCGGGTTATTCTTTATCTACATACTTGTCAAGGGGAGTCCTTCTTTAAAAAGCCTTCTTGTAATAGGTTTGGCAATGTTTTTAGTTATTGCTGTTGGCGCTGTCGCTACATCCAAGATTCAATTTCATGAAGGTGATGGGATCTCGACTCTTTTCATAGAGCTCTATCGTCATGTGGCGGGATATGCTTTGCAAGGGCCTGTTCTCTTCGATAGGTACTATCAGGGCTCAATACATTTAGAGCCATATTGGTCGCCGCTAAATGGCTTTTGCAGCATATTGGCTACAGTTGGTCTCTGCCAGAAACCCCCTCTTCATCTTGACTTCTATGAGTATGCGCCTGGTGAACTCGGCAACGTTTACTCGATGTTCTTCTCAATGTATCCGCACTATGGCGCTTTGGGCGTAATAGGAGTGATGGCTCTGTATGGAATGCTTTGCTCTTATGCATACTGTAAAGCGAAGAAAGGTAGCCTATACTTTACAGTCCTTTCCTCGTACCTCTTTTCTGCCATTGTCTTTTCCCTGTTCAGTGACCAGATATCCACCTCCTGGTGGTTCTACGTCAAGATGACAATAATTCTTGGAATTCTGTGCTTCGTATTCAGGCGAGATCGAATGTTCGTGATCCGCCTTCCACAAGCTGGGTAATCATCAGTGGTTTGTATTGTGCTGTATATGGCTTTCGTTAGAAATCCCTCTCAAACTCCCTAGCATCTGCATCAATGGCGTCCCTCTTCGGGACGCTATGTGCCAAACTTCCGTCGTTCTGCGTTGCAGGAAAGAATATCTCCATACCATATCTCGTATGCATATGCGCCAACTCCATAAGGAGAGAAATTATTTGGCAATGAGCTAATATTCGAGCGAATTTCATGCTTCTTGCCGTTAATGTGTAGACAGTATTTATTACCTGGGCTCTACCTTGGGGACTCCCCGCATCGCTCCTGATGTCTCTGAGCTTGTTTTCACCTCTTGGGATTGCCTTGCCGCCTGTCTTCGTCACCATCGGGGCGCGGCAAGCGACTGTTTCCAGTGCCTGACTGTGTAGAATTCCCATAGAGGCTTGGTACGTCGCCCAGAAGGCTGGATGCTTCGGATGCCGTTTGCATACGCTTGTCACTTCCATGTTTTACATAACGATACATGAACCTTGACAGCTCCTTCCGACGGGGCTTATAAGTGGCGCCATCAGGTCGTGCGCATCAGCGTCGATGTCGCGGGACCGAACCTAACGCATACGCACAGAGCAAATGGGCTCTCCCGGGGTTACCCGGGAGGGCCTTTTTTCGTCCCGAAAAAATAACAACAAGAGGTGATACCCATGCGTCACGGCGATATTTCCAGCAGCAACGACACCGTCGGAGTGGCGGTGGTCAACTACAAGATGCCGCGCCTGCACACCGCGGCGGAGGTCCTGGACAACGCCCGGAAGATCGCCGACATGATCGTTGGCATGAAGCAGGGCCTGCCCGGCATGGACCTGGTGGTGTTCCCCGAGTACAGCCTGCAGGGCATCATGTACGATCCGGCGGAGATGATGGAAACCGCGGTGGCGATCCCCGGCGAGGAAACCGAGATATTCTCCCGCGCCTGCCGCAAGGCCAACGTCTGGGGCGTATTCTCCCTCACCGGCGAACGGCACGAGGAGCATCCGCGCAAGGCGCCGTACAACACCCTGGTGCTGATCGACAACAACGGCGAGATCGTCCAGAAGTACCGCAAGATCATTCCCTGGTGCCCCATCGAGGGCTGGTATCCCGGTGGCCAGACCTACGTCAGCGAAGGGCCGAAGGGCATGAAGATCAGCCTGATCATCTGCGACGACGGCAACTACCCGGAAATCTGGCGCGACTGCGCGATGAAGGGCGCCGAGCTGATCGTGCGCTGCCAGGGCTACATGTATCCGGCCAAGGACCAGCAGGTGATGATGGCCAAGGCCATGGCCTGGGCCAACAACTGCTATGTGGCGGTGGCCAACGCCGCCGGCTTCGACGGCGTGTATTCCTACTTCGGCCACTCGGCGATCATCGGCTTCGACGGTCGTACCCTGGGTGAGTGCGGCGAGGAGGAAATGGGTATCCAGTACGCCCAGCTGTCGCTTTCGCAGATCCGCGATGCGCGCGCCAACGATCAGTCGCAGAACCACCTGTTCAAGATCCTCCACCGCGGCTACAGCGGCTTGCAGGCGTCCGGCGATGGCGACCGGGGCCTGGCGGAGTGTCCGTTCGAGTTCTACCGCACCTGGGTCACCGACGCCGAGAAGGCGCGCGAGAATGTCGAGCGACTGACCCGCTCGACTACCGGTGTGGCGCAATGCCCGGTCGGCCGGCTGCCCTACGAGGGACTGGAGAAGGAGGCCTGACGGCAGACGCCGCCAGCCCGGCGTGCCGTCGTGCGGCACGCCGTCTCCGCCATTTCCCCCTGTGGCAGAAGGAGTTTCATCCATGCCTTTTCTGAGCGACATGCTCGACCAGTCCCGCCGGCAGCAGGACGAGGAACAGGCCCTGGCGCGGGAGAATCTTGCCGAGGCAAGTCTGCTCCAGGCCCACCTGAGTCACCGCAGCGCCCTGCACAGCCGTTTCCGTTTCGACCCGGCGGCGGTGATGGACTGCCTGCGCGCCGAGGTGCTCGGCCAGGAACCGGCGCTACAGGCCGTCGAGGACATGCTCAAGGTGGTTCGCGCGGACATCGCCGACCCGCGCCGTCCGCTGTTCAGCGCGCTGTTCCTCGGCCCCACCGGGGTCGGCAAGACCGAGATCGTGCGCGCCCTGGCCAGGGCCCTGCACGGCGACGCCGAGGGGTTCTGCCGGGTGGACATGAACACCCTGTCCCAGGAGCACTATGCCGCCGCCCTCACCGGTGCGCCGCCGGGCTACGTCGGGGCGAAGGAGGGCACCACCCTGTTGGAGCAGGACAAGCTGGACGGCAGTCCCGGGCGCCCCGGCATCGTTCTCTTCGACGAGCTGGAAAAGGCCAGCCCGGAAGTGGTCCATGCGTTGCTCAACGTACTCGACAACGGCCTGCTGCGGGTCGCTTCCGGCGAACGCACCTACCATTTCCGCAATACCCATGGTGTTCATGACCAGCAATCTCTGCGCCCATGAGATCCAGCGCTACGACGAGCGTCGCCAGCGCCTGCCCTGGCGCCTGCTGCCGGTCGGCGGCGAGCGCCGGCGGCGGGACATCGACGGGATGGTCCGGGCCCGGCTGCTGAAGACTTTCTCGCCGGAGTTCGTCAATCGTCTCGATAGCGTGGTCACCTTCAACTGGATCGAACGCGACGTCGTCGCGCGCCTGGTCGAGCTGGAGGTGCAGCGGCTCAACCGGCGCCTGGAGAAGCATCGCTGCCGCCTGGAGGCGACCCCGGAGGTGCTGGCGAAGATCGCCCGCGCCGGCTTCGACCGGCAGTTCGGCGCCCGTGCGTTGCGCCGCAGCGTCCGTCATCATCTCGAGGTACCGCTGGCCGAGCATCTGCTCGACCACCACCAGCCGGGCGACGGGAACTGCACGACCTACCTGGCGAGCCTGGAGCACGAGCGGGTTCGCTTCGTGCGGCGCTGAGCGACAGTCACAGGAGAGGAAACGGATGGGATCGCACCAGGAGCGGCCGCTGATCGGCCTGCTGTTCTCCGAAACCGGCGTCACCGCCGATATCGAGCGCTCGCAGCGCTATGGCGCATTGCTTGCGGTCGAGCAACTGAACCGCGAGGGCGGCGTCGGCGGTCGCCCGATCGAAACGCTGTCCCAGGACCCCGGCGGCGACCCGGACCGCTATCGGCTGTGCGCCGAGGACTTCATTCGCAACCGGGGGGTACGGTTCCTCGTGGGTTGCTACATGTCGCACACGCGCAAGGCGGTGATGCCGGTGGTCGAGCGCGCCGACGCGCTGCTCTGCTACCCGACCCCCTACGAGGGCTTCGAGTATTCGCCGAACATCGTCTACGGCGGTCCGGCGCCGAACCAGAACAGTGCGCCGCTGGCGGCGTACCTGATTCGCCACTACGGCGAGCGGGTGGTGTTCATCGGCTCGGACTACATCTATCCGCGGGAAAGCAACCATGTGATGCGCCACCTGTACCGCCAGCACGGCGGCACGGTGCTCGAGGAAATCTACATTCCGCTGTATCCCTCCGACGACGACGTGCAGCGCGCCGTCGAGCGCATCTACCAGGCGCGCGCCGACGTGGTCTTCTCCACCGTGGTGGGCACCGGCACCGCCGAGCTGTATCGCGCCATCGCCCGTCGCTACGGCGACGGCAGGCGGCCGCCGATCGCCAGCCTGACCACCAGCGAGGCGGAGGTGGCGAAGATGGAGAGCGACGTGGCAGAGGGGCAGGTGGTGGTCGCGCCTTACTTCTCCAGCATCGATACGCCCGCCAGCCGAGCCTTCGTCCAGGCCTGCCATGGTTTCTTCCCGGAGAACGCGACCATCACTGCCTGGGCCGAGGCGGCCTACTGGCAGACCTTGTTGCTCGGCCGCGCCGCGCAGGCCGCAGGCAGCTGGCGGGTGGAAGACGTGCAGCGGCACCTGTACGACATCGACATCGACGCGCCCCAGGGGCCGGTCCGGGTGGAGCGCCAGAACAACCACAGCCGCCTGTCTTCGCGCATCGCGGAAATCGATGCGCGCGGCGTGTTCCAGGTCCGCTGGCAGTCGCCCGAACCGATTCGCCCCGATCCTTATGTCGTCGTGCATAACCTCGACGACTGGTCCGCCAGCATGGGCGGGGGAGCGCTCCCATGAGCGCCAACTCGCTGCTCGGCAGCCTGCGCGAGTTGCAGGTGCTGGTACTCAACCCGCCGGGAGAGGTCAGCGACGCCCTGGTCTTGCAGCTGATCCGCATCGGTTGTTCGGTGCGCCAGTGCTGGCCGCCGCCGGAAGCTTTCGACGTGCCGGTGGACGTGGTCTTCACCAGCATTTTCCAGAATCGCCACCACGACGAGATCGCTGCGCTGCTCGCCGCCGGAACTCCGCGCACTACCCTGGTGGCGCTGGTGGAGTACGAAAGCCCCGCGGTGCTCTCGCAGATCATCGAGCTGGAGTGCCACGGCGTGATCACCCAGCCGCTCGACGCCCACCGGGTGCTGCCTGTGCTGGTATCGGCGCGGCGCATCAGCGAGGAAATGGCGAAGCTGAAGCAGAAGACCGAGCAGCTTCAGGAACGCATCGCCGGCCAGGCCCGGATCAACCAGGCCAAGGCGTTGCTGATGCAGCGCCATGGCTGGGACGAGCGCGAGGCGCACCAGTACCTGTCGCGGGAAGCGATGAAGCGGCGCGAGCCGATCCTGAAGATCGCTCAGGAGTTGCTGGGAAACGAGCCGTCCGCCTGAGCGATCCGGGCCGACCAGAACAATAACAAGAGGGGTATCGTCATGATGCTGGGACTGGTTCTGCTGTACGTTGGCGCGGTGCTGTTTCTCAATGCCGTCTGGTTGCTGGGCAAGATCAGTGGTCGGGAGGTGGCGGTGATCAACTTCCTGGTCGGCGTGCTGAGCGCCTGCGTCGCGTTCTACCTGATCTTTTCCGCAGCAGCCGGGCAGGGCTCGCTGAAGGCCGGAGCGCTAACCCTGCTATTCGCTTTTACCTATCTGTGGGTGGCCGCCAACCAGTTCCTCGAGGTGGACGGCAAGGGCCTCGGCTGGTTCTGCCTGTTCGTCAGCCTCACCGCCTGCACCGTGGCGATCGAGTCGTTCGCCGGCGCCAGTGGTCCGTTCGGCCTGTGGAACGCGGTCAACTGGACAGTCTGGGCGTTGCTCTGGTTCTGTTTCTTCCTGCTGCTGGGGCTGTCCCGCAGCATCCAGAAGCCGGTGGCCTACCTGACCCTGGCCAGCGCCATATTCACCGCCTGGTTGCCCGGCCTGCTGCTGCTCGGGCAGGTGCTCAAGGCATAGCAGGAAGTCGGAAAGGGATGGCGGCTTGCCGCCATCCCGTCCCTTCCGAACTCCTAGCCGAGCGGCCAGTTGATCACCACGACGGCGTCGTTGTAGTCGTTGTCGGTGCCGTCTTCAGAGCCGACCAGGGCGAAGTTCAGCTCGTTGGTCAGGATTACCTGTGCCGAGACCAGATCCGAGGGGCGGCCGTTGACGCTGACCTGGACCTGTACCTTGCCACTGCTGCCGGAGTTGAGCACCTGGGTGCCGATGACGGCGTTATTGGTGCTTTGCCCGCTGAAGGTCGCGGCCGTCTCGTTGTTGACCAGCACGTTCACCGTCTGGGTTCCGGACGAGTTGGCGAAGGCGGTGACGCCGAACCGGGTGTTGGCGGGAAGGGTGAACACTCCTTGTGTTGCCATGGTGTATCTCCACTGAATACCTGGCCTGCCTTTTCAGGCAGCCGTCTGGCGCGCGGTATGGCGTGTCGGGAGAAAACCGCAGTCCTTGGCGGCAGGCGATGCGCAGGCAGGAAGGACGCATCGTTCAGCCAATCTACGCCTTCGACCGGGCGCGACCACTGCTAGAGTTCGCAGGAGGGCTACAGGGGTGTCCTGGCACTGGCGATGCATGGCCCGGTGCCGGACTGCGGCAGCGGCCTGCCGTGCCGGCTCGTTCGATTGTTACGCTGTCTGTAACGATCTATTGCCGATGCCGGCAGGCCAGGGGCGATTGTCTCGAAATATACTGCGTCACCTGGTCGCCGCAGCGGCGACGGCTACCCACTGGCCGTCGTCCGGGTCGCCGGTTCCATCCCGGCCGCGCCAACCCCCGCATTCAGGCCCCGCTGCGGCGACTGCATTCCCGCTGGATTCGAGGCTCGTACCCTATGACTCCCGATCAACGATTTGCCCGTTGGGTTCAAGTCGCTATCGCGGTATTCGTGTTGCTGTTCGTCTACTTCCTGGTCGCCGACCTGTGGATGCCGCTCACCCCGCAGGCCCAGTTGACCCGGCCGGTGGTGCGCGTCGCGCCGCGTGTCAGCGGTCAGGTCGCCGAGGTGCTGGTGTCCAACAACGGCCACGTGCAGCCCGGCGAAGTATTGTTCCGCCTCGATCCCGAGCCTTTCCGACTGGCCGTGCGCCAGGCCGAACTGGCACTGGAGGAAGCCGAGCGCACCAACCGCGAGCTGGATGCCGCCATCGCCTCGGCCAAGGCCGACCTCCTGGCCGCGCGCAGCAGCGCCGGCGAGCTGGACAGCGAGGCGCGCCGCACCGCCCAACTGGTGCAGCGCCACCATGTGTCGCAGCAGATGCACGAGCAGGTCAGCGCCCAGGCCCAGGCCGCCCGTGCCCGGGTCGCCGCGGCCCAGGCGCGGATCGGCGAGCTGACCGCGCGACGCGGCACGGCCGGCGAGGACAACCTGCGCCTGCGCCAGGCGCGCAATGCCCTGGCCCAGGCTCGTCTGCAACTGCAATACAGCAGCGTCCGGGCCGACCGCGCCGGGACCCTGAGCAACCTGCAACTGACCCCGGGCACCTACGTTCCGGCCGGAACGCCGGTGGCGGCGCTGGTGGACGACCGTATCGACATCGTCGCCGACTTCCGCGAGAAATCGCTGCGCTACGTGCGCCCTGGCGACCGTGCGGCGGTGGTGTTCGACGCGCGTCCCGGCGAAGTGTTCGGCGCGCGGGTGGCGGCCATCGACGCCGGGGTCAAGGAGGGCCAGCTGGACGCCAACGGCGACCTCGCCGCGCCGGTCACCTCCGACCGCTGGGTTCGCGACGCCCAGCGCCAGCGCCTGCACGTGGTGCTCGACGAACTTCCCGAAGGCCTGCTGCCCACCGGTGCCAAGGCCACCGTGCAGCTCTATCCCGGCGACGGCCTGAGCCATCTGCTCGGTCGCGCGCAGATCGTCGCCATCAGCCTGCTGCACTACGTCTACTGACGCCATGCCGGCCAAGCTCGCGATGTCCGCCAACGACCTGCGTCAGTGCCTGCGCATCGCCGGCGGCGCCACCCTGGGGTTCTTCGTCTGCAAGCTGATGAACTGGGACTACGGCTCGTTCTTCGGCGTCTACCCGATGCTGCTGCTCGGCCTGACGCCGGTGATCAACCTGCACATCGTCCGCCAGTTCCTCGCCAACTCGGTGGTGATCAGCGTCGAGGTACTGGTGCTGTACGGGTTGTTCGGCGACCGGCCGCTGCTGATGACGCCTATCGTCTTCGGCCTCTTCGTCTACCGCTTCGCCCTGATGGCGCGCGGCCCGCTGTTCTTCTTCGGCGCACTGAGTTCGGTGTTCCTCTCGATGCTGCTGCACTTTGCCAGCTATCCGGACGTCGATCTGTTCGACATGCTCGCCAGCAACATGGTCGCCACCTGGCTGACGGTGGCCATCGCCGTGCTGATGTTCTACCTGTTCCCCGACGTCGAACCGCGGTCGCCGCGCCAGGCGCCGGCCAAGGACGCCCCCAGCCGGCGCCACGAGACGCTGCTCGGGGCCACGGTGGCGACCTTGTCCTTCGTGGTCTTCCAGACCTTCGACCTGAAGGACTCGCTGTCGGCGCAGATCGCCTCGATCCTGGTGTTGTTTCCCATGCACTGGAAGGGCGTGCACTTCGCCGGGCGCATCCGCGCCCTCGGTACGCTGCTCGGCTGTGCGCTGGCGGTGGGCTTGCAGGTGCTGCTCTACGATCACTACGACATCCTGCCCTTCGTCGCCCTGTTGCTGTGGATCTCGACGATGTTCTGCGCGCGCATCCACATGCTGGAGAACGGCGTACCGGGGATCGGTTTCGGCGCGCTGACCACCCTGGCGATCGTCCTCGGCCAGTACCTGACGCCAACCCACGACATGATGTACAGCGTGCTCTACCGATTTACCTCGGTGTGCTTCGCGGTGCTGATCACGTTGATGACGGTGCTGGTGATCCACCTGTTCCTCAACCGCTTCGCCGCCACCCGGCACTACAGCCACTGAGGCCTCAGGCGCGCCGGCCCGGCCAGTTGACCAGCGCGACGCCGAGCATCACCAGCAGCATGCCGCCGATCGCCGCCGGCGCCAGGCGCTCGTCGAACAGCAGCCAGGAGGCCAGCGCGGTCACTGGCGGCACCAGGTAGAACAGGCTCGCCACCTTCGACGCGGCGCCATGCCGGATCAGCGTGTAGAGCAGGCCGACGGCGCCGAACGAGAGTCCCAGCACCAGCCAGCCGAGGGTCAGCACGAACGGCGTGCTCCACTGCACCTCGCGGCTTTCGAAAAGCAGGGCGGCGAGGCCGAGCAGGGCGCCGCTGGCCAGGTACTGGACGACGCCGCCGGTGCGCAGGTCCATGCCGCCGCAGAAGCGCTTCTGGTACAGCGTGCCGCAGGTGATCGCCGCCAGTGCCACCAGCACCGCGGCCCAGGCCAGGCCGTCGGCGCCACCGTGGATGCGGCCGAGTACCACCAGGGCTACGCCAGCCAGGCCGAGCGCCAGTCCCAGCCATTGCCGGCGGCTGACCTGCTCGCCGAGCCAGATGCCGGCCAGGGCCGCGGTAGCCAGCGGTTGCAGGCCGACCAACAGGGAGGTCAGGCCGGCCGACATGCCGTGCTCGATGGCGAGGAACACCCCGCCCAGGTACAGGCCATGGACCAGCAGGCCGGCGACCGCGACATGCCCGGCCAGCCGTGCCGAGCCCGGCCAGGGCGCACCGCTGAGCAGGGCGAAGGCGGCCAGCAGGGCGGCCGCGAGGAGCAGGCGGATGGCCAGGAAGGTGAAGGGCTCGGCGTACGGCAGGCCGAACTTGGCGCCGAGGAATCCAGTGCTCCAGAGCAGCACGAAGAGCAGCGGCATGCCGCTGCCGAGCCAGGCGGGTGTGCGCATGCAAGGTCCTCGTCGGGAGGTGGCGGGACGGTCGTGGCGCCCCGCGCGTGTCGGTGTCAGTCCAGCAGCGAGCGGCCTCGCTCCAGGTAGGCGCGCATTTCCGTCTCGGGCACCATGCCGCCGCCGGTGGCCCAGACCAGGTGGGTGGCATTGGCCAGGCGCGCCGAGGTCAGCCCCATGCGTTCGCGATAGCCCTGCGGCTCACGGGTGACCCGGGCGATGCCCGGCGCGCCGGCCAGGGCCGAGGGTTCCAGGCGGATGCCCTGGCTGCGCTCGAGCAAGGCGAGCAGGCGGAACAACTCGTCGTCGTCCACCGTGTAGTAGCCGTCGAGCAGGCGCTGCATGGCGCGGCCGACGAAGCCCGACGGACGCCCCACCGCCAGGCCATCGGCGGCGGTGCGGTTGTCGATGCCGAAGTCCTGCACCGAAACCTGCTCGTGGCGGCCGGTATAGACGCCGAGGAACATGCAGGGCGAATGGGTCGGCTCGGCGAACAGGCAGTGCACCGCGTCGCCGAACGCCAGCTTGAGGCCGAAGGCCACCCCGCCGGGACCGCCGCCGACCCCGCAGGGCAGATGGACGAACAGCGGGTGCTCGCTGTCGACGCGGATGCCGGCGGCGTCCAACTGGCCGCGCAGTCGCTCGGCGGCAACGGCGTAGCCGAGGAACAGGTCGCGGGAGTTTTCGTCGTCGACGAAATGGGTGTAGGGATCGCCGGCCGCTTCGCGGCGGCCCTGTTCCACCGCGACACTGTAGTCGGAGGCGTACTCCACCACCGTCACGCCGTGGGCGCGCAGCTTGTCCTTCTTCCACTGGCGGGCGTCGGCGGACATGTGCACGCTGGCCTGGAAGCCCAGCGCGGCGCCGATGATGCCGATGGAAAGGCCCAGGTTGCCGGTGGAGCCCACCGCTATCCGGTGGCGGGCGAAGAATGCCCGGCAATCCGCCTCGGCCAGCCGCGAGTAGTCGTCGTCGAGGCCGACCAGGCCGTGCTCCAGGGCCAGGCGCTCGGCATGGGCGAGCACTTCATAGATGCCGCCGCGGGCCTTGATCGAGCCGGAGATCGGCAGGTGGCTATCGCGTTTCAGCCAGAGCCGGCCGGGCAGTTCGGCGGCGTAATGCTGGCGCAGGGCATCGTGGAAGGTGGCGACCTCGACCAGGTCGGACTCGATGATGCCGCCGCTGGCGGCGGTTTCCGGAAACAGCCGGGCGATCAGCGGGGCGAAGCGCTGCAGGCGGGCGCTGGCGTCGGCCACGTCGGCGGCGCCGAGGCCGACGTCGGCCAGGGCTTCGGCGCTCGGCGCGATGGCCGGGTTGAACCACTCGCTCGGGCGCAGGGCGATGAGGTCGGCCAGGCGCGGGAATTCGGCGAGCCAGTCGGCCTTGGATGTTCCGAGAATCAACGGCAGTACTCCTGTGGCGGGTAGGGCGGCGAAGGCACAGAGGATATACGCCTGGCCGGCGTTTTTCCTCGTACCCGGCAGGCAAGGCAGAACGCCTCTGCGGCGAAAGGCTTTGCACACGCGAGAATGTGCCGCATGCTTGATATCTTGAACAAGCGATGCGTATTTTGTACGCGGCCGCCGCCCGGTGCGGCATCCGCGATACCAACAAGGATAAGAAGTCATGACTATCGAAGGCCAAGGCTCACTCGCCGAACGGCTGGCTGGAGTTGAAGAAATCGAATGCGTCACCCCCGACCTCAACGGGGTGCCGCGCGGCAAGGTGATGACCGGCGAGGGCTTCCTCAGCGGCCGGCGCCTGCAGCTCGCCCGTGGCGTGCTGCTGCAATGCATCATGGGCGGCTACCCGCCGGCGCGCTTCTATGGCAGCGACGATGGCGACCTGGCGCTGGTCGCCGAGCCGACCCAGGTCCATCGCCTGCCCTGGAGCAACACTCCGCGCGCCTTCGCCATCTGCGATGCGCAGGAACTGGATGGCACGCCGTCCGGGCTGTCCACCCGCGGCCTGCTCAAGCAGGTGGTGGCGCGCTACGCCGCCCACGGCTGGCAACCGGTGGTGGCCACCGAACTGGAGTTCTTCGTCTTCGCCCCGAACACCGATCCCAACGAGCCGTTCCAGGCCCCGCTGGGGCCGGATGGCCGGCGCGAGCTGGGCTATTCGGCCTTCAGCGTGTCTTCCAACAACGGCCTGCGGCCGTTCTTCGAGGACGTCTACCGCTGCATGGATGCGCTGGGCCTGGTGCGCGACACCTTCATGCACGAGATGGGCACCAGCCAGTTCGAGATCAACTTCCTGCATGGCGACCCGGTCCTGCTGGCCGACCAGACCTTCCTGTTCAAGCACCTGCTCAAGGAGGTCGCGCTCAAGCACGGCCTGATCGTGGTGTGCATGGCCAAGCCGCTGGCGAAGACGCCGGGCAGCTCGATGCACATCCACCAGAGCATCGTCGAACTGGACGGTGGGCGAAACATCTTCAGCGAAGCCGATGGCGAGCCTTCCGCCGCGTTCCGCCACTTCATCGGCGGCCAGCAGGCCTGCCTGGCGGACTTCACGCCCTTCTTCGCGCCGCATGTGAACTCCTTCCAGCGCCTCTGCCATCCCTACGCTTCGCCGAACAACGCCTGCTGGTCTCACGACAACCGCGCCGCCGGCCTACGCATCCCGGCCAGCGGAGCCTCCGCGCGGCGCGTCGAGAATCGCCTGCCGGGCGCCGACGCCAACCCTTACCTGGCCATCGCCGCCAGCCTGGCCGCCGGTCTCTACGGCCTGGAGCACGAACTGGAGCCGAGCCCGGCGATCCAGGGTGAGTTCGAGGTACCGGAGGAGTTGACCCTGCCTTGCACCATGTACGACGCCCTGCGGCGCCTGAAAGGCAGCGCGCTGGCGCGCGAACTGTTCGGCAGCGAGTTCGTCGAAGGCTACGTGGCGACCAAGAGCATGGAGCTGATCAGCTTCTTCGACGAGATCAGCCCCTGGGAGCGTCGCGTCCTGGCAGCCCAGGCCTGATCCACCGTGGTACTTTCCTAGCCCTGTGTCACCCCCTGCCGCCTCGCGGCGGCAGGGTCGTGGTGTCGGGTGCCGGCTTCGGCATCCCGCGTCCTGTCCCGGGGCCTCCCCGGGACTCCAACGCTGTGCGAGCCGGCCAGTCCGCGAGCGGCGCCGGCTCCCTTGTACGGGACCGGAGGTCCGATGCGGCGGATTTTCTTCTCTTTTCGCGCCCTCTATTTCGCTACTCTGCTGATGCTCACCGGCTCCGGCCTGCTCAGCACCTACCTGGCGCTGCGCCTGGCGGCGGACAAGGTCGACGGCCTGTGGGTCGGCGCGCTGATGGCAGCCAACTACTTCGGCCTGGTGCTGGGCGGCAAGGTCGGTCACCGGCTGATCGCCCGGGTCGGCCACATCCGCGCCTACGTCGCCTGCGCCGGGGTGGTCACCGCCGCGGTCCTCGGCCATGGCCTGCTGCCCTGGCTGCCGGCCTGGATCGCCTTGCGCATGGTGATGGGCCTGGGCCTGATGTGCCAGTACATGGTGATCGAGAGCTGGCTCAACGAGCAGGCCGATGCCAGCCAGCGCGGCGCGGTGTTCGGCGGCTACATGGCGGCTTCCTACCTGGGCCTGGTGCTCGGCCAGATGATCCTGGTGGCGCATCCGCAACTGGGGCCGGAGTTGCTGATGCTGGTGGCCTTCTGCTTCGCCCTGTGCCTGGTGCCGCTGGCCCTGACCCACAAGATCCACCCCGCAGCGCTGCGCCCGGCGCCGCTCGAACCACGCTTCTTCATCCGCCGGGTGCCGCAGTCGCTGACCACCGTATTGGTCTCGGGGCTGGTGGTCGGCTCCTTCTATGGCCTGGCGCCGCTGTACGCCAACCAGTTGGGGTTGCCCAACGAGCAGGTCGGCCTGTACATGGGCGCCTGCATCTTCGCCGGGCTGCTGGTGCAGTGGCCGCTCGGCTGGCTGTCCGACCGTCGCGACCGCGCCTGGCTGATCCGCGCCTGCGCCATCCTGCTGTGCCTGTTCGCCTTGCCGCTGGCATTGTTGCAACAGATGCCGCTGGCGTTGCTGCTGGCCCTGGGAATCGCCGCGAGCATGTTGCAGTTCACCCTCTATCCGCTGGCAGTGGCCTTTTCCAACGACCATGTGGAGACCGAGCGACGGGTTTCGCTGACCGCCATGCTGCTGGTGACCTTCGGCGTCGGCGCCTGCATCGGGCCGCTGGCGGCCGGCGCGCTGATGCGGCTGTTTGGCGCTAACATGCTATATGCGTTCGTCAGCGCCTGCGCGCTGATCCTGGTCTGGCGGGTCCATCCGGAGAAGGTCAGCGGCCTGCACCGGGTCGACGACGCGCCGCTGCACCACGTGCCGACCCCGGACAACATGACCAGCTCCCCGCTGGTCGCGGCGCTCGATCCGCGGGTAGACGAACAGGCGGTGCAGGAGCAGATGGTCGATGGCGAGCCCGACGCGCCGCAGGCCGACGGTGCGACGCAGAACTGAACTCCGCTCGCCGCGGGAGCCGATAGGCAGGAGAGGTTGCGATGAGTCCGACGCTTTCCCTTCACCTGATGGTGCGCAACCTGCCGCCCGGGCAGCGGCGGCCGAAGATCGCCCAGGCCATCGGCGAGGAGAGCGCGGGACGCTTGCAGCGGGTATTGCTGGAACGCGCCCTGCGCCTGCCCGATCGCGGTTTCAGCGCCCGCATCCTCTGGTTCGACGACGATCTGGACAGCGATCTGCAGGCGCTGGCGGTGGCATTGGGCTGGAGCCTGATGAGCCAGCCGGCCGGCGACCCCGGCGAGCGCATGCGGCGTATCGCGGCGCTGGGGTTGGCGGAAAGCGAGGCGGTACTGCTGATTCGCCACGACTGCCCGGTGCTGGACGGCGACTACCTGGAAGCGGCCTGCACCGCCCTGGGCCGCCACCAGGCGGTGCTGGGGCCGGTGGAGCGGGGCGGCTACGCGCTGCTCGGCCTGACCCGGGTCGACCCGCTGTTGTTCGAGTCGATGCCCTGGGGCGGAGACCGCCTGCTGGCGCTGACCTGCGAGCGTCTCCGGCAACTGGGCTGGGAGCATCACCTGTTGCCGGCGCTCTGGGACGTCGACCGTCCCGAGGACCTGCCGCGCCTGGCGGCGCTGGGGCTGGTCCTGTGAAACTCAGAACAGTTCGTCTTTCTCGAAGCGCCGCGCTTCGCGCTGTAACTGGTAGACGAAGCGATCCACCTGACGCTGGGCGAGGCCGCTCATCTCGCTGAAGCGGACGCCGGCGAAGGTCGCGTCGAGCTTTTCGTCGAAGCGCACGTGACGCAGTTCGATCGCGCTACTGATCGCGCCCTGTGGCAGCTGGGCGCTGAAGTCTTCGTAGATCTCGCCGGGATGCAGGCGTTCGGCGACATTGCCGGCGAAGCGCAGCTTGGCGCCGGTGGCGGAGATATCCAGCAGTTGTCCGCTCAGCGGCGCGCGGAGTTTTTCCCCGGCGATTTCCGCGGCGATCGGCTGGCTCTGCTTGATGCTGGCGCGGTAGGCGTTGCGGCGCTGGTGGTAGAGCACTTCGGCGGGAAGGGCGGCCCAGTAGCAGGGGACGCCGTCGTGTTCGCCGAACTGCACCGGGCGCTCGCATTCCCAGGCGATACGCACGCCTTCGTGGAAGGCTTCGACGCGAAACGCCTCGCCGTTCTGCAGGAAACGTTCGCCGGTGTTGGGGATGAGTTCGTCCAGCGCGACCATCCCGCGGTCGCGGTCGATGTCCACCAGGAAGCTCTGGAAGCGCTGGTTGCGATCGGCAAAGGTGATCAGCAGGGAGTCGCGGCTATCCTGCAGCAGGCGCAGGTTGGCCTGGATTTCCACGGGGGCCTTGAGCACCTTCGGGGGTTGCGGCCCCGCTTCTTCGACGAACGGGTTGGGCACCTTCAATGCTCTCCTGGGGCACGAATGCCTCAATGATAGCACTGTGCCTTGATACGTGTGCTGGTCGGGTTCAGGCCTGGCTGAGCGGACGTTGCCGGCTGCTCGAGGCGGTGCCGCCGCGGCTGTCGTACAGGCTCGGGGCGTCCTGGCCGCGGAGGATGTTCAGCAGGCTGCCGGTGGAAGCCTGGTTGGCGCGGATGATCCGCCCGTTGCGCAGATTGGCCTGCTGGCAACGCTCCAGCAGTTCGCCCAGTTCGTCGCCGCGCGCCAGCAGCTCGGCGCCATCCGCGCGCTCGCGGGCATAGCGGGCAAGGCCTTCGCGGTCGAGGGAAACGCCGGCTTCGCGGAGGATTTCCGCGCGGGCCCGGCCATTTCGCTCCAGTTGCTGCATCAGTGGCTGCTTGGCCCCGAGAAGCTGTTGCAGAACCGGCAGCTCGCGCCGTTCCAGGGCCTGGAATTCTTCGTCGACCAACTGCAGGAGTTGGCTGGCGTGGCCGATATCCTCGGCGAACAGATCGAGCAGGGTAGGGGAGTCAGGCATCTCGGGCTCGGGAGTTCATTCGGCGTCCAATGTCCTCCAGCGCGTCCTTCGAGGTCAGCGCTGGGATTCGAAGTCGAGCAGCTTGCTGGCAACACGCTCGCTGTCGACCTGATAGGTGCCATCGGCGATCGCTTGCTTGATCCGGGCAACCTTATCGTTGTCGACCACCGGCAGGGTCTGCAGCTGGTCCGTGACTTTCTGCATGTTCTGGGCGGTTTCGCTGATCTGCACCGACTCGCCGCTCTTCGGAGCGGAAGTCGCAGCCTGGCCTGCCTTGTCGGCGCCAGTGGCGTCGGGGCGACCTGCGGCGGTGCTGCCGGTACGGCCGGTGGTGGCTGGCGTGCTGCCGGGATTCAGCCGGTTGAAGTCGATGACCATGGTTGTAAACCTCGAAGGTATTGGACGCTTGCCTAGCTTTTCGGCGAAGGCTTGAAAAACTTTAGGACTTATTTTCGTGCGTCGTTTCCCAGTTTAGAGAAACCCGCCGGGGTAGCGCCAGCGCTACCGGCCACGGCTTTCCCTCTACATATTCACCTCGACCGTGCCGGGTTCTATCACGCGGGCCTTGATTATCCGCTGCGAGCGCAGGTTGCGCACGCGGATCTGCTGGCCCGGGGCGCCATCGGACAGCGCCTCGCCGGGCATCTTGACGTTGATGGTGGCGGTGCGTGCGAGGATCACCACCTGGTCGCCCTTGCGCACGGCCTCGGCCTGCTCGAGGAAGACCGGCGCCAGCACCTGGTCGTTGACCACCGGTCGGCGCAGCTTCTGCCCGACGACGCGGGCCGGATCGGTCAGGTAGCCCTGGGTCAGCAGGCCGACGTCGCGCTCGACCAGGGCGATGTCGGCATCCTCCAGCACGTGCGCGCGCTTGAGTGGCTGCACCGCGACCACTACCTGGCGGAACAGTTTCACCTGCGCCGGCATGAAGATGGTCCAGGGCGCACTGCCTTCGCAACTGATGCGCACGGTGACCCTGCCGATCGGTTGTGCCGGACTTTCCTGGCTGAGCGTCAAGTCCCTGTCGCATTCGGCCAGGCGCAAGCGCGGGTCGACGCGATTGACCTGAATCTGGTAGCGCCCGTCGAGTCCGCTATTCTGCAGATATTCTTCTACCTTGAATTCAAGAAACCCCTGGGTGGAGCCGATAAGTACCTCGGGAGCGGTAAAACCCTGGGCCTGGCTGTTGTTAGCCGCGCACAGGTAGCCGAGCCCGAGCAAAACGGGTAAAAACCGTAGAGAAGTATGGCTACATGCCATTATTCGTCGAAAAACTGTCGTTGCCTGTTTCATGCAACGGGTTAAGCAATGGTCGTGCCGGAGTCCGGCACGACCGTCTGAGGGGAGCGCCAATGGCCGGTGTTTTGGATTCAGTCAACCAGCGTACGCAGTTGGTCGGACAGAACCGTCTGGAGCTGCTTCTGTTCCGCCTGGACGGCAACCAGCTCTACGGCATCAACGTGTTCAAGGTGAAAGAGGTGTTGCAGTGCCCGCGCCTGACGGTGATGCCCAAGTCCAGCCCGGTGGTGCGCGGGGTGGCGAACATCCGCGGAGGCACCATTCCGATCCTCGACCTGGCGCTGGCCACCGGCCGCCGCGGGTTGCAGGACCTGACCAACAGCTTCGCGATCATCACCGAGTACAACACCAAGGTGCAGGGCTTCCTGGTGCGCTCGGTGGAGCGCATCGTCAACATGAACTGGGAAGAGATCCATCCGCCACCCAAGGGCGCCGGCCGCGAGCATTACCTGACCGCGGTGACCCGGGTGGACAAGCAGTTGGTGGAAATCATCGACGTGGAAAAAGTGCTCGCGGAGGTCGCACCGACGTCCGAGGAAGTGTCCCACGGAGTGGTGGACGCCGAGACCCAGAGCCGCGCGGTGACCAAGCGGGTGCTGGTGGTGGACGATTCGTCGGTGGCGCGCAAGCAGGTAATCCGTTGCCTGGAGGCGGTCGGCGTGGAAATGACCGCGCTCAACGACGGGCGCCAGGCCCTGGAGTACCTGCAGAACATGCTCTCCGAGGGACGGCGTCCGGAAGACGAGCTGCTGATGCTGATCTCCGACATCGAAATGCCGGAAATGGACGGTTATACCCTGACGGCGGAAATCCGTAGCGATCCCCGCCTGCAGAAACTGCACATTCTCTTGCATACTTCGTTGTCCGGGGTCTTCAACCAGGCGATGGTGAAGAAGGTCGGTGCGGACGACTTCCTCGCCAAGTTCCGTCCGGACGATCTGGCGGCGCGGGTGGTGGAGCGGATCAAGGCGGTGGACGCGGGCTGAGCGATCGGCCCTCGACAACAATGTGAATACGGGTGACCGGCTGCGTTCCGGTCGCCCAGGGCGAAGAGGCTTATGCGTGTCGGCAGCTAATGCGGATTTCGAGTTGTTCAGGGTCTTCCTCGAGAAGACCTGCGGCATTGTGCTGGGCAGCAACAAGCAGTACCTGGTCTCGAGCCGGCTGAACAAGCTGATGGAGCAGCAGGGCATCAAGAGCCTGGGAGAGCTGGTGCAGCGCATCCAGACCCAGCGCGGCGGCCTGCGCGAGATGGTGGTGGACGCGATGACCACCAACGAGACCCTGTGGTTTCGCGATACCTACCCGTTCGAGGTGCTCAAGCAGCGGGTTCTTCCCGAACTGATCAAGGCCAACGGCGGGCAGCGCCTGCGGATCTGGTCGGCGGCCTGTTCGTCAGGCCAGGAGCCATACTCGCTGTCGATGGCCATCGACGAGTTCGAGAAGACCAACCTGGGGCAGTTGAAGGCGGGCGTGCAGATCGTCGCCACCGACCTGTCGGGGTCGATGCTCACCGCCGCCAAGGCCGGCGAATACGACACCCTGGCGATGGGCCGCGGTCTGTCCCCGGAGCGTCTGCAACGCTATTTCGACGCCAAGGGACCGGGGCGCTGGGCGGTCAAGCCGGCGATCCGCAGCCGCGTCGAGTTCCGTGCCCTGAACCTGCTGGACAGCTACGCCAGCCTCGGCAAGTTCGACATGGTGTTCTGCCGCAACGTGCTGATCTATTTCTCCGCCGAGGTGAAGCGCGACATCCTGCTGCGCATCCATGGCACGCTCAAGCCTGGCGGCTACCTGTTCCTCGGCGCCTCCGAGGCGTTGAACAACCTGCCCGACCACTACCAGATGGTGCAGTGCAGCCCGGGCATCATCTACCGGGCCAAGTAGCGCAAGGAAGCGGACCCGCGCCAGGTTGCGCCGGGGGTGACCTGGCAGCCTGGCGCGGGTCCGCTTGGGACGGGCAGGTGGGACGAGACTTTCGCCCACTGCCCAGGCTCCGAGCGCCACGCGCGGCGGCGCCGTCGCAGCCCGCTCGGCACAGGACGGCTGGCTCGGAGCGGGGCAGTTTAGGACTGCGCGATCTAGTTGTATTGACAGATATTTCTGATAGTCAGGTGATCTGGCAAGTTGCCGCTTTGCCGGGGAACTGCTTACATGATTCAAGCCTTCCCTCGATCCGCCACGCCTACCAGGAGACTTCCATGGCCATCACTGCGCTGCCCTCGGCCGATGGGCAAGAGTTGACCATCCAGATCCAGGGGCGCTTCGACTTCGGGGCCCATCAGGATTTCCGCGACGCCTACGAGCGCGTCGCGATCACTCCGCGACGCTATGTCGTCGACCTGCGCAACGCCACTTACCTGGACAGCTCGGCCCTCGGCATGCTCCTGCTGCTGCGCGACCACGCCGGCGGCGAGAACGCGCAGATCAGCCTGGCGAACTGCAGCCCGGAAGTGCGCAAGATCCTCGCCATCTCCAACTTCGAGCAGTTGTTCAAGATCAGCTGAGATGAATCCCCCGGCGGCGCGGATCGAGAGCCTGACGATTCTCATCGCCGAGGACAACGCGGCCGACCGCCTGCTGCTGTCGACCATCGTCAGCCGCCAGGGGCATCGCGTGCTGACCGCCGGCAACGGCCTGGAGGCGGTGGCGCTGTTCGAGACCGAGCGGCCGCAACTGGTCCTGATGGACGTGATGATGCCGGTGATGGATGGCTTCGAGGCTGCCCGGCGGATCAAGCAGCAGGCCGGCGAGGAGTTGGTGCCGATCATCTTCCTCACCTCCCTCAGCGAAACCGAGGCGCTGGTGCAGAGCCTGGAGGCGGGCGGCGACGACTTCCTCTCCAAGCCGTACAACCGGGTGATCCTCGAAGCCAAGATCAACGCCATGGGACGTCTGCACCTGCTGCAACGAACGGTGCTGGAGCAGCGCGACCTGATCGTCCGGCATAACGAGCACCTGCTCAACGAACAGCGGGTGGCCAAGGCGGTGTTCGACAAGGTGGCCCATTCCGGCTGCCTGAACGCCAGCAACGTGCGCTACCTGCAATCGCCCCTCGCGCTGTTCAACGGCGACCTGCTGCTGGCCGCCTACAAGCCGTCCGGCGGCATGCACGTGCTGCTCGGCGACTTCACCGGCCACGGCCTGCCGGCGGCGATCGGCGCGATGCCGCTGGCCGAGGTGTTCTACGGGATGACCGCCAAGGGCTATCCGATGGCCGACATCCTCCGCGAGATGAACGCCAAGCTGAAGCGCATCCTGCCGGTCGGCGTGTTCTGCTGCGCCACCTTGCTCAACCTGAGCTTCCAGCGCGAACTGGTGGAGGTCTGGAACGGCGGTTTGCCGGACGGCTACCTGCTGCGCGCCGCCAGCGGCGAGCGGGTCGCCCTGGTGTCCCGCCACCTGCCGCTGGGAATCCTCGAACCGGCGGCGTTCAGCGACCGTTGCGAAACCTATCCGCTGGATATCGAAGATCGGATATTCCTGTTTTCCGACGGGGTCCTCGAGGCCAGCAACAAGGCTGGCGAGATGTTCGGCGAGGCGCGGCTGCTCCAGCTGTTCGAGCGCAATCGCCAGCCGTCCGCGCTGTTCGACGAGATCCAGCGCAGCCTGGCGCAGTTCCGCGGCGCGGTGCAGGACGACGTGAGCATGCTCGAAGTGCGGCTGCAGCCGGATAGCGGCCTGCAATGCCCGCCGCTGGCGTTTTCCGATAGCGGCGTGAGCAGTCCGCTGGACTGGTCGGTGAGCTTCGAATTCCGCGCCGAAACCCTCAAGCATTTCAACCCGCTGCCCCATGTGCTGCAACTGCTGCTCGAGGTCCACGACCTGCGCGCGCGCGGCGGCGCGCTGTATACGGTGCTCGCCGAACTCTATTCGAACGCCCTGGAACATGGCGTCATCGGCCTCGATTCGACGATGAAGAGCGACGCGGCGGGATTCGCCCGCTATTACCAGGAGCGGGTCAGCCGCCTGCAGGCCTTGCGCGACGGCTACGTGCGGCTGCACCTGGACCTGGCGCCGCATGGCGCGGGGGGGCGTCTGCTGGTGCGGGTCGAGGACAGCGGCGAAGGTTTCGACGTGGAGCGCGCGCTGAATGCCGTGGAGCGCCAGGAACGCCTCTGCGGCAGGGGTTTGCGCCTGATCCGCGAATTGTCCGATCGTTGCCAGTGGTCGGCCGACGGAAAGGTGGTGTCCGTGGAGTTTTTCTGGTCGCCTCAGGCATAATCGCGCTTTCGTCGCGGTGCTCCTAATGGGTAGGGCATCGGAAGTCGACTTCAGGGAGCGATCGAATGTCCGCGCCGCATCTCGATGATCGTGTTCTGGCTTCGCTGCAGGAGGTCATGGAGGACGAATATCCGGTCCTGCTGGATACCTTCGTGCTCGACTCCGAGGAGCGCCTGCGCAGCCTGCATGCCGCCCTTCAGGCCGGCGATGCCCAGGCTTTGCGGCATACCGCACACAGCTTCAAGGGAGGCAGCAGCAACATGGGCGCGGTACTCCTCGCCGGCTACTGCAAGGAGCTGGAGGAAAGCGCCAGGCGCGGCGACCTGCAACGGGCGCCGGCGCTGATCGAACAGATGGAGCGCGAATTCGCCATCGTCCGCATCCTTTTCAAACAGGAACGTCAGCGCTATCGCTGAGGTTTTCGTCCTTTCCGGCGACAAGGTACCGGCCCGATCGAGCCTCCCTGGCGTATAATGCGCCGCTCGATTTGGAGTCCTTCATGCGCGAGCAAGCCCTACGCATCCTCAAAGACGTTTTCGGTTACGACGCCTTCCGTGGCAACCAGGCACGGATCATCGAGCGGGTAGCCGAGGGTGGCGATGCGCTGGTACTGATGCCCACCGGCGGTGGCAAGTCCCTGTGTTTCCAGGTCCCGGCGCTGCTGCGCGAAGGCCTGACGGTGGTGGTGTCGCCGCTGATCGCGCTGATGGAGGACCAGGTCGCCACCCTGGACGAACTCGGCGTGCCGGCGGTGGCGCTGAACTCCACCCTCAACCCCGAGCAGCAGCGGGACATCGCCGAGCGCCTGCAGCGTGGCGAGATCAAGCTGCTCTACCTGGCACCGGAGCGGTTGGTCCAGCCGCGCATGCTGGCCTTCCTGCAACTACTGCCGGTCGGCCTGTTCGCCATCGACGAAGCGCACTGCGTGTCGCAATGGGGCCATGACTTCCGTCCCGAATACCTGCAGCTCGGCCAGCTTGCCGAGCTGTTCCCGCAGGTGCCGCGGATCGCCCTGACCGCCACCGCGGACATGCGTACCCGCGAGGAGATGATCCAGCGCCTGCACCTGCAGAACGCCGAGCAGTTCCTCTCCAGCTTCGACCGGCCGAACATCTTCTACCGCATCGTGCCCAAGGAGCAGCCGCGCAAGCAGTTGCTCGGCTTCCTCTCCGAGCGGCGCGGCGATGCCGGCATCGTCTACTGCCTGTCGCGGAAGAAGGTCGAGGAGGTCGCGGAATTCCTCGGCAACCAGGGCTTCCCCGCGCTGCCGTATCACGCCGGACTGTCCAACGAACTGCGTGCCCACCACCAGAAGCGCTTCCTCAACGAGGAAGGCTTGATCATGGTGGCGACCATCGCCTTCGGCATGGGCATCGACAAGCCCAACGTGCGTTTCGTCGCCCACCTCGACCTGCCCAAGAGCCTCGAGGCCTATTACCAGGAAACCGGCCGCGCCGGCCGCGATGGCCTGCCGGCCGACGCCTGGATGGCCTACGGCCTGCAGGACGTCCTGCTGCTGCGGCAGATGATGCAGAGTTCCGAGGGCGACGAGCGGCACAAGCGCGTCGAGCGGCACAAGCTGGAAGCCATGCTGGCGCTCTGCGAGGAAACCCGTTGCCGGCGCCAGGCGCTGCTGGCCTATTTCGACGAGGAGATGCCGCAGCCCTGCGGGCATTGCGACAACTGCGTGGACGGCGTGGAAACCTGGGATGCCACCGAATCCGCGCGCCAGGCGCTGTCGGCGATCTACCGCAGCGGCCAGCGCTACGGCGTCGGCCATCTGGTGGATATCCTGCTCGGCCGCGAGACCGAGAAGATCCGCAGTCTCGGCCACCAGCACCTGGCGGTGTTCGGGATCGGCAAGGGGCGTGGCGAAGACGAATGGCGGACCCTGTTCCGCCAGTTGGTCGCGCGCGGCCTGGCCGACGTCGACCTGGACGGCTTCGGCGGCCTGCGCCTGACCGAGGCCTGTCGTCCGCTGCTGCGGGGCGAGGTGCGGCTGGAGCTGCGCCGCGACCTCAAACCACAGCGCGCCAAGGGCTCCTCCAGCGGCGGCGCCAGCGCCGCCAGCCAATTGGTGCGCAGCGAAGAGCGGGAAATGTGGGAGGCCCTGCGCGCGCTGCGGCGCAAGCTGGCCGAAGAGCATTCGGTGCCGCCCTATGTGATCTTCCCCGACGCGACCCTGCTGGAAATGCTCCGCAGCCAGCCGCGCTCGCTATCCGACATGGCCCAGGTCAGCGGGGTCGGCGCGCGCAAGCTGGAGCGCTACGGCCAGGCCTTCCTCGATGTCCTCACCGACTCGCCGGCGGCGCCCGCCGCGCCGCCGCAGGACCTGCGCCACGAATTGGCCAGCCTGGCCTGTGCGGGGATGACCCCGGCGCAGATAGCCCGCCAGCTCAATTGCAGCGAGAAGAACGTCTACGCGATGCTCGCCGAGGCCATCGCCGGTCAGCAGGTGAGCCTGGAGCAGGCGCTGGATCTGCCCGAGGAACTCCTCGGCGAAATCCAGGACGCCTTCCTCGAGGAAGACGGCGAACTGCCGCCGGTGGCGGCGCTGGAGGAGCGTTTCGGCAAGCGGGTGCCGAGTGGCGTGCTGCACTGCGTGCGCGCCGCCCTGCAGGTGGAACTGGAGTCGTGATATGGCCATTTGCCGGTATTTTCTGACGCCAATCTTGTGACGTCCTTCGCAAGCGTCTACTGTGACGCCAAGCCCTCCAAGAGAAGAGGTGTGCGTGACACAGAAGGACCGGTTGGACGACTCCCGTTCCAACCTCTATGCCGACCAATTGAACCGCGGTTTCCGCGGTCTGCGTTTCCTTCCCGAACTGGAGCGTGACTACCGGCGCTACATGCTGGAGGACAGCTTCGCGCTGAAACGCATCGCCCTCAGCGTCGGCATGCTCGTCTGGCTGGCGTTCATCGGCATCGACCTGCTGATCCTCGCTGGTCCCCCGCTGTGGGGCGTACTGGCGGTGCGCCTTGGCGTGCTGGTCCTGCTACTGGTCTGCGGCTGCCTGATCATGCTGCGCCGGCACATCCAGCTGATGGTGCCGCTGAGCATCGCCTGCGTCCTCGCCCTTGGCGTCGGTGCGGCGGCAGTGGTCGGCCTGGCGCATCGGGCGGATCCCGGCTATCCCTACGAAGGCCTGCTGCTGGTCAGTTTCGCCGCCTATTTCCTCGCCGGCCTGCGGTTGTCGCAGGCATTGAGCTGTGCGTTGGTCGTGCTGCTCGCCTACCTGGGTTTCGAGTGGTGGGCGGGTACCCAGGAGCCGCTGGGCAACAACCTGCTGTTCCTGCTGTTCGGTAACCTGATCGGCGCGGTCGGCTGCTACCTGCTGGAGTTCAAGTCGCGCGAGCATTTCCTCATCAGCCGCCTGTTGCGGGTGATGGCCGACCACGACAGCCTGACCGGCCTGCACAACCGGCGCAGCTTCAACCAGCACCTCGACCGCCTCTGGCGCCAGGCCCAGCGCGAACAGAAGACCCTGGCGCTGCTGCTTTGCGACGTCGACCATTTCAAGGCCTATAACGACCGCTACGGACACCAGGCTGGCGATGCGGTCCTGCAGCGCATCGGCGCGGTGTTCGAGGCGAATGCCAGGCGTCCGCTGGATATGGCGGTGCGCCTGGGCGGCGAAGAGTTCGCCCTGTTGCTGTACGGCGCCAACGAGCACGAGGCGAGGCTGCGCGCGGAAGCGCTGCGCGCACAGGTCCAGGCGCTGCGCATGGAGCACGAGGCGTCGGACACGGCGCGCGAAGTGACCCTGTCGGTCGGCGTGTCCTGCCTGTGGCCGACCCCGGGCAACGACCTGAAGCGTCTCTACGATCTCTACGAGCATGCCGATCGCGCGCTTTACGAAGCCAAGGCGTTCGGCCGCAACCAGGTGGTGGCCTGAGTCCATGGCCGATTTTGTCCCTGTGGCTGGCGCCGCCGGTGACTGCGGGACGAGGCGGCGAATGCTAGGTTCGACAGGAAAAAATGCCAGGCACGGCCGCTCTTCGCAGAGCTGCCGGCCCCACCGCGAGACGACTTCCGGACGGACCCCATGCAGCGCTTGATCCAGGCCAACGGCCAACCGCACTACGGCATCTTCCCGAGTGCCCCGCAGCACATCAATTACCGCGATTTCGACTTCCGTTCGCCGATGGGCCGGCGCGTGGGGGCCCTGGGCAAATGGCGACGCTTCCATCAGTTCCAGTACTTCGGCCTGATCAGCCCGGAGCTGATCGGCGGCTGCGCCCTGGCCCAGCTGAGCTTGCTTGGCGTCGGCTTCGTCTACCTCTACCAGCCTTCCAGCGGACGCATGCTGGAGCGGCGCTTCAAGCTGCCGCTGGGGTTCGGAACCCGGTTTTCCCAGACCCCGGACGACGGCGTCTGCGAACTGCGCCAGGGGCGCAACCTGCTACGCCTGGAGAACCGTATGGCTCACCGGGAGAAACGCCTGCTGGTGGAACTCGACGATGGCACCCGCATCGACGCCTGCTTCAGCGAGGAGGCGCCGAGCTTCCAGCCGATGTGCCTGTGTACGCCGACCGCGGTGAACGGCTGGGTCTACGCGCAGAAGGTGGCCGGCGTGCGCTGTCGCGGCGACGTGCGCAGCGCCCTCGGCGACCACGACCTGCAGGCGCTGGACGCCTTCGCCCATCACGACTGGTCGGCGGGCTACATGCGCCCGGAAACCTTCTGGAACTGGGCTTGCCTGTCCGGCGAGGCGGACGGCTTGCGGGTCGGCCTGAACCTGTCGTGCGGGGTCAACGAGACCAGCTTCACCGAGAACTGCTACTGGCTGGACGGCGAACTGCTGAAGGTCGACAGCGTGCGCTTCGACTTCGACCGCGACCAGCCGCTGCGGCCCTGGACCATCCGTTCATACGATGGCCAGGTGGAGCTGCGCTTCGAGGCTCACGGCATGCATCAGGAGCGGCTGAACCTCGGTCTGCTGGCGAGCAACTTCAAGCAGATATTCGGTTGTTTCAGCGGTGTGCTGCGTCCGCGAGGTCGTGCCGAGGTGAGGATCGAGCGGCTCTGGGGCTTCGTCGAGGACCAGTACGCGAAGTGGTAGACAGGGCCTGGCCTGGGCATATCGTGCGACAATTTGTCATTGTACGGGGGGAAATTGGACGGGCATTATTAGCCGACTAATAATTAGTCAAATGAAATATCGGACCTCCTTTTTCCTATGGCTCAGACAGACAAGCACTATTTCGGCACCTTGCTAGCCCAGACTTCCCGTGCTTGGCGCGCTGAACTCGACCGCCGCCTCAGTCACCTCGGCCTGTCCCAGGCGCGCTGGTTGGTGTTGTTGCATCTGGCGCGCCATCGCGATTCGCCCACCCAGCGCGAGTTGGCCCAATCGGTCGGGGTCGAAGGCCCGACCCTGGCGCGGCTGCTCGACGGCCTCGAGTCCCAGGGCCTGGTACGGCGCCTGGCGGTGGCGGAGGACCGGCGGGCCAAGCACATCGTGCTGACGCCCAAGGCCGATGTGCTGATCGCCGATATCGAGGCCATCGCCGCCAGCGTTCGCAACGACGTACTGACCGGCATCGACGAGTCCGAGCAGGCGCTGTGCCAGCAGGTGCTCTTGCGAATCCTGGCGAACCTGGAAAAGCGCTGAGCACTGCGTCACGAAATTCCGCTAGAATCGCCATTTTTATGGCATCACCTCCTGGGCTTTCGTCCGAAAGCCCTCTGCAGAGGTTTTCGTCGGTTTTCTGACGAAAAATCTTGACCGTTTCCACGGCATTCCTCTATTCAGTGATGGCAAAAAGCCATGTCTTGCGCCATGTGGTGCGTTCAGCCCTGTACGGGGCGAAATTCGGGCTAACGTGAAATAGATGTAGCAGTCGACCGCTGGCCGGCTGTGTGCTCGAAGTGCGGAGAAAAGAACGGAATGCCCGGTAAAGCCTTGCGTGTCATGTTGTGTGCCTGGTCGTGCCTGTTGGCCGGGCAGGCGAGCGCCCTGGGAGTGGGAGACATCACCCTGCATTCGGCGCTCAACCAGCCGCTGGATGCGGATATCGAACTGCTCGACGTCGGCGATCTCGGCGCGGACGAGATCGAGGTCCGCCTGGCGGGCGCCGACGTCTTCGCCGCGGCCGGGGTGGAACGCTTGCAGTTCCTCAACGAGCTGCGTTTCAGTCCGGTGCTCCAGGGGCGCGGTGGCAATCGCATCCATGTGTCCTCGAGCCGACCGGTGCAGGAGCCCTACCTGAATTTCCTGGTGGAGGTGGCCCGCCCCAACGGCCGCATCGTGCGCGAATTCACCGTACTGCTCGATCCGCTCGGTTATACGCCGCGCATGCTTCCGGCCGCGCGCAGCGGGATCGAGCCGCAGCGGCAATCCTCGACGCCGGTGCCTGCGCCGCGTAGTGCCGCGGTCGTCGTAGACCCGGCACTGCTGGAGCCGGGCGACGAATACCTGGCTCGCCCCAGCGACAACCTCTGGGCCATCAGCGGACGCCTGCGTGGTGCCGGCAACGCCGATCGCGCGCAACTCATGGAGGCCCTGTACCAGCTCAATCCGCAGGCCTTCGTCAATGCCGACCGGCACCGGCTCAAGGCCGGCGCGCGCCTGCGCCTGCCGGCCGGCTACCAGCCGGAGCGAGGCGCGCCCGGCGCCGTGAAGGAGGCGGCCGTGGAAGTCCTGCCGCCAGCCGATGCCGCCGTGGTGGAAAACGCTCCGGCGGCTCTCGTCGAGGCGCAGCGCCAGGCGGATGCCGAGGCCGAGGCGTTGGCCCGGCAACGGGAGGAACTGAGCCAGCGGATGGACGATCTGCAACGCCAGTTGCAGGCCTTGCAGGAACAACTGCAGCAGCGCGATCACCAGGTCGCCGAACTGCAACAGCAACTGGCCCGGCGCCAGGCGGTGCGGCCCGCGGCGCCGCCGCCCGCCGCGGCCGCGCCTTCGGTTGCGCAACCGGTTGAAACGCCGACGGACTCGCAGTACTGGCGCTGGATGATCGTCCTGCTGCTGGTCCTCGCTCTGCTCGGCGTGTTGCTGTTGCGTCGCCGCCGCGAAGAGGCTCCTGTCCCGGCGGTCGAACCGAAGCGCCGGGTCGCCCTGAACCTGCCGCTGCGGCGTGCGCCGCGCTCCCCGGCGGCCGCACCGGCGCCGGCAAAGGTCGAGGAACAGGCCAGGCCGCCGGTCGCCGCTCCCTCCAGCCCGCCGCCGTCTCCTCCGCCTGCTCCGGCCGCCGCTCCGCGCGCCGCCATGGCTGCGGCGGACAAGCTGGACGGCGCCGACATCTATATCGCCTACGGTCGCTACGGACAGGCCCGCGACCTGCTGCGTCAGGTACTCGCCGAGCAGCCGCAGCGCCTGAGCGCGCGGATGAAGCTGTTGCTGGTGCTGGCTGAGCTGGGCGATGCGGCCGGCTTCGACGCGCTGGCCGAGGAAACCCTGGCCAGTGGCGGCAACCCGGAGGCCATCGACGAGTTGCGCGGACGCTACCCGGCGCTGCTACAGATGCCGGCGACCGAGACGCCGGCGGCAACAACCAAGGACGACGACTGGAGCGACCTGCCGCTGGCCGAGCCGCCCGTTTTGCAGCAACCGGATGCGACCTTGGGCGCCGACGGCTTCGGCGACCTCAACCTCGATCTCGATCTCGACTGGGGCGCCCTGGAGAATCCCCTGGACAACCCCGACCTGCCGCGCCGCGCCGCTGCCGGCAAGGCGGAACCGGCGGAGGAGCCCCTGGCGTTCGAGAGCAATCTCCATGAACTGCCGGATGTCGCCGAGTACGAACACCTCGAACTCGACCAGCCGGAGCCGGCCACGGTGCCGCCGGAGGAGGCCTCGGCCAGCCTGGACCGGGCCCGCGCCTGCATCGACAGCGGCGATCTCGACCAGGCCAGCCGCATCCTGCGCCTGGTGGTGGCGCACGGCGACCCGTGGCAGAAGGCCGAGGCGCGCGAGTTGCTGGCGCTGATCGCCTGAACTCCGCTCAGAAGTTCTGCCCGAGGTTCAGGTAGAACGCCTTGAAGTTCTCGTCGTTGATCCCGTAGCTGAAGGTCAGCGGCCCCAGCGGCGTATCGAAGCCGATCATCAGGCTGGCGGCGTTGATGTAGCCGCTGTCGTATTCGTTGTCGTTGTTCCAGATGCGTCCGCGCTCGATGCTGCCGCCTAGGTACAGCGGGAAGTCCAGCGGCAGGAAGGAACGTTCGGTGAGGCGCCGGTAATAGACGATCCGTCCCAGGCTGTAGTTCTGCCCGGACAGCGCGTCGCGGCGGAAGCCCGACAGCTCGCGGGCGCCGCCGAGGGTGAAGCTGGAGGTGACCACCTCGGCGTCGTCCAGGGTGCGCCCGTAGCCGCCGCCGAACACCCAGGTGTCGGCGCCGAAGCTGAGCGCCTTGTTCAGCCGCAGGTCCCACTGCCGGTAGCTGTCGTCCGAGCCGAGGGACTTGTCGTAGCGGCGCATGGTCAGGCCGATCTCCTCGCCCTCGTGGGGGAAATTGACGTCGTCGACGGTATCGAACGAGTACTTCAGTTCGTAGTAGCCCTCGGTGAAGTCGATGTCCGGCAGGCTCGGGTCGCCGATGCGCACGTCGGCCTTGCCGTAGGCCTGCACCGCGCCCAGGCGGATTTCGCCGTTGTTGGCGATCTGCCGGCCGACGTTGAGGCCGTAGCCGTAGCGCTCCAGGCGATAGCGCAGCAGCGGGTCGTTGTCCTCGGTGACGTCGACGTTCTGTGCCTCGTGGAACAGGAAGGGCGCGACGAAGTAGCGCGAGCCGACGTCGAGCGGCTGGTAGAACTCGCTGTAGAGTTCCTGGCGGTCGCCGAGCTGGACCCGGGTCAGCCACTCGGCGCCGAGCCGGTTGAGGCCGTTCATGCGGTAGCTGCCGCCGAGGTTGAAGGTGCTTTCGCCGCGCATGTCGTCGGACAGGTTGAGGCCCAGGCGAAGGAAGTCGGTGCCGCCTTTCTTGCCGGTGGCGTGGATCACCAGGGTGTTGAGCTTCTTCTCCTTGACCACCCGGTACTGCACCTGGTCGAAGTAGTCGAGGCCGTAGAGGGTGCTCATGTCGTCCTGCAGGCGGCCGAGGTCGAGGCGCGTGCCGAGCGGCTGGCGGATGTAGTGGCGGATCACCTCGTCGCTGACCTTCGAGTTGTTCTCCACGCGGATCGCGTCGATCACCGGCTTGCGCTGGTTCGGCGTGCGCGCCACGTCGAGCGCTTCGCTGTTGAGGTCCTTCGGCTTGCGCAACTCGGCGAGGCGCGCGGCGAGCACCGTGGTGGCGCGGTAGCCGGCGTCGATCAGTTGCGGCACGCGGCCGAAGTCGGTGGTGCCGTAGCCGGACAGCGGCGGCTGGATCAGCACGTCGCCGGGCTTGAGCGTGGCCAGCTGGGCTTCGGAGTTCTTCCGGGTCATCAGGGTGATCGACTGGTTCATCACGTCGAGCACGGTGCTCAGGTCCTTGCGGTCGCGCAGCGGGTTGCCGATGTCGACCACGATCACCACGTCCACGCCCATGTCGCGCGCCACGTCCACCGGGATGTTGTCGACCATGCCACCATCCACCAGCAGCCTGCCGTCGATCTCCACCGGGGCGAACACGGCGGGGATCGACATGCTGGCGCGGATCGCCTGGGGCAGGTGGCCCTTGCGGAACACCACTTTCTCGCCGGTTGCGATATCGGTGGAGACGGCGCGGAAGGGGATCGCCAGCTTGTCGAAGTCGCGGTTGTCGCTGGTGTGCACCAGCAGGCTTTCCAGCACCATCGCCAGGTTCTGGCCCTGGATCACCCCCAGCGGCAGGCCGAGGGTGCCGTCGTCGCGGAAGCTGATCTTCTGCTTGACCAGGAAGTCGCGGTCGTCCTGCTTGCGCCGGAACGGCACGTCCTTGCGCGGCGGCGCGTCGGACAGCGCCTGCTGCCAGTCCATCTCCAGGGCGATGCGCTCCAGTTCGGCGGGGGTGTAGCCGGAGGCGTACAGGCCGCCGACCACCGCGCCCATGCTGGTGCCGGCGATGGCGTCGATCTGGATGCCCTGTTCGTCGAGGGCCTTGAGCACGCCGATATGGGCCAGGCCGCGGGCGGCACCGCCGGAGAGGACCAGACCGATCTTCGGCCGGGCCTCCGCGGCGAGGGCGGACAGGGGAAGCAGGAGCAGCAGTACGAGCAGCAGGCGGCGCATGAGAACGATCCGGAGCCGGGTGAAAAGGCGGCTATTATAGGCGCGACCGTTTCCCCTGAGCCGCCGACATGCCCACCGCCAAGCCCGAAATCGTCATCACCTATTGCACCCAGTGCCAGTGGCTGCTGCGTGCCGCCTGGCTGGCCCAGGAACTGCTCAGCACCTTCGCCGACGATCTCGGAAAAGTCTGCCTGGAGCCCGGAACCGGTGGCGTCTTCCGCATCACCTGCGACGGCGTGCAGGTCTGGGAGCGCAAGGCCGACGGCGGCTTCCCCGAGGCCAAGGCGCTCAAGCAGCGGGTTCGTGACCGCATCGACCCGCAACGCGACCTCGGTCACAACGATCGTCCTTCCCGCTGAACCGCTGCCGTCCGCCCATGGCTTGTTGCAGGTCAACGGGCGGCACGGCGCATAGGCATAGCCTGGGGGCATTCATCCTGTCGAAGGGAGTGCCCATGAGCATCATCGTCACCGGCGCCGCCGGCTTCATCGGCAGCAATCTGCTGCAGGCGCTGAACCGGCGCGGCGAGACCGACATCATCGCGGTGGACGATCTCACCGACGGCGAGCAGTTCCGCAACCTGGCGGACGCCGATATCGCCGACTACCTGGACCAGAACGACTTCCTCGAGCGTTACGCCCGCGGCGACTTCGGCACGGTCCGCGCGCTGTTCCACCAGGGCGCCTGCGCCAGCACCCTGGAAAGCAATGGCCGCTACATGATGGAGAACAACTACCGCTACAGTTGCCGCCTGCTGGAAAGCAGCCTGGAACTCGGCGTGCCGTTCCTCTACGCCTCGTCGGCGGCGGTCTACGGCGCCGGCCGGACCTTCCGCGAGGCGCGCCAGTACGAGCGGCCGCTGAACGTCTACGGCTATTCCAAGTTCCTCTTCGACCAGCGTGTGCGGCGGGCGCTGCCGCAGGCGCGCAGCCAGGTGGTCGGCCTGCGTTACTTCAACGTCTACGGGCCGCGCGAGGAACACAAGGGGCGGATGGCCTCGGTGGCCTACCACTGCTACCAGCAATTGCGCCGCGACGGGCGGGTCGAACTGTTCGGCGAACACGGCGGCTTCCCGCCCGGCGGCCACCTGCGCGACTTCGTCGCGGTGGAGGACGTGGCGCGGGTAAACCTGCATTTCTTCGACCATCCGCAGCGTTCGGGAATCTTCAACCTCGGCAGCGGCCAGGCACGGACCTTCAACGAGGTCGCCCTGGCGGTGATCAATAGCGTCCGCGCCAACGCCGACCAGCCGCCCTTGTCGCTGCAACAGGCCGTGGAAAGCGGCCTGCTCGGCTACCGCGAGTTCCCCGAGTCGCTGCGGGCGCGCTACCAGAGCCATACCTGCGCCGACCTGGAGCTGCTGCGCGAGGCGGGCTACCGCGACGATTTCCAGAGCCTGGAAGAGGGCGTCGCCGGCTACTGCCGCTGGCTGGCGCGCAGCGCCTGAGGGATCCTGCTCAGCGGCCCAGTGCCCCGCCTACCGGGGCGCGGGCGAAGCGCAGCTCCGGCAGCAGGGTCAGCAGCGCCAGTACTCCGAGGGCCGCGCCGACCCAGAGCGCGCCCTGCAGGCCGAATCCGCCGGCGATGCCCAGGCCGCCGATCCAGGAACCGGCCATCACGCCGAGCATGATGCAGGCGGTGTGCACCGAGTTGACCAGCATGTTGTTATGGCCGACACGTGCGCCGCGGGTCACCAGCGCCGGGTTCATCGACACCCCGGTCAGGCCGATCACCACCAGCGCCGCCACCGCCACCGCCGGAACCTGTCCGAACAGGGCGAAGGCCACCATCGCGGCGATGGCCGCCAGCAGGCCGAAGGCCAGGACCGCGATGGTATGGCGGTCGGCCAGGCGGCCGACGATGTTGTTGCCCACCAGCGTCGCCAGGCCGTAGACCACCAGCAGCAGCGGTACGGTCGAGGCGGAGAAGCCGCTGACCTCGGTGAGGATCGGCACGAAATAGGTGAAGCCGGCGAAGGTGGCGCCGATCAGCAGCAGACTGGTGGCGTAGACCCACCATAGATGGGCGTTCCTGAACACCTTCAGTTCCTCGCGCAGCGAGCCGCTGCCCGCCGACCCCGGGATCGCCGGCATCAGCTGCAACACCAGCAGGCCGACCAGCACTGCCACCAGCGCCACCGCGAAGAAGCTCGCGCGCCAGCCGTACCATTCGCCCAGCCAGGTGGCGACGGGCAGGCCGAGCACGGTGCCGACCATCAGACCACCGAGCACCAGCGACGACGCGCGGCCGAACTGGTTGCCTTCGACCAGTTCGGCGCAGGCGGTCAGCGCCACGCCGAAGAAGGCCGCGGCGGCGACCGCGGTGACCAGTCGCGCCGCGACCATCACCGCATAGCCCGGCGCCAGGGCGCCGATGACCTGGCCGACCACGAACAGCGCGATCAGGCCGAGCAGGGCGTTCTTGCGCGGCACGCGGAGCAGGGCGGTGGTCAACAGCGGGCCGCCGACGGCCATCGCGCCGGCGTAGAAGGTGACCAGGTAGCCGATCGCGGCGAAGGACACGCCGAATTCGGCGGCCAGCGCCGGCATCAGCCCGGCGACCATGTATTCGCTGGTGGTCAGGGCGAAGATCGCGGCACCGAGCACGTAGACAATCAAAGGCATGTTTCCAGCTCCCGAGCGGTTCAGACGACGATGAAGCGAGCCACGGCGACCTGCCCGTGCCGTGGCCGCGCGATGAATGCACGACGGCGACTCATGCCGCCGACGAACCGAAGCCCTGGTCGGCGCCTTCGGGCAGCACCGTCACGCAGTGGGCGAACAGGTTCGAAGCGCTGCGCACCACGGTCAGCCCGCACTCGGCGAGCAGGGCGTGGAGGCAGGCGCGTGAATACGAGCGCGAGTAGAAGCCGTCGCTGCCGGTGAACACGGTGCCGTCGTCCCGCGTGTGCAACTCTAGGCCCTGCACCCCGCAACGGCGGTAGTAGCTCTGGCGGACGCGGGTGGCCTCGGCGCTGTCGCCGAACACCGAGACCACCGCCGCCACGCTGCGCTCGGCGAGGGAGTCGAGCAGCCGTTTCGGCTCGCGGAAGTTGCCCAGCAGGTTGAACGGCAGCAGGTACAGCGCGCGCGAGCCGACCGAGGCACCGCGCCTGGTGTGGTTGAGGATGTCGTCGACCACCGTGTCCGCGCGATCGCTCATGCCCTCGCGCTCGATCCGCGTGCGCAGCGTCTCGATCGCCCGCTGGTCGAGGTCGACGCCGAGATAGCGGGCATTGAGCAGGCGCGCGATCTCCAGCGCCCGGCCGTCGTAGCAGCCTAGCTCGACCAGTGCGTCGCAGCGCAGGTAGGCCATCGCCTCGAAGGTCATCAGGCTTTCCATTTGCAACAACGGCAGCACGTCGTCCGGAAAGTTGGCCAGGGTCATTATCGTCCTCGGTCCGAACTCCAGCTCGTAGAAAGCCGACTCCCGATGCGTCCCGATCGTGAGATCCATGTTCTGACTCACCTCTTCCTCCAGCGAATCTCGCTCTGGTGTTGGTTGATCGAAGGCGATGCGCGTTCCCATGTCCCGGCACCGCCTTCGCCTGGCAGAGAAGCGACGGAACGCCGGCGTTCGCTGGCCTCAGGCGGCGCGGTGCTTCTCGACCAGCTGGAACAGTTCGTCCACCGTTTCCAGCAGGTCGAGTTCGTCGTCGACCCCGGTGACGCCGAACTCCTTGCGCAGCTTCAGCGACAGCTCGCTGACCACCAGCGAATCGAAAGCCAGGTCTTCCATCCTGCTGTCCCGGCTGATTTCCTCCTTCGGCACGCCGCTGGCGACGCTGAGCACGGTGAGGAGATGGTCTTCCATGTCGTTGGGCATTGTTCTTCCCTCTTCAGTCCATTGTCGGAACGATCTTCGGCCAGCGCAGGGCGACCGAACCCCAGGTCAGTCCGGCACCGAAACCGGTGAGGACCATGTTGCCGCCGTCGCGCAGGATGCCTTGGCGCAGGCCGTGGGCCAGGGCCAGGGGAATCGAGGCGGCGACGGTATTGCCCACCTCGGCGATGTTGCTCACCACTCGCTCGACGGGAAGGTCGAGCTGGTCGGCGACCGCCGCGAGAATGCGTGTGTTGGCCTGGTGCGGGACCAGGTGATGGAGGTCCGAAGCTTGCCAGCCGACCCGGTCGAGCACCCGCCGCACCGAGTCGCTCATCTGCGTCACCGCCTGGCCGAACACTGCCTTGCCGTCCATCCGGAAGTAGTTGGAGGCCTGTCCGGAACTGCGTTCGGCGCGACTGACGGCGGGGGTCATCAGCAGGTCGAACTGGTGGCCGTCGCTGCCGAGGTCGAAGGCCAGCAGCGCGCCTTCTTCCTCGGCATCGCCGGCACGCAGCACCACCGCTCCGGCGCCGTCGCCGAACAGTGCGCGGGTCGAGCGATCGGCGGGGTCGAGGGTATGGCTGAAAGTGTCCACCCCGACCAGCAGCGCGCTGTCCGCCAGCCCGGCGCTGATCAGCGAGCCGACGCTGGCCAGGCCGTAGACGAAGCCGGTGCAGGCGGCGGACAGGTCGAACGCGAGCGCGCCGACCAACCCCAGGCGCGCCGCGACCCTGGGCGCGGTGGCCGGGCAGCAGAAGTCGCCGGTGCTGGTTGCCAGCACCACCGCATCGACTCGCTCCAGCCCCGCCGAGGCGAGCGCGGCGGAGGCCGCCCGCAGGGCCAGGTCGCCGCTGCCGAGGTCGCCGGCGATATGCCGCTGGCGCACGCCGGTGCGGCTGCTGATCCAGGCGTCGGAAGTGTCCAGCTCGGCGGCGAGCATGTCGTTGCTGAGCACGGCCTCGGGCAGGTAGCTGCCCAGGCCGCAGACCACGGCGGCGCGCGGCATGGCTCAGGCTCCCTGGACGATCTTGGCGGCGGCCTCGACCCCGCCCAGGGCCTCGAGGTGCCGCAGCGGATTCCAGAAGTCGCGGTAGAGCAGGATCTGTCCGTCGCGGGTGCGCAGCACCGAGATGTAGTCCTGCGCCAGCTTGCCGCCGGAAACGGTGGCCACGCCGTCGCCATGGAATTCGCCGATGGCCAGGTCGGGGTCGGCGGTCTCGTAGAACTGCACGTCGGTGAAGCGCACGGTCAGGTGCTCGGGAAACAGGCGCATGTGCGCCCAGATGGTTTCGCGGCCCTCGAAGCGGGTCTTCCAGCCCGGCGGGGCGTAGGGGAATTCGAGTACGCCTTCCGGATGGAACAGGTCGCACCAGCCACGGGCATCGCCGTTTTCCAGGAGGCGCAGGCTGTGGACGAGAATTTCCTTGGCATTCATTGGGCGATCCTCTCGATCGGGTTGGCGTGGGAGGCGGTGTTCGCCGGGGCGCTGCATCCGGTGCGCACCGGCACGCTGATCAGGGCGCGGAGGAAGGTGATCGGCAGCCATTGCAGCTCCGCGTGGGGCACCGCCAACTGGAGGTCGGGGAAGCGCGCGAGCAGGCGCTGGATGGCGATCCGCCCCTCCAGCCGGGCCAGCGAGGCGCCGACGCAGTAGTGCACGCCGAAGCCGTAGCCGAGATGGCCATCGGTGTTGCGGGTGAGGTCGAGGCGGTCGGGATCGTCGAAGCGCTCGGCGTCGTGGTTGGCGGTCAGGTTGGAGACCAGGATGTATTCGCCGGCGGGAATGGTGACCCCGTCCAGTTCCACGTCTTCTACGGTGAAGCGCAACATCGAGGCGCGCACCGGACTGTCGTGGCGGACCAGTTCTTCCATGGCGTTGGGCAGGAGTTCCGGCTGCGCCCGCAGCAACGCCAGTTGCTCCGGGTTGACCAGCAGGGTGACCAGCGCGTTGCCGATCATGTTCATGGTGGTCTCGAAGCCGCTCATCATCAGCAGGTGGGCCATGGAGACGAGTTCCGCTTCGCTCAACTGGCCGCTCTCGTCGGCGGCCTGCACCAGCCCGCTGTAGACGTCGTCGGCCGGCTGCCGGCGCTTGGCCTCGAGCAGCACGCGCAGGTAGTCGACCTGCGCATCGGCCAGGGCCTGGGCCTCCTCCGGCGACAGCAGTTCCGCCTGGCGCTCCCAGGACTGGCGGGCGTGTTCGCGCTCGGCCTCGGGAATGCCCAGCAGCTCGAAGATCACCGCGATGGTCAGCGGGATCGCGAAGTCGGCCATCAGGTCGGCCTGTTCGCGGCCGGCCATGGCGTCCAGCAATTCCTCGGTGATCCGTTCTATATGCGGTTGCAGGCGCTCCACCTGGCGCGGGGTGAACGCGCGGCCAACCAGCGAGCGCAGGCGGGTATGGTCCGGCGGGTCGAGGTTGAGCATGTGGTGGCTGAGTCCCTCACCGATCCCCGCGCGCGGGCTGCCGGTACGCTTCGCGTAGAGTTCGGCGGCCTGCCGGGCGTCGCGGCGGACGCCCGGATGGTTGAGGACCTTGCGCGCGTCGCGGTAGCGCGTCACCACCCACACCGGATGCTCGGCGGCGCGATGCGCGGGACGCGGCGCGCCGTCCACCTGCAGGCCGTCGTAGAGCGCGTGCAGTGGCGAGATCAGTTCCTCGCCCAGTCTCAGTTTGCGATCAGGCACGTTGCTCCTCCTTCGCCGCCGGGGCGGCGGTGACGATGGGGCGGAACATCCCGTCGATCACGCTATCGGGCAGCAGCCGCGCCAGCAGGGTACCGCGGCGCACGTCGGCGCCCACCCGGTAGCGGGTCCGCGGCTTGGCCGCGGTGAGCGCGGCATGCACCGCGGCGGCGACATCGGCGGGCTTGGTCGCGCTGTTGCGCGCGCCGTCCTCGTTGGCCTGGAGGAAGCGCAGGTAGGTATCGCGATAGAGGTCGGCGACGGCGTCGGGGGCGTCGGCCAGGGCGCGCTCGCCCTCGCTGGCGATCTTGCCCCAGATCGGCGTCCAGATCGCCCCGGGGCTGACCACCGAGACCTGGATGCCCATGGGTGCCAGCTCGCGGCGCAGGGCGTCGCTCACTCCCTCCTTGGCGAACTGCGCGGCGGAGTAGGCGCCCAGGTAGGGAATGGCGACCGAGCCGAGGCCCGAGGTGACGTTCACCAGGCGCGCCGCGCCGCCACGGCGCAGCAGCGGCAGGATCGCCCGGGTCACCGCGAGCTGGCCGATCAGGTTGACTTCCAGCTGGCGCCGCAGCAGGTCGCTGGAGACGCATTCCAGCGGCGCGGAAATGCAGATCCCGGCGTTGTTCACCAGGCCCCAGAGCCCGGTATCGCCGACTTTCTCCGCCACCTGCGCGGCGGCCCGGCCAATGGATTCCTCGTCGGTGACATCGATCAGCAGCGTGCTGATCCGGCCGGACGGGCAGGCGTTCGCCAGGCGCTCGCCATCCTCCTGGCGGCGCACCCCGGCGATCACCTGGAAACCCTGTTCGGCCAGGTGCAGCGCGGTTTCCCGGCCGAGGCCGCTGGAGGCGCCGGTGATCAGTACGTGGCGGCCCTGGGGCGAGAGAGGTTTGCTGGTGAATAACATGTCATTGCTCCTCGAGGGCGGATCGTTGGGGGGCGTGGATCGCCGACAGCAGGGTGCCCAGGCAATCTTCGGCCAGGCGTTCGGCGCGTTCGCCGGGGACCGCTTCGTCGATATAGGTGAAGTTCCAGAACAGCCGGCCATGGCTGGAGTTGATGGCGGCCACGAAGTAGCCGTTCACCGAGATGCCGGTGAGGAACTGCGCGTCGGAGAGGCGCAAGGCGCCGATCCGCTCGGGGAACGGATAGCGACCGATGTTGGAGGAGCACAGGTTGATCGGCCCTTCGGCTTCCATGAAGGCCATGAATGGCCGCGCGTCGGCCATGCAGCGCGGCGCAGCGCTGGCGACCAGGGTGACCAGGTTGAAATGATGGCCCTGGCGACGGCGTTCGCCGAGGTCGTCGGTGAGCGCGCGGGCGACCTCCCAGAACGGCCGGGCGATGTCCAGCACCACCGGTACCGTGGCGACGTAGGTGCCTACTTCGTCGGGGCGCACCGGCGGCTCCAGTTCGTCGCGGAAGTCGATCGGCGAGCCGATGGCGATGTGGCTAGGGCGGCGCTGGTGGTCGTGGCCGGCGGCGATGGCCAGCGCCGCGGTCAGCGCGCCGTGTACCGTGGTGCCGTGTTCGCGGGCGCGTCGTTGCAGCTGTTCCAGCTGCGCGCCGTCCAGCTCCCGGTGCAGCAGGCGGGTACGCCGCGCTTCCAGCGGCACCGGGTTGCTCGGCTCGATCCGGCCCGGGCGGTGGCGGCCGACCAGCGCTTCGTCCTGGGCGGTCTGCTCGGCCAGGCGCGCCGCGCCTTCGTCGCCGGTGAAGCGGCGCGGACGCAGATCCTCCGCCGGCGGCAGGGCGCTGGCGGTCCAGGGTTGCGCGGCGGGGTCGGCGGCCAGGGTCAGCCATTGTTCGGCGAGGGTCAGCACGGTAGTGCCGTCGGCGATGATGTGCGGTACCACGACCAGCAGGTCGTGGGCGCCGGCGTCGGTGGCGATCGCCACGGTACGGATCAGTGGCCCGCTGTCCGGATCGATGCGTTCCGGCAATTCGCGCTCGTTGATTTCCCGCAGCCATTGCTCCTCGCCGCCGCCGCGCACCTCGCGCAGCGGGATGGGCCGCTCGCAGGGCACCCAGCGCGGATCGAGCCCGGCATCGTGCTCGATCCGCGCGCGCAGCAGCGGATGCCGCGCCTGCAGCGCGTCGAGGCCGCGGCGCAGGTCGTCGATGGACAACCGGCCATGGACCCGCACCCGGGAAATCACGTTCAGCGCGGAGAACTGGTCGCTGAGCCAGTACCAGCGTTCCACCGCGGACAGCGGGCGTCGTATCTCGGCCATCATTCGACTCCTGGGAAGGTCAGTGCCAGTTCGTTCTGCCGGGCGAAGGTTCGCTCCGGAGCGAAGCGGAAGTAGAGATCGCGGGCGACGGTGCGCAGCGGATGCTCCAACTGCTCGATGCGGCTCAGCGCCCGCGAGGTCTCGACCATCGCCCTGGCGCGGTCGCGACGGCGGTTCTCGTAGGCGCGCAGGGCGGCTTGCGGGTCGTCGATGGTGGCCAGGCAGTGGGCCAGCACCGCGGCGTCTTCGATGGCGATGGCGGCGCCCTGGCCGAGGCTGGTCAGCATCGGATGCGCGGCATCGCCGAGCAGGGTCACCGGGCCGTCGCCCCAGCGCTCCAGGAACGGTCGGTCCTGGGCCGGCAGGCTGCTGATGTCGGCCTCCGGGGTCGCCTCGATGACCGCCTGCACTTCGTCGGCCCAGCCGGCGTAGAGGCGCTGGATGCCCGCCTTGCCGCCGCGCCAGTCCTTCGCCTGTTCGGCCGGCATGTTGCGGGTGCCCCACCAATAGACGTTGCCTTCGCCGATGTCGGCGAGACCGAAGCGCTGCCCACGGCCCCAGTAATGGGCGACGTAGCCCGGCGTCACCTTCGGATGGCGGAACGCCGGCGTGGCGCGCCAGATCACGTAGTGCCAGTCGGTGGGACGCTCCGGGCCGGTCATGGTGGCGCGGATCGCCGAGTTGAAGCCATCGGCGCCGATCAGCACGTCGGCGTGCACTTCGCGGCCGTCGCTGCAGAGCACGGTGACGCCTTCGCCGTCGGCGTGGCGCAGATAGCCGGTGGCGCTCACGCCCAGTTCGATGCGGCAGTCGCGGGCCTGTTCCAGCAGCGCCTGCTGCAGGCTCGCGCGGTGGATCGCCAGGCTCGGCTGGCCGAGCTGGCGGGCCAGGCCGCCGAAGTCGATGGCGCGGATCGGTCGCCCGCGCCGGGTGAGGAACCGTAGCGAGTCGAAGGCCTGGGCGCGGGTAAGGTCAGGGCGCACGCCGACCCTCTCCAGGGCGGTCAGCGCGTTGGGCATCAGCGACAGCGCCGAGCCGACCGCGCGCAGCTCCCTGGCCCGCTCGTAGAGTTCGACCTCGAAGCCGGCGGCTTTCAGGCAGGCGGCCGCGGCGAGCCCGCCGATGCCGGCGCCGGCGATGACGATCTTCAGGGGATGTCTGCTCATGGGCGGGTCCGTTCGCTGGAGGTGGAGGGTTCGAGCAACGCGGCGATCTCTGCCGCGACCGTCTCGACATAGGGTTCTTTCATCAGCACCAGGTGGTCGCCGGGTACGTCGATCACATCGAGGCGGCCGCTGGTCCAGTGCTGCCAGCCGTTCTTCGGGTCGCCGTAGTGGGTGCCGGCGGCGTCGTGCATCGGCTTCAGCGCCAGCGGCAGCGGGCCGTCCGCGCGCAGCAGGGTCATGTCCTGGTCGCTGACTTCCGGGCGATAGCCGATGAGTGCCTGCCAGCTCGCCCGGAACAGCTCGTAGAGCCGCTGCACGGTGGCGCGCGGGGTGCCGGCGGGAAGTACGCCGGCCTCGATGGCGCGTTCGACGATGTGGTCGAGTTTCTGCTCCAGGCTCGCGCCTTCAGGCAGCGGCTCGACCTCCTCGTCGCTGCGCTCGAACCAGACCAGTTCCCAGTAGAAGAACAGCAGCAGGGCTTCGTCGCTGGCGCTGCCGGCGTGGTTGCGGTCGACGGTGATGGAGTCGAGCACGATCAGTTGGGCGACCGCCTGCGGGTCGAGCGCGCGCAGTTGCCGGGCCATCTCGTAGGCGACGAAGCCGCCGAACGACCAGCCGCCGAGGTAATAGGGGCCTTCCGGCTGCACCCGGCGGATCGCCGCGAGGTAACTGGCGGCGATGTCCTCGAGGACCGCCAGCGGCGTACTGCCCTGGCCGGTGCCGGCCGCCTGCAGGGCATATACCGGCTGGTCCGGCGGCAGTGCGCGAACCAGCGGCAGGTAGCAGAGCACGTGGCCGCCGAGCGGGTGGACGAGGAACAGCGGCGGGCGGCTGCCGCCGGCACGGATCGGTACCAGCGGGTCGAAGGCGCGCACCGCCGAGCGTTCCCGCAGGCGTTCGGCGAGGCCCTCCACGGTCGGCGTCTCGATCAGCGCGGCCATCGGCAGGTCGACGCCATAGCGCTTCTCGATCAGCAGCATGAAGCGCATCGCGCTGAGCGAGGTGCCGCCGAGGTCGAAGAAGCTGTCGCGGATGCCTACCCGGGGACGATCCAGCAACTCGCCGAGGAGTCCGGCCAGGGTGCGCTCGTAGTCGTCGCGCGGGGCCAGGTACTCGATGTTCGTCCCGTGCTCCAGCGGCAGTGCGCGCAGGGCGGCGTCGTCGCGCTTGCCGCTGGGGGTGAGGGCGAAGCCGTCGACCCAGGCGAAGTGTGCCGGCACCATGTGTTCCGGCAGTTCGCTGCGCAGTGCCTGCTTCAGTTCGGCGAGATCCACCGCCTCGGGCTCGCCGAGCAGGAAGGCAGCGAGGAATGCATCGTTGCCCTGGCGCTCGCGAGCCACCACCGCCGCGCCGCGCAGGCCCGGCTGGCGCTCGGCCTGGCGCATGATCGCCAGCTCGACCTCGGCCGGCTCGATGCGGAAGCCGCGGACCTTGACCTGGGTATCGGCGCGGCCGAGCCAGACGATCTCGCCGTTGCCGAGGATGCGCCCGAGGTCGCCGGTGCGGTAGAGCCTGGCGCCGGGGCGCCAGGGATGTTCGACGAAGCGCTCGGCGGTGAGTTCGGGGGCGCGGTGGTAGCCGCGCGCGAGGCAGTCGCCGCCGAAGTACAGCTCGCCGGTAACGCCGACCGGTACCGGGCGCAGCGCGGCGTCGAGCACCTGCACCTCGACCCCGTCCAGCGGCCGGCCGATCGGCGGCAGGTCCGGGTAGTGCGCCGGATCGCCGCTCAGCGAGTGGTAGGTGACCTGGTGCGTCTCGGTGGGACCGTACTGGTTCTCCAGCAGCAGCCCGGGCATCGCCGCGCAGAACGCGCGGACGTCTTCGGTGATGCGCAACTGCTCGCCGGAGGACACCACCACGCGCAGGGCGCCGGGGCGCACGCCCAGCGCGTTGGAGGCCTCGGCGAGGCGTTGCAGGGCGACGAAGGGCAACAGCACGCGCTGGACCTGGCGGCGTTCGAGGACATGCAGCAGCGCGGAGGGGTCCATCCGCTCGCGGTTGGAGATGAGTTGCAGCTCGCCGCCGCCGCACAGCGTGGAGAAGATCTCCTGGAAGGCCATGTCGAAGCTCAGCGGCGCGAACTGCAGGGTGCGCAGCCCCGGTACGCCGCTGGCGACGCGCAATTGCCACTGGGTGTAGTTGGCCCACATCCGGTGGCTAAGCTCGACGCCCTTCGGCCGCCCGGTGGAACCGGAGGTGAACAGCAGCATGGCCAGCTCGTCGAGCTGCGGCGCGGCGAAGGTCTCGGGCTCGATGTCGGCGACCAGTTCCTCTACCGGCAGCACCCGTTCCGCCGCGGCGACATGGGCGTGCTCGGGATGCGCGACCACCCGGAACGGCTGTGCGGTCTCCAGGATCAGTGCCAGGCGCTGCGCGGGATAGCTGACGTCCAGCGGCACGCAGACCAGGCCGGCGCGCAGGATGCCCCAGATCGTCGCGATCATCTCCGGCGAACGGTTCAGCGCCACTCCGATCGCATCGCCGCGGCGCGCGCCGGCGCGGACCAGGCGGGTGGCCACGCAGCGCGCCACATGGTCGAGGTCGCGATAGGTCCAGCGTTGCTCCTCGAAGGCCAGCGCGGCGCTGCCCGGCAGCGCCTCGACCTGGCGTTCGAACAGGCTGACGACGTCGACCAGCGGCTCGGGCTGGGAAGCGGCGTCGCGGCGAGGGGCGAGGAAGGCGAAGTCGGCGGCTTCGTCGGGATGCTCGGCGAGGCGCCACAGGAGCTCGACGAAGGTCGCGCCGATCAGCGCGGCCTGGCTGCGGCTGATGCCGCGGCCGTCGCTGTCGATGCGCAGGTACATGCCGTCGCTGGGCGTGGCGATCACGTTGACCAGCAGGGCGAAGTTGGTTTCTTCCCAGACGTGGAAGTCGCGCAGTTGCCACAGCGGTTCGAGGACATGCAGGTTGACGTAGTTGAAGGCGCTGCTCAGTTCGTCGCCGACGATCTGCTGGATGGCGCTGAGCGGATAGCGGCGATGGGCGTGTCCGTCGCGCTCCTGGCGGAACAGCGCATCGGCTACCTCGATCCAGCTATGCCCGGCAATCTCCGAGCGGACCGGCACGGTATTCAGGAACAGGCCGACCATGCGGTCGGCGTCGGGCAGTTCGGGGCGGCCGTTGCTGATCGCGCCGGTGACCACGCTGTCGCTGCGGGAGAACAGATGCAGGGTCAGGCAATGGGCGGCGAGCAGCAGCGATTTCAACGGCAGTCCGCGTTGCGCCGCAGTGGCCTTGAGTCGTTCGAGCAGCCCGTCCGGCAGCGCTTCGCGATGGCTGGCCGGACCTTGCGCGGCTTGCGGCTCGTGGGCGCCGAAGCCGTCGAGGCGGGTCATCCTCGCGCCCTCCAGCAGCCCGGTCCAGTACCCCACGGCGGCCGGCGAAGCCAGCGCGGCCAGCTCCTCGCGGACATGGCAGGCCAGCGCCGGCGCGGGGCCCGGCAGCGGCTCGCCACGGTAGGCGGCGACCAGCGCGACGATCAGGTTGGCCACGCTCCAGCCGTCGAGGATCGCATGGTGGAAGCTGAACACCAGGTCCAGGCCGTCCTCGCGGACGAACGCGGCGAACAGGAATAGCCCGGGCTGTTGCAGCGAATAGCGATGGAAGCGGCGTTGGCGGATGTGCTCGTCGAGCACCGTCCCGGCCTCCGGGTTGCCGCGCAGGTCCAGGATCAGCGGTTCGCTGCGCGCCTGGGTATGCACCAGTTGCAGCGGTTCGGATGCACCGCTGAGGTCGAACGACGAACGCAGCGCGGGATAGGCGGCGACCACCCGGTCCAGCGCGTGGCGGAACGCGGCTTCGTCCCAGGCCAGGTCGAAGCGGTAGTGGAACACGTCGTGGTAGACCGACGAGTCGGGGCGCTGGCGGCTATGGAAGAGCAGGCCGAGACTCAGCCGGCTGGTCGGGAAGGCGTCCTCCAGCCCTTCCAGGCGCGGCTTGTCGACTTCGGAAACCAGTTCGAAGGGCTGGTAGCTTCGCTCCGCGAGCGGACGCACCAGGCGTTCGGCGAGGCCCGCCACCGTCGGGTTGCGCATCAGGTCGGCGAGTTCGAAGCCCAGGCCGCGCCGCTGTGCGGCGGCGCGGATGCGCAGCATCAGGATCGAGTCGCCGCCGAGGGCGTAGAAGTCGTCGTGCACGCCGACCTCCGCCACGCCGAGGACATCGGCCCACACCGCCGCCAGTTCGGCCTCGGTCGCCGTGCGCGGCGCAACCGCCGCCACCTGTTCCGGCGGTGCCGGCAGTTGCCGGCGGTCGAGCTTGCCGTTGGCGCTGAGCGGGAGGCTGTCGATGCGCACGAAGAAGGCTGGCAGCATGAAGTCCGGCAGCGTCGCCGAAAGTCCGGCGCGCAATTGACCGGGGTCGAGTTCCGCCGCAGCCACGTAGTAGCCGACCAGGTGCGTGCCGCGTACCGCCGAATCGCGTGCCACGACCGCGGCGTCGCGTACGCCAGGAAGCGCGGCGAGGCGGTCGCGTACTTCGTCGGGTTCGACCCGGTTGCCGCGGATCTTCACCTGGTCGTCGGCGCGGCCGAGGTATTCGAGGTTGCCGTCGGCCAGCCAGCGGGCCAGGTCGCCGGTACGGTAGAGACGGCCGCCGGCGACGAAGGGGTCGACGAGGAAGCGCTCGGCGTTCAGCTCCGGCCGGTTCAGGTAGCCGCGGGCGACGCCGACGCCTCCTATATATAGCTCGCCGACGGCACCGAGGGGCTGCGGCCTGAGCGCGTGGTCGAGGACGTACAGGCGCAGGTTGTCGATCGGCCGGCCGATCGGGACCCGCGTGGGGTTGTCGCTGGCGCACTCATGGTCGGACACGTCGACGGTGGCCTCGGTCGGTCCGTACAGGTTGACCAGTCGCACGGCGTCGCCGAACAGCCGGCGGAAGCGCGCGACCTGCAACGGCGCGAGGGCTTCGCCGCTGCAGAACACCAGGCGCAGCGAGCTTGCCGCCGTGCGGGCGGTCGGGTCGCCGTCGAGCAGGTCGAGGAACGGCGTCAGCATCGACGGCACGAAGTGGATGACCGTGACCGCGTCGCGCTGGATGCTCCGCAACATTTCCCGCGGGTCCTTCTCGGCGCCGGGCAGCAACAGCGACAGGCGGGCGCCGGTGAAACTCCACCAGAACAGTTCCCAGACGGACACGTCGAACGTCACCGGAGTCTTTTGCAGAAGCACGTCGCGTTCGCCGATCGGATAACGACGCTGCATCCAGTTCAGGCGGTTGACCACCGAGCGGTGCTCGACCATGACGCCCTTGGGCATGCCGGTCGAACCGGAGGTATAGATGACATAGGCCAGGTCGCCGGGCGCCACGTTGGCCGCCGGCAGGTCGCCGGTGCTCTGCGGCAGGCGTTCGAGGTGCAGCACGCGCGTCTCTCCGAGGCTCTCGCCGAGTGTCGCTGCGCGCTCGTCCACCAGCACCACGCGGGCACCGCAGTCTTCCAACAGCAGGCGGACGCGCTCCAGGGGATGGTCGGGATTGATCGGCACATAGGCGCCGCCGGCGCGCTGCACGCCAAGGATCGCCGGCAGCAGGTGGGGACCGCGGGCGACCAGTAGCGCTACCCGCTCGTCGGTCCTCACACCCGCTGCGCGCAGGGCGTCGGCCACGGCCTGGACCTTGGCGTCCAGCTCGGCATAGCTGAGCGTGCCGCCGTCGGCTTCCAGCAGCGCGGTGCGTTGCGGGGTGCGCGCCACCTGCTCGGCGAACAGTGTGGGCAGGGTAGCCTGCTCGGGGAATGCCTGGTCGGTGGCGTTGCGGGTGTGGATCAGTTCCTCGCGCTCGGCGGCCGACAGCGGATCGAGTTCGCCGAGGCGGCGCTCGCCGCCCTCCACCAGGGCGCGCAGGAAGGTTTCGATATGCCGCGCCGCGGCGTCCATGGGGAAGTCGGCGTCGAACACATCGCAGGCGTATTCGAAATCCACCTGCGCGTCGCTGTGCCCGTCGAACTCGGAGACCCAGATGGCCAGCGCGTCCGGGTCATGGGCGTGGGTTTGCGCCACGGTCTCGACGCTGGCGTTCGGGATCGCCTGGGCGGCGGGCCAGCGCATATAGGAAAGGGTGGTGTCGAACAGTGGCGAGGCGCCGCGCAACAGGTCGCCGAGGGGCATCTTCTGGTGGCGCAGCAGCGTCCGGGTCGCCTCGCGCAACTGCGCCAGGAATTCGTCGACGGTCTGTTCCGGCGCGGTGCGGATGCGTAGCGGCAGGGTATTGGCGAAGTGCCCGACCACTTGCTTGGCCGCGCGGTCGGCGCGGTTCAGCACCGGTACGCCGAGGACCACGTCGTCGTTCTGGTGGATCCGCGCCAGGTACAGCGCCACGGCGGCGGAGAGGAACAGGAAGGGCGATTCGCCACGATCGCGGATCGCATCGAGCAGTGTGCGTTCCAGCGTCAGCCTGTGGCGCGCGGTGCGGCGCAGCCCGGCCGGGCGCCTGCGGGTGAAGAGGGCCGGCTCCAGGCCCTCCAGGGCCTCGGCGAAATAGGCGCGGTCGCCGCGGTACTGTTCCGAACCGGAGTAGTCGTCGGTCTCGAGTTGCGCCAGGAGGGAAGCCGTCGGCATCTGCGCCTGTGGCTCGCCTAGCTCGCCCAGGTAGCCGGCGCGCACCCGGCTGAGGAATAGCTGCAGGCCCCAGGCGTCGCTGACGATATGGTGGGTGCGCACGTAGACGTAGAGCGCCTGGTCGCTATGCAGCAGGGCCAGGTCCACCAGGCTGCGGCCGTCCAGCGGGTAGGCGTGGCGGAAGGCGTCGCGCAGCCAGGATCGCACGGCGGCCTCGGGGTCGCGGTCGGCGCGCAGGTCGACGTGGCGCGCCTCGAACTCGGCATCCGTGTCCAGCCACTGGTACGGCGTACCGTCCGTCTCGCCGAGGCGCAGGCGGAACGCCTCGGTGTCTCGCGCCGCCTGCAGCAGCGCCCGTTCCAGGGCCTGGGTATCGACCTCGCCGGTGAAGCGGTCGTAGCTGAAGATGGTGTACTGGTCGAGTTCCGGAAACTGCGCGGCGGCGACCCAGATGTCCCGTTGGTAGGGCGATAGCGGCAAGCGAGCGAAACGAACCATCCCTGCGTCCTCTTCAACAATCCATCGATTCGGCGAACACGGGCACCGCACGCCTCGCCGGACAGGTTCCACCCGTCGACGTTTCAGCGCGCCGTAGCCAGCGTGGTTGGCAGGGAAGCGGCGGCACCCGAAGCAAGAGCGGGGTGTACTATTACTTTTGGCAGGCTCGAAGAAATAGCTGTTAATTCTTGCAGGGTAATCGCGTTGTTAACTGTTAATTCTGGTAGGTATTTACGAGGCAACTTACAAATCTGTTAGGTTCCGGGAAACGTGCGTCGCGGCCCTGCATGGCTATGCTTCACGAGATTACCTTCGCCGGTCTTTTCGAAGTTGAAGCAAGCCTTTCGAAAGTGTCTGGCTGATGCATAATGGGCCGCTCGGAAGAGGCGCATTAACGGATATATATCCGCGCCCTGGCGAACAACGAACGCATGCCCTGAAAGGTTTGCCGGATGGATTACCAACAGTTCCAGGAGGTTGCATGAAAACCGATGACAAGGACCGCGAAGGCGGCGACTCCCACGGCGCCATCGGCGCCAAGCTGATGGAGTACGCGCTCAAGGTCAGGAAGGTGTTCGTCACCGGCGGGGTCGACGAGAAGATGGCCAAGGACGTCGTCCAGCAGCTGCACATCCTCGCCTCGATCAGCGACGATCCGATCTACATGTTCGTCAATTCCCCGGGTGGCCACGTCGAGTCCGGCGACATGATCTTCGACGCGATCCGCTTCATCACACCGAAGGTCATCATGATCGGTTCCGGCAGCGTTGCCAGCGCCGGCGCGCTGATCTATGCCGCGGCGGACAAGGAAAACCGCTATTCGCTGCCCAATACCCGCTTCCTCCTGCACCAGCCGTCGGGTGGCATCCAGGGGCCGGCGAGCAACATCGAGATCTACCGCCGCGAGATCGTGCGGATGAAGGAACGCCTCGACCGGATCTTCGCCGAAGCCACCGGGCAGACGCCGGAAAAGATCAGTGCCGACACCGAGCGCGACTTCTGGCTGAACGCGGAGGAGGCCGTGCAGTACGGCCTGGTCAACAAGATCATCGTTTCGGAACGGGAGATCACGCTGCCTGGCCAGTGAGTTTCCGCAGGCCGGATAAATACGAAGGCGGGCGCGAAGAGCGTATTTCCCGATTCTCTTCTCGCTCGCTTTTCTTTCTTTAATTTCCGATCGATAGGGTAACTTTTCTTACTTTTATTTTGCTTGTTCTCAAAATGCCATCAGCAAGAATGGCTGGCTTTTGCAAAGTTTCACGTCGCGCGCCCGTTATTTTCAATCATTCTATCAAGCGACATTTTTCAGGCTTACGGAAATTACCTTCCGTCTGCCGGCCTTGTTTGACTCGACCTGACGTAACAATGGACAAGCGCCGGGAAAGTTCCAGCTTCCGCGGCGCTTGCCGGTATTTCCAGTGAATTGTTTTCAGGCGTTCGCCGCGCGCCGGGCCGCCGGCGAGTTGGCCAGGTATTCCAGGGCTTCCTGGGTATTCGCCTCGTGCTCGGGGTGGTACCAGGGATTGAAGTAACGGGCGACGTCGCGGAAGGTGCGCGCGAGGTTCGGCAGCAGGCCCTGCTTGCCGAGCCGCCACCAGGTTCGTAGGAATCCCTGGCGCTTGGCGCCGCGCAGGCTCGGGTCCTGGTCGAGGAGGGTGCGGGTGCCGTCGGCGAGCAGGTAGACCAGTATCGCGATGACCAACAGCATGGTCAGTTGCCGGGTGACGAAGCTGCCGCCCAGATGCACGTGCAGGTCGTGGGCGACGCTGCGGTGCTCGACTTCCTCGGCGCCGTGCCAGCGCAGCAGGTCGAGCATCACCGGGTCGCTGCCGCGGCGATCCAGCTCCCGGGCCTCCAGCACCCACTTGCCGAGCACGCAGGTGAAATGCTCCACCGCGGCGATGATCGCGCAGCGCTGGCGCAGCCACCAGCCGTCGAGGGCGCGGGTCAGGCGGTTCTGCCCCAGCGGGTAGTCGCAGAGCAGGCGTTCGAAAAGGAAATCCATCTTGTCGGTGAACGGCTTGGAGTCGATGTCGAACCTGCTCAGGTAGCGCTGGATCGCGCCGTCGTGGGCCCGCGAATGCATCGCTTCCTGGCGGATGAAACCCTGCACGTCGTCGCGCAGGCGGGCGTCGCTAACCAGCGGCAGGGCCTTGTTGTAGAGGCGGCAGAACCACAGTTCGCCGGAAGGCAGGAGCATGTGCAGGACGTTCATCACCTGGGACGCTTCCGCTTCGCCGGGAACCCAGTGCAGGGGGGTATCGCTGAAGTCGAAGCGGACCTTGCGCTGGACCAGCTTGTGGTGGAATTCGCTCATGGCAGGCTCTCAGGAAGTCAGGTCGAAGCGCGCGAGAAACCGCGTGGCCCAGGGCGCGAAGCGCCATTGCAGGGCGCCGAGGTGCACCTCGCTGCCCACCGAGACCACCGCCTTGTTGCGCTCCACGGCGCGCACCAGCTTTTCCCCGACGGTGTCCGGGCTGAGCCGGCGTCGCTTGTAGAAGCGCTGGATCTTCGCCTGGCGCCGCGCCTGGCGTTCGGCGTCCATGCCGACGAAGCGGGTGGCCTGGACAATGCCGGTATCGACGAAGCCCGGGCACACCGCGGTGACTCCGATCGAACGTCCGGCCAGTTCCGCCCGCAGGCATTCGCTGAGCATCAGTACCGCGGCCTTGCTGGTGGCGTAGGCGGGGTAGTTGCGCGACGGCGCGAAGGCCACGCCGGAGGCGACATTGACCAGGTGCCCCGGCTTGTTCGCCGCGATCATCTGCCGGCCGAACAGGCGGCAGCCGTCGATCACGCTCCACAGGTTGACCCGCAGCAGGCGCTCCCATTCCGCGGGCGAGGTGTCGAGCATCGGTCCGGCCATGCCGATGCCGGCATTGCTGACTACCACATCCGGGACTCCGAGGGTGTCGCGCACCCACTCGGCGAAGGTCTCCATGGCCTGGGTATCGCCGACGTCGACCTGGTAGACATGGGCCGTGGCGCCAAGGGCGCGGGCCAGTTCGGCGCTGCGTTCGGCGGCTTCCAGATCGAGATCGGCGGCGAGCAGGCTGGCGCCGCGCTCGGCGAAGCTGAGCAGGGTCGAACGGCCGATGCCGCCGCCGGCGCCGGTGACCACCACCAGCTTGCCGCTCATCGAGCGCGCGTCGGGCCGGACCTGGGCGCGTTGCAGGGCCGGCGGCGACTCGCCGGTTTCCTGGGCGTCGATGAACTCGCCGAGCCAGCCGGCCAGTTGCTCCGGCTCGGCCAGCAGTTGCCAATGGCCGACGCTCGCCTCGCGCCGCCACAGGCGTGGCGCCCACAGGCTGAGGTGCTGGAACAGCTGGGCGCCGACGTAACGGTCGCGGGTCGGTACGATCAGTTGCACCGGCACTTCGGTGTGGCGCTTGCGCGGACGGAACAGGCTGCGGATGAAGTTGCCGCGGTACAGCTTGACCCCGTGCCGGCCGTCGCTGGCCTGGGTCGGGTTGACCTGCGGATGGCGGACGCCTTCGGCGTGCTTCAGGAACTGCGGCCAGAGCCGGGCCAGGCCGGCGCTCCAGAGCAGCTCGGGTACGACGGGGGTATGGAAGAAGGCGATGTACCAGGAGTGGAGCAACTGGCCGAATACCGCTTTCAGGGCCTTCGGACTGCGCTGCCTGAGGTGTTCGCGCATCCAGAAACCGACATGGTCCAGGCAGGGCCCGGAGATCGAGGTATAGGACGCGATCAGCGGTCGGCACTGCGGATCGGTGACGCTTTCCCAGGTCTGGATCGAGCCCCAGTCATGGGCCAGCAGGTGTACCGGGCGGTCCGGGCTGGTGGCGCGGATCACCGCCTGCAGGTCTTCGCTGAGCCGCTGCAGGTGGTAGTCGCGGCTCCAGCGTGGCTTGTCCGAAGCGCCGGCGCCACGCACGTCGTAGGCGACGATGCGGTAGCGCCCGGCCAGTTGGCGGATCAGCGGCAGCCAGGTCTCGTGGTTGTCCGGGTAGCCATGCACCATCAGCAGCGTCGGCTTGCCGTTGTCCGGCGCGCCCCAGCAATGAACCGCCAGGCGCACGTCGCCGGATTGCACGAACAGGCGTTCCGGCTGCAGGTCGGGGAGGGCGAGGAGCGCGTTCATGCGGCCTCCCGTGCTTGCGGCAGCAGTCCGCGCGCCTGCCAGCGGCGGACGTGCGGCAGGTCGTCGTCGAGCCAGTAGGCGTCGTCTTCGGTGACCACCAGCAGTTCTTCGAACTTGGCGCCCACCCCGCGTAGCCCCAGGTGCGGTTCCACTGCCCAGAGACCGGGCGTCGGCGGGTGCTCGGAGCGCTTGCCGCTGGACCACAGCGGCGACCAGCCTTCGCGCTTGCCGGTGACCAGCGCGTTGCGCGTCAGGGTGTACAGGTTGCGCACGCCGAAGCGCGCCACCGAGGGACCGCGGCGGTTGCCGAGCTTTTCCACGCGATGGGCGAGCACTTCGAAGGGATAGGCCTTGTGCCGTGGCAGGGTGCCCTGGATCACGCAGAGCCGGTCGACCGCCTGGCTGACTTCGGCCAGGGGGCGCCGTTCGCGGACCAGGTCAAGGATGGTGCGTCGGTGTATCAGCAGGTCGTCCATCAGCCGCTCCTGCAACAGGTTGTGGCCTAGTGCGCCGGAGTAGCCGACATCGGCGGTATAGGCGCCGAGGGTCGGCGCGCAGTCGAGGATGAACGGCATGCCTTCCTCCAGGCGCTGCTTGCCGGGGTAGAAGGCCAGGTTGAAGCCACCGAGATGACGCAGGCCGTCGAAGCCCTTGAACGAGGTGCGGCTGCCGAACCAGGCGAAGGGCTGGTGGAACCAGTCGTCGACGCCATGATCCTGCAGCCAGGTCTTCATCAGCGCCGCGGCTTCCCTCTCGCTGATGCCGGCGCGCAGTTCGCCGTGGATGGTTTCGCAGCAGGTATAGGCCAGTCGCTGGACCTGGCGGAAGTGATCGAGATCGTCGGGAGTGGGTACCCAGGCGCCTTGGGACATGGCTCTCTCCAGGCTGGCTTGTCGTTATTGTGACATTGATTGATGTCATGGTTGATGCTGGCCCATAAGCAGGCGTTGCGCCAGCCCTGGGAAGTCTCTTCACGCCGGTGTTACGGCACTTGCTACCGGCGCCGGAAGGCCCGGGGCAGAAGGCTCGGGACGTTTCCCCCGGGTTTTGGCGGTGGTGCCGGAGAAGCGGCTGACCGACGAGTCCAGTCTTTGGTTGGCGCCCGCGCATCCGGACGCCGGCAAAGAGCGTTGCGCCCCCGGAGGTTGTGGCCGTTCGGCGGGCCTCGTTATGATCCGCCTCCATGAGCACACCCCTGACCCTCCTGCAGCGCCTGCTGCAACGTGGCGAGCAGCCGTCCGCCGAGGATGCCCGCGAATACAGCGTCGACGAACTGGCTCGCGCGGCCGGCAGCAGCGTGCGCAACGTACGCGCCTACCAGGACCGCGGCCTGCTGCCGCCGCCGGAGCGGCGCGGCCGGGTCGGCGTGTATTTCGACAGTCATCTCAAGCGCCTGCGGCTGATCAGCCAGTTGCTCGAGCGCGGCTATTCCAGCGCCAACATCAAGGAACTGCTGGAAGCCTGGGAACAGGGCCGCGACCTCGACCATGTGCTCGGCCTGGACCAGGCGATCATCGGCGAGTGGAACCTGGAGACGCCCGGCAGCATCGGCTTCGACGAACTCCAGGCGATCTTCGGCGACGAACTGAACGACCGGGTGATCGACAAGGCCCAGGCGCTGGGCCTGCTGCTGTTCGACGGCGAGCGCATGAAGATCCCCAGTCCACGGCTGTTCCAGGCCGGGCTGGAACTGTACCGCAGCGGCATCCCGCTGGAGGCGCTGCTCGATCAACTCGGCGAGTTGCGCAGCGACACCGAGCATCTGGCGGCGGGAATCGTCCGCCTGATCGTCACCCACCTGGTGGACGGCCGCGGCACCGACCTGCTGCCCGGGGCGCCGGACCTGCAGGAGCTGGCCAAGGTGTTCCTGCGCCTGCGCCCGCTGGCGGAACACGTGGTCCAGGTGGAACTGGCGCGCGGCCTCAAGCTGTCGGCCAACGAAATGCTCGGCGAGCGTGTCGGCGAGATGCTGCGCAAGCTGGAAAAGCCTTCCTGACTCTTCTTCAGATCTTCCGCGCCGCCGCCTGGATCTGTTCCCGCAGCCAGGCGCCGGCCGCTTCGCGCTCGGCGTCGCCGCGCCAGATCTGCACATAGTCGAAGCGCGGGATCGCCAGCGGCGGCTCGCAGAGCGCCAGTTCCTCGGGTAGCCGCAACCTTTCGAGGGTGCGTTCGGCGATGGTCAGTACCAGGTCGGTGCCGGCCAGCAGCGCCGGGGCCACGGTGAAGTGCGGCAGGGTCAGCGCCACCTGCCGGCGCAGGCCGCGTTTTTCCAGGGCGCTGTCGACTTCCTCGGCCGGGTTGTCCTGTAGCGAGACGCGCACGTGGCGGGCCGCCAGGTAGCGGTCGAGGGACAGGCCGTCGGGGCGGTCGAACAGGCTGCGCCGACAGACGCAGACGAAACGCTCCTCGAACAGGCGCCTGGCGCGCACGCCCTCCGGAAGCAGGGGGAATACCCCCAGCGCGCAGTCCAGCTGTCCTTCGGCGACCTGACGGGCGGTTTCCAGGCGCGGTTCCTGGACTATCCCGAAGCTCACCCCGGGCGCCAGCGCCTGTTGCTGGCGCAGCAGCGCCGGCAGCACCACCCAGGCGCCGTAGTCGGACATGCCCAGGCGGAAGTGGCGTCGGCTGCGCACCGGTTCGAAGGTCGGCCCGCCGATCACCCCGCGTACCTGGTCGAGGCTGGCCTGGAGCTTCGGCGCCAGCTCCAGCGCCAGGCTGGTCAACTGCATGCGGCTTTTCACCCGCACCAGCAGTGGATCGCCGAACAGTTCGCGGAGACGCCCGAGGGCGTGGCTGACCGCCGGCTGCGACATGGCCAGGCGCTGCGCCGCGCGGGACACGTGGCGCTCGCTGAGGAGCGCGTCGAGCACCACCAGCAGGTTGAGGTCGATACGGCGTAGGTCATGAATCTGCTGCATGGAAGGTGTACCAACTATCGATTTCCATTCGCGAAGTGGATAGCAAAAACTCTGCTCCAGAGGCAAGGGCCGGAGGAGGAGAATCAGCATGCCCAATTATCTGATGGTACTGATGGCAGTTTCGGTGGGCGGCATGGTGGTGCTGCAGGCCGGCAGCAACGCCTTGCTCGGGCGCCTGCTCGGCCATCCGCTGAGCGCCAGCCTGACTTCGCTGGGCGTCAGCCTCGGGGTGGTCAGCCTGGGCCTGCTGCTGGTGCGGGTGCCGCTGCCGGCTATCGCCAGCCTCGGCGGCGCGCCCTGGTGGAGCTGGCTCGGCGGGCTGTTCGGCGCGGCCTACCTGACGGTGGCGATCCTGGTCGCGCCGCGCCTGGGTGCCGCCACTTTCATCGCGTGCGTGGTGGCCGGGCAGATGCTGGTCTCGGCGCTCTGCGACCAGTTCGGCTGGGCCGGTTTCCCGGTGCGCCGGTTGTCCTGGGAGGGCTATCTCGGCCTGGCGCTGGTGGTGGCGGGGGTATTGCTCCTGCAATGGCGGGGAAGAGCGTGAGGAGAGTGCCGGCGAAGGCTGTCAAGTGGAATCTGGCCTAGACCAAAATCTTGATCTCAAATTGTGATGAAGTTGGCATGAATAGTTGTTGCAAAGCGTGTTGAAACCAAAGCGTCTTTTTCCCTCACTAGCGTCGTCGGGGTTCGAACAGCTTGCTGCCGAGTGAGCCTGCGGGCGTCATGGATGCGCTCGGCAGCCCTGTGCCACACCCTGACCTGGTGAGTCCCCCGATGATTTCGAAAAGCAGAAGAAGCTTCATCCGCCTGGCCGCCGGTACGGTCGGCGCCACCGTCGCCACCAGCATGCTGCCGTCGAGCATCCAGGCGGCCCTGGCGATTCCCGCGCACCGCCGGCATGGCAACCTCAAGGACGTCGAGCACGTGGTGATCCTGATGCAGGAGAACCGCTCCTTCGACCACTATTTCGGCACCCTCAAGGGCGTCCGCGGCTTCGGCGACCGCATGGCGATCCCGCTGCCCGATGGCCAGCGGGTCTGGCACCAGAAGGGCAGCAAGGGCGAGATCCTGCCCTACCACTTCGACACCAGCACCACCAGCGCCCAGCGCGTCGACGGCACCCCGCACACCTGGCCGGACGCCCAGCAGGCCTGGAACGAAGGGCGCATGGACAAGTGGTTGCCGGCCAAGACCGAGCGTTCCCTGGGCTACTACAAGGAGCAGGACATCGCCTTCCAGTTCGCGATGGCCAACGCCTTCACCATCTGCGACGCCTATCACTGCTCGTTCCAGGGCGGCACCAACCCCAACCGGCTGTTCCTCTGGACCGGCACCAACGACCCGCTCGGCCAGCACGGTGGTCCGGTAACCACCAACGACCACGACAGCAACGGCCCGGTGGAGCAGGGCTACACCTGGACCACCTATCCCGAGCGCCTGCAGGCTGCCGGCATCACCTGGCGGGTCTACCAGGACATGGCCGACAACTTCTCCGACAACCCGCTGATCGGCTTCCGCCAGTACCGCGCCGCGGCGCCTGACTCGCCGCTGATCGTCAACGGCCTGAGCACCTGGAAGCTCGATGCGCTGAAGCGCGACGTGCTGGCCAACAGCCTGCCGCAGGTGTCCTGGATCGTCGCCCCGGCCAAGTACTCCGAACACCCTGGCCCGTCCAGCCCGATCTGGGGGGCCGAGTACACTTCCTGGGTACTCGACGCGCTGACCGCCAACCCGGAGGTCTGGAGCAAGACCGCGCTGCTGGTGATGTTCGACGAGAACGACGGCTTCTTCGACCACGTCGCCCCGCCGGCCGCGCCGAGCCTGAACAAGGACGGCACGCTGCGCGGCAAGACCACCGCCGACGCCACCCTCGAATGGCACACCAAGGGCGATATCCGTTATCGCAACCAGCCCTACGGCCTCGGCCCGCGGGTGCCGATGTACGTGATCTCGCCGTGGAGCAAGGGCGGCTGGGTCAACTCCCAGGTGTTCGACCACACCTCGGTGATCCGCTTCCTGGAGCAGCGCTTCGGGGTCATGGAGCCGAATATCAGTCCCTGGCGTCGTGCCGTCTGCGGCGACCTGACCTCGGCGTTCAACTTCGCCAACCCGAACAACGAGCCGTTCCCCGAACTGCCCGACACCAGCCAGGCCGACGCCATCGTCGCCAGCCAGATCAAGCTGCCGAAGCCGAAGCCGCCGGCGGTGGCCGCCATGCCCAAGCAGGAAATGGGCATCCGTCCGGCTCGCGCCTTGCCCTACGAGCTGGGCGTGCATGCGCGCTACCGCAGCGGCGGAGATGCGCTGAGCCTGACCTTCGCCAACACCGGCAAGGCCGGCGCGGTGTTCCAGGTGTTCGACCTGCTCGACAGCGAGAGCCCGCCGAAACGCTACACCGTCGGCGCGCGCAAGCGCCTGCACGACAGCTTCCAGGGCGACGCCAGCGGCGACTACCACCTGGAAGTGCACGGTCCGAACGGTTTCCTCCGGGTCTTTCGCGGCAACCTGCGGCGCGACCTGGCGGAGCGCAAGGCGCCGCTGCCGGAAGTGCGGATCGACTACGAGCCGCTGTTCGGCAACCTGCGCGTGCAACTGATCAACCGTGGCCGCCATCCGGTCAAGCTGACGGTCAAGGACAACGTCTATCGCCAGGGCGAGCGGCGTACCGTCAACGTGCCGCCGGGACAGCGCCGGGAAGTCCGCTATTCGCTGCGCAGCAGCGGCAACTGGTACGACTTCAGCGTCAGCGCGCAGGGGGCGGACAGCTTCCTGCGGCGTTTCAGCGGTCGCATGGAAGATGGTCGCTCCGGCTTCAGCGATCCGGGCATGGGCCTGGGCACGCTGACCTTCTGACCCGGACGGCCGCGCCGGCTCCCTGCAATGGGGCGGCCGGCGCGGACGGCCTGCGCCCTAGTCGAGGGGAACCGGGTAGAGGGTATTGAGGATCCACTTGCCGTCCTTCAGGACGAAACCGTACGAAATCTCCTTGGCCATGTACGTATCCCAGCGCGTGCAGGCGCCCTGGCCGTCGGCCTGCTTGCAGGAGTAGGCATCGATCTTGCCCATGTGCAGCTTCTCCAGGGAAACCACCTGGAACTTGCTGTTGCCGCTGCAGTCCACCGGATTGTCGATGTATCCGTACTGGCGCCAGGCCGCGTCGTAGTTGCCTCTCGACTTGAACAGGGTCTTGTCTTTCTGCGACGAGCCGGACGGCGGCGTCATCCCGTAGATGTGCTGGGTCACGTGGCCGCCCATCGAGGTATTGCGCGTGGCGTCGGCGCTTTGCTGCACGCTGGTGATGTCGCGGCAGGCGGCGGCGTTGGCCGAGGAGGCCAGCAGCAGAAGGGCGGAGAAACCCAGGCCGGCGACGCACTGGCGTGCGTCGGGGCGGGGCAGTGAAAAGCGGTTCATCGGCGGCTCCTGTGAGATGGATTGCTTATGAAGGAACGCCGCCGCGCAGTTTTCGTGAAGATGCCTCAGTCGCGATAGCGTGGTGGCGGCGCGTAGCCGCCGCCGTTCCGGGCGTCGGCGGGAAATGCCTGCGGTCCGTCGGCCGGCGCCTCGCGACCGCTGGCCGGAGCGTCCAGCTCGAACAGGGCCACGCCGATCACGCCGAGGTTGCGGCTGTCGCCGGCCGCGCTGTTGCTGGCGTAGGCATCGTCGGGGCTGGCGAAGCGGAACGCCGCGACTTCCCGTTCGTTCTTGCGGAAGCCCTCGATCACCAGGCTCTCGCCCGGTTCCAGTACATAGCCGCGGTTCTTCAGGCTGCCCGGCTGGCCGTTGAGCACGTCCAGGCCGTCCACCGTGGCGACCACCTCGTAGGTCGCGCTGCCGAGGTTGTTCAGCCACAGTCGGTAGCGCTGGCCTTCACGACCCTGCAATTGCAGGGTGCTGCGGTGCTGCACGAGGTCGAACTTGCCGCCATCCTCGTCGAGTACGGCGAAGCCCACCCTGCCCTTGGCCAGGGGCAGTTCCTTGATGGCACGTCCATCGAAGCGGCTCGCGCTGTAGAACACCTGGCGGCGATCGACCGGTTGCTCCGATAGACGTCGCAGGGCCACCGAGGTGACCGGCGAGGCGACGCCTTCGCCCCATTGGGTGCCGAGCCGCTGCTCGGTCGGCGCGCCGGCCTGCTGTTGGGGCAGGCTGCAGCCGCCGAGGGCCAGCAGGCCCAGCAGTAATGCGGATAGCAGTGGTTTGCGCATGGTTCCTTCCTCTCCCTGGACACCTGGAGGCGGGGTGCCTCCCTGATGGCTCCGAGCACCGATGATGCCCGATCTTCGGCGGGCTTCGTAAATTTCCTCGAACGGGCGCGGCGGCGCGTTTTCCTATTGGCTGACCCAGCGCTGCCGCGCCCAGGCGCTCAGGCTGTCGACCCCGAGCACCAGGACCAGCATGGCCAGGATCACCGTGGCGGCCTGGGCCTGCTGGAACAGGCTCAGGCTGAAATAGAGCATCTGCCCGAGCCCGCCGGCACCGACGAAGCCGAGCACGCTGGCCATACGGATATTGTTCTCCCAGCGGTACAGGGTATAGGCCACCAGTTGCGGCCAGACCCCCGGCAGGGTGCCATAGGCGAATGCCGCGAGGCGTCCGCTGCCGGCCAGGCGCAAGGCCTCGGCGGGCTGCGCCGGGGTGTTCTCCAGGGCTTCGGCGAACAGCCGGCCGAGCACGCCGCCGGTGTGCAGCGCCAGGGCGAGGGTCCCGGCGTTCGGCCCGAGCCCGGCCGCCAGCACCATCAGCGCGCCCCAGACCAGCTCCGGCACCGCGCGCAGCGCATTGAGCAGGAGTCGCGCCAGGCTCTGCGCCGGCACGCCGAAGCGACCTGCCGCCGGCAGCGCGAAGAGCAGGCCGAGCAGCGCCGCCAGCAGGGTGCCGATGGCCGACATGGCCAGGGTTTCCAGCAGCCCCCGGCCAATCGCCCGCAGGTGCGGAGCGGACAGGTCGGGCGGGAAGAACTCGCTGGCGTAGGCGGCCATCTGGCCCAGTCCCTTGCCGCTGAAAAGACCTGCGGTGTCCATGTCCAGATAGGCGAACGAGGCGCCCACCGCGGCCACCACCAGCAGCGGCCAGAGCAGCAGGCGCCAGGTCCGGCTCATGCCAGCCTCCCGCGCAGGAAGCGGCTCAGCAGGTCGGCGAGGAGGACCAGCAGGAGGAAGGTCAGCAGGATGCTGGCAACCTCGCCGCCGGCGAACATCCGCAGCGACAGGTCGATCTGCTGGCCGAGGCCGCCGGCGCCGACGAAGCCCATCACCACCGAAGCACGGATCGCGCACTCCCAGCGATAGACAGTGTAGGAAATCATTTCCCCGGCGGCGTTCGGCAGCACCCCGTAGGCGAACGCCGCCAGCCGCGATCCGCCGCCCAGCAGCAGGGCGCGGGTGGGGCGCGGATCCACCGACTCGAAGATTTCCGCGTAGACCTTGCCGAGCATGCCGGCATAGGTGATGGCGATGGCCAACACCCCGGCGGTGGGCCCTAGGCCCACGGCGCGGACGAACAGCAGCGCCCAGACGATTTCCGGCACGCTGCGCAGGAGGATCAGCAGGCCGCGCACCGGCCAGCGCAGTGCCCGTGCCCACCAGGCCGGCAGGCCGCCGCGCGGCAGTGCCGAAAGCGACAGGGCGCGGGTCGCCAGCAGTGCGGCGGGAAACGCCAGGAGCCAGGCCAGGGCCATGCCGGCGGTGGCGATGGCGAGGGTTTCCAGGGTGGCGCGGCCGAGCAGGGCGAGGAACCCGGGATCGTGTGCCGGCGGCCAGAAGCCGGCGAGGAAACCGCCCATGGTGCGCGCGTTGTCGCCGCTGAACAGGCCGGGGATATCCAGTTCGCTGAGGCGCAGCCCCGGCCAGAGCAGCAGCAACGCGGCCAGGGTCAGCAGCAGGCGCGGCAGGGCGGCGGGGTCGCGCGGCGGAGAAGCGGCGTTCAGCATCGTGGGATGTGCACCACGGCGGGTTCGCCGGCCGGGCTGGCGCGCTCGGCCTGCAGTTGTTCGTTGGCGTAGAGGGCGTCCAGCGCGGCGCGGTCGACTTCGCCGGCGGGCAGGTCGAAGGCGATGCGTCCGGCGCGCAGCCCGATCACCCGGGGGAAGTGTTGCAGCGCCAGGTCCACCGCGTGCAGGCTGGCCAGCAGGGTGCTGCCGCGCGCGGCGGCCTCGCGGTTGAGCAGGGCCAGGGTATGGCCGGCGAGCACCGGGTCCATGGCCGAGACCGGTTCGTCGGCGAGGATCAGCTCGGCGCGCTGGTAGAGCACCCGGGCGATGCCGACCCGCTGCAACTGGCCGCCGGAAAGCTGGTCGCAGCGCTGGAACAGCTTGTCGCCGAGATCCAGGCGTTGCAGTGCGTCGTGGGCGCCGGCGCGGTCCAGCGGATAGACCAGGCTGACCAGGCTCTTCCATAGCGGCCACTGGCCGAGGCGCCCGGCCAGTACCGCGCTGACCACCCGCTGCCGTGGCGGCAGCGGTGGTGCCTGGTGGACCAGGCCGATGCGCGCGCGCAGGCGTTGGCGGGCGGCGGCGGATAGCGCCCAGGGCTCCTCGCCGAGCAGTTCGACACGGCCGGCGCTGGGCCGCCATTGGCTGGCGAGCACCCGCAGCAGGCTGGTCTTGCCGGCGCCGGAAGGTCCGATCAGGGCTACCCGTTCGCCAGCGGCCAGGCGCAGGCGGATGTCGGCAAGGGCGCGTTGGCCGTCGGCGTGGACCAGGTCCACGCCGTCGAGGCTCAGGCTCACTTCAGCAGGCCGGCGGCGCGTGCGGACTCCTCGATGCCCTTGTAGTTGTCCGGATTGGTCTCGATGAAGCGGCTGGCGGCCTGCAGGTCGAGGATCTCCTTGTCGGCCGGTTTCGCCGGGTCGAGGGCGAGGAAGGCCTGCTTGATCTTCTCGGCCAGGGCCGGGTCGAGGTTGCCGCGCACGGTCCAGTTGTAGTCGTAGTAGGTCGGCGTGGTGGCGAAGACCTTGACCTTGGCGGTATCGACCTTGCCGCTGTCCACCAGCTTCTGCCAGACCGAGGCGTTCAGCACGCCGGCGTCGACCTTGCCGGCCTGGACCCAGGCTACGGTGGCGTCGTGGGCGCCGGAGTAGGCGACGCGGGAGAAGAACTGCTCGGGGACGATGCCGTCCTTCTGCATGAAGTAGCGCGGCATCAGGCTGCCCGAGGTGGAGGAGACCGAGCCGAAGGCGAAGGTCTTGCCCTTCAGGTCCTGCAGGGATTTCACCTGGGGATCGGCCGTGATGAATTTGCTGGTGAACTGCTGGTCCTGCTCGCGCTGCACCAGGGGAATGGCGTTGCCGGTCTTCAGCCGCGCCTGGACGAAGGTGAAGCCGCCCAGCCAGGCCATGTCCAGGCGGTCGGCGGCCAGCGCCTCGACCACCCCGGCGTAGTCGGCCACCGGGACGAACTTCACCGGCATGCCGAGTTGCTTCTCCAGATAGGCGCCGAGCGGCTTGAATTTGCGCAGTAGCTCGGTGGGCGCCTCGTCGGGGATCGCCGAGACCTTGAGTTCTTTCAGGGTTTCGGCGTGGGCGAGCGCGGCGGACAGGGACAGGGCGATGCCGGCGGCGAGCGCCAGGGAGCGTTTCAACATGGGAGAGTTCTCCGGTTCAATGGCGGAAAAAACCCGGGGAGTATAGTGGTGCGCGGCCCGCTTGGGCAGCCGTCGCGGCGTTGCTCGCCGGCGCCTCGCGGGTAATATGGCGCTCCCCGTGCCCATTCGCTGCGTATTGGAGTTCGCCATGTCCGCTTCCCTGCCTTCCCTTGCCTTCGCCGGTCTCGGCCTGATGGGCGTGCCCATGTGCCGCCGGCTGCTGGCCGCCGGCTATCCGCTGGCGGTGTGGAACCGTTCGCCGGGCAAACGCGAGTTGCTCGCGGCCGAGGGCGCGAAAGCCGTCGAGGTCCCGGCCGAGCTGGCCGCCGACGCGGAAATCCTGATGCTTTGCCTGGCCGATACCGCGGCGGTGCGCGAAGTGGTGTTCGGCGCCGGCGGCATCGTCGAGAACGCCAGGCCCGGGCAGTTGCTGGTGGACTTCTCCAGCGCCGAGCCGGCCGCCACCCGCGAGATGGCCGCCGAGCTGGAGGCGCGCTGCGGCGTGCGCTGGGTCGACGCGCCGGTCTCCGGCGGCACGCCGGGCGCGGAAAGCGGCAGCCTGGCGATCATGGCCGGCGGACGCGCAGCGGATATCGAACGCCTGCGGCCGGTCCTCTCCCGGCTTGGCCAGCGCCTGACGCGCATGGGCGAGGTGGGCGCCGGGCAGGTGACCAAGGTCTGCAACCAGATGATCGTTGCCTGCAACGCCCTGGTGATCGCCGAAGTGGTGGCGCTGGCGGAGCGGGCCGGGGTCGACGCCAGCCTGGTCGCTCCGGCGCTGGCGGGCGGCTTCGCCGACTCGAAGCCGTTGCAGATCCTCGCCCCGCAAATGGCCGAGAGCCGTTACGAGCCGGTCAAGTGGCACGTACGGACCCTGCTCAAGGATCTCGATACCGCGGTGAAGCTGTCCCGCGAGCAAGGCGCGGCCACCCCGATGAGCGGGTTGGCCGCGCAGTTGATGCGTCTGCACGGCAGCCAGGGCTATCTCGAACGCGATCCGGCGACCCTGGTGGAGCAATACCGGACCGCCGTCGAGTGAACCTCAGGCCTGGTTCAGGCTGCGCAGCGGCGGCGCGGCGTCGAAGCGGTAGGCGCGGAGGAACTCTTCCAGGGCCGCCAGCGGCAGCGGCCGGCTGAACAGGTAGCCCTGCACCAGCTCGCAATGGTTCTCCCGCAGGAACGCCAGTTGCTGCGGGGTCTCCACGCCCTCGGCGACGACTTTCAGATGGAGCTTCTGGGCCATCGCGATGATCGCCTGGGCGATTTCCATGTCCCGCTGCGAGGCGGGGATGTCCATGATGAACGAGCGATCCACCTTCAGCGCGTCCAGCGGCAGGCGCCGCAGGTAGGCGAGCGACGAATAGCCGGTGCCGAAGTCGTCGATCGACAGGCTGACGCCCAGCTCGCGGAGGCGTTCGAGCAGCGGGATGGTCTGGTCGATGTTGTACATCAGCGCGTCCTCGGTCACCTCCAGTTCGAGGAAGCACGCCGCCAGCCCGGCCTGCTCCAGCGCATGACGGACTTCGTCGACCAGGCTGGCCCGGCCGAGATTGCTGGCGCAGCAGTTGACCGCCACCCGCAGCCGTTCGTGGCCGGCCAGGTGCAGGCTGCGCAGGTCGCGGCAGGCGCGTCGCAGCACCCAGTCGTCGAGCTGGTCGATCATGCCGTTGGCTTCGGCCAGGCCGATGAAGCGGTCCGGACCGAGCAGGCCCTGGGTCGGATGGCGCCAGCGCACCAATGCCTCCAACTGGTGTACCTCGCCGTCGGCGAGGGCGAGGATCGGCTGGTAGTGCAGCTCCAGTTGGTCGTCGCGCAGGGCCTGGCGCAGTTCCTCCTCCATCTGCAGTTCCTGGGTCGCCCGCACCAGCAGTTGCCGGCTGAAGAACTGCGCGTTGTTGCGCCCGCAGGCCTTGGACTGGTGCAGGGCCAGGCCGGCGTTCTTCAGCAGCTCCTCGCACTGCTCGCCGTCGTTCGGATAGAGGCTGACGCCGACGCTGGCGGTCATCACCAGGGTGCGCCCGTCCAGAGCGATGGGTTCCTTCATCTTCTGCATCAGGCGTTGCGAGAGGATGTGCGCCTCGTGGTCCTGGGTGAGGTCGGCGAGCACGCAGAACTCGTCGCCGGCGAAGCGCGCCACCACGTCGCTATCGCGCAACACGCTGCGGATGCGTTCGGAGACGATCTTCAGCAGTTGGTCGCCAGAGTCGTGGCCGAGGGAATCGTTGATCCGCTTGAAGTGATCGAGGTCGAGGAACATCACCGCCAGGCCCTTGCCTCTCAGGCGACAATTCTCCAGGTGCTGGACGAACACTTCGTTGAATGCCGTGCGGTTCTGCAGGCCGGTCAGGCTGTCGTAGCGAGCCATCTGGCGCAGCGAGGCGTGGGCGTGGTCGAGCTGGTTGAGCAGGGCGTTGACCCGGCTGTTTTCGCTGAGCCGGCGCTCCCGTTGTTTCTCCGACCATGCGGCCCAGATGCCGCAGGCGGCGATGGCGCTGGCGAGCACTCCGGTGAGCCAGCCCAGGCGCAGCGAGTCGGCGCTGGCTTGCAGTTCCAGCGGCGTGCCGGCGGGTACGCTGAGCACCAGCGCGGCCATCCCGGTGAAATGCATGGCGGCGATGGCGCCGGCCAGCAGCAGGCTGGCGATCAGTTTCATGTAGCGGTAGCGCGCGCTGCGCCGGCCGCGCAGGTAGGGGACCGCGGCGAGGGCGGTGAAGGCGGCGCCGATGGCGATCAGTACCGAAAGGGCGAACAGCGATGGCTGGTAGTACTGGGTGGCCACCGAGCGCATCGCCGCCATCCCGGTGTAGTGCATGGCGGCGATGCCCAGGCCGATGCAGCAGGCGGCGAGCAGGCAGGGCAGCAGGCCGAAGCGCGGGCGGGCGGTCATGTACATCGCCAGGTACGAGGCGGCGACGGCGATCAGCAGCGACAGGCCGGTGATCGGCAGGTCGTAGCGCAGGGCGATCGGCGCGTGGAACGCGAGCATGGCGACGAAATGCGTGGCCCAGATGCCGCTGCCCAGGCAGAACGCCCCGACCCATTGCCAGCGGCGCGGGTGGCTCAGGCTGTTGCCGACCCGCTCGACCATGTCCAGCGCCGTGTACCCGGCGAGGCAGGCGACGAGGAAGGCGAGCGCCACCAGCGACGGAGAATAGGTGCAGTTCTGCAGCACGTAGCCGTCGACGGGAGACTCTCCGAGGAAGCGCAGGCCTTGCCAATCCATAGCGGTGTCTCCCTGGACACGGAAAACCCGCGGACGGCGCGGGTGCGGGCTGGGGGTGGCATTGTGCTTCCAGTATAGATAGCGGGAGCCACCTGCAAGGTCGGCATGGAAGGAAGTCGCTGGCCGCCGACATACGGCCGGTTTCGGCATTTTCCCGGGGAGAAAAGGCATAGCTGAGCTTGTTCCGGCTCCATCGCCACGGGCATGATCGCTGCGCCCGCGAGGGCTCGCGAGGCTTCACGAAATTTTGACCAGGCGCCCGATAGAGTTCGGGCGCCCCGCCACGGGGGGTGGCGGCGGTCCGTTACGTTTCAGGAGTTGCTTCAATGGGTGGGGGTATCAAGCGTTTCTTGCCGGCTATCGGTTCGACCCGGCTGGTGATGCTGTTCGCGCTGGTTCTGGTGGTGTTCTACAACGCGGCGACCTGGAAGGCCCTGCATGGCCTGGTGCCGCTGCAAGGCTTGAAGGGCTTCGCGTTCTTCGCCTCGTTCGCGGCGTTCCTGTGGGCCGCCTTCACGCTCCTGCTGACCCTGGTTTCCTTCCGCCCGCTGCTCAAGCCGGCCTTGACCCTGGTCGCCCTGTGCTCGGCCGGCGCGACCTACTTCATGGGCAGCTACGGCATCAGCATCGACACGGTGATGGTGCAGAACGTCTTCGAGACCAACGCCACCGAGGCCGGCGACCTGGTCAACCCGACCCTGCTCGGCTATCTGCTGTTGCTCGGTGTCCTGCCTTCGCTGCTGATCTGGCTCTGGCCGGTACGCTACCGGCCGTTCTTCCGCGGCCTGCTGAACAAGATCCTGACGCTGCTCGGCTGCCTGCTGATCGTCGCGGTAATGGTAGGCAGCTTCTATTCCACCTACGCCCCGATCTTCCGCGAGGAAGACAAGCTGACCCACTTCATCAACCCGACCAACTACATCTACGCGGTGGGCAAGTACGCCAAGCAGCGCCTGGTGATCAAGGAACACCTGGTGGTCGAGCCGATCGGCCTGGACGCCCGCCAGGCGCCGGCTGCGCTGCAGCGACAGAAGAAATCGCTGCTGGTGTTCGTGGTCGGCGAGACCGCCCGTGCCGATCATTTCTCGCTGAACGGCTACGCCCGCGAGACCAACCCGGAGCTGAGCAAGCAGGACATCGTCAACTTCACCCAGGTCCGTTCCTGCGGCACTTCCACCGCGGTCTCGGTGCCCTGCATGTTCTCCCAGTACCCGCGCGAGGACTACAGCGACAAGAAGGCCAAGACCCACGAAGGCCTGCTGGACATTCTCCAGCGTGCCGGCGTGCAGGTGTTGTGGCTGGAGAACAACAGCGACTGCAAGGGCACCTGCCTGCGGGTGCCCAACCGGGACATCCCGAAGACCCAGCCGAGTCCGTTCTGCGACGGCAAGAACTGCCTGGACGAGTCGCTGCTGGTAGGCCTGCAGGAGTACATCGACGGGCTGCAGGACGACGCCATCATCGTCCTGCACTCCGATGGCAGCCACGGTCCCGAGTACTACGAGCGCTACCCGAAGGAGATGGAGCGCTTCCAGCCGGTATGCCGGACCAACCAGCTCGGCAGTTGCAGCAAGGAAGAGCTGGTGAACGTCTACGACAACACCATCCTCTATACCGACCACTTCCTGACGAAGGTGATCGAATTGCTCAAGCGGAATGCCGACAAGCGCGATACGGCGATGATCTACGTGTCCGACCACGGCGAGTCGCTGGGCGAGAATGGCGTCTACCTGCACGCGGCGCCCTATTCGATCGCGCCCCAGGCGCAGATCCACGTGCCGATGGTCATGTGGTTCGCCCCGCAGGCGCTGGGCAACTGGGGCATCCAGCGCAGTTGCCTGGACGGCAAGCGCGACGACAAGGACCTGAGCCATGACAACCTGTTCCACTCGGTGCTCGGCCTGCTGGACGTACAGACTTCGCTGTACCAGCCGGCGCTGGACATCTTCGCCAGTTGCCGCGCGCCCAGGGCAGCCCAGTGAGCGACGGGGGCTGAAAGAAAAAAGGCCGTGGAGGATTCCCCCCACGGCCTTTTTCGTCGGCTTTCGCCTTATTTGTCGCGGACCAGCAGGACCGGACGCGAAGCCACGCGGATCAGGCCTTCCGCCACGCTGCCGAGCATCAGGCGGCGCATGCCGCGACGACCATGGGTGCCCATGACCACCACGTCGGCATCGCTGGCCTGGGCCTCGAGCTCGATGCGCTCGGCGATTTCCTCGCTGGCGCGCTCCTGGCAGACGCGATCGAAGGTGGCGCCTTCGACGTTGCTCGCCTCGACCTTCTCGCGGGCCTTGGCCAGGACGTCATCGGCGGCTTTCAGCGCGGCTTCGCGCAGCGGCTCGGGGTTGTAGTACACCGCGTAGTCGGGAAGGTGGCGCAGCGGGCTGTCGACGATGGTGATGACGCGCAGCTTGCCGCCGCTGAGGCCGGCCAGCTTGATGGCCTCTTCCAGGGCGCGGTCGGAGACCGGGCTGCCGTCCACGGCTACCAGAATGCGATCGTACATAAGGTGTCCCTCCAGAGTGAGTGTCCGCCCGCCGGGCGTTCTTGAAACTTCAAGGACACTGTAGACCCTCGCGGCCGGCGGACCTTTGCCGGAGGTCAATAAGTCGCAGGGCGACCGTCGCGATTCCGCTGCGACGCCTGGCTCGCGGCCCGGCGGGGGCCGGGGAACGGGGCGAACGGTCGCCGCGCGGCCATTCGCCGTTGCGGCCTTCGCTGGAAATGAAATGAAAGAAGCCATGGGGGATGCCCATGGCTTCTCGTTTCGCGCAGCCGTTGCCGGGCGTCAGCCGGCGACCAGGATGCGGATCGCCTCGAGGCGCAGGGAGGCCTTGTCGAGCAGGGCCAGGCCTTCCTCGCGCTGGGTGCGCAGGCTGTCCAGCTCGCTGTCGCGGACGCTCGGGTTGACCGCCTTGAGCGCGGTCAGGCGCGCCAGTTCCTCGTCCATGGCGGCGGCGAACTGCTGCTTGGCCCTGGCCACGCGTTCCTCGTGGCGCGGGACGATCTTGCCCTCGGCCACGTCGAACTGCTTGGCCAGCACATCGCGCTGGGCCTGGACGAACTTGTTGGCGCTGACCCGTGGCACGCTTTCCAGCTGGTCGTTGAGGGTTTCCAGGGACACCCGGCCGGCCAGGTCGTTGCCGTTGGCGTCGAGCAGGCAGCGCAGGGCCTGCGGCGGCAGCCAGCGGCCGAGCTGGAGGGCGCGCGGTGCCACGGCTTCGCTGACGAACAGGAGTTCGAGCAGCACGGTGCCGGGCTTTAGCGCCTTGTTCTTGATCAGCGCCACCGAGGTGTTGCCCATCGAGCCGGACAGCACCAGGTCCATGCCGCCCTGAACCATCGGATGTTCCCAGGTGAGGAACTGCATGTCCTCGCGGGCCAGCGCCTGGGCACGGTCGTAGGTGATGGTCACGCCTTCGTCGTCGCCGAGGGGGAAGCCGGCGTCGAGCATCTTCTCGCTTGGCTTGAGGATCAGGGCATTTTCCGAATGGTCTTCGCTGTGGATGCCGTAGGCGTCGAACAGGCGCTCCATGTAGATCGGCAGGGCGAAGTCGTCGTCCTGTTCCTCGATGGCCTCCACCAGCGCCTCGCCTTCGCCGGCGCCGCCGGAGTTCAGCTCGAGCAGGCGGTCGCGACCGCTGTGCAGCTCCGCTTCGAGGGCTTCGCGACGGGCGCGGCCTTCGGCGAGCAGCGCGTCCCAGGCCTTGTCCTCGCCGCCGTCGAGCAGCGGCAGCAGGCGCGGGCCGAACTCGTGTTGCAGGGCGTTGCCGGTGGGGCAGGTATTGAGGAAGGCGTTCAGCGCCTGGTGGTACCACTGAAACAGGCGCTGCTGGGCGCTGTTCTCCAGGTGCGGTACGTGCAACTGGATGGTGTGTCGCTGGCCGATCCGGTCGAGGCGGCCGATGCGCTGCTCGAGCAGGTCCGGGTGGGCCGGCAGGTCGAACAGCACCAAGTGGTGGGCGAACTGGAAGTTGCGGCCTTCGCTGCCGATTTCCGAGCAGATCAGCACCTGGGCGCCGAACTCTTCGTCGGCGAAGTAGGCGGCGGCGCGGTCGCGCTCGAGAATGCTCATGCCTTCGTGGAACACCGTGGCGGAGATGCCCGAACGCAGGCGCAGGGCGTCTTCCAGGTCGAGGGCCGTCTCGGCGTGGGCACAGATGACCAGGACCTTGAACTGCTTGAGCATCTTCAGGGTATCGATCAGCCACTCGACGCGCGGGTCGAAGCGCCACCAGCGGTTGTTGTCGTCGCCGTCTTCCCACTGCTGCTGGAAATTCACTTCCGGATACAGGTCCGGGTGTTCGCCGGCCGGCAATTCCTCGTACTGGCTCGGCATCGGCAACGGATAGGCGTGCAGTTCGCGCTGGGGGAAGCCCTGCACGGCGGCACGGGTGTTGCGGAACAGCACGCGACCGGTGCCGTGGCGGTCGAGCAGCTCGCGGACCAGGCGCGAGCGAGCGTCTTCATCGCCGCCCTCGACGCTGGCCAGCAGCTCGTCGCCCTCGCTGCCGAGGAAGCCGTGGATGGCCTTGCGCGCGCCGGCGGAAAGACTGCCGTGGTCGAGCAGTTCCTGCACCGCTTCGGCGACCGGGCGATATTGCTCGCTCTCCCGGCGGAACGCTTCGAGGTCGTGGAAACGATTCGGATCGAGCAGGCGCAGGCGCGCGAAGTGGCTGTCCTGGCCGAGTTGCTCCGGGGTCGCGGTGAGCAACAGGACGCCGGGAATGATCTCCGCCAGTTGCTCGACCAGCGCGTATTCGGCGCTGACCTGGTCCTGGTGCCAGACCAGGTGGTGGGCTTCGTCGACCACCAGCAGGTCCCAGCCGGCGGCGAACAGGGCGTCCTGGGCGCGTTCGTCTTCCTTCAGCCACTCCAGGGCGACCAGGGCCAACTGGGTGTCCTCGAAGGGATTGCTGGCATCGCTTTCGGCGAAGCGCTCCTTGTCGAACAGGGCCACCTGCAGGTTGAAGCGCCGGCGCATCTCCACCAACCACTGGTGCTGGAGGTTTTCCGGGACCAGGATCAGCACCCGCCCGGCGCGGCCGGAGAGCAACTGGCGATGGATGATCAGGCCGGCCTCGATGGTCTTGCCCAGGCCCACTTCGTCGGCCAGCAGGACGCGCGGCGCCATGCGGTCGGCGACTTCGCGGGCGATGTGCAACTGGTGGGCGATCGGCTGGGCGCGGGCGCCGCCGAGGCCCCAGAGCGAGGACTGGAGCAGTTGGCTGCGGCGTTCGAGAGTGTGGTAGCGCAGGGAGAACCAGGGCAGGGGATCGATCTGTCCGGCGAACAGACGGTCGCTGGCGAGGCGGAACTGGATGAAGTTGGAGAGCTGGGTTTCCGGCAGGGTGCGCTGCTCGTTCTGCGCGGTGAGGCCGTGGTACACCAATAGGCCCTCGCTTTCCTCGACCTCGCGAACGGTCATCTTCCAGCCTTCGAAGTGCGTCACTTCATCGCCGGGGGCGAAGCGCACGCGGGTCAGCGGCGCATTGCGCAAGGCGTATTGGCGGGTATCGCCGGTCGCCGGATAGAGCACGGTGAGCAGGCGGCCATCCTGGGCCAGGATGGTCCCCAGGCCCAATTCCGCTTCACTGTCGCTGATCCAGCGTTGCCCCGGTTGATACTGCGCCATGTCCACCTCCCAAAAAAGCCGGGTATGGTACCGCAACGCGTGGCGTTGAGCGACGCTTGGCGATGGATTGCGTGTTGCGCCACGGCTTCGTCGGAGAGCCGTCCGTCGGTACGGGAGCGCCCGCCTGGCGGCTGGTTCTCAAGTCGAGCGGCGGGTCGACCGATAACCCTTGTAGAAGAACGCCGCAAACCGGCACGCTGCGAGAACCCATGACGCGGCACTACCCAGAGAGGTTGCCTGCATGCTTCCGCCGATCCCCCAGGGCCTGATCCCGGTCACCGTCCAGCAGGACCCGCCCAAGCCCCGTCCGGCCACGCCGCCGGTCGCGCCGACCCAGGCTGGCGCGGGCAGCGATGGCGTCGCCTTGCGCCAGGAGCGCGACGAGGAAAGCTGGCTGGAAGAGGAATACCGCCGTCGCCAGCGCCGCCAGGGCGGCGAGGCGCACGCGCGGAGCGACGAGGGGGACGAGGCGCCGGCTGACGAGGCGGGGGAGAGCGCCCAGGCGGACGAGCTGCCGCGCAAGGGACAATTGATCGACATCGAAGTGTAACCCTGGTTTTCCAGGCTTCAGCAGCGGCCTTGCGGCGTAGTAACCTGCGGCCCATGGACCTGTTCGCCGACGCACCCCTGACCCTGCCGGACGCCGACCTGCGCTATCTCCCGCATTGGCTGGATGCGCCGCTGGCGAGCGCCTGGCTGTTGCGCCTGGAACAGGAAACGCCCTGGGAACAGCCGATCCTGCGCATCCATGGCGAGGAGCATCCGACCCCGCGCCTGGTGGCCTGGTACGGCGACCCTGACGCCGCCTACCGTTATTCCGGCCAGGTCCACCGGCCGCTGCCATGGACCGCGTTGCTCGGCGAGATCCGCGAGCGCGTGGAGCGCGAGGTCGGCCAGCGGGTCAACGGCGTGCTGCTGAACTACTACCGCGACGGCCAGGACTCCATGGGCTGGCACAGCGACGACGAGCCAGAGCTGCGCCGCGATCCGCTGGTCGCCTCGCTCAGTCTCGGCGGCAGCCGCCGCTTCGACCTGCGGCGCAAGGGCCAGACCCGCATCGCCCACTCTCTGGAACTGACCCATGGCAGCCTGCTGGTCATGCGCGGCGCAACCCAGCATCATTGGCAACATCAGGTGGCGAAGACCCGCCGCTCCTGCATGCCCCGTTTGAACCTGACCTTCCGCCTGGTGTACCCCCAGCCATGAACGACGACGACAAGGTGATCGACCTCAGCGCCGAGCGCGACAAGCGCATCCACGACGTGCACGAGAAGCGCCTGCAGGAGGTCCGCAAGGCCTTCGAACAGGTGTTGCCGCTGGGCAAGCCGCGGAAGAAGCCGAAAGGCAAGCCGAAGAAGCGCTGAAGCCTCCGCCGCCGCGTTCGCCGGCGGCGCATTCCTGCGGGCAACGTGCGGCGATCGGGCAGGTTTTTCCCGGTTATCTGCGGCGTCCGACCGCATTCTCCCTCCTGCGAAACTTGACCTGGGTCAGTGTCATGCACCTGGCCGAAAAAGCCCGTCCGGGCGATTGATCCAGGTCAATATTGCGCCGCCGCGCCTCGCTAATCTGAGCCCATCGAGCAACACCCAACCGGCAACTGGAGGCCATCAACATGTTCATCGACGAAGTGGTTCTCGCAGGGATTCTTACAGTAGGCCTCATGGTCGCTTTCTTCGGTGGGGTCGGTTACTTCATCTGGAAGGATTCCCATAGCCGCAAAGGCTGATCCTCCCGGATACACAGAGCACGCAAGGCACTTAGGGCGACTTCGGTCGCCCGTTTTTTTTGCGCCTGGAAAAACACCGGCGCAGCGATCGGGATACTACGAATGTCGCTGGACGATATTGTTAGCAGCCTAATAATATAGGCTGCACATATCGCCTCGGCGTTCGCCGGCTATCTATGCTGATGTAGACCCCGTTTCGGAAGACCCTGTGCCCATTCACTGGAAGCCGTTCCTGGCACCCTCGACGCTGGCGCTCAAGTTCGCCATCAAGACGCTCCTGGCCGGCGGCCTGGCGTTGTGGTGCGCCTTTCGCTTCGACCTGGAGCAGCCGCAATGGGCGCTGATGACCGTGCTGATCGTGTCCCAGCCGTTGTCCGGCATGGTGGTGGCGAAGGGCTTGTTCCGCCTGCTCGGCACCCTGGTCGGCACCGCGATGTCGGTGCTGATGATCGCGCTGTTCGCCCAGGCGCCCTGGTTGTTCCTGCTGGCCATCTCGCTCTGGCTGGGGCTCTGCACGGCGGCCTCGACCTCCCTGCGCAACCACGTTTCCTATGCCTTCGTACTTTCCGGCTATACGGTGGCGATCATTGGCCTGCCGGCGGTGGACCAGCCGCTGCTGGTCTTCGAGCAGGCGGTGGCGCGTTGTACCGAGATCTGCCTGGGGATCATCTGCGCCTCGGCGGTCAGTGCGATCCTCTGGCCGCAGCGGGTCGAGCAGAACCTCGACAAGCAGGCCCACGCCACCTGGCTGCTGGGCATGCAGGCCGCGCGCGGCGAGATCGACCCGCGCCAGCGGCAGCCGCAGGGGCTGCTCAACGCGCTGAGCAAGATCGTCGAGGTCGATGCGCAGCGCGACCATGCCTGGTTCGAAGGCGAGCGCGGGCGGCGCCGGGCCGGCGCCCTGGCGTTGCTCTCGCGCGACCTGCTCAGCCTGTTGCGCACCGCGCGCGGCGTGGCCCGGCAACGGGCGCGGCTGAGCGAAGAGGAAGAGCGCCGGGTGGAGCGCTGGCTGGCCGCGCTGGCCAGCGCCCTGGAAGGAACTGATCCGGCGTCGATGCAGGCGCTGCGCGAGGAGTTGGCGCAGGTCGCGGTCGAGCCGCAGTGGAGCAACGACCAGCGTTACCTGCTGACCCGCTGCTCGGTGCTGCTGCTCAAGGCGGTGAATGCCGAGAAGGGCATGCGCGCGGTGGCCAGCGGCGAGGTCGAGGGGCGGGTGGGCAGCGCCGGCACCCTGTCCTGGCACCGCGACCTGCAGATGGCGCTGTTCTACGGCGCGCGTAGCGCCCTGGCGTTGCTCGGGCTGTCGGTCTACTGGATCTATACCGCGTGGCCGGCGGCGTCCGGCGCGATGCTGCTGGCGGCGGTGGTGTGCAGCCTGTTCGCCAACCGCGACAACGCGGTGGCCATCGGCCTGAGCTTCCTGCGCGGCATCGTCTACGCGATCCCGGCGGCGATGCTGGTCAGCCAATGGCTGCTGCCGCAGTGGAATGGCTTCCCGCTGCTCTGCCTGGCGATGGGCGTGCCGCTGTTCTTCGCCACCCTGGGCATGGCCGTACCGGTTACCGCCGGCACCGCCACCTCGTTCGCGATCCACTTCATCGTCCTGGTCGCGCCGCGCAACCAGATGGACTACAACCTCGCGACCCTGCTGAATTCCGCCCAGGGCGTGCTGATCGGAGTCGGCTTCGCGGTGGTGATCTTCCGCTTGCTGACCTTGCGTCCGGGCTGGCTGACCCGACGCCTGCTGGACGCCACCTGCGTCGATCTCGGCCGCCTCACCCGGCGCCCGCTGGCGCAGGCGGAGAACTGGTTCGGCGGGCGCATGGCCGACCGCCTGTTGCGCCTGGCGCGGCACGCCAACCTGTTGCCGGAGCAGGAGCGGCGGCGTTGGGACGATGGCCTCCTGGCGCTCGACCTGGGTAACGAACTGATCCACCTGCGGGCCTGCCTGGAGGGCGCCCGTGGCGTCCTGCGCAAGGCGCGCGACCGCTTCCTCGGGGAACTGGGCGAACTGCTTGAGGCCGGTCCCGCGGGTCCGCGCAGTGACCGCCTGGAGCGGATCAGCCTGCCGTTGCGCGAAGCCCTGGAGCGTGACGCTCGCCACGACGACGAAGCCAGCCGCCTGGCGCGCGCGGCCCTGGCGCAACTGCTGTTCACCTGGCAGCAGTGGTGCCATCAGGAGGAAAGCCATGAGTCTGCATGAATCGGCCTGGGGCGGCGTCTACCTCAGCCCGCTGTTCGTCTATGCCCTGCTGGCGCTGGCGGCCACCGCCGCGCTGCGGGTGCTGATCCAGAAAACGCCGTTGCGTCGCTGGGTCTGGCACGAGGCGCTGTTCGACTGCGCCCTGTTCATTTTGATGTTGAGTGGCATTACCTGGGCGGCTACGACCTGAATCGTCGCCCCGAGAAGGAGATTCGCATGCGTGCATCGCTTCGCGTCGTCGTCACCCTGCTGGTGGTCGCTGCCGCTGTCCTCGCCGGCATCTGGCTCTGGCGCTACTACATGCTCTCGCCCTGGACCCGCGATGCCCGGGTGCGGGCCGACGTGGTGGTGGTGGCGCCGGACGTGTCCGGCTGGGTGACCGACCTGGAGGTCAAGGACAACCAGGTGGTCAAGGTCGGCGACGTGCTGATGCGCATCGACCAGGAACGCTACCAGGCCAACCTGGAGCAGGCCCGCGCCGTCGCCGAGACCCGTCACCAGCAATACCTGTTGCGCCAGAACGAGGCGGCCCGGCGCAGCCGCCTGGGCATCGGCGCGATCAGCGCCGAGGACAAGGAAAACGCCCAGATCAATGCTGCCATCGCTCGCAGCGAGTACCAGGAGGCGCTGGCCCAGGTGAAGATCGCCGAACTCAACCTCAAGCGCAGCGAGCTGCGCGCCGCGCGCAACGGCCAGGTGACCAACCTGCGCCTGGCCCAGGGCAACTACGCCACGGCGGGCCAGGCGGTGATGGCGTTGGTCGACCAGCAGTCCTTCTATGTGGTCGCCTACTTCGAGGAAACCAAGCTGCCCGGCATCCGCGTCGGCATGCGCGCCCAGGTCCGCCTGATGAGCGGCGATCAGCCGATCGACGGCACGGTGGAGAGCATCAGCAGCGGTATCACCGACCGCAACTCGACGCCGGACGGCCAGTTGCTGGCCAATGTCGAGCCGACCTTCAACTGGGTGCGCCTGGCGCAGCGTATTCCGGTGCGCATCCGCCTCGACCAGGTGCCGGCGGATGTCCACCTGAGCGCCGGGATGACCGCCAGCGTCACCGTGCAGGGGGACTGAACGGCAGCGCTTGCGTGGCGCCATCCAGCGTGCTGGCGCCAAGCGCGCAGGCCAGCGCCGCCAGCACCAGGGCGAGGCCGACCCAGGGCGTCGCGGCGACTCCCAGTGCCGCCACCACCAGGCCGCCCAGCGCCGCGCCGAGGCCCACGCCCAGGTGCATGGCCGAGGTGTTCAGGGCGACGCCGGCGGAACCGCTGGCCGGATCGCTGCGCAGCAGGAAGCTCTGCACCACCGGCGAGATCATCCAGCTGATCGCGCTCCAGACCATCAGTACCGGCAGGAACCCGATGCTGCCCAGGCTCAGCGGCACCGCCGCCAGCGCCAGGGCGAAGGCCGCCGGTACCAGGCGCAGGGCGCGCCGGTGGCCGAGGCGGTCGGCCAGCCAGCCGCCGATATAGCCGCCGCTCAGCGCTGCCAGGCCGATCAGCAGGAGGATCAGGCTGATCTCGCTGGGCGAGCGAATACCGGCCATGCTCGCCAGGTACGGGGTGAAATAGGCGAACAGGGTGAAGTGCCCGCCGAGCAACAGGATCGATACCAGTTGCGCGAGCCACAGCGCGGGCTGGCGCAACTGCCGCAGGTAGCCTTCGCGGCCGGGCAGGTCGCCGGCCTGGCGTTGCGGCAGGTAGCGCCAGAGCAGCAGGCACAAGGGCAGCGAATAGACCGCGATGCCGGCGAAGATCCAGCGCCAGCCGAACCAGTCGCTGATCTGTACGCCCAGTGGCACGCCGAACACCAGCGAACCGCTGATGCCCATGAAGATCAGGCCGATCGCCCGGCCGCGCTGGGCCGGGGCGGCCAGCTCGGCGGCGAGCAGGCTGGCGAGGACGATCAGCAGCCCGCAACAGGCCGACATTCCCAGGCGAGCCAGGAGCAGGCCGAGATAGCCCGGAGCGAGGGCGGCGAGCGCGTTGCTGAGGGCGAACAGCAGCAGGGTCGCCAGCAGCAGGCGGCGGCGTTCGATGCGCCGGGTCAGCCAGCCGAGCAGCGGTGCGGCGAGGGCGAAGCCGAGGGAGAACAGGGTGGTGAGCTGGCCGGCCAGGCTGATGGAGACCCGCAGGTCTTCGGCCAGGGGCGGCAGGATGCCGATCAGGATGCTTTCCGCCAGGCCGGCGGCGAAGGTGGTCAGGGATAGCAACAGCAAGCGAAGGTCCATGGCGGCTCCGATTCCCGGTAAGGGGTTTCGGGCGGTGGAGTGCCTTCGGTTATCCCTGATGATTGAGGTAAGACAGCGGACAGGGTAGAGCAGCGCGCGGCGGCCCGGCAAGTCCGCCGGGCCGGATGGCCCGACGGTAGGGAAAGCCGCTCAGCCGATGCTGATCGGCGGCAGTTCGGCCAGCTCGACGCTGAGCTTCTCTTCCGGCGCCATGATCTCCGCTTCGCCGTCGACCACCTGCTTGCCTGCCTGGTTGAACACCCGCGTGGCCATGCGCACGCGATTTTTCGGCAGCTTCTCGAGGACTTCCAGTTCGACCTTCAGGTCGTCGCCGAGCTTGACCGGACGGGTGAAGCGCAGGGTCTGGCCGAGATAGATGGTGCCTGGGCCGGGCAGCACGGTGGCGATCGCCGCGCTGATCAGGGCGCCGCTGAGCATGCCGTGGGCGATGCGTTCCTTGAACTGGGTGGTGGCCGCGTAGGCGGCGTCCAGATGCACCGGGTTGCGGTCGCCGGAGACTGCGGCGAACAACTGCAGGTCGCGCTCGGCGATGCTGCTGGTGTACTCGGCCTTTTGCCCGACCTCTAGCTCGGCGTAGGGAATGTTCTGGACCTGGCTCATGTTCTCTCCTTTGTCGAATGATCCCGGCGGTGGCGCAGGGCCTGTTCCAGCCAGTCGATCAGGTCTTGGGTGACCGCGTCGCGGTTGCTCTCGTTGAACAGCTCGTGACGGGCCTCGGGATAGGTCTTCAGGGTCACCTGGCGCAGCCCGGCACTGCGCAGGGCGTCGGCCAGGTCGCCCAGGCGCTTGCCCTGGCTGACCGGGTCGCGTTCGCCGCCGATGATCAGCAGCGGCAGGTCGGCATCGATCTGCCGCAGGTGGGTGGGCGGGGTGATATCGGCCAGGCCGCCGAGCAGGTCCACCCACAACTGGTTGCTGCAGCGGAAGCCGCACAGCGGGTCGGCCACGTACCTGTCGACTTCCTGCGGATCGCGACTGAGCCAGTCGAAGGCCGTGCGATTGGGCTTGAACGCCTTGTTGAACGAGCCGAACGAGAGGAAGTCGATCAGCGCGCTCTTGCCCAACGGCCCCTGGCGCCAGCGCTCGAAGCGGGCGATCAGGCGGGCGATCCGGTAGAGCGCTTGCGGCTGGTAGTTGGAACCGGAAAGGATCGCCCCTTGCAGGCTGCAGCTGTGGTGCAGCAGGTAGGCCATGGAGATGTAGCTGCCCATGCTGTGGCCCAGCAGGAAGATCGGCAGTTCCGGGTGCTGCTGGCGGATATGGTGGTTCAGGCTGGCCAGGTCGCCGACCACCTTGCCCCAGCCGCCCTGGTCGGCGAAGTGGCCCAGCTCGTCGGCTTCGGCGGTCCGGCCGTGGCCGCGCTGGTCGATCGCATAGAAGTGGTAGCCGGCAGCGTTCAGCGCGGCGGCGAGACGCTCGTAGCGACCGGCGTGCTCGGCCATGCCGTGGGACAGCATCACCGCGCCGACGGCCGTTGCGCTCGGCCAGTGGCGGGTGTACAGCGGGGTTTCGTCGCTGGCGGGGAGCCAGTAGGCAGCGGCGGGCATGTTCGTTCCTTGTGCCGGGCGGACGCGTTCCGGCGCATTCTAGCAGCGTACGCGGCTTCGTCCCGGAAAAGCGCCACCCTTGGGCACGGGCCGCTCTGGAATGGCGGGCGGCGAAGAGCGACAGGCTGGAGATTCACACTATCAATAAGGGCAGGAGGAGTATTTGCGCTGTCCGACGCAACTGCTAAGTTGCCCGATGCCCCGCACATGCGGGCCAGACCCGCTCAGGTAAGAGGACAAGAATAAATGCAACCTGAATTCTGGAACGACAAACGCCCGGCCGGCGTACCCGACAGTCTCGACTTCGCCGCCTACCGTTCCGTGGTCGAGGTCTTCGAGCGCTCCTGCAAGAAATTCGCCGACCGCCCGGCCTTCAGCAATCTCGGCGTGACGCTCAGCTATGCCGAACTCGATCGTCTGTCCGCCGCCTTCGCCGCCTACCTGCAGAAACAGACCGATCTCCAGCCCGGCGACCGCATCGCGGTGCAGATGCCCAATGTCCTGCAATATCCCATCGCGGTGTTCGGCGCCTTGCGCGCGGGGCTGGTGGTGGTCAACACCAATCCGCTGTACACCGCCCGCGAAATGCGCCACCAGTTCAAGGACGCCGGCGTGCGTGCGCTGGTCTACCTGAACGTGTTCGGCAAGCTGGTCGAGGAAGTGCTCCCGGATACGCGGATCGAGTACCTGATCGAGGCGCGCATGGGCGACCTGTTGCCGGCGCTGAAGGGTTGGCTGGTGAACAGCGTGGTGAAGTCGGTGAAGAAGATGGTCCCCGATTATCGCTTGCCCCAGGCGCTGCCGTTCAGGCAGGCCTTGAAGCAAGGCCAGGGCCATGCCCTGCAGCCGGTCAGGGTCGGCCTGGAGGATGTCGCCGTGTTGCAGTACACCGGCGGCACCACCGGGGTCTCGAAGGGGGCGATGCTCACCCACGGCAACCTGGTGGCGAACATGCTGCAGGTCCACGCCCAGCTTTCCCAGCTCGGCAAGGATGGCCTGCCGCTGATGAAGGAGGCGCAGGAGGTGATGATCGCGCCGCTGCCGCTCTACCACATCTATGCCTTCACCGCGAACTGCATGTGCATGATGGTCAGCGGCAACCATAACGTGCTGATCACCAACCCGCGCGACATCCCCGGTTTCGTCAAGGAACTGAAGAAGTGGCGTTTCTCCGCGCTGCTCGGCCTCAACACCCTGTTCGTCGCGCTGATGGAGCACCCCGGGTTCAAGGACGTCGATTTCTCCAACCTGAAGCTCACCAACTCCGGCGGCACCGCACTGGTCAGCGCCACCGCCGAGCGCTGGAAGGGCGTCACCGGCTGCACCGTGGTGGAAGGCTATGGCCTCACCGAATGCTCGCCGGTGGTGACCACCAACCCCTACGGCGAGCAGGCACGCCTGGGTACGGTGGGGATACCGGTCGTGGGCACGGCGCTCAAGGTGATCGACGAGCAGGGCAACGAGCTGCCTGTCGGCGAACGTGGCGAACTCTGCGTGAAAGGTCCGCAAGTGATGAAGGGGTACTGGCAGCGTCCCGAGGCCACCGAGGAGATTCTCGATGCCGAAGGCTGGCTGAAGACCGGCGACATCGCGGTGATCGACGAGGACGGCTTCGTGCGCATCGTCGATCGCAAGAAGGACCTGATCCTGGTCTCCGGCTTCAATGTCTACCCCAACGAGATCGAAGACGTGGTGATGGCCCATCCGAAGGTGGCCAGTTGCGCGGCAGTGGGCATTCCCGACGAGAAGTCCGGCGAGGCGGTGAAGCTGTTCGTGGTGGCCCGCGACCCCAGCCTGTCGGTCGAGGAACTCAAGGCCTACTGCAAGGAAAACCTCACCGGATACAAAATTCCGCGACAGATTGTGCTCAAGGATGCATTACCGATGACGCCTGTGGGTAAAATCCTCCGTCGTGAGCTGCGCGAAATCGCCTGATAGCCTTACAAGGCTCTGAAACGGGCATTTGCCGGGGACAGGAAAGACCGTGACCGAGACTAATGTCTCGGTCATTTTTTTGACCGAATAGGTCATGTTTGGTGCTGGTCTGCCTCTGGCAAAGCTGATAATCTCGGCGCGCCTAATAGCCCTGGGTCCAGGGTTAGCGAGCAGATCACAACAAGATGCCGCCATGAGCGGTGAAGATTAGCTGTTGCTTAGGAGTGGGCTTCCATGATCGAAAACTTCTGGAAGGACAAGTACCCAGCGGGTATTGCTGCCGAGATCAATCCCGACCAGTACCCGAACATCCTGTCGGTACTGAAGGAGTCCTGCCAACGTTTTGCCACCAAGCCCGCGTTCACCAACCTGGGCAAGACCCTGACCTACGGCGAGCTGTACAAGCTGTCCGGCGACTTCGCCGCCTACCTGCAGCAGCACACCGATCTCAAGCCCGGCGACCGCATCGCCGTCCAGTTGCCCAACGTCCTGCAATACCCGATCGTGGTCTTCGGCGCCATGCGCGCCGGCCTCATCGTGGTCAACACCAACCCGCTGTACACCGCGCGCGAACTGGAACACCAGTTCAACGACTCCGGCGCCAAGGCGGTGGTCTGCCTGGCCAACATGGCCCACCTGGTCGAGGGCGTACTGCCGAAGACCGGCGTCAAGCAGGTGATCGTCACCGAAGTCGGCGACATCCTGCCGCCGCTGAAGCGCTTCATCGTCAACTTCGTGGTCAAGCACATCAAGAAGATGGTGCCGGCCTACAGCCTGCCGCAAGCCACCAAGCTGACCGACGCGCTGGCCAGGGGCGCCGGCAAGTCGTTCCAGGAAGCCGCGCCGCAGGCCGACGACGTCGCCGTGCTGCAATACACCGGCGGCACCACCGGGGTCGCCAAGGGCGCCATGCTGACCCACCGCAACCTGGTGGCCAACATGTTGCAGTGCAAGGCGCTGATGGGCGCCAACCTCAACGAGGGCTGCGAGATCCTCATCGCGCCGCTGCCGCTGTACCACATCTATGCCTTCACCTTCCATTGCATGGCGATGATGCTCACCGGCAACCACAACATCCTGATCACCAACCCGCGCGACCTGCCGTCGATGCTCAAGGACCTCGGCCAGTGGAAGTTCACCGGCTTCGTCGGCCTGAACACCCTGTTCGTCGCCCTGTGCAACAACGAAACCTTCCGCAAGCTGGACTTCTCCGCGCTGAAGCTGACCCTCTCCGGCGGCATGGCGCTGCAACTGGCCACCGCGGAGCGCTGGAAGGAAGTCACCGGCTGCGCCATCTGCGAAGGCTACGGCATGACCGAGACCGCGCCGGTGGTATCGGTCAACCCGTTCCAGAACATCCAGGTCGGCACCATCGGTATCCCGGTGCCCTCGACCCTGTGCAAGGTGATTGGCGACGACGGCCAGGAAGTGCCCCTGGGCGAGCGCGGCGAACTCTGCGTGAAGGGTCCGCAGGTGATGAAGGGCTACTGGCAGCGCCAGGAGGCCACCGACGAGATCCTCGACGCCGATGGTTGGCTGAAGACTGGCGATATCGCCATCATCCAGGAAGACGGCTACATGCGCATCGTCGACCGGAAGAAGGACATGATCCTGGTCTCCGGCTTCAATGTGTATCCGAACGAACTGGAAGACGTGCTGGCGACCCTGCCGGGCGTCCTGCAGTGCGCCGCGATCGGCATCCCCGACGAGAAGTCCGGCGAGTCGATCAAGGTCTTCGTGGTGGTCAAGCCGGGGGCGACCCTGACCAAGGAACAGGTCATGCAGCACATGCATGACAACCTGACCGGCTACAAGCGGCCGAAGGCCGTGGAGTTCCGCGACAGCCTGCCGACCACCAACGTCGGCAAGATCCTGCGCCGCGAACTGCGCGACGAAGAGCTGAAGAAAGCGGGCCAGAAGTAAGTCCGCCGTTGCCTGAAGAAGCCCCGCCGATGCGGGGCTTCTTCGTTGCAGGCAGTCGGTTGCGGATGAGCGTGCCTGTGCTGGCGTGCCGGCAGCGCATCACCTGCCGGAGGCCCCCCCATGGCCCGCCTCGATCCTGCCCTGGCCGAAGAAATACGCCGTCTGCCGATCAGCCGGCGTCTGGAACTGACCCAGGCATTGCTGCATCGCGCCGGCCTCGAGGTGGAGCGCCAATGGCTGCGAGTGGCCGAGGATCGCCTCGCCGACTGCCGGGCGGGGACCGCCGATGCGCTGCCGCTGGCCGAGATGCTCAAGCGACTGGGGCGCTGAGAGGGCCATCGCCCACCTGCAGCGTCGGCCGTATCGCGGCAGCGAGCGTTAACCGGGATTCTTCCTCTTCCGCTCAAATCTGCGACAATTCCGAATATTTTTCGCCTCGGCAGTGGCCGGAGCTTCTCCCGTCCTCCGCGACTGCGGCACGCTCACAGCATTCGAAAAGCCTAGATGACCGACCAGACTCCTTCCCTCGACCAACTCGTCCGGCGCCTCGACCAGGCCCAGATCAGCGACCGCCACCGCTTGCGCCGGCAGCTCCACGAACTGCGCAAGCAGCCCGACGACGCGCGCCTGGCGCAGTGGGTCGAGCGCTTCCAGACCTCCTGCGCCAAGGTCGAGGCGCGGCGCGCCAGCGTGCCGGCGATCCGCTACGACGACAGCCTGCCGATCGCCGCCAAGCGCGACGAGATCAAGGCCGCTATCGCCGCCCACCAGGTGGTGGTGATCGCCGGCGAGACCGGCTCGGGCAAGACCACCCAGTTGCCGAAGATCTGTCTGGAGCTGGGTCGCGGCATCCACGGCCTGATCGGCCATACCCAGCCGCGTCGGCTGGCGGCGCGCAGCGTGGCGACGCGGGTCGCGGAAGAGATCGGTACGCCGCTGGGCGCGCTGGTCGGCTACCAGGTGCGCTTCGAGGACCAGAGCGACGACAGCACCCTGGTCAAGCTGATGACCGACGGCATCCTCCTGGCCGAGACCCAGCACGACCGCTACCTGGAGCGCTACGACACGCTGATCGTCGACGAAGCCCACGAGCGCAGCCTGAACATCGACTTCCTCCTCGGCTACCTGAAGACCCTGTTGCACCGGCGTCCGGACCTGAAGCTGATCATCACCTCGGCGACCATCGACCTGGAGCGTTTCTCCCGGCATTTCGACGGCGCCCCGGTGATCGAGGTTTCCGGCCGCACCTATCCGGTGGAGACCTGGTACCGGCCGCTGGCGGCGGAAACCGACGAGGAGGGCAACCGGGTCGAGGACGACCTGTCGGTGGACCAGGGCATCCTCGCCGCCCTCGACGAGATCGCCGCCCACGAACGCGAGGTCGGCAAGCGGCCCGGCGACGTGCTGGTGTTCCTCCCCGGCGAGCGGGAGATCCGCGACGCCGCGGAGATGCTGCGCAAGGCCAACCTGCGCCACACCGAAGTGCTGCCGCTGTACGCGCGACTGACCCCGGCCGAGCAGCAGAAGATCTTCCAGCCGCGCCCGGGACGCAAGATCGTGCTGTCCACCAACGTCGCGGAAACCTCGCTGACGGTGCCGGGCATCCGTTACGTGATCGACAGCGGCACCGCGCGGATCAGCCGCTACAGCTACCGCGCCAAGGTCCAGCGGCTGCCCATCGAGGCGGTGTCGCAGGCCAGCGCCAACCAGCGCAAGGGCCGTTGCGGACGGGTCGAGCCGGGCATATGCGTGCGTCTCTACAGCGAGGAGGACTTCAACGCGCGTCCGGCCTTCACCGACCCGGAAATCCTCCGCACCAACCTGGCCGCGGTGATCCTGCAGATGCTGCACCTGCGCCTCGGCGACATCGAGGCGTTCCCCTTCATCGAGCCGCCGGACGGCAAGGCGATCAAGGACGGCTTCACCCTTCTGCAGGAACTGTCGGCGGTCAACCGCGAAGGCCAGCTGACCCCGCTGGGGCGCCAACTGGCGCGCCTGCCGATCGACCCGAGGCTGGGCCGCATGCTGCTGGAGGCGGCCCAGCAGGGTAGCCTCGAGGAAGTGTTGACGGTGGCCAGCGCGCTGTCCGTGCAGGACCCGCGCGAGCGTCCGGTGGAGCGGCAGCAGGCCGCCGACCAGGCGCACGCGCAATGGAAGGACCCGGATTCCGACTTCGCCGCGCTGATCAATCTCTGGCGTGGCTTCGAGGAGCAGCGCCAGGCGCTGGGTTCCAATGCCCTGCGCAGCTGGTGCCGGAAGAACTTCCTCAACTACCTGCGCCTGCGTGAGTGGCGCGACGCCCACCGCCAACTGACCCTGATCTGCCGCGAACTGAAGCTGCCGTTCGGGCGTCCGGCCAAGGCCGAGGCGCGCAAGCCGGAGGCGAAGAAAGGCGCGTCGGCCGACAACGAACGCGAGGTACCGGGGATCGATTACGCGGCGGTCCACAAAGCGATCCTGTCCGGCCTGCTCAGCCAGATCGGGCAGAAGGCCGAGGAAGGCGACTACCTCGGCGCTCGCCAGCGACGTTTCTGGATCCATCCGTCCAGCGGCATCGCTCGCAAGCGCCCGCAATGGATCATGGCCGCGGAACTGGTGGAGACCACCAAGCTGTTCGCCCGAATGGTCGCGAAGATCGAGCCGGACTGGCTGGAGCCGCTGGCTGGGCACCTGATCAAGACCAACCACTTCGAGCCGCACTGGGAGAAGCGTCGCGGCCAGGTGGTGGCGTTCGAGCAGGTCACCCTCTACGGCCTCATCGTCATCGGTCGACGTCCGGTGCACTACGGTCCGATCGACCCGCCGGTGGCGCGCGAGCTGTTCATCCGCGAAGGCCTGGTGCGCGGCGAGATCAACAGCCGCGCCAAGTGCCTGAGCGCCAACCGGCAGTTGCTGGAAAAGCTCGACGAGCTGGAAGCCAAGGCACGCCGGCGCGACATCCTGGCCGACGAGGAAACCCTGTTCGCCTATTACGACGCGCGCCTGCCGGCGGATATCTACCAGACCGCCAGTTTCGAGAAATGGTACGCCCGCGAGCGGCAGAACCAGCCGGACCTGCTGCTGATGCGCGAGGAAGACGTGCTGGCCCGCGAAGCCAGCGAAGTCACTGCGGCGCAGTACCCGGATCGCCTGCGCCTGGGCGATCTGCACCTGTCGCTGAGCTACCAGTTCGAGCCCGGCACCGCGCGCGACGGCGTCACCGTGCGGGTACCGGCGCCGCTGCTGCCGCAATTGCCGGCCGAACGCATCGACTGGCTGGTGCCCGGCCTGCTCTACGACAAGGCGGTGGCGTTGGTGCGCAACCTGCCGAAGGCGATCCGCAAGAGCTTCGTGCCGGTACCGGACTTCGTCCGCGCCGCCCTGGAGCGCATCACCTTCGGCGAAGGTTCGCTGCCGCAGGTGCTGGGCCGCGAGCTTCAGCGCATGACCGGCGTGCGGGTAGCCGACGAGGCCTGGGCCGAGGCGGCGACGCAGTTGGACGATCACCTGCGGATGAACATCGAGGTGGTCGACGCCCAGGGCAAGTTCCTCGGCGAGGGCCGCGACCTGGCCGAACTCACCGCGCGTTTCGCCGAAGCCAGCCAGGCGGCGCTGGCGATACCCCAGGCCGACAAGGAACAGCAGCGTCCGGTGGAGGCCAAGGCCTTTGCCAGCGTCGCCGAGAAGGCCCAGCAGAAGGTCGCCGGATTGTCGATGACGGTATACCCGGCGCTGGTGGAGGAGCAGGGCGAGGTCAAGGAAGGGCGCTTCCCGACCCAGGCCGAGGCCGACTACCAACACCGCCGCGCCCTGCAACGACTGCTGTTGCAGCAACTGGCCGAGCCGGCCAAGTACCTGCGCGCCAAGCTGCCGGGGCAGACCGAGATGGGCCTGCTGTACCGCGAGCTGGGACGGGTCGAGGCGCTGGTCGAGGACATCCTCCTGGCCAGTCTCGACAGTTGCGTGCTGCAGGGCGAAAGCCTGCCGCGCGACGGCGCCGCCCTGGCCGCGCTGGCCGAGCGCAAGCGCGCTGCCTGGAACGAGCACGCCGAGCGCCTGGCACGCCTGGTGCTGGATATCCTCAAGCTCTGGCACGGCCTGCAGAAGCGCTTCAAGGGCAAGGTCGAGCTGGCCATGACCGTGCCGCTGAACGACGTCAAGGGCCAACTGGCCAACCTGGTGTATCCGGGGTTCGTCCGCGCCACCCCGCTGGAGTGGTTGAAGGAGTATCCGCGTTACCTCAAGGCCATCGAGCAGCGCCTGGACAAGGTCGCCGGCCAGGTCCAGCGCGACCGGGTGTGGAGCGGCGAGCTGGGCGAACTCTGGGCGCAATACCAGGTGCGCCTCGCCAAGCACGCCCAGGAAGGCAAGCGCGACGCCGAGTTGCAGGTGTATCGCTGGATGCTGGAGGAGTACCGGGTCTCGCTGTTCGCCCAGCAACTGGGAACCCGGCTGCCGGTCTCGGACAAGCGCCTGGCCAAGCAGTGGAGCCAGGTCGAGGGCTAGTTCCAGGGATACCGCGCGAAATGAAAAAGGCGCGCCGGTCGAAACCGGCGCGCCTTTTTCGTTCTGGTCCGATCAGTCGCGCAGGTTCAGTGCGCGACGGATGGTGAAGAACAGGTCGGTCTGGTCGGTCAGGCCGGTGACATTGGCGGCCTGCGGGCCGTAGGCGGCGATGCGCAACTGGGTGCCGGTGTGCTCCTGGGAGCCTTCCTCGGAGTTGCCGTAGCTGATCGCCAGCGGCGCGCCGTCCTTGGTCGTGAGCAGTTGGGTCAGCCCCGGCGCGGCGGTTTCCGGCGGGATGATCTGGCTGGAGTGGGCGTGGTCGGCGGTGACGATCACCAGGGTCTCGCCATCGGCCTTGGCGAAGGCCAGGGCCTTCTGCACGGCTTCGTCGAGGTCGACGGTCTCGCCGATCTGGCCGCACGGATTCGCGGCATGGTCCTGCTTGTCGATGGACGCGCCCTCGACCTGCAGGAAGAAGCCGTTCGGATTGTCCTTCAGCAGCTCGATGGCCTTGCTGGTCATTTGCGCCAGGGTCGGGATGTCGGCGGTGCGCTTCGGGTTCGCCTCGCAGCTCACCGCCGGCTGGTTCAGGTTGCCGTGGTAGGTGGCGGTCGGACCGAGCCAGCGCACTGGCATGTTGCCCGGCGCGAACAGGCCGATCAGCGGCTGCTTCTGGTTGGCGCGGCGCACGGCTTTCAGCTCGTCGAGGTTCTCGACGATCCGGTAGCCGCGGGCTTCGGCCTGGGCGCGGAGGGTCTTGCCGGCATAGCGGCCAGCCTTGGCGGTTTCCGCGAAGGTCGCGGCGCCGCCGCCGAGAACCACGTCAGGGCGGGTCTTCAGCCACTGCTCGGTGATCGAGCCGGCGCCGCCGTTCTCCAGGGCATTGCTCGGGCACTGCTTGCTGGTGGCCTCGGGACCGTAGCACTTGCGAGCGGTGACGTGGGCGAGCAGGGCGGCGGGGGTGGCGTCCTGCAGCTCGGCGGTGGAGACGTTGCCGGTGGCTTTGCCGTTGAGCTTGGCCAGCTCCAGCAGGTTGCGGTGCGGCTGTTCGTGGATATCCACGCCGATCGCGCCGTTGTACGACTTGACCCCGGTGGTCCAGGCGGTGGCGGAGGCGGCGGAATCGGTCACGTAGTCCGGCAGGCCGCTGTCCTTGTGCAGGGAGTAGTGGGTGTACTGGCCGGTCAGCGGCAGCGCATCGATACCCTTGAAGTAGCCGCCCGCGCCGCGCGCGTAGTTGCGCGCCACGGTGATCTCGGAGTCGCCCATGCCGTCGCCGATCAGCAGGATCACGTTCTTCGCCTTCTTCTTCGACAGCGACTGCTTCAGGGCCTGGGTCAGGTCCTGCTCGACGCGCCGTGCGCCGCCGTACTCGCTGAGTTCGCCACGGGCCTGGCGGTTGAACAGCGACGGATCGTCCTGGCGCGCCTGGGCCGGCAAGGCGCTGCCGAGCACGGCCATGGAGACGGCAAGAGAGAGGGCGAGGGGATAACCTGGGGTCATGACGCATTTCCCTATGTTGAGGAGGTGGCTGTGCGAGACGGCGGGGCCATCCGGCGAGTGCTACGAAAGTAGGGAAGGGTGATGACGGGCTTGTGACAATTTCTTTCGAAGTGTGTGGCGCGCGCGACGCATCACGTCGTGACGAGCGGGGAGCGAGCCGGTATGGTGCGCAGGTCTATTCCGGTTCGTTCAAGGAAAGCCTCCATGAGTCTGCACGGCGTTTACGATTCCCAGAACATCTTCGCCAAGATCATTCGCGGCGAAGCTCCCTGCTACAAGGTCTACGAAGACGAGGACGTGCTCGCCTTCCTCGATCTGTTCCCGCAGTCCTACGGGCATACCCTGGTGATTCCCAAGCACGCCGAGGCGCGCAACCTGCTCGAGATCGATGCGCAGAACCTGGCCAAGGTCATGGCCGTGGTCCAGCGCCTGACCCGCGCCCTGGTCGAGGAGGTGCAGCCGGACGGCGTGCAGGTCGCCCAGTTCAACGGCGCCCCCGCCGGGCAGACGGTCTTCCACATCCATTTCCACGTCATCCCGCGCTTCAGCGGCGAGAATCTCGGCATCCATGCGGCGAAGCAGGGCGACCCGGAAGTGCTCGCACAACTTCAGGAGCGTTTGGCGCAGCGTCTGCAAGGCTGATTGCGCATGGGCCGGCCCGGTTCGGGGGCGGTCCTTCGCTCGTCGGATTTTTCTGAAATATTTTGTTACATACTGTCGAGGGTCAGGCGCGCCGCGGTTTTCCGGCGATGTGCGCAACAATTTGCACAGTTTTTTTGACGTAGCATCCGCGACATCCCGCTCTTCGGAGCGACCACGGCGAACAGGGACGCCAGCCGTGCAGGTTTTTCGAGCAACAGGGGACAGCGGATGTTCAACCCGGCCAACCAGACCCACTTCAGCCTCACCCTCGACGGCCTCCGCCACGACCTGCAGGTCCTCGCCTTCAACGGCCACGAAGGCATCAGTTGCCCCTACCGTTTCGAACTCGAACTGGTCGGAGAGCGCGCCGGCCTCGACCTCGAAACGTTCCTCCACCGGCCCGCCTTCCTCGCCTTCACCCCGCAGGGCCAGGGTGTCCACGGCCTGGTCTACGGCGCTGCCCAGGGCGATGCCGGCAAGCGCCTGACCCGCTATCGCCTCACCCTCGTCCCGCACCTGGCCTACCTCGCCCAGCGCAACAACCAGCGGATCTTCCAGCACCTCACGGTGCCGCAGATCGTCGCCCTGGTCCTCGAGGAGCACGGCATCCTCGCCGACGCCTACCGCTTCCAGCTCGGCACCCGGTATCCCGAGCGTGAATACTGCGTGCAGTACGACGAAAGCGACCTGCATTTCGTCCAGCGCCTCTGTGCCGAAGAGGGCATCCATTTCCATTTCCGGCACAGCGCCGAGGCGCACCTGCTGGTGTTCGGCGACGACCAGACGGTGTTCCCCCGCCTGGGCCGTCCCACCGCCTACGTGCACGACAGCGGGCTGGTCGCCGACGAACCGGTGATCAAGCGCTTCAGCCTGCGCCTGGCCAGCCGCACCACGCGCACCACCCGCCGCGACTACGACTTCGAGAAGCCGCGGCTGCTGCTGGAGGCCGGCAACCGCCCCGCTGCCGACGCCCCGGCCGAGCCGGATCTGGAGGACTACGACTACCCCGGTCGCTTCGTCGATCGCCAGCGCGGCAAGCTGCTCAGCCAGCGCGCCCTGGAGCGCCACCGCGCCGACCGGCGCCTGGGCGAAGGGGTCAGCGACCAGCCGCTGCTGGTCAGCGGGCACTTCCTGGAGATCGCCGAGCACCCGCGCGCGGAGTGGAACGACCTGTGGCTGCTCAGCGAAGTCTTCCACGAAGGCAAGCAGCCACAGGTGCTGGAAGAGAACGTTACCTCCGACACGTCGGCCAGCACGGACGACTTCCAGCAGGGCTACCGCAACCGCTTCCTCGCGACGCCCTGGGAGGTGTTCTTCCGCCCGCCGCTGGAACACCCGAAGCCGCGCGTGCTGGGCAGCCAGACCGCGGTGGTGACCGGCCCGCCAGGCGAGGAAATCCACTGCGACCGCTACGGCCGGGTCAGGGTGCAGTTCCACTGGGACCGCGAGGGCCAGGGCGACGACAAGAGCAGTTGCTGGCTGCGCGTAGCCAGCGGTTGGGCCGGCAACGGCTATGGCGGCATCGTCATTCCGCGGGTCGGCATGGAAGTGCTGGTGGACTTCCTCGAAGGCGATCCCGACCAGCCGCTGGTCAGCGGCTGCGTCTACCACGCCGCCCACCCGGTGCCCTACGAGTTGCCGGCGAACCAGACCCGCAGCGTCTTCAAGAGTCTCAGCAGCCCTGGCGGCGGTGGCTACAACGAGCTGCGCATCGAGGATCGCAAGGGCCAGGAACAGATCTTCGTCCATGCCCAGCGCGACTGGGACGAGAACATCGAGCATGACCAGAAGATCCGCGTCGGCCACGAACGCCACGACACCGTGGAGGCGAACAGCTACAGCGAGTTCAAGGCCGAGGAGCATCACACCGTGCACGGAGAGCGCAAGGTCGAGCTGAAGGCCGATGACCACCTGACGGTCGGCGACAGCCAGCACGTGAAGCTCGGTCGTGCCTACCTGGCCAGGGCCGGGCGCGAGATCCACCTGAAGGCCGGGCAGAAGATGGTGATCGAGGCTGACAGCGAACTGACGGTGAAGGCCGGCGGCAGCTTCATCCGGCTCGACGCAAGCGGCATCGCCATCAGCGGCCCGCTGGCACGGATCAATGCAGGCGGCGCGCCGGGAAGCGGCTCGGGGATCGCGATCAAGATGCCGCGGGTGCCGGGCATGGCCGACCAGGACAGCTCCGGCGCGCCACCCGAGGCGGTCGCGGCCAACCTGCCGCCGCGGCAACCGGTCTGCGAAGAGTGCCTGCTACAGGCGAAGAAAAGAGGCCAGGCGCTCGCCGAGCGCTGAGGAACCGCGATGACGCCGAACCCCCGCCATTGGGCCCGCGAGCTGTGGCAGCGCTCCCGCGATCGCGGCTTGCAGACCCACATCGATGTATTGGTCGATGCCACCGGGCTGGACGACTATCCCTTGCTCGCCGAGCATGCGCGGCAAAGCGATCCTCCGGCGCTGTTCAAATTGCTGGAGCAAACCCCGGAGGCCGCCCTGGCCGACGAGGGCCCGCTGCTGCTGCGCCTGGAAGACGGCCACGCGGCCTGGCTGGACGAACTGCTCGAACGCATCGACTGCCGCCGCCACCTGATGCTCCTGTTCAGCCCCTGGCCGTTGCCGCGCCTGGGCGAGCACCTGCGCAGCTGCACCCAGGCCGAGTGGAACCAGGGTCGTTCCAGCGGCGTACTGCGTTTCTACGAGCCGGGCCTGTTCATGGCGGTCAGCGACATGCTCGATCCCCGGCAGAGCCGTTATCTGCATGCCCCGGTTTCCAGCTGGCACTGGCTGGACCGCGACGGCCGGCCGAGGGCGCTGGCCGGTCATTACCAGGCCCACGAGACGTCGCCGCTGCAAGCGGCCCTCCGCCTGGAAGCGCACCAGGTCGCTGCCTTGCGCGCCTGGAGCGAGGCCGAAGCCTACCGCCGCGAATACTTCGTGCTGCCCCGCGAGCATGGACTGGGCAGCCAGGAAAGCCTGCTCCAGCATCTGGTCCAGGCGCACCTGGCCGCCGACCGCCAGGGCTTGCAGGACTTCGACCAGCGCGATGCCTTCGTCGCCCAATGGCTACGCGAACAGACCCCCGGCCCCGGCTTTTCCCCGGCGGGAACGAGTCGCGCATGAACGGGCGCGGCATCGGCCTTCCCGCCCTGCTTCCGGGGCCCCTGCTGGCCGCGGGCTGCCAGAGCGGGCGGACATGCTGGCGGCGCCGGTGATGGGTTACAACCATACGTCCGCGGCGATCAATTGGTTTTCGGTGAATGGGGCGGGTGGACCGCGTTTAGACCCTTATCAGGGGGATGGTAGCCAGGTTTGTTGCGGAGTGATTCCAAAGAAGTGGAATCCAAATTTGAAAGCTGTCGTGGAATGGGAGAAAGATGCCAAACCGCACGCCGCTATAAGGCGAGATAAATATGGACGGCTGGATAAAGATGATTACTTGAGACATGCCTCAAGCTACACCCGACATAAGATGATCGTGGATATACCTAGATATAGTGAAAAAATATGCCTGTTGCAGGTGCATTTCCTCCCGTGCGACCAGGTCGTGGTCTCAACAACCTATTACAGCCAGGGGCATCCAGAGTATCCAGATAGAAAGTATTTTCAGAAGAGAGAGCCTTCATGCAAAAGCATCTTGAATGCAAAGGGGTTAAGGACACCTGTTTGGCTGATTGCTTTACTGATAGGTTTTTTGTTTTTACAAGCGTGCCAGGCAGGCCCTGATATGGTGTCTACTCCTATCGGAGGATACAAGCATACTTCGGCGGCTATTAACAGATTCAGTGTAAATGGTGCTGGCGGATTAAACCTTGGTCCATTTCAGGGGGAGCAGGGCAGGTATGTTGTGGTGTCGTTCCTAGAGTTTGGAAGCCGGGCTTGAAGGCAACCGTAGAGTGGGAGGTAGATCCTGAGTCAGGGGCTTATAAAGACTGGCCGGAAAGATATTTTCAGATGGCTGGAGAAAACGTATGAGAGAGCATGGAGTCTTGTATGTTCGTCATAAGGAAACTGTCGATATATCTTCTTGTGATAGTAAGGAGATTTGTTCGCTAAAAATGCACTTTCTTCCATGTGATAAGGTTACTACTTCAGTTGCCTGTTATACGCCGTTTCATCCTGAATATCCGAATAAAGGGTACTTTGATATGAGGGGTATGTCATGCAGAAGTTGATGAACTTGATCTGTGTGGGAAATAAAAATTCCATTGGGCTGGTGGTTTTTCTCAGCACCTTCTTTGGGCTGGTGGCATGCCAGGCTGGGCCTGAAGTGCTGTCTGCACCTATCATGGGTTACAACCATACTCCGGCGGCGATTAACGAATTCACGGTGAATGGTGCTGGCGGACCGAACTTAGGTCCTTATCAGGGAGATGGTAGTCAAGTTTGTTGTGGGGTAATTCCAAAGAGATGGAATCCAAATTTGAAAGTTATTGTGGAATGGGAGAAGGATCCAAATCCCCGTGCCGTTATAAAACGAGATAAATATGGGCGGTTGGATGAGAGTGATTATTTGAGGCATGCCTCAAGTTACACCCGTCACAAGGCGACTGTGAATGTGCCTAGGTATGATGAAAAGGTGTGCTTGCTGCAGGTGCACTTCTTGCCGTGTGACGAGGTGGCTGTTTCTACGACTTGTTATGGGCCAAATCATCCAAAATATCCTGATAAGGCCTATTTCGAGATGAGAAAGTCAACGATATGTCCGGCTAACTGAAGGCAGGTGGGAAGATGCCTAATTTTGGATTTCATATAGCACCCACCCATCCTGTGGCAGGGCGCCTGATTTATGATTCTAAAAAATTATCAGAAAATATATTAAAGCAGCAGAGCGATGAACGGGTTTTTTCAAGGGCGCAAGAGCAAAAAAGGCTTTCTGAAGGTGACGTAGTCGGTGGTGCGCCTTGCTGTAAAGCTATCCATATTACACTTGGTTTTGATGGGACTAATAATAACGATAAGGCTGATGGTTCATCGGTTTCTCCATCTTGCAGTAATGTCGCTAGGCTAATTCATGCAAGTATTGGGAGCGGCGATGATATAAACAGTAGGGGGATTTTTAAGTACTATTGCCCAGGTGTGGGTACGGTGTTTCCGGATATTAAAGAATTTACGCCTTCAAACATGGGATTAATTGGTGCTGAGGGAGGCGAAAATCGAATAAACTGGGGGCTGGTTCAGTTAGTTGATGCTCTTTTCTATACTTTATTAAAAAGTAGGCTTAAACTAAATGAGGTTCAGGACCTAGTAGAAGAAATGTCCACTAACTGGACCGTCAGTACGCTCACTGGTGGTTTATTGGAAAACGGCGAGAAAAAACGCCGAGCTGCCTTGGAGCCAAAACTCAAGGAACTGGAAGAAAAGCTTCGACAGCGTCAGAACTCTGGACAGAAACCGCATATCCTGGCCATGCGCTTGTATGTCTACGGATTCTCCCGTGGGGCGGCAGAAGCACGAGCCTTTGCCAACTGGCTGCAGGAGCTAACCCGGGTCAGCGATGCCGATGGTCGGGTGGAATATCGCTTTGCCGGTCTGCCGATCTCGATCGAGTTCCTCGGCCTTTTCGATACCGTGGCGGCAGTTGGGCTGGCGGATAGTGCGCCGTTCGCTGCCGGGCATATGGATTGGGCCGATGACACCATGCGCCTGCCCGATGAGGCCCTCTCCCAGTGCCTGCCGACCATCCTGCCGGAAGACTGTTCTTTTCTGAAACGTTGCGTGCATCTGGTTTCCTGTCATGAGCAGCGTGCCAGTTTTCCACTCGATTCGATCCGCCGTCGTGACATGGATGCCAACGGACGTCGGACGGGGCCCTCCTGCTACCGGAAGTGGACGGTGGAATATGCTTATCCTGGTGTTCACTCGGATGTTGGTGGCGGTTATGGCGTCGGCAACCAGGGGAAAGCTGTGGGAGGTTCGGAATTTCTACTATCCCAGATAGCGTTGCAGCATATGTATGCGGAGGCTTTCGAGGCAGGTGCTCCTTTGCAAGTTCCAGCACCTGCCGTCCATCCAGACTTTCATGAAGAGTGGCGGGTAATGGTGCCCAAGATTGAAGCGGAGTTCAGCGTCTCCGAAGAACTCGCCACCCGTTTCAACGCCTGGCAGGCCCAGGCCAAGGCCGGCCCCCTGGAAGAGGTGATCCGTCGCGAGACCGCGTTGATCACCGCCTGGCGCATCGACCGCTATGCCGGCGGGCTGCGCAACAAGGCGTTCTTCGCCAATGTCCCGCCGGACATGCCGGAAGCCCAGCAGAAGGCCTGGGAGGCCCTGCACAAGCGGCGTAGCCGGGAGTACGCGGCCGCCCAGCAGGGCAAGCCGCTCCCGCCGATGAGCGCCGCCGAACAGGCGGAGTGGGATCGCAACGTGGCGCTGATCGGCGGCGAGGACAAACTGCGCGACCTGCGGGTGGAGAAGCAGTTCGATCCGCCGCTGGACCAGCGCCAACTACTCGGCGCCGCCGCCGAGTTCGCCCATGACTACAAGGGCGACTGGGGCGTGCTCGACGACGGCATGACGGTGGGCGGAGTGATCGACCTGCTGCTCGGCGGCACCGTATTCCTGATCAACGAGGAAGACGAAGCCGAGGAATACAGCCAGATCCACCGCGACGGCAGCGCGCGCTACCACCAGTTGTTCAGCGCTCCCGACCGGGTGGCGCCGGGCCAGGAAAAGCTGGTGGCGCTGTTCGACGAACAGGTGCACGACTCCCGCGCCTGGTTCATGAACACTTCGGCGATAGGCCCGCGAGAACCCTTCACCGACTACTTCCGCTATCGCCTGGTGCATTTCGACAACGAGTCGAACAAGCGGCTCTCGGTGCTGGCCACCGCCGGGCGGGTGGTGGGCGTCGGGGTGATGCTGGCCAGCGTCGGCCTCAGCGTCAAGCGCCGCGATCCGCGGATGCTGCTCGGGCTGTTCCTGCCATCGCTGGCGCGTCCGCTGCTGAGCGGCAAGGTCGGCCTGCCGGAGATCAGCGCCTTCGACCCGCTGACCGGGATCGCCTTGCCGATGGTCGGCGGGGCGGCGCTGGACAACCTGCGGGCCTTCACCTGCGAGCCTGGCGACAAGGTCGAGCAGATCGGCCAGTTGCCGCCACCGCCGCCGCTGGCGGTCGCGGCGGTGCAATCGCCCGCATTGCAGCAGGTGCTGCTGGCTCAGCAGACCGTGGAGGCGCTCAACGCGCGCGACCTGGGCAGCCTGGCCGGGCTGGTGGCCAAGGCCGAACTCACCCAGGCGCCCGCGGCGGCGACGCCGGCCTGGCTCGCCGAGGCGAAGCAGGCCTTGCAGGACATGGGTACGGAGCAGGCGCAACCGCCGGACCCCGGCTCGGCGCCGGGCTGGCTGCAGCGCGGCAAGGACCTGATGGAATCGCTTTGAACCTCGACCGGCGAACGCGGCCGACCTGTCGCCCCGGATCATTCGGCGCGGATGTCGAACCCGCTGCTGGCCTCGCTGACGATACGGAAGCGCGCGTTGCCGTCCGCGGCGATCCGGGTTCTCAGCTCGCGGTTCAGCAGGCCCTTGCCGCAGAGAGTGTCGTCCTGGGTATCGATGCCGATACCGACCACATGCTCGCCCGCCGGCACCTGGAAGCTGGCTTCCTCGCCGACGCCGATGCGCGCGGCGACCTGGCGGTCGATAAGGAACGCCACGTAGCAGCCGCCGCCCAGGTAGCCATAGTCGCGGTGGACTTCCAGCCGGCCGCCACCGCTCACCGGTTGCTGGTAGCCGAGCAGGCGTTCGGCGGGGATCGCCCGGGTCTTCTCGGCGGGAACCGAGGAACAGCCGGCCAGGAGGAAAAGGATCGCTACGGCGTACATCGGGCGCATGAAGGCTCTCCGTCGAAAGGTTCCCTCAGGCTAGCCCAGTTTCGCTGGAGCGCGGAGCGACGGGGCGGAGTGGGCTAGAATGCCTGGCCTGTTGTTCCGGAGCCGACTACCGATGCGCCAGGCCCTGCTGATCGTCGACGTGCAACCCTGTTTCGCCCCGCCGGACTGGCTGCTGGAAGGCATCGGCCAACTGCTCGGGCGGATGCCCTCGGTGGCCAGCGTCGAGCGCCATGACGAATCCCGTACGCCGTTCCAGCGCCAGCTCGGCTGGCGACCGCCGCTCGACGATGCCTGCCTGGTGGCGGCCGACCGGGTCTTCGTCAAGCATGGCTACCTGCCGACGGCGGAACTCGTCGACCATCTGCGTGCGCTGCGAGCGGAACGGGTGCTGGTATGCGGCATCCAGGCCGACACCTGCGTGCTCGCCGCCGGCTTCGCCCTGTTCGACGCCGGCCTGCAACCGACCCTGATCGGCGACCTGGTGCTCGGCTCCTCGCTGGATCGCTCGGGGGAGCTGGGTGTGCGCCTGTGGAAGCATCATTTCGGCCAGGTCGTCAGCCTGGCCGAGGTGCTGGCGGATTGAGGCTCAGTGGGGCCGGCTGAGCAGCGCGACCGTGGCCTCGGCATTCATCATCCGCGCTGCCGCCAGCGGCGTCAGCCCGGCGGCGTCCTGGGCGTCACGACGGGCGCCGTGGGCCAGCAGGCTGGCGGCGACCTCGGCCTGGTTGAACATGGCCGCCATCATCAGTGCGGTCTTGCCGTCGGCCGAGGCGCCCTCGACGTCGGCGCCGCCGGCGAGGAGCAGTTCGACCATCGCCAGGTCGCCCTTGAACGCAGCGCCGGCCAGCGGTGTCTGCCCGGCCAGGTTGCGCAGGTCCGGGTCGGCCTTGTAGGCCAGCAGCAGGCGTACCGTGTCGGCGTGGCCATGGTAGCTGGCCAGCATCAGCAGGCTGTCGCCCTTGTGGTTGCGCAGGTTTGGCGGCAGGCCCTGTTGCAGCAGTTGCTCGAGGCGCTGGCTGTTGCCCTGGCGGGCCAGGTCGAACAACTGGTGGACGAACTCCTGGGTTTCCATATCCAGTTCTGGACGAGGGCTATCGGTCATGGGGCTGCTTCCTTGTGAATACCGGGTTTGCCGAATGATAGGCGGCCTTGCCGAGGTGGGCTGTTGAGCATTGCCTATTGGGCGGGTTGGCAAATTCAATCGATGGTTGGGGTGGGAAGGTGCCAGCCTGCTGTGACCGGAAGCCGGCCTGGTTGCGTCGTCTTTACAGTTCGATACGGATATCGGTGGCGAAAACGGGGAAAATAAACCGATCGTGCGCCTATCGGCTGTGCCCGGCGCGCACTCTGGAATATCCTTGGCGCCTTCGATACCACTGAGCGGTGCGCGCGCTTGCCGAAGCGAGGCGGTGGCACACTGCGCAATGGCCGACCTTGCCCGGGCCCTGTACGAAAGCGCGTCGCCAACGTCTTTTCGTAGAGCGCCCGGCATCGCCGCGAGCGAACCCGTTTCCGGTGCCGGCCCCAGGCGGGCACCGCTATGCCTAATCGGCCCCGTTCGACGGCGGCCCAGCGAGAGAAGAGGAACAACTGTGCATAAAGCCGTCATCAGCGGAACCGGTCTTTATACTCCGCCCTACAGCATCTCCAACGATGAGCTGGTGGAGAGCTTCAATACCTTCGTGCGCCAGTACAACGACCAGCACGCCGAGGCCATCGCCAAGGGCGAACTGGAGGCGCTGGCCGAGTCCAGCTCGGCGTTCATCGAGAAGGCGTCCGGCATCAAGAGCCGCTTCGTGATGAACAAGGAAGGCATCCTCGACCCGCAGCGCATGGTTCCGTACCTTCCCGAGCGCAGCAACGACGAGTGGTCGATCCTCTGCGAGATGGCCGTGGCCGCCGCCAGGGAGGCGCTGCAGCGTGCCGGCCGCAGCGCCGCCGACATCGACGGGGTGATCGTCGCCTGCTCCAACCTGCAGCGCGCCTACCCGGCGATCGCGGTGGAGGTGCAGGCCGCGCTGGGCATCCAGGGCTACGGCTACGACATGAACGTGGCCTGCTCCTCGGCCACCTTCGGTATCCAGGCCGCCACCACCGCGATCCAGACCGGCCAGGCGCGGGCGATCCTGATGGTCAACCCGGAGATCTGCACCGGCCACCTGAACTTCCGCGACCGCGACAGCCACTTCATCTTCGGCGACGCCTGCACCGCGGTGATCGTCGAGCGCGCCGACCTGGCCGTGTCGAAGCACCAGTTCGACATCGTCAGCACCAGGCTGCTGACCCAGTTCTCCAACAACATCCGCAACAACTTCGGCTTCCTCAACCGCGCCGACGAGAGCGGTATCGGCAAGCGCGACAAGCTGTTCGTCCAGGAAGGCCGCAAGGTGTTCAAGGATGTCTGCCCGATGGTCGCCGAGCTGATCGGCGAGCACCTGGCGGCCAATGAAATCCAGGTCGCCGAGGTCAAGCGCTTCTGGCTGCACCAGGCCAACCTGAACATGAACCTGCTGATCACCCGCAAGCTGCTCGGCCGCGACGCCGAGGCGCACGAGGCGCCGGTGATCCTCGACAGCTACGCGAATACCAGTTCCGCCGGCTCGGTGATCGCCCTGCACAAGCACCAGGACGACCTGCCCAGCGGCGCCATCGGGGTGCTCAGCTCGTTCGGCGCCGGTTACTCGATCGGTAGCGTGATCCTGCGTAAACACTGATCGTGGCGGCGCCTACCGACGCCGAGCTGCTGCCGCGCCTGCTGGCCGGCGAGCAGCGAGCCTTCCGCGAGCTGGTTGGCGCCTACCAGGGCGCCATGCGGGCCGTGGCCTGGGCGATCATCGGCAGATCGCATACCGAGGAAGTGGTGCAGGACGCCTGGCTCGCGGCGGTTCGCGGGCTGGACGGGTTCCAGGGGCGTTCGAGCCTGAAGACCTGGCTGCTGACCATTACCGCCAATACCGCCAAGAGCCGCTTGCGCCAGGTTCGCCGGGAAGTTTTCCTCGACGACCTGCCGGGGCCCCATGGTACGGTGGATGACCAGCGCTTTGCCGCCGACGGTCACTGGAGCCAGCCGCCGCACGCCTGGCACGAGGATTCGCCGGAAGCCCTGCTCGCCGCGGGCGAACTGCGCGATTGCCTGGACAAGACCCTCAACGGTCTGTCCGAGCTGCAGCGCAGCGTGCTGACCCTGCGCGAACGCCAGGGCTTGGAGCTGGAGGAAATCCGTGATCTCCTGGATATCACGCTTTCCAATGTCCGGGTGCTGCTGCATCGCGCCCGCCTGAAGGTCTTCGCCACCCTGGAGCATTTCGAGGAGACCGGCCAATGCTGAGTTGCAAGGAACTGGTCGCCCGGTCCAGCGACTTTCTCGATGGGCAACTGGACTTCCGCGGACAACTGGCGGTGCGCAGCCACCTGCTCATGTGCCGGCATTGCCGGCGCTTCATCCGCCAGATGCGCCTGACCCAGGCGACCGTGCGCCATCTGCCGGAGGGGCAGGGGCCGGAACTCGACCGTCTGGCCGCGCATCTCTCCGAATTGCGCAAGGACGCCGCGCGGCGCTGAGCCGGGGTATCCTCGACACCAAGCCGCCGCCCGCGATTCGTGGGCGGCGGCTTTTTCGTTTCCGCTATCTGGCGTGGGCGAACCGAACCCGGCCTGGCGTGGGCGGCTCTCTCTTCCGCGTGACGAGGTCGAGGAGTGTGGCTGGGCATGGCGGATATCGCTGCGCGATATGCGCCCTACGGAGGGGCGGCAATCCGTTTCGCTGGGCGAGCATCCGAAGTCGAGGAGAACGCCTGGGACCTGGCGAATATCGCCGACCGATATTTCTCCAGCAGGGGCAATCCCTGAGTTCAGGCAAAGGGACGGGAAATTTTTTTCGACTCCGCTGTAACGCCGCCGGGGGTGCTCCGTCCATTGGAGCGAGGACGCCATACCGGCGCCCGCTACCAACTTCAGGAGTTACCCATGAAAAAGATTTCCCTCGCTTCTTCCGTCGTCGGCGCTGCTCTGCTCGGCGTAGCCAGTGTCGGCGCGCATGCCGCGCAGAATCCCTTCGCCGTGCAGGAGCTGAGCAGCGGCTACAGCGTGGCTGCCGCCGAGAAGGCCAAGGAAGGTTCCTGCGGCGAGGCCAAGTGCGGTGCCGACAAGGGCAAGCGCGAAGCCTCCAAGGCAGGTCATGAAGGCAGCTGCGGTGCGGATCGCAAGGCCAAGGAAGGTTCCTGCGGTGGCGAGAAGAAGGCCGGCGAAGGCAACTGCGGCGCCGACAAGAAGAAGTCGTAAGGCCTGAGGAGACGGACCATGCAACGGGAATTCGTCAGCGGCGCCGGGCTAGGCCTGCGTCGCGCGCTGCTGGAGCCGCTCGGCGCCGGCGATGGGGTCCGGGTCGACTTCCTCGAGGTCGCTCCGGAGAACTGGATCGGCATCGGCGGCCGTCTCGGCCGCCAGTTCCGCGAGCTGACCGAGCGCCTGCCGTTCCTCTGCCATGGTCTGTCTCTCAACCTCGGTGGCTACGCCCCGCTGGACATGTCGTTGCTGCGCGCGATCAAGGGTTTCATCGAGCAGCATGACATCCGTGCCTACAGCGAGCACCTGTCGGCCTGCGCCGACGACGGCCAGCTCTACGACCTGATGCCGCTACCGTTCAGCGACGAATCGGTGCGCCGGGTCGCCGAACGGGTCCGGGTCGTACAGGACGTCCTCGAGCGGCCGTTGATCGTCGAGAACGTCTCGGCGTATGCGCGCTTGCCGGGCGAGCTGGAAGAGGTCGATTTCGTCCGCGCGGTACTGGAGGAAGCCGATTGCCAATTGCTGCTGGACGTCAACAACGTCTACGTCAACGCCTGCAACTTCGGTTTCGACGCCCACGCCTACATCGCCGCGATGCCCAGCCGGAGGATCGCCTACCTGCACATGGCCGGGCACGACGAGCAGGGCGCCAGCCTGAAGATCGACACCCATGGCGCGCCGGTCTGCGATCCGGTCTGGGAACTGCTGGCACATGCCTATGCCTGCCATGGCGAACGCCCGACGCTGCTGGAGCGCGATTTCAACCTCCCGCCACTGAGCGAGCTGTATGCCGAAACCGATCGCATCCGCGAGCTGCAGCGGCGCAGCGGTGAAGCGCAACTGCGCAGCCTGGGGTACGGCACATGAACCACACGACCTTGCAACGGCGTTTCGCCGCACGTATCCGCGATCCGCAGCAGGCCTTGCCGCCCGGCATCGCGACGGAGCGCATGGCGATCTACGAGGAACTGTTCTTCAACAACCTGGACGGTTTCATCAGCAGCGGTTTCCCGGTCCTGCGCCAGTTGTTCGACGAGCCGCGCTGGCATCGCCTGGTGCGTGCCTTCATGCGCGAGCATCGCTGCCGCACACCGTACTTCAGGCAATTGGGCGAGGAGTTCATCGGCTGGCTGCAGGACGGCTACCGCGCGGAGGAGGGCGATCCGCCCTTCCTGCTGGAGCTGGCTCACTACGAGTGGGTCGAGCTGGCCCTGTCGCTGGCCGAGGCGCCTGTCGAGACGCTGCCGCAGGCCTGGTCGTGGTCGCCACTGGCCTGGCCGCTGGCCTATCGCTGGCCGGTCCATCGCCTGGGGCCGAGCCATCGGCCGATGGAGCCGCCGGCCGAGCCGACCTGCCTGCTGGTCTGGCGCGATCCGGCGGAGCGGGTGCGCTTCCTGCACCTGTCGCCATTCGCCTATCGCCTCGCGCAGCGCCTGAGCGAGGAGGGCGAGGCGCCGGTGGCGCTGCTGCCGTTGTTGCGCGAGTTGGCCGGAAGCTGCGGCCTGAGCGCCGACGTGGAGTATTTCGAAAATGCCTTCGCCTTGCTGGAGGACTGGCACGCCCAGGGCATCCTCATGGGCGAGGGCGCTCTGGAGTGATGATGAAGACTGTCTTCCTGCGTTTACAGCATGCCCTCGACGTCACCCGTCGAGCGGATTTCCTCGCCCCGCTGGCGCTGCGCCTGTACCTGGCGCCGGTGTTCTGGATGGCCGGCTGCCAGAAGCTGGCGGACATGCCGGCCACCATCGAGTGGTTCGGCAATCCCGACTGGGGACTCGGCCTGCCGTTTCCCGAACTGCTGGCCTGGCTCGCCGCGCTGAGCGAGGCCGGTGGCGCCGTGCTGCTGTTGTGCGGCCTGGCCGTGCGCTGGATCAGCCTGCCGCTGATGGTGACCATGCTGGTAGCGATCTTCGCCGTGCACTGGCCGAACGGCTGGCAGGCGATCGCCGATCCGTCCGCGCCGTTCGCCAACGCCCAGGTGCTGGAGGCTGGCGAGAAGCTGGCGCGAGCCCGGGAAATCCTGCGCGAATACGGCAACTACGACTGGCTGACGTCGAGCGGAAGCTTCGCCATCGTCAACAACGGCATCGAGTTCGCCGCGACCTACCTGGTGATGTTGCTCGCGCTGTTCTTCGGCGGCGCCGGCAAGTGGCTTTCTGCTGACTTCTGGATTGCGCAAAAATTGCGCTGAGATTTCTACCCATATCGAATAACCCGAAAGGCCCGTAGTAGAGGGCTTTTCGCGTTATTCGCATTGGAGATAAAAAGTTCCTCTGTAATGAAACATTTATCTCCATGCAATTTGGCTGCAATCTGCCATCGCCAAGATTCCCCCCAACACAAAGGGGCCGCCTTACGGCCAGCGCGGAACAAGGGGCGCGCTGTAGCCAGGCACTCGCGTGTTGCCAATGCACACACCATTAAGGGGAAATCTTCGATGATCCGTAAGCACTCGCTCGGCTTCGTTGCCAGCGCTCTGGCTCTGGCCGTATCTGCCCAGGCGTTCGCCGGCACCGTGACCACCGACGGCGCCGATATCGTGATCAAGACCAAGGGTGGCCTCGAAGTCGCCACCACCGACAAGGAATTCAGCTTCAAGCTGGGCGGTCGCCTGCAGGCCGACTACAGCCGTTTCGACGGTTTCTATACCAAGAATGGCAACACCGCCGATGCCGCCTACTTCCGCCGCGCCTTCATCGAACTCGGCGGCACCGCGTACAAGGACTGGAAATACCAGATCAACTTCGACCTGTCGCACAACACCGGCAGCTCCGACAACGGCTATTTCGACGAAGCTTCGGTCACCTACACCGGCTTCAACCCGGTCAACCTGAAGTTCGGTCGCTTCGACCCCGACTTCGGCCTGGAAAAGGCCACCAGCTCCAAGTGGGTGACCGCTCCCGAGCGTAACGCCGCCTACGAACTGGCCGACTGGATCAACACCCACCAGGACGGCATGGGCGCCCAGGTCAACTCGACCCTCGCCGACATGGCCTACCTGTCCGCCGGCGTATCCGCCAAGGACGCCGACGACAGCGACGGCGACAGCGTCAAGCAGTTCAACTTCCGCGGCGTGTTCGCGCCGATGCACGAAGCCGGCAATGTTCTCCATGTCGGCGTGAACTATGCCTACCGCGACCTCGACGACACCGCCTTCGACTCGCGCATCCGTCCGCGCCTGGGCATGCGCGGCATCGCCACCAGCGGCGGCAACGACGCCGGCGACAACGGCAACCGCGCGACCTTCGGCGGTGTCTCCAACTCGCCGGCCGGTTCCTACAAGGACGATAGCGTCTGGGGCCTGGAAGGCGCCTGGGCAATGGGCCCGTTCTCGGCCCAGGCCGAATACCTGGCACGCAAGCTGAAGGCCGATGACAACGCCTACAAGGACATCAAGGCCAAGGGTTACTACGCGCAACTGGCCTACACCCTGACCGGCGAGTCCCGCCAGTACAAGCTGGAAGGTGCCAAGTTCGACTCCGTCAAGCCGGAAAACAAGGAAATCGGCGCCTGGGAAGTGTTCTACCGCTACGACAACATCAAGGTGGAAGACGACAACGTGGTCGCCGATACCGCCACTCGCGAAGTCGGCGACACCAAGGCCAAGGCCCACAACCTGGGCGTGAACTGGTACGTCAACGATGCGGTGAAGATCAGCGCGGCCTACGTCAAGGCGAAGACCGACAAGATCACCAACAACAATGGCGACGATGACGGCGACGGCTTCGTGACCCGTTTGCAGTACGTGTTCTAAGAAGCGACAACGATCTGCTCCTGTTTTCGGCCTCGCTCCGGCGAGGTCTTTTTAATCGCTTCCTTACCCGGTTGTGGCGATGTTGGCAGCCTGCAACCGGGTCTTTCTTTCGTTACAGGTCCACCCGCAGGTACTGGCAGGAATATCCGAAAGCCAGACGGTTATCGGCAGAAACTCTTGATTTTCATTGCAGTCATGCAATCTTCGCAAGGTTGCCGCAATATATGAAATAAACTGTTACATCTGTCGCCCGGACCTGATGCCTCTAGGCCTGCGCCCTTATCCGACGGCCTCATCCAGGCGCTATCCGGCTGCCTGTCACAAAAGCTTTCGCGCTTTGCAGTCTCGCTGTCACAACCCATCCAGATGATCCCCCTCCAGCAGCGCCGGCCGGCGACAGAACCGGCCGTTTCCGCGCTGCTCAAGACCATTCGAAATCCGAACAGGGGACTTACCTGATGATTCGCAGACACTCGTGCAAAGGGGTGGGGAGCAGTGTTGCCTGGAGTTTGCTGGGCCTGGCGATTTCCGCGCAGAGCCTGGCCGGGACCGTGACCACCGACGGTGCCGACATCGTGATCAAGACCAAGGGCGGCCTCGAAGTCGCCACCACCGACAAGGAATTCAGCTTCAAGCTCGGCGGCCGCCTGCAGGCCGACTACGGCCGCTTCGACGGCTACTACACGAACAACGGCAATACCGCCGATGCCGCCTACTTCCGCCGCGCCTACCTGGAGTTCGGCGGCACCGCCTACCGGGACTGGAAGTACCAGATCAACTACGACCTGTCGCGCAACGTCGGCAACGACAGCGCCGGCTACTTTGACGAAGCTTCGGTCACCTATACCGGCTTCAACCCGGTCAACCTGAAGTTCGGCCGCTTCTACACCGACTTCGGCCTGGAAAAGGCCACCAGCTCCAAATGGGTCACCGCGCTGGAGCGCAACCTCACCTACGACATCGCCGACTGGGTCAACGACAACGTCGGTACCGGTATCCAGGCCAGCTCGGTGGTGGGCGGCATGGCTTTCCTCTCGGGCAGCGTGTTCAGCGAGAACAACAACGATACCGACGGCGACAGCGTCAAGCGCTACAACCTGCGCGGCGTGTTCGCGCCGCTGCACGAGCCGGGCAACGTGGTGCACCTGGGCCTGCAATACGCCTATCGCGACCTGGAGGACAGCGCGGTGGATACCCGGATCCGCCCGCGCATGGGCATGCGCGGCGTCTCCACCAATGGCGGCAACGATGCCGGCAGCAATGGCAACCGCGGTCTGTTCGGCGGCAGTTCGGCAGTCGAGGGGCTGTGGAAGGACGACTCGGTCTGGGGCCTGGAAGGCGCCTGGGCGCTAGGTGCCTTCTCGGCCCAGGCCGAGTACCTGCGGCGCACGGTCAAGGCCGAGCGCGACCGCGAGGATCTCAAGGCCTCCGGCTATTACGCGCAACTGGCCTACACCCTCACCGGCGAGCCGCGCCTCTACAAGCTGGACGGCGCCAAGTTCGACACCATCAAGCCGGAGAACAAGGAAATCGGCGCCTGGGAGCTGTTCTACCGCTACGACTCGATCAAGGTCGAGGATGACAACATCGTCGTCGACAGCGCCACCCGCGAGGTCGGCGACGCCAAGGGCAAGACCCATACCCTGGGCGTCAACTGGTACGCCAACGAGGCGGTGAAGGTTTCCGCCAACTACGTCAAGGCGAAGACCGACAAGATCAGCAATGCCAACGGCGACGATAGCGGCGATGGCCTGGTGATGCGCCTGCAGTACGTGTTCTGAGGCGGTCGGGCCCCGTCCGGCGGGCGGGGCTCGTTTCCGCAGGATGTTACCCGCGTCATGAAATTGCCTGGTGGATGTCCGGGCGGGCCGCCCAGCTTGACCCAGGGCACAGATCGCATGGCGGCATCTGGCTATGCTGGTCCCTCGGAAACGCTCTGGGAGGGACTGATGATCGGCTGGGGACGTGCCTGTATTGGCGTCGGGGGGCTGCTGTTGCTGGGCCAGTTGCTGGGGGGCGCCCTGCTGCTCGCGGACGACGGCGAAGCGACGCTGGCGGTCGAACACTTCTGGCAATTCGTCTTCCTGATCCCGGCGATCCTGGTGGCACTGGGAATGTTCGTCCTGCAGCATCACGTGGGTTCCTTCGCCCAGTTGTACCGCCGGCGTCTCGATGGCGCCTCCTACCTGCTGGTTTCCTGCGGCATCGCCCTGGTCCTGGGCAAGCTCTGCGTCCTGCTGCTCGCCTGAGCCCCTCGCGCGGCCCGGCATGTCCGGGTTTGCCCGAGGCATTCAGCTTCCTGATTTAGCCGGAGGGCGCTGAAACCCTTGGTTACACTGGCCTTCATCACACGAACAGGAAGGCAGGACCCCCTATGCAAAACCGCATGATGATCACCGGTGCCGGCTCCGGGCTGGGGCGCGAAATCGCCCTGCGCTGGGCGCGTGACGGCTGGCGCCTGGCGCTGGCCGACGTCAACGAGGCCGGCCTGGCGGAAAGCCTGAAACTGGTGCGCGAGGCGGGTGGCGATGGCTTCACCCAGCGTTGCGACGTACGCGACTACAGTCAACTGACCGCGCTGGCGCAGAGCTGCGAGGAGAAGTTCGGCGGCATCGACGTCATCGTCAACAACGCCGGGGTGGCCTCCGGCGGCTTCTTCGGCGAGTTGTCCCTGGAGGACTGGGACTGGCAGATCGCGATCAACCTGATGGGCGTGGTCAAGGGCTGCAAGGCCTTCCTGCCGTTGCTGGAGCGAAGCAAGGGCAAGATCGTCAACATCGCCTCGATGGCGGCGTTGATGCAGGGCCCGGCGATGAGCAACTACAACGTGGCCAAGGCCGGGGTGGTGGCGCTTTCGGAAAGCCTGCTGGTAGAGCTGGCGCTGGTCGAGGTCGGCGTCCATGTGGTCTGTCCTTCGTTCTTCCAGACCAACCTGCTGGACTCTTTCCGCGGCCCGAGCCCCGAGATGAAGCACCAGGTCGGCAAGTTGCTGGAGAGTTCGCCGATCAGCGCCGCCGACATCGCCGACTACATCCACGCCGAAGTGGCCAAGGGCAGTTTCCTGATCCTGCCCCACGAGCAGGCGCGGATGGCCTGGAGGATCAAGCAGCAGAATCCCCAGGCGATCTATGACGAGATGACCGCGATGGCCGGCAAGATGCAGGCCAAGCGTCAGCGCCAGGCCTGAGTGGAAATGGCTGCAGGCCAGCAGGGGCGCGGCTTTGCACCATTGCGGTGCGGCGCAGATAGTGCTTGCCCAAGGCGGTGCGATCGAGTAGCTTGAGTCACCGGCCTGCCTGCCGAAGTACGTTGGACCCCACAAGAAGCCTCGCTCATTTGCGAGGCTTTTTGCTTTTCCGCCCTCGCGCCCTGTGCTAGAAGGCTGCCTCTGCGAGTCCGTTCTGTTCTGGAGTACCCCTGTGGAGTCTGAATCCATCGTCTATGGCTGCATCCGCGACTGGCCGGGCGATTCGATGGAGCGGCGCATGCGTCGTGCCGCCAACCGCCGCGTGCTGGACAGCCTGCCGGGCGGCGAGGCCTGGCCGTTCCTCGGACGCGAGATGTTCAGCCGCTGCGAGCAGTCCGGGGCCGGGCTCTACCAGACCCAGATCATCCACTTCGGTGCCAGCTACCAGGCCATCGAATACGAGTGGAGCCTGTGGGTCGAGCAGTTCGAGGCGTTGCTCAGGCGCCTCTACTGGGCCAGCGCGGTGGTCCACCTGGAGACCGAAGTGAACGGCAGCCATACCTTTCGCTGGGAGTCCGAGCGTGGCTTCCATACCCCCCAGGAGAGCGACCTGCAGGTCCGCTGCGCCTGGGAGCGGGAGGGCGGGCGGCGGTGATCAACTACTTCTGGTTCGTCCTCGCGGCGTTCTGCGAGATCGCCGGCTGCTACGCTTTCTATCTCTGGCTGCGGCTGGGCAAGAGCGCCCTGTGGGTGCTGCCCGGCCTGCTCAGCCTGACCCTGTTCGCCTTGCTGCTGACCCGCGTGGAGGCCAGCTACGCCGGCCGCGCCTATGCCGCCTATGGCGGCATCTACGTCGCCGCGTCGCTGTTCTGGCTGGCTTTTGTCGAGCGCTCGCGGCCGCTATGGAGCGACTGGCTGGGCGTGGCCTTGTGCGTGGTCGGTGCCAGCGTCGTGCTGTTCGGCCCGCGCCTGTCTCAGTGACTCAGGCGGGGTGGGTGGCGCGCCCGTCACGGGCGCCGGACCCCGCCGTCCCGGGCCGCCGCACCCCGAACCGGCGGATCACTGCGAAGTGTTGCGCTGTACGTCACCTTTTTCCTGATCCAGTTCCTTGAGCATCTGCGCGTAGGCATCGCAATCGCTCGGCCGGTTTTGTTCCGAGCGGGCTTCCTGGCGCTGGCGCAACTGCTCGTTGAGTTCCCTGGCCCGTTGCGGGTTCTTCTGGGTGATCGAGGCGACCTTGGTGGCGACTTCCTTGCCCATCTTTTCCGCCTCCGCTTCGGAACAGGCGAAGACCGGCGTGGCGACCAGCAAGGCGCAGGCGCTGGCGAGGGCGAAAAGCGGTTTCATGGCGTACTCCTGTGGGGTGGTCCTGAGCGGTGGAGCCCGGTCGAGCCGACAAAGTTCAGCCGCAACGCCGGACGGCGACCGATTCGAACCCTCGCGGCGGGTTGCGGGTCGCACGCATAGAGAGGGTGCGAAGGACCCTCGTTGCTTATGCCGCAGGAGGTATGCCATGACTCACGATTGGGATCTGGTCGAACGGTTGCTGCTGGAGGTCCGGCAGTCCGCCCATGAGAACTTCGCCCCGCGCGCCCATGCCGAACGCCTGGCCGAGGAACGCTCCCAGGCCGGGCAGCGGGTCGGCGACATGGATGCGTTGAAGCAGAAGGCCGCCGACTACGAGGCGATCCTGCTGGAGGGCGGCTTCATCGAGCCGCGTCCGGAAGAGCAGGGCGGCAATGGCGAGAACTTCGTCCTCACGCCGCGCGGCGAGCGCCTGCTCGGCCTGATCGGCGGCGAGACGCCGAAGGCCGCCGAGGCTCGCCGGCTGCTCGAGGAGAACGGCAGCGAAGCGCTGCACGCCGAGCGCTTCGACCGTTTCGTCGCCGGGCTCTGAAACTGCGCCCGACGGGCGATCGGCGGGGCTTGTGAGTCGCCCGCGGCGCCACCATAGTGCGGAGCATGATGCCTATTTCATCCTCTTCCGCCCGCCGCGCCGAGCCGGCTCCGCGGCCCCTGGCGGAGTTCCATCCCGCCGTCCGCCAGTGGTTCGAACGCCACTTCGCCGCGCCCACGCCGGCCCAGGTCGAGGCCTGGCCGGCGATCCGCGAGGGGCTTTCGACCCTGGTCGCCGCGCCCACCGGTTCGGGCAAGACCCTGACCGCCTTCCTCGCCGCCATCGATGCCCTGGTGGTGGAGGGGCTGGCCGCCGGCGGCGAGTTGGCGGATGCTACCCAGGTGGTCTATGTCTCGCCGCTGAAAGCGCTGTCCAACGACATCCGCATCAACCTGGAGCAACCGCTGGCTGGCATCCGCGAGGAACTGGCGCGTCTCGGCCTGCCCGACGTCGATATCCGTAGCGCGGTGCGCACCGGCGATACGCCGCAGGTCGAACGCGGAGCGATGCGCAAGCGCCCGCCGCACATCCTGGTCACCACGCCCGAATCGCTGTACATCCTGCTCGGCTCGGAGTCGGGCCGGCAGATGCTTGCCGGGGTGCGCAGCGTGATCGTCGACGAGATCCATGCCCTGGCCGGCAGCAAGCGCGGCAGCCACCTGGCGCTGTCGCTGGAGCGCCTGCAGGCGCTGTGTCCGCGACCGCTGCTGCGGATCGGGCTGTCCGCCACGCAGAAACCGATCGAGAAGGTCGCGCGCTTCCTCGTCGGCGCCAGCGGCAATCCGCGCGATCCGGCCTGCCGGATCGTCGACATCGGCTATACGCGCCCCCGCGACCTGGGCATCGAGGTACCGCCGGTGGCGCTGGAAGCGGTGATGTCCAACGACACCTGGGAGCTGGTCTACGACCGCCTGGCGCACCTGGCCGGCGAGCACCGCACCACCCTGGTGTTCGTCAACACCCGGCGCATGGCCGAGCGGGTCACCCGCTTCCTCGCCGAACGCCTCGGCAGCCGCCAGGTGGCGGCCCACCACGGCAGCCTGGCCAAGGAGCTGCGCCTGGATGCCGAGCAGCGCCTCAAGGCCGGGCAATTGAAGGTACTGGTGGCGACCGCCTCGCTGGAGCTGGGCATCGATATCGGCGACGTCGAGTTGGTCTGCCAGTTGTCGTCGCCGCGCTCCATCGCCGCCTTCCTGCAACGGGTCGGGCGTTCCGGGCACAGTGTCGGCGGCACCCCCAAGGGCCGGTTGTTCCCGACCTCCCGCGACGACCTGGTGGAATGCGCGGCGCTGCTCGACAGCGTGCGCCGTGGCGAGCTGGACAGCCTGGTGCTGCCACGCCAGCCGCTGGACGTGCTGGCGCAGCAGATCGTCGCCGAAGTGGCCTGCCAGGAGTGGCGCGAGGACGACCTCTATCGCCTGGTGATCCGCGCCGAACCCTACGCCGGGCTGGAGCGCGAGCGCTTCGACGAAGTCCTGCGGATGCTCGCCGAGGGCTACCACTCACGCCTCGGCGTGCGCGGCGCCTATCTCCATCGCGATGCGCTCAACGGCCTGCTCCGTGGCCGCCGTGGCGCGCGGCTGACCGCGCTGACCTCGGGCGGGACCATTCCCGATACCGGCGACTACAGCGTGCTGCTGGAGCCGCAGGGCCTGCTGGTGGGGACGGTCAACGAAGATTTCGCGGTGGAGAGCCTGGCCGGCGATGTGTTCCAGCTGGGCAACACCTCGTACCGGATCATCCGCATCGAGCCGGGACGGGTACGGGTCGAGGACGCCCAGGGCCAGCCGCCGAACATTCCGTTCTGGCTGGGTGAGGCGCCGGGGCGCAGCGACGAGCTGTCGGCCAGCGTGGCGCGCCTGCACGACACCCTCGACGAGCTGCTCGGCGAAGGCCAGGCATTGCCGGAAGGGCAGCGGCTGGAGCCAGCCATCGCCTGGCTCGGCGCCACCCTCGGGCTGGACGATGGCGCCGCGCGGCAGATCGTCGAGTACCTGGCCCGCGCCCGCCAGGCCCTGGGTGGCCTGCCCGGGAGCCGGCGGCTGGTGATGGAACGCTTCTTCGACGAATCCGGCGGCATGCAACTGATCATCCACAGTCCCCACGGCAGCCGCCTCAACCGCGCCTGGGGCCTGGCGCTGCGCAAGCGTTTCTGCCGCAGCTTCAACTTCGAGCTGCAGGCGGCGGCCACCGAGGACGCGATCATCCTCTCGCTGTCCACCAGCCACAGCTTTCCCCTCGACGAGGTCTGGCGCTACCTGCATTCGGCGAGCGCCGAGCACCTGTTGGTACAGGCCGTGCTCGACGCGCCGCTGTTCGGCGTGCGCTGGCGCTGGAACCTGACCACCTCGCTCGGTTTGCCGCGCTATGCCGGCGGTCGCAAGGTGCCGCCGCAACTGCTGCGGATGAAGAGCGAGGATCTGCTGGCCAGCGTGTTCCCCGACCAGGTGGCGTGCCTGGAGAATATCGTCGGCGAGCGCGAGGTGCCCGATCACCCGCTGGTGGCGCAGACCCTCGACGACTGCCTGCACGAGGCGATGGATTGCGAGGGCTGGCTGGCCCTGCTGCGCGACATGGAGAGCGGCGCGGTGGACTTGCTGGCGCGCGACCTGCCGGCGCCTTCGGCGTTGGCGGCGGAGATACTGACCGCGCGTCCCTACGCCTATCTCGACGATGCGCCGCTGGAGGAGCGGCGTACCCAGGCGGTACAGAATCGCCGCTGGAGCGATCCCGAGTCCGCCGACGACCTCGGCGCCCTGGACCTTGAGGCGATCGAGGCGGTGCGTGGCGAGGCCTGGCCGGAAGCGCGCAACGCCGACGAGATGCATGAGGCGCTGAACAGCCTGGGCTTCCTCACCTCGGGCGAGGCCGAGGCCAATCCGGGCTGGGGGGAATGGCTTGCGCAACTGTCGGAGCAACGCCGCGCCGGACGCCTGGACTGCGCAGGCAGCACTCTCTGGCTGGCGGCGGAGCGCCTGCCGGCGATGCGCCTGGTGCATCCCGCGGCGAAGGTGCCCGACGCTTTCCAGGCGCCTCGCGGCTATCCGCCGCCGGACTCGGCGGAAGCGGCGACCGTGGAGCTGACCCGCGCCCGCCTGGGTGGCTTCGGGCCACGCACGGCCGGGCAGTTGGCGGCCGACCTGGGCATCGGCCTGGCCGACCAGCAGTACGCCTTGGCCGCCCTGGAGCGCGAAGGCTATGTGCTGCGTGGCCGCTTCAGTCCTGGCGCGACGGAAGAGGAGTGGTGCGAACGCCATCTGCTGGCGCGCATCCATCGCTATACGGTGAAGCGCCTGCGCCGGGAAATCGAGCCGGTGGAGCGCGCCGATTTCATGCGTTTCCTGTTCGACTGGCAGCGCCTGGCGCCGGGCACCCGTGGCCGGGGTGCGGAGTCCCTGGCTACGGTGGTCGAGCAGCTGGAAGGCTTCCAGGCCGCGGCGGCCGCCTGGGAAAGCGAACTGCTGGCAGCGCGGGTGGCCGACTACGCCAGCCATTGGCTGGACCAGCTGTGCCGTTCCGGACGCATCGTCTGGGCGCGCCTGGCCGGACGCAGCAAGGCCGCCGGCGGTCCGCTGCGCAGCGCGCCGATCGTGCTCCTGCCGCGCCGCGAGCTGGGGCTCTGGAGCGTCCTGCAGCGCGACGCGCCGGAGCCGGAACTGTCGCCGCGCGCGGCCAGGGTACTGGAGGTGCTGCGCGAGCAGGGTGCATCGTTCTTCGACGAACTGAGCCAGGATGCCCACCTGCTGCGCAGCGAGCTGGAGAACGCCCTCGGCGAGCTGGTCTCGGTCGGCCGGGTCAACGCCGACAGCTTCGCCGGGCTGCGCACCCTGCTGATGCCGGCGGACAAGCGCAGCCGCCAGGAGCGCCGCTCGCGCGGCCTGCCGGGCGGCATGCAGGACGCCGGGCGCTGGGCGCCGCTGCGCCGGGCGAAGGCGGAAGAGGCGGGGCAGCGTTTGCCGGCGGAGGTTCTCGAACATGTCGCCCGGACCTTGCTGCGGCGCTATGGGGTGGTCGCCTGGCGCCTGCTGGAGCGCGAGGCCGACTGGCTGCCGCCGTGGCGCGAGTTGCTGCGCGTCTACCATCGCCTGGAAGCGCGCGGCGAGATTCGCGGCGGGCGCTTCATCGCCGGCCTGGCCGGCGAGCAGTTCGCCTTGGCGGAAGCGGTCGGCCTGTTGCGCGAGGTGCGCAAGCGACCGCCGGATGGGGCGATGCTGGTGGTGTCGGCAGTCGATCCGTTGAACCTGGTCGGCGGCCTGCTACCCGGCGAACGGGTGCCGGCGGTGACCGGCAACCGCCTGCTCTATCGAGACGGAGCGCCGCTGGCGGCGCTGGTAGCCGGCAAGGTGCGGATGCTCGCGGAAGTCGACGGCGAGACCGCGCAGCAGATCCGTGCGCTGCTGATCCGCCGTCACTGAGGCCCGCTCAGCGCAGGCTCAGATGGCGGCTGAGCAGGGCCCGCAACGCGGCCGGCTTGACCGGCTTGGACAGGTAGTCGAGGCCGGCGGCGTGGATCTCCGCCACCAGTTCCGGCCGCGCGTCGGCGCTGATCACCACCCCCGGCACCGGCTCGCCCAGGCGCGTGCGCAGCCAGGCCATCAATTGCGTACCGGTCTCGCCGTCGTCGAGGTGATAGTCGATCAACGCCAGTTGCGGGCGCATCTCGCTGTCCAGCAGCGTGGCGCATTCCTCGCGGCTGCGCGCGGTCCAGATCTGGCAGCCCCAGCGGCTGAGCAGGCTGTTCATGCCGGCGAGGATGCTGTCCTCGTTGTCCACGCAGAGCACCTGGGCGCCGTTCAGCGCCTGCGCCGGTTCGGCCTTGTGGCCGTTGGCCAGGGCCGGCGGCGCCTGCCGCGCCAGCGGTACGCGGACGCTGAAGACGCTGCCCTTGCCCGGCCAGGAACGTACTTCCAGCGGATGGCCGAGGACCTTGCAGAGCCGGTCGGCGATCGCCAGGCCGAGACCGAGGCCTTTCTCCGCGCGGGTCTGGTGGCTGTCCAGGCGCTTGAACTCTTCGAAGATGACTTTCTGCTTGTCCGGTGGGATGCCCGGCCCCTGGTCCCAGACCTCCAGGCGCAGGTAGCCGTCCTCGCGGCGCACGCCGAGCAGCACGTGGCCCTTGGCGTAGCGGAAAGCGTTGGTCAGGAAGTTCTGCAGGATGCGCCGCAGCAGCTTGATGTCGCTGTCCACCCGCAGTTGGCTGCCGCGCAGGCGGAAATGCAGGCCCTGTTCCTGGGCCAGCGCCTTGAACTCGACGCCGAGGGCATCGTAGAGGTTGTTCAGCGGGAACGGGTTGCGTTCGGCGCTGACCCGGCCGCTTTCCAGGCGCGAGATGTCCAGCAGGTCGGTGATCAGGTCCTCGGCGGAACGCAGCGACGAGTCGAGGTGCTGCACCAGGTCGCGGACCTCGCCGGGCAGCGCGTCCTGGTGGGCGAGGGCGGCGGAGAACAGCCGCGCGGCGTTCAGCGGCTGCATCAGGTCGTGGCTGACGGCGGCGAGGAAGCGGGTCTTCGACTGGTTGGCGGCCTCGGCGTTGCTCTTCGCCTCGCTGAGTTCCTGGTTCAACTGCGAGAGTTCCTGGGTACGCTCCTGGACCCGCTGTTCCAGCGACTCGTTGGCGCCCTTGAGGCCCTGTTCGGCCTCGCGGTAGGCAGTGATATCGGTGAAGCTCATGACGAAGCCGCCGCCGGGCATCGGGTTGCCGATCAGCTCGATGACCCGGCCGTTGGGGAACAGCCGCTCGGAGGTGTGCGGAGTGCCCTGGCGCATCCAGTACAGGCGCTTGGCCACGTGCATGTCCGGATCGCCGGGCCCGCACAGGCCGCGATCAGCGTTGTAGCGGATGATGTCGGCGATCGGCCGGCCGACGTAGATCAGCCCGTCCGGGTACTCGAACAGCTCCAGGTAGCGGTGGTTCCAGGCCACCAGGCGCAGCGACTGGTCGACCACGCTGATGCCCTGGGTAATGTTCTCGATCGCGCCCTGCAGCAGGGCGCGGTTGAATTGCAGCACCTCGGAGGCTTCGTCGGCGATCCGCACCACGTCCTCCACCTGCATCTCGCGCCCTTCGATGGCGGCCTTCACCACCGCCCGCGCCGAGGACGCGCCGAGGACCCCGGCGAGCAGGCGCTCGGTGTGCGCGATCCACTCGTTGTTGGCGGTCTGGTTCGGGGTGAAGCCCTTGCCCTGGCGGTAGGCGAAGCGGATGAAGCTTTGCCGCGCGCGTTCCTCGCCGACGAAACGCGCGGCGAGCATCAGCAGGTCTTCCACCTGCACCGCGAGCATGAAGCGCGAGTTCTGCCGCTGGGAGATCTCCTGGCCGATGAAGCGGCTGGCCTGCCAGTGCTCGGACACGCGGGTGCGCGAGAGCACCGAGACCAGGCCGAACAGGGCGAAGTTGCCGACCAGCGAGATCAGCACGCCCTGGGTCAGCGGCTCGATCGGCAGGCCGAAGGGATTGCTTGCCAGCCAGGTCAGGCCGGGGATGCGCTCCAGCGGCCAGCCGAGGCCCTTGGCCACCACCGGCAGGACCAGCGTATAGGCCCACAGCAGCGAGCCGGCGGCGAGGCCGGCGAAGACCCCGCGGCGGTTGGCCTGTTTCCAGTACAGCGCGCCGATCATCGCCGGGCCGAGCTGGGCGATGGCGGCGAAGGCGATCTGGCCGATGGTCGCCAGGCTGGCGCTGGAGCCGAGCAGGCGGTAGGCCACGTAGGCGAGCAGCAGGATCACCGCGATGCTCACCCGGCGTACGGTCAGCAGCCAGTGACGGAAGGCCTCGAAGGGCCGTTCGGTGTCCTTTTCCCGGCGTCGCAGCAGCCACGGCAGGAGCATGTCGTTGGAGACCATGGTCGACAGCGCGACGCTGGCGACGATGACCATTCCGGTGGCGGCCGAGGCGCCGCCAATGAATGCCAGCAGGGCCAGCGCCGGGTGCGCCTCGGCCAGCGGCAGGCTGATGACGAAGGAGTCCGGCATTACCCCGGCGGGCAGGTGCAATTGGCCGGCGAGGGCGATCGGCACCACGAACAACGCGGCCAGCACCAGGTAGATGGGGAACACCCAGCGCGCCAGGTTGAGGTCGCGCGGCTCGATGTTCTCCACCACGGTGACGTGGAATTGCCGCGGCAGGCACATGATCGCGGTCATCGCCACGCCGGTCTGCAGCAGCATCGCCGGCCAGTGCACGGTCTCTTCCCAGTAGTCGGCCAACTGCGGCGCGGCGCGGGCCTGGGAGAAGAGATCGGCGAAGCCGTCGTAGAGGCCGAAGGTGACGAAGATGCCCACGGCGAGGAAGGCGGTGAGCTTGACCAGCGACTCGAAGGCGATGGCCAGGACCATGCCGCGGTGGTGTTCGGTGACATCCAGGCTGCGGGTACCGAAGACGATGGTGAACAGCGCCAGCACCAGCGACACGATCAGCGCCGTGTCCTGGGCGCGGGTACCGGTGGAGTCGGCGCCGGAGCCGATCAGCAGGTTCACCCCGAGGACGATGCCTTTCAGTTGCAGGGCGATATAGGGCAGCACGCCGACCATGCAGATCAGCGCCACCACCACCGCCAGCGCCTGCGACTTGCCGTAGCGGGCGGCGATGAAGTCGGCGATGGAGGTGATGTTCTCCTGCTTGCTGATCATGATCATCTTCTGCAGCACCCAGGGCGCGAACAGCATCAGCAACACCGGTCCGAGGTAGATCGGCAGGAACGACCAGAGCTGGTCGGTGGCCTGGCCGACCGCGCCGAAGAAGGTCCAGCTGGTGCAGTACACTGCCAGGGAGAGGCTGTAGACCCAGGCGCGCAGGCGGGGTGAGAGCGGGGTGCGGCGACGGTCGCCATAGAAGGCGATGGCGAACAGGATGGCCATGTAGACCAGGGCGACCACGGCGATCAGCCCGATGGACAGCGACATGCGAACTCCGATGATGTCCCCGCGTGAAGCTGGCGTGAGGCGGGGGTCTTGCTTTCGCGCCAGTTTCGCACTTGTCGGCCCGCGCGTCAGGCCGCCTGCGACCAAGGTCGCACGCATGCTTGAGCCGGACGCGCGGAGTTGGTAGCGTGCCGGGCTGCGTGAGCGCGGACGGCCCCGGCGGCCGGCTGTCCGTTCATCGTAGCCGGTTTCGGCTGCGGCACTAAACGCGGCCGCTACGCTCTGATGGGAGCGGAGTTTTGCGTCGATGTCGAGGAGGGCGCCCATGTTCAAGCCGCTACCGATCACCCTGCAGCGCGGAGCCTTGCGTCTCGAGCCGCTGGTGGAAGCGGACATTCCCGAGCTGGTGAGCCTCGCCGAAGCCAACCGCGAGGCGCTGCAGTACATGGACGGACCGACGCGGCCGGACTGGTACCGCCAGAGCCTCGCCGAGCAGCGCGAGGGCAGGGCGTTGCCGCTCGCCGTCCGCCTCGGTGTGCAACTGGTCGGGACCACGCGCTTCGCCGAGTTCCTTCCCGCCTTGCCGGCCTGCGAGATCGGCTGGACCTGGCTCGACCAGGCCCAGCACGGCAGCGGCCTGAACCGCATGATCAAGTACCTGATGCTCAAGCATGCCTTCGACAACCTGCGCATGGTCCGCGTGCAGCTCAGCACGGCGGCGAGCAACCTGCGCGCCCAGGGCGCCATCGACAAGCTCGGCGCGCAGCGCGAGGGCGTGCTGCGCAACCACCGGCGGCTGGCCGGCGGGCGGCTAGACGACACCTTCGTCTACAGCATCACCGACCACGAATGGCCGCAGGTCAAGGCGGCGCTGGAAGCCAGCTTCACCGGCTGAAGCCGGTTCCGTCGCTCCTGCGGTATGCTGGGCGGCCCGTCCGGACGGGCGAACGAGGAGACGGCAGTGCCGGACGAGACGAGCGGAGAACACACGCATTTCTGGCGCGCCGCCGAACTGGGCGGCGTCGAACTGCTGCACGCGCGCTATGTGGAGCAGCGCTTCGCGCCGCACGTGCACAGCAGCTTCGCCCTGGTCATCATCGAGCAGGGCGCGCAGCGCTTCCGCCATCGTGGCGGCGAGCACCTGGCCCCGCTGGGCAGCATGGTGCTGATCAACCCCGACGAAGTGCACACCGGCTCCAAGGCCCATGATGCCGGTTGGCTCTATCGCGGCTACTACCCGGAAATGGAACAGATCGACGGGATTCTCGACGAGCTGGAAATCCATCATGGCGGCGTGCCGCGCTTCGCCGACAGCGTGATCCACGACCAGCCCCTGGCACGCGCCTTCGTCCACTTGCACCGCCTGCTGGCCGAGCATGCCGACAGCCTGGAAACCCAGACCCGCTGGCGTGAGACGGTGCTCGCCCTGTTCCGTCGCCACGCCCGCCTGCCAGAAGCGCCGAAGGCCGGGCAGGAGCCGTTGGCGGTGGCCCGTGCCCGCGAACTGCTGGCGGCGCGGTTGCTCGATCCGCCTTCGCTGGAGGAACTGGCGGCGGCGGTCAATCTGTCCCCGTTCCATTTTGCCCGGGTCTTCCGTCGCGCCACCGGCATGCCGCCCCACGCCTGGCTCAGGCAGCGCCGCCTGGAGCAGGCCAGGGCACTGCTCAAGAGCGGCCGGGCGCCGCTGGAGGTGGCCCTGGAGCTGGGCTTCGCCGACCAGAGCCACCTCGGTCGCCAGTTCAAGCAGGCCTACGGCGTGGCACCGGGTGAATACCGCTCGGCCTGCGCGCGCTCGTCCTTGACGATCTACGAATAAGTCAAGCTCACATTTGCAAATCATTTGTATTTACGTTCTTTACGATTTGCCGTAATTTTGCGCCCCACTTTTTCCTGCGTCCCTGGGGGAGCCTCGATGTCGTCCGTGAGTTCGTTGTCGCGCCTGGCCGTCGCCATCGCGCTGGGTGTGTCCATGCAGGCGGCGCAGGCCGAAGAGGAAGCCAAGGAGCTGGGCACGGTCACCGTGGTCGGCGACTGGCTGGGCGAAGCCGACCAGGCGGTGGTGCAGAACCATCCCGGTGCGCGCAGCGTGGTGCGTCGTCGGGAAATGCTCGAGAGCGGTGCGCAGAACGTCCGCGACGTGCTGCGCAAGGTGCCCGGCGTGCAAGTGCAGGACAACAACGGTACCGGCGGCAGCGACATCTCCCTGAACGTCGGGGTGCGTGGCCTGACTTCACGCCTGTCGCCGCGCTCGACGGTGATGATCGACGGCGTGCCGGCGGCGGTGGCGCCCTACGGCCAGCCGCAGCTGTCGATGATGCCGCTGTCCATCGGCAACCTGGAGAGCATCGACGTCGTGCGCGGCGCCGGCTCGGTGCGCTACGGCCCGCAGAACGTCGGCGGGGTGATCAACTTCGTGACCCGGGCGATTCCGGAGAAGTTCTCCGGCGAAATCGGCACCACCATCGAGCATGCCGGCCACGGCGGCTGGAAGAAGCTCAACCAGGCGTTCCTCGGCGGGACCGCCGACAACGGCCTGGGCGTGGCGCTGCTGTATTCCGGGGTGAAGGGCGCCGACTACCGCGACGGCAACAACGACAACGATATCGACGACGTGCTGCTCAAGACCCATTGGCAGCTCACCGACAGCGACCAGTTGGCGGCCAACTTCCACTACTACGACGCCTACGCCGATATGCCGGGCGGCCTGACCCAGGCGCAGTACGACGACGATCCCTTCCAGTCGGTACGCGACTGGGACAATTTCCGTGGTCGGCGCAAGGACTTCTCGCTGAAGTACACCCGCCAGGTCGACGACCTCACCCAGTTCGAGGTGCTCACCTACTACAGCGACAGTTTCCGCGGCAGCAGCATCGCCGCGCGCAACCTCAGGACCATCACCTCGTACCCGCGCGACTACCATGTGTTCGCGGTGGAGCCGCGGGTCTCGCGGATCTTCTTCGCCGGCCCGACCACCCAGGAGGTCGGCATCGGCTACCGCTACCTGAAGGAAGCGATGAACGAGCGCGCCAGCCAGCTGGCCCTGGTCGACAATGTGCCGACCGTGCGTCCCGGCTCGGACGGCCATACCTACCAGGACCGTACCGGCGGTACCGAGGCCAGCGCCTTCTACATCGACGACAAGATCGATGTCGGCAACTGGACCATCACCCCCGGCATCCGCTTCGAGAAGATCGACAGCGACTGGCGCGACCGCCCGGTGCTCGGCCTGAACGGCAAGCCGGTGCAGGAGAAGAAGCGCAGCAAGGACTACAACGAACCGCTGCCGGCGCTGAGCCTGATGTATCACTTGAGCGACGAGTGGAAGCTGTTCGCCAACTACTCCGAATCGTTCGGCAGCCTGCAGTACTTCCAGCTCGGCCAGGGCGGCAGCGGCAACGATACCGCCGCCGGCCTGGAGCCGGAGAAGGCCAAGACCTACGAACTGGGCACGCGCTACGACAACGGCAGCTGGGGCGGCGAGATCACGCTGTTCTACATCGACTTCGACGACGAGCTGCAGTACGTCAGCAACGACGTCGGCTGGACCAACCTCGGCGCCACCAAGCACCAGGGCATCGAGACTTCCGGCCACTATGACTTCGCCGCTCTCGATCCGCGCCTGGACGGCCTGTCGGTCTACGGCAGCCTCACCTATACCCGTGCCACCTACGAAGGCGACATTCCCTCCTTCAAGGGGCGCGACCTGCCGCTCTACTCGCGCCAGGTGGCCACCGCCGGGGTGCGCTACGAGGTCGACCGCTGGACCTACAACCTCGACGCCTTCGCCCAGTCCATGCAGCGCGCGCCAGGGCTGAGCACCGACAGCCAGGGCAACTTCACCCACAACTACATCACCGAGCCCAGCGCCGACGGCCAGTACGGCGACATTCCCGGCTACGTGACCTGGAATGCCCGCGTCGGCTACGACTTCGGCCCGCAGGCGTCGAACCTGAAGCTCGGACTCGGGGTGAAGAACCTGTTCGACAAGCAGTATTTCACCCGCTCCAGCGACAACAATTCGGGAATCTACGTGGGTCAGCCGCGAACGCTGTTCATGCAGGCCAGCGTCGGTTTCTGAATATTCGGATGCGACTTGGCGCATCGTCCGACGACAGGCGTCCTGCGGTAACGCGGACGCCTGTTCTATGATGGGCGCGGAATTTCCATCGGAACGCTGTGGCCTGATCCGCGGTCCATGCAGTCCAATCGATGACGGGCTTCCTTTCGGCGGCCACGCAAGGTAACAAGGACGATGACCCAACATTCGCAATTCGCCCTGCTGGGCAAGCGGCGTTTCCTGCCGTTCTTCATCACCCAGCTGCTCGGCGCCTTCAACGACAACATCTTCAAGCAGTCGCTGATCCTCGCCATCCTCTATCACCTCAGCGTCAGCGGCGACCGCAGCCTGCTGGTCAACCTCTGCGCACTGCTGTTCATCCTGCCGTTCTTCCTGTTCTCGGCACTGGGCGGACAGTTCGGCGAGAAGTACAACAAGGACGCGCTGATGCGCGCGCTGAAGCTGGCCGAGGTAGGCATCATGCTGGTCGGCGCTGCCGGCTTCGTCTTCGGCAGCCTGCCGCTGATGTTCGTCGCGCTGTTCGCCATGGGCACCCACTCGGCGCTATTTGGCCCGGTGAAGTATTCGATCCTGCCCCAGCACCTGCACGAGGACGAACTGGTCGGCGGCAACGCGCTGGTGGAGATGGGCACCTTCCTGGCGATCCTGGCCGGCACCATCGGCGCCGGCGTGCTGATGTCCCATGCGCATTACGCGGCGGCGGTGGCCACCGCGGTGGTGCTGGTGGCCGCCTGCGGCTACCTGGCCAGCCGCGGCATTCCGCGAGCGGCGGCGGCACTGCCGGGGTTGAAGCTCGACTGGAACATCTTCGCCCAGTCCTGGAGCATCCTCCGCCTGGGGCTCGGCCAGCGCCCGGCGGTCTCGCGCTCGCTGGTGGGCAACTCCTGGTTCTGGTTCCTCGGCGCGGTCTACCTGACGCAGATCCCGACCTTCGCCAAGGAATGGCTGCACGGCGACGAAAGCGTGGTGACCCTGATCCTCACCGTGTTCTCGGTGGGCATCGCGCTGGGCTCGATGCTTTGCGAGAAGCTTTCCGGTCGCAAGGTGGAGATCGGCCTGGTGCCGTTCGGCTCGATCGGCCTGACCGTCTTCGGCATCCTCCTCTGGTGGCACGCCGGCGGCATTCCCCCAGGCGAGGTGCCCTACGACTGGCTGGCGGTGCTGCGCCACCATGAGACCTGGGCGGTGCTGGCCGACATCCTGTTCATCGGCATTTTCGGCGGCTTCTATATCGTACCGCTGTACGCCCTGATCCAGGCGCGCACCGACGAGGACAAGCGGGCCCGGGTGATCGCCGCCAACAACATCCTCAACGCCCTGTTCATGGTCGCCGCTGCGCTGGTCTCGATCCTCTTCCTCAGCGTCGCCAAGCTGTCGATCCCGCAGCTGTTCCTCGCCCTGTCGCTGATGAACGTCGCGGTGAACGTGTACATCTTCAAGATCGTCCCGGAATTCACCATGCGCTTCCTGGTCTGGCTGCTCAGCCACACCATGTACCGGGTCCGGCATGTGAATCTGGAGGCGATCCCGGACGAGGGAGCGGCGGTGCTGGTGTGCAACCACGTCTCGTACGTGGACGCGCTGCTGATCGCCGGCTCGATCCGGCGGCCGGTGCGCTTCGTCATGTACTACAGGATCTTCTCACTGCCGGTGCTCAACTTCGTCTTCCGTACCGCCGGCGCGGTGCCCATAGCGGCGCGCCACGAGGACGAAGGGATCTACGAACGCGCCTTCCAGCGCATCGCCGACTACCTGAGGGACGGGGAGCTGGTGTGCATCTTCCCTGAGGGCAAGCTGACCGCCGACGGCGAGATGAATGAGTTCCGCGCCGGGATCGAGCGGATCATCGAGGAAACCCCGGTTCCGGTGATCCCCATGGCGCTGCAGGGCCTGTGGGGCAGCTTCTTCAGCCGCGACCCGAACAAGGGCTTCTTCCGCCGCCTGTGGTCGCGGGTGAGCCTGGTGGCCGGCGAATCGGTGGCGCCGGGGGCGGTGGAGCGCCTCGACCTGCAGGCGCGGGTGACGAGCTTGCGCGGCGAAGCTCGCTGATCGATCCGCAGAAACGAAAAAGCCCCGGCGATGCCGGGGCTTTTTTTTGGCGAACTACAAGTTAGACAACTTGTACTTCGTCGGCTTGCAGGCCTTTCTGGCCGTTGACGACCACGAAGGAAACCTTCTGGCCTTCCTGCAGGCTCTTGAAGCCGGTGCCCTGGATGGAACGGAAGTGAACGAACAGGTCGTTACCGCTTTCCGGGGTGATGAAGCCGAAGCCTTTGGCGTCGTTGAACCATTTTACGGTGCCGTTCTGACGATTCGACATGGTGTAACTCCTGAAACAAAGTTGATTGCGGCGACGGAAATATCCGAGCCGGTAGGTACTGAGTTGCAAAGAGTACGAGGAGCCGAGGCGATGAGCGGACCGAGATCTACCACACCAGGTCACGATTCACTGTGACCCAAGCAAGCACAGTGGTCGCAGAGTACGCGATAAAACTGCGGAAAGCGATACCCCTCGGAGCATATTCGATGGATGTCTAATGGCTCAGCTTGAGGCCGACCAGTCCGCAGACGATCAGCGCGACGCTGGCCAGGCGCAGCAATGCCATGGATTCGCCGAACAGGACGATCCCGGCGATGACCGTGCCGACCGCGCCGACCCCGGTCCAGACGGCATAGGCGGTGCCCAGCGGCAGGTGCTTCATGGCCAGGCCGAGCAGGCCCAGGCTGACCAGCATGGCGAGCGCCGTGAGGACCGTGGGAAGCGGCTTGCTGAAGCCCTCGGTGTATTTCAGACCAACGGCCCAGCCCACTTCGAACAGGCCGGCGAAAAACAGGATGATCCAGGACATGGCGATCTCCAGGGCAACGGGTGGCGGGGCCGTCCCCATTCGATCACCGGCCGGAGGCGGGTGGTGAGGTCGTCCTCACTGCGTGCGGTATTTTGCATGGTTCATCGGTCGGGACAAGGCTTCCCGACCGGGACCCAGTTCAACGCGGCGTATCATCCAGGCGCCGGAACAGGGCGGCCAGCAGCGAACCGGAGAGATTGTGCCAGACGCTGAACAGCGCGCTGGGCACCGCTGCCAGGGGCGAGAAATGGGCGTTGGCCAGCGCCGCGCCGAGCCCCGAGTTCTGCATGCCGACTTCGATGGCCAGGGCCTTGCGCTGCGCCAGCGGCATGCCGGTCAGCTTGCCGGTGAGATAGCCGAGCAACAGGCCGAAGCCGTTGTGCAGCATCACCACGGCCATGATCAGCAGGCCGGACTCGGCGATCCGCGCCTGGCTGGCGGCCACCACCGCGGCGATGATCACCACGATGCTGAATACCGAGACCAGCGGCAGCACCTCCGCCACCTGCCGGGTGCGCTCGCCGAGCAGGCGCTGTGCCAGCAGGCCGAGGGCGATGGGCACCAGCACCACCTGGAGGATCGACAGGAACATTGCCGCGAACGACACCGGCAGCCAGGCCGAAGCCAGCAGCCAGACCAGCGCCGGCGTGACCAGCGGGGCGAGCAGGGTGGTCACCGAGGTGATCGCCACCGACAGGGCGACATCGCCACGGGACAGCCAGGTCATCACGTTGGAAGCGGTGCCGCCGGGGCAGCAGCCGACCAGGATCACGCCCACCGCGATCTCCGCCGGCAACTGCAACAGGCGGCAGAGCAGCCAGGCCAGGCCAGGCATGATGACGAACTGGGCCAGCACGCCGATCAGCACCCGTATGGGGTGCCGGGCGACCTCGCGGAAGTCTTCGCCCTTGAGCGTCAGGCCCATGCCGAACATCACCAGGCCGAGCAGTGGCGCGATGGCTGCGGTGAGCGGGAGGAACCAGGCAGGTCGGAAGAAGGCGAGGATGGCGAACAGCAGGACCCAGAACGGGAAGCTGGCGCTGACGAAGCGGCTCAGGGCGGTCAGGGCACGCATGGGCTTTCCTTGTTATTGGACGGCCGCCAGTCTGCCATGCCGGGCGCGACTCTCCCAGCGGCGGGCGCCGCCGGGAGAGCGGGGCGTCAGACGCCCTGGGGGATTTCTTCGCCGCCGAGGGCCTCGAAGAGCGCCGGAAGGAATTCGGCGAAGGTCAGCATCATCAGGGTGAAGCTGGCATCGAGCTGGCCGAGGGCGTCTTCGCCGCCGTCCTTTTCCGCCTGCTCCTGCAGCAGGTCTTCGAAGCGCAGGCGCTTGACCGCCAGCTTGTCGTCGAGGACGAAGGACAGCTTGTCCGACCAGGCCAGGGACAACTGGGTGACCAGCTTGCCGGCGGTGAGATGCAGCTGGATTTCCTCGCTGGTCAGGTCCTGGCGCTTGCAACGGACCACGCCGCCGTCCTCGTGGGTGTCGCGCAGCTCGCATTCGTCGAGCACGTGGAAGTCGCCGGCGGCTTCCTGGGTCTTGACCCAGTCGGTGAGGGTCGCGGTCGGCGCGACCTTCACGCTCAGCGGGCGTACCGGCAGGGAGCCGAGCGCTTCGCGCAGCGTCGAGAGCAGGTCTTCGGCCTTCTTCGCGCTGGCCGAGTCGACCAGGATCAGGCCGAGGCTCGGCGCGATCGCGGCGAAGGTGCTGGAGCGGCGGATGAAGGCGCGCGGCAGCAGGGTCTGGACGATCTCGTCCTTCAACTGGTCGCGTTCCTTCTTGTAGACCTTGCGCATCTGCTGGGCTTCGATCTCGTCGACCTTTTCCTTCAGTGCGTCACGCACGACGCTGCCCGGCAGGATGCGCTCTTCCTTGCGTGCCGAGATCAGGAAGAAGTCCTGGCTGACGTGTACCAGCGGTGCGTCCGGGCCTTTGCCGAACGGCGCGGTGAAGCCGTAGGTGGTCAGCTCCTGGCTGGCGCAGGGGCGGGCGGGTTTTTCGCCGAGGGCTTTCTCGAGGGAATCGGCATCCAGTTGCAGATCCTGGGTGAGGCGGTAGACGAGCAGATTGCGGAACCACATGGGGTCGTTCTCTCCGGGCACAAAGGACCCATTATTCCGCCGCTGGCGGCTCAGGCCAACCCCGGTCCGTCGCTAACTCCTTGGAACGGCAGAAAATTTTTTTCATCGAGGGGCTTGCCAGGGGCCGAATCGCTCCGTAGAATGCGCCCCACTTCGAGAGTGAAGGGTGATTAGCTCAGCTGGGAGAGCATCTGCCTTACAAGCAGAGGGTCGGCGGTTCGATCCCGTCATCACCCACCAATCTCGCAAGTTACGCGCAGCGGTAGTTCAGTCGGTTAGAATACCGGCCTGTCACGCCGGGGGTCGCGGGTTCGAGTCCCGTCCGCTGCGCCATTTCCTTCCTTCGCTGTATCTCTTGCGCTTCCTTCCCGCTTCATAATTCGACGTTTTTCGACGCTTCCTTTCCGCTGTTCTTCTGTCCTCGTTCCGCGCGTTCGTTCTGCTATCTCCTTCATTTTTCGGAAAGTTCGGCCTTGAACTTATCCGCGCGCACCTGTTCCTATTGCCCATAGCCACTGGTCGCGACAGCCTGCTAAGCTCGCGGCTTCATCGAATATGCCCGAGCGGCGAACAGATTAAAGGACTCAGCATGAAACAACATCGGTTGGCAGCAGCGATCGCACTGGTCGGTCTGGTTCTCTCCGGCTGCGATTCGCAGACCAACGTTGAGTTGAAGACCCCGGCGCAGAAAGCTTCCTATGGTATCGGCCTGAACATGGGCAAGAGCCTGTCCCAGGAAGGCATGGACGACCTGGATTCGAAAGCCGTCGCCAAGGGCATCGAAGACGCCCTCGGCAAGAAGAAGCAGCAGCTCACCGATGAAGAGCTGACCGAAGCCTTCGCCTTCCTGCAGAAACGTGCCGAGGAGCGCATGGCGGCCATCGGCGACGAAAACGCCAAGGCCGGCAAGAAATTCCTCGAGGAAAACGGCAAGCGCGACGGCGTGACCACCACCGCTTCCGGCCTCCAGTACGAAATCGTGAAGAAGGCCGATGGCCCGCAACCGAAGGCCACCGACGTGGTGACCGTCCACTACGAAGGCCGCCTGACCGATGGCACCGTCTTCGACAGCTCCATCGAGCGCGGCAGCCCGATCGACCTGCCGGTCAGCGGCGTGATCCCGGGTTGGGTCGAAGCCCTGCAACTGATGCACGTCGGCGAGAAGATCAAGCTGTACATCCCCAGCGAGCTGGCCTACGGCGCGCAGAGCCCGAGCCCGGCGATCCCGGCCAACTCGGTACTGGTCTTCGACATGGAACTGCTCGGCATCAAGGATCCGTCCAAGCCGGACGCGGAGCCCGAGGCCGGTGCCGCAGCGCAGCCCGAAGCCAAGGCGGACGCGAAGAAGTAATTCTTCCGCCGCGATGCATGAAACGCCCCGTCCATGACGGGGCGTTTTCATTTGCGGATTCGGCTGAACCCAGGCGCTGCCGCGAGGGTCTGAAAACAGGTCGAGGGCACGGCCGGTGTTACCCTTATGCACACATTTGTCGCACGTCGACCCGACCTACGGTATTGACCTCGGGTTGTCCGTTGCGCTAGGTCAAACCCTTGATTTTCAATGCTTTTAGAGCATTGTCTAAAAAGTGTCCGATCTGTCGGAAAGCCTGTAGCGACGGGCTTCTCGCCGACGGAAGGGGGGGCTGTTCACAAGGTTATCCACAGTATGCGTGGATAACCCGGAGAGCCTCGGCGGCAAGCGCTTGAGCGAGGTGGAAGGATGGATGCACCACGAGGATTCAGTCGTTACCTGGGGATCGCGGAACGTTTCCTGGCCCGTGGCCGGGTGCCCGCCTTGTTGATTGCGGTAGCACGCAAGCGCTCGCGCCTGAAGCTGGTGAAGAGCGACCTGCGCCTGCTGCAGGAACTGCTGGTGGCCTGGGTTCGCGGCGAATACCGCGGACTCAGCCGCCAGGCGTTGCTCTCGGTGATCGCGGCGCTGGCCTATTTCCTTTCGCCGGTGGATATCGTCCCCGACTTCATCTTCGGTCTCGGCTTGCTCGACGATCTCGCCGTCCTTGCCTGGGTAGTGCGTCGCTGGCAGTCCGAGCTGGATGCCTTCAAGGTCTGGCGCGACGCCCAGGCCGTCGAGACGCAGCAGGCGCTGCGAGAGCTGCCGGCTCCCAGGGCGGAGCGCGTTCAGGGTTCCTGAGGGGTTCGCAGGCTGTTTTCCAGCAGGCGCTCGATGCTGCCGTCCCTGACCATATCGTCGAGCACCCGGTCCATACTTTCGACGGGGACCGGCAGTTGTCCGCCATAGATGCAGTGCATCCGATAGCTCTGCAGTACCAGCGGACTGACGCTCAGGCCCAGCTCGGGATGCTGGCGCGTCAGGTAGAGCAGCGGGCGGCGCATGTCCACCGCGGCGTCCAGGCGCGAACGCTTGAGCATCTGCACGCGACTGGCCAGGTCGCGGGTATCTTCGCGGCGAATTTCCCCGGCAGCGAAGGCCTGCATGAGATCGTCCGCGTAGACATAGCCTAGACTTGTACCCAGGGTCTTGCCGCGCAGCTCGGCGAAGTCGCGGATCGCCGGACGGTCGTCGCGCTGCAGCAGGACGTCCTGCTCTTCGAAGAGGGCAGGAGACCAATGGTAGCGTTCGGGTTTGCTATCCCATCCGGGGTTGGAGTTGCAGATCACGTGAATATGTCCGCTGGCCATGAAGCCGTCGATCCTTCGGTTCGGCGTTTCCACGAAACGCAGCGACAATCCCAGCCGCTGCGCGACCCGCTCCCCCAACTGGCGGGTGAAGCCGCCTTGCAGCTGGTGATCGACGATGTCCACGTAGGGCATGCCGTCGGCGGGGCTGAAGCCCCAGCGCAGCTCGCCGGCGAAGGCCTGTCCGACTCCCAGCAGGATGCACAAACCAAGACTTCTCCGGCGCACCCGTGGGCTCCTCCACCAGGCAGACTGTGTGACCAGGGCAGCAGTATAGCCAGTCCGCAGCGGCGCGGTGCCTGATAAGATGGCGGCTTGCAAGGAGACCGACATGAATGTCCAAGTGATCACGCGAGACGGCGAGGCGGAATACGCGGTGTTGCCCTGGGCCGAATACCAGGCGTTGCTGGCCGCCGCCGGTCGCCCGGCCGCCAGTGTCGCGGTGGAGACGACCGCGCCGGCGCCGCCTTCCGCGAGTCTGCTGGAGCGCCGCGAGGCGCGCGGCCTGAGCCTGGAACAGGTGGCCCGGGAGGTCGGTATCAGTCCTTCCTACATGGCGATGATCGAACGCGGCGAACGAGAGGCCAGCGAGGCCATCCTGTTCGCCCTGGAGCGTGTGCTGGGCAAAGCGACGGGGGCCTGACCTTGAGTGTGCTGATCAGCCGTAAACACTGGGATAGCCTGCTGCTGGAAATCGAGGATGCGCGTCGCCAGCGTCATCTGCTCACCTACCGGGCGCTGATCGAGCGCCTGCAACTGCCGACTCCGGCGATGACCACCCTCACCGCGGCTCTCGAGCACCTGGCATCGCTGGATGCGCGCTCGGGGCGTCCGTTGCGCAGTTCGCTGGTCATCAGCCAGGGCGCAAGCCGCTTGCCGCGCACCGGTTTCTTCGAGTGCGTGGAGCGCCTCGGGCGTTTTTCCGGTCCGCCGGACGGCCCGGCCGCGGCTGGCTGGCATGCGGCGGAAGTGGTCCGTGTCTTCGAATTCGAGTATCCCGATGAACTCTGAATGGATCTGGCGCCTGCGCGCCCGCCTCGGTTACGGCGTGGCCCGACAGTTGCTGGGCTGGCCCTGGCTGGTCAAGCAGCCGCGAGCCTGGCAGTGGATGCAGGGGCAGTTCTCGCGCATGGCTAACCTCGGACACCGCGACGCCCAGGCGTTCTACGGTCACCTGCTGCTGTTCCGTGGACAGGGCTTCGGCGCGCGCGAGGAGGGCCTGCGCCTGCTGCGCCTTGCTGCCAGCGCGGGCGATGGGAAAGCGGCCTACCAGCTCGGCGTGCAGGCGCTCAAGGGCGACAGCCGGCAAGCGCCCGACGCGCTGGCAGCCAGCCGCCACTGGGCACTAGCGGCAGAGGCGGGCCACCCGCTGGCGGCGCGCAAGCTGGCGGAACTCTACCGCGATGGAGGCCCGGGCCTGGCGCCGGACAGCGAGCGCGCCGAGCACTATGCGCAACGGGCGTCCGCGCTCGGTCTCTAGCTGAACGAACGGTTCAGGCGGCCTCGATCAGGTGCAGGCTGTAGCCTGGCACCGTCTTGGCCTGGCGCTTGGCCTCGGAGGCCAGCGTCGCCAGGTGCGCGGCATCCATTCCCTGGCAGGCTTCGGCCGGTAGATGCACCACGCCGACGGACAATGACAGCAGCGGGTACTCCTCGCGCTGGCCATGGCGGTTGTGCGCAACGAAACAGCCGGCTTCCAGGTGCTCGCGGCTGTAGAAGCGCCGGCATTGGCTCTGGAAGGTTTCCAGCAACCGGTCGATCCGTGTGCGCCAGTCCTCGGGGCCGAGCACCAGCATGAAGTCGTCACCGCCGATATGGCCGACGAAGTCGCTGCCGGGGTCGATCCGTTCGCTCAGGCACTGTGCCAGGCACAGCAGGACCTCGTCGCCGCGGGCGTAGCCGTAGAGATCGTTGAAGGGTTTGAAGCTGTCGATGTCGATGTAGCAGATCACCGCCTCGCGCCTTTGTTGCAGCAGGCGTTCGAGGCATTGCTGGATCGGCACGTTGCCGGGAAGCAAGGTGAGCGGATTGGCGTGCCGCGCCTGCTGGAGCTTTTCCTCGGTGATCAGCCTGAGCACGTCGATCACCCGGCCCATGCCCGCATAGTGCCCGCCGCGGGTGACGATGAAATCTTCCTCGATACGCTGGCGTGCGCGGCTGGTCAGCAGGCGGCTGACCTGCTGCAGGGTCTGGCCGAGTTCCGCGGCGAGAAAATCATCGCTCATCAGGCGGCTGATCGGCTTGCGCAGGAACAGGTCGCAGGCGAAGGGCCGGAGCAAGGCGTCGGTGAGCGCGTGGCGATGGACGATGCCGATGGGACGCCCCTCTTCGTCGAGGATCGCCAGGGAGTTCAGGTTGGCCTGGCGGCGGAAGATTTCCACCACTTCCTGGGTCGAGGTGCGAACGTCGACCGCGCGCTGTTCCAGCAGCAGCGCACGCAGGTCGCCGTGCTCGTCGCTGGAAGACTGGCTGGGGGCGCCAGCGCTGGGCAGCATCTGTTGTACGTCGCTCGCCGGGTGTTCCTGCGGGCGGCCGAACAGATAGCCTTGCACCAGGTCGACCCCCATCTCGCTAAGCACCGCCAGTTCCTCGGGCAGTTCGATGCCTTCGGCGATGACCTGGGCGCGAGAGGCTCGGGCCATCTTCAGGATGGAGCCGACGAACTCGCGTTTCACGGTGTCCAGGTGGATGCCGTCGACGAAGTGGCGGTCGATCTTCACGTAGTCCGGACGCAGTTCCGACCACAGGCGCAGGCTGGAGTAGCCAGCGCCGAGGTCGTCGAGGGCGATGGAGAAGCCCATGGCGCGATAGTGGTGCAGCGCGGTGTCGAGCAGGTCGAAGTCGTCGATGGGGGTCTGTTCGGTCAGTTCGATCACCACCCGGTTCGGCGAGATTCCCAGCTGTTGCAGCAATTGCAGGGTGCGGCCGGGCGGATGGCCGGCTTCGAGGAGGGACTCCGGAGAGACGTTGAGGAACAGCATGGCGTCGCCCTGGATGTCGCGGAAGCGGCTGAAGGCGCGTTGTCGGCAGAGCAGTTCCAGTTCGCTCAGCCGTCCGCATTGGCGGGCCACGGCGAACAGCGCCAGGGGCGAGTGCAGCGGGCTGTTGGACGGACCGCGGGTTAGCGCTTCGTAGCCGACCAGACGCCGTTCGGAAAGCGAGAGGATGGGCTGGAACAGGCAGTGCAGGTCGCCGTGGGCCAGGATGCTGTCCAGGGCGCTCAACTGCTCGGTGACGGTCATGGAACGCTCTCGTCGCAATGAAAAAGGGCCGGTTGTGCAACCGGCCCCGTATTTCACGACAGTCCCATGACTGTTTTATGACGCTCCCGCTGAACTCAGTGCTTGGCCACCGCCGAGTTGAGGTTCAGGTAGTCCAGCAGGATGTGCCCGGACTCGGTGAGGTAGGCGTCGTCCTGCGGCTTGGTCTTGTCGTCCTCTTCCGGCAGGGCGTTCTCGTCCTCGCGCTTGAGTTCCTTCAGCGGCTCCTGGCCCTTGGACTTGCGCAGGGCGTTCTCCATGGCCAACTGGCGGTTCTCGATGCTGGTCTGCTGGGCGCGGCGCTTGGCCTCGTTCAGGCTGACGGTCTTCTCCTTCATCAGCTCCTGGGCCAGCGCCAGGCGCTCGCGGGCGTAGACGAAGTCGGCGTTGTTCTCGGTGCGCGCGTCGTGCTGGGCCTTGAGTTGCGCGAGGAACGGCTTGAACGGGTTGGCCTCGTCCTTCACCACCGGACGGATGGTGTCCCAGGGCATCGAGTCGGGCAGGGCGCTTTCGCCGATTTCCTTGTCGTCGACGATGGACGGGTAGCTGATGTCCGGGATCACGCCCTGGTGCTGGGTGCTCTGACCGGAGACTCGGTAGAACTTCGCCAGGGTCAGCTTCAGTTCGCCGTGGTTGAGCGGCTGGATGGTCTGCACGGTGCCCTTGCCGAAGGTCTGTCCACCGAGGATCAGCGCGCGGTGGTAGTCCTGCATGGCGCCGGCGAAGATCTCCGAGGCGGAGGCCGAGAGACGGTTGACCAGTACCGCCAGCGGGCCGGTATAGAAGGCCTTGCCTTCGTCGTCGTTGAGCACGTCGACGCGGCCGTCGCTGTTGCGCACCAGTACGGTCGGGCCCTGGTCGATGAACAGGCCGGTCAGCTCGGTGGCCTCCTGCAGGGAGCCGCCGCCGTTGTTGCGCAGGTCGAGGACGATGCCGTCGACCTTGTCCTTCTGCAATTCGGCGACCAGCTTCTTCACGTCGCGGGTGGTGCTCTTGTAGTTCGGGTCGCCGGCGCGGTAGGCCTTGAAGTCCAGGTAGAAGGCCGGCAGGTCGATCACGCCGAGCTTGTAGCTGCGGCCTTCGTGGTCGACCTTGATGATGGATTTCTTCGCCGCCTGGTCCTCCAGCTTCACCGCCTCGCGGGTGATGGCGACGATCTTGCTGGTCTGGTCGTTCGGCGCGTTGCTCGCCGGAATCACTTCCAGGCGTACCTGGGAACCTTTCGGCCCACGGATCAGCTTGACCACTTCATCCAGGCGCCAGCCGACCACGTCGACCATTTCGCCCTTGCCCTGGGCGACGCCGATGATCTTGTCGGAGGTGGCGATCTGCTTGCTCTTCGCCGCCGGGCCGGCCGGCACCAGGCGTACGACCTTGACGTAGTCGTTGTCGCTCTGCAGCACCGCGCCGATGCCTTCCAGCGAGAGGCTCATGTTGATGTCGAAGTTTTCCGCGTTGTCCGGCGACAGGTACTGGGTGTGCGGATCGTAGGACTGGGCGAAGGCGTTGATGTAGGCCTGGAAGATGTCTTCGCTGCGGGTCTGCTTCAGGCGCGACAGCTGGTTCTTGTAGCGCTTGGTGAGCTGTTCCTGGATCGCCTTGTCGTCCTTGCCGGTGATCTTCAGGCGCAGGACCTCGTCCTTCACCTTCTTGCGCCAGAGGTCGTCGAGCTCTGCGGTGTCCTTCGCCCAGGGGGCTTTTTCGCGGTCGATCAGCAGGCTCTCGTCGACGCTGAAGTCGATCTTGTCGACGCCCTTGTCGAGCATCGCCAGGGCATAGTCGAGCCGACCTTTCAGGCGGTCGAGGTGGCGCTTGTAGATGACGAAGCCGGGATCGAGGTCGCCGCTCTTGAGGAAGTCGTCGAACCTGTTGCGCCAGCGATCGAACTCGGCGATGTCGCCGGCGGTGAAGTACATCCGCGCCGGATCGAGCATCTTCAGGTAGCTGTCGTAGATCTTGGCCGAGCGTTCATCGTTCAGCGGCGGCTTGTTGTAGTGGTGCCGCTTGAGCAGTTCCACGACGTTGAGGCTGGCGATGACCTGCTCGCGGTCCGGCTGCAGGCTGTCCCAGGAATTCTGGGCGCTGCCGACGGAGACGGCGGTCGAGGCGAACAGCGGCAGCGAACTGGCGCCGAGGAGGAGCAACAGGGCGGTACGGGGCAGAAAACGCTTCATGCTGATTCGACTGATCGCGGAGTAATGACGCATATTAGGCCTTATTAGCCGGCGCCGGGTTCCCTTGGCGCAATGCAAAAAGCCCGACTCTGGGTGATCGGGCCGTGACAACCCCACTATGGAGGCAGCGTGAACGCATTGCAAGGTATCGAAGGTCGTGTCGAGTGGTCGGAAATCGCCGCCCCGTCCTGCGGTCAGGGCGAAATCCGCATCCGCGTGGCGGCCGCCGGACTCAACCGCGCCGACCTGTTGCAGAAGGCTGGGCTCTACCCGCCGCCACCCGGCGCCAGCCCGGCGCTGGGGCTCGAGTGTGCGGGTGTGGTCAGCGAGGTGGGCGCGGGCAGCACCTGGCAGGTCGGCGACCGGGTCTGCGCGCTGCTCGCCGGCGGCGGCATGGCCGAGGAAGTGGTGGTGGACGCGCGCCACGTACTGCCGGTCCCGGCAGGGCTGAGCCTGGCGGAGGCGGCGGGGATTCCGGAGGTCTACGCCACGGCCTGGCTGAACCTGTTCCAGTTGGCGGCGTTGCAGCCCGGCGAGAAAGTGCTGCTGCACGCCGGCGCCAGCGGCGTCGGTTCGGCCGGCATCCAATTGTGCAAGGCGTTCGGCAACCCCTGCTGGGTCAGCGTCGGTTCCGCCGAACGCCTGGCCTACTGCGAATCCCTGGGCGCCGCCGGCGGCGTGCTGCGCAAGCAGAGCCTGGAATCGCTGCGCGATTTCGCCCCGTTCGACGTGATCCTCGATCCGGTCGGCGCCCGCTATGCCGGGTTGAACCTGGAGTTGCTGCGGCGCGACGGGCGCTGGGTGATCATCGGCCTGATGGGCGGCCGCGAGGCGCAACTGGACCTGGCTCAACTGCTAGGCAAACGCATCCAGTTGACCGGCTCGACCCTGCGTACCCGTGATGCCGAGTTCAAGGCGCAGTTGATCGCCGAACTGGGGTTGAAGGTCTGGCCATTGTTCTCCGCCGGGAAACTCCGCGCGCAGCTGGAGCGAACCTTCCCGATCGTCGACGCCGAGGCGGCGTTCGAGGCGTTGGCGAGCAACCAGGTGCAGGGCAAGGTCGTGCTGGTGGTGGACCCGTCGCTGGCCTGAAGGGCCGCTTCGGCGACGCGATGGAAAGCGCGATCCGCTCGCGCTTTCGCAGCGAGCCTGTCAGCGCCAGGCGTTGACCGGCCAGCCCATTTCCTTGGCGTAGGCGAGCAGGGTCGGGTCCGGATTGACCGTATTCGGATGGCCGACCAGCTTCAGCAGCGGCAGGTCGTTGCGCGAATCCGAGTAGAACCAGGCGTCGGCCAGTTGGCGATCGTCTCCTTCCAGCAGGTCGAGCAGACGCAATACCTTGCCTTCGCGATAGGTGAGGGTGCCGAGGGTGCGGCCGGTGTAGTGTCCGTCGAGCACTTCGAGATCGATGGCGAGGACTTCGTCGACGCCGATCCGCGCCGCGATCGGCTTGACCAGGTGCACCCCGGATGCGGAGACGATCAGCACCCGGTCGTTGGCGCTGCGGTGGCGCGCCAGGCAGGCGCAGGCGTCGCTGTAGATCAGCGGCTCGATGACCTCCTCGACGTAGGCTTCCACTTCCCGCTCGACTTCCTCGACGCTGCGACCGATCAGCGGTTGCAGGGTGTAGTCCATGTACAGGTCCATGGACAGCTTGCCCTCGGCGTACTGCTCCATCAGTTCGGCGTCGCGGCGGACGAAGGATTCGTCGACCCAGCCGAGACTCGCCATGCGCTGGCTCCACAGGCTGGAGCAGTCGCCGTGGATCATGGTCTCGTCCAGGTCGAAGATCACCAGGCTCATCAAGCTACCTCTCGAATACTGTTGCGATCGATGACCAGCGTCAGCTGACTGCCGGCCGGATACAGGCGGTCTGCGCTGCGGTTGAGGACGTCGACGGTGAGTTCCACCCCGGCGGCCTCGACGCGGTAACGGATCACGTTGCCGAGCAGACTGTGCGAGCGTACCAGCGCCGGCACGCCTTCGCTCGGTTCGTTGCCCAGGCGCAGGGATTCCGGGCGGATCGCCACCTGTTGCGCGCAGGGCTGGCCGAGCAGGCGGCTGGCCTGTTCGGCGTCGAGCAGGTTGTAGTTGCCGATGAAGCCGGCGGCGAAGGCGTTTTCCGGCGCGGTGTAGAGGGTCTCCGCGTCGCCGCTCTGGACGATGCGTCCGGCGTTCATCAGGACGATGCGGTCGGACAGGGTCAGCGCTTCCTCCTGGTCATGGGTGACGAACACCGTGGTCAGCCCCAGCTCCTGCTGGATGCGGCGGATCTGTTCGCGCAGGTGCTTGCGGATGCGCGCGTCGAGGGCCGACAGCGGCTCGTCGAGCAGCAGCAGGCGCGGGCGCGTCACCAGCGAGCGGGCCAGCGCCACGCGCTGGCACTGGCCGCCGGAGAGTTGGTGCGGGTAGCGTGCGGCGTACTCGCCCAGTTCCACCAGTTCGATGGCTTCGGCGACCCGCTGCTTCAGTTCCGCCGCAGGCACCTTCTGCATGCGCAGGCCGAAGGCGACGTTCTGTTGCACGGTCATGTTGGGGAACAGCGCGTAGCTCTGGAACACCATGGCGATCCCGCGCTTCTGCGGCGGCAAAGGCACCACATCCTCGCCGTCGATGAGGATGCGCCCGCTGTCGACCTCGGTCAGCCCGGCGATGCAGCGCAGCAGGGTGGACTTGCCGCAGCCGCTGGGGCCGAGCAGGGTGACGAACTCGCCGCGGGCGGCGGCGAAGTCGATATCGCGGAAGATGCTGGTGGCACCGTAGCTCTTGTCGAGCTGTTCGACGCTGACGAACGACATGATCAGGCCTTGTCCTTGTTCAGTCGATTGGCCGCCCAGGTCAGGACCAGGACGAACACGAAGTAGGAGACCACCACTGCGCTGGTGTAGTGGCCGCTGCTGTTGCGCATGTTGTTGAGGAACACCTGCAGGGTCTCGTAGCGGGTACCGACCAGCAGGTTGGCGAAGACGAATTCGCCGATGAGGAAGGAGAACGACAGCAGCAGGGCCACCATCACCCCCTTGCGCAGGTTCGGCAGCACGACCAGCAGCGCCGCCTTCCAGGTGCTGGCGCCGAGCAGGTGGGCGGCGTCCATCAGGTCGCGCAGGTTGATCGCCTGCAGGTTGTTGGTGATCGCCCGGTACATGAACGGCAGGGCGATGGTGAAGTAGCAGCCGACCAGCACCCAGGGCGTGCCGATCATTTCCAGCGGCCCGCTGGCATAGAGTTGCAGCAGGCCCACCGAGGAGACGATCGGCGGCACCGCGAAGGGCAGCAGGATGAGCACGTTCATCACGCCGTCCAGGCGCGGGAAGTGGTAGTGGATGACGAACATCAGCGGCAGGATCAGCAACACGCTGAACGCCAGGGCGCCGAAGCAGACCAGCAGCGAGCGGGCGAAGGCCAGCAGGAAGCGCTGGTCGCTCCACAGCGTCAGGTACCACTTCAGGGTCAGGCCGTCCGGCAGCAGGGTCGCCGACCACTGGGTGGCCAGCGAGTAGAGCAGGGTCGCCGCCAGCGGCAGGACCAGGATCAGGAACAGCGCGCAGACCACCAGGCGATGGTAGAGCGCGGCAGGACGTCGATCAGCGCGCGACATGGTAGCTCCTGCGCAGCAGCCATTGGTGGACCAGGGTGATCAGGGTCATCAGGCCGACCAGCACCATGGCCAGGGCGCTGGCCATGTTCGGGTCGGGGAACACGTCGCCGGCGACCAGCGCGCCGATGCGGATCGGGATCACGTTGAAGTTGCCGGTGGTCAGCGAGTACACCGTGGCGTAGGCGCCGAGGGCGTTGGCCAGGAGGATGACGAAGGTACCCAGCAGCGCCGGGGTCAGCACCGGGATGCCGATGTGTCGCCAGTACTGCCAGCCGTTGGCGCCGAGCAGCGCGGCGGACTCGCGCCAGTCCTCGCGCAGGGCGTCGAAGGCCGGGTAGAGCAGCATCACCCCGAGGGGGATCTGGAAATAGGTGTAGAGGATTATCAGGCCGGTCTTCGAGTAGAGATTGAAGTCGTCGATCCAGCCGGCCTGCTTGAGCAACAGGGTCAGCGCGCCGTTGAAGCCGAGCAGGATGATGAAGGCGAACGCCAGCGGTACCCCGGCGAAGTTGCTGGTCATGTTGGAGAAGGCCATGACGAAGTCGCGCAGGCGGCTGTCGACGTGGCGCAGCGAATGGCTGCCGAGCACCGCGATGAGCAGGCCGAGCAGGCTCGACCAGCCGGCGATCTCCAGGCTGTGGCGGATCGCCTGGCGGTAGAAGGGCGAGCCGAACAGCTCGAGGTAGTTGGCCAGGCTCCAGGCGTCGCTGGCCTTCAGGCTGTTCAGCGCGACCCAGGCCAGCGGCGCTATCTGGAAAATCACGAAGAACGCCGCGAAGGGCAGCAGGAACAGCAGCGCCAGCCATTTGCCGGAGAGTCGTTTCATGGGGCGAGCAGCTCCCGGCAGACGGGTTTGTCGTGGGCGGCGCCGAGGATTTCGCAGAGCGTGCCGCAGAGGTCGGTCTGCAGCGGTTGCGCCAGGTCGTCGCGGCTGAAGGCGTCGCCGAAGACGAACAGCGGCACCTCGCGCTCCTCCTCGAGGATGCCGCCGTGGCTGCGGTCCTCGTTCATTCCGTGATCGGCGGTGATCGCCACCTGGTAGCCGGCCGCCAGCCACTGGTGCAGGTATTCCGACAGCAGTGCGTCGGCGCGCCGCGCGGCGTTGCGGTAGGCGGGGCTGGCGAGGCCGTGCCTGTGCCCGGCGTCGTCGATGTTCATCGAGTGGACCAGCATGAAGTTCGGTGCGTGCCGGCGGCGCAGGCTTTCCGCGTCGGCGAACAGGTGCGAGTCCGGATAGTGGTCGCTCCAGTAGAAGTGTCCGCGCTGGATCGGCAGTGCGCTGTCGTCGGTGTGGCGGTCGCGGGCCGGGTCGAACGGCGCGCGGTTGTACAGTTCGCTGACCCAGTGGTAGGCCGCTGCCGCGGTACTCAGGCCGGCCGCGCGGGCGTAGTGGAACAGGCTCTGTTCCTGGCTCAGGCGGACCACGTCGTTGTGCAGGATGCCGCTATCGATCGGCGGCACTCCGGTGAGGATGCATTCGTAGAGCGGCCGGGACAGCGAAGGCAACTCGCATTCCAGGCGGTACGACTGGCCGCGGCCGGCGCCGCAGAGGGCCTGGAGATGCCCCATGCAGTCGCGGGCGACGCTATGGTTGAGGCCGTCCAACAGGACGAGGATGACGTCGTGGCGCATTCGGGGTATCCGTCGATGCGGGGCGGCCGCCGGGGAGGGCGGCCGCGCTCCGCGTCACTGCATGTTGATGATCACCGCTTCCTGCCACTGCCGCGGCAGGCGCTTGGAGGTTTCCTCCCAGGCCTTGGCGTCCTTGATCGGCTGGGCCTTGGCGTACTGCTCGTTGGGTAGCAGTTGGGCCTTCACGTCGTCCGGCAGGGTCAGGCTCTCGGCGCGGATCGGTCGCGCGTTGCCCTTGGCCAGGTTGATCTGTCCGGCGTCGCTGAAGATGTACTCGCGGGCGAGCTTGGCGGCGTTCGGGTGCTTGGCGTACTTGTTGATGATGGTGGTGTAGCCGGAGATCACCGAGCCGTCCGAGGGGATCAGCACCTCGAAGCGCTCCGGGTCGATCTGCTGGCGGTAGCTGAGGCCGTTGAAGTCCCAGACGATGCCGACTTCGACCTCGCCCTTTTCCAGGGTGGCGATCACCGGGTTGGTCAGCGACAGGCGGCCCTGCTTGGCGATCTTGCCGAAGAACTCCAGGCCCGGCTTGATGTTCTTCTCGTCGCCGCCGTTGGCGATGGCCGCGGCGAGCACCCCATTGACCGCCTGGGCGGCAGCGCTGACGTCGCCGATGGTGACCTTGTACTTGCCCTGCAGCAGGTCGGCCCAGCTGTGCGGTACGTCCTTCACCAGTTGTTTGTTGACGATGAAGGCGATGGTCCCGGTGTAGGCGAGTGCCCAGTGGCCGTCCTGGTCCTTGGCCCAGGCCGGGATCTGTTCCCAGGTGCTCGGCTTGTACGGCTGGCTGACGCCCTGCTGCACGGCGATGGGGCCGAAGGCGGCGCCGACGTCGCCGATGTCGGCGCTGGCGTTGTCCTTCTCGGCCTTGAACTTGGCCAGCTCCTGGGCCGAACTCATGTCGGTATCCATGTGCTTGAGCCCATACTTGCTCTCAAGGTCCTTCCAGGTGTCCTTCCAGTTCGCCCAGCTGTCGGGCATGCCGACGCTGTTGACCTGGCCTTCCTTGCGCGCGGCCTGTTCCAGCGCCTGCAGGTCCGCTTCGGCGGCCAACGCCAGGCCGCTGCCGAGGGCGATGGCGGTTCCCAGCAATGAAGCAAGCATGCGTTTCATTCGGTGCTCCTTCGTTCGAGAGGTTCGGTCGGGCAGCCTCGGGAGTTCTCGACGCTCCTTCGGGCGGGACTGCCGCGGGTGTGGTCTAGATCAGCAAGACCCAGGCCAATCTAGAGCCGCTGGATGACGGTTTCATGTCAGCTAGCCGCGCCTGGCATCGCCGCGGCTTGCATCCGCAGAAGCGTAGACCATGCTTAAGCCCTCGATTCCATGGGCGCCGGGCGCCTCCGGGAAGACCGTTGTCTTGTACCTGTCACGTCCCGGTCATCTGGGTTTCCTAGCATCGGACGAGCCGGAGGCACAGGGCGGGCCGGCGGAAATGCCCCTTGTTGGGGCTGGACTAGACCAATAAGGAAGCTGTCGATGCGTGACGAAGCGCTACCCACCGTAACGGCGATCTGCCGGGCGCTCAGCGAGCAGATCGGCCATGGTCTGCTGCCGGCGGGTGGCAAGCTGCCGGCCGAGCGCAAGCTCAGCGAGCTGTTCGCGACGACCCGGATCACCCTGCGCGAGGCGCTGATCCAACTGGAGTCGCAGGGCCTGATCTACCGTGAGGAGCGCCGCGGCTGGTTCGTCTCCCCCGAGCGGCTGGCCTACAACCCGCTGGTCCGCAGTCACTTCCATGCGATGGTCAGCGAACAGGGCCGGGTGCCGGCGACCGAGGTTCTGTCGGCCCGGCAGATGCCGGCGAGCGCGGCGGTCTGCGAGCTGCTGGAGCTGCCGGCGCTGTCCAGCGTCTACCAGATCCGCCGGGCGCGGCGGGTGGACGGGCGGCTGGTGCTGTATGTCGAGCACTACCTGAACGCGCAGTACTTCCCCGGAATCCTCGGCCACGACCTGACCCGCTCGCTGACCGAACTCTATGCCAGCGAGTACGGCATCCACTATGGGCGGGTGCGTTTCGACATGGTGCCCACCGCACTGCATGCCGAGGCTGCGGCGCCGCTGAAGGTGGCGGTGGGCAGCCCGGCCCTGCGCATCAGCCGGATCAACCGCGACCAGCGTGGTCGGCTGATCGACTGCGACCTGGAGTTCTGGCGCCACGACGCCATCCATATCAGCGTCGAGGTACCGCAGTAACGCCACGCGTCGACGACCTGCGGCACCTTCTGCGAGGATGGGGCTCCGGGAAAAGGAGCCCTCGCATGTTCATACTGCCGATTTCGTCCGACCTGCACCTGGAGCTGCTCGACCAGCCGCGCGCGGAGGAACTGTTCCGCCTGGTACGTGCCAACAGCGAGCACCTGGCGCCCTGGATGCCGTGGGTGCCGCTGACGCAGAGCGTGGACGATACCCGCCGTTTCATTGGCGAAGGCCAGCGGTTGTGGGCGGAGCGCAGGAGCTGCCGCTGCGGGATCGTAGAATCCGGATGCCTGGTCGGCGTCATCGACCTGCACGACTTCACCGAGGACAGTCGCAGCGCCAGCATCGGCTACTGGCTGGCGGCGTCCGCGCAAGGGCGCGGGCTGCTGGCCAGGGCGTTGGGGAAGACGATCGAGCTGGGTTTCCTTGGCTACGACCGGCAGCGCCTGGTGATCCGCTGTTCCACCGAGAACCTGCGCAGCCAGCGCGCCGCCGAGCGCCAGGGCTTCCGGCGCGACGGAGTGATCCGGGCCAACGAGATCATCGCCGGGCGTGCCCATGACCATGCGATCTACACGCTGTTGCGCAGCGAATGGCACGCTGCGCACGCCTGAGTGGCCCCGGGCGAATGCCCGGGGCGTGAGCGCGCCTGGCGCTCAGGGCAGCTCGCTGCTGGCGTAGAAGGCGCCGAGCACCTTGACCAGGTGCGCCAGGTCATGGCTACCGGCCAGCTCGCGAATCGAGTGCATGGCGAAGGTCGGCAGGCCTATGTCGACGGTGCGCACGCCGACCTGGCTGGCGGTGATCGGGCCGATGGTCGAGCCGCATCCCATGTCGCTGCGGGTCACGAAGCTCTGCACCGGCACTTCGCTGTCCTGGCAGAGGTGGCGGAAGAAGCCGGCGGTTTCGCTGTTGGTGGCATAGCGCTGGTTGCTGTTGATCTTGATCACCGGACCGCCGTTCAGCGCCGGGCCATGGTTGGCGTCGTGCTTGTCGGCGTAGTTCGGGTGTACGCCATGGGCGTTGTCGGCCGAGACCAGCAGCGAGCGCTGGATCGCCCGGCTGAAGGCGTCGCCTTCCGGCAGCAGGCGGCGCAGTACCTGTTCGAGGAACGGACCGTCGGCGCCGCAATGCGAACAGGAACCGACTTCCTCGTGGTCGGTGCAGACCAGGATGCAGTTCTCGTCGCCTTCGGCGTTGAGCAGGGCTTCCAGGCCGGCGTGGCAGGACAGCAGGTTGTCCAGGCGCGCCCCGGCGATGAACTCGTCGTTGAGACCTACCACCGCGGCGGACTGGGTGTCGTAGAACGACAGCTCGTAGTCCAGTACCACGTCGGCGGTGATGCCGTGCTCGCGCAGCAGCTGTTCGTCGAGCAGCAGGCGGAAGTCGGCGGCCTCGCCCGGCGCCAGTTGGGCGATGATCGGCGGCAGTTCGTTCTGCGCGTTGATCGGCCAACCCTCGTTGGCGGCGCGGTTGAGATGGATGGCCAGGTTGGGGATTACCGCGATGGCCTTGCGGAAGTCGACCAGGCGGCTTTCCAGCTTGCCATTGGCGCGGAAGGTGACGCGCCCGGCCAGTGACAGGTCGCGGTCGAACCAGGGGGCGAAGAGGGCGCCGCCATAGACTTCGACGCCGAGCTGGAGGAAGCCGTTGCGAGCGATCTCCGGGTTCGGCTTGACCCGCAGGCAGGGGCTGTCGGTGTGCGCGCCGACCAGGCGGAAGCCGCTTTCCAGGGGCGAGCGACGGCCCAGGCGGATGGCGATCAGCGACGAGTCGTTACGGGTCACGTAGTAGCGGCCGCCGGTTTCGGTGTGCCAGGCGTCGCGCTCGTCGAGGCGGCGGTAGCCGGCGGCTTCCAGGCGGCGGGCGAGGCTGGCGGTGGCATGGAAAGGCGTGGGCGAGGCCTTGAGGAAATCGATCAGGCCCTGGTTGAGTTCTGCGCGCATAGTGGCTCCGGACGGCAATCCATGCAGTCTATCGTATTGTCCGACGGGGTTCAGGTCGTTGGCGGCGGGGCCGGCCAGAAAAAGCGGAAGCTGGTCGTTGTATGGCAAGACGGGGTACCGGAAGTCGGCGGGCGGCGTCCCGGCGGGCCGGGACGCGGCGGGGAAGGCTCAGAACGGCGCCGGCGACTCGAAGCGCAGGCGTTCGCCGCTCTGCGGATGGGTCAGGCACAGCAGGCTGGCGTGCAGGCACAGGCGTTCGTGGGCGGCGAGGGCTTCGGGGTTGGCGTAGAGGCGGTCGCCGAGCAGCGGATGGCCGATGGAGAGCATGTGCACGCGCAACTGGTGCGAACGGCCGGTGATCGGCGTCAGCTCGACCCTGCTCCAGCGTTCATGACGCTCGATCACACGCCAGAAGGTCAGGGCGTGGCGGCCGTGCTCGAAGTCCACCACGTGACGCGGCTTGGTCGGCGGGTCGTAGCGCAGCGGCAGTTCGATGCGCCCGCTGTCCAGTTCCGGCAGGCCCCAGCAAAGGGCGGTATAGGCTTTCTCGGTCTCGCGGTCGTGGAACTGGCGGGACAGCTCGCGGTGGCTGTCGGCGTCGCGGGCGAGCACCATCAGGCCGGAAGTTTCCCAGTCCAGGCGGTGGACGATGCGGGCCTCGGGATAGCCGTTTTCCTGCAGGCGGGTGACCAGGCAGTCCTTGTTGTCATCGGCGCGACCGGGCACCGACAGCAGCAGGGTGGGCTTGTCGACCACCAGCAGGGCGTCATCCTGGTGAACGATTCGGATCTGGGACAGCGGCATAGCGAACGGGCTCATCGCCGGGAGGCGGCAGGGAGCCTGGCGGGCAGGCTCGGTGAAACGACTGCGGCGGCCAATGGCCGCCGCAGTATGGACCCTGGGCGAATCAACGATCCGGCAGGGTGATGTTGAGTTCCAGGATCGAGCAGTTGCCCTGGTTCTCCAGTTCCACCTGGATCTGCTCCTGGTCGATCGGTACGTACTTGCGGATCACTTCCAGCAGGTCTTTCTGCAACTGGGGCAGATAATCCGGCTGTGCGCGCTGGCCACGTTCGTGGGCAACGATGATCTGCAGTCGTTCTTTCGCGATGGAAGCGCTGTTCTGCGATTTCCGACTGCGAAAGAAGTCTAAAAGGCTCATTCACGTCCTCCGAACAGTCTTTGCAGGAATCCTTTCTTCTGCACATCGAGGAATCGATGCGGTATTTCCTTGCCGAGCAGGCGGTCGACCGCATCGCTGTACGCCTGGCCGGCGTCGCTCTGCTCGTCGAGGATCACCGGCACGCCCTGGTTCGACGCCTTGAGCACGGCCTGGGATTCCGGGATCACCCCGAGCAGGCGGATGGCGAGGATCTCCTCGACGTCGTCGACGCCGAGCATCTCGCCCTTGGTGACGCGCTCCGGGTTGTAGCGGGTCAGCAGCAGGTGTTCCTTGATCGGCTCCTCGCCTTTCTCGGCGCGCTGCGACTTGCTTGCCAGCAGGCCGAGCATGCGGTCGGAGTCGCGTACCGAGGAAACCTCGGGGTTGGTCACGACGATCGCTTCGTCGGCGAAGTACATGGCCAGGTGGGCGCCTTTCTCGATGCCCGCCGGGGAGTCGCAGATGATGTATTCGAAATCCTTGCGCAGTTCGGCCATGACTTTCTCGACGCCTTCCTTGGTCAGGGCGTCCTTGTCGCGGGTCTGGCTGGCGGCCAGGACATGCAGGTTTTCGAGGCGCTTGTCCTTGATCAGGGCCTGGGTGAGGGTGGCCTCGCCGTTGACGACGTTGACGAAGTCGTACACCACGCGGCGTTCGCAGCCCATGATAAGGTCGAGGTTACGCAGGCCGACGTCGAAGTCGACGATGACGGTCTTGAAACCGCGCAAGGCCAGGCCGGTGCCGATAGCTGCGCTGGTGGTGGTTTTACCGACGCCACCCTTACCGGAAGTGACTACGAGAATTTTGGCCAAGGTGATTCACCCCAATGAAAAACGTAAGAATTCTGGTCCCTGAAAGTGGCGGCAGTATCCGTTAAAGGCGGGTGATGTTCAACACGTCACCCGACAGGCTGACGTGCACTGCCTTGCCCCACTGCGGGCTGCGTCGCAGGTCCTCCGCGACCTTGTAGTTACCGGCGATGGAGACCAGTTCGGCGGCCAGCTGCTGGCAGAAGATTCGCGCCGTGGCGTCGCCTTTCACGCCGGCCAGTGCGCGTCCGCGCATCGGGCCGTACACATGGATGTTTCCGTCGGCGAGAAGTTCCGCGCCGGGACTGACCGCGGCCAGCACGATCAGGTCGCCGCCGGCGGCGTAGATCTGCATGCCGCCGCGCACCGGGGTCTTCACCACCTTGGTCGGGCGGCTGACGGGCTCGGCGGGCTTCTCTTCCGCCTTGGCCGGCTCGGGCCTGGCTTCACCGGCGCTCGGGCTGGGCTCTTCGGCAGGCTTGCGCGGGGCGCTGTCCTTGATGTCCAGCGGTCGTTCGCGGGCGCCCGAGGGCGGCAGCACCGGCAGGTCCAGGGCCTGGGCGGCGGCAATGTCCTCCTCGCGCCCGGCGCGGATCGCCAGGGTGCGCAGGCCGTGGCGGCGACAGACCTCGAGGAGCGCCGGCAGGTCGAGGCGACCTTCGCCTTCGGGCAGCTTGTCGAGGGCCATGACCAGGGGGGTGTCGCGGAAGAAGTTGGGCGCTTGCGCCACTTTGTCGGCGAGTTGCCGTTCGAGCCTCGCCAGGTCGTTGTGCGCCAGTTCGAGGATGGTCACCGCGAGCATGCTGCCCTTGAGCTGGAATACGGGGTCTTGATCGAGGAGGTCGGCTTGGCTCATGGGGCTTGTCGGTCGTTGAATTGCAGGGACTTATAACGAGAACGCCGGATGCCCGCAAGCGTGGCAGATAGCCGGGGCGGCATCGATCGGCAACGCGGCGTCCCGCCGGGACGGCGGGCAGGGTAGAATGGCGGGCTTTGATCGTCGTCGGAACCGTCCATGGATCGCCCCCGTTTCTCCAGCGCTTTCCTCCATCCCCGCTACTGGCCGCTCTGGTTCGGCCTGGGGCTGCTCTGGCTGGTGGTGCAGTTGCCGTATCCCGTCCTGCTGATGCTCGGCCGTGGCCTGGGGGCGCTGATGTACCGCTTGGTCGGCTCGCGCCGCGAGATTGCCGCGCGCAACCTCGAACTGTGCTTTCCGGAAAAGTCGCCCGCCGAACGCGAGCGTCTGCTGAAGGAGAACTTCGCCTCCAGCGGCATCGCCTTCTTCGAGATGGCCATGAGCTGGTGGTGGCCGAAGGCGCGCCTGGCCCGTCTTGCCCATATAGAAGGCCTGGAGCATCTGCGCGAGGCCCAGGCGCAGGGCGAGGGGGTGATCCTCATGGCCCTGCATTTCACCACCCTGGAGATCGGCGCGGCGCTGCTCGGCCAGGTGCACACCATCGACGGCATGTACCGTGAGCACGACAATCCGGTGTTCGACTATGTCCAGCGCCGTGGCCGCGAGCGGCACAACCTCGATGCCACCGCCATCGAGCGCGAGGACGTGCGCTCGATGCTCAAGGTGCTGCGTGGCGGCCGCGCCATCTGGTACGCACCGGACCAGGACTACGGCGCCAAGCAGAGCCTGTTCGTGCCGCTGTTCGGCATCCCGGCGGCCACCGTCACCGCCACCACCAAGTTCGCCCGCCTGGGCCGGGCGCGGGTGTTGCCGTTCACCCAGAGCCGCCTGGCCGATGGCAGCGGTTATCGCCTGACCATCCACCCGCCGCTGGAGGACTTCCCCGGCGAGAGCGAGGAAGCCGATTGCCTGCGGATCAACCAGTGGGTCGAGCGCTGCGTGCGCCAGCAGCCCGAGCAGTACCTGTGGGCGCACCGGCGTTTCAAGACCCGCCCGCCAGGCGAAGCCAAGCTCTATCCGAAACGGCGCAAGCGCTGAGGACGGGCATTCCGGACGCGCGCGGGGTCTGGCTATACTCGCCGCAGTTCATGACGGAAGCCCCGCTGTGTCCGATCCCCTTGCCCCACGTCCGCCGCTCACCGGCCTGATCCTTTCCGGGGGCGGCGCCCGCGCGGCCTACCAGGTCGGTGTCCTGGCCGCCATCGCCGACCTGCTGCCGGACAGCGCCGGCAATCCTTTCCCGGTCATCGTCGGTACCTCCGCCGGCGCCATCAACGCCGTTGGCCTGGCTTGCGGCGCCCTGCAATTCCGCCAGGCGATCCAGCGCCTGACCGCGGTCTGGCAGGGATTCCGCACCGAACATGTCTATCGCAGCGACTGGCCGGGCGTGACCCGCCAGGCCTCGCGCTTCCTCGGCCATAGCCTGCTCGGCCTGGGGCGGCGGGTGCCGGTGGCGTTGCTGGACAACCGGCCGTTGCATGAGCTGCTGGCACGTGAGCTGGATTTTTCCGGGATTCATGCGGCGGTGCGCCAGCGCCAGTTGCGCGCGGTGGCGGTGACCGCGTTCGGCTACGAGTCGGGGCAGGCGGTGACCTTCTACCAGGGGCGCGCGACCATCGATCCCTGGGTACGCCATCGGCGCCTGGGCATTCCCACCCGCCTGGAGCTTCGGCACCTGCTGGCCAGCGCGGCGATCCCGCTGCTGTTCCCGCCGGTGCGGATCAACCGCGAATACTTCGGCGACGGCGCGGTGCGTTCCCAGGCGCCCATCAGCCCGGCGTTGCACCTGGGCGCCACGCGGGTGCTGGTGATCGGCGTCAGCGGCAACCCGGCCACCGGTGGCGACAGTGCCATGACCGGCCTGCCGCCGTCCGACCGACCGCCGAGCCTGGCGCAGATCGGCGCCCACCTGTTGAACAGCACCTTCATCGACAGCCTGGAAGGCGACATCGAGCAGTTGCAGCGGATGAACCAGATCGGCCAGTTGGTGGCGCCGGAGGTGCGCCGCCAGGCGGGTGGGCTGGAGCCGGTGGAGGTATTGCTGGTGTCGCCGAGCCGGCCGCTGGACGAGATCGCCGCGCGGCACTACCGGGAGCTGTCGCGGGTGCTGCGGCTTTTCCTGCGCGGTCCCGGAGCGACCCGCGCCAGCGGGGCGGGGGTATTGAGCTACCTGTTGTTCGAGCGCGGCTATTGCAGCGAACTGATCGAACTGGGCTACCACGATGCGATGGGCAAGCGGGCGGAACTGGAGCGCTTCCTGCGGATCGAGCGGTAAACCTTATTCAGGACGGGACAGGCGGAAGGAAAAAACCGCCCCGAAGGGCGGCTCGCGCATGGCTCAGACGGCCAGGACACCGTCGCGATAGTCGCGTAGCGCCTGCTCGATTTCCTCGCGGCTGTTCATCACGAACGGACCGTACTGGACGATCGGCTCGCGCAACGGCTTGCCGGCGAGAACCAGTACCCGGGCGCCGGCTTCGCTGCGCAGGCTCAGTTCCCCTTCTTCGGACAGCCGAGCCAGGCGATTGGTGGCGATTTCCACCGGGCGTTCGCCTCCCACCGTCAGGCTGCCTTCGTAGACGTACAGCAGCACGCGATGGCCGTCCGGCAGGCGCGGGGCGATGCGGCCGCCGGCAGGCAGTTGCAGGTCGTAGTAGTGCGGCTCGGTGTCCGGCCTTTCCACGGCGCCGATCTGCTGCGCCTGGCCGTCGTCGAAGCGACCGGCGATCACCGTGACCTTCACGCCTCCGGCGGTTTCCAGGCGCGGCACGTCTTCCGGCTCGATATCGCGATAGCCGGCCGGGGCCAGCTTGTTCTTCGCCGGCAGGTTGACCCACAGCTGGAAGCCACGCATCGCGCCTTCCACCTGTTCCGGCATCTCGCTGTGGATGATGCCGTGGGCGGCGGTCATCCACTGTACGCCGCCGGGCTTGAGCAGGCCGCGATTGCCGAGGTGGTCTTCGTGGCGCATACGCCCTTCGAGCATGTAGGTCACGGTCTCGAAGCCGCGGTGCGGGTGCGAAGGGAAACCGGCGACATAGTCATCCGGGTTCTGGGTATCGAACTGGTCGAGCATCAGGAACGGGTCGAAGCGTTCCGGGGACGGGCCGCCGATCACGCGGGTCAGGCGGACGCCGGCGCCATCGGAGGCGGGGTGGCCGGTATGCAGTTCGAGGACATCACGGTAGCGGGTCATGGGAACCTCCTGGTTCGTGTATGGCTCGATGATAGTCCTCTGTGCTCGATATATGGATGCGAGTTTTGTGTGATTCCTATCGAGTTATTGGATTGTTTTGAGAAAAAGAAACCGCCGCACCAGGGCGGCGGTTCTTCGTCTCACTCGGCGATCTGCAGCTTGCGCGCCTCGGTATAGATGTAGCGAAGTTTCTCGTACTCGAACGGCGAATTCATCTGGCCGTAGCGGAAGCTGGTGTTGTAGCGCTTGTCCACCACGCGCAGGGCGGTGATCTCCGGGTGGTCGCCGCTGGCCTGGGGAACGTTGAGGTAGTTCACCTGGTATTCGCCGACGTAGTCCACCACCAGTCCGCCGGTGTCGCGCAGGTTGGACGGGCCGAGGATCGGCAGCACCAGGTAGGGGCCGCTGCCCACGCCGTAGAAGCCGAGGGTCTGGCCGAAATCCTCGCTGCGCTTGTGCAGGCCCATCCTGGTCGCAGGGTCCCACAGGCCGAGCACACCGAAGGTGGTGTTGAACAGCAGCCGCGCGGTGGTTTCCATCGCCGCCTTGCCCTTCAATTGGGCGAGGTTGTTCAGCAGATTGGGCACGTCGCCGAGGTTGTCGAAGAAATTGCTCACGCCGCTGCGGACGAAGTGTGGGGTGACGTATTCGTAGCCTCGTACCACGGGCAGGAACACCCACTCGTCGAAGCGATAGTTGAAGTGGTAGACCCGGCGGTTCCAGGATTCCCAGGGATCGTACATGTTCAGTGCGTCGAGGGTGGCGCGCTCGAATTCGCGTTGATCCAGGCCGGGATTGAACTTGAGTTGGTCCAGTGGACGGCTGAAACCGTCGCCGTCGAGCTGGCGTGGCGGCAGTTCGGCCGGCGCGGCGGCCTCGTCGGCCTGGGCGCTGGCGGCAGCGCTCAGCAGAAGGGCGAACATCCAGTGTGCGGTTCGGCTCATCGATCAGTGTCCTGCCTGCTGGGTGAGGGCCGCGCTGGCGACCTGGGTCTGTCCGGCAGCGGGCGTGGCGAAGAAGTCCAGCATGTCCTGCGCGTTGACCTTGTAGTTGAGGTTGCCGCAGTGACCGCCATAGGGATAGACGGTCAGGCGTTCGCCGAAGGTTCGGCGGAGGAAGCCGAGGTCGCCCGGGCCGAGGATGACGTCGTCGGCGTTGTGCATCACGGCGATCTTCGGGCTGTCGTGCAGATAGTCCTGCAGCTTGTAGAGGCTGACCTGGTTGACCAGTTGGGTCAGGCTGCCGCCGTCGTAACGGGCTCGCCACATCGGGATCAGTTGCTCGGTCATGTAGCACTCGAAGTCGCACTGTAGCGCGCGCTTGAAGAAGGGCTCCAGGCTGGTGCCTTCGTTGATCGGGTAGTTCGGCGGGGTGATCAGGCCGCGACGGTTGACCAGGTCCGAGGTGAAGGCGATGTCGGCGGCGGAGAAGCGGAACGAGGTGCCGATCAGCATGGCCATTTCTTCGTTGCTCAGGCGTTGCTTTGACTGCTGGAAGTCGTAGAGCATGGCGTCGTTGATGTCGACGTAGCCTTTCTGCCGGAAGTAGCGGGTCAACTTGCTCAGCACCACCTCGTAGAAGGTGCGCGAGTCAGTGATGCCCTTGACCTGGGTTTCCACCAGTTTGTCGAGGTTGCTCACCGAGGTGTAGAGGTTCACCGGTGGGTTGAGCAGCAGCACTTTCTTGAAGTTGAAGCTCCGGCGGCTTTCGTCGAGGTGGCTGACGAACGCGGCGTTCAGTGCCCCCAGGCTATAGCCGGTGAGGTAATAGTCGGTCACCGGCAGGTCGCGCTGCTGCGCGCGCACCGCCTGCATCACCCGGTACAGGTCATCGGCGTCGTCGCTGGAAAAGCCCGGTGTGGCGAAGCGCGAGGCGCTGGCCATGAAGTCCCAACTGGTCGGCGAGGACAACTGCACCACGTGGTAGCCGGCCTGGTAGAAGAGCTTCTTCAGGTATTCCGGGAAGCTGCTGGCGTAGTGGGCGCCAGTCCCGGCAATGATGAAGATCAGCGGCGCCGCATGATCCTGGCGGGCCAGGCGGTAGCGCAGCTTCTTCACCGGCCAGAAGTTGTCCGGCAGGGCGAACTCGCGCTCCGGGCGCAATTTCAGGCTGTAGTCCTTCTGGTCGATGTCCTCGCTGTGCGGAAGCTCGGGACGCAGTTCCGGCGGCGTGGTGGCGATGGTCGCCTCGAACGGGTTGGTCAGTGGATAGCCGTAGCTCGCGGCGTCCACGTCCCGGGCCTGCGCCAGATTGGCACAACCGAGGGCGAGGCCGCCGAGCAGGGCAGCGAAACGGAGGAAGTGGGGCATCGGGGGAATCCCTTCGAGGGAAAAGTACTGAGTGAATATACTGCCGCTATGACAACTGCAAGCCTCAGTAGTGCAGTGGGTTATTGCAGCCAGCGTTCCAATCGGTCTTTCCCGCCTCTTGCCGTGCCTCGCGAATATCCCTTCAGGCGTGGCGGTGCAGCCAGCCATGGGCGCTAGCCGGGCGCGGCGCGCCGTCTTTCTCGAAGCGTTTCCAGATCTTCTCGTGGAAGTAGAAACCGACCGAGTTGCACAGCGGCTCGACCGCCGCCACCAGCCCGCCGACCGCTATGCTGCCGGTCAGCGCATAGGCCACGCTGAAGGCGATGATGAAGTGCATGACGGTGAAGGTCAGGGTCTTGAGCATGGCTGCTCTCCTTTGATCGAGAATCATTCCTCTTTGGCGAAAGCCTATCCAGGCGCTCGGCCAAGCGGAAATCGGCCTGTCCAATCGAGTGCATAGAGCGCTTCGATCGCACTGTCTCGGAGCACATCCGCAGCGTGCCGCAGCGCAGTTCGAGGCATGTCGTTATCGGGTGCGATGGGTGTCGTTCTCAGAGCAGTCCGCCGTCCGGGCGCGCCGATGATGGACGGCGGCACCGCAGAGTGCCGCGACCGCCGGGGAGCGTCCCCGTCGGCATAGAACAAGGGGTACGTCTGATGCGAATGATGCGACGACTGTTGTGCTGGAGTGCGGGCCTGGCAATGTCGGCGGCTGTGGGGATGGCGGCCGCGGCGGACAAGCCGGTGATCACCATCGGTTACGTGGACGGCTGGTCGGACAGCGTGGCGACCACCCATGTGGCCGCCGAGGTGATCCGCGAGAAGCTCGGCTACGAGGTGAAGCTGATGCCGGTGGCGGCGGGGATCATGTGGCAGGGCGTGGCGCGCGGCAAGCTCGATGCCATGCTCTCGGCCTGGCTGCCGGGCACCCACGGCGCCTACTACGAGAAGATGAAGGATAAGGTGGTCAACCTTGCCATCAACTACCCGGACGCACGCATCGGCCTGATCGTCCCCGAATACGTGAGCGCCAACAGCATCGCCGACCTCCAGGCGCAGAAGGACGCATTCGGCGGCCGCGTGGTGGGTATCGATGCCGGCGCCGGGGTGATGATCAAGACCGACGAGGCGATCAAGCAATATGGCCTCGACTACAAGCTGGTGGCCAGTTCCGGCAGCGGCATGATCGCCGAGCTGACCCGTGCCGAGAACGAGAAGAAGCCGGTGGTGGTGACCGGCTGGATTCCGCACTGGATGTTCGCCAAGTGGAAGCTGAAGTTCCTCGACGATCCGAAGAAGGTCTATGGCGATACCGAGCATGTCGACACCGTCGCCAACCCGGCGCTGGAGGCCAAGGCCAAGCCGGTCTGGGAGTTCCTGAAGAAGTTCGGCTGGAAGGATGGCAACGAGGTCGGCCAGGTGATGCTGGCGATCCAGGAGGGCGCCAAACCCGAGGATGCGGCGAAGCAGTGGGTGGCGGCCAACCCGGGACGGGTCAAGGACTGGGTGCAGTAGCACGGCTGGTTCGATCGGGGAACGCCGTGCCCGGGCAACCGGGCACGGCGTTTTTCCTTGCCGAAGGCTGGCTCCGGAATCTGCCGGAAGGCCCGGAAATACCGGTCTAGAGCGGCTGGCGAAACGCTACGACTAAAGTCGTCTGGAGCGCTTGCACCAGCGTCCTACAGTGGATATCGACGACATTCCGCGTCACCCCGCTGTGAGGATAAAAACAATGAACGACAGCATCTACCAGCGGATTGATACCAATCCGCGCTTCAAGGAGTTGGTGGCCAAGCGAGAGCGTTTCGCCTGGATACTTTCTTCGATCATGCTTGGCCTCTACGTGATATTCATCCTGCTGATCGCTTTCCAGCCGCAGCTGCTGGGCGCGCGTATCAGTCCCGATTCGTCCGTGACCTGGGGCATCCCGATGGGTGTCGGACTGATCCTTGCCGCGTTCATCCTGACCGGCCTGTACGTGCGTCGCGCCAACGGCGAGTTCGACAGCCTGAACCAGGAAATCCTCAAGGAGGCGCAGCAATGATCGCTCGTCTCCTTGCCGCGCTCGGCCTTGCGGCCTTCGCTCCGGCCCTCTGGGCCGACGCGCTGACCGGCGACGTGCAGCGCCAGCCGCTGAACGTCTCGGCCATCGTCATGTTCGTCGCCTTCGTCGGCGCGACCCTCTGCATCACCTACTGGGCATCCAAGCGCAACCGCTCGGCGGCCGACTACTATGCCGCAGGCGGCCGCATCACCGGCTTCCAGAATGGCCTGGCGATCGCCGGCGACTACATGTCGGCGGCATCCTTCCTGGGTATTTCGGCGCTGGTCTTCACTTCCGGCTACGATGGCCTGATCTACTCGATCGGCTTCCTGGTCGGCTGGCCGATCATCCTCTTCCTCATCGCCGAGCGCCTGCGCAACCTGGGCAAGTACACCTTCGCCGACGTCGCCTCCTACCGCCTCAAGCAGAAGCAGATCCGCACCCTGTCGGCCTGCGGCTCGCTGGTGGTGGTGGCGTTCTACCTGATCGCGCAGATGGTCGGCGCCGGCAAGCTGATCGAGCTGCTGTTCGGCCTCAACTACCATGTCGCGGTGGTCCTGGTGGGCATCCTGATGGTGCTCTACGTGCTGTTCGGCGGCATGCTGGCGACCACCTGGGTGCAGATCATCAAGGCCGTGCTGTTGCTCTCCGGCGCCTCGTTCATGGCGATCATGGTGCTCAAGCACGTCAACTTCGACGTCAGCACGCTGTTCTCCGAAGCCATCAAGGTGCATCCGAAGGGCGAGGCGATCATGAGTCCGGGCGGCCTGGTCAAGGATCCGATCTCGGCATTCTCCCTGGGCTTCGCGCTGATGTTCGGCACCGCCGGGCTGCCGCACATCCTGATGCGCTTCTTCACCGTCAGCGACGCCAAGGAAGCGCGCAAGAGCGTGTTCTACGCCACCGGTTTCATCGGCTACTTCTACATCCTGACCTTCATCATCGGTTTCGGCGCGATCCTGCTGGTCAGCACCAACCCGGACTTCAAGGACGCCACCGGCGCCCTGATCGGCGGCAACAACATGGCGGCGGTGCACCTGGCCGACGCGGTGGGCGGCAGCCTGTTCCTCGGCTTCATCTCGGCGGTGGCCTTCGCCACCATCCTCGCGGTGGTCGCCGGGCTGACCCTGGCCGGGGCCTCGGCCGTCTCCCATGACCTGTACGCCAGCGTGTTCAAGGGCGGCAAGGCCAACGAGAAGGACGAGCTGCGGGTCTCGAAGATGACCACCGTGGCCCTGGGCGTGGTCGCCATCGTGCTCGGCATCCTCTTCGAGAAGCAGAACATCGCCTTCATGGTCGGCCTGGCCTTCTCCATCGCCGCCAGCTGCAACTTCCCGGTGCTGCTGCTCTCCATGTACTGGAAGAAGCTGACCACCCGCGGCGCCATGATCGGCGGCTGGATGGGCCTGATCACCGCGGTGGGCCTGATGGTCCTCGGCCCGACCATCTGGGTGCAGATCCTCGGCCACGAGAAAGCCATCTACCCGTACGAGTACCCGGCGCTGTTCTCGATGATCGTCGCCTTCGTCGGTATCTGGTTCTTCTCCATCACCGACAAGTCGGCGGCGGCCGACGAGGAGCGGGCGCGCTTCTTCCCGCAGTTCATCCGTTCCCAGACCGGCCTGGGTGCCTCTGGCGCGGTGGCCCACTAAGCGCTACGTGAAGACGTAGCCCGAGGCGGCGGCCGGATTTCCGGTCCGCCGCCTTTCGTTTCAGCGTCCCGGTTACAGCGAGATGAGCCATGCCTGACAGTTTCAACTTCGCCTCGCCGCCCTTCGACCAGTTGCGTCCCCATCAGCGCGAGACCCTCAAGCAGGCCCTCAGCGTAGGCTACTACGCGCCGGGGGAAACCTTGCTGGAGGCCGGTTCGGCGGTCCCCGGGCTGTTCGTCCTGCTCAAGGGCGTGGTCGAGGAGCGCGGCGACGACGGGCGAGTGTTCGCCCAGTACGCCGCGGACGACCTGTTCGACGTCCGCGGGCTGTTTTCCGGCAGCAGCAAGCATCGCTACCTGGCGATCGAGGAAAGCATCGTCTACGAACTGCCGGCCAGTTGCTTCCACCAGTTGTGCGGGGAGAACCCGGGTTTCGCCCGGTTCTTCCAGGCCGACCTGGCGGCCAAGCGCCAGTTGGCCCAGCGCGACGGGCAGAACCTTGCCGAGTTCATCCTTACCCGCATCGCCCGCGAGCACTTGCTGCCGGCGCTGGAGGTGGAGGCCTCGCTGTCCCTCGGCGACGCCGCGCGCCTGCAATTGAGCCACGGCGCCGATGCCCTGCTGGTGCGGCTGGAGAGGGACGGGCCCGAGCTCGGCATCGTCACCCGCACCGACCTCATGAGCGCGCACTTCCGCGACGGGCGCAGCGAGCTGGAGGCTATCGGGCCGTTGGCCCATGGTCCGCTGGCCAGCGTCGAACTGGGCGATTTCCTGTTCGACGCGATGATCCTCATGACGCGCCAGCGTATCGAGCGGGTCGCGGTCACGGAGGACGGTCAGGTGATCGGCCTGTTGCACCTGACCCAGGTGCTCAGCCTGTTCTCCACCCATTCCCACGTCCTGGCGCTGCGCATCGCCCGCGCCGACGACCTCGGCGACCTGCGCCGCTGCGCGGAAACCCTGGACACCCTGATCGCTACCCTGGCCGGCAACGGTATCCGCCTGCGCTTCATCATGCAGCTGGTCAGCGCGCTCAACGAGCAATTGCTCGAACGGCTTTTCGAATTGTTGCTGCCGCCAACCCTGCGCGGGCGCTGCTGCTTGCTGGTGATGGGCAGCGAAGGACGCGGCGAGCAGTTGCTGAAGACCGACCAGGACAATGCCCTGGTCCTGGCCGACGATCTGCCGCAGGAACAGGCCCTGGCGATGATGCAGCGCTTCAGCGCGGCCTTGCTGGAGTTCGGTTATCCGCCCTGTCCCGGAGGGGTAATGGCCAGTCGGCCGGAATGGTGCAAGCCGCTGGTGGCCTGGCAGGCGGAGCTGCGCGGGACGCTGCTGGAGGGCAAGCCGGAGCAGCTGTTGCGCCTGTCGATCCTGGCCGATGCCTGGCCGGTGGCCGGCAACCTGCAGCTGTTCGAGCCGTTGCGTCGGCAACTGCGCGGTTTCGCCGACGGCGGCGAGCGCTGGCTGGCGGATATCGCGGCGGCGGCCCTGCAATTCGATACGCCGCTGACCTTCCTCGGCCAGCTGAAAACCCAGGACGCCCGCCTCGATCTCAAGCGCGGCGGGATCTTCCCCATCGTCCACGGCATCCGCACCCTGGCCCTGCGCGAAGGCCTGGAGACCCGCGGGACCCTGGCACGGATCGAGGCGCTGAAGCGACACAAGGTCCTCGAAGCACGCCTGGCGGACGACCTGAGCGAGTCTTTCGAGCTGTTCCTGCAACTGCGCCTGACCCGCCAGTTGGCCGGCCAACGCGACGGTCGCCAGCAGGGCCTGGACGTCAGCGGCATGAGCCGCCACGATCGCGACATGCTGCGCTACGGCCTGCATGTGGTGAAGAAGTTCAAGCAGAGCGTGGCCCGTCAATTCCACCTGGAGACCCGATGAACACCATGGTCAAGTTGCCCGACAGCCGCTGGCCGGGCTGGCGCCGCCGGCTGTACTGGTGGATGCACGAGGCGGTCGAGGCGGAAGAAGTGATCTCCCTCGATCTCGAGACCACCAGCCTCGACCCGCGTCGTGCCGACATCCTCAGCATCGGCGCGGTGCTGGTGCGGCGCGGCAAACTGGTCATGGGCGAGCGCCTGGAACTCTACGTCGAGCCGCCGCCGAGCCTGGATGCGGAGTCGATCCGCATCCACAAGCTGCGCCGCGCCGACCTGGAGGGACAGTTGCAGCTGGAGCAGGCCCTGCGCCAGGTGCTGGCGTTCATCGGCGACCGACCGCTGCTGGGCTACTATCTGTCGTTCGATGTCGCCGTGCTGAACCGGCACCTGCGCCAGCTCCTCGACCGACAGTTGCACAACCCCTCCATCGAGATTTCGTCGCTGTACCACCGGAAGGTCAGCCGGCATTTTCCCGACGCACACATCGACCTGCGCTTCGACACCCTGGCGCGGGCCCTGGATGTGCCGGTCAGCGGTCGCCACACCGCCCTCGGCGACGCCCAGGCGGTGGCGCTGATGTTCATGCGTCTGCTCAAGGGGCCGGCGCCCAAGGTTATCCACTGAGGCTGGAGGTCGCGGATTTATTGAATCTTCGTTGCTCGGCGGGGGTCGAGAACTACAAGGGCGGAATCTCCCGCCCTTTGCCCCATGAGCCGAACAGGAGCGACGCCCATGAGTCTCGGTACGATTCTTCTGATCATCCTGATCCTGCTGCTGATCGGCGGCCTGCCGGTCTTTCCTCATTCGCGCAACTGGGGCTACGGGCCCTCGGGGATCATCGGCGCATTGCTGGTGGTGCTGTTGGTCCTGTTGCTGCTGGGCATGATCTAGGGCCCGATCGGGAATGCCGTCGCGGTTGTCCGCCGTCGCGGCGGGTATCGGCGGATAACGCCTCCGGCGTTATTCGCCCTACGCGGAGGGTTCCCAGCTTTCGCTCCGCCGTTGCGGCGGGGTATCGGCGGATAACGCCGTTGGCGTTATGCGCTCTACGTAGGATGGATCGAAGCCTTCGCTTGGAGAAGGGCGGTTTCATCGCGGGTCCGCCGGGCGCTTTTTTCCATCGACCGGCTTCACTTGCCTTGCGTCTCGCGCCAGACTGGCGCGCATGCCGATCCAGACGCTTGCCACCCTTGCCGATATCGACGCCGCCGAGTGGGACGCCTTGCTGCCTCCCGCCCAGCCATTCCTGCGTCATGCTTTCCTGTCCGCGCTGGAAGACAGCCACAGCGTGACGCCCGCTACCGGCTGGCGCCCGGCTCATCGCGTGCTGCGCGATCCGCAAGGGCGGCTGTGCGCGGCGCTGCCGGCCTATGTGAAGGCGCACTCGTACGGCGAATACGTGTTCGACTGGAGCTGGGCCGACGCCTGCCAGCGGGCCGGTATCCGCTACTACCCGAAGCTGCTGGTAGGGGTGCCCTTCACCCCGGTCGCCGGTGCGCGCCTGCTGGGCGAGGACGAAGGGTTGCAGGGGCTGCTCGCGTCCCTTGGCGAGGAGGCCGAGGCGAGCGGTCTGTCGAGCATCCATGTGAATTTCACCGACGCCCGGGCGGACACCTTGCTTGCCGCGCGTGACGGTTGGCTCGAACGCCTGGGTTGCCAGTACCACTGGCACAACCGCGGCTATCGGGACTTCCAGGACTTCCTCGAGGCCCTCAGTTCGCGCAAGCGCAAGCAACTGCGCAAGGAGCGCGAACAGGTCGGCGGACAGGGCATCGAGTTCGAATGGCGGGAAGGCGGCCAGTTGTCCGAACTGGAGTGGGATTTCGTCTATCTCTGCTACGCCAACACCTACCTGGTGCGCGACCGCGATCCCTACCTGAGCCGCGAGTTCTTCGGCCTGCTGGCCGAGCGCATGCCGGAGGCGATCCGTGTGGTCTTCGCCCACCAGCGTGGCAAGCCGGTGGCGATGGCGTTCAGCCTGGTCGCTGGAGATACCCTGTACGGGCGCTACTGGGGATGCCTGGCCGAGTTCGACCGGCTGCACTTCGAGACCTGCTTCTACCAGGGCCTGGAATTCGCCATCGGCGCCGGCCTGGCGCGCTTCGACGCCGGCGCCCAGGGCGAACACAAGCTGATCCGCGGTTTCGAGCCGGTGCTGACGCGCTCCTGGCACTACCTGGCGCATCCCGGTCTGCGCGATGCCGTGGCGCAGTTCCTCGAACAGGAGCGGGCGGGTGTGCGCGCCTACGCCGAGGAGGCCCACGGCCTGTTGCCCTACCGCCAGGCCTGAAGGGGGCCGGAACGATAGGGCGTGGCGTCCGCTCAGCCGTTGCTGGTGCTGCCGCCCCATTCGAGGAAGCGGATCTTGTGCAGCTCGCCGCTATGGTCCTCGTAGACCACGGTCACCGGCACTACGCCGGTCCTGGTCGAATTGTCGGTACGGTGCAGGACATTCTTCACGTCCAGTTGCATGCCGTAGTGGTATTCCTCGACCGGCAGGCCGCGGCCCGGGTCCTTGTCCACGTCCTGGGCGAAGGCCATGGGGGCGAGGCTGGTGATGACGGCGGACACGACAGAGGCAAGTTTCATTCTGTGATTCTCCGTAGCGATGGGGCGAAATCCCCGGTACCGAGCACTGGCATCCTTGGTCGTCCGTGGCCGACGCCAGGTGGACGGGGACGATGCGGCAGGCGTCGGGATCGAGCCGGGGCACGGGTTCGATAAGAACACCGTTGCGCTGGCGGAAAAAATCGAAGCGCGTGCTAGTCGAGATCGACGGCGGTGATGATTGCCGCGAAAAGGCCCGTTGCAGAGCCTTTGACAAGGTCACCCAGGCCGGGCGGCGCGAGCCGCCGCCCGGTGCCGAGGCTTCAGTCGACGCCGACGAAGCCGCCGGTCTGGTGTTGCCAGAGGCGCGCATAGAGGCCGCCATGGGCGAGCAACTCGGCATGCGTGCCGCTTTCGGCGATGTGGCCCTTGTCCAGCACCACCAGGCGGTCCATGCGCGCAATGGTCGACAGGCGGTGGGCGATGGCGATCACCGTCTTGCCCTGCATCAGGGTCTCCAGGCTTTCCTGGATCGCCGATTCGACTTCCGAGTCCAGCGCCGAGGTCGCTTCGTCGAGGATCAGGATCGGCGCGTCCTTGAGCAGCACCCGGGCGATGGCGATGCGCTGGCGCTGGCCGCCGGAGAGCTTCACTCCGCGTTCGCCGACATGGGCGTCGAAGCCGCGGCGGCCCTCGGCGTCGCTGAGCAGCGGGATGAACTCGTCGGCGCGAGCCTTGCGCACCGCTTCCATGAGTTCCGCGTCGCTGGCGCCGGGGCGGCCGTAGAGCAGGTTGTCGCGGATCGAGCGGTGCAACAGCGAGGTGTCCTGGGTGACCATGCCGATCTGCGCGCGCAGGCTTTCCTGGGTCACCCCGGCGATGTCCTGGCCATCGACCAGGATGCGTCCGCTCTCCAGGTCGTACAGGCGCAGCAGCAGGTTGACCAGGGTCGACTTGCCGGCGCCGGAAGGTCCGACCAGGCCGATCTTCTCGCCGGGCCGGACCTTCAGGTCGAGACCCTGGATCACGCCGCTGCCCTTGCCGTAGTGGAAGGCGATGTGCTCGAACTCCACCTCGCCGCGCTCTACCCGCAGCGGCTGGGCGTCCTCGCGGTCGACCACCTTGCGCGGCAGGGCGATGGTCTGCATGCCATCCTGGACCTGGCCGATGTTCTCGAAGATGCCGCCGACCACCCACATGATCCAGCCGGACATGTTGTTGATGCGGATCACCAGCCCGGTGGCCAGGGCGATGGCGCCCACCGAGATCAGCTCCTGGCTCCACAGCCACAGGGCCAGGCCGGTGGTGCCGGTGATCAGCACGCCGTTCATCACCGTGATGGTCACGTCCATGGAGGTCACTACGCGCCCGGCGCGTTGCGACTTGAGGGTCTGGTCGCCGATCGCTTCGCGGGCGTAGTCCTCTTCCTGGCGGGTGTGGGCGAACAGCTTCAGCGTGGTGATGTTGGTGTAGCCGTCGACGATCCGCCCCATCAGCTTCGAGCGCGAATCCGAGGCCTCCACCGAGCGGCGCTTGACCTGGGGAACGAAGTAGGCGAGGGCGCCGACGTAGGCGAACACCCACAGCACCAGAGGGATCATCAGGCGCCAGTCGGCCTCGGCGAACAGCACCAGGGCGCTGACGGTATAGATCAGCACGTGCCAGAGGGCGTCCACCACCTGCACCGCCGAATCGCGCAACGAGTTGCCGGTCTGCATGATGCGCTGGGCGATGCGCCCGGCGAAATCGTTCTGGAAGAAGCCGAGGCTCTGCTTGAGCACGTAGCGGTGGTTCTGCCAGCGGATCAGGTTGGTCATGCTCGGGTTGATGCTCTGGTGCACCAGCATGTCGTGCAGGGCGTTGAACAGCGGGCGCAGGACCAGCGCCACCACCGCCATCCAGATCAGTTCGTTGGCGTGCACGCGGAAGAACTCCGCGCTGGGCGTGCTCTGGGCGAGATCGACGATGCGGCCGAGGTAGCTGAACAGCGCCACCTCGATCAGCGCGACGATCAGGCCGACCACCAGCAGGGCCAGGAACACCGGCCAGACCTGGCGCAGGAAGTAGACATAGAAACGCAGCACTTCGCTGGGCGGCATGCGTTCGGAAGCACTGCGGAACGGGTCGATCAGACGTTCGAAACGACGATAAAGCATGATGGCTCTCTTCTGGAGCGGGCCCGTCCTGGGCCCGCCGGATCAAGCCCCTGCGGCTGGACTCAGAGGCGTTTGGCGGACAGGATCACCACGTCGTCGCTCGGCACGTCGGCGAAGCCGTTGCGGCGGGTGGTGGGAACCTTGGCGATCTGGTCGACCACGCCCATGCCACGCACCACCTTGCCGAACACGGCATAGCCGAAGTCGCGGGCACCATGGTTGAGGAAGTCGTTGTCGGTCAGGTTGATGAAGAACTGGCTGGTGGCCGAATCGACCACTCCGGTACGGGCCATGGCGAGGGTGCCGCGCTCGTTGAGCAGGCCGTTGTCGGCCTCGTTCTTGATCGGTGCACGGGTCTTCTTCTCCTGCATGCCGGCGCTGAAGCCGCCGGTCTGCACCATGAAGCCCGGGATCACGCGGTGGAACAGGGTGCCGTCGTAGTAGCCGCTGTCGACGTACTCGAGGAAGTTCTTCACGCTGATCGGCGCCTTGGCCGGATCGAGTTCTACCTCGATCTCGCCGAGGCTGGTGGCGATCAGGACGTGCGGCTTGGCGGCAGGCGTGGCGGCCAGCAGGGAACCGGCGAAGAGCAGGGTGCAGGCGGCGATCAGGAGACGTTTGAGCATGGTTGTTCCTTGGTTTTATCGATATCGGCGAGGAAGCCGAGCAGGGTGGTGTTGAAAATCTCGGGTTGGTCCATCGGCGTGGCGTGGCGGGAGTCCTCCACCACCACCAGGCGGGCGTCGGCGATCCGCTCGCAATAGGCCTGCTTCAGCGATACCGGCGTGTAGTCGCGATCCGCGCTGATCACCAGGGTCGGACAGGCGATCTCGGCCAATCGTTCCTGCACGCCCCAGCCGATGATCGCGTCGAGGCTGGCCAGGTAGGCGCGCTTGTCGTTCTCCGCCCAGCGCGCCTCGATCTTCTCTCGCAACCCGGCCTGTTCCGCCTTGGGAAACAACAGCCGGCCGAGGGCGCGGCCGATGGTCCGCAGGCTGAGCAGGCGCGAGAGGAGCTTGCGCTTGGCCACCTCCAGATGTTCGCGAGGCTTGCGCGGGATGACTTCCGGAGTGCTGTTGACGATGGTCAGGCTGCGCAGCAGGTCGGGTCGGTCGCAGGCCAACTGGAAGCCGATCATCCCGCCCATGCTGATGCCGACCAGGTGTACCGGACCGCAGCCGAGCCGGTCGAGCAGCGCCGCGCAGTCCTCGGCGAAGCCGGCCATGCTGTAGCCGCCGCGCGGCTTGCCGGAGCGGCCGTGGCCGCGCAGGTCCGGGACCAGCAGGCGGTAGTGGCCCAGCAGGGCCGGCAACTGGTATTCCCAGTCGCGGGCGCTCGAACCGAGACCGTGCAGCAGCAGGACCGGCGCGCGCTCGGTGGGACCGGGGTGGTCGTCGTAGACGAGGGTGCAGTCGCGGTGCTGGAAGTCAGGCATCTGCGTTCACTCGGCGGCCGGTTCGGGCGCCGCGAAGGGCGCGTTGAGCGGTACGTTGGCGAACGACTTGAGCATTTCCATGAGGATCTGGCTGGCCGGGCCGAGCGGCTTTTCCTTGTTGGTGTAGAGGTAGAAGCGGCTCTGCCGCACGCCGCCCTGGCTCAGCGGCAGCGGCTTGAGCTGGCCACTCTGCAGTTCGCGCTCGATGATGTGTCGCGGCAGCCAGGCGAAGCCCAGGCCGTTGCCGACGAAGGTCGCCGCGGTAGCCAGGCTGCCCACCGTCCAGCGCTGTTCGGCGCCCAGCCAGCCGTGGTCGCGCGGCTGTAGCCGGCCGCTGTCGCGGATCACCACCTGCATCTGGGTTTCCAGGTCCTGGTGGGTCAGTTCGCGTTGCAGGCGGTGCAGCGGATGGTCGGGGTGGGCCACGGCGACGAACTCGACCACGCTGAGGTCGGCGCCGAGGTGGCCGGGAATGATCAGGCCGCTGATCGCCAGGTCGGCGGCGCCCTGGATCAGCGCTTCCTCGACGCCGGAGAGCACTTCCTCGCGCAGCAGCACGCGACAGCCGCGGCTCTGCGGCATGAAGGCGGACAGCGAGCGGACGATCCGCGCGGTGGGGTAGGCGGCGTCCACCACCAGGCGCACCTCGGGTTCCCAGCCCTGTTCCATGTGGTGCGCCAGTTCCTCCAGTTGCCCGGCCTGCTTGACCAGTTGCCGCGAACGGCGCAGCAATACTTCGCCGGCCTCGGTCAGCACCGCCTTGCGTCCGTCGATGCGCAGCAGCGGCACGCCGAGCTGTTCCTGCATGCGCGCCACGGTATAGCTGATCGACGATTGCGAGCGGTGCAGGGCTTCCGCGGCCTGGGCGAAGCCGCCGTGGTCGACCACCGCCTGCAGGGTCCGCCATTGGTCCAGGGTTACGCGTGGCGCTTTCATTTCCGCCTCCTCGAATGCAGGGATGCCTCGCCGGCGTTTCCGCGGCCGGCAGGCGATGACGAGTGCGCCGGAGGGGCGACTTCGCTTATCGTGTCGTCGGCGTCCTGTACGGGGTAGCTGTCCATTCTCTTGACGTACGGGATGCCGTGGTTTTCAGGGTGTTGCCATTTTTCCATCTGTCGCTACCGGGAGTCCGGCCATGAAAAGGCTTTGCTGTTTCGCACTATCGCTGCTGCCCCTGTCCGCTTTCGCCTATCCGATCGAGGTCGACCCGCAACTCAACGGCACCGAGGTCTCCTACAGCACCCAGGACATCGGGCGCGACATGGGCGCGATCCTTCTCACCAACCTGGGAGGCCAGGCGGCAGAGTGCACGGCGGTGTTCCGCAACGGCCCGGAGACCCCGAAAGTGCGCAAGGGCGTGATCCAGCCCGGGCAGAACAGCAACTTCACCGCGCAGTTCGGCCGCGACATCATCAAGTTGCGGATCAAGCTGACCTGCAAGATCGCGAAATAGAGCGTTCTCTCACCGAAAGACTAGGGGGTGCCTGTTTATAAATCAACCTGGTCGATATTTAACAGCGGTTTTTTCAACTTTTTAATCGATTAATCATTCTCTACCCTCACCTCCATCGTTGTAGCGCAGTGGGTGGAGGTCGAGTCATGTCCCGTGTCCTGGTTATCGAGAGCAGTGCCCGCCAACGGGGCTCGGTTTCCCGCCTGCTGACGGCGGAATTCATCTCCCACTGGAAAATCGCGCATCCCGCTGATCGCTTCCAGGTCCGCGACCTGGCGCGCGAGCCGCTGCCGCACCTCGATGAATTATTGCTGGGAGCCTGGACCACCCCCTGTGATGGCCATAGCGCTGCGGAAAGGCGCGCCCTCGAGCGTTCCAATCGCCTGACCGAGGAGTTGCGGATGGCGGACGTGCTGGTGCTGGCGGCACCGATGTACAACTTCGCCATTCCCAGCAGCCTGAAGAGCTGGTTCGACCATGTGCTGCGCGCCGGCCTGACCTTCCGTTACGCCGAGCAGGGGCCGGAAGGCCTGCTACAGGGCAAGCGCGCCTTCGTTCTCACCGCCCGCGGCGGGATCTACGCCGGCGGTGGTCTCGATCACCAGGAACCCTATCTGCGCCAGGTGCTGGGCTTCGTCGGCATCCACGACGTCACCTTCATCCACGCGGAGGGCATGAACATGGGCCCGGAATTCCGTGAGAAAGGCCTGGCGCGAGCCCGTGAGCGGATGCGGCAGGCGCTGGAAACCGACACCTCCCTTTGCGTCCCTCTGCCAACGCTCCGGTGATTGGACGCAGCACCCGGTCGAACCCCTTCCCCCCGCGTGTTCGACCGGGTTTTTTTATTCCCTGCGGACTTTCGATGGTTGCCGGTGTGACGGTCGGGGCGGATTCAGGCGCGCTCGGGATCGCCTCGTTCGTCGCCGACTGCGGTTTTCCTGCCCCGTGCACCGAGGCGCGCCGACAGCACGATGGCGAGGATGATCAGGGCACCGCCGAGGAACATCCGCGGCCCCGGCGTCTCATGGAACAGCAGCCAGGCGAAGGCGATCCCGTAGACCGGCTCCAGGGCGAATACCAGTGCCGCGGTGCGGGCCTTGACCACCGCCAGGCTGGCCACGAACAGGCTGTGCGCCAGGCCGGTGCAGAAGACGCCCAGCAGGGCCAGCCAGAGCCAGTCGAGAGCGGGTAGCGCCGGTAGTTCGCCGACCGCGAATGGCAGCAGGCACAGGGCGACTACCAGGTTCTGCCAGAGCGCCGCCTGCACCGGGCCGACCTGCCCGCTGTTGCTACGGTTGGCCAGCGACAGCAGGGCGAACAGCAGGCCGGAAAGGATCGCCCAGAGCAGGCCGAGGGTGGCGCCGCTGGCGAGGTCGAAGTTCGGCGTGACCAGCACCAGGCCAAGGCTGACCAGGACCACCAGCAGTCCTTCCGCGAGATGAATGCGCTCGCGGAAGAGCAGCCCTTCGAGGATTACCGTGAAGGCCGGGAAGCTGGCGAAGCCGAGGGTGGCGATGGCCACGCCGGCGGTCTTCACGGCGATGAAGAAACTCACCCAGTGGCCGGCCAGGAGCAGGCCGCAGAGCGCCAGGCGCAGCCATTGCGCGGGTCCCAGGGCGCGCCAGGCCTGGCCCGCGAGGCGGGCGAAGAGGCCGAGGGCGAGCACCGCGAACAGCGCACGACCGAACACGATCACCCCGGGGGAGGCGCTGGCCAGCTTGCCGAACACCCCGGTCAGGCCGAAGAGGAGGGCGCCGCCGTGCAGGGCGGCGAGGGCGGAACGTCGATTCATGGGGATCCTTCAGGCCAGGCGCGCACCGTTGGGCAGGGGCTTGTCGAAGCCGGCCAGGACCACCTTGTCCTCGCTATCGTAGACCCCGGTGACCAGGACCTCCGAGCGCACCCCGGCGATCTGCTTCGGAGCGAAGTTGCAGACGCAGAGGACCTGGCGTCCGACCAGTTGCTCGGCCTGGTAGTGTGCGGTCAGTTGCGCGCTGGAGGTGCGCAGGCCGAGCGGTCCGAGGTCGACCTCGAGGACATAGGCGGGTTTGCGTGCCTTGGGGTTGGGAGCGGCGCTGAGGATGGTGCCGACGCGCAGTTCGACGCGTTCGAAATCCTGCCATTCGATGATGTCCATGCTGACTCCTGTTCTGTCGATGGGCAGAGAGTAAGGAGTCGTGACGGATTTGTCTGTCGTGCGGCTAGCCGGTTTTGTCGCGGGACTCGCGACGCAGTTGTCGCGGGGTGACGCCGAACTCACGGACCAGCGCTGCGGTGAAGGCGCTCTGCGAGGCGTAGCCGACCCGGGCGGCGATCTCGCCCACCGCCAGGCTGCTCTCCAGCAACAGTTCGTGGGCCTGGTGCAGGCGTCGGCTGCGCGCGTAGTCCATGGGCGTCTGTCCGGTCTCGGCGAGGAACAGGCTGTGGAAGCGCGCCACCGAAAGACCGGCCAGCCGCGCCAGGTCGGCTACCTGTAGCGGATGGGCGGCATGGCGGTCGAGGTAGGCGTCGAGGCTGGCCAGTGGCAGGCGGGGCTGCTGGCGCGGCGGCTGGCGCTCGCTGGCCAGGCTGGCGAGGAGCAGGCCGGCGCCCTGGTGGGCGATCACCGGGTCGTTGATCGGGCCGCTGGCCAGCCAGTTCACCAGTTGGCCCTGGGCGGGCGTCAGCGACAGCGCCTGCGGTCGCTCGAACAGCCGCCTACCGGCTTCGGCGTGTTCGCCCAGGCCCAGCAGCAGGCTGCCGTCGCAGGGCAGGTCGAGGACCAGGCAGCGGCTGCCGGAGGGACTCGAGCAGGCATGCCGGGCTTGCGCCGGAACCACCGCGAAGGTCTGCCGCAACACGCGGCTGCCGCGCCCCTCGACCTCGAAGTCGAGGCAGCCGCTGAGGCCCAGGACCAATTGGGCATGGTCATGGCTGTGGACGATCTGGTCGTGGCTGTAGTGGCGCAGGGAAAGGATCGAACCCATGGCGAAGCTCCCGGAGGCAGGCGCCCAGTCTACCCGCTGGCGCCGGCGACAGACAGTCGCGCCCTGTCACGCAACGGTCGCCGGCCTGTCACAGTCGTTTCACCGGCGCCGTCCAAGATCGGAAAAACACCGTCGGAGACCCGCCGATGAGCACCGCGCAACGCTTCACCTCGAACCGCAAGCAGCGGGTCCGGACCCTGTGGATCTCGGATGTCCACCTGGGGACGCGGGATTGCCAGGCCGAACACCTGGCGGCGTTCCTCAAGCGCTACCACGCCGATCGCATCTACCTGGTGGGCGACATCATCGACGGCTGGAAGCTGCGCGGCGGCATCTACTGGCCGCAGGCGCACACCAACGTGATCCGCCGCCTGCTCACCCTGAGCAAGCGCGGCACCGAGGTGATCTACGTCACCGGCAACCATGACGAATTCCTGCGCCGCTATTCGAGCCTGATCCTCGGCAACATCCGCCTGGTCGACGAGGCGGTGCACAGTACCGCCGACGGCCGCAAGCTGCTGGTGATACACGGCGACCAGTTCGACGTGATCACCCGCTACCACCGCTGGCTGGCGTTCCTCGGCGATTCCGCCTACGAGTTCACCCTGCTCCTCAACCGTTGGCTGAACCACTGGCGGCGGCGCTGGGGCTACGGCTACTGGTCGCTGTCGGCGTACCTCAAGCACAAGGTCAAGACCGCGGTGAACTTCATCAGCGACTTCGAGGAAGCCATCGCCCACGAGTGCCACAAGCGCGGGCTCGACGGGGTGGTCTGCGGGCACATCCACCATGCCGAGATCCGCCGCATCGAGGGCGTCGATTACCTCAACTGCGGCGACTGGGTGGAGTCCTGCACGGCGCTGATCGAACACTGGGACGGCAGCATCCAGCTCTACCGCCTGGCCGAGGAGCAGGCGCGGCTGGCGGCGCAGGCCGCGGCGGTCGAGCCGGCGGCATGAGGCTATTGATCGTCAGCGACGCCTGGTTACCGCAAGTCAACGGAGTCGTCACCAGCCTGCTGGCCCTGCAGCGCGAGCTGGAACTGCTGGGCCACCAGGTACGGGTGCTGTCGCCCGCCGACTTCCGCTGCCTGCCCTGTCCCAGCTATCCGGAAATCCCCCTGGCCTGGAACCTCTGGCGCCTCGGCGGGCTGATCGAGGCCTTCGCCCCGGATGCCGTGCACCTGGCCACCGAGGGGCCGCTCGGCTGGGCCGCGCGGCGCTGGCTGGGCAAGCGCGGCCTGGACTTCACCTCGGCGATCCATACGCGCTTTCCCGAATACCTGCGTGACCGCTGTCCGTGGCTGCCGTTGTCCTGGGGCTATGCCTTCCTGCGCACCTTCCATCGGCCGAGCCGGGCGGTGCTGGTGAGCACCCCGCGCCTGCGCGACGAGTTCTGCGCCTGGCGCTTCCAGCACCTGCGGCTGTGGCGCAAGGGCGTCGATACCGAACTGTTCCATCCCGCCGAGACACCTCCGGCGAAAGAGCGGCCGCCGGTGTTCCTGTATGTCGGGCGGCTGGCGACGGAAAAGAACCTGGAGGCGTTCCTCGATCTCAAACTGCCGGGCGAAAAATGGCTGGTGGGCGACGGCCCGCAGCGGGCGGCGCTGGAGCAGCGCTATCCACAGGCGCGTTTTCTCGGCTACCGCCATGGCCGCGCGCTGGCCGACGCCTACCGGGCGGCCTCGGTGCTGGTGTTCCCCTCGCTGACCGATACCTATGGCCTGGTGATGCTCGAAGCTTTGGCCTGTGGCGTGCCGGTGGCGGCCTTCGCCGTGCCGGGGCCGCTGGATGTATTGCAGCAGGGCGTGACCGGGGTCATGCACGAGGATCTTGGCGAAGCCTGCCGCCAGGCGCTGGCGCTGGATCGCCAGGCCTGCGGGCGCTGGGCGCGGGAGCAGTCCTGGCGGGTTTCGGCGGAGGAGTTCCTGGCGCTGCAGGCGAGCGGCCCACGGACTGCGCCGGAATGGCGCGACGAACTGCCGGCGGCGTTCGACGAACTTAGAGGATGACCTTGTCGCGCAGGCGTTCGGCGGCCTGTTGCAGGGCCTGGATGACCCGTTCCTTGTCGTAGTTCTGGATGTTGTTGGTGTCCAGGTACATGGAGAAGCCGGGCAATTCGTGCTCGACGTAGCTGGGCGCGGCGCCGAGGTCGCGGCGCGAGTCCACCACCTGGTAGATCTGCACCGGGCGGCTGAAGCCCTTGACCGCGATCTGGCCCTTGTCGCGGCACATGATCACGTCCTTGATCAGCGAGTAGGTCTCGTGGGAAATGAGGATTTCGCCGGCTTCCGAGGCGCTTTCCAGGCGGCTGGCGAGGTTCACTTCGCGGCCGATGATGGTGTAGTCCATGCGCGTGTCGGCGCCGAAGTTGCCCACCGTGCAATAGCCGGTGTTGATGCCCATGCGGATTTCCAGCGGCTTGGTGATGCCCTGGGCCCGCCACTGCTGGCGTAGCACCTTCATGTGCTTGCGCATGGCGATGCCCATCGATACCGCCGCCACCGCGTCCTTCTTCGCGCCCTGGGTGCTGGGGTCGCCGAAGAACACCATGACGCAGTCGCCGACGAACTTGTCGATGGTGCCGCCGTACTTGAGGGCGATCTTCGACATTTCGTTGAGGTAGTTGTTGAGCAGGTCGGTCAGGGCCTCGGCTTCCAGTTCCTCGGATAGCTCGGTGAAGCCGCGGATGTCGGAGAAGAACACGGTGAGCTTCTTGCGCTGGGTTTCCAGGCGCACGCTCTTCTTGCCGCTGAAGATCATTTCCCAGACCTGCGGCGACAGGTACTTGGCCAGGTTGCGCGCGAGCCGCGCGGCCTTTTCCTGCTCGCGGGCGATCTCCTGGCGCACCTGGGCCAGGCGCAGGCCCTGCTGGTGGCCGAAGAAGGCGGTGATGCAGATGTACAGTCCGCAGAACAGGATGCTGACCGCGGCCACCTCGACCGGGGTATTGCCCAGCAGCGGCGGGGCGACGAGCACGGCGACCAGCAGGGCGCTGCTGGCCGATACCAGCAAGGCCATGCCGAGCAGGCGCAGGCCGCCGATGACCAGCGCGGTGAAGCTCAGCACCAGCAGGAACATCAGGCTGGGCACCACGGAGAAGCCGAGCAGCGCCATGCCCAGGCCACAGTGCACGGCGTCGACCGCGAGCAGGGCGCGGGTCACCTTGCGCGGGTCGTGCTGGCGGAAGCGCTGGCCGAGGTGGTACGCCAGGTGCGGGTAGAGCAGCGCATAGGGCACCATCCAGAGGATGCCGTAGCTGAAATACTGGGTGTAGGTTCCCGCCGCGATGCTGGCGCCACAGGCGATATAGGCCAGCACGCGCGAATAGTATTCACGCATGGACGCGACGGACCGGCTCGTCGGCGAGCGGTCGGGGAGGGTAGGCTTCATGCGCTGGAGAGGATCCCTGTGTATTTTCGTCCCGGCTCGGCCTCGTGAGCTTTCCGCCTGGGGAATGGCGGGTGGCCAGGTTGCTGGCGGAATCTTAACCAAGCGTTTGCGCGGCGGCCAGTGACAGCTGATCGATAGTTCAGGAAAGCGCGCCGATCCGGGACCGACGGTCGTCACGGGGGAGCGACCGGCCCGGGGGCCAGCCGCGCGGATGGGTCAGAAGCGGATGCGGCCGGTGAAAGCGTCCTTGAGCATCACCCAGTCGCCCATGAACGACCACAGCGGGTACTTGAAGGTGGCCGGGCGGTTCTTCTCGAAGACGAAGTGGCCGACCCAGGCGAAGCCGTAGCCCACCAGCGGCAGCGCCAGCAGCCATAGCCACTGCTGGCTGGCCACGGCGTGGAAGAGCACCGCCAGCACCAGCAGGCTGCCGACGTAGTGCAGGCGGCGGCACACCGCGTTGCTGTGTTCCTGCAGGTAGTAGGGGTAGAACTCGGCGAAACTGTGGAAACGCTCGTCATCAGGGCTGCTCATGGAATGCCTCCTCTCGTTGTGTCCGCGCAGTGTAGTGCGGGCCGCACGATGTCGCGGATGACATACAGGGCCAGTTTAGTATCCTTGGGCCGCCAGGCCGGACGACGGTCGGCGTGCCTCCCGCCAGAACAAGAAGAGACCGATGCCGGAACGTACAACCTTGTCCAGCTGGGTCCAGGGCATCGTCCTCGCCCTGGAGCTGGAAGGCCTCGACGGACGCCAGCTGTTCGCCGAGCTGGGCCTCGACTACCAGGCCTTGCAGGACCCCGACGCGCGCTTCCCGCAGGACGCCATGAGCCGTCTGTGGCAGCGTGCGGTGGCGCTCAGCGGCAACCCGGCGATCGCCCTGAACATCGCCCGGGTCCGGCGCCCGGCTTTCCACGTCGTCGGCTATGCGCTGATGTCGAGCCGCAACCTGGCGGAAGGCTTCGCGCGCCTGGAGCGCTACCAGCGGATCATCGCGGAAGCGTCCGACCTGACTTTCCGCCGCACGCCGCAGGGCTATCGAATCGGCGTCACGGTGCATGGCGATCGCCTGCCGGCGCCACCGCAGAGTGCCGAATGCTCGCTGGCCTACCTGGTGGACATGGTCCGCTGGATCACCGGCCGGTCGCTGGACCCGCTGGCGGTGGAGCTGCCCGGCGCGCCCCGCGAGCCGCTGGCACCCTATGTCGAGCTGTTCCGCGCGCCGCTGCGCTTTCACGCCGAGGAGTTCGCGCTGGTGTTTTCCCGCGTCGACCTCGAGACGCCGCTACCCTCGGCCAACGAGGCGCTGGCCCAGTTGCACGATCGCTTCGCCGGCGAATACCTGGCGCGTTTCAGTACCAGCCGCATTACCCATCTGACCCGGCAGACCTTGTGCCGGCTGCTGCCGCAGGGAGAACCCAAGCGCGAACGGGTGGCCCAGGCGCTGCACCTGTCGCAGCGCACCTTGCAACGGCGCCTCCAGGAAGAAGGCACCAGCTACCAGCAACTGCTCGACGACACGCGCCGGGATATGGCCGAACAGTATCTCCAGCAGCCCGGCCTGACCTTGCTGGAAGTCGCCTACCTGCTGGGTTTCGCCGATCCGAGCAATTTCTTCCGGGCATTCCGCCGCTGGTTCGGCTGCACGCCCAACGAATACCGGGCGCGCCGCCAGGAGCGCCCGGGCTAGTCGCCAGGCCAGGCGGGATGCTTCAGGGCTGCACGGCGGGTTGCGCCGAGGCCTGGCGCAGGGTCCAGTCGAGAACCTGGGCCGACAGCGTATCGCCGGCCTTGCCGAAGGCGCTGACCACCGCCGCGACCTTCTTGCCATCCACCGGCTGGCTGACCTCGAAACGCCGGCTGGCGACCACGCGCTTGTCGTCGGTACGCACCAGGCGCGCGTCGTAGCGGATCAGCGCGCTGGCCTGGCCGTTCGGGTACTCGGTCTGGAAGGCGCGAAGGTCGCCGCCCAGTTCGAAATCGGCCTGCAGGTTGCTGTCGTCGCTGCTCAGGCCGCGGACCCGGCCGTCGGCCTGGAACGCCTGCATCAGACGATCGCGCAGCAGCGACGGCGCCGGATCGCTCCAGCGCGCGCCCTGGTACACGCTGATTTCGTCGCCGTGCGGGCGCACCGCGATGCGCGGGCTCTCCAGCACCAGGCTGGTACGCGGCCGGGCGATCCGCAGCGACCAGTCGACCGGCCGCGCGGCGGCGCTGGCCGGAGGGTTGTGCACCGGTAGCAGGTAGACCTGGAGGACCTGCGCCTCCGGCAGGATCGAGCAGGCGCCGAGGGTGGCGAGCGCGGCCAGGCCGGCGGCCAGGGACAGGCGACGCAGCGGGCGAAGGGCGAGCCTCATGGGGTGAACTCCTTGGTTTTTTCCCGGCCCAGCAGGTAGTTCGCCGGGTTCTCTTCCAGGCGCCGGCTGATTCCGCGCAGTGCCGCCAGGGTATCGCGCAGTTCGCTGGCCGCCGGGCCCAGCTCGGCGAGTCCCTGGATGCCGCCGTCCAGCGAGTGGCGATTCTCGCTGATCAACTGGTCGAGGGTGGCGCTGGTGCGCTCCAGCGAAGCCATGGTCTTGTTGGCGTTTTCCAGCATCCCCTTGCCTTGCTCGTTGAGCAGGCCGTTGGCGCTGCGCATCAACTCGCTGGCCTGGGCCAGGGCGGCGTTGGCCTGCCTGCTCGCCTGGGCCAACTGCTGCATCACCGCGCTGACGTTCTCGCGCTCGGCGGAGAGCGCGCCGGTGGCCTGGTCGAGATGGTCGAGGGTGCGGCTGATGCGCGCTGTGTTTTCCTCGGAGAGCAGGTTGCTGAAGCGCGCGATGAGCTGGTTGATGTTGCCCATCAGGTCTTCGCCGTTGCTCAGTAACTGGGTCAGCGGCGAGGGCGTGGCGACGATCACCGGGATCTTCCCGTCCTTGCCCTCCAGCATCGGGCTGGCGGGCGTGCCGCTGCTGAGCTGGATGATCGAGGTGCCGGTGATCCCGGTGAGCGCCAGCTTGGCGGTGGTGTCCTGCTTGATCGGCGCGCTGGCCACCACGCGGATGCGTGCCCAGACCTTGCGCGGGTCCTTCGGATCGAGGCGGAGGAAGGCCACGTCGCCGACCTTGATCCCGCTGTACTGCACCGAGCTGCCCTGGGAAAGGCCACTGACCGCTTCGTTGAAGACGATGTCGTAGTAGTTGAACTTGCCCTCCGAGCCGGACTTGGCCAGCCACAGGCCGAAGAGCAGGGCGGCGCCGATCACGATCACGCTGAACAGGCCGATCAACACATGGTGGGCTCGGGTTTCCATCTCAGTGATTCTCCGGCACGGCGGCGGCTTGGTGGGCGGCGCGCCCGCGCGGCCCGTGGAAGTATTCGCGGACCCAGGCGTCGTCGGTGGCGGCGACCCGTTCCAGGGTATCGACTACCAGGACCTTCTTCTGCGACAGCACGGCGACCCGGTCGCAGATGGTGTACAGGGTGTCCAGGTCATGGGTGACCAGGAACACGGTCAGGCCGAGGGCGTCGCGCAGGGTACGGATCAGGTTGTCGAAGGCCGCCGCGCCGATCGGGTCGAGGCCGGCGGTGGGCTCGTCGAGGAACAGGATGTCCGGGTCCAGCGCCAGGGCGCGGGCCAGGGCGGCGCGCTTGATCATGCCGCCGGAAAGCGAGGCCGGATACTTGTCGCCGGCGTTGGCCGGTAGCCCGGCCAGGGCCAGCTTGACCTGGGCCAGGTGCTCGGCGTCGGCGCGCGGCAGGCCGGCGTTTTCGATCAGCGGCAGGGCGACGTTCTCCACCACGGTAAGCGAGGAAAACAGCGCGCCCTGCTGGAACAGCACGCCGAAGCGCCGTTCGACCAGGGAGCGGCGCTCCTCTGGCAGTTGCAGCAGGTCTTCGCCGAACACCCGCACGCTGCCGGAGGTCGGCCGGCGCAGGCCGACGATGCTGCGCAGCAGCACCGACTTGCCGGTGCCGGAGCCGCCGACCACGCCGAGGATCTCGCCGCGACGGACGTCGAGGTCGAGGTGCTCGTGGACCGCCTGGGCGCCGAAACGGTTGCACAGGTCGCGGACCTGGATGATCGCCTGCGGGTTGTCCTGGTTCACCAGCCCATCTCCATGAAGAACAGCGCGGCGAGGGCGTCGAGCAGGATCACCACGAAGATCGAGTGGACCACGCTGGTGGTGGTGTGCTCGCCCACCGACTGGGCGCTGCCGCTGACCTTGAAGCCTTCCAGGCAGCCGATCACGGCGATCAGGAAGGCGAACAGCGGGGCCTTGCTGATACCGACCAGGAAATGCTGTACGCCGATTCCGTCCTCCATGATCGACAGGAACATCGCCGGCGGGATGTCCAGGGTCCAGGCGCAGACGGTCATGCCGCCGACGATGCCGCAGAGCATGCCGACGAAGGTCAGCATCGGTAGCGATACCAGCAGCGCCAGCACCCGCGGCAGCACCAGCAGCTCGATGGGGTTGAGGCCGAGGGCGCGGATCGCGTCGATCTCCTCGTTGGCCTTCATCGAGCCGATCTGCGCGGTGAAGGCGCTGGCGGTGCGGCCGGCCATGAGGATCGCGGTGAGCAGCACGGCGAACTCGCGGAGGAAGGAGAACACCACCAGGTTGACCGTGTAGATGGTCGCGCCGAAGTTGGCCAGCACCGTGGCGCCGAGGAAGGCGATCACCGCGCCGACCAGGAAGGTCAGCAGGGCGATGATCGGCACCGCGTCCAGGCCGCTCTTCTCGATGTTCGCCACCAGCGGCGTGACCCGCCAACTGGCCGGGCGGACCAGGCTGCGGCACAGGGTCTCCAGGGTCAGGCCGATGAAGCCGAGGAGTGCCTTGAGGTGCAGCCAGAAGGTCTCCATGGCACAACCGATGCGAGCCAGCAGTTCGATGGCGGTGGTTGGCGGCTTGGGTTTCTCCGGCTCGCAGAAGTCGTGCAGGGCGTGGCCGACGGTCTTCAGCAGGGCCCAGCGCTCGCGCGGCAGGCCGGGCTCCAGCTCGGCGAGGTCGGCCAGGCGCTCGGCGCCGAGCAATTCGGCGAGCAGGGCGGCGCCGGCGGTATCCAGGGCGCCCAGTTGGCTCAGGTCGAAGCTGGCGTTGCCCGCCACTTCGCTGCGCAGGCGCGTCACCTCGCGCTCCAGAGCCGTGTAGTGGGCGAGCGTCCAATCACCTATGGCTCTGACGCGGGCGGGCTGGGTGGAGCTATCCAGGCTCACGTGGCCGGGTTGCGGCTGTGTCGTCATGGTGCAGAAGCTTACACCGGCTTTTCAGTCCCTGAGTAGAGCCATTGCAGACAGGCCCGTGAGCGCTCAGTGGCGCCAGAACGCCGGGGTCAGCAGGACCAGCACGGTGATGATCTCCAGGCGACCGAGCAGCATGCCGGCGGCCAGCAGCCACTTGGCGGCGTCCGGCAGGCTGGCGAAGTTGCCCGAGGGGCCGATGATGGGCCCCATCCCCGGGCCTACGCCGGCCACGGTACTGGCGGCGCCGGTGAGCGCGGTCATCCAGTCCAGGCCGATCAGCGACAGGCCGAGGGCGAGCAGGCAGACGACGATCGCGAAGAAGAACGAGAAGGTCAGGATCGAGCGGACGATTTCCTCGTCCAGGCGATGGCCGTTGTAGTTCTGCTTGAGCACTGCGCGCGGATGGATCAACTGGTAGAGGTTGGCCTTGAGCAGGGTATAGGCGACCTGGAAGCGGAAGATCTTGATACCGCCGGCGGTAGAACCGGAGCAACCGCCGATGAAGCCGAGGTAGAAGAACAGCATGATCGAGAAGTGCCCCCACATGCTGTAGTCGCCGAGGGCGAAGCCGGTGGTGGTGACCACCGAGGTGACGTTCACTGCGACGATGCGGAAAGCATCCATCCAGGGCAGCTTGGAGGTTACCGCGTACCAGGTGCCCATCAGCAGCCAGGTCACCAGCAGCAGGCCGAGCAGGCCGCGGACCTGCTGGTCCTTGATCAGCGCCTTGCGGTGTCCGCGCAGGGTGGCGACGTAGAGCGCGAACGGCAGGCTGCCGAGGATCATCACCACTACCGCGGTCCAGTGCACCGCTGGCTGCTTCCACTTGGCCAGGGATTGGTCGGAGGTGGAGAAACCGCCGGTGGAAATCGCCGACATGGCGTGGTTGACCGCGTCGAACGGGCTCATGCCCGCGCCCCAGAAGGCCAGGGTGCCGAGCAGGGTGATGCCGACATAGGTGGCGACGATGTACTTGGCGACCATGTGCGAGCGTGGCAGGACCTTTTCCGAGCGGTCCGAGGATTCGGTCTGGAACAGGCGCATGCCGCCGATCCGCAGCATCGGCAGGATCGCCACGGCCATGGCGATGAAGCCGATGCCGCCCAGCCAGTGCAGCAGAGAGCGCCAGATGAGGATGCCCGGGGACATGTCGTCCAGCCCGCTGAGCACGGTGGAGCCGGTGGCGGTGATTCCCGACATGCTTTCGAAGAAGGCATCGGTGTAGCTGATGTGCTGCTGCAGGACGAACGGCAGGGCGGCGAAGATGCATACCAGCACCCAGCTCGATACGGTGAGCATGTACATGTCCCGCGGGCGCAGGTGGACATGCTCGGGACGTCCCGGCAGGACCAGGCCGAGGCCGGTGACGAAGGTGGCGACGCTGGACCAGATGAATGCCTGGATGCCTTCGGTACGGTCGAAGGCGAGCATGGTCAGGATCGGGACCAGCATGCTGGCGGCCAGAGTGATCAGGAAGATGCCGATGATGAAACCGAGGATACGTAGGGTCGGCAAGGCCATGGATCGTGGGGCTCTGGGCTGTGGCGGACCGGCCATTCTACCAGCCGTCCGCGGAGAGTAAATCTGCCGCTGCACCCCTCTTCACAGCTGCCGCGAAATCGCTAGAATCTCGCTTCGCCCGCCGGCGCTCGCCGGTTTCTCTGGTGTTCTGCCAACCATGTCCACTGACAATCCGTGTCTTACCTGCGGCGCCTGCTGTGCGCATTTTCGTGTGTCTTTCTATTGGGGCGAGTGCCGTTCCGCAGGTGGCGTCGTACCCGACGAACTGACCGTCCGCATCAGCCCGCAGATGGTTGCCATGAGCGGTACCGAGAACAAGCCGGCACGCTGCGTCGGGCTGCTCGGTGAGGTCGGTTGCGGCGTTCGCTGCACCGTCTACGAGCAGCGCTCGAGTACCTGCCGCGAGTTCGAGGCGGCCTGGGCCAACGGCCAGCCCAACCCGGCCTGCGATGCCGCGCGCGCCGCCTACGGCCTGCCGCCGCTGACCCCGCCGCTGCAGCCGCACCTGGCGCCGGGACGGGTCGCCTGAGAGCGGGCGTGAGCCTGGCGATTGCGTCTACAATGGCGATTTCGTTTCTGACAGGAGTTCGCCCATGGAGGCTCTCGACGCCTTGCTCACTCGCGTTTCCCACGCCCGCCTGAGCGATCCCGCGCCCTCGCCGGAGCAGCTCGACCGGCTGTTCCGGGTCGCCTTGCGTGCCCCGGACCACGGGCAACTGCGGCCCTGGCGCTTCATCCTGGTAGAGGGCGAAGGCCGCCGGGCCCTGGGCGACCTCTACGCCCGCGCCCTGGCGAGCCGCCAGCCGGACGCCGCCGAGGAAGCGCTGGCCAAGGCCCGCAACATGCCGCTGCGCGCACCGCTGCTGGTCGTGGCGGTCGCTTGCCTGCAGGACCACCCGAAGGTGCCGCACGCTGAGCAACTGCTGGCTGCCGGCTGCGCCGCCCACGGCCTGGTGCTGGGCGCCTATGCCCAGGGACTGGGGGCGATGTGGCGGACCGGCGAGATGGCCACCGATCCGGTGGTGCACGCCGGCCTGGGGCTCGGCGAGCAGGAGCGGATCATCGGCTTCGTCTACCTGGGTACGCCGATGGGCGAGTTGCGCACGCCGGCGGAACTCGACCCGACGGCCTTCGTCAGCGCCTGGCCGGGCTGAGCGGCAACAGCAGGCGTACGCACCAATACGCGCCCTGGGCGTGCCAGAGCAGTCGTCCGCCCTGCCAGCCGGCCAGTCGTCGGGCGGCTTCCACGGCCGCCGGCAGCCAGCGCCGGCCTTCTTCCGCCTGGCCGAGGATGTCCAGGCGCAGCCGGCCGTGGCGTGCGTCCAGCGCCGGATTCAGTGTGATGCGCTGCCACGGGCGGGCCTGCGCGGCGCCGCCGAGCAGGCCGTAGAGCGCCTCGTGCAAGGCCGGGCGCCAGCTTTCCAGCGGCCAGGTGCCGCGTTCCGGCAGGTTCAGGTCGAGGCGCGCCCAGCGATGCCGCAGTTGCTGGGCGACCTGTCCCAGCTCGACCGCCAGGACCAGCGATTGCGGTTCGTCGCCGGGAGGTTCCGGCGGCGGCGCGATGGCCTGGGCGAGCGGGCGTTCATCGAGGAACAACGAAGCGGGAAGAGTCATGCCGGATGCTCCTGGGGAATTGTTCATCTGGGCGCGGCGTCATTCGGTCGCCTTGCGCCGTAGCGGCAGGCTGAGGGTGGCGATGAAGCCGCCGTCGGGATGGTTGCCCAGGCGCAGGTGCCCGCCGTGGCGCTCGATGGCGCGGCGGGCGATGGCCAGGCCCAGGCCGTGTCCCGGGCTGCTCTGGTTGGGTGCGCGGAAGAACGGCTCGCCCAACTGCTCCTGCAGTTCGGCGGCGATGCCTGGCCCATGGTCGCGGACGCTCAGGCGCAGGTAGTCGCCGGCGCTGCTGGCACGCACCTCCAGGGGTTGGCCGACGGGGTTGAAGCGCACGGCGTTGCGCAGCAGGTTGTCCACCGCGCGTTCGAACATGTCCGGCCAGCCGTCGATGCTCAGGTCAGGCGCCACCTCCAGGCGGATATCCTGTTCCGGAGCCAGCAGCAGGGCGTCTTCGCGCAGCCGCTGGAGCAGCGGTAGCAGGGCGATCCGTTGGCTCGCGCCGGGTTCGGCGTCGAGCCGGGCGAGGGCGAGGATCTCGCCGATCAGCGCTTCCAGGCGGTCGCATTCCTGTTCCAGGCGCGGCCACATCTGCGCCCGCGCTTCCGGTTCGGCGCGTTCGGCCAGGGCCAGGGCGATGCGCAGGCGAGCCAGCGGCGAGCGCAGTTCGTGGGATACGTCGCGGAGCAACTGACGCTGGCTGCCGATCAGGCTTTGCAGGCGTTCGCCCATGCGGTTGAAATCGCGCGCCAGGGTGCCCAGTTCATCGCCGCGCCGCGCCAGGCGGGCCAGGCTGTCCTTCTGGTAGGCGGTCTGGCCGAGGTCGTGCACGGCGCGCCGCAGACGGTTCAGCGGACGGGTGATGGACAGCGTCAGCAGCAGGCTGAACAGGGTCAGCACCACCAGTGCGATGCCCAGCGCGCTGAGCGGCCAGAGCAGGCTGCCGCGGTGCCAGGCCTCCAGCTCCGGGTGCGGGATGCGGTAGATGAACAGATAGGTATGGTTGCTCTGCGGGCTGACGTATTCCTGGCTCAGCTGGCGCCAGGGGAAGCGCGGCAGGTTGCGGTCGCTGGTGCGCGGCGGGCGGTGGTGGGGGCGCGGCAGGTAGGTGCCGTCGACCAGGCGCTGGCCGCTTTCATCGAGCACCTGGATGGAAATCCCGTAGTCGCGACGGCGTTGCTCCAGCAAGCCCTGGGCCGCGTAGCTGCCCTGTTCTTCGTAGAGGGCGGTCCACTGCTCGGCGAGATCCTTCAGGCCAGGATGGCGGGCGATGATCCAGGTGTCCTGGTTCAGCGCACGACCCAGCAGGATGGACAGCCCGGCGACCAGCAGCAGGGCCAGCCAGAAGGCGGCGAGGATTCGCCAGAAGAGTGAACGCATGGTTTTCCTGTTGAATCGCATGTCGGGCCGGCCGCGAGGGTAAACCCCTAGGATATGCGATTCCGGCTGGTCGGAAGACCGCTACCGGAGGACCCGGTAGCGGTGGCTCGGACGTCAGTTGGACTTCTTGTCGGCCTTCCATTGCTGGAATTCGGCCCACTCTGCCTTGCGCTGCTCGCGCTTCTTCTGCAGTTCGTCGAACTTCTTCTGCTGCTCGGGGGTGAGCAGGGCGCGGATGTCCTTCTGGGTCTTCTCGTGGCTGGCCTTGAGTTCGTCCTTCAGGGCCTTCTGCTCGGCCGCCGGCAGCTTGGCCAGGTAGCGCTGGGTGATCTCGTGGCGGGCCTTCATTTGTTCGCCCATCAGTTTGCCCATCTGCTGGCGCTGTTCGCGGGTCAGGTCCAGTTCCTTCATCGGGCCGCCATGCCGGGGACCGTGCTGGCCCATCATGTGGCCGCCTTCCATCGGCGGGGGTGGCAGGTCGTTGGCGGCGGGCGCGGCCATGGCGAAGGTCGGCAGGGCGGCGGCGATGAACAGGGCGGTTAGCGTCTTGCGCATGGTGTTTCTCCTTTCTGGGTCCGGCCATTTACCGGATGAGCCCAGTCTAGGGAGGTCAAGGTCAAGCGCGGTCAGCCCTGGGTAAAGCTTGGGTAAAGACCTTGTGTCGGCGGGCTGACGAAACCCGCTCAGTGGCTGTAGTAGTAGCCGCGGCCGCGCAGGGCGAGGATGCGCGGGCTGCCGTCGGGGTGGCTGCCGAGCTTCTTGCGCAGGTTGCTGACGTGCATGTCCAGGCTGCGGTCGTAGAGGGTCAGCTTGCGGCCCAGCGCCAGTTGCGCCAGGGCCTGCTTGTCCAGCGGCTCGCCGGGCTGGCGCAGGAGCGCTTCGAGGATGCGGCTTTCGGAAAGGGTCAGGCTGATCTCCTGGCCGTCGATCTGCGCCACGCCGCGCGTCAGGTTCAGCGACAGGTCGCCCAGTTGCATCTGCGCGCTGGGCTGCGCCGGGTGGGTTCGCCGCAGCACGGCGCGCAGCCGTGCGGTGAGTTCGCGCGGGTCGCAGGGCTTGGCCAGGTAGTCGTCGGCGCCCAGTTCCAGACCGAGGATGCGGTCCAGCGGCTCGCCGCGGGCGGACAGCATCAGCACCGGCAGGTCGGGATGGTCGCCGCGCAGTTGCTTGAGCAGTTCCAGGCCGCTACCGTCCGGCAGCATCACGTCGAGCACCACGGCATCCGGTGTCTGCTCGGCGAGGGCGCGACGGGCCTGGGCGCCGTCGTGGCTGGCACGCACGGAGAAACCTTCCTGGACCAGCCAGGTACCGAGCAGCTCGCAGAGCTCCCGGTCATCGTCGATCAACAGCAGTTCGCTCATCGAGTGTCGCTCAATTGATCCATTCGCGTCGCTGTCGCCGGCGGCCGCGGCTCAGGGCACCGAGGACGAACGCGAGCAGGGCCGTGGCGGCGCCGGCGACATACCAGGTCTGCTCTTCCGTGAGCAGCGGCGGTTGCCGCTGCGCCTGGGCCGCCTGCAGCTGCTCGCGCAACTGGCGGTTCTCCTGGCGCATACGACTGACCAGTTCGTCGCGCTGGCGTTCCGTTTCCACCAGGCGGCGCTCCAGTTCGGCGGTAGCCTGCGTAATGGAAGGTTGCGCGGCTGGAATCGGTGCTGGCGCGGGTTCCTCGGCCAGGGCCAGGGAAGCTCCCAGGCTCAGCAGCAGGCAATGGGCAGCGGATGGACGCATCATGACTCCTTGTACCGATGAAGCGACGGATTGCACTGTCTTCCGGTTCGCCCTTCCGGCTTGGCGAAAGCGCCGGGCCGGCCTGGTTGCGCTGCGGCGGGCACCGGAAAGCGGCGTCCGGTGCGAAAAACGTTTGCCGGGAGGGCGACCGGGCCGGCCGCCGGTACCCGGCGACTGCCTCAGGGCAGGACTTTCTTGAACGGCTTGACCACCACCTCGGCGTACACCCCGGCGGCCCGGTAGGGATCGGCCTCGGCCCAGCTCTGCGCCGCGGCCAGCGAATCGAATTCGGCGACGATCAGGCTGCCGGTGAAGCCGGCGGCGCCCGGGTCGTTGCTGTCGATCGCCGGGTGCGGGCCGGCGAGTACCAGGCGGCCTTCTTCCTTCAGCTGTTCGAGACGGGCCAGGTGGGCCGGGCGGCTGGCCAGGCGGCGTTCCTGGGAAGCGGGGATGTCACGGGCGATGATCGCGTAGAGCATGTCAGTCCTTGGGCTTTTCGCCGGTATCGGCGTCGTGCAGGTGGCGAGCCAGGAACAGGCCCTGGCCGATCAGGAACAGCAAGGTCATGCCGAGGCTGCCGAACACCTTGAAGTCCACCCAGAAGTTCGGATAGGTGAAGACCACGTACAGGTTGGCGAAGCCGCACACCAGGAAGAACACCACCCAGGCGATGTTCAGGCGCACCCAGAGGCCCTGCGGCAACTGGATGGCTTGGCCCATGATGCGCTGGATCATCGGCTTGTCGCCGATGAAATGACTGCCGGCGAAGGCCAGGGCGAACAGCCAGTTGACCAGCGGCGCCTTCCACTTGAGGAAGGTGTCCTCGTGGAAGGCCAGGGTCAGGCCGCCGAGGACCAGGCAGGCGCCGAGGGTGAACCACTGGCTCTTTTCCAGGTGGCGGTGCTTGAGCCAGAGGGCGCCGTAGACGATCACCGAGGCGAGGATCAGGGTCGCGGTCGCGCCGTAGATGCCACTCAGATTGAACCCGGCGAACTCGACGTTCTGAGGGTCTATCTTGTAGACGATGAAGAACAGGATCAGTGGGATGAAATCGATGAATTGCTTCATGGTGGCAGTCAGGACACGGTTGAAACGGCATAATAGCAACCTCTGGATGTTCTGAAACAGTCATCCTGTCTTTCCGAATGCGTCAGGCCTGTGCCGCAGGCGCATTCGCCAGGTGGAGCAGGCTCCCCGGACCCATGAACGGTACGTCTCGATACCGCGAGGCAGCGAATCGGCGTTGCTTCATCACCATTCTTCACTGGAATCAGGATTCAGCCATGCGTGTCGATCTGCATTGCCACAGTACCGCCTCCGATGGCGTGCTCGCGCCCGCCGCCCTGGTGCAGCGGGCCCACGAGAAAGGCGTCGGGCTGCTGGCGCTGACCGACCACGACACCCTGGAAGGCCTGCCGGAAGCCCACCAGGCGGCCGCTCGACTCGGTATCGAACTGGTCAACGGTGTCGAGCTGTCCTGCACCTGGGGCGGTGCCACCATTCATGTGCTGGGCTACGGTTTCGACCTCGACGCCGCTCCCCTGCGCCAGGCGACCGAAGCCCTGCACCGGGGCCGCTGGGCGCGCGCCGAGGAAATCGACCGGCGGCTTGCGGCCAAGGGTATGCCCGGTGCGCTGGAGGGCGCGCGGGCGATCCAGCAGGCCCTGGGCGACAGCGGCAACGCGCCGGCGCGGCCGCATTTCGCCGAGTTCCTGGTCCAGGGCGGCTGGGTCAAGGATCGCGCCGACGCGTTCCGCAAGTGGCTGGGGGCCGGCAAGCTGGGAGACGTCAAGCAGCACTGGCCGACCCTGGAGGAAGTGGTCGGCTGCCTGCGCGAGGCGCGCGCCTGGATCAGCCTGGCGCACCCGTATCATTATGATTTCACCCGGACCAAGCGCCGGCGCCTGGTCGCCGACTTTCTCCAGGCCGGCGGACACGCCATCGAGGTGGTCAATGGCGTGCAGCCGGCCGAACAGGTCGGTACCCTGTCGATCCTGGCCCGCGAGTTCGGCCTGATGGTCACCGCCGGCAGCGATTTCCACGCGCCGGGCGACTGGTCCGAACTGGGCATGTACCGTGCGGTTCCAGAGGACCTTCCGGCCATGTGGCCGCGTTTCGCCAGGCATTTTCGCGATACTGAACGTCATTCCGAAGCCAAGGGGGCCGAATGAGCCAGTTCTTCCAGATCCATCCGGAAAATCCCCAGCCGCGGCTGGTCAAGCAGGCGGTGGAAATCGTCCGCCAGGGTGGGGTGATCGTCTATCCCACCGACTCGTCCTATGCCCTGGGCTGCCGCATCGGCGAAAAGACCGCGGTGGATCGCATCCGCCGCATCCGCCAACTGGACGACAAGCACAACTTCACCCTGGTCTGCCGCGACCTTTCCGAGCTGGGCGTCTATGCCAAGGTCGACACCGGCCTGTTCCGCCTGCTCAAGGCGCACACCCCCGGTCCCTACACCTTCATCCTCAGCGCCACCCGCGAGGTGCCGCGCATGCTCCTGCACCCCAAGCGCCGCACCATCGGCCTGCGCGTGCCGAACTGTCCGATCGCCCGGGCGCTGCTGGAGGAACTGGGCGAACCGCTGATGAGCGTGAGCCTGATCATGCCCGGCAGCGGCGAGCCACTGAACGATCCCTATGAAATGCGCCAGGTACTGGAACACCAGGTCGACCTGATCGTGGACGGGGGCTATGGCGGCGGCGAGGCCTCCACCGTGATCAGCCTGACCGACACCGATCCCGAAGTGATCCGCGTGGGTTGCGGCGATCCGGCGCCGTTCATGCAGCCGGCCTGAGCGCCGCCCGAATCCGCCCACCACGAGCCTAGCGATGCAGGACGATAACCCGGCCAACGCCGACACCCCTCCAGCCGAACCCGCCGCCGAGCGGGTGCCGCTGCAACTGGCGCTGGTCTACGGCGAGGCGGTCACCGAGCTGCCGCAGGACCTCTATATCCCGCCGGACGCGCTGGAGGTCTTCCTCGAGGCCTTCGAGGGCCCGCTCGACCTGCTGCTGTACCTGATCCGCAAGCAGAACATCGACATCCTGGATATCCCGGTGGCGGAAATCACCCGCCAGTACATGGGCTATGTCGAGCTGATGAAGGCGGTGCGCCTGGAGCTGGCCGCCGAGTACCTGGTGATGGCGGCGATGCTGGCGGAGATCAAGTCGCGCATGTTGCTGCCGCGCTCGGCGGAAGCCGAGGAGGAAGAGGAAGATCCACGGGCCGAGCTGATCCGCCGCCTGCAGGAGTACGAACGGTTCAAGAAGGCCGCCGAAGACCTCGACGAACTGCCCCGGGTCGGCCGCGACGTGCTGGTGCCGGCGGTGGCTGCTCCCGAGGCGCGGGCGCGCAAGCTGCTGCCGGAGCTGGCGCTGCAGGAGCTGATGCTGGTGATGGGCGAGATGCTGCGCCGCGCCGACCTGTTCGAGAGCCACCAGGTGACCCGCGAGGTACTGTCCACCCGCGAACGCATGAGCGAAGTGCTGGAGCGCCTGAAAGGCGGCGCCTTCGTGCCCTTCATCCAGTTGTTCACCCTGGAGGAGGGCAAGCTCGGCGTGGTGGTCACCTTCATGGCGATCCTCGAACTGGTCAAGGAGCAGATGGTGGAACTGGTGCAGAACGAGGCTTTCGGCGCCATCCATGTGCGCCTGCGGATAGCCCGCGAAGCGGAGGAAGGCGAAACCCTGGAGGAAGCCCTGGAAGACGATTTCGAGTGAGCGCGCCGCTGGCCGTTCGTCCTCCTGCGGACGGTCGCCTTTTCCGAGCTTCCGGCTTCGCTCCCTGCCGTGGCCTGTTAAGCTGCATGCCCGATTCCGCTATCTTTCCCTCTTCCTGGCTCCGGTATCCGTTGCGACGATGAACCTGTCCGATCCCCACGAACTCGCCACCCTGCTCGAAGGCATCCTCCTCGCGGCCGGCAAGCCGCTGTCGCTGGAACGCCTGGCCGAGCTGTTCGACGAGGCAGAGCGGCCGGAGCCGGGGCAGTTCCGCGACGCCCTGGCGATCCTGGCACTGTCCTGCGCGGGGCGCTCCTTCGAGCTGAAGGAAGTCGCGTCCGGGTATCGCCTGCAGATTCGCGAGCGTTTCTCGCCGTGGGTCGGCCGCCTCTGGGAGGAGCGTCCGCAGCGCTATTCGCGCGCGCTGCTGGAAACCCTGGTGCTGATCGCCTACCGCCAGCCGATCACCCGTGGCGAGATCGAGGAGATCCGCGGCGTGGCGGTGAACACCCAGATCGTCAAGACGCTGATGGAGCGGGAGTGGATCCGCATCGTTGGCTACCGCGAGGTGCCGGGGCGCCCGGCGATGCTGGCGACTACCAAGGCGTTCCTCGATTATTTCAACCTGAAGAGCCTCGACGAGCTGCCGCCGCTGTCGGCGCTGCGCGAGATGGAGCCCGAGCCGGAACCGCCGGTCGAAGTGGCGCCCGCGGCGCAGCCGCCGCGCGACGATCTCGACGAGGATGCGATTCCTGCCTCGATCCAGGCCCTGGCCGATCGCGCCATCGCCGAGGCCGGGGAAAGCCTCGAGGAGATCGAGGGGGAGGCCGGCGAGCCGGAGAAGCCGCGCGAGGAAACCAGCTTCCGCAGCCTGCTGCTGGAACTGGACGAGATGGAGCAGGGCCTGAAGACCGACTTCGACGACCTGCTCGACCCTCCGGAGCCCTCGGAGCAGGGCGACGAGTCCGCCGAGCCAGCGGCTGGGCCGATTCCCGTGGTCGCGGAGCAAGCCGTCGAGCCTGCCGTCGCGGAGGCTGTCGCGGGCGCCGATCCCGATGACGAGGAGCGCGCTCTGGCGGAGGCCATGCGCGAGGAGCGCGAGGCACTGGACGCCGACGACTGGCCGCGCCGCTGACCGTCGTTCCACCCTGTAGAATTCATCCGGCCGCGCCGGCGAGGCCGGCCCGCTCCGTTTCATCGACCCTGGAACCCGCCCATGAAAGAGACCCTGAACGAACTGATCACCCTCATCAGCACCGGCTGCATGGGCGCCGAGGAGATCCGGCGGATCGCCGACGAGGCGGCCCAGGCCTATGCCGATCCGGCAGGGTTCCTCGCCGCCAACCCGGATATCAACTACGACGACAGCTTCCCGATCCCGCTCGGCGAGTGGGTGGTGGTCGGTAGCCTGCCGGATATCGTGCTGTTCCAGGCCGACACCTATGCCGAGCTGTTCGCCCGGATCGTCGCCTCCTTCGGCAAGGACGTGGCGTTCAACATCAAGCCGAAGCAGTTGCTCAAGACCGAGCCGCTGGTCGCCCTCAACCGTATCCAGGTGCAACTGAGCAGCATGTATCCGGAAAAGGGCGGCTACGTGCTGGTGGATTTCAGCGAGCCGCTGGACGACGAGTTGCAGGCGGTGCTGGTCTATACCCAGGACCTGCCGCGGGTCATGGCGCTCTGCGTCGAGGCCGGCATCTATGCCGCGCCTGCCTACGAAAGCCTGCGCGACGCCGAGGCCGAGTGACCGCGGGCCGCTCGATCGGCCCGATAGTCATTCCCTCCTGGACGCCGGCCCGCCGCCTGTCGTGAAGTGACGGGCGAGGACCGGTTGCGGTCCGCGCCGAAAAAGGGGGAACGCTTGAAAAGTCCTTGCATCAATATCTGTGAGTTCGATGCCGACGTGTGCCGTGGCTGCGGGCGTACGCGCCAGGAAATCCGTGCCTGGAAGCGCGCGGACAAGGCCGAGCAGCGACTGATCCTCGCCGAGGCTGACCTGCGCCTGCTGGCGTTGCAGGCGCGCGGTCGGCGCAAGTTCCGCTGAGGCGCGTCAGTCGCGGGCGGCGGCCAGCGCCAGGGCGCTGTCCAGCATGCGGTTGGAGAAGCCCCACTCGTTGTCGTACCAGGCCATCGCCTTGACCAGCCGGCCGCTGACCTTGGTGTGGTTGGCGTCGAAGATCGACGAGCGCGGGTCGTGATTGAAATCCACCGACACCAGCGGCTGGGTGTTGTAGCCGAGCACCGGAGAGCCCTCGCTGGCTTCGCGCAGCAGGCGGTTGACCTCGTCTACGCTGGTATCCCGGGCCACCTGCACGGTGAGATCGACCAGCGACACGTTGATCACCGGCACCCGCACCGCCAGCCCGGTAAGCTTGCCGGCGAGTTCCGGCAGGACCAGGCCGACCGCCTCGGCGGCGCCGGTCTTGGTGGGGATCATCGACTGGGTCGCCGAACGTGCGCGGTACAGGTCCGGGTGGTACACGTCGGAGAGGTTCTGGTCGTTGGTGTAGGCATGGATGGTGGTCATCAGGCCGTGCTCGATGCCCAGCTCGCGATGCAGCACCTGGGCCACCGGTGCCAGGCAGTTGGTGGTGCAGGAGGCGTTCGAGACGATCCGATGGGAGGCGCGCAGCACCTCGTGGTTGACGCCGTAGACCACGGTGGCGTCGACGTCCTTGCCGGGCGCCGAGATCAGCACCTTGCCGGCGCCGGCCTGCAGGTGGGCAGCGGCTTTGTCGCGGCTGGTGAAGAGCCCCGTGCACTCGAGCACGATGTCCACGCCGAGGCTCTTCCAGGGCAGTTCCGCCGGGTTGCGGATGGCGCTGACGGCGATGCGGTCGCCCATCACCCGCAGGCTTTCGGCATCGTGCTCGACCTCGCCGGGAAAGCGTCCATGGACGCTGTCGTACTGGAACAGGTGGGCGTTGACCGCGGCGTCGCCGAGGTCATTGATCGCCACTACCTGCAACTGTTCGCGGTAGTGGCCGGTATACAGGGCGCGAAGAACGTTTCGGCCGATGCGACCGAAGCCGTTGATGGCCAGGCGGATAGTCATAATGAGGTCGTCTCTTTTCTATTGTTGTGGTAAAAACCATTACATTTCGTCCAGAAAGAAAAGTAAACATCCTTCAACCGATGATTATGTTGTAAAAACAACAATTGATAGTCTGTAGGAGAATCTGCCATGCACCCTCGTGTGCTCGAAGTCACCCGCCGCATCCAGGCCCGTAGCGCGGCCACTCGCCAGCGCTACCTCGAGATGGTCCGGGCTGCGGCCAGCAAGGGGCCGCACCGAGGCACCCTGCCGTGCGGCAACCTCGCCCACGGGGTCGCGGCCTGTGGCGAAAGCGACAAGCAGACCCTGCGGCTGATGAACCAGGCCAACGTGGCCATCGTTTCCGCCTACAACGACATGCTCTCGGCGCACCAGCCGTTCGAGCGCTTTCCGGGGCTGATCAAGCAGGCGCTGCACGAGATCGGTTCGGTCGGCCAGTTCGCCGGCGGCGTGCCGGCCATGTGCGACGGGGTGACCCAGGGCGAGCCGGGCATGGAACTGTCGCTGGCCAGCCGCGACGTGATCGCCATGTCCACCGCCATCGCGCTGTCTCACAACATGTTCGATGCAGCGCTGTGCCTGGGTGTTTGCGACAAGATCGTGCCGGGCCTGCTGATCGGCTCGCTGCGCTTCGGCCACCTGCCCACCGTGTTCGTCCCGGCCGGGCCGATGCCGACCGGCATCTCCAACAAGGAAAAGGCCGCGGTGCGCCAACTGTTCGCCGAGGGCAAGGCCACTCGCGAAGAGCTGCTGGCCTCGGAAATGGCCTCCTACCATGCACCCGGCACCTGCACCTTCTATGGCACCGCCAATACCAACCAGTTGCTGGTGGAGGTGATGGGCCTGCACTTGCCCGGTGCCTCCTTCGTCAACCCGAACACCCCCCTGCGCGACGAACTCACCCGCGAAGCGGCACGCCAGGCCAGCCGGCTGACCCCCGAGAACGGCAACTACGTGCCGATGGCGGAGATCGTCGACGAGAAGGCCATCGTCAACTCGGTGGTGGCGCTGCTCGCCACCGGCGGCTCGACCAACCACACCCTGCACCTGCTGGCGATCGCCCAGGCGGCGGGCATCCAGTTGACCTGGCAGGACATGTCCGAGCTGTCCCATGTGGTGCCGACCCTGGCGCGCATCTATCCGAACGGCCAGGCCGACATCAACCACTTCCAGGCGGCCGGCGGCATGTCCTTCCTGATCCGCCAACTGCTCGACGGCGGGCTGCTTCACGAGGACGTACAGACCGTCGCCGGCCCCGGCCTGCGCCGCTACACCCGCGAGCCGTTCCTCGAGGATGGCCGGCTGGTCTGGCGCGAAGGGCCGGAACGGAGTCTCGACGAAGCCATCCTGCGTCCGCTGGACAAGCCGTTCTCCGCCGAAGGCGGCTTGCGCCTGATGGAGGGCAACCTCGGTCGCGGCGTGATGAAGGTCTCGGCGGTGGCGCCGGAACACCAGGTGGTCGAGGCGCCGGTACGGATCTTCCACGACCAGGCCAGCCTGGCCGCGGCCTTCAAGGCCGGCGAGCTGGAGCGCGACCTGGTCGCCGTGGTGCGTTTCCAGGGCCCGCGGGCGAACGGCATGCCGGAGCTGCACAAGCTCACGCCGTTCCTCGGGGTCCTGCAGGATCGTGGCTTCAAGGTGGCGCTGGTCACCGACGGGCGCATGTCCGGGGCGTCGGGCAAGGTGCCCGCGGCCATCCATGTGAGTCCGGAAGCCATCGCCGGCGGTCCGCTGGCGCGCCTGCGCGACGGCGACCGGGTGCGGGTGGATGGGGTGAACGGCGAGTTGCGGGTGCTGGTCGACGACGCCGAATGGCAGGCGCGCAGCCTGGAGCCGGCGCCGCAGGACGGCAATCTCGGTTGCGGCCGCGAGCTGTTCGCCTTCATGCGCAACGCCATGAGCAGCGCGGAAGAGGGCGCCTGCAGCTTTACCGAGAGCCTCAACGGCTGGCGCTGATTCTGATAGGTCGATATCCGCCGGCGCTTGGCTGGCGGCTGTCTCTCCGGCAACATCTGCCGACCGTCCCGCCCTGGCGCGGGGCATTGCGGTTCAACGACGATGAATAACGACAACAAGAGAAGCGCCGGCGGCCTCGGCCTGGTCGGCGATATCGGCGGCACCAATGCGCGTTTCGCGCTCTGGCGCGGGCAGCGCCTGGAATCCATCGAGGTGCTCGCCTGCGCCGACTACCCGCGGCCTGAACTGGCCGTGCGCGACTACCTGGCGCGGATCGGCGAATCGGTGGCGAACATCGACTCGGTCTGCCTGGCCTGCGCCGGTCCGGTCGGGGCGGCCGATTTCCGTTTCACCAACAACCACTGGGTGATCAATCGTGCCGCGTTCCGCGAGGAGCTGGGGCTGGATCACCTGCTGCTGGTCAACGACTTCAGCACCATGGCCTGGGCCGCCTCGCGGCTAGGTGCGGACGAGCTGGTGCAGGTCCGCGCCGGCAGCGCCCAGGCGGATCGCGCCCGGCTGATCATCGGTCCCGGCACCGGCCTTGGCGTCGGCAGCCTGCTGCCGCTGGGCGGGGGACGTTGGGAAGTGCTGCCCTGCGAGGGCGGGCACGTCGACCTGCCGGTCACTTCGCCGCGCGACTTCGCGCTCTGGCAGGGCCTGCAGGCGCGCTACGGACATGTCTCCGCCGAGCGCGCACTGTCCGGCAACGGCCTGCTCGCCCTCTATGAAATCAGCTGTGCCCTGGACGGGGTCGCCGTACGCGCGAGCAGTGCGGCGGAAGTCGGTGCCCTGGCCATGGCCGGCGACGCCCAGGCGGACGCCGTGCTGGAGCACTTCTTCCTGTGGCTGGCGCGGGTCGCCGGCAACGCGGTGCTCACCGTCGGCGCGCTCGGTGGCGTCTACATTACCGGCGGCATCGTCCCGCGTTTCCTCGAGCGTTTCATCGCCAGCGGCTTCGCCGAGGCCTTCGCCAGCCGTGGCAAGACTAGCGGCGCTTACCTGCAGGACGTACCGGTGTGGGTCATGACCGCCGAACATCCGGGCCTGCTCGGCGCCGGGGTCGCCCTGCAGCAGGCCCTGGACGCCGAGGGCTGAGTCGGCGTCGAGCAACCGCATAAGGAGGAGTCTCGTGAGCGCGAACGGACGATCGATCCTGCTGGTGGACGATGACCAGGAAATCCGCGAATTGCTGGAGACCTACCTGAGCCGCGCCGGCTTCCAGGTCCGCAGCGTCTCGCGGGGCGCCGACTTCCGCCAGGCGCTGTGCGAGGAGGAGGCGAGCCTGGCGATCCTCGACGTGATGCTGCCGGACGAGGACGGCTTCAGCCTCTGTCGCTGGATTCGCTCCCACCAGCGCCTGGCCTGCATGCCGATCATCATGCTCACCGCCAGTTCCGACGAGGCCGACCGGGTGATCGGCCTGGAACTGGGCGCCGACGACTACCTGGGCAAGCCGTTCAGCCCGCGCGAGCTGCTGGCGCGGATCAAGGCCCTGCTGCGCCGCGCGCAGTTCACCCAGGTGCGCGGTGGCGACGTACTGGCCTTCGAGGACTGGCGACTGGACACGGTCAGCCACCGGCTGTTCCACGAGGACGGCGAGGAGTTCTTCCTCAGCGGCGCGGATTTCGCCCTGCTCAAGCTGTTCCTCGACCATCCGCAGCAGATCCTCGACCGCGACACCATCGCCAACGCCACCCGCGGCCGCGAGGTGCTGCCGCTGGAGCGCATCGTCGACATGGCGGTCAGCCGCCTGCGCCAGCGCCTGCGCGACACCGGCAAGGCGCCGCGGCTGATCCAGACCGTGCGCGGCAGTGGCTACCTGCTGGCGGCGCAGGTGCGGCCGCACCTGCAGCCATGAGCGAACGGCGGCGCTGGTCGCCGGTGCCGCGCTCGCTGCTCGGGCGCATGCTGCTCCTGACCCTGCTCGCGGTGCTGGTCGCGCAAGGGCTTTCCAGCCTGTTCTGGCTGTCGCACCTGCGCTCCAGCCAGCGCGAGGGCCTGCTCACCAGCTCGCGCAGCCTGGCCTACTCGATGGCGGCCAGCGTCAGCTACTTCCGTTCCCTGCCGCTCGGCTACCGTCCGCTGGTGCTCGACCAGTTGCGCAGCATGGGCGGTACGCGCTTCTTCGTCTCGCTGAACGACCGGCCGCTGGAGATGCGTGCCCTGCCGGACACGCCGAACAAGCAGGCGGTGCTGGAGATCGTCCAGGACGTGTTGCACCAACGCCTGGGCAAGGAGGTCGAGCTGCAGGTCGAATTCGTCAGTCCCGACGAGCTGCGCCTGTTTAACGGCGCGCTGAAGCTCGACGAGCTGCCGCGTTCCTGGGCGCACTACGCGCTGACCCTGGAGCCGGTGAACCCGCCGGTGCTGGTGACCCAGATCCGCATCGGCGACAGCGAGTGGCTGTACATCGCCAGCCTGATGCCGGCGCCGTACGTCAGCCTGGAACCCGAGGGACTGCAACCGCAGCAGGTGCTCTCGATCGTTTTCACCAGCCTGTTGCTGCTGCTTTTCACCGGTTTGCTGATGCATTGGCAGAGCCGTCCGCTCAAGCGCCTGGCGCGCGCCGCCCGCGACCTGGCCCTGGGCAGTCCGTCGGCAGCGCTGGAGGAGCGCGGCGCCAGCGAACTGGTGGAGGTGGCGCGCGCCTTCAACACCATGCATGAGCGCATCGACCGCTACCTGAACGAGCGCGGGCAGTTGTTCAGCGCCATCTCCCACGACCTGCGCACGCCGATCACCCGCCTGCGCCTGCGGGTAGAACTCCTCGAGGACGAGCGCTTGCAGGAGAAGTTCGGGCGCGACCTGGACGAGCTGGAACTGCTGGTGAAGGGCGCGCTGCAGTGCGTGAAGGACACCGATATCCACGAGAACGTCGAGCCGGTCGACCTCAACCTGTTGCTCCAGCACATCGCCGAGCCCTACCTGGCCGATGGCCGGGTGGAGGTCGTCGGTCGCGCCGCGGAGCCTTATCCGGGCAAGCCCCTGGCGCTCAAGCGCTGTATCGGCAACCTGCTGGACAATGCGCTGAAATACGGCGAACGCGCCCGCCTGAGCCTGGAGGACGGGCCGGAAGCGGTGGCGCTGCACGTCGACGACGACGGCCCCGGCGTGCCCGAGCAGCGCCTGGAACAGATCTTCGAGCCGCGCTTCCGTCTGTCTCCGCGAGGGCAGGGCTACGGGCTGGGCCTGGGCATTGCGCGCAACATCGCGCACACCCATGGCGGCGAAGTCAGTTTGCAGAACCGTCGCGAGGGCGGCCTGCGGGTCAGCCTGCGCTTGCCGCGCCTGGGGCTGGAGTGATGGGCTGGCCTGCCGGGCCCTTGAACGAGGCGGGCAGGCACGAGGTTCTCCCGTGTTCTGCGGCAGCCGCAGACAGAGGCGGAGCGGGCGCTATGGCAGTGTTTGCGCGGGCATCGATTGCTCGGGCTGAAGTTTCGTCGGCAGAAGGTTCTCGGGCCGTACATCGTCGATTTCGTCTGCCATGAGCGGATGCTGGTGATCGAACTGGATGGCGGGCAGCATGTGGGTTCGCCGGCCGATGCCTGGCTGGAGAGCCGGGGTCCAGGGTACTGCGGTTCTGGAACGACAAGGTGCTGGCGCGCAGGGAGGTGCTGCTGGAGGTCATTCTCGTGTTGTAGGAGGTTTCTGTCGCGAAACCGCCTTGCCGAGTTCGAGTCCAGATTTTCCTGCTCTGCCTCAATCCCAATGTAACCACTCCGTGACAAACCCGGATCGCTTCGTTACCCGCGACGCGGAACGCTTGAATAGACTCGAAGCATTGCAAGCGCAGACTTGCTCCGAATAACAAGAAGAAGGTTTTCCTCATGAATGCGATCCGTCGCCTCTCTGCCGTCATCTGTCTTTCCTCCCTCTGCCTCTCCCCACTGCTGGCCCAGGCCGGCGAAGTCGAAGTGCTGCACTGGTGGACCTCCGCCGGCGAGAAGCGCGCCGCCGAAACCCTGAAGAAGCTGGTCGAAGCCAAGGGCCACACCTGGAAGGACTTCGCCGTGGCCGGCGGTGGCGGCGAGGCTGCGATGACCGTGCTGAAGACCCGCGCGGTGTCCGGCAATCCGCCGGCCGCGGCGCAGATCAAGGGGCCGGATATCCAGGAGTGGGGCGAACTGGGCCTGCTCGCCGACCTCAACGCGGTGGCCGCCGAAGGCAAGTGGGACAGCCTGCTGCCGAAGCAGGTGGCGCAGATCATGAAGTACGACGGCGACTACGTAGCAGTGCCGATCAACGTACACCGGGTGAACTGGCTCTACATCAACCCGGAAGTGTTCAAGAAGGCCGGCGCCACCCCGCCGACCACCCTCGACGAACTGTTCGTCGCCGCCGACAAGCTCAAGGCCGCCGGTTTCACGCCGCTGGCCCATGGCAGCCAACCGTGGCAGGACGGCACCGTGTTCGAGAACCTGGTGCTGAGCAAGATGGGTCCGGAAGGCTATCGCAAGGCCTTCGTCGAACAGGACAAGGCGACCCTCACCGGAGCGCAGATGGTCGAGGTGTTCGCCGCGCTGAAGAAGCTCCGCGGCTATGTCGATGCCGACGCCGCCGGTCGCGAATGGAGCGCCGCCACGGCGATGGTGATCAACGGCAAGGCCGGGATGCAGATCATGGGCGACTGGGCGAAGAGCGAGTTCACCGCCGCCGGCAAGGTGCCGGGCAAGGACTACCAGTGCCTGCCGTTCCCCGGCACGCAGAAAGCCTTCGACTACAACATCGACTCGCTGGTGATGTTCAAGCTGAGCAACGCGGAGAACCGCAAGGCCCAGGAAGACCTGGCGCGCAGCGTGCTCGACCCGTCCTTCCAGAAGGACTTCAACCTCAACAAGGGCTCCATCCCGGTTCGCCTGGACGCCGACATGGCGCCGTTCGACAGTTGCGCCCAGCAGTCGATGAAGGACTTCAAGCAGGCTTCCCAGGACGGCAACCTGGTGCCGAGCATGGCCCACAGCATGGCCGCTTCCAGCTACGTGCAGGGGGCGATCTTCGACGTGGTGACCAACTTCTTCAACGACCCCGCCGCGGATCCGCAGAAGGCCGCCCAGCAACTGGCGGCCGCCATCGAGGCGGCGGCGCAGTAAGTCCCTGGCGCGGAGCCCGGCCTGGGCTCCGCTCGATCCTCCCGACTGGCTCCGTGCCGCCGAGCGGCACGGGTGGGTTCCTTCGCACGCGAGAAAACGCATGGCGACCAATTCCCCTGTCTATCCCACGGCTCCGGTAGCGCCTCGTCGCGTCTCGCCACTCGATCGCCTGCAAGGCTGGCTGCCGAAGCTGGTGCTGGCGCCAAGCGTGGTCGTGGTGCTGTTCTGCATGTATGGCTACATCGGCTGGACGCTGCTGCTGTCCTTCACCAACTCGCGCTTCATGCCCAGCTACAAGTGGGCCGGGCTGAGCCAGTACCAGCGCCTGTGGGACAACGACCGCTGGTGGGTGGCGAGCAAGAACCTGCTGCTCTTCGGCGGCTCGTTCATCGCCATCTGCCTGGTGCTCGGAGTGTTCCTCGCAGTGCTGCTGGACCAGCGCATCCGCCGCGAAGGCTTCATCCGCACCCTCTACCTGTATCCCATGGCGTTGTCGATGATCGTCACCGGCACCGCCTGGAAGTGGCTGCTCAATCCGGGCCTGGGCCTGGACAAGCTGCTCCGCGACTGGGGCTGGGAAGGTTTCCGCTTCGACTGGCTGGTGGACCCGGAGCGGGTCGTCTACTGCCTGGTGATCGCCGCCGTGTGGCAGGCCTCCGGCTTCGTCATGGCGCTGTTCCTCGCCGGCCTGCGCGGGGTCGACCCGGCCATCGTGCGCGCCGCCCAGGTCGACGGTGCGAGCCTGCCGACCATCTACCTGCGCATCGTCCTGCCGAGCCTGCGCCCGGTGTTCTTCAGCGCGCTGATGATCCTCGCCCATATCGCGATCAAGAGCTTCGACCTGGTGGCGGCGATGACCGCCGGCGGCCCGGGTTATTCCTCCGACCTGCCGGCGATGTTCATGTATGCGCATACCTTCACCCGTGGCCAGATGGGGCTCGGCGCGGCGAGCGCGATGCTGATGCTCGGCGCTGTACTGGCGATCGTGGTGCCTTACCTGTATTCCGAACTGCGAGGCAAGCGCCATGCGTGACGCGTCCCTGAACCCGAGCTTCAGCGTCAGCCGCCTGGCCGTGCACCTGACCCTCTGGGGCGCCTGCGCGCTTTACCTGGTGCCGCTGCTGGTGATGCTGCTGACCAGCTTCAAGACGCCGGACGACATCCGCACCGGCAACCTGCTGTCGCTGCCCGACACCTTCACCGTCATCGGCTGGCTCAAGGCCTGGGACAGCGTCGGCGCGTTCTTCTGGAACTCGGTGCTGATCACCGTGCCCGGCGTGCTGATCTCCACCTTCATCGGCGCGTTGAACGGCTACGTGCTGTCGATGTGGCGCTTCCGCGGTTCCCAGCTGTTCTTCGGCGCGCTGTTGTTCGGCTGCTTCCTGCCGTTCCAGGTGATCCTCCTGCCGATGTCCTTCACCCTCGGCAAGCTCGGCCTGGCCAATACCACCAGTGGCCTGGTGCTGGTCCACGTGATCTACGGCCTGGCCTTCACCACGCTGTTCTTCCGCAACTATTTCGTGGCGATCCCGGATGCCCTGGTCAAGGCCGCGCGCCTGGACGGCGCCGGCTTCTTCACCATCTTCCTGCGCATCCTGCTGCCGATGTCCACGCCCATCGTGATGGTCTGCCTGATCTGGCAGTTCACCCAGATCTGGAACGACTTCCTGTTCGGCGTGGTGTTCGCCAGCGGCGATTCGCAACCGATCACCGTGGCCCTGAACAACCTGGTGAACATCACCACCGGGGTCAAGGAATACAACGTCGACATGGCCGCGGCGATGATCGCCGCGCTGCCCACGCTGGTGGTCTACGTACTGGCCGGCAAGTACTTCGTGCGCGGCCTCACCGCCGGCGCCGTGAAAGGCTGAGACGGGTCGCTGACCCCGGAGACGAACGAAACATGGCAACCCTCGAACTGCGCAACCTGCACAAGAGCTACGGCAGCGGCCTGGCGGATACCCTCAGGGACATCCGGCTGAAGATCGACTCCGGCGAATTCCTGATCCTCGTCGGGCCCTCGGGTTGCGGCAAGTCGACCCTGATGAACTGCATCGCCGGGCTGGAGAGCATCACCGGCGGTGCGATCCTGGTGGACGGCCAGGACATCAGCGGCATGAGCCCCAAGGACCGCGACATCGCCATGGTCTTCCAGTCCTACGCCCTGTACCCGACCATGAGCGTGCGCGAGAACATCGCCTTCGGCCTGAAGATCCGCAAGATGCCCCAGGCCGCCATCGACGAGGAGGTGGCGCGGGTGGCCAGGCTGTTGCAGATCGAGCACCTGCTCGAACGCAAGCCCTCGCAGCTCTCCGGCGGCCAGCAGCAGCGGGTGGCCATGGGCCGGGCGCTGGCGCGGCGGCCCAAGGTCTACCTGTTCGACGAGCCGCTGTCCAACCTCGATGCCAAGCTGCGGGTGGAAATGCGCACCGAGCTGAAGCTGATGCACCAGCGGCTGAAGACCACGACCGTGTATGTCACCCACGACCAGATCGAGGCCATGACCCTCGGCGACAAGGTGGCGGTGATGAAGGACGGCGTCATCCAGCAGTTCGGCACGCCGCAGCAGATCTACAACGACCCGGCCAACCTGTTCGTCGCCAGCTTCATCGGTTCGCCGCCGATGAATTTCATTCCGTTGCGCCTGCAGCGCCGGGACGGACGCTGGACCGGCCTGCTCGATAGCGGCCAGGACCGTATCGAACTGCCGTTGAGCCTGGAGCCCGGCCTGGAGGAGGGGCGCGAGCTGATCCTCGGCGTACGACCGGAGCAGATCGCCCTGGGCGATGGCAGCGCTGCCCATGACCTGCGTACCGAGGTCGAGGTGCTCGAACCGACCGGGCCGGACACCCTGGTCTTCGTCACCGTCAACCAGGTCAAGGTCTGTTGCCGCCTGGCGCCGGACGTCGCGCCGGCCGCGGGCAGCGGCATGAGCCTGCGCTTCGATCCCGCGCGGGTCCTGCTGTTCGACGCGCAGAGCGGCGAGCGCGTGGCCGTGCGCACGGCGGGCGTGGCGGCGGAGAAGGTCACCGCCTTGAACGGCAATCGCCAGAAGAACTCCTGAATCCTTTCGTACTGCCTAGACCACAACCACGAGGACGCTGGAAATGTACAAGAACAAGAAAACCAGACCGGCCGCCAGGACCGTTGGCTGCCTGTTTGCCCTTGGAGCGCTGGGCTTGGGGAGCGCGGCGCACGCCGCCGAGGCGTTCTCCCCGAACTCGAAATGGATGCTCGGCGACTGGGGCGGCAAGCGCACCGAGCTGCTGGAGAAGGGCTACGACTTCAAGCTGGAGTACGTCGGCGAGGCGGCGGCCAACCTCGACGGCGGCTATGACGACGACAAGACAGGACGCTACACCGACCAGTTCGCCCTGGGCGTGCACATGGACCTGGAGAAGATCCTCGGCTGGAAGGCTACCGAGTTCCAGTTCACCGTCACCGAGCGCAACGGCAAGAACCTTTCCAACGACCGCATCGGCGACCCGCGTGCCGGGCACATCAGCTCGGTGCAGGAGGTCTGGGGCCGCGGGCAGACCTGGCGGCTGACCCAGCTGTGGCTCAAGCAGCAGTACTTCGACGGCGCGCTGGACGTGAAATTCGGCCGTTTCGGCGAGGGCGAGGACTTCAACAGCTTCCCCTGCGATTTCCAGAACCTGGCCTTCTGCGGCTCGCAGGTGGGCAACTGGGCGGGGAGCATCTGGTACAACTGGCCGGTCAGCCAGTGGGCGTTGCGGGTGAAGTACAACTTCGCGCCGGACTGGTACGTGCAGGTCGGCGCCTACGAGCAGAACCCGTCGAACCTGGAGACCGGCAACGGCTTCAAGATGAGCGGCAGCGGGACCAAGGGCGCGCTGCTGCCGGTGGAGCTGATCTGGCAGCCGAAGGTCGGCGCCGAGCAACTGCCGGGCGAGTACCGGCTGGGCTACTACTACAGCACGGCGAAGGCCGATGACGTCTACGACGACGTCGACGGCCAGCCGCAGGGGCTGACCGGCAACGACTTCAAGTCGCGCGGCAGCAAGCATGGCTGGTGGGTGGTGGCGCAGCAGCAGGTCACTTCGCACAACGGCGATGCCTCGCGCGGGTTGAGCCTGTTCGCCAACCTGACGGTCCACGACAAGGCGACCAACGTGGTGGACAACTACCAGCAGCTCGGGGTGGTCTACAAGGGTCCGTTCGACGCGCGGCCGAAGGACGACATCGGCCTGGGCATCGCGCGCATCCATGTCAACGACGATGTGAAGAAGCGCCAGCGCCTGGTGAACCAGGTGAACGGCATCGACGATTACGACAACCCGCTGTACCAGCCGCTGCAGGACACCGAGTACAACGCCGAGCTGTACTACGGGGTGCATGTGACCGACTGGCTGACGGTGCGGCCGAACCTGCAGTACATCAAGCAGCCGGGCGGGGTCGACGAGGTCGACAACGCGCTGGTGGCGGGGATCAAGATCCAGACGGTGTTCTGACCGTCGCGTTGCCTGCTCCGGTGTTGTGCCTGGGCCCGCCCGAGCGTTTCGGGCGGGCCGTTTTTTTCCGGCGACCGCTCTTCCCGGCTGCCTGTTACAAACCGACTACGCTTTTCCTGTGCCGATCATTTGGGGCTTGCGTGCGAAATGTAGTAAAACTACACGGATGCACGCCCGGGCTTTCCGGGAAGGGGAGAGGGTAGGACAATCGGACATGCTTGAGCATCCGCTGCAGCGTTTCTTTCATTCCATGCGGGCCAAGCGACCGTTCGACTGGGTACGCTTCCAACGTCGCGATCTGCTGTTGATCGACCATCCGCTGTGCCAGGCCGTATTCAGTCGGCAAGGGGCGCAGCTCCTGCATTTCCAGCCGCAGGGCGAACGCCCGTTGCTGTGGTGCGCCAGCGAATGGCCGGCCCTCAGCAGCGCGCCGGTGCGCGGCGGCATCCCGGTCTGCTGGCCGTGGTTCGGCAGCCATCCGAACGGCAGCGAATGGCCGCAGCAGGGCTGGGCGCGGCAACGCGAATGGCGCCTGCTGGATGCCTACGCCGACGAAAGCAAGGTGGTGGTGAGCTGGCAACTGGACCTGGAGGACTGGCACGTGCGCCTCGATGCGCGCCTTGGCCAGCGCCTGGAGCTGGAGCTGTGCAGCTACCATGAGGAAGACGACGATTGCCTGTTCAGCTTCGCCCTGCAGCCCTACTGGCGGGTCGGCGCGCTGAGCCGGGTGGTGGTGCACGGCATGGAGCTGGAGTCGGCTCGCGGCCAGCGCGGCGCTTCGCGGATTCCGGGAACCTGGATACCGCGCGGCGCGGTCAAGCAGGTGCTCTACCATCCCGGATCGCTGGTGCTGGAGGACGGCGGCTGGAACCGCCGCTTGCGGATCGACAAGAACGTCAGCGCCGGCAGCGTGATCTGGCACCCCGGCAGCCGCCCGGTGGAGCAGGTCGAGCCGGGCGAAGCGGAACGCTTCCTCTGTATCGGCGCCGCTGGCTACCGCCCGGGCGGGCTGATCCTGGCGCCCGGCGAACGCATGCGCCTGAGTCTCGCCGCCGGCCTGCAATAGGCGGGCGGTCAGTTGTCCTCGTCGAGGGGATAGCGGGTTGGCACCAGGCTTTCCTTGATCCGCCGCAGGTGCGGCTGGAAGTCCACGCCGCGGCGCAGGGTCACTCCGGTGGCCAGTACGTCGAGCACGGTGAGCTGGACGATCCGCGAAGTCATCGGCATGTAGATGTCGGTGTCTTCCGGCAACGGGATGTCCAGGCACAGGGTGCTGGCCCTGGCCAGCGGCGAGCCGGCGGCGGTCAGGCCGAGCACCGAGGCGCCGTTCTCCCGCGCCAGGTGCGCCACCTCCACCAGCTCGCGGGTGCGTCCGGTATAGGAAATCACCACGAACAGGTCGCCGGTATGCGCCACCGAGGCGATCATCCGTTGCATCAGCACGTCGGCCTGGGCGCTCACCGCCAGGTTGAAGCGGAAGAACTTGTGCTGCGCGTCGAGCGCTACCGAGGCCGAGGCGCCAAGACCGAAGAAGTGGATCTGCCGGGCCTGGATCAACAGGTCCACGGCGCGGTCGATGACGCGTGGGTCGAGCAACTTGTGGGCGCTGTCGAGGGAGGCGATGGTGTTGCTGAAGATCTTCCGCGTATAGGCTTCCGGCCCGTCGTCCTCGGCTACCGCCTGGGTTACGAAGGCAGCGCCGCTGGCCAGGCTCTGGGCCAGCTGGATCTTCAGTTCCGGATAGCCGCTCATGCCGAAGGAGCGACAGAAGCGGTTCACCGTCGGTTCGCTGACCGCTGCCGCCTGGGCCAGGGCGGCGATGCTGAAACGGGTGGCCTGCTGCGGGTTCTGCAGGATGACCTCGGCGACTTTGCGCTCCGCCTTGTTCAGTTCGTCCAGGCGGCTCTGGATCTGCTCCAGCAGGTTTTTCATCCGGGTTCCTCGTGTTCTGTCGGCCCGGCGGGGAAGGGCCGGCGGCGGCGCCTATCCTAACGTCAGGCCGGCATGCGACCAACAGCGTGGCGGGCTGGGAAAAATATGTTGTTTAATTACTACATATTTGTCTTAATTGCGCAGTGGATGGCTCAATATCACTCAATATTTGGTTGGTAACAACAAATGCCTGATGTCCGCGTTCTGCCTTGCACGTTAGCGCTGTTCGGTGCGCTGGGCGATCTCGCCTTGCGCAAGCTGTTCCCGGCGCTCTACCAACTCGATCGTGAGAACCTGCTGCACCGCGATACCCGCGTCCTGGCCCTGGCCCGTGACGAAGGCGCTCCCGCCGAACACCTGGCGACGCTGGAGCAGCGCCTGCGCCTGGCAGTGCCGGCGAAGGAGTGGGACGACGCGGTCTGGCAGCGTTTCCGCGAACGCCTCGACTACCTGAGCATGGACTTCCTCGACCCGCAGGCCTATGTCGGCTTGCGCGAGGCGGTGGATGACGAACTGCCGCTGGTCGCCTACTTCGCCACGCCGGCCTCGGTGTTCGGCGGCATCTGCGAGAACCTCGCCGCCGCCGGTCTCGCCGAGCGCACCCGGGTGGTGCTGGAGAAGCCTATCGGTCATGACCTGGAGTCGTCCCGCGAGGTCAACGAGGCAGTCGCCCGGTTCTTCCCGGAAAGCCGCATCTACCGGATCGACCATTACCTGGGCAAGGAGACGGTGCAGAACCTGATCGCCCTGCGCTTCGCCAACAGCCTCTTCGAGACCCAGTGGAACCAGAACCACATCTCCCACGTGGAGATCACCGTGGCCGAGAAGGTCGGCATCGAAGGCCGCTGGGGCTACTTCGACCAGGCCGGGCAACTGCGCGACATGGTGCAGAACCACCTGCTGCAACTGCTCTGCCTGATCGCCATGGATCCGCCCAGCGACCTTTCGGCGGACAGCATTCGCGACGAGAAGGTCAAGGTCCTCCGCGCCCTCGAGCCGATTCCCGCCGAACAACTGGCTTCGCGCGTGGTGCGTGGGCAGTACACCGCCGGTTTCAGCGACGGCAAGGCAGTGCCGGGCTACCTGGAGGAGGAACATGCGAATCGCGACAGCGACGCGGAAACCTTCGTCGCCCTGCGCGTGGATATCCGCAACTGGCGCTGGTCGGGCGTGCCGTTCTACCTGCGCACCGGCAAGCGCATGCCGCAGAAGCTGTCGCAGATCGTCATCCACTTCAAGGAGCCGCCGCACTACATCTTCGCTCCCGAGCAGCGTTCGCTGATCAGCAACCGGCTGATCATCCGCCTGCAGCCGGACGAAGGTATCTCCCTGCAAGTGATGACCAAGGACCAGGGCCTGGGCAAGGGCATGCAATTGCGTACCGGCCCGCTGCAACTGAGTTTTTCCGAGACCTACCACGCGGCGCGGATTCCCGATGCCTACGAGCGTCTGCTGCTGGAGGTCACCCAGGGCAACCAGTACCTGTTCGTGCGCAAGGACGAGGTGGAGTTCGCCTGGAAGTGGTGCGACCAGCTGATCGCTGGCTGGGAACGCCTGAGCGAAGCGCCCAAGCCGTATCCGGCTGGGAGTTGGGGGCCGGTGGCCTCGGTGGCCCTGGTGGCCCGCGATGGGAGGAGTTGGTATGGCGATTTCTGAGTTGAAGCTGCCGGCCGGCGTCGGCCTGCAGGTCTGGGGCAGCGCCGCCGAGCAGGCCCGCGGCCTGGCCGCCGAGGTCGCCGGCCGGTTGCGCTCGGCGCTGGCCGAGCAGGGCCAGGCGCTGCTGGTGGTGTCCGGTGGGCGCAGTCCGGTGGCCTTCCTCGAAGCCTTGAGCGAGGAGCCGCTGGACTGGTCGCGGATCACCGTCAGCCTGGCCGACGAGCGCTGGGTGCCGGAGTCGCATGCCGATAGCAACGCCGGCCTGGTTCGCCGCCACCTGCTCCGTGGCGAGGCGGCGAAGGCGCGCTTCATCGGCCTCTACCAGCCGGCGGCGAGCCTGGAGGAAGCGGCCGAGCTGGCCGACCATCACCTGCACGAGCTGCCATTGCCGATCGACGTGCTGGTCCTCGGCATGGGCGACGACGGCCATACCGCCTCGCTGTTCCCGAACAGCCCTGGCCTGGACCTGGCGATGGATCCCCAGGGGACGCGCCGTTGTCTGCCGATGTGGGCGCCGAGCGTGCCGCACCAGCGCCTGACCCTGCCGCGCGCCGTGCTGGCGGCGGCGAAGGTGCAGCTGCTGGCGATCCAGGGCCAGTCCAAGCTGGCCACCCTGAACGCCGCGCTGGCGGTCGAGGACGAACGGCGGATGCCGGTTCGCGCCTTCCTCCGCGCGCCGCTGACGATCCATTGGTACCCCTGAGTGGCGGAGCTGTAGCCATGCACAACCTTGAACAGAAGACCGCCCGCATCGACACGCTGTGCCGGGAGGCGCGCATCCTCCCGGTGATCACCATCGACCGCGAGGCGGACATCCTGCCGATGGCCGATGCCCTCGCCGCCGGCGGCCTGACCGCCCTGGAGATCACCCTGCGCACGGCGCACGGGCTGACCGCCATCCGGCGCCTCAGCGAGGAGCGCCCGCACCTGCGCATCGGCGCCGGCACCGTGCTCGACCCGCGGACCTTCGCCGCTGCGGAAAAGGCCGGGGCGAGCTTCGTGGTCACCCCGGGTTGCACCGACGAGTTGCTGCGCTTCGCCCTGGACAGCGAAGTCCCGCTGTTGCCCGGCGTGGCCAGCGCTTCCGAGATCATGCTCGCCTACCGCCATGGCTACCGCCGCTTCAAGCTGTTTCCCGCCGAAGTCAGCGGCGGCCCGGCGGCGCTGAAGGCGTTCTCGGGACCATTCCCCGATATCCGCTTCTGCCCCACCGGAGGCGTCAGCCTGAACAATCTCGCCGACTACCTGGCGGTACCCAACGTGATGTGCGTCGGCGGCACCTGGATGCTGCCCAAGGCCGTGGTCGACCGCGGCGACTGGGCCCAGGTCGAGCGCCTCAGCCGCGAAGCCCTGGAGCGCTTCGCCGAGCACCGCAGACACTGAGACTGCCCGCCTGGGCATGCCCGGCTTCGGCCGGGTTTTTTTATGCCGTCCGGATTATCCGGGGCATGGAACGGCTAACGTCATCGGCGTTATTCGCCGATGCGCCGGCGTTCCCGCAGATAGTCGCCGAGCCGGCTCTGCAGGTAGGGTACGGCCATGGCATGCGCGAGGTAGGCGTCCACCTCCATCAATCGCCAGTATTGTCCTTCGTCGCCGAAGCGGATGGCCTCGAACTCGCGGTCCTCCAGGCGCGCCACCAGGAAGTAGGCGAAGGGCGCGCTGCCGCTGGTGCTCGGATACTGTCGCTGCCATTCGATACGAGGTTCTTCCAGGCGGATGGAGAACTCTTCCTCGAGTTCGCGCAGGGCGCATTCGGCAGGCGTCTCCAGGCCCTCACGGCCGCCGCCGGGAAAGTCCCAGTAGCCGGGGAAGGGAATGCCGGGTTTTTCGTCGCGTTTGTAGACGACCAGGTGGTCGCCATAGAACAGCGCCAGCTTGGCGCCGCTGAAGGGAGGGATGTCGTGCACCGGGGCCTCCGGGTGGCGGGGTGGGTGAACCCGGCCTAGTCTAGCGGGATTGTCCGGGTTTCCGCCCGGGGACGGTGCTTTGTCCTGACGAAGCGCGTATGATGCGCGCCCTTCGATTCGTTGCCAGCCACACCGGGAGGTGCCCAGATGAACGATACCCCAGAGAATCCCCACGTACCGGTCGGGGAAAAATTGCAGAAAGTCCTCGCCCGTCTCGGCGTCGGTTCCCGGCGCGACGTAGAAGTGTGGATCGCCGAAGGCCGGGTCAACGTCAATGGCAGCGTGGCCAGCCTCGGCCAGCGGGTCGACAGCCACGATGCGATCACCGTCGATGGCCACCTGATCCGCCGCGAAGAGGCCGCCGAGAGTGTCCGTCGCGTGCTGATCTACAACAAGCCGGAAGGCGAGGTCTGCACCCGCGACGATCCGGAAGGCCGCCCGACCATCTTCGACCGCCTGCCGCGCCTGCGCACCGGTCGCTGGATCAATGTCGGTCGCCTGGACATCAATACCACCGGCCTGCTGCTGTTCACCACCGATGGCGAACTGGCCAACCGCCTGATGCATCCTTCCTATGAGATGGACCGTGAATACGCGGTACGGGTGCGCGGCGAGGTCACCGAAGAGATGATCGAGCGCCTGCTCAACGGCGTGATGCTTGAGGACGGCCCGGCCAAGTTCAGCGATATCCAGCAGGCGCCGGGCGGCGAAGGCTTCAACCACTGGTACCACTGCGTAGTGATGGAGGGCCGCAACCGCGAGGTGCGCCGGTTGTGGGAATCCCAGGGGTTGGTGGTCAGCCGCCTCAAGCGGGTGCGTTTCGGCCCGGTGTTCCTGACCTCCGAGCTGACCATGGGCCGCTACCGCGAAATGGACCAGCGCGAGATCGACATCCTCAGCGAGGAAGTCGGCCTCAAGCCGGTGGCCCTGCCGGGCATGACCACCAAGGCGCGCGAGAAGGCCGAACGCCAGCAGCGCAAGCAGGCCCGTCCGCTGGCGCGCAGCGAGCGTCCGGAAGCCGGGCGCAAGCGTGCGCCGCGGCGCGAGGACGGCGAAAATGCCGCTCGTCGCGCGCCGGCTTCGCGTCCCGCGCGCGGTCCGCAGCCGAGCGCCGAGCGCAAGGGGCGCGAGCAGGGCACTCCGGTTGCCGAGCGGCCCCGCGAGAGCAACCGCAAGCCGCGCCCGAGCAAGCCGCGCGACGAGCGTCCGGCCAGCGCGCCGGGCGACAAGCCGGCGGCCCGCAAGCCGCAGGTCAAGCGGCGGCCGAAACCGGCCGGCGACGGTATGCGTCCGGGCTTCCGCCGCTGAGCGGAAAGCGCCCTGGAAAGGCCCCTTCGGGGGCCTTTTTCATGCCTGGGAATCGGTGTCTAATGGTCGCCCGCACACAAGGAGGTGGTGAAATGCACAGGATCCTGGCTATCGCGCTCTGCATGCTATGGAGCGTCGCTGGGCTGGCCGCGGATGCGGCGATGCCGGCGCAGAGCTGCGCAAGCCTTGGCGAGGCGACGGCCGGCCCCGAGGACAACTTCCGTCCGCCGCTGGAGGGCGAGGTGATCGACAAGGGGCGCGCCTATTTCCACAGCGCGCCGCGTGCCGACTGTGTCACCGGGGTCTTCGTGATTCCCGGCGACTTCATCACTGTCTACAAGCCGAGCGGCGAGTGGCTGAACGTCATGTACGTGGCTCGAGACGGCAAGGAAACCAGCGGCTGGCTGCTGGAGAAGCGCGTCCGCTTGCGCCAGGCCTATGGCGCCCCGGACGAGCCGGCGCAGCCATAAGCGGCAGGACCTTGGCGGAAACCGTAACTGCGCCGGTGAGAGCCGTTGCTACTGCCGTCGCCCGATGCGCCCGCTCCGCGCTTCGGGGTGTGCGAGTCGGCAAGCCTCAGGCGCAGCGCAGGCGGTTGCGGCCGTCGCGCTTGGCTTCGTAGAGCGCCTCGTCGACCCGTCGCAGCAGGTCGTCGCTGCCTTCGCCGGGCCGCAGGTCGGCGCAACCGAGGCTGATCGACAGCTTCAGCGGTTCGCCGGCGTGCCGGTAGTCCAGTTCCTCCACCGCCTGGCGCAGGCGTTCGCCGACCATGCAGGCAGCCTGCAGCGGCGTGCTGGACAGCAGGACGAGGAATTCCTCGCCGCCGAAGCGGAACACCATGTCGACATTGCGCAGGTGGTCCTTGATGGTTTCCGCCACGGCCTTGAGGGCTTCGTCGCCGACGGCGTGACCGTAGTGGTCGTTGACCCGCTTGAAGTGGTCGATATCGAGCATCAGCACCGAGAGCGGTTGCAGGTTGCGCCGGGCCAGTTCCAGTTCGCGGCCGAGCGCCTGGTCCATGGCGATGCGGTTGCCGGTGCCGGTCAGGGCGTCGCGCAGGGCGGTCTGGATCGCGGCGCGATAGAGCAGGGCGTTGCGCAGCGGGAACAGCAGGGTGCCGAGCAGGCTCTCCAGTTGCCGTTGTTCGTCTTCGCCGAGGCGCTGGCGGCGACGGAAGATCAGTTCGCCGAGGTAGTCGCTGTCATGGCTCAGGCGATAGCTCACCGAATGCTTGGCGCTGCTGCCGAACTCCAGGCGCAGGTCGGAGCCCGGATGGCGGTAGCCAAGGGCATCCAGCGGGATCAGTTGGCGGACTTCCTCGAAGAACAGGCCGAGAATCCGCTCCGCCTCCAGGCTGCTCTGCAACTGTAGGGTCAGTTGCTGGCGCAACTCCGTCAGGTTGCTGGCGCGCGGCCCGCTGGCGTTGCCGCCGGGCTGGGGGCCGCGCTTCTGCTTGGCGGCGTCGAAATCGATGGTATTGGACTGCTTGGGAGGAGCCATGCGCGGAACCTCTGGCGCGAAAGACGGCGACAGTAGGGCTAAGGCGAGTTTCGTGCCAGCCAACTGAAGAACGGAGAAATCAGAGGCACAGACAGGTTTTCCTAGGAATGGTTTCCACATTCTGTAGGAATTTCGGAGAGATTTCGACGGAATAATGGCGTTTTGCTGGCGAGTGGCCGAGGCGCTCGTCGGAAAGCTGGCGCTCCGCTAGCGGAGCGCCGCCATGGTTCAACTGAAGGCGTTGATGAACCAGGTGATCGCCGGGATGGCGACGAGATCGATCAGTACCGCGCCGCACAGGGGCACGATGATGAAGGCCTTGTGCGAGAACACCCGATAGTGCTCGCAGACCGCGCCCATGTTGGCCACCGCGTTGGGCGTGGCGCCCAGGCCGTGGCCGAGGAAGCCGGCGCAGAGCACCGCGGCGTCGTAGTTGCGGCCGAGCAGGCGGAACAGCACGAAGATCGTCAGCAGCAACAGCACCGCGACCTGGATGAACAGTACGCCGAGCAGCGGCAGGCCGAGGTTCTCCAGCTCCCAGAACTTCAGGCTCATCATCGCCATGGTCAGGAAGATGCCCAGGCAGACGTCGCCCAGGGTACCGACGGCGTGGTCCGGAATGCGCAGCCAGCCGAGCCGGTCGTCGAGGTTGCGCAGGACGATGGCGATGAACATCGCCCCGACATAACTGGGCAGCACCAGGCCCAGGCGTTCCTCGAGCGCGTCGCCGAGCCAGAAGCCGAGCACCATCACCAGCAGCACGCAGGTCAGCAGGCGCAGCAGGAGATTGCCGTCCAGCGTGGCCGCCGCATGCTGGCGTCGCTCCTGCTGGCCGAGGGCTTCCAGCCGGTTGTCGCTTTCCGCCTGCACCGGCAGGCGGTTGCGTTCGATCAGCCAGCGCGCCACCGGGCTGCCGAGCAGCCCGCCAGCGACCATGCCGAAGGTGGCCGAGGCCAGCGCCACGGTGGTCGCGCCCTGGGCACCGAGCCCTTCCGCAACCGGGCCGAAGGCCGCCGCCGCGCCGAAGCCGCCTTCCAGCGACACCGCGCCGGCCATGATCCCGAGCAACGGGTCGAGGCCGAGCAGTCCGGCGCTGCCGACGCCGATCAGGTTCTGCAGTATCGCCAGCGCCCAGCAGGCCGACAGGTAGACCAGCAGGGTCTTGCCGCCCTTGCGCAGCAGGCCGAGGCTGCCACCGAGGCCGACGGTGGTGAAGAACGCCACCATCAGGGGCGTCTGCAGGCTGGTGTCGAGGCCGATGTCGAGCCAGCCGCGATCCCTGAGCAGCCAGACCAGGAAGGCGAAGCCGAAGCCGGCGATCACCGGCGACGGTACGCACAGACGTGTCAGCCAGCGGCTGCGCTTCTTCAATTGGCTGCCGAGGGCGAGCAGGAGCAGGGCGAGGGCGGTGGTGGACAGGGCGTCCAGGTGCAATGTCGGCATGGCGTGGCTCTATTGTTGTTGTGTGGGCGAAAGGGCGATCAGTTGACCAGGCTGTCGACCAGGCGCGCGGCGATCCGGGCGGTGCGCTGGTCGCTATCGAGTTGCGGGTTGAGTTCGGCGATGTCGGCCAGGCGCAGCTTGCCGCTGGCCTTGGCGCGGCGGACCAGGTGCTCCACCACCGGCATCTCCACGCCGTGCGCCGAGGGCGCGCTGACGCCGGGCGCCTGGGCGGCCGGGAGCACGTCGAGGCAAACGGTCAGGTAGAGGTGGTCGACGGATTGCAGGAAGCTGTCGAGGAAGGCTTCGCTGCGTTCCAGGTTCCATGGCTGCAACTGGCGGTCCAGCAGGTAGCGCACACCCAGGCGCTGGGCCTGGTCGAACAGCGCCGCGGTGTTGCTCAGGCGGCTGATGCCCAGGCAGCAGTAGGCGAACGGCCAGTCGCTGGCCTGGCAGAGTTCGGCGATCTGGCGGAACGGCGTGCCGGAGCTGGCCCGTTCGGCGTGGCGCAGGTCGAAATGCGCGTCGAAATTGAGGATACCGATGCGCGGCAGGCGCTCATGCCGACTCAAGTGGCGGGCGAGGCCGGCGAAGCTGGCGTAGGCGATTTCGTGGCCGCCGCCCAGGCCGACCACCCGGTGGCCGCGCGCGAGCAGGTCGGCGACGCGTTGCGCGTAGCGTTCCTGGGCGGCTTCCAGATCGTCGCCGGCGACGATGTCGCCGGCATCGTAGATCGCTTGCTCGCCGTGCCAGGCCAGGTTGGCCAGCGCGCGACGCAAGGCTGGCGGTCCGTGGCGCGCGCCCTGGCGACCCTGGTTGCGGCGCACGCCTTCGTCGCTGGCGAAACCGAGCAGCACGCTGGCCGCTTCGGCGTCGTCTGCGTAGGGGCGCATCCATTGGTGCCAGCGCCGCGCGTCGGCGCCTTCCTGGCTATCGATCCGGCCTTGCCAGAGGCTCATGTCGGGGGCGGGGTACATCGAAACTCCTGTTGGTCAGTCCAGACGCGCGGAAAGTCGCGCGGCGGCGTCGAGGGTCCATTGCCGCAAGCGTTCGCTGCGCGACTGGGCGCGCAAGGCGGGGGCCATCAGGCTGAGGGCGCCGTGCAGGCGCTGGCGGCTGTCCAGCAGCGGTACGCTGATGCCCCAGACGCCTTCGTCGATCTCGCCCTGGCTGACGGCATAGCCCTGTTCGCGGATCAGCCGGAGTTCCTGCTCCAGCTTGTCGATACGCTCGGCGGAGAGTTCCTGGGCGAGGTACAGCTCCTCGCGCCGTTCGTCCTCCAGGTGCGCCAGCAGGGCTTTGGCCGAGGCGCCATGCAACAGCGGCTGCGCCAGCCCTTTCTGGTAGCAGCAGCGCAGCGGCTGCGGACTGTCGAACAGTTCCAGGCAGATCGCCTGCTGGTTGCTGGCCACCATCAGCGCCACGCTCTCCTGGCTCAGGTCGGCCAGGCGCTTGAGTTCCGGTTTGGCGAGACCGATCAGCGAGGCCTCGCGATCGAATTTCTTCGCCAGTTGCAGGCAGGCCGGGCCGGGCAGGTAGCGGCCCTGGCCGGCCTGTTCTTCGGCCAGGCCCCAGCGCAACAGGGTCTTCAGGTGCCGGTAGGTGCTGCTCAGCGGCTGCTCCAGGGTCAGCGACAGCTCCTTGGCAGACAGGGCTTCGGGAGCCTGGCCGAGGGCAATGAGGATCTGCAGCAGGCGATCGGTGGGGGAATGCTTCGACATGGGAACTCCTTGACCCACAGGGTGAAGGCGATTTCCCGGAAAATGAAACCACTTTCCCACTCAGTGGGAAAAATATGCAAAAAGAATGGGAAGTTCCGGACGGGAAGAGGGAAGGGAAGGACAGGGCAGCCTCGCCGGGCGGCGAGGCTGCCGGGGAATCACTGGGCGTCGAAGGCCTGGCCGTTGACGCCGGCGCTGTCCGGCCCCATGAGGTACAGGTAGACCGGCATGATCTCCTCGCCGGTGGGGTTGTTCAGCGGGTTTTCCCCAGGGTAGGCGAGGGCGCGCATACTGGTGCGGGTGGCGCCGGGGTTGACGCTGTTGGCGCGGATCGCGCTGGTACCGTCGAGTTCGTCGGCAAGGGTCTGCATCAGGCCCTCGGTGGCGAACTTCGATACCGAATAGGCGCCCCAGTAGGCGCGGCCCTTTCGGCCCACGCTGCTCGAGGTGAAGATGATCGAGGCGTCGCTGGAGAGCTTCATCAGCGGCAGCATGGCGGTGGTCAGCATGAACATGGCATTGACGTTCACCTGCATCACGCGCATGAAGTTCTCCCCGGAAATCTGCTGCATCGGCGAGCGCGGACCGAGGATCGAAGCGTTGTGCAGCAGGCCGTCGATGCGGCCGAACTCGTTCTCCAGGGTTGCCGCCAGTTCCTCGAACTGGTGCGGCTGGGCGGTCTCCAGGTTGAACGGGATCACGGCGGCCTGCGGATGGCCGGCGGCCTCGATGGCGTCGTAGACCTCGTTCAGGTACTCCTCGGTCTTGCCCAGCAGCAGCACGGTGGCGCCGTGGGCGGCGAAGGTCTTGGCGGCGGCGGCGCCGATGCCGCGGCCGGCGCCGGTGACCAGGATCACGCGGTCTTTCAGCAGGTCGGGGCGGGCGGAGTACTGGAACATGTCGAATCCTTTGAATGCATGACCCGCCTGGCGGCGGGTCGTTGTCTGTCGGCGGCGCTGCGGATCAGCAGTCGCAGAGCGCGCGGTCGAGAACGTCGATGAGTTCGCGCGGGTGGTCGACGATCACGTCGGCGCCCCAGTGCGCGGGGTTGTCTTCGGGGTGGATGTAGCCGTAGCGCACCGCCGCGGTCTTGGTTCCGGCGTCGCGGCCGGATTCGATGTCGCGCAGGTCGTCGCCGATGAACAGCACCCTCGACGGATCGATGCCGAGCTGGCTACAGGCCAGTAGCAGCGGCTCGGGATCGGGCTTGCTGCGGGTCACGTGGTCCGGGCAGACCAGCACCCTGGAACGCTCGGCGTAGCCCAGGCGCTGCATGATCGGTTCGGCGAAGCGCACCGGCTTGTTGGTCACCACGCCCCAGATCAACCCGGCTTTCTCGATCGCCGCAAGCAGTTCGGGGATGCCGTCGTAGGGCCGGCTGAGAACCGCGCAATGCTCCTGGTAGCGGTCGAGGAACTCCTGGCGCAGGGGTTCCAGTTCCGGGCTGTCCAGCGACAGGCCGAAGGCCGCGGCAACCATCGCGCGCGCGCCGCCGGAGACCACGTCGCGCACCTGTTGCTCGTCCACCGGCGGCAGGCCGTGGGCGGCACGCATGGCCTGGGTGATGGCGATGAAGTCCGGCGCCGTGTCGAGCAGGGTGCCATCCATGTCGAACAGTACCGCTTTGAGCCGCATGCGCTTCACGCCTCCCGCTGGGTCTGGACCATGTAGTTGACGTCGACGTCGTTGGCCAGCTTGTAGTGCTTGGTCAGCGGGTTGTAGGTCAGGCCGATGATGTCCTTGACCTCGAGACCGGCCTCGCGCGACCAGGCGCCGAGTTCCGACGGACGGATGAACTTGCGGAAATCGTGGGTCCCGCGCGGCAGCAACTGGAGGATGTATTCCGCGCCGATCACCGCGAACAGGTAGGCCTTGGGATTGCGGTTGATGGTCGAGAGGAAAACCTGTCCGCCCGGCTTGACCAGGCGGTGGCAGGCGCGGATCACCGAGGCCGGGTCCGGCACGTGTTCGAGCATCTCCAGGCAGGTGACCACGTCGAACTGCCCGGGCATTTCCTCGGCCATCTGCTCGGCGGTGATCTGCCGGTAGTCGACGGCGACGCCGGATTCCAGTTGGTGCAGGCGCGCCACCGCGAGCGGCGCTTCGCCCATGTCGATGCCGGTGACGTTGGCGCCGCGCTGGGCCATGGCTTCGCTGAGGATGCCGCCGCCGCAACCGATGTCGAGCACCTTCTTGCCGGCCAGGCCGGCGCGCTCATCGATCCAGTTGACGCGCAGCGGGTTGATGTCGTGGAGCGGCTTGAACTCGCTCTCGCGGTCCCACCAGCGATGGGCCAGTGCCTCGAATTTGGCGATCTCGGCGTGGTCGACGTTGCTCATAATCGTTCCCGTTGAAGAGTGAAGCCTTTGGGGGAAGGGCCGCGGCGGCGGAATCCAATCCTTCATGTTGCCAGCTTTGGCGGAGGGATGGGGCCGGCGGCGGTTCGCCTTCCTATGTCAGTTTGTCGCAGCGGGCCGGCCCGCCGCGGTTCAGGACCTGTCGCTGGCGGCGATCTTCGCCCCCCATTCGCGGGCCCTGGCGATCAGGCGCTGTTCGTCGTGACGGAGCAGGCGGCCGTCGTCGAGCAGTTGCCTGCCGCCGACCCAGACATGCCGCACGCAGTCGCGGCCGCTGGCATAGATAAGTTGCGAAACCGGGTCGTAGACCGGTTGCTGGGCCAGGCCGGACAGGTCGAAGGCCACCAGGTCGGCGGCCTTGCCGGCTTCCAGGGAGCCGATCAGGCGCTCCAGGCCAAGCGCGCGGGCGCCGTTCAGGGTGGCCATGCGCAGCGCGCGGTGGGCGTCGAGGGCGGTGGCCTGGCCGTACACGGCCTTGGCCAGCAGCGCCGCGGTGCGGGTCTCGCCGAGCAGGTCGAGGTCGTTGTTGCTGGCCGCGCCGTCGGTGCCGATGGCCACGTTGACCCCGGCCTGCCAGAGCTTTTCCACCGGGCAGAAGCCGCTGGCCAGCTTGAGGTTGGATTCCGGGCAGTGGATCACCGAGCTGTTGGTTTCCACCAGCATCGCCAGGTCGTCGTCGTCTACCTGGGTCATGTGCACCGCCTGGAAGCGTGGGCCGAGCAGGCCGAGGCGGTGCAGGCGGGCCAACGGGCGCTCGCCGTTGCGCTCCATGGCCTGCTCCACCTCGAAGGCGGTCTCGTGGACGTGCATCTGGATGCTGGCGTCGAGTTCCTCGGTGAGCACCAGGATCTGCTCCAGCTTGTCGTCGCTCACCGTATAAGGGGCGTGCGGGCCGAAGGCGATGCGGATGCGCGGGTGGTGCTTGAGGTCGTCGAACAGTGCCATGCCCTGGCGGATCGCCTCGGCGCTGTCGCGGGCGCCGGGGATCGGGAAGTCCAGCACCGGGATCGCCACCTGGGCGCGGACCCCGCTGTCATGGACCACGCCGCAGATGGCCTGTGGATAGAAGTACATGTCGGAGAAACAGGTGATGCCGCCCTTTACCTGTTCGGCGATGGCCAGCTCCGTGCCGTCGCGGATGAAATCCTCGCTGACCCATTGGCCTTCGGCCGGCCAGATGTGGTCCTGCAGCCAGGTCATCAGCGGCAGGTCGTCGGCGAGACCGCGGAACAGACTCATCGCCGAATGGCCGTGGGCGTTGACCAGACCGGGGGCGAGCAGCATGCCCGGCAATTCGCGGATTTCCGTGGCGCCATGGCGCATGGCCTGCTCGCGCGGCGCGACCAGGGCTATCTGGCCGTCGCGGATGCCCAGCGCGTGGTCGCGCAGCACCACCCCGGCGGGCTCCACGGGGACGATCCAGGTCGGCAGCAGGAGGAGGTCGAAGGGGTTACGGACGTTGGGCATGGCGGCGCATCCTGGGCGCAGAGCGGGAAGCCGGAAGTATACCCGAGCGTCCGCGGCTGGGGCTCGTTATAATCCGCAGCTTTTCCGTGATTCAGCGAGAGGTGTGTGCATGCGAGAGCGACTGCTGGCGGCCGAGCGGGTCAAGGCGATCGAGTGGCGGGACGGTACGCTGCGGTTGCTGGATCAGCGCCTGCTGCCCCAGGAGGAGGTCTGGCTCGAACACGAGTCGGCGGCCGAGGTGGCCAAGGCCATTCGCGATATGGTCGTGCGCGGCGCGCCGGCCATCGGCATCAGCGCCGCCTACGGCATCGTCCTTGGCGCCCGCGCGCGCTTGGCGCAGGGCGGCGACTGGCGCGCCGCGCTGGAGGAGGACTTCCGCCTGCTGGCCGACTCGCGACCCACGGCGGTCAACCTGTTCTGGGCGCTGAACCGCATGCGCGACCGTCTGGAGCGAATGAAAGAGGGCGACCAGCCGCTGGCGGTGCTGGAAGCCGAGGCGATCTCCATCCATGAAAGCGACCGCGAGGCCAACCTGACCATGGCCCAGTTGGGCATGGAGCTGATCCGCAAGCAGCAGGGCAGCCCGCAGAACATCCTCACCCACTGCAATACCGGCGCCCTGGCGACCGGCGGGTTCGGCACCGCGCTGGGGGTGATCCGCGCCGCGCACCTGGAAGGCCTGGTCAATCGCATCTACGCCGACGAAACCCGGCCCTGGCTCCAGGGCTCGCGACTGACCGCCTGGGAGCTGGCCAACGAAGGCATCCCGGTCAGCCTGAACGTGGATTCGGCCGCCGCGCACCTGATGAAGACCGAGAACATCACCTGGGTCATCGTCGGCGCCGACCGCATCACCGCCAATGGCGATGTCGCCAACAAGATCGGCACCTACCAGCTGGCGGTCAACGCCATGCACCACGGCGTGCGCTTCATGGTGGTGGCGCCGAGTTCGACCATCGACATGAACCTGGAGAGCGGCGAGGACATCCCGATCGAAGAGCGCGACGGTCGCGAACTGCTGGAAATCGGCGGGCGACGGGTGGCGGCCGAGGTCGATGCCTACAATCCGGTATTCGACGTGACCCCGGCGGACCTTATCGATGCCATCGTGACCGAGCGTGGCGTCGTCGAGCGTCCCGACGCCGAGCGCATGGCCGCCCTGATGAGCCGCAAGCGCCTGCATTGAACGAGGCGACTGGAGGTCGTCCCCGCCAGGGCCTTTGCCTTGGGCTGGGGCGTGGGCTGTGGTAAGCTCCGACGGTTATTCGAGCGCCCCGCGGAGGGGCCTCGAGAGTGCGCGAATCCTTGACTCAAGTCGTTGATTTGTAGTGAGTTGGCGCTGCTCGGGCATGCGCCGACCTACTTCGTTTGCCTCAGGATCGAGGCGGCGAAGTTCCACCAGAAAAAGGAACCAGGCTTCTCATGGGCGAACTGGCCAAAGAAATTCTCCCGGTCAATATCGAAGACGAGCTGAAACAGTCCTATCTCGACTACGCGATGAGCGTGATCGTCGGGCGGGCCCTGCCGGATGCACGTGACGGCCTGAAGCCGGTGCACCGCCGTGTGCTTTATGCCATGAGCGAGCTGGGCAACGACTGGAACAAGCCCTACAAGAAATCCGCCCGTGTGGTCGGCGACGTGATCGGTAAGTACCACCCGCACGGCGACACCGCGGTCTACGACACCATCGTGCGCATGGCGCAGCCGTTCTCGCTGCGCTACATGCTGGTAGACGGCCAGGGCAACTTCGGTTCGGTGGACGGCGACAACGCCGCAGCCATGCGATACACCGAAGTGCGCATGGCCAAGCTGGCCCATGAACTGCTGGCGGACCTGGAAAAGGAAACCGTCGACTGGGTGCCCAACTACGATGGCACCGAGCAGATCCCGGCGGTCATGCCGACCAAGATTCCCAACCTGCTGGTCAACGGTTCCAGCGGTATCGCCGTGGGTATGGCGACCAACATCCCGCCGCACAACCTCGGCGAAGTGATCGACGGCTGCCTGGCGCTGATGGACAACCCCGACCTGACCGTCGATGAGCTGATGCAGTACATCCCCGGTCCGGACTTCCCCACCGCCGGCATCATCAACGGCCGCGCCGGGATCATCGAGGCCTACCGCACCGGTCGCGGGCGCATCTACATCCGTGCCCGCGCCGTCGTCGAGGAGATGGAGAAGGGCGGCGGTCGCGAGCAGATCATCATCACCGAGCTGCCGTACCAGTTGAACAAGGCGCGGTTGATCGAAAAGATCGCCGAGCTGGTGAAAGAGAAGAAGATCGAGGGTATTTCCGAGCTGCGCGACGAGTCCGACAAGGACGGCATGCGCGTGGTCATCGAGCTGCGTCGCGGCGAGGTGGGCGAGGTGGTCCTCAACAACCTCTATGCCCAGACCCAGCTGCAGAGCGTGTTCGGCATCAACGTGGTGGCCCTGGTCGACGGCCAGCCGCGCACGCTGAACCTGAAGGACATGCTCGAAGTGTTCGTCCGCCACCGCCGCGAAGTGGTGACCCGGCGTACCGTCTACGAGCTGCGCAAGGCCCGCGAGCGCGGGCACATCCTGGAAGGCCAGGCGGTCGCCCTGTCGAACATCGACCCGGTGATCGAGCTGATCAAGAGTTCGCCGACCCCGGCCGAGGCCAAGGAACGCCTGATCGCCACTGCCTGGGAGTCCAGCGCGGTGGAAGCGATGGTCGAGCGTGCCGGCGCCGACGCCTGTCGCCCGGAAGACCTGGATCCGCAGTACGGCCTGCGCGACGGCAAGTACTACCTGTCGCCGGAACAGGCCCAGGCGATCCTCGAGCTGCGCCTGCATCGCCTGACCGGCCTGGAGCACGAGAAGCTGCTCTCCGAATACCAGGAAATCCTCAACCTGATCGGCGAGTTGATCCGCATCCTGACCAACCCGGCGCGCCTGATGGAGGTGATCCGTGAGGAGCTGGAAGCGGTCAAGGCCGAATTCGGCGATGCTCGCCGCACCGAGATCGTGGCCTCCCAGGTCGACCTGACCATCGCCGACCTGATCACCGAGGAAGACCGCGTGGTGACCATCTCCCACGGCGGCTACGCCAAGTCCCAGCCGCTGGCCGCCTACCAGGCGCAGCGTCGCGGCGGCAAAGGCAAGTCCGCCACCGGGATGAAGGACGAGGACTACATCGAACACCTGCTGGTGGCCAACAGCCATGCGACCCTCCTGCTGTTCTCCAGCAAGGGCAAGGTCTACTGGCTGCGTACCTTCGAGATTCCGGAAGCCTCGCGTACCGCGCGTGGCCGGCCGTTGGTGAACCTGCTGCCGCTGGACGAGGGCGAGCGGATCACCGCGATGTTGCAGATCGACCTGGAGGCGCTGCAGCAGAACGGCGGCGCCGATGACGACCTCGACGAAGCCGAAGGAACGGTGCTCGAGGGCGAGGTGGTCGAGGCCGCCGAGGTCGAGGAAGTCGAGGGCGAGACCGCCGAGCTGGTGGCCGAGCCGACCGGCGCCTACATCTTCATGGCCACCGCCTTCGGTACCGTGAAGAAGACCCCGCTGGTGCAGTTCAGCCGTCCGCGCAGCAGCGGCCTGATCGCGCTCAAGCTGGAAGAGGGCGACACCCTGATCGCCGCCGCGATCACCGATGGCGCCAAGGAAGTCATGCTGTTCTCCAGCGCCGGCAAGGTGATCCGCTTCGCCGAGAGCGTGGTGCGCATCATGGGCCGCAACGCCCGCGGCGTACGTGGCATGCGCCTGGGCAAGGGGCAGCAGCTGATCTCCATGCTGATTCCGGAGTCCGGGGCGCAGATCCTCACCGCCTCCGAGCGCGGCTTCGGCAAGCGTACCCCGCTGAGCAAGTTCCCGCGTCGCGGCCGTGGTGGCCAGGGGGTGATCGCCATGGTCACCAACGAGCGCAACGGCGCGCTGATCGCCGCGGTACAGGTCCAGGAAGGCGAGGAGATCATGCTGATTTCCGACCAGGGCACCCTGGTGCGGACGCGTGTCGACGAAGTCTCCCTGTCCGGCCGCAATACCCAGGGCGTAACCCTGATCAAGCTCGCCAGCGACGAGGTACTGGTCGGTCTGGAGCGTGTCCAGGAGCCGTCGGGCGGAGATGACGAGGACCTGCCCGAGGGCGAGGAAGCTGCCGAATCTCTGGGCGAGTCGGCCGAGTCCGAGCCCGCGGCGGAAGCGGAAGGCAACGAAGAGTAAGGCTCGGGGCGGGCGCCTGCGCCCGCCCGGCCGATGACCTCGGCGGATAACTCACGGCTATCCGCCCTACCTATAGCGAGAGTGGATGTGAGCAAGCGAGCCTTCAATTTCTGCGCCGGTCCCGCGGCGCTTCCCGACGCAGTTCTGCAACGTGCCCAGGCCGAGCTTCTCGACTGGCGGGGCAAGGGCCTTTCGGTCATGGAAATGAGCCACCGTAGTGATGACTACGTGGCCATCGCCAGCAAGGCCGAGCAGGACCTGCGCGACCTGCTCGACATTCCCTCGGACTACAAGGTGCTGTTCCTGCAGGGCGGCGCCAGCCAGCAGTTCGCCGAGATTCCGCTGAACCTGCTGCCCGAAGATGGCGTCGCCGACTATATCGATACCGGTATCTGGTCGAAGAAGGCCATCGAGGAGGCTCGTCGCTATGGCACCGTGAATGTCGCGGCCAGCGCCAAGGAGTACGACTACTTCGCCATTCCGGGTCAGAACGAGTGGACGCTGACCAAGGACGCGGCCTATGTGCACTACGCCTCCAACGAGACCATCGGCGGCCTCGAGTTCGACTGGATTCCCGAGACCGGCGACGTGCCGCTGGTCACCGACATGTCCTCCGACATCCTCTCGCGCCCGCTCGACGTGTCCCGCTTCGGCCTGATCTATGCCGGGGCGCAGAAGAACATCGGCCCGTCCGGCCTGGTGGTGGTGATCGTTCGCGAAGACCTGCTCGGCCGCGCCCGCAGCGTCTGTCCGACCATGCTCAACTACAAGATCGCCGCGGACAACGGTTCCATGTACAACACCCCGGCGACTTACTCCTGGTACCTGTCCGGCCTGGTCTTCGAATGGCTGAAGGAGCAGGGCGGGGTGACCGCGATGGAGCAGCGCAACCGCGCCAAGAAGGACCTGCTGTACAAGACCATCGATGCCAGCGACTTCTACACCAACCCGATCCAGCCGAGCGCCCGCTCCTGGATGAACGTGCCGTTCCGCCTGGCCGACGAGCGTCTCGACAAGCCGTTCCTGGAAGGCGCCGAGGCGCGCGGGCTGCTCAACCTGAAAGGCCACCGCTCGGTCGGCGGCATGCGCGCTTCCATCTACAACGCCCTTGGCCTGGACGCGGTCGAGGCGCTGGTCGCATACATGGCGGAGTTCGAGAAGGAGCACGGCTGATGGCGGACCAGGACCAGCTCAAGGCCTTGCGCCTGCGCATCGACAGCCTCGACGAGAAGTTGCTCGAGCTGATCAGCGAACGTGCCCGTTGCGCCCAGGACGTGGCGCGAGTGAAGACCCAGACCCTGGGCGAGGGCGAGGCGCCGGTGTTCTACCGTCCCGAGCGCGAAGCCTGGGTGCTCAAGCACATCATGCAATTGAACAAGGGGCCGCTGGACAACGAAGAGGTCGCGCGGCTGTTCCGCGAGATCATGTCGTCCTGCCTGGCGCTTGAGCAGCCGCTGAAAGTGGCCTATCTCGGACCCGAGGGCACCTTTACCCAGGCCGCGGCACTCAAGCATTTCGGCAACGCGGTGATCAGCACGCCGATGGCGGCGATCGACGAGGTGTTCCGCGAGGTCGCCGCCGGCGCGGTGAACTTCGGCGTGGTGCCTGTGGAAAACTCCACCGAGGGGGCGGTCAACCATACCCTCGACAGCTTCCTCGAGCACGACATGGTGATCTGCGGCGAAGTCGAGTTGCGTATCCACCATCACCTGCTGGTCGGCGAAACCACCAAGACCGACAACATCACCCGGATCTATTCCCATGCCCAATCCCTCGCGCAATGTCGCAAGTGGCTGGACTCGCACTACCCGAGCGTCGAGCGGGTGGCGGTGTCGAGCAACGCCGACGCGGCCAAGCGGGTGAAAAGCGAGTGGAATTCGGCGGCGATCGCCGGCGACATGGCGGCCAGCCTGTACCACCTGAGCAAGCTGCACGAGAAGATCGAGGACCGCCCGGACAACTCCACGCGCTTCCTGATCATCGGCAACCAGGAGGTGCCGCCGACCGGCGACGACAAGACCTCGATCATCGTTTCCATGCGCAACAAGCCGGGGGCCCTGCACGAGCTGCTGGTACCGTTCCACAATAACGGTATCGACCTGACCCGCATCGAAACCCGTCCGTCGCGCAGCGGCAAATGGACCTACGTGTTCTTCATCGATTTCGTCGGCCACCATAAAGAACCGCTGATCAAGGACGTCCTGGAGAAGATCGGCCAGGAAGCCGTCGCCCTGAAGGTCCTGGGCTCCTATCCGAAAGCGGTGCTCTGAGCGCGCTGTCATTCCGAAGAGACGGGTCATCGATGAATGCCCCGTCCCGCGTCGAGGCTGAACTATCCATGTCCGATTTCCTTGCCCTGGCCCAGCCGGGGGTGCAAAAGCTGTCGCCCTACGTCCCTGGCAAGCCGGTGGACGAACTGGCCCGCGAGCTGGGCATCGACCCTGCGGCGATCGTCAAGCTCGCCAGCAACGAGAACCCGCTGGGTGCGAGCCCAAAGGCGCTGGAGGCTATCCGCGCCGAACTGACGGAACTGACCCGTTATCCTGACGGCAACGGTTTCGAACTCAAGCGCAAGCTGGCCGAGCGTTGCGCGGTGGATGCGGCGCAGGTGACCCTGGGCAACGGCTCCAACGACATTCTCGACCTGGTCGCCCGTGCCTACCTCGCGCCTGGTCTGAACGCCGTGTTCAGCGAACATGCCTTCGCCGTCTACCCGATCGCCACCCAGGCCGTGGGCGCCGAGGGGCGGGCGGTCAAGGCGCGCGCCTGGGGGCATGACCTGGAAGCGATGCTCGCCGCCATCGATGGGCAAACTCGCGTGGTGTTCGTCGCCAACCCGAACAACCCGACCGGGACCTGGTTCGGTGCGGACGCCCTGGAGCGGTTCCTCGCCCAGGTGCCGGCGGAGGTGCTGGTGGTGCTGGACGAGGCCTATATCGAATACGCCGAGGGCGACGAGCTGCCCGATGGCCTGGACTACCTGGCGCGCCATCCCAACCTGCTGGTCTCGCGGACCTTCTCCAAGGCCTATGGCCTGGCTTCGCTGCGGGTCGGCTACGCGCTTTCGAGCAAGGCGGTGGCCGATGTGCTCAACCGCGTGCGCCAGCCGTTCAATGTCAATAGCCTGGCCCTGGCGGCTGCCTGCGCGGCGCTGGACGACCATGACTACCTGGCGCAGAGTCGCCGCCTAAACGATTCCGGCATGGCGCAGCTGGAGGATGGCTTCCACGCGTTGGGCCTGTCCTGGATTCCCTCGAAGGGCAACTTCATCGCCGTGGATCTGGCTCGCGATGCCGGTCCGGTCTACCAGGCGCTGCTGCGCGAAGGCGTGATCGTGCGTCCGGTGGCTGGCTACGGGATGCCGACCTTCCTGCGCGTCTCCATCGGGCTGCCGGAAGAGAACGATCGTTTCCTCCAGGCGCTGGGCAAGGTGCTGGCGCATGACTGAGGTCACGCCGCTGCAACAGTCGACCCCTAAGCTGGGCCGCCTGGTGGTGGTGGGGCTGGGCCTGATCGGCGGCTCCTTCGCCAAGGGGTTGCGGAGCAAAGGGTTGTTCCGGGAAGTGGTCGGCGTGGATCGGGATGCCGAGTCTTGCCGCCTGGCGGTGGAGCTCGGCGTGGTCGACCGTTGCGAGGAGGATCTTGGCCGCGCCTGTGTCGGTGCCGACGTGATCCAGCTGGCGGTGCCGATCCTGGCGATGGAGCGGGTGCTGGCCGACCTGGCGAAGCTCGACCTGGGCAAGGCTGTATTGACCGACGTTGGCAGCGCCAAGGGCAATATCGTGCGTGCCGCGCGTGTCGCGTTCGGCGGGATGCCGCGGTACCTGGTACCGGGGCATCCGATCGCGGGTTCCGAGCAGAGCGGAGTGACCGCGGCGAAGGCGACCCTGTTCCGCCGGCACAAGGTGATTCTCACGCCCTCCGCGGAGACCGATGCCGACGCGCTGGCGCTGGTCGACAGCCTGTGGCGCGCGCTGGGCGCGGACGTCGAGCACATGGAGGTCGAGCATCACGACGAGGTTCTGGCGGCCACCAGCCACCTGCCTCACCTGCTGGCCTTCACCCTGGTCGACTCCCTGGCCAAGCGCAGCGAGAACCTGGAGATCTTCCGCTATGCCGCCGGCGGTTTCCGTGATTTCACACGGATAGCCGGCAGCGACCCGGTGATGTGGCACGACATCTTTCTCGCCAATCGCGAGGCGGTGCTGCGTACACTGGATGTTTTTCGTGACGACCTCGACGCGCTGCGCGAGGCCGTCGACACTGGGGACGGGCACCAGTTGTTGGGCGTTTTCACGCGCGCCCGGGTAGCCCGTGAGCATTTCAGCAAAATCCTGGCCCGTCGGGCCTATGTGGACGCCATGCACAACAACGACCTGATTTATCTGGCCCAGCCGGGCGGCAGCCTGTCCGGAACCATCCGGGTACCGGGCGACAAGTCGATCTCCCATCGCTCGATCATGCTCGGCTCCCTGGCCGAAGGCACCACCGAAGTGGAGGGCTTCCTCGAGGGCGAGGACGCACTGGCAACCATCCAGGCGTTCCGCGACATGGGAGTGGTGATCGAGGGGCCGCAGAACGGCCGCGTCACCGTCCATGGCGTTGGCCTGCACGGCCTCAAGGCGCCGCCTGGGCCGATCTACCTGGGTAACTCCGGTACTTCCATGCGTCTGCTCAGCGGTCTGCTGGCGGCCCAGCCGTTCGACAGCACCCTGACCGGCGACGCGTCCCTTTCCAAGCGGCCGATGAATCGCGTAGCCAAGCCGCTGCGCGAGATGGGCGCGGTAATCGAGACGGGGCCGGAAGGCCGTCCGCCGATGACCATTCGCGGCGGCCAGCGCCTCACCGGTATGCATTACGACATGCCGATGGCCAGCGCCCAGGTGAAGTCCTGCCTGTTGCTCGCCGGGCTCTACGCCGCGGGTGAGACCTCGGTCACCGAGCCGGCGCCGACCCGCGACCACACCGAGCGCATGCTGCGCGGCTTCGGCTATCCGGTGGAGGTCGAGGGCAGCACCGCCAAGGTCGAATCCGGGCACAAGTTGAGCGCCACCCATATCGAGGTCCCGGCCGACATTTCCTCGGCAGCCTTCTTCCTGGTTGCCGCCAGTATCGCCGAGGGTTCGGAACTGGTCCTGCAGCACGTCGGCATCAACCCGACGCGCGTCGGCGTCATCGAGATCCTGCGCCTGATGGGTGGTGACCTGAGCCTGGAAAACCAGCGCGAGGTCGGCGGCGAGCCGGTCGCCGACATCCGCGTGCGCTCCGCGCGGCTCAAGGGCATCGACATTCCCGAGGACCTGGTGCCACTGGCCATCGACGAGTTCCCGGTACTCTTCGTGGCTGCCGCCTGCGCCGAGGGGCGCACCGTCCTGCGTGGCGCCGAAGAGCTGCGGGTCAAGGAGTCGGACCGTATCCAGGTCATGGCTGACGGCTTGAAGGCCCTGGGCGTGAAGGCCGAGCCGACCCCGGATGGCATCGTCATCGAGGGTGGTGCGTTCGGTGGCGGCGAAGTCTGGGCGCACGGCGACCACCGTATCGCCATGTCCTTCAGCGTCGCTTCGCTGCGCGCCAGCGGGCCGATCCGCATCCACGACTGCGCCAACGTCGCCACCTCCTTCCCCAACTTCCTCGCCCTGTGTGCCCAGACCGGTATCCGGGTCGCCGTGGAGAACAATTGATGAACGGCGCTGTACCGATGCTCGCCATCGATGGCCCCAGTGGCGCCGGCAAGGGCACGGTCGCCGGGCTGCTCGCCCGGCGCCTGGGCTGGAACCTGCTGGATTCCGGGGCGCTTTATCGGCTGTTGGCGTTCGCCGCGGTCAACCATGGTGTCGACCTGACCAATGAAGAGGCGCTGAAGGTTCTGGCTGCGCACCTCGATGTGCAGTTCGTCGCTGCCGATGGCAGCCATGGGCAGCGCATCATTCTCGAAGGCGAGGAAGTGACCGATGTGATCCGTACCGAGCAGGTCGGTGCCGGCGCCTCACAGGTCGCCGCCTTACCGGCCGTGCGCGATGCGTTGCTGCAGCGCCAGCGGGCGTTCCTCGAAGCGCCGGGGTTGGTGGCCGACGGCCGCGACATGGGCACCGTGGTGTTTCCCGATGCGCCTCTGAAGATCTTCCTCACCGCCTCGGCGGAGGAGCGTGCGCGTCGACGCTACCTGCAGTTGAAGGCGAAGGGCGCGGATGTCGACCAGTCTGCCTTGCTGGAAGAAATCCGCGAGCGCGACGAGCGCGACAGCCAGCGCGCGGTCGCGCCGCTGAAACCGGCCGATGACGCGATCCTGCTGGACTCCACCGAAATGAGCATCGAGGCGGTGGTCGAGACGATCATCCGGCACTGCGAGCGGCAGGGCTGGGACGTCTGAGGTTTCGGCGCGGGAATTGACGATACAGGGCCTGGTTGCTAATATTCCAGACCTTATGTTGTGGCGTTTTGCAGGTGCGGCGAGGGTTGCCTCCCGACTTGCCTGGCGCCATCGCAGAACAACCCAACTGGGCATTCCCATTCGGGAGTGCAATCAGAAGCTAGCAGGAAACCAGCAAATTGTCCTGCGGCTTCATTTAATGACTTGACCGCATTGGCTGGTGATGCGGAATCGGGCCCTTCCGGGCCTTTGACTACAGGTATGAACATGAGCGAAAGCTTCGCAGAACTCTTTGAAGAAAGTCTGAAATCCCTCGACATGCAGCCGGGTGCCATCATCACCGGCATCGTGGTCGACATCGATGGTGACTGGGTCACCGTCCATGCCGGTCTGAAATCCGAGGGCGTCATCCCGGTCGAGCAGTTCTACAACGAACAGGGCGAGCTGACCATCAAGGTGGGTGACGAAGTCCACGTCGCACTGGACGCGGTAGAAGACGGCTTTGGCGAGACCAAGCTGTCCCGCGAGAAAGCCAAGCGCGCCGAGAGCTGGATTGTTCTGGAAGCGGCTTTCGCTGCCGACGAAGTGGTCAAGGGCGTCATCAACGGCAAGGTCAAGGGCGGTTTCACCGTCGACGTCAACGGCATCCGCGCGTTCCTGCCGGGTTCGCTGGTCGACGTTCGTCCGGTTCGCGACACCACCCACCTGGAAGGCAAAGAGCTCGAGTTCAAGGTCATCAAGCTCGACCAGAAGCGCAACAACGTTGTCGTTTCCCGCCGCAGCGTCCTGGAAGCCGAGAACAGCGCCGAGCGTGAAGCTCTGCTGGAATCGCTGCAGGAAGGCCAGCAGGTCAAGGGTATCGTCAAGAACCTCACCGACTACGGCGCATTCGTGGACCTGGGCGGCGTAGACGGCCTGCTGCACATCACCGACATGGCCTGGAAGCGCATCAAGCATCCGTCCGAGATCGTCAACGTTGGCGACGAGATCGACGTCAAGGTCCTGAAGTTCGACCGCGAGCGCAACCGTGTATCCCTGGGCCTGAAGCAACTGGGCGAAGACCCGTGGGTTGCCATCAAGGCGCGTTACCCGGAAGGCACCCGCGTCATGGCCCGCGTCACCAACCTCACCGACTACGGCTGCTTCGCCGAGCTGGAAGAGGGCGTGGAAGGCCTGGTACACGTCTCCGAAATGGACTGGACCAACAAGAACATCCATCCGTCGAAAGTCGTCCAGGTTGGCGATGAAGTGGAAGTTCAGGTTCTGGACATCGACGAAGAGCGTCGTCGTATCTCCCTGGGTATCAAGCAGTGCAAATCCAACCCGTGGGAAGACTTCTCCAGCCAGTTCAACAAGGGTGACCGTATCTCCGGTACCATCAAGTCGATCACTGACTTCGGTATCTTCATCGGTCTGGACGGCGGCATCGACGGCCTGGTCCACCTGTCCGACATCTCCTGGAACGAAGTCGGCGAAGAAGCCGTACGTCGCTTCAAGAAGGGCGACGAGCTGGAAACCGTCATCCTGTCGGTCGACCCGGAGCGCGAGCGCATCTCCCTGGGTATCAAGCAGCTGGAAGACGATCCGTTCTCCAACTACGCGTCCCTGCACGAGAAAGGCAGCATCGTCCGCGGTACCGTGAAGGAAGTCGACGCCAAGGGCGCTGTCATCAGCCTGGGCGACGACATCGAAGGTATCCTGAAGGCTTCCGAAATCAGCCGTGACCGCGTCGAAGACGCGCGCAACGTCCTGAAGGAAGGCGAGGAAGTCGAAGCCAAGATCATCAGCATCGACCGCAAGAGCCGCGTCATCAGCCTCTCCGTCAAGTCCAAGGACGTCGACGACGAGAAGGACGCAATGAAAGAACTGCGTAAGCAGGAAGTAGAAAGCGCTGGTCCGACCACCATCGGTGATCTGATCCGTGCTCAGATGGAGAATCAGGGCTAAGTCTCTGATCCATCATGAAAAAGGGCGGCCTAGGCCGCCCTTTTTCGTTTTCCCCTTCTTGGACCTGTTCAAAGACTGATCAGCATGCTAAAAGAGACCTGAGCTGATCTAGCCGCTTGAAAAAGAAGGGAAAACCATGACCAAGTCGGAGTTGATCGAACGGATCGTTACCCATCAGGGGCAACTGTCCGCGAAGGATGTCGAGTTGGCAATCAAGACCATGCTGGAGCAAATGTCCCAGGCCCTGGCGACCGGGGACCGGATCGAGATCCGTGGTTTCGGCAGCTTTTCCTTGCACTACCGCGCCCCGCGCGTCGGTCGCAACCCCAAGACCGGGGAGTCGGTACGACTCGACGGCAAGTTCGTGCCGCACTTCAAGCCGGGCAAGGAGTTGCGGGATCGGGTCAACGAGCCGGAGTGACTCTGGCAGATACGAGGTTTTTTCAATGCAATGGCTCGGGCGGATTTTGACTGCTGTGTTTGTGTTGGTGGTTGCGCTGGTGGTCCTGGTTTTCGTATTGGAAAATCAGAATAGCGTCAGCCTTGCCTTCCTTGGGTGGCACACTCCTGACGGTCCGCTTTCTCTCTTCGTGTCTCTGGCTTTCATCCTCGGTGGGCTCGGTGGGTTGTTGAGTGGGGCATTGCTTCGTTTGAGGGGGCGTCGACAAAAATCTCTTCGCTCTGAATCAACCTCTCTATAAGTTCGTCCCTTCCGAACTAATTGCGTGCCAGCTCCGCAGTGGGTCTCTTCTTGCTGAAAAGGGTTGCTGCCGGCGGGTCGTAACCTCTCGTGGAAGGTATCCTCTGGCCTGCTTGACCCCATTTTTCTGCTGTGGGCACTAATCTCTGACTGTCTTGTCTAACATACGTCCGTGCATCCTGAATCGCGAGCTAGGCTCTGTTATCAGCGATTGGTGCGCTGAAGGTGTTTGCGTCGTATCCCTATCTCCTGGAGTCGATGGTCGCGACCGTGCGGCTTGTAATCTCGTAGCATGCTGTCAAAATGCAGCAGCTTCCTGATGCATCTCCACGTCAGGAGGGGGGCTGCCGCATGATGACTCCTTAACCCAAGAATTGGATCCGTTGTGACAGAAAAAAATTTTCCCTCCTATAAAGCCAAGAGCGGCGAGTTCGATCTGATAGAGATTATGAGTGGGTTGTGGTCCCTGAGATGGCTGATTGCTTTGCTGGCAGTGTTGCCCGTGTTGTTGGCTATTGTTTATCTATTCATCACCAAGCCCGTCTATGAGGCTCGTGTCTCGACGCTGCCTCCTTCACTCAGCGATATAGCTGGTTTCAACTTGGGAAGATCGGAAAACGGGCTTCCCGCGTTTTCGGCAAATGGTGTCTATTCAATCTTCGTGCGAAATCTCCAGTCCGAAGAGACTCGCCGTCAGTTCTTTCGAGATGTATATATTCCTTCCTTGGAGGAGGGGGCTTCTGTTGGTTCGCGGGATCAGCTTTATGCGCTTCTCATGAATTCGGTAACTATTCAGAAGCCTAGCAAAGAGGATAGCGAGCGCTACACTGTAGTCATCGAGCGGCATGATCCTTCGCAGGCGGCGGAGTGGGGCGAAAAATATATAGGAATTGCAGTCAAGCGTTCCATGCAGGAAATGCAAGAAGGAGTACGCCGCGAGTTTCAAGTGAAGAATCGCAATATACAGCAACAGATCGACATCTTGCGTGAAACTGCGAAGGCTCGCCGTGAAGATCGTATCTCTCGACTGAAAGAGGCGTTGCGCGTAGCGGAGGCCTTGAAGCTGGAAAATCCTCCGTTGATAGAAGGGCAGGTTGATCAACAGCTTTCCTCCATCATGGAAGGCGGACTGATGTACATGCGTGGTGCCAAGGCTATTCGGGCAGAAATAAAAACGCTGCAAGATCGTGTCTCCGATGATCCTTTCATTCCCGCATTACGAGGCTTGCAGGAGAAGTATGCTCTTCTGGAGGGGCTGACGCTGAATCTCGATAAAGTCGCTGTTTTTCGTCAGGATGGTACGATAGAGGTGCCAGATGATCCCGTCCGTCCAAGAAAAGGCATAGTGCTTATCCTAAGCATGCTTGCTGGTGGTTTTTTGGGGGTTGCGGTGGCTCTAGCCATCCTTATGGTGAGAGGTGGGTTTAGGCGCACGGTCGATGCTGCATGAGTTTTTTGCTTGTAGGGTCGGCAGAAGTTTATAGTCAATGGGATTTTCAGTTTTCAATCCATCGGATTTTGGTTGAGAACTGTTTTACATGAAGTGAGGTGCGCGTTAAATGAAGGATCTGAAGGTTGCAGTTGTTGGGCTAGGCTATGTTGGTCTTCCGCTTGCTGTTGAATTTGGTAAAAAACGAACCGTTGTCGGTTTCGATATCAATCAGGGGCGAATCGCTGAACTGCGGCAAGGCATTGACTCTACTCTTGAAGTAGATGCGGCTGAGTTGAAAGAAGCGTCCGAACTGAGCTTTACTTTCAATCTTCAGGACTTGCAAAAGTGCAATGTTTTCATTGTGACGGTTCCTACACCTATTGATGAACATAAGCAACCCGACCTCACCCCTCTTGTAAAGGCCTCGGAGAGCATCGGAAAGGTTCTGAAGAAGGGCGATATTGTAATTTATGAGTCTACCGTTTACCCGGGAGCGACGGAAGAAGACTGCGTACCTGTTCTGGAAAAATTTTCCGGGCTGAGGTTTAACGAGGACTTCTTCGCCGGTTATAGCCCCGAGCGCATCAATCCCGGCGATAAGGAACATCGGGTCTCTTCGATCAAGAAGGTCACTTCCGGCTCTACGCCGGAGATCGCGGAGTTGGTTGACTCCCTGTATAGAGAAATCATCACTGCCGGTACTCACAAGGCGAGCAGCATTAAAGTCGCTGAGGCTGCCAAGGTGATCGAAAATACGCAGCGAGATCTCAATATTGCTCTGATCAACGAACTCGCCATCATTTTCAATCGAATGGGTATCGATACCGAGGCGGTCCTCAAGGCTGCCGGCACGAAATGGAATTTCATGCCGTTCCGCCCGGGCCTAGTCGGCGGTCATTGCATCGGAGTCGATCCATATTATCTGACTCATAAAGCCCAGAGTATTGGCTATCATCCAGAGATCATCCTGGCTGGCCGCCGTTTGAATGACGGTATGGGTGCCTATGTCGTTTCGCAACTGGTCAAGGCTATGCTCAAGCGTCGTATCCACGTGGACGGTGCTCGCGTTCTGCTTATGGGGCTTACATTCAAGGAAAATTGTCCAGACCTCCGCAATACCAAAGTCGTCGATATTGTCCGTGAGTTGGCGGAATACAACATACAGGTTGATGTTTTTGATCCTTGGGTGAGCGCCGAAGATGCCATGCATGAGTATGGGATTACTCCAGTCGGTACGCCATCCCATGGCGCTTATGATGGAATTATCCTTGCGGTCGCGCACAGTGAATTCAAAAATATGGGCGCAGAAAATATACGAAAGTTAGGGAAGGCTGAGCATGTTCTCTATGATCTGAAATATCTACTCGATGAAGATAAGTCTGATCTACGCCTGTAAGATCAGTTGTAAGCTTTGTGAGTAGACGAGAGGGAATATGATGAGTCGTTATGAAGAGCTAAGAAAGGAATTGCCGGCGCAGCCGAAAGTCTGGCTGATTACAGGTGTGGCGGGCTTTATTGGCTCTAATCTTCTTGAGACTTTGCTAAAACTTGATCAGAAGGTTGTCGGTCTGGATAATTTTGCTACTGGTCATCAGCGGAACCTGGACGAAGTGCGGTCCTTGGTTAGCGAGAAGCAATGGTCAAATTTTAAATTTATTCAAGGTGATATTCGCAATCTGGATGATTGCAATAACGCCTGTGCAGGTGTTGATTACGTTTTACATCAAGCTGCCTTGGGTTCGGTACCGCGTTCTATTAACGATCCGATCACCTCCAATGCAACGAACATCGATGGTTTCTTGAATATGCTGATTGCAGCCAGAGATGCCAAGGTGCAGAGTTTCACTTATGCGGCAAGTAGCTCTACCTATGGAGATCATCCTGGTTTACCGAAGGTGGAGGATACTATAGGTAAGCCTCTTTCCCCTTATGCGGTTACCAAATATGTGAATGAGCTTTATGCCGATGTGTTTTCACGCTGCTACGGCTTTTCGACCATTGGGCTTCGTTATTTCAATGTGTTCGGTCGTCGACAGGATCCCAATGGTGCCTATGCGGCAGTCATACCAAAATGGACCTCTTCGATGATCCAGGGTGATGACGTCTATATTAACGGTGATGGCGAGACCAGTCGGGATTTTTGTTATATTGAAAACACCGTTCAGGCCAATCTGCTTGCTGCAACCGCGGGGCTTGATGCTCGTAATCAAGTTTACAATATTGCTGTTGGCGGGCGGACGAGTTTGAATCAGTTGTTCTTTGCGCTTCGCGACGGCCTTGCCGAAAACGGTGTGTCCTATCACCGGGAACCTGTTTATCGTGATTTTAGGGAGGGGGATGTACGTCACTCTCTCGCTGATATCAGCAAGGCTGCCAAACTGCTGGGGTATGCGCCGAAATATGATGTGTCTGCAGGTGTGGCGTTGGCCATGCCTTGGTACATCATGTTTTTGAAATGATATTCACTCTGGTGCGTTTGGATGAAAGTAGCGTCGTTTCCAAGAGCGGCGCTATTTTTGCTTTTGAGAGTCGCCTGGTGCTCCAAGTGCTCAATATTAGGGGCGTGTGATTCTCTATTTTTATCGCGGAGCACTTTTTCTATGATTGTTTTTTTATTTTTTACTCATTGTTTTCTCTTTTTTATGGTTTAGAAAAGTATGCTGGGAAAACATAGTCTGGTTTATTTTTTGTTCAAGTCTTTTCCGGCAATATTGACTCTTGTCGGTCTTTCCGTTTTTACTCGTCTGTTGAGTCCGGGTGAGTATGGAGTCTATTCGCTGACAATTATAGTTGTTGGCTTCCTCAATACGGTTTTCTTGCAATGGGTGGCGCTGGGGGTTGGTCGTTATCTGCCTGAGTGTAGTGATGACCAAGCTCGGGCGAGGCTTCTTGGCACGGCTAGGGCCATTAGCTTCCTTGTTTCACTCGTTATCATATTCGTCACGTTCCTGCTTTGGGAGTGGCGTGAAGAGATAGGTTTCTCTATTCTTTATTATATGGTCGGTTTTCTTTGCCTGGCACAGGCTTGGCATGATTTGAATCTGAAGATTCAAAATGCGATCTTGCAGCCGCTGACCTACGGGAAAATGTTGTTGATCAAAGGGGCTGGAAGCTTCTTTATCGGTGTTCTCCTTGTTTATTTCGGGTTTGGCGTTGATGGTTTGCTGCTGGGTACGCTTGTGTCTCTGGTACTGGCGACCATTTTCTTCCAAGATGCGTGGCGGGGAGTCAGTTGGGCGTTGGTAGACAAGGAGCAGTTAACCAGGTTGTTTGCCTATGGTGCACCACTGACGCTTACTTTCCTTTTTGCATTCATAGTCAATGCGTCTGATCGCTTCTTTATTGGGGCATTTCTGGGGGATGCCGCGGTAGGTGTCTACTCGGTGTCATATGACCTAGCGCAATATAGTGTTGGTACAGTGGCTTCTGTCGTTCACCTGGCGGCTTTTCCGCTGGTAATGGAGAAACTTTCCAAGAGCGGCTTGCCACAGACACAGGACCAACTGCGGAAGACCTTTATTTTTATCTTTGCAGTAGTCTCGCCTGCTGCCTGTGGTCTGGCCATGGTGGCTCCGGAAATTTCAGGATCTATTATGGGCGAAGAGTTTCGTGAGGGTGCCCTAAAGATAATTCCGTTGATATCCCTTTCGGCTTTTCTGGGGGCCTTGAAATCTTTTTACTTTGACTACTCTTTCCAATTGGCTAGTGCTACACGAGTGCAGGTTGTGACAGTGGCGGTGTCGGCAGTGGTTGATGTTGTGTTTAATTTAATCCTTATTCCGGAGTTTGGGATAGTTGGCGCGGCGGTATCTTCTGTTATGGCGTTTTCCTCTGCAATACTAATTAGTATCTTCTTGGGGCGACGTGTTTTCCCAATGCCCGCCCTTCCGGGGAAAGATGCTATGAAAATTGCGTTGTCTGTGCTGTTGATGGCGGTGTCAGTTGCATCCTTCAGTTTGGAGAGTGCTTTTTTTGGCCTGGTTGTGAAAGTTGTCTTGGGGGGAGGGGTCTATTTGGCGGCAATGATTGCTCTTGATGTATCTGGCATGCGTACTTTCCTGAAGAGCAAGCTAATTCGATGATAAGCAGTATGCCGACTTGCTTTCTGTTTGGAGGGGATGGGTCCCGGTTTGGTGGGGAGTGCCCAGAGCACTGCGATCTCCCGTTGGACAGGCGTGTCCAGGAATCAAGGAGGGGTAAATCATGATAGCGGAGCTCCCAGCAGTGCGGGTTCGGGCTTTTACCCAAGGTAGATCCGTTCCCAGTTCGAGATTTCGCGTGAAGGCTCTGCTCGAAGGGCTTGGCACGCGAGGTATCGACATGCATATGTCGGAAGCGCTGGTCTCTGCCTATCCTCCGCCTCGTCGACTGGATCGCCCGCTTTGGTTGCTGAGAGAACTGCTTCACCGCCTTCCTCAGGTAATCGGCTCTTACGGAAGTGACGTTGTGATCCTTCAACGAGAGCTTCTCTCGACAATTCCAACTCTTGAGTTTCTTACCAAGGCGCCCAGAATTCTGGATGTCGATGATGCAATATGGCTGCATCGTAGGGGGATCGCCGCGAATTCGATTGCTCGTCGTGTCGACCATATCGTGTGTGGCAATCAATACCTGGCCGATTACTTCGGTCAGTTCGGTAGGCCGACTACGATCATTCCGACGGGCGTCGATACTCTTCGTTTTTCACCCAGAAGGGAACGCAGGGAGAATAGAGTGATCGGCTGGTCCGGCACGTCGGGTGGCTACCGCTTTCTTTATGACATAGAAATCCCGCTGTCCCACCTGTTCAGAGATCACCCCGAATGGAAATTGAGGATCGTTTCGGACCGTCCTCCCGAGTTCAAGGTCATTCCAGCCGAAAAGGTTGAGTTCATTCGCTGGACAGAGACCAATGAGGTCGAAACGATTGCCGGAATGGATATCGGTATAATGCCTCTTGCCGATGATCTATGGTCGAGGGGGAAGTGTAGCTACAAAATGTTGCTTTATATGGCCTGTGGCTTGCCGGTAGTGGTTTCCGAGTATGGTATGAACCGCGATGTTCTAGCCCGAGGCTTCATCGGATATGGTGCGGTGGACGACGAGGGCTGGTATGAGTCACTTGCGGCTTTGGTCAAAGATCCGGAAGCCCGTGTGCGTGCAGGGCAAAATGGAAGAGATATTATCGAAAGGCACTATTCTCTCGATGTCGTTTGTGACCTGTGGGCAATGGTCATTGGCTCGGTAGCGCCTGGAAAGGGAACGAGGTGATTTGATGTGTGGTATCGCTGGCTTCTGGAATATTACGGGAACTCTCCTAGGGGATAATGCACGTGTGGCCCGGCAGATGGCTGCCGCCATACATCATCGTGGACCGGATGAGTCGGGGATTTGGTACGAGGCTCCGCGCGCCCCGATACTTGTCCATGCGCGTCTTGCGGTTCTGGAGCTTTCCCCCGCAGGCAGCCAGCCCATGCACTCCGACTGTGGTCGGTATGTGCTGATTTACAATGGCGAGATATACAACCATCTGGCTCTTAGGGCTCGCCTGAGCGAGGCAGGTGTAACACATTCCTGGCGTGGCGGATCGGACACCGAAACCTTATTGGCATGCTTTGCCCAATGGGGCGTGGAGAGTACCCTCAAGCTCACCGTGGGTATGTTCGCTCTGGCCTTGTGGGATCGACAGGAGAAAACAATTACTCTGGCTCGTGATCGAATGGGCGAAAAGCCTCTCTATTGGGGCTGGCAGAATGGCGTGCTTTTTTTTGCATCCGAACTGAAGGCCCTGAAAGAACATCCGCTTTTTAGGGGGGATATTGATAGAGATGCCTTGGCCCTATTTCTACGATATGGATATGTCCCGGCTCCCTATAGTATTTATAAAGGTATCGGGAAGCTAAGGGCAGGGAGCTATTTGGTCCTATCGGAACGTTCATTGAACGAGACCTGCGAACCTGCTGCCTATTGGAGTGCGAACGCCGCGATAGAAGAGGCTCTCTCCAATCCATTCCAGGGAACGGATGCCGAGGCAGTTGATCTTCTGGAAAGCCAGTTGAGAACTAGCATATCGGATCAGATGGTCTCCGATGTTCCTTTGGGAGCTTTTCTGAGCGGTGGGGTGGATAGTAGTACGGTCGTGGCGCTGATGCAGCAGCAGTCCTCACGCCCTATACGGACATTCTCTATTGGCTTTGATGAGCCTGGGTATGATGAGGCTGTTTACGCAAAGGCGGTTGCAGAACATATCGGTACCGATCATACAGAGCTCTATGTCAATTCAAAAGATGCTCTAGATGTAATTCCATCTTTGCCAAAGATCTACTGTGAGCCATTTGGTGACAGTTCGCAGATACCAACCTTGATTGTCAGTGGATTGGCCAGGCAGCAAGTTACTGTTGCGCTGAGTGGAGATGGTGGTGATGAACTGTTTGGCGGCTACAATCCCTATCAGTTTACTCCCCGTGTCTGGCGCATGCTGGAGCGATTTCCTCATTCCATGCGGCGTTTCGCATCGGCTTTTGCTCAGGATTTACCTTTACCTGACAAGTTGGGGAAGCTGCGTGACGTATTTGCTTCGAGGACGGCCGAGGAGCTTTTCTATCGATTGAACAGTCACTGGAGAAATCACGAATACCCGGTCATAGGTGCACAAGGTCACACGGCACTATTGGATACTCCAGAAAGATGGCCAAGGGTGGACTCGTTCCAGCACTGGATGATGGCCATGGATGTTCAGGGCTACATGCCTGACGACATTCTGGTGAAGGTAGACAGAGCAGCGATGGCTAACAGCCTGGAAACCCGGGTTCCACTGATAGACCATCGCGTGTTCGAACTGGCTTGGCGCATGCCGTTGCATATGAAGATTCGCAATGGAAAAGGAAAGTGGTTGCTTCGTGAAGTCTTGTATAGGCATGTTTCGCGAGAGCTCATAGAGCGGCCCAAGAAGGGGTTTTCCGTTCCTGTCTCCGATTGGCTGAGAGGCCCTCTGAAAGAGTGGGCTGAATCGCTGCTTGATGAGCGACGCCTTCAGCAAGAAGGTTATTTGGATAGTAGGTTGATACGCAGGATCTGGAACGACCACTTGGCGGGGAGGCGGGACCACTCAAGACGCCTCTGGAGTGTTCTCATGTTCCAAGCGTGGTTGGAGTCATGACCACAGTAAAAGTTATCCACGTGATAGCCGGCCTGAAGAAAGTCGGCGGTGCTGAGCTAATGCTCAAGCGGTTGATCGAGACTCAAAATGGCGGCAGTGAATTCGAACATTCGATTATTTCACTGTCTGATCTTGGTGAGTTTGGGCAGGGTCTGATTGAGGCTGGTATATCTGTTGATGTGCTTGGCATGACCTCGATGAGGGATATGCCTCGGGTGCTCCTTCGTCTGATAGGGATATTTCGTGAAAGGAGGCCCGATATAGTCCAAACATGGATGTATCATTCCGATCTTCTTGGTGGATTGGCTGCCAGAATGGCCGGTATTGGCGGGATTATATGGGGAGTCCGCACGACCGACCTTCAAGAGGGCGGCAAGAGTACGACTGTTCTGGTACGGAAGGTGTGTGCCTGGCTATCCGGATTCTTGCCAAAATATATTGTTTGCGCCGCCGAGGCCTCAAGGCGCTCACACATTGCTGTTGGCTACAACGCAAGCAGGATGCTGGTCATTCCCAACGGTTTCGATCTCACTCGCCTGCAGGCGACCGACGAACAGCGGTCCGCTATCAGGAGTGGAGCTGGCATAGAGGCCAGCGATATCGTGATTGGCAGTCTAGGCAGATTCCACCCGGTAAAGGATCATGCTTCCTTTGTCGCAGCTGCCGGTCTGCTGGCTCCACGTTATTCGCGCTTGAAGTTTCTTTTGGTGGGACGGGAGCTGCTGTCTTCCAATGCTGAATTGCAGCGCCTCATCGAAGCTACCGGGTATGCGGAGCGCTTCATCCTGCTTGGAGAGCGGCAAGATGTAGCTTCGTGTCTGAAAGCCATGGATATCTTCTGTCTGCATTCTCGCACGGAGGGATTCCCCAATGTTCTTGGTGAAGCCATGGCCATGGGATTGCCTTGTATTACCACTGATGTGGGGGATGCGGCTTATTTGCTAGGTAACGACGGTGTCGTCGTTCCGGCCTTGGATCCGAATGCGCTCGGCAAAGGTATCGAGGATCTCATTGCGTTGGATGTCGAGGGTCGTCGGGCACTTGGTGAGGCTGCAAGACAGAGGATTTACTCGAACTTCACGATGGCCAGTGCCTCTCAGCGTTTCATGAGTCTGTATCGCGACATTCTTGTAAAAAGAAAAGCTTGACGAGCTTGAAGGTTATGTTTGTAAAACGCATCGAGGAGTTTGCATGAAGCCGGTATTGTTGATGATAGTGAACGACCCGGCTTTCTTCATGTCTCACCGTTTACCGGTCGCTGTCGGAGCCCAGCAGGCTGGTTTCCAGGTGCATATCGCCACACGCCCTGGTGACGCGGTGAAAAAGATCGTCTCCCAAGGTTTTCTGCATCATGAATTGCCACTGTCCAGAAGCGGAAAAAATCCTTTTTCAGAGCTGTATCTGCTGACTTATGTCTGGCGCCTTTTGTGGAGATTGCGGCCTGATGTTTTACACCTGGTTACCATCAAGCCGGTAATCTATGGCGGTATCGCCGCACGCTTGGCGCCGGTGAAGGGGGTCGTGGCGGCCGTTTCGGGACTTGGTTTCGTTTTCATGGCCAAGGGTCTGAAGGCCTGCGCGTTTCGTGCCTGTGTCGCCTGGCTTTATCGGCGGGCTTTGGGCAAGAAAAAGTTGCGTGTCATCTTTCAAAATCCCGATGATCGGGACGCGCTGATCGGCCTGGGTGCGATCACTTTTGAAAAGTCCGTCCTGATTCGCGGTTCGGGGGTCGACCTGACGCAGTACCAGCCGGCCCCGGAAAGCCCCGAAACGCCGGTGGTCACATTGGCGGCTCGGTTGCTCAGGGACAAGGGTGTGCTGGAATTCGTCGAAGCGGCAAATATCCTTAGGCAGCGCAGCGTACCGGCACATTTTCAACTGGTCGGAGACCTGGATCCTGGGAACCCCACCAGTATCGAGCCGTCCGAACTAGAGCGTTGGCGTAGCGAGGGCACGATCGAGTGTCTTGGTTATCGCCAGGATATCGCGTCTGTCTTCGCCCGTTCGCATATAGTCGTTCTGCCTTCTTATCGTGAAGGGCTTCCTAAGGTCCTGGTCGAGGCGTCGGCGTGCGGGCGTGCGGTTGTGACGACCGATGTACCGGGTTGCCGGGATGCAATCCAGGCTGATGTTACGGGCCTGCTCGTGCCGGTGCGTGATTCTGCTGCTCTGGCGGATGCCATTCAGCGTCTTATCGAGTCGCCAGAGTTGCGCAAGAAGATGGGAGCTGCTGGGCGAGCGTTGGCAGAGCGTGATTTTGCGATCGAAAGTATCGTCCAACAGCACCTGGATATTTATCGGGCACTAGGGAGCGGAGCTTGACGCGACATAATGTATTGGTAACGGGGGCAACCGGATTCATCGGGGCCGCGCTGGTCAATAGTCTCTGTTCTTCCGGGCAGTACAAGGTTTGGGCCGGGTGCCGCCGAAGAGGTGGGGCCTGGCCTCGAGGGGTTACTCCCTTGCTTCTGGGTGAACTGGGCAGTTCTGTTGTCTGGGATGCGGAGTCGGCCATCGATACGGTGGTTCATTGCGCTGCCCGCGTGCATGTCATGAGCGAGACGGCCTCCGATCCGCTCGTCGAGTTCCGCAAGGCCAACGTTCAGGGGACACTTGATCTGGCCCGGGAGGCCGTATCCCGGGGAGTGCGGCGTTTCATCTTTATCAGCTCGATAAAGGTCAATGGCGAGGGAACTGAGCCCGGTCGGCCCTATACTGCGGACAGTCCGCCCAATCCTGTCGATCCCTATGGCGTTTCCAAACGGGAAGCGGAGCAAGCGCTATTGGATCTGGCGGAAGAGACCGGACTGGAGGTTGTGATCATCCGACCGGTCCTGGTTTATGGTCCAGGGGTCAAGGCCAACGTACAGACCATGATGCGCTGGCTGAAGCGCGGCGTGCCCCTCCCTCTAGGGGCTATTCATAATCGGCGTAGTCTGGTGTCGCTGGATAATCTTGTCGACCTCATCATCACCTGCATCGAGCATCCGGCTGCGGTCGGGCAAGTTTTCCTCGTAAGCGACGGTGAGGATCTTTCCACCACCGAGTTGCTGCGGAGAATGGGACGCGCCTTGGGCGCTCCCGCTCGCCTGCTGCCTGTTCCCGCCAGTTGGATCGGTGCAGCGGCGAAAGTTCTGAACAGGCAGGCATTTGCTCGCCGCCTGTGCGGCTCATTGCAAGTCGATATCATGAAAACCCGCCAAGTGCTTGGCTGGACTCCGCCGGTAGGGGTGGACCAGGCATTGGAGAAAACCGCCCGCTCTTTCCTGGATCGCCAATGATGAATCTATGGTTGTTGTTGCCGGCGGTTGCCGCTCTTTCCCTGCTGTTGACCGCCGGCTTGCGCCGTTACGCGATTGCCCGCAGCTTGATCGATGTACCCAATGCTCGAAGTTCTCACCAGGTGCCGACGCCTAGGGGGGGCGGTGTCGCTATCGTGCTCTCCTTCCTGCTGGCAGTGCTGCTTGCGGCGATATTGGGCGCGGTGAAACCGGATCTGGCCACTGGTATCCTGGGGGCGGGTATTGGGATCGCATTGCTGGGCTTCCTCGACGATCATGGCCATATCGCTGCCCGTTGGCGTTTGCTCGGCCATTTCGCCGGTGCTTGCTGGCTGCTGTACTGGCTTGGAGGTTTGCCTGCATTGGCCTTTTTCGGCCTTGTGGTCGATCTGGGGTGGGTTGGACACATAGCTGCGGCGTTCTATCTGGTATGGATGCTCAATCTCTACAATTTCATGGACGGTATCGATGGGATTGCCAGCGTTGAGGCTGTGTGTGTGTGCGTTGGCGCTGCCCTGCTTGTCGTGGTCAGTGGTGTAGGTTCCGATGAGGCATCCCAGGGCGTTTGGTTGGCGGCGCTGCTGGCAGCCGCGGTGACGGGGTTCCTTTTCTGGAATTTCCCTCCTGCGCGGATCTTCATGGGGGATGCTGGTAGCGGTTTCTTGGGGGTTATCATTGGTGGCCTTTCCCTGCAAGCCGCATGGGTCTCGCCGCAACTCTTCTGGGGTTGGCTCATCCTGCTGGGGGTATTCATTGTTGATGCCACCCTGACCTTGTTGCGCCGGTTGCTGCGGGGAGACAAGGTTTATGAGGCGCATCGCAGTCACGCATACCAGTATGCTTCTCGTCATTACGGGCGTCATCTTCCTGTTACCCTGGCAGTGGGAGGCATCAACATCTTCTGGTTGTTGCCACTGGCACTGCTTGTCGCAGCGGGGAAGATCGACGGCATGCTTGCTTTGTTGATTGGCTACCTGCCTCTGGCGTTCCTGGCGCTCCGTTTTAAGGCCGGAGTCCTGGAATCACGCGCTGCTTGAATGTCCCGGTTGGCTGGAGGCGCGGGACGATTTTCCGGGAACGTATAATATGAAAGGAATGTGCAAGCGATGATCAGTAGTGACTACTGCCGATAGCGTGATTTGGGTTCCGGAATGGTATTTGCCAGACCAAGGAAATGGACTGCCCGGACTTGTTCGGGTGGATGCGGGTGCAGTGAAGGGGGCTGATTAATAGGATGTTGGATAACTTGCGTGGACGCCTCCTGGGATTGCCGCGCCGCCAGAAGCGCATTCTTCAGGTTGCGACGGACATCGGCCTGGTGTGGCTTTCATTGTGGCTGGCTTTCCTGGTGCGTCTCGGCACCGAAGACATGATCGATCCGTTCGGGGATCACGCCTGGCTGTTCATAGCGGCGCCTCTAACCGCCATCCCGCTCTTCATCCGCTTCGGCATGTACCGGGCGGTGATGCGCTACCTGGGCAACGACGCCCTTATCGCGATCGCCAAGGCCGTCACCATTTCCGCGCTGGTCCTGTCGTTGCTGGTCTACTGGTACCGCTCCCCGCCGGCGGTGGTGCCCCGTTCCCTGGTGTTCAACTACTGGTGGTTGAGCATGCTGCTGATCGGCGGCTTGCGTCTGGCCATGCGCCAGTATTTCATGGGCGACTGGTACTCTGCTGTGCAGTCGGTACCATTTCTCAATCGCCAGGATGGCCTGCCCAGGGTGGCCATCTATGGCGCGGGGGCGGCCGGCAACCAGTTGGTTGCGGCATTGCGTCTCGGTCGGGCGATGCGTCCGGTGGCGTTCATCGATGACGACAAGCAGATCGCCAACCGGGTCATCGCCGGTCTGCGGGTCTATACCGCCAAGCATATCCGCCAGATGATCGACGAGACGGGCGCGCAGGAGGTTCTCCTGGCGATTCCTTCCGCCACTCGGGCCCGGCGCCGAGAGATTCTCGAGTCCCTGGAGCCGTTCCCGCTGCACGTGCGCAGCATGCCTGGCTTCATGGACCTGGCCAGCGGTCGGGTCAAGGTGGACGACCTGCAGGAGGTGGACATCGCTGACCTGCTGGGGCGCGACAGCGTCGCACCGCGCAAGGAGCTGCTGGAACGGTGCATCCGCGGTCAGGTGGTGATGGTGACCGGGGCGGGCGGTTCTATCGGTTCGGAACTCTGTCGGCAGATCATGAGTTGTTCGCCTAGCGTGCTGATCCTGTTCGAGCACAGCGAATACAACCTCTACAGCATCCATCAGGAACTGGAGCGTCGGATCAAGCGCGAGTCGCTTTCGGTGAACCTGTTGCCGATCCTCGGTTCGGTGCGCAATCCCGAGCGCCTGGTGGACGTGATGCGTACCTGGAAGGTCAATACCGTCTACCATGCGGCGGCCTACAAGCATGTGCCGATCGTCGAGCACAACATCGCCGAGGGCGTTCTCAACAACGTGATAGGCACCTTGCATGCGGTGCAGGCCGCGGTGCAGGTCGGCGTGCAGAACTTCGTGCTGATTTCCACCGACAAGGCGGTGCGGCCGACCAATGTGATGGGCAGCACCAAGCGCCTGGCGGAGATGGTCCTTCAGGCGCTCAGCAACGAATCGGCACCGGTGCTGTTCGGCGATCGGAAGGACGTGCATCACGTCAACAAGACCCGTTTCACCATGGTCCGCTTCGGCAACGTCCTCGGTTCGTCCGGTTCGGTCATTCCGCTGTTCCGCGAGCAGATCAAGCGCGGCGGCCCGGTGACGGTCACCCACCCGAGCATCACCCGTTACTTCATGACCATTCCCGAGGCGGCGCAGTTGGTCATCCAGGCCGGTTCGATGGGGCAGGGCGGAGATGTATTCGTGCTGGACATGGGGCCGCCGGTGAAGATCCTGGAGCTCGCCGAGAAGATGATCCACCTGTCCGGCCTGAGCGTGCGTTCCGAGCGTTCGCCCCATGGTGACATCGCCATCGAGTTCAGTGGCCTGCGTCCTGGCGAGAAGCTCTACGAAGAGCTGCTGATCGGTGACAACGTGAATCCCACCGACCATCCGATGATCATGCGGGCCAACGAGGAACACCTGAGCTGGGAGGCCTTCAAGGTCGTGCTGGAGCAGTTGCTGGCCGCCGTGGAGAAGGACGACTACTCGCGGGTTCGCCAGTTGCTGCGGGAAACCGTCAGCGGCTATGCGCCTGACGGTGAAATCGTCGACTGGATCTATCGCCAGAGGCGGCGAGAACCCTGAGTCATCGTTCTCCGGAAAAGGCCGCCTAGCGGCCTTTTTTGTTTTCTCCGTACGATGTTTCCGGTGCCGGACCAGGAAGCGACTGCTTTGCTGGGGCTGTCGATCCAGGTGCGTTCCACGGCGATAAGGTGGTTTCGTGGATGGGCATGAAGCCCTCTACGTAGTCATTCATCTCTGAAGGAGTGCACCCATGCACCTAATCAAATCCGCTCTGCTTCTCATCCTGTTCGCCTGTCTTCCGTTTTCGGCTTCCGCCGCACCGGTCGCCGTCGCCAAGAATCCGCTGGCCGCAACGACACCTGCGACGACCGTGTCGCCGGGGGAGCAGGTCAATATCAATACGGTCGACGAGGCCGCCCTGATACGGGGGCTCAACGGTGTCGGCGAGGCCAAGGCCAGGGCGATCCTCGAGTATCGTGCGGCCCATGGTCCGTTCGTCTCGGTGGATCAACTGCTGGAAGTGAAAGGGGTAGGCCCGGCGTTGCTGGAGAAGAACCGGGCGCGGATCGTCATCGAGTGAGGTGCGACTGAAGGGGCGAACTTTCGTCCCGATAACGAAAAAGCCCCCGGCATGTGCCGAGGGCTTTGAATTTGGCTCCGCGACCTGGACTCGAACCAGGGACCCAATGATTAACAGTCATTTGCTCTACCGACTGAGCTATCGCGGAACAGCGAGGCGTATGTTACTGATTAAAAAGGGGAAGTCAAGCCTCTCCCGATGACTTCCCCATTTTCCCTACAGGACCTGGACGATGGCCTTGGTGATGGTCTCCAGGTTCGATTTGTTCAGCGCGGCGACGCAGATACGGCCGGTGCTGACGGCGTAGATACCGAACTCGGTCTTCAGGCGCTCGACCTGGTCGGCGGTCAGGCCGGAATAGGAGAACATGCCACGTTGGCGACCGACGAAGCTGAAGTCGCGCTTGGCGCCGTGGGCTGCCAGTTGCTCGACCATCGCCAGGCGCATGTCGCGGATGCGGTCGCGCATCTCGCCCAGTTCCTGCTCCCAGAGGGCCCGCAGTTCCGGGCTGTTGAGCACGGAGGAGACGACGCTGGCGCCGTGGGTCGGTGGGTTCGAATAGTTGGTGCGGATCACTCGCTTCACCTGGGACAGCACGCGGGCCGATTCATCGCGGCTTTCGGTTACGATCGAGAGGGCGCCGACGCGTTCGCCATAGAGCGAGAAGGATTTGGAGAACGAGCTGGAAACGAAGAAGCTCAGGCCCGACTGGGCGAACAGGCGCACCGCGGCGGCGTCTTCCTCGATGCCGTTGCCGAAGCCCTGGTAGGCGATGTCGAGGAACGGCACGTGGCCCTTGGCCTTGAGCACGTCCAGCACCTGTTTCCAGTCGTCCAGCTCGAGATCGACGCCGGTCGGATTATGGCAGCAGGCGTGCAGAACCACGATCGAGCGGGCCGGCAGGGCATTCAGGTCTTCCAGCAGGCCGGCGCGGTTCACGCCATTGCTGGCGGCGTCGTAATAGCGGTAGTTCTGCACCGGGAAGCCGGCGGCTTCGAACAGTGCGCGGTGGTTTTCCCAGCTCGGGTCGCTGATGGCCACGGTGGCGTCGGGCAGCAGGCGCTTGAGGAAGTCGGCGCCGAGCTTGAGCGCGCCGGTGCCGCCGACGGCCTGGGTCGTGACCACACGGCCGGCGGCCAGCAGCTCGGACTCGTTACCGAACAGCAGTTTCTGTACGCCCTGGTCGTAGGCGGCGATCCCTTCGATCGGCAGGTAGCCGCGCGGCGCGTGGGCCTCGATGCGGGCCTTCTCGGCAGCCTGCACGGCACGCAACAGCGGAATGCGCCCCTCCTCGTTGTAGTACACGCCCACGCCCAGGTTGATCTTGCCCGGACGGGTATCGGCGTTGAAGGCTTCGTTCAGGCCAAGGATGGGATCACGCGGTGCCATTTCGACGGCAGAAAACAGACTCATTTTGCGGCTGCTCGGAGTGTGAAGAGAGGAGGGCAACGCAACCCGTTATGCGGGGGCGCAAAGGGTTGCGCAAACGGGGGGTTATTATAGACACCCCTTGATGCATGCGGCGACATTTAGGTGCATGCTTTCAGCTATTTCTGACGCCGGATTTTCCTTGGCGTCACAGCTCCCTGCGAGGTTTTTCATGGATACGTTCCAACTCGACTCGCGCTTCAAGCCCGCCGGCGACCAGCCGGAAGCCATCCGGCAGATGGTCGAGGGGCTGGAGGCGGGGCTTTCGCACCAGACCCTGCTGGGGGTGACGGGCTCTGGCAAGACTTTCAGCATCGCCAACGTGATTGCCCAGGTGCAGCGCCCGACCCTGGTCCTGGCGCCGAACAAGACCCTGGCGGCCCAGCTCTACGGGGAGTTCAAGACGTTCTTCCCGCACAATTCCGTGGAGTACTTCGTTTCCTACTACGACTACTACCAGCCGGAGGCCTACGTACCGTCTTCCGATACCTATATCGAGAAGGACTCCTCGATCAACGACCATATCGAGCAGATGCGCCTGTCGGCGACCAAGGCGCTGCTCGAGCGTCCGGATGCGATCATCGTCGCCACCGTGTCGTCCATCTACGGCCTCGGTGATCCCGCGTCCTACCTGAAGATGGTCCTGCACCTGGACCGCGGCGACCGCATCGACCAGCGCGAACTGCTGCGGCGACTGACCAGCCTGCAGTACACCCGCAACGACATGGATTTCGCCCGTGCGACTTTCCGTGTGCGTGGCGATGTGATCGACATCTTCCCGGCCGAATCCGATCTCGAGGCGATTCGTGTCGAGTTGTTCGACGACGAGGTGGAAAGCCTCTCGGCCTTCGATCCGCTCACCGGCGAGGTGATCCGCAAGCTGCCGCGCTTCACCTTCTACCCCAAGAGCCACTACGTGACCCCGCGCGAGACGCTGCTGGAGGCGGTCGACCAGATCAAGGCCGAACTCAAGGAACGCCTGGACTACCTGCGCAACAACAACAAGCTGGTGGAAGCGCAGCGCCTGGAGCAGCGCACCCGTTTCGACCTGGAGATGATCCTCGAACTGGGCTATTGCAACGGCATCGAGAACTACTCGCGCTATCTTTCCGGGCGGGCCCCCGGCGAGCCGCCGCCGACGCTCTATGACTACCTGCCGGCCAACTCGCTGCTGGTTATCGACGAATCGCACGTCAGCGTTCCGCAGGTCGGCGCGATGTTCAAGGGCGACCGCTCGCGCAAGGAGACCCTGGTGGAATACGGTTTCCGCCTGCCTTCGGCGCTGGACAACCGGCCGCTGCGCTTCGAAGAGTGGGAGGCGGTGAGTCCGCAGACCATCTTCGTCTCCGCTACCCCGGGCCCCTATGAGGCGGAACATGCCGGGCGGGTCATCGAGCAGGTGGTGCGTCCCACCGGGCTGGTCGATCCGGAGATCGAGGTACGCCCGGCGATGACCCAGGTGGATGACCTGCTCTCGCAGATCCGCCAGCGTGTGGCCAAGGACGAGCGGGTGCTGGTGACTACCCTGACCAAGCGCATGGCCGAGGACCTCACCGATTATCTCGGCGATCACGACGTGCGGGTGCGCTACTTGCACTCGGACATCGATACCGTCGAGCGAGTGGAGATCATCCGCGACCTGCGCGCCGGTGCGTTCGACGTGCTGGTGGGGATCAACCTGCTGCGCGAAGGCCTGGACATGCCCGAGGTGTCGCTGGTGGCGATCCTCGACGCGGACAAGGAAGGCTTCCTGCGCTCGGAGCGCTCGCTGATCCAGACCATCGGTCGTGCCGCGCGCAACCTGCACGGCAAGGCGATCCTCTACGCCGACAACGTCACCGGCTCGATGCAGCGTGCGATCGACGAGACCGAGCGGCGTCGGGCCAAGCAGATCGCCTTCAACGAAGCCCATGGCATCGTGCCCAAGGGGGTGCGCAAGGACATCAAGGACATTCTCGAAGGCGCCGTGGTGCCCGGCGCGCGCGGCAAGCGCAAGGGCGTGGCCAAGGTGGCGGAGGAGAGCGGGCGCTACGAGAACGAACTGCGCTCGCCGAGTGAGATCAGCAAGCGCATCCGCCAACTGGAGGAAAAGATGTACCAGTTGGCCCGCGACCTGGAGTTCGAGGCGGCGGCGCAACTGCGCGACGAGATCCAGACGCTGCGCGAGCGCCTGGTCAACGTCTGAACCTCAGTGAGCCCCGGCGTCGGCGCGGGCGCCGATGCCGGCCGGCAGCGAGCGGGTCAGCAGCACCGCGAGCATGCTCACTGCGAGCACCATGCCGATGACATGGAAAGCATCGTTGTAGGCCATGATCATCGCCTGCTGGTGGGTGATCTCGCTGAGTTTGCCCAGCGCCGCCTGCTGGCTGCCCAGTTGCGCGGCGAGTTGCGCGAGGCGTTCGTCGACCTGCGGGTTGGTCGGCACCAGGGCTTCGCGCAGATAGTCGAAGTACACCTTGGCGCGACTGTCGAGCAGGGTCGCGAGCAGGGCGATGCCGATGGCGCCGCCGAGGTTGCGCAGGATGTTGAACAGGCTCGAGGCCGAGCCGGCATCCTGTGGCTGCAGGTAGGCGGTGGCGATCAGCGAAATGGTCACCATGATCATCGGCTGGCCGAGGGCGCGCAGTAGCTGGATCTGGTTGAACTGCGGTCCGGCGAAGTCCGGGTTGAGCACTCCGGAGAAGAAGCTGGCAAGGCCGAACAGGCCGAAGCCGGCGGCGCAGAGCAGGCGCGGCGAGACCAGCTTCATCAACTTCGGGACCAGCGGGATCAGGAACAGCTGGGGAATGCCCATCCACATGATCACCTCGCCGATCTGCATGGCGTTGTAGCCCTGGATTTGCGCCAGGTACAGCGGCAGTACGTAGATCGAGCCGTACAGGCCCATGCCCAGACCGATGCTGGAAATGCTCGCGAGGCCGAAGTTGCGGTTGCGCAGGATGCCCAGATCGATCAGCGGGTTCGGCCGCGACAGCTGCAGAATGACGAACAGGACCAGGCTGAACAGGGCGACGCTGCCGAGGCTGACGATCAGTTGCGACTCCAGCCAGTCCTTGCGGTGACCTTCCTCGAGGAAGACCTGCAGGCAGCCCAGGCCGATGCCGAGGGTGACGATGCCGGCGTAGTCGGTACTCTTCAGCAGTTCCCAGTGCGGCGCCTTTTTCTCCAGGCCGTAGAGCAGCCCGGCGATCATCAACAGGCCCGGCGGCACGTTGATATAGAAGATGTATTCCCAGCCGAAGTTTTCCGTCAGCCAGCCTCCCAGGGTCGGTCCGATGGAGGGCGCGAAGGTGGCGGTGATGGCGAACAGCGCCATGCCCTTCGGACGGTGGTGTTCCGGCAACTTGACCAGGGCCAGGGTGAACGCCAGCGGAATCAGCGCGCCGCCGGTGAAACCCTGCATGGCGCGGAACACGATCATGCTTTCCAGGTTCCAGGCGAACGAGCAGAGCAGCGAGGACACCAGGAAGCCCACCGAGATCATCACCGCCAGGCGCCGTGCCGAGAGCAGCTGCACCAGCCAGGCGGTCATCGGGATCATGATGATCTCCGCCACCAGGTAGGAGGTGGAGATCCACGAGCCTTCCTCGAGGGTCGCCGCCAGCGCGCCCTGGATGTCCTTCAGCGAGGAGTTGGTGATCTGGATGTCGAGCACCGCCATGAATGCGCCGAGCATGGCGCTGAGCACCGCGATCCAGTCGCGCCGGGTCGGTTCGCCAAGCGGCCGGGCCAGCGCCTCAGCGGTCACGGAGCTCGACCTCGGCTTCGACGGACATGCCGGGGCGGATGCGGCCATGCAGCGGGTTGTCGGCCTCGAACACGATCTTCACCGGGATGCGTTGCACCACCTTGGTGAAGTTTCCGGTGGCGTTGTCCGGTGGCAGCAGGCTGAACTGCGCGCCGGAAGCGGCGAACAGGCTATCGATGCGGCCGTCGATAGGCGTGTCGGGGAAGGCGTCGAAGGTCAGGCGCGCCTTCTGCCCGTCGCGCATGCGGCCGACCTGGGTCTCCTTGAAGTTGGCCTGGACCCAGATGTCTTCGTCCGGCACCAGTGACAGCAAATGGGTACCAACCTGCACGTACTGGCCGTTGCGTGCGCTGCGCTGGCCGACCAGGCCGTTGATCGGCGAATGGATCAGGGTGCGTGACAGGTTGATTTCGGCTTGCGCCAGTTCGGTTCGGGCGCTGGCGATCTGCGCTTCCAGGCGCTTGATCTCGGCGCCCAGGGTGTCGCGCTGGACGCGTTGTGCCTCCAGGTCGGCGCGGGCCTTGGCCAGTTGCGAGCGGGCCACGTGGTTGTCGGCGGTGAGGGTGGTGACCCGTTCCTCGGAAACGTAGCCGGGCTTGCGCAGGGCTTCGGCGCGGTTCAGGTCGATCTGTGCGCGGCCGAGGGTTGCCTGGCTGGCGTTGACGTCGGCGGCGCTGGCGGCGATCAGGCTGCCCTGCTGCACCAGCTTGCTGCGCGCCTGGGCCAGTTCCGCCTCGCGGGTGGCCAGCGCGGCCTGGGCGCGCTCGACGGCGAGCTTGAAGTCGGCGTCTTCCAGGCGTACCAGTAGCTGCCCCTTGTCCACGTGCTGGTTGTCGCGCACCAGGACTTCCTCGACCCGCGCGCCCAGCTGGCTGGCCACCCGCGTGATCTCGCCCTGGACGTAGGCGTTGTCGGTGCTTTCCACGTGGCGGCCGATGAACCACCAGTGGAGGAAGAAGGCCAGGGCGATCAGGCCGACGGCCACCAGGAAGACGGTCAGGCGACGTTTGAGTTGGGCGGGCATGGGTGGAGTGTTCCGTCGGCAAAATTCGGCCAATCTAGCAGTGTTCCGCCGGACGTTATAGGCGCTACACTTCGGACTCTTTGTTGCTTATAGGGAACAATAATGGGGCTTGATGATGCGCTGATCTTCACCCGCGTGGTGGAGTACCACAGCTTCACCCAGGCCGCGCAGAGCCTGGGCATGCAGAAGTCCACGGTGAGCCGGCGCATCGCCCTGCTGGAGGAGCGCCTGGGCGTGCGCCTGCTCAATCGCACCACCCGCAAGTTGCGCCTGACCGAAGTAGGGCAGGCCTACTACGAGCGCTGCCGGCAGATCATGCACGATTTCGCCGAGGCCGAGCAGGCGGTCATGCAGTTGCAGCAGGCGCCGTCGGGATTGCTGCGGATCACCTCGCCGATAGAGTTCGGCCAGATGTTCCTCGCCAGCCTGCTGGGCGACTTCATGCGTCAGTACCCGCAGATCACCGCCGAGGTTGAGCTGGCCTCGCGCAGCGTCGATCCGCTGCAGGAGGGCGTCGACATCGTGATCATGGTCGGCCAGCCGGAGGATTCCACCCTGGTGGCCCGTCGCCTGCTCTCTACCAGCCGCTGGCTCTGCGCCAGCCCCGACTACCTGGCGGCGCACGGCACGCCGACATCGGTGGCCGAGCTTGCCGGGCATCGCGCGGTCCTTCTGTCCACCGACTCCCAGCGCTACTGGCCGCTTTCCGGAGACAGCCTGCCCTGCCAGCGGGTGCTGTCCTGCAACAACATCACCTTCGCCCGCGAGGCGGTGGTCGCCGGTGCCGGCATTGCCGCGCTACCGGCGCTGATCTGTGCGGAGAGCGTGCACAGCGGGCGTCTGGTGCGTTTGCTGGCGGACGTGCCGTTGCCGGTCGGCGAACTGTATGCGGTCTATCCTTCGCGGCGTTTCCAGGCGATGAAGGTCAAGGCCTTCCTCGATTTCCTGATCAGCCGCCTGCCGGCCGACACCGGTCGTTTACTGGAGCCGGAGGCGGCCCGCCTGATAACATCGCGCCCCTGAATTTCCGTTTTAACTTCCGCTTGGCAAGAGAGTCTCCATGACCACTGTTCGTACTCGCATCGCCCCGTCGCCGACGGGCGACCCGCACGTCGGTACCGCATACATCGCGCTGTTCAACCTGTGCTTCGCGCGTCAGCACGGCGGTCAGTTCATCCTGCGCATCGAGGACACCGACCAGCTGCGTTCGACGCGGGAGTCCGAGCAGCAGATCTACGACGCCCTGCGCTGGCTCGGCATCGAATGGGACGAGGGCCCGGACGTCGGCGGCCCGCATGGCCCGTACCGGCAGAGCGAGCGCGGGCATATCTACAAGAAGTATTCGGACGAACTGGTCGAGAAGGGCCATGCCTTCACCTGCTTCTGCACGCCCGAGCGCCTCGATGCGGTTCGCGCCGAGCAGATGGCGCGTAAGGAAACCCCGCGCTACGACGGCCACTGCATGCACCTGCCGAAGGATGAGGTGCAGCGCCGCCTCGCCGCCGGCGAGTCCCACGTCACCCGCATGAAGGTGCCGACCGAGGGCGTCTGCGTGGTGCCGGACATGCTCCGCGGCGATGTCGAGATTCCGTGGGATCGCATGGACATGCAGGTGCTGATGAAGGCCGACGGCCTGCCCACCTACTTCCTCGCCAACGTGGTCGACGACCACCTGATGGGCATCACCCACGTCCTGCGCGGCGAAGAGTGGCTGCCGTCGGCGCCCAAGCTGATCAAGCTCTACGAGTATTTCGGCTGGGAGCAGCCGCAGCTGTGCTACATGCCACTGCTGCGCAACCCGGACAAGAGCAAGCTGTCCAAGCGCAAGAACCCGACCTCTATCACCTTCTACGAGCGCATGGGCTACCTGCCGCAGGCGCTGCTCAACTACCTCGGGCGGATGGGCTGGTCGATGCCGGACGAGCGCGAGAAATTCACCCTCGCCGAGATGATCGAGCATTTCGACCTGTCGCGCGTCTCCCTGGGCGGACCGATCTTCGACCTGGAGAAGCTCTCCTGGCTGAACGGGCAGTGGATCCGCGAGCAGTCCGTGGAGGAGTTCGCCCGTGAGGTGCAGAAGTGGGCGTTGAATCCCGAATACCTGATGAAGATCGCTCCGCACGTGCAGGGACGGGTGGAGAACTTCAGCCAGATCGCGCCGCTGGCCGGATTCTTCTTCAGCGGCGGGGTGCCGCTGGACGCTTCGCTGTTCGAACACAAGAAGCTCGATCCGACCCAGGTCCGCCAGGTCCTGCAACTGGTGCTGTGGAAACTCGAATCCCTGCGCCAGTGGGAGAAGGAACGCATCACCGGCTGCATCCAGGCTGTCGCCGAACACCTCCAGCTCAAGCTGCGCGACGTGATGCCGCTGATGTTCCCGGCCATCACCGGGCATGCCAGCTCGGTTTCGGTGCTGGACGCCATGGAGATCCTTGGCGCCGACCTGTCGCGTTATCGCTTGCGCCAGGCCCTGGAGCTGCTGGGCGGGGCGTCGAAAAAGGAAACCAAGGAGTGGGAGAAGATCCGCGACGCCATTCCCGGCTGACCGGCTTTCTCCCACAGTCGATGACGAGGCCCGCCCAGTTGCGGGCCTCGTTTTTGGGGGAGGGGAGGTAAGTGATTGTTCTTCCGGTAAAATTTTTTAGGTTTCGATGAAAAATAATGTTGACAGCCTCAAGCCTCGCCCTTAGTATGCGCCCCGTCTTCACGACGAACTCAACGAAGTGAAGCGATCCAGCGGTACTTTGGGGCTATAGCTCAGCTGGGAGAGCGCTTGCATGGCATGCAAGAGGTCGACGGTTCGATCCCGTCTAGCTCCACCAAATTGCCGGGAATACGCGGTTGGTTTTGCGGATTCCTACGAAGGTTTCGTCCCCTTCGTCTAGTGGCCTAGGACACCGCCCTTTCACGGCGGTAACAGGGGTTCGAGTCCCCTAGGGGACGCCACTTCATGTTCATCCGTCCCAGCAATGGATGAACATGTCGACGACCGGAAGGTTGTCGAAGCGATCGGAAGATCGCCCGCCTGATGGCGAATTCGGGGCTATAGCTCAGCTGGGAGAGCGCTTGCATGGCATGCAAGAGGTCGACGGTTCGATCCCGTCTAGCTCCACCACATTCCAAGGCCAGCATCGCTGGCCTTACTTTTCGAAGGTTTCATTGTCCCCTTCGTCTAGTGGCCTAGGACACCGCCCTTTCACGGCGGTAACAGGGGTTCGAGTCCCCTAGGGGACGCCACTTTTTCCCGCTCTGCGGGGCTCTATAGGGCCATTCCGAATTGGAATGGCCCTTTTGTTTTTTCCCTTTTCGAATTTCCTGACAGACGGCCCGGCCGTACGCTTGCCGATTTTTATTATGCATATAATATTTCATCCATAATATTTTCGGAGATCGTCATGAGCGACAAGAAAACCCAGACCCGTGCCCGCATCCTCGGTGCCGCCACCCAGGCCCTGCTCGAGCGGGGCGCCGTCGAACCTAGCGTCGGGGAAGTGATGGGCGCGGCGGGGCTCACCGTCGGCGGCTTCTATGCCCACTTCCAGAGCAAGGATGCGCTGATGCTCGAGGCGTTCGAGCAATTGCTCGGCAAGCGCCGCGAACTGCTCGGCGAACTCGATCCCGGATTGTCGGGAAAGGAGCGTCGTGCCTTGGCGGCCGCCTTCTACCTGTCGCGCAAGCATCGGGACGCACAGGTCGACGCCGGTTGTCCGCTGCCGGCGACCCTAGCCGAGGTGGCGCGCCTGCCGGAGGGGTTTCGCGAGGTCTTGAGCAGACATGTCGAGATCATGGTCGCCAGCCTGGCGGAAAGTCCCGAGGAAACCGACGTCGCCCTGGCCGACCTGGTGTTGATGATTGGCGGTTTGGCGCTGGCCCGGGCATTGGGGCCGGGGGAGCTGTCCGACCGGGTTCTGCGTGCCGCCAAGCAGGCGGTGAACTGAGGAGGTGCGAGATGAGCAGCCTGACCTGGATTCGCGGTTTCAACGGGACGATCGGCCGCATCGCGCCGCGTTGGACGGCCGAGCGTATGCGTCGGACGTTCATGGTGCCTGGCGAGTGGCCGCCGAAGGATTGGGAGCTGCCGCTGCTGGCCAGTTCGGAGCGCGTCACTCTGCGCTTCGGGCTGTCGGTGTTGCGCTGGGGCGAGGGGCCGGCAGTCCTGCTGCTGCATGGCTGGGCCGGCAGGCCGACACAGTTCGCCCATCTGATCGAGCAACTGGTCGGCGCGGGTTATTCGGTGTATGCCCTCGATGCGCCGGCCCATGGCCGCTCGCCGGGCAGGGAGGCGAACGTGGTGCTGTTCGCCCATGCCTTGCTGGAGGCCGCTGGCGAGTTGCCGCCGCTGCGTGCGGTGCTCGGTCATTCCCTGGGTGGCGCGGCGGCGTTGCTGGCGGCCCAGATGGGGCTGCGCAGCGAAGCGCTGGTGACGGTCTCGGCGCCGTCGCGGATTCTCGAACAGTTGCGCCTGTTCGCTCGTTTCGTCGGTTTGCCGGCCCTGGCTCGCTCGCATTTCATCCGCCTGGTCGAGCGTCAGGCTGGCATATCCGCGGCGTGCCTGGATGTGGCGCGCTACCGTCTGGAAATGCCCGGGCTGGTGGTGCATGCCGACGACGACACGCGCGTAGCGGTGGAAAATGCCGAGCGCATCCATGCCGCCTGGCCGGCCAGTCGCTTGCTGCGTCTGCCGGGCGGCGGCCACCACCGACTGCTCGGCGAGCGCAGGCTGAGCGAGTCGCTGCTGGCGCTGCTCGAGGAGCGCCCTGCGATGCGCGCTTGCCGGCGCGTGGAAAAGACGGCGAGCGCTTCCTGAGGCGCGTAGCAGAGGGGTTGTCGTTGTCCTGACCTCGGTTCTTCGGTAAAAAGCGCTGTGGCCCGCGCGGAGCGATCCGGCGGGGCGAACCGTTTCGAATCGAGGAGTGCCCATGACATTGCCGCTGGATCGGGTCCTGCAGCAGGCCAGCCCGGTATTGCCGGTGCTGGTGATCGAGGACGTGGCGCTGGCGCCCGACCTGGCGCGCGCGTTGTATGCGGGCGGCGTCACGGTGCTGGAAGTGACGCTGCGCACGCCGCAGGCGCTGGACGCGATCGCCGCCATCCATCGCGAGGTGCCCGAGGTCCTGCTGGGGGCGGGTACCCTGATCCACACCGAGCAGTTTCTCGAGGCGCGCGACGCAGGCGCACAGTTCGCCGTCAGCCCCGGATGCACGCCGCGTCTTGCCGCCGCCGCGGAGGATGCCGGCTTGCCATACCTACCCGGGGTGATGACGCCTTCGGAAGTGTTGCTGGCGCTGGAGTACGGTTATCGCTCGCTGAAGCTGTTCCCGGCCGATGGCACTGCCAGCGTGAAAATGCTGAAAAGCCTGAAGGGGCCGTTCACCGGCATCCGCTTCTGCCCGACCGGCGGGGTGAACCTGGACAACCTGCTGAATTTCCTCCGCCTGCCCAATGTCGCCTGTGTCGGCGGCACCTGGTTGGCGCCGCCGAGCCTGATCCGGGCGCGGGCCTGGGATCAGATCACACAACTGGCCAGGGAAGCGCGCGAACTGGCCGGCAGCCTGGAGCAGCATTGATGAATTGGGACTACGCCGATCCGTTCGTGATCGACCTCAGGGTCCTCGCCGAGGACATCGACGGGCTCGGCCACGCGAACAACGCCGTCTACGTCAGTTGGCTGGAGCGCTGCGCCTGGCGCCACTCGCAGCGGCTGGGCCTGGACCTGGCCGAGTACCGCCGGCTGGACCGGGCGATGGCGGTGCTGCGCCACGAGATCGACTACCTGGCCGCGGCCTACGAGGGCGACGAACTGCAATTGGCGACCTGGATCGTCGAGTCCGACCAGCGCCTGCGGATGAACCGGCGCTTCCAGTTGGTACGCCCGGCGGATGGCGCCACGCTGCTGCGGGCGCAGACCACCTTCGTCTGCATCGAACTGTCCAGCGGCAAGCCGAAGCGGATGCCGGCGGAGTTCATCGACGGCTACGGCCAGGCTCTGCTCGCCGGGGCCTGACCCGTCGCGCGTCGACCGGCAGGCATTCGCACTTTGTTCCGGGCGGCGGATTCTCTAGAATCCGCCGCCTGTCATTTTCGAGGTAGTGGTTCGTGCAAATCGCCCTGGCGCCGATGGAAGGTCTGGTGGATGAAATCCTCCGCGACGTGCTGACCCGCGTCGGCGGCATCGATTGGTGCGTCACCGAATTCATCCGCATCACCGATCGCCTACTGCCGGCCACGGCGTTCCACAAGCTGGCGCCGGAGCTGCGCGACGGCAGCCGGACCCGCGCCGGGACGCCGATGCGTGTCCAGTTGCTCGGCTCCGATCCTGCGTGTCTGGCGGATAACGCCGCGTTCGCCTGTGAGCTGGGTGCCCCGGTGATCGACCTGAACTTCGGTTGTCCGGCCAAGACCGTGAACCGCTCGCGCGGCGGCGCGGTATTGCTCAAGGAGCCGGAGCTGATGCACGACATCGTCGCCGCCGTGCGTCGCGCGGTGCCAAGCGAGATTGCGGTGACCTCGAAGATGCGTCTGGGCTACGACAGTCCCGACGGCGCCCTGGATTGTGCGCGGGCCCTGGCCGACGGCGGCTCGGCCCATGTAGTGGTGCATGCCCGGACCAAGGTCGATGGCTACAGGCCGCCGGCGCACTGGGAGTGGGTGGCGCGGGTGGCCGAGGCGGTGCGCGTGCCGGTGTTCGCCAATGGCGAAGTGTGGACGCTCGACGACTACCTGCGTTGTCGCGAGGTCAGCGGGGTGGAGGACATCATGCTCGGTCGCGGCCTGGTCTCGCGTCCTGGCCTGGCTCGGCAGATCGCCGCCTGGCGCGATGGCGGCGAAATCCGCGAGATGCCCTGGAGCGATCTGTTGCCGCTGCTGCGCGACTTCTGGCTGCAGGCCCGGCGCAAGCTCGCCCCGCGCTATGCCCCGGGCCGTCTCAAGCAGTGGCTGGGCATGCTCACCCGCACCTATCCCGAAGCCGTCGAGCTGTTCGCACGGATTCGCCGGGAAAGCGATTGCGAAACCATCGACCGGCTGTTGCAGGTGTCGTTCAGCCAGGCGGCCTAGCTTGCGTACCAGGCCTAGCGGCCGCCGCTGACATCGATGAAGGTGCCGGTGCTGTAGCTGGCTTCGTCCGACGCCAGCCAGAGAATCGCCCGCGCGACTTCCTCCGCCGTACCGCCGCGTCCTAGCGGTATGCCGCCCTTCAGGCGTTCGATACGGCCTGGCTCGCCGCCGCTGGCGTGGATCTCGGTATCGATCAGTCCGGGCCGCACCGCGTTGACCCGGATACCCTCCGCCGCCACTTCCCTGGCCAGACCGATGGTCATGCTGTCGATGGCGCCCTTGGCGGCGGCATAGTCGATGTATTCGTTGGGCGATCCCAGCCGCGAGGCCATCGAGGACACGTTGACGATGCTGCCGCCGCGCCCGCCGTGGCGGGTCGACAGGCGCTTCACCGCCTCGCGGGCGCAGAGGAAGCTGCCGGTCACGTTGGTCGCGAATACCCTGTGCAGGCGCGCCGCGTCGATGTTTTCCAGGCGCGTCTGCGCTTCCAGCATGCCGGCGTTGTTCACCAGCACGTCGAGGCGGCCGAAACGTTCGTCGATGGCGGCGAACAGCCGCTCGACATCGCCTTCCTCGGCTACGTCGGCCGCCACCGCCAGGGCTTCGCCGCCCTGTCGCTCGATGCGCTGGCGCAGCGCTTCGGCGGCCTCGCGGTTGCGCAGATAGTTGAGGACGACCGCATAGCCGCGTTCGGCGGCGAGCAGAGCGGTGGCGGCGCCGATGCCGCGGCTGGCTCCGGTGATCAGCATGACGTTGCGCATGATGATGCTCCCCAGGTCAGTAGCGAGTGAAGGTCAGGTAGTCGGCGTCCCAGCCCAGGCCCTGCCAGAACAGGTTGAACAGCGGCGCGTCAAGGGCCGATTGCGCGCGGATCAGGCCGGCGCCGCGCGAGCGCAGGGCCTCCTCGGCGCTGCCCACCAGTTCCCGGGCCAGGCCCTGGCGGCGGGCCTGCGGTAATACGTAGAGCTCTGCGATCTCTCCGACCCGTGCCTGACCGTCCTCGATCTGCCACAAGTGGGCGAGGACGAAACCGCGGGGATGCTGCTGGGCCTCCGCCAGCCAGAGCAAGCGGTTGCGCGAGGCGGCCAGGAGCAGTGCCTGGATCGCCTGTTGGTCGCCGGCATCCAGGGTTTCCCCGGCTTCGCGGACATTGGCTTGCCAGAGCGCGGCCACCGCGGGGACGTCGTCGGCGCTGGCCAGGCGAACCCGGTGCTGCTCTGGCGTCGCATCGAGCTCCTGGCCGACCCGCAGCAGGTTGCCATCGGGATCGATCAGGGCAAATTCGCGCATGCCCCAGGGTTGGTCTTCCAGGACCGTGATGCGTGGAATCCCCTGGCCGCCCAGGCCGAGGGCCGTGGCCTGGCGATGCAGCGCCTGGGCGTCCTCCAGGCGCAGGTAGGCAGCGCTGCAATTGGTCTTCGGTTCGAGCGCCTCGAACAGCGACAGGTGCAGCTCCAGGGCGCCGCGCTGGAGGATGGCGTAGGTCGGATAGCGAGCGCCAAGGTGGAAGCCGAGGGACTGGTAGAAGGCGCTGGCGCTGTCCAGATCGCGGCAGGGGAAGGTCGGGATTGCGCGTTCCATGGCGACGGTTCTCGAAAGGATGAGTTTCGATCTGAGCACGACGAACGGTCGTTCTCAAGGCTCTTGAAATACTTCCGACGATCCCTATCTAGTTCGTGCGGGATGCCGAAGACGGGTTCCGCACCAGAGTACTTGCTGATAATTCAGGAGATTCGCAATGAGCAACGCTTTTTCCCTCGCCCCGCTGTTCCGTCATTCCGTAGGCTTCGATCGCTTCAACGATCTGTTCGAGTCGGCCCTGCGCAATGAGGCCGGGAGTACCTACCCGCCCTACAACGTCGAAAAGCACGGTGACGACGAGTATCGCATCGTCATCGCCGCCGCCGGCTTCCAGGAAGAAGACCTGGACCTGCAGGTCGAGCGCGGCGTGCTGACCGTCAGTGGCGGCAAGCGCGAGAAGTCCACGGACAACGTGACCTACCTGCACCAGGGCATCGCCCAGCGCGCCTTCAAGCTGTCGTTCCGCCTCGCCGATCATATCGAGGTCAAGGCGGCTTCGCTGGCCAACGGCCTGCTGAACATCGACCTGGTGCGGCTGGTTCCGGAAGAAGCCAAGCCGAAGCGTATCGCCATCAATGGCCAGCGCCCGGCACTGGACAACCAGTAACCGTCAGCGGTGATCGAAAAAAGGCGCCTTCGGGCGCCTTTTTTCATTTCGTTGCGCTATCGGCCCGGGGCTCCGCCGGTAGGCCGTCGGGCACCTCGTCCAGCAGGACGTCGAGGTCGACGGCGGCCGCCATCGCCCGGTTGCCTTCGTCGCTGGGGTGCAGATGGTCGCCGGAGTCGTAGCGCGCGGCGAGCCGCGACGGCTGCTCCGGATCGCGCAATGCCGCGTCGAAGTCGATCACCGCATCGAAGGCGCCGGCATGACGGATCCACTCGTTAACCTGCCTGCGCAGGGCTTCCTTGGTGGGCTGGTAATAATCGCTCAACGGCGTGCCGGGCAGTGCGCCCTCGAACGGCGTGAGGGTCGCGCCGACGACCCGGATACCCCGGTTGTGCGCCCGTTCGATCAATTGCCGGTAGCCGGCGATCAGCGCTTCCAGGGTGGGCGGTGCGGCATTCCGGGCGAAAGCGGTACCGGGCCAGGCAATGTCGTTGATGCCGAGCATCACCACCATGCTGCTTGCGCCTGGCTGGGCCAGTACGTCGCGGTCCAGACGTGCCAGCGCGCTCGCGCCCATGCCGTCGCTCAGCAGGCGGGCGCCGGAAATCCCCGCATTGACCACGGCGACGCCATGCGGGGCCAGGCGTTCGGCGAGGAAGTCCGGCCAACGGCTGTTCCGGTCGAGGCTGGCGCTGGCTCCGTCGGTGATCGAGTCGCCGAGCGTCACCAGCGTCCGCGTTGCCGTTTCGGTTTCGACCAGGATACCTGTCAACAGCGGGCGCGCGGTGGTGCTCTGGCTGTCCGCCGCGTCCAGCCGCAATGCGTGGCTTTGGGTCTGCTCGCCGGCGACGATCCAGCCCGTCTGGCGGCCGTCCCAGTGGAAGGTTTCCATGGGCGTGGCGGCCGGCAGGTAGAGACTCACCAGCACCTGCGAGAGCGCGGCCACCGGCATCGCCACCGGATCGCTGAGCAGCGTGGCGCCGGGCGCGATGGTCGCCGTCCGGCGTCCGCCAAAGGTCACGTCATGCAGGCTGCCGGTGGCGACCGCGGCGCGCTCGGAACCGGGTTTGGCCAGGGTGGCCCGGCCGATCCGGATCGGGCGCCTTCCATAGGTATTTGCCAGGACGATGCGCACGCGCGTTCCTCCCAGGCTGATTCGCGCCAGTTGCCGCACCGTCTGGTCGTGCAGTTCGGCCGGCACGTTGCTGGGAAACAGGAAGTCCTCAGCCCAGACCGGCTGCGGGCTGGCCTGCCAGCTGGCGGTCCAGGAAGCGGCCGGCGCGGCGCAGGCGTACAACAGGCTCGTCGCGAGCGCGAAGGCCCGGGTTGCGCTGGAGGTCGCGGCGGGAAGTCTTTCGATGGGTCGTTTCATGTCGTTGAATTCAGTGGTTATCCTGTAGCTGATGATGAATTCAAAGATTTAAGGGGAATAGGCCGTAGCGGGGAACATCATTTATGAAGCGAAATCATCAGGCAGGGCGCCATGGCCCGGCTTGAAGTCAACCGTTCCGGCGAACTGGAGGTGTTTGCCCGGGTCGTCGAGTCGGGGGGCTTTTCCGCCGCCGCTCGACGTTGCGGCATGACGCCCTCGGCAGTCAGCAAGTTGATCACCCGGCTCGAACAGCGCCTGGGAACCCGCTTGCTGAACCGCTCCACCCGACAATTGCAACTGACACCCGAGGGATGCGCGTTCTACGAGCGCGGGGTGCGTATCCTGGCCGATCTGGAGGAAGCCGAGCGGTGTGCGAGCGAAAACGCGGCGCCGCGTGGGCGCTTGCGAGTCAACGCCAACGTGCCTTTCGGGCATCACTTCCTGCTGCCGCTGCTGCCCGAGTTCCTCGCGCAGCATCCCGAGGTGACGCTGGATATCGTGCTGACCGATGAGGTCGTCGACATCCTCGAGCAGCGCACCGACGTGGCCGTGCGCGCGGGGCCGCTGAAAAGCTCGAGCCTGGTGGCGCGCAAGCTGGGGAGCACGCGCATGCTGATCGTCGGTGCGCCGGCCTATCTGGCCCGGCATGGCATGCCGGCCACGCCGCAGGCGCTGCTGGGGCACAACCGCCTCGGCGCCAACTATGTGCGAACGCGCTCCGGCTGGCCGCTGCGGGACGCCGGCGAGGAACTCGTGGTGCCGTTGTCGGGCAACGCCCAGGCCAGCGATGGCGAGGCGCTGCGCCGTCTGGCCGTGGCCGGCCTGGGCCTGGCGCGGCTGGCCGCGTTCCAGGTGCGCGAGGACATAGCCGCCGGGCGCCTGATTCCCGTGCTCGAGGCATACAACCCAGGCGACCTGGAGGAAGTCCACGCCGTCTACGTCGGCCAGGGCGGCTATCTGCCGCTGCGCGTGCGGGCGTTCCTGGACTTTCTGGCGGAGCGCGTCGATATGAGCCAGGGTTGATCGCAGTGCTACATGAATACGCCGATTCCGCGGCCGAAAGCTTTTCTTCCTAGCGCTTCATCCACAGGAGGCAATCCAGATGAGCGATGACATCCAGCGTTACCCCAGCAGCCTGCCGTTTCCCTTTTCCCGCGCGGTGCGGGCCGGCGGCTTCCTGTTTCTTTCCGGACAGGTGCCGATGAGTCCGACCGGCGAGGTGGTACGTGGCGATATCCAGACCCAGACCGAAGCGGTGATGGCACGCATCGGCGAGACCCTGGAGAGCTGTGGCGCGCGTTTCGACCAACTGGTGAAGGTCACCGTCTGGCTGTCGGACATGGCCCACTTCGCCGGTTTCAACGAGGTCTACCAGCGTCATGTGCAGGGGGCCTTGCCGGTACGCTCGACGGTGACCGCCGGGCTGGCGCTGGGGGTCGACGTGGAGGTCGAGGTGCAGGCGTGGGTCGGCGAGGGCTGAGTCGCGAGGGCATTGGCATGCAGGTCGGGTGAGCGCTGGCCGCGGACGGCAAAGAGGGGAGGGCCTACCCGTGGCGTCCGACCTGAATCGCTTCAGGCCGCTGGAGTGCCGTTGCCGAATGCCTGTTCGTCGAGCAGGCGCATGAAGGCGCGCGCGGCGTTCGACAGGGTCCGCTCGGTGTGCAGGATATAGCCGAGCTGGCGGCTGAGCTGGATGTCCTGCAGCGGCAGGCGCACCACCTGGTCGTCGAGCATGGTCCGCGGCAGCACGCTCCAGGCCAGGCCGATGGAGACCATCATCTTGATGGTCTCCAGGTAGTTGGTGCTCATGGCGATGTTCGGCGTCAGCCCTTCGGCTTCGAACATGCGCCGCACGATGTGGTGGGTGAAGGTGTTGCCGCCGGGGAATACCGCGGGGTGCTTGGCGACGTCGGCGAGGAACACCGTGCCCTGTCGGGCCAGCGGGTGCTCCGGGGCGGCGACGAAGTCCAGCGGGTCGTCCCATACCGGGACTGCGCGCACCGGTTCGGCGGTTTCCGGGGCCAGGGTGATCACCGCCAGTTCCGCACGACCATGAAGGATCTCCTCGTAGGCCACTTCCGAATCCAGGAACTGGATATCCAGCGCCACCTGCGGATGCGCCCGGGTGAAGGCGCGCAGCAGCGGCGGCAGGCGATGCAGGCCGATGTGGTGGCTGGTGGCCAGGACCAGCCGGCCGCTGACCTCGCCGGTGAGGTTGTTCAGCGCCCGGCGGGTGTCGTCGAGCACGTTGAGCAACTGGTAGGCGCGCGGCAGCAGGGCGCGGCCGGCCTCGGTGAGGTTGACCTCGCGGCCGACCCGGTCGAACAGCCGGGCATTGAGCTGCTGTTCGAGGGCGGCGATGCGCTTGCTCACCGCCGGTTGGGTCAGGTGCAGGCGCTCGCCGGCTTCGGAGAAGCTGCCGGTCTCGGCAATGGCGATGAAGGTGTTGAGGCTGTTCAGGTCCATTGCGGGCCTCCGCTGGTTTCGGCTGCCCGGAGCTTAGCGCCAATGGATTCCTGTTGGGAATGCTTTGGATGAAAAATATGAATTTGAGTTATTCGTAGACAAGCCATAGGATCATCCTCACAAGCCCTGTGGGCATAGAAATGAGCTGATGAGGAAATCCCGATGGCCGGCAAGACCCTCTACGACAAACTCTGGGACATGCACCTGGTCAAGCAGCGCGACGACGGTTCGGCGCTGATCTACATCGACCGCCATATCCTGCACGAAGTGACCTCGCCGCAGGCCTTCGAGGGTCTTCGCCTGGCCGGGCGCAAGCCGTGGCGGATCGACGCCAACATCGCCACCCCGGACCACAACTTGCCGACCACCCGCACCGAGCGCAAGGGCGGCATCGCCGCCATCGCCGACGAGGTCTCGCGCCTGCAGGTGCAGACCCTCGACGAGAACTGCGACGACTTCGGCATCACCGAATTCAAGATGAACGACGTGCGCCAGGGCATCGTCCATGTGGTCGGTCCGGAGCAGGGCGCGACCCTCCCGGGGATGACCGTGGTCTGCGGCGACTCGCACACTTCCACCCACGGCGCCTTCGGCGCGCTGGCCCACGGCATCGGCACTTCCGAGGTAGAGCATGTGCTGGCGACCCAGTGCCTGGTGGCGAAGAAGATGAAGAACATGCTGGTCAAGGTCGAAGGCAGGCTGCCGGCCGGCGTCACGGCGAAGGATATCGTCCTCGCGGTGATCGGCAGGATCGGCACCGCCGGCGGCAACGGCCACGCCATCGAGTTCGCCGGCAGCGCCATCCGCGACCTGTCCATCGAAGGGCGGATGACCATCTGCAACATGTCGATCGAGGCGGGCGCCCGCGTCGGCCTGGTCGCCGTCGACCAGAAGACCATCGACTACGTGAAGGGCCGGCCCTTCGCGCCGAGCGCCGAGCAATGGGACCAGGCCGTCGCCTGCTGGCAGGGGCTGGTGTCGGACGCCGATGCCCGCTTCGATACCGTGGTCGAGCTGGACGCCGCGCAGATCAAGCCGCAGGTCAGCTGGGGCACGTCGCCGGAAATGGTCCTGGCCGTGGACCAGAACGTGCCGGACCCGGCCCGCGAGAGCGACCCGATCAAGCGCGGTTCGATCGAGCGCGCCTTGAAGTACATGGGCCTGCGGCCGAACCAGGCGATCACCGACATCCAGCTGGACCGGGTATTCATCGGTTCCTGCACCAACTCGCGGATCGAGGACCTGCGCGCTGCCGCCGAAGTGGCCAGGGGTCGCAAGGTCGCCGCGACCATCAAGCAGGCGCTGGTGGTGCCGGGTTCCGGGTTGGTCAAGGAGCAGGCCGAGAAGGAAGGCCTGGACCGGATCTTCATCGAGGCCGGCTTCGAATGGCGCGAGCCGGGCTGTTCCATGTGCCTGGCGATGAACCCAGACCGGCTGGAGAGCGGCGAACACTGCGCCTCGACCTCCAACCGCAACTTCGAGGGCCGTCAGGGCGCCGGTGGCCGTACCCACCTGGTCAGCCCGGCGATGGCCGCCGCCGCGGCCGTCAACGGCCGCTTCATCGATGTCCGCGAATTGCTCGCCTGAGGAGAACCGAGATGAAACCCTATACCCAGACGACCGGTCTCGTCGCTCCGCTGGATCGCGCCAACGTCGATACCGATCAGATCATTCCCAAGCAATTCCTCAAGTCGATCAAGCGTACCGGCTTCGGCCCCAACCTGTTCGACGAATGGCGCTACCTGGATGTCGGGCAGCCGGGACAGGACAACTCGAAGCGTCCGCTGAACCCGGACTTCGTCCTCAACCAGCCGCGCTACCAGGGCGCCAGCGTACTGCTGGCGCGGGAGAACTTCGGCTGCGGCTCGTCCCGCGAGCACGCGCCCTGGGCGCTGGACGAGTACGGTTTCCGCACGGTGATCGCACCGAGCTATGCCGACATCTTCTTCAACAACAGTTTCAAGAACGGCTTGCTGCCGATCATCCTGCCCGAGGCCGAGGTGGACGAACTGTTCCGCCAGGTCGAGGCGAACGAAGGCTACCAGTTGTCCATCGACCTGGCGGCGCAGACCGTTACCCGTCCTGATGGCAAGGTGCTGGGTTTCGAGGTCGACCCGTTCCGCAAGCATTGCCTGCTCAACGGCCTCGACGACATCGGCCTGACGCTGCAGGACGCCGATGCGATCCGTGCCTTCGAGGACGGCTACCGCCAGCAGCAGCCCTGGCTGTTCCGCTGAGCGCCACGCGAGTCCCCTTGCCGGGCGCATCCTGGGTAGGGTGCGCCCGGTTTTTCTCCCGGAGTAGGTTCATGAGCGACCACGATGACGTTGTCCAGCGCCAGTTCGGCGCCCAGGCTTCGGCCTACCTGAGCAGCGCCGTGCATGCCCAGGGCGAGGAATTCGCCTTGCTGCGCGACGCCCTGGCCGGGCGCCCGGAAGCGCGGGTCCTCGACCTGGGCTGCGGCGCCGGCCACGTGAGCTTCCAGGTCGCCGCCCTGGCAGGGGAGGTGGTGGCCTACGATCTTTCCGCCGAGATGCTCGCCGTGGTGGCGCAGAGCGCCGCGGAACGGGGCATGGCGAACATCCGTACCGAACAGGGCAAGGCGGAGAGCCTGCCCTTCGCCGACGGCGAGTTCGATTTCGTCTTCAGTCGCTATTCCACCCATCACTGGCGCGACGTCGGCCTGGCCCTGCGCGAGGTGCGGCGGGTGCTCAAGCCCGGCGGGGTGGCGATCTTCGTCGACGTGGCGGCGCCCGGGCAGGCCTTGCCGGACACCTTCCTGCAGACCGTCGAGCTGCTCCGCGACACCAGCCATGTGCGCAACTACTCGCCGGCCGAGTGGGCGCGCCTGAGCGGCGAGGCGGGCTTGCTGGTAACCGGAAGCCGGCGCCAGCGCCTGCGCCTGGAGTTCCAGTCGTGGGTCGAGCGGATGCGTACGCCGGAGGTGTTCCGCCAGGCGATCCGCAGCCTGCAGCTGGCGGTGGGCGAGGAAGTCAGGGAGTATTTCGAGATTGCCGACGACGGCTCGTTCAGCACCGACGTGCTGGTGCTGTGGCTGCGTCGGGAGTGACGGTTCGATCGCGGCGGCGCATGCCCGCCGTTCAATGAATGAAGGACAAGAGGGTGTTATGAGCAAGCAGATCCTGGTTCTCCCCGGTGACGGTATCGGCCCGGAAATCATGGCGGAAGCGGTCAAGGTGCTGGAACTGGCCAACGACAGGTTCCAGCTCGGCTTCGAACTGGCCGAGGACGTCATCGGTGGCGCGGCCATCGACAAGCACGGCGTGCCGCTGGCCGACCAGACCCTGCAGCGCGCGCGCCAGGCCGATGCGGTGCTGCTGGGCGCGGTAGGGGGGCCGAAGTGGGACAGGATCGAACGCGATATCCGTCCCGAGCGCGGTCTGCTGAAGATTCGCTCGCAACTGGGCCTGTTCGCCAACCTGCGTCCGGCCATCCTCTATCCGCAACTGGCCGCGGCCTCCAGCCTGAAGCCGGAAGTGGTCGCCGGGCTGGACATCCTCATCGTCCGCGAACTGACCGGCGGCATCTACTTCGGCCAGCCCCGCGAGCAGCGCGTGCTGGAGAACGGCGAGCGCCAGGCCTACGACACCCTGCCGTACAGCGAGAGCGAAATCCGTCGTATCGCCCGCGTCGGTTTCGACATGGCCCGCGTACGCAACAACAGGCTCTGCTCGGTGGACAAGGCCAACGTCCTCGCCTCCAGCCAACTGTGGCGGGAAGTGGTGGAAGAGGTGGCGAAGGACTACCCGGACGTCGAGCTTTCCCATATGTACGTGGATAACGCCGCCATGCAACTGGTGCGCGCGCCCAAGCAGTTCGACGTGATGGTCACCGACAACATGTTCGGCGACATCCTGTCGGATGAGGCTTCCATGCTGACCGGTTCCATCGGCATGCTGCCTTCTGCCTCGCTCGACGCGAACAACAAGGGCATGTACGAACCCTGCCACGGTTCCGCCCCGGACATCGCCGGTCAGGGCATCGCCAACCCGTTGGCGACCATCCTCTCGGTCTCGATGATGTTGCGCTACAGCTTCAGCCAGGCGACCGCCGCCGACGCCATCGAGCAGGCGGTGAGCAAGGTCCTCGATCAGGGGCTGCGCACCGGCGACATCTGGTCCGAAGGCTGCCGCAAGGTCGGCACCCGGGAAATGGGCGATGCCGTAGTCGCGGCACTCAAGAATCTGTAATCTGACGGGCTTGGCCGGCGCCATGATGGCTGCCGGCCAGCTCACTTCTCTCATATAGGTGTAGTTGCGATGAAGCGTGTAGGTCTGATCGGTTGGCGCGGGATGGTGGGTTCCGTACTCATGCAGCGGATGCTGGAAGAGCGGGACTTCGACCTGATCGAGCCGGTGTTCTTCACCACGTCGAACGTCGGTGGCCAGGGCCCGGAAGTGGGCAAGGACATCGCTCCGCTGAAGGACGCCTACAGCATCGACGAGCTGAAGACCCTCGACGTGATCCTGACCTGCCAGGGCGGCGACTACACCAGCGAAGTATTCCCCAAGCTGCGCGAGGCCGGCTGGCAGGGCTACTGGATCGATGCCGCCTCCAGCCTGCGCATGGAAGACGACGCGGTGATCGTCCTCGACCCGGTCAACCGCAAGGTCATCGACCAGGCTCTGGACGCCGGCACCCGCAACTACATCGGCGGCAACTGCACCGTCAGCCTGATGCTGATGGCCCTGGGTGGGCTGTTCGACGCCGGCCTGGTCGAGTGGATGAGTGCCATGACCTACCAGGCCGCCTCCGGCGCCGGCGCGCAGAACATGCGTGAACTGCTCAAGCAGATGGGCGCCGCCCATGCATCGGTGGCGGATGACCTGGCCAACCCGGCCAGCGCGATCCTCGACATCGACCGCAAGGTGGCGGAGACCCTGCGCAGCGAAGCCTTCCCCACCGAGCATTTCGGCGCGCCGCTGGGCGGCAGCCTGATCCCCTGGATCGACAAGGAACTGCCCAACGGGCAGAGCCGCGAAGAGTGGAAGGCCCAGGCGGAGACCAACAAGATCCTCGCCCGCTTCAAGAACCCGATCCCGGTCGACGGTATCTGCGTGCGCGTCGGCGCCATGCGTTGCCACAGCCAGGCGCTGACCATCAAGTTGAACAAGGATGTGCCGCTGACCGACATCGAGGGCCTGATCAGCCAGCACAATCCCTGGGTCAAGCTGGTGCCGAACCACCGCGAGGTAAGCGTGCGCGAGCTGACCCCGGCCGCCGTCACCGGCACCCTGAGCGTTCCGGTCGGGCGCCTGCGCAAGTTGAACATGGGCTCCCAGTATCTCGGCGCCTTCACCGTCGGCGACCAGTTGCTGTGGGGCGCTGCCGAGCCGCTGCGGCGCATGTTGCGCATCCTGCTGGAGCGCTGATCGATCCGGCGCCGTCCGCAATGGGCGGCGCCTCGATTGCCTGGGCGAAGGTGGGCAAGTAAAGTGCCACGCCTATTTCGCAGACCGCCGAGGCTTTTCCCATGTCCCAGCCCCTCAATGTCGCAGTCGTAGGCGCCACCGGATCGGTTGGCGAGGCTCTGGTCGGTCTCCTCGACGAACGCGACTTCCCGCTTCATCGTCTGCACCTGCTGGCCAGCGCCGAGTCGGCCGGGCAGCGCATGGGTTTCGCCGAAAGCAGCCTGCGCGTCGGCGATGTCGATAGCTTCGATTTTTCCAGTGTCGGCCTGGCCTTCTTCGCCGCGGCAGCCGAGGTGTCGCGTGCCCATGCCGAGCGCGCCCGCGCGGCGGGTTGTTCGGTGATCGACCTGAGCGGCGCCCTGGAACCGAGCGTCGCACCGCCGGTCATGGTTTCGGTGAATGCCGAACGCCTGGCCTCGCAAGCGGCGCCGTTCCTTTTGTCCAGTCCTTGCGCCGTAGCCGCCGAACTGTGCGAAGTGCTGGCGCCACTCCTGGCCACGCTGGATTGCCGGCAACTGAACCTGACAGCCTGCCTCTCCGTCTCCAGCCTGGGGCGCGAAGGGGTCAAGGAACTCGCCCGGCAGACCGCCGAACTGCTCAATGCGCGCCCCCTGGAGCCGCGTCTCTTCGACCGCCAGATCGCCTTCAACCTGCTCGCGCAGGTCGGAGCGGTGGATGCCGAGGGACACAGCGCGATCGAGCGGCGCATCTTCGCGGAGGTGCAGGCCTTGCTTGGCGAGCGTATCGGACCGTTGAACGTTACCTGCATCCAGGCGCCGGTATTCTTCGGCGATAGCCTCAGCGTGACCCTGCAGTGTGCGGAACCGGTGGACCTGGCCGCGGTGACGCGGGTCCTCGATGCGACGAAAGGTATCGAATGGGTCGGCGAGGGCGATTATCCGACGGTGGTCGGCGATGCCCTCGGCCAGGACGAGACCTATGTCGGCCGGGTGAGGGCGGGGCAGGCTGATCCCTGTCAGGTCAATTTGTGGATTGTGTCTGATAATGTGCGAAAAGGTGCCGCGCTGAATGCCGTGCTCCTGGGTGAGTTGTTGATAAAACACTATCTGTAAAAGATACTTACCCACAGATTTGTAGAATTATTCGAGCTTGTTAATACTGGTTCGATCCGCTGCTGCCGGGGAGCGTCCGTCCATGCATGGCTGGGCGAGCGGACAGCAAGCACCGACGCACTCCCTCTCGTGAAACGAGAAAAGATATTAAAACCAAGGGATTACACTATGGTTCGGCTTCGTACACTGGTTCGGGCAATCGCGGCGGCCTCGGTCCTGACTTCCGGCATGGCGCATGGATTGGGACTGGGGGAAATCACCCTGAAGTCGGCGTTGAACCAACCGTTGGATGCCGAGATCGAGCTGCTCGAAGTTCGTGACCTGGGTTCGGGCGAGGTGATCCCGAGCCTGGCGTCGCCGGAAGAGTTCAGCAAGGCGGGCGTCGATCGCCTGTACTACCTCACCGACCTGAAGTTCACGCCGGTGGTGAAGCCCAACGGCAAGAGCGTCATTCGCGTGACCTCGTCGAAGCCGGTGCAGGAGCCCTACCTGAACTTCCTGGTCCAGGTGCTCTGGCCGAACGGCCGCCTGCTGCGCGAGTACACCGTCCTGCTGGATCCGCCGCTGTACTCCCCGCAGGCCGCGGCAAGCGCTCCGCAAGCGCCGGTCAGCGCGCCGCGCGCGACCGGCGCCCCGCGAGCCCCGCAGGCTCCGGCTCCGGTGCGTACCACCGCGCCGGCAGGCAGCGACACCTATCGCACCGTTTCCAACGACACGCTCTGGGAGATCGCCCAGCGCAACCGTACCGATCGCGTTTCCGTACCCCAGGCGATGCTCGCGTTCCAGGAGCTGAATCCGGGCGCCTTCGTCGATGGCAACATCAACCGGCTGAAGAGCGGCCAGGTCCTGCGCATTCCCACCGAACAGCAGATGCTGGAGCGCTCGCCGCGCGAGGCGCTGTCCCAGGTGCAGGCGCAGAACCAGAGCTGGCGCGGCAGCCGCAATCCGGCCGCGGGCAGCGCTGGCGCCAGGCAGTTGGATGCGACCCAGCGCAATGCCGCCGGGTCGGCGCCATCCAAGGTCGACGCCACGGACAACCTGCGCCTGGTGTCTGGCGAGGGCAAGGCCAGCAAGGGTGCCGACAAGGGCGGGAAGGGCGACAGCAAGGCGATCGCCGATACCCTGGCGGTGACCAAGGAAAGCCTCGACAGCACTCGCCGCGAGAACGAAGAACTGCAGAGTCGCATGCAGGATCTGCAGAGCCAGCTGGACAAGCTGCAGAAGTTGATCCAGCTGAAGGACGCCCAGTTGGCCAAGCTGCAAGGGCAGTTGGGCGCCGAAGGCCAGGGCGCAGCCCAGCCGAACGCAGCCCTGCCGGATGCGTCCCAGCCCAATGCAGCCGCGCAGGCACCGGCTCAGCCCGGGACTCCCGCTGCGGCAGCGCCGACTCCTGCTCCGGCCGGAGACGCACCCGCCGCTCCGGCGCAACCTCCGGTGGCGCCGCCGCCCGCGCCAGCTGCCGAGAAGCCTCCGGCACCTGCCGTTCCGGCGCCCGCTCCGGTACAGGCGGCAGAGCAGCCGGCACCGAGCTTCCTCGACGAACTGCTGGCCAACCCGCTGTGGTTGGCGGTGATCGGCGGTAGCGCACTGCTGGCGTTGCTGGTGCTGCTGATGATCCTGTCGCGGCGCAATGCGCAGAAAGAGAAGGAAGAAGCCCAGGCTTTCGCCGCGGATGCCGGCGAGGAACAGGAGGATGCGCTGGACCTGGGAAAGGACGGCTTCGACGACCTGACCCTCGACGAGCCTGAGCCGCAGGTCGCAGCCGCTGCGCCGCAGGTCGAGAAGACCACCGCGCAGACTTCCGATGCTCTGGGCGAGGCCGACATCTATATCGCCTACGGGCGTTTCAACCAGGCCGCCGAACTGTTGCAGAACGCCATCTACGACGAGCCGCAGCGCACCGACCTGCGCCTCAAGCTGATGGAAGTCTATGCCGAGATGGGCGATCGCGAAGGTTTCGCTCGCCAGGAAAACGAGCTGCGCGAAATCGGCGGCGCACAGCCGCAGGTCGAGCAGCTCAAGTCGCGCTATCCGGCAATGGTCGCGGTCGCCGCGGTTGCCGGCCTGGCCGGCGCCAAGCTGGCGCAGGACGAGCTGGATAGCTTCAGCCTTGACGACCTGTCGCTCGACGACAGCGGTCACGCGGCCAAGCCGGATGCGGCAGGACAGGATCTCGACGACGCCTTCGACCTGAGCCTGGACGACCTGGGCGGCGACGACGTGCAGGCCGACCTCAAGTCCGACAGCGGGGCGCTGGACGACCTGACCCTGGACAGCGATCTGGACCTGGCGGCCTCGACCCCGGCGGACAAGCCTGTCGACGATCTCGACTTCGGCCTGGATTTCGCGGAGTTGGCAGAGACTCCGAGCCAACCCAAGCATGACGACCTGGGCGATTTCTCCCTGGATCTCGACGCGCCGGAAGACAAGCTTTCGGACGACGACTTCCTGCTTTCGCTGAACGACGAAGTGCCCGCCGCGGCGCCTGCCGACAACGAATTCACCCTCGATACCGAGGCTGCCGAAGAGCCGGCGTTGTCCCTGCCGGACGACTTCGACCTGTCGCTGGCCGACGAGCCGACGGAGCCGGCCGCTCCGGAGAAGGGCGAGGACAGTTTCGCCGCCCAGTTGGACGAGGTGAGTGCGCAGTTGGACGAGTTGGCCAGCAACCTTGACGAGCCGAAGAGCGCGACGCCGAGTTTCTCCGCCGAGGATGCAGCGGTCGCCTCCGCCCTGGACGGAGACGCCGACGATGACTTCGACTTCCTCTCCGGTGCCGACGAAGCGGCGACCAAGCTGGATCTGGCTCGCGCCTACATCGACATGGGCGATAGCGAAGGCGCGCGCGATATCCTCGACGAAGTCCTGGCCGAAGGTAACGACAGCCAGCAGGCGGAAGCCCGCGAGTTGCTGGAGCGCCTGGCCTGATCCGGAAATGAAGCGACCCTCATGAACGATGTTGTTCCGCCAGCGGCAGCCGAATCGGCTGCCGCTGGCGTTTCCAGAATCGCCCTCGGCATCGAGTACAAGGGCTCCCGCTATCGTGGCTGGCAGCGCCAGGAAGCCGGCGTGCCTTCCGTGCAGGAAGCGCTGGAGCGCGCCTTGTCGAAGGTTGCCGCCGAGCCGGTCGGGGTGATCTGCGCCGGCCGTACCGACGCTGCCGTTCATGCCAGCGGCCAGGTGGTGCATTTCGACACCGCGGTGGAGCGCCCGTTGAAAGCATGGGTGATGGGCACCAACGCCAACCTGCCCGCGGATATCAGTGTGACCTGGGCGAGGGTGATGCCGGCGCATTTCCACGCGCGCTTCTCGGCCATGGCCCGGCGCTATCGCTACGCCATCTACAACGATCCGATCCGCCCGGCGCACCTGGCCGAGGAGGTCACCTGGAACCATCGGCCGCTGGATATCGGGCGGATGCGCGAGGCGGCCCAGGTACTGGTCGGCACCCATGACTTCACCTCGTTCCGGGCGGTGCAGTGCCAGGCCAAGTCGCCGGTCAAGACCATGCATCACGTGCGCTTGCTGGAGCATGGTCGGTTGATCGTGCTGGACATCCGCGGTAACGCTTTCCTTCACCATATGGTGCGCAACATCGCTGGCGTCCTGATGACCATCGGTGCCGGCGAGCGGCCGATCGAATGGGCGAAGGAGGTGCTCGAGGCGCGCGACCGGCGCGCCGGTGGGGTCACCGCTCACCCCTACGGACTCTATCTGGTGCGGGTGGAGTACCCCGGGGAGTTCGAGTTGCCCGAGCGCTACCTGGGGCCGCATTTCCTTTCCGGATTGCCCGATATCGTCGGCTGACGTCGAATCGGGCTTTTGCTACCATCGAGAATTCCCGCCGGACCGGCCGTCCGGCGGTTCGTCGCTCACTCGCCGAGGATTCTCCGTCGTTGCCAGCCGTTCGCATCAAGATCTGCGGTATCACCCGAGTCGAGGACGCCCTGGCCGCTGCCGCGGCGGGCGCCGATGCCATCGGCCTGGTGTTCTATGCGAAGAGCCCGCGGGCGGTGGATATCCATCGGGCGCGGGAGATCGTTCGTGCCCTGCCGCCGTTCGTGACCAGCGTCGGCCTGTTCGTCAACGCCAGCCGCTGCGAACTGGGCGAGATTCTCGATGCGGTGCCGCTGGACCTGCTGCAATTCCATGGCGACGAGCGCGCCGAGGACTGCGAGGGACATCGGCGACCCTACCTGAAGGCCCTGCGAGTGAAGCCCGGCGACGACATCGTCGGGCGCGCGGCGGCATATCCGGGAGCTGCCGGGATTCTCCTGGATACCTATGTGGAAGGCGTGCCCGGCGGCACGGGGGCGGCGTTCGACTGGTCGCTGGTGCCGACCGACCTGGGCAAACCCCTGGTGCTGGCCGGCGGTCTGACGCCGGATAACGTCGGCAGGGCAGTCGAGCAGGTCAAGCCCTACGCGGTGGACGTCAGCGGTGGCGTCGAGGCGAGCAAGGGAATCAAGGATGCGGCGAGGGTCCGCGCGTTCGTGGACGCGGTGCGTTCGCGGCGCCGCGACGAGACATGATGTGACGACGGGCGGCCCGCCGCCGTCCACTAGCGTGTCGCCGTTTCCGCGACAACGCCCGGCCGCCGATAGGGAGGCCAGATATTTCGCGATAGCCGCTCGCCGGGTATCGCCCAGGTGACCGCGCAGGCGGGGGATGGGACAGGCCGCGAAACGTTTCGCAGCCGTGGGGCCCACCGCTGCCGGCGGTCACGAAGATGAATTTGCTCAGGGACGCCGTCACCGGATCGGTGCGGCCATCCCGACCTTGCACTGGAGAACAAAGAGCATGAGCAACTGGCTGGTAGACAAGCTGATCCCTTCCATCATGCGTTCCGAGTCCCAGAAGAGTTCGGTACCGGAAGGCCTGTGGCACAAATGCCCGTCCTGCGAAGCCGTGCTGTACCGTCCGGAGCTGGAAAAGACCCTGGATGTCTGCCCGAAGTGCGATCACCACATGCGCATCAACGCGCGTACCCGCCTGGACATCTTCCTCGATGAGGACGGTCGCGAGGAGCTGGGCGCCGACCTCGAGCCGGTGGACCGCCTGAAATTCCGCGACAGCAAGAAGTACAAGGATCGCCTCGCCGCGGCACAGAAGGACACCGGCGAGAAGGACGCGCTGATCGCCATGAGCGGCAAGCTGCAGGGCATGCCGGTGGTCGCCTGCGCCTTCGAGTTCTCCTTCATGGGCGGTTCGATGGGCGCCATCGTCGGCGAGCGCTTCGTTCGCGCAGCCAACGTCGCCCTTGAGAAGCGCTGCCCGCTGATCTGCTTCTCCGCCTCCGGCGGCGCGCGCATGCAGGAAGCGCTGATCTCGCTGATGCAGATGGCCAAGACCTCGGCGGTTCTGGCGCGCCTGCGCGAAGAAGGCATCCCGTTCGTCTCGGTATTGACCGACCCGGTCTACGGCGGCGTTTCCGCCAGCCTGGCGATGCTCGGCGACGTGATCGTCGGCGAACCCAAGGCGCTGATCGGCTTCGCCGGTCCTCGCGTGATCGAGCAGACCGTCCGCGAGAAGCTTCCGGAAGGCTTCCAGCGTAGCGAGTTCCTCCTTGAGCATGGCGCCATCGACATGATCGTGCATCGTGCCGAGTTGCGGCCGCGCCTGGCCAATCTGCTGTCGGCCTTCACTCATTCGCCGAGCCCCGTATCCGCATGACCCAGCGTTCCCTGGCCGATTGGCTGAGCTATCTCGAACAACTCCATCCGACGGCCATCGACATGGGCCTGGAGCGTTCCCGCGAGGTAGCGCGCCGGCTCGGCCTGGGAAGGCCGGCGAAACGCGTGGTCACCGTTACCGGGACCAACGGCAAGGGCTCCACCTGCGCCCTGCTCGCCGAACTGCTGCGTGAGCAGGGGTTGTCGGTCGGGGTCTACAGCTCGCCGCACCTGCTGCGCTACAACGAGCGGGTGCGGATCGATGGCGTCGAGGCCGGCGATGCGCAACTGTGCGACGCCTTCTCCGCGGTGGAGGCCGCACGTGGCGAGATTTCCCTGACCTATTTCGAAATGGGCACGCTGGCCGCCTTCTGGCTGTTCGAGCGCGCCGGGCTGGACTTCGCGGTGCTGGAAGTCGGCCTTGGCGGGCGCCTGGATGCGGTCAACCTGATCGACGCCGACCTGGCGCTGATCACCAGCATCGGCCTGGACCATGCGGACTGGCTGGGCGATACCCGCGAAAGCGTGGCTTTCGAGAAAGCCGGTATCCTGCGCGCCGGCAAACCGGCCCTGTGCGGCGATCTCGATCCCCCGCAGCCATTGCTGGAGCAGGTGGCTGCGCTGGGGGCACCGCTTTACCTGCGCGGTCGCGACTACGACCTGGCGCTCGCCGATCATGGCTGGCACTGGCGCGGGCTGGCCGCGGACGGCCAGGCGCTGGCGCTGCACGATCTGCCGTTGCTCGGGTTACCCATGGAAAACGCCGCGCTGGCCCTGCAGGCCTACGCGTTGCTCGAGTTGCCCTGGCAGGCGGAGCGCCTGGCCGAGGCGCTGCGGCGGACCCGGGTGACCGGTCGCCTCGATCGCCGCGACCTGTCCTGGAACGGCCAGCCACGCCAGCTCCTGCTGGACGTCGGGCACAATCCCCAGGCCGCCCAGTACCTGGCGCAACGCCTGCGTGCCGCAGCGCCACGAGGGCGCTACCTGGCGGTCTTCGGCCTGCTGGCGGACAAAGACCTGGATGGCGTACTGGAACCCTTGACCGGCTTGGTGCAGGATTGGGCCGTTGCACCGTTGCCGACCCCGCGTTCGCGGCCGGCCGCGGAGCTGGAGGCGGCGCTGATCCTGCGCCAGGTTCCGGCGAGCAGCCATGCGGATATCGCCGCCGCCCTGGACGCGCAGTGCGCCAAGGCTACCGCGGATGATGTCATTCTGCTGTTCGGATCGTTCTATAGCGTGGCCGAAGGCCTGGAATGGCTGGCCCGTAGAACGGATAAGGGGGAGTAAATCATGGCCTTGCTGGAAAGAGGGCTGAAGCAGCGCATCGTCGGGGCGTTGGTGCTGATCGCCCTGGCGGTGATCTTCCTGCCGATGCTGTTCACCCGCGAAGACGAGTCGCGCCAGGTCGTGGTGGAAGCGCCGCCGCGCCCGCAATCGCCGGCCATGCCCAGTGTCGAGGTGCAGCCGACCGAGGTGCCGGAACTGCAGCCCGGCGAGGAAGGCATCGCTCCCGAGATCGTCGAGGAAGGCTCCCCGGCCGCCGCCGGCCAGCCCAGCCAGCCGATCGGCGGCCTGCCGGCGACCCCGCCGGCCACCCAGCCGCCCGCCCAGGCCCAGGCCCAGGCGCCGGCCGCCAGCCTGCCGCCAAGCCAGCCGCAACCGCCCGCTGCGCCGCCGAGCCCGCCGCCCGCGGAGAAGCGCCTGGACGCCAACAACCTGCCGCAGAGCTGGTCGGTACAGCTTGCCAGCCTGTCCAACCGGGCGCGCGCCGAGGAATTGCAGAAGACCCTGCGCTCCCAGGGCTACAACGCCTACATCCGCAGCTTCGACGGGATGAACCGGGTCTTCGTCGGGCCGGTGATCCAGCGCGCCGAGGCGGATCGCCTGCGCGACCAGTTGAGCAAGCAGCAGAAGCTCAACGGCTTCGTCGTGCGCTTCCAGCCGGAACGCGGTTGACCGCGACCCGCGGCTTACCGTCGCGGGCGCGCTCTGCTAAAATGCAGCGCCTTTTCTGCTTGTGGGCTGCATAGTGGCATTTACCTGGGTCGATTGGACGATGGTCGCCATCATCGTCGTTTCCAGCCTGATCAGTCTGAGTCGCGGCTTCGTCAAGGAAGCCTTGTCCCTGCTTACCTGGATAGTCGCCGGCGCGGTGGCCTGGATGTTCGGCGGGGCGCTGGCGCAGCACCTGGGCGAGTACATCCAGACCCCCTCGGCCCGCATCATCGCAGCCTGCGCGCTGCTGTTCATCGCGACCCTGCTGCTCGGGGCGCTGGTCAACTACCTCATCGGCGAACTGATCCGGGTCACCGGCCTCTCCGGCACCGACCGCTTCCTCGGCATGGTCTTCGGCGGTGCGCGCGGCGTACTGCTGGTCGTGCTGCTGGTCGGCCTGCTCAGCCTGGCCCCGGTACAGCAGGACCCTTGGTGGCAGCAGTCGGTGCTGATGCCGCATTTCCTGATGGTTGCCGACTGGTCGAAGAACTTCATTCTCGGTTTCGCCGGCCAGTGGTTGCCGGCCGCACCGATAACGCCGCCGAGCGGCATCGGCGGGCTGCTTCCCAGCCAGTGATTTTGGCGGGACACTGGCCGAGGCCGGGTCCCGCGGTTTTCCAGGGCGGCGCGTCGATGGCGCGGCGCCGGCGGCACAGGACGTGCCGCGAGCCAGTCGGCGGCGAAGGTCGCCGATTCGCGGGAGCCAGCGGCCCACAGGCCCTGGTCAGCTCGATGGTCCGGGACGGACCGATCGCGCTTCCCATCTTTCCAGCTTGAGCCAAGTAGGGGTTGCGTCACATGTGTGGCATCGTCGGTATCGTGGGCAAGTCGAACGTCAATCAGGCGCTGTATGACGCGCTCACCGTCCTCCAACATCGCGGCCAGGACGCTGCCGGTATCGTCACCTGCCATGACGATAAGCTGTACCTGCGCAAGGACAACGGCCTGGTCCGCGACGTCTTCCAGCAGCGCCACATGCAGCGCCTGATCGGCAGCGTCGGCATCGGCCATGTGCGTTACCCGACCGCCGGCAGCTCCAGCTCGGCGGAAGCGCAGCCGTTCTACGTCAACTCGCCCTACGGCATCACCCTGGCGCACAACGGCAACCTGACCAATGTCGAGCAGTTGGCCAAGGAAATCTACGAATCCGACCTGCGCCACGTGAACACCAACTCCGATTCGGAAGTGCTGCTCAACGTGTTCGCCCACGAGCTGGCGGTGCGCAACAAGCTGCAGCCCACCGAGGAGGACATCTTCGCCGCGGTTTCCTGCGTGCACGACCGTTGCGTCGGCGGCTACGCGGTGGTGGCGATGATCACCGGCCATGGCATCGTCGGTTTCCGCGACCCCAATGCGATCCGTCCGATCGTCTTCGGCCAGCGGCATACCGAGAACGGCGTCGAATACATGATCGCCTCCGAGAGCGTGGCCCTGGACGTACTCGGCTTCACCCTGATCCGCGACCTGGCGCCGGGCGAGGCGGTGTACATCACCGAGGAAGGCAAGCTCTATACCCGCCAGTGCGCCAAGGCACCGAAGTACGCGCCGTGCATCTTCGAGCACGTCTACCTGGCGCGTCCGGATTCGATCATGGACGGCATCTCGGTGTACAAGGCGCGCCTGCGCATGGGCGAGAAGCTTGCCGACAAGATCCTCCGCGAGCGTCCCGACCACGACATCGACGTGGTCATCCCGATCCCCGACACCAGCCGCACCGCGGCGCTGGAACTGGCCAACCGGCTCGGCGTGAAGTTCCGCGAGGGCTTCGTCAAGAACCGCTACATCGGCCGCACCTTCATCATGCCCGGCCAGGCGGCGCGGAAGAAATCCGTGCGGCAGAAGCTCAACGCCATCGAGCTGGAGTTCCGCGGCAAGAACGTGATGCTGGTGGATGACTCCATCGTCCGCGGCACCACCTGCAAGCAGATCATCCAGATGGCCCGCGAGGCCGGGGCGAAGAACGTCTACTTCTGCTCCGCCGCGCCGGCCGTGCGCTACCCCAACGTCTACGGCATCGACATGCCGAGTGCGCACGAGCTGATCGCGCACAATCGCAGCACCGAGGACGTCAGCAAGCTGATCGGCGCCGACTGGCTGGTCTACCAGGACCTGCCCGACCTGATCGAAGCGGTCGGCGGCGGCAAGATCAAGATCGATCACTTCGACTGCGCCGTGTTCGACGGCGAGTACGTGACCGGCGACGTCAACGAGGCTTACCTGAACCGGATCGAACAGGCGCGCAACGATGCGACCAAGGCCAAGAGCCAGGCGGTCAGCGCGATCATCGATCTGTACAACGACTGACAAAGGGGAGAGCGGCATGACTCAGGACTGGGATGCCGGGCGTCTCGACAGCGACCTGGAAGGCGCGGCCTTCGACACCCTGGCGGTTCGCGCCGGGCAACGGCGGACGCCGGAGGGCGAGCACGGCGAGGCGCTGTTCACCACTTCCAGCTACGTCTTCCGCACCGCCGCCGACGCGGCCGCGCGGTTCGCCGGCGAAGTGCCGGGCAACGTCTATTCGCGCTACACCAACCCCACGGTACGCACCTTCGAGGAGCGCATCGCCGCCCTCGAAGGAGCCGAGCAGGCGGTGGCCACGGCGTCGGGCATGTCGGCGATCCTCGCCCTGGTGATGAGCCTGTGCAGCTCCGGCGACCACGTGCTGGTCTCGCGCAGCGTGTTCGGCTCGACCATCAGCCTGTTCGACAAGTACTTCAAGCGCTTCGGTATCCAGGTCGACTATCCGCCGTTGAGCGATCTCGCGGCCTGGGAGGCGGCGTGCAAGCCGAATACCAAGCTGTTCTTCGTCGAGTCGCCATCCAACCCGCTGGCCGAGCTGGTGGATATCGCCGCGCTGGCCGAGATCGCCCACGCCAAGGGTGCGCTGCTGGCGGTGGACAACTGCTTCTGCACGCCGGCCCTGCAACAGCCGCTGAAGCTCGGTGCGGACGTGGTGATCCACTCCGCGACCAAGTACATCGACGGCCAGGGCCGGGGCATGGGCGGGGTGGTCGCCGGTCGCGGCGAGCAGATGAAGGAAGTGGTCGGCTTCCTCCGCACCGCCGGACCGACCCTCAGCCCGTTCAACGCCTGGCTGTTCCTCAAGGGCCTGGAAACCCTGCGTATCCGCATGCAGGCGCACAGCGCCAGTGCCCTGGCCCTGGCCGAATGGCTGGAGCGCCAGCCGGGCATCGAGCGGGTCTACTACGCGGGCCTGCCGAGCCATCCTCAGCATGAGTTGGCCCGGCGCCAGCAGAGCGGCTTCGGCGCGGTCGTCAGCTTCGACGTGAAGGGCGGGCGCGATGCCGCCTGGCGCTTCATCGACGCTACCCGGATGGTCTCGATCACCACCAACCTGGGCGACACCAAGACCACCATCGCCCACCCGGCGACCACCTCCCACGGTCGACTGTCCCCCGAGGACCGCGCGCGCGCCGGGATCGGCGACAGCCTGATCCGGGTCGCGGTCGGCCTGGAAGACCTCGACGACCTCAAGGCCGACATGGCTCGGGGGCTGGCCGCGCTGTGATCGAACCCAACCTGCGAGGCAACGGCAAGGTCGCCCTGGTCACCGGGGCGGCCCGGGGCATTGGCCTGGGCATCAGTGCCTGGCTGATCGCCGAGGGCTGGCAGGTAGTGCTTGCCGACAACGACCGTGAACGCGGGGCCAGGGTGGCCGAGGCGCTGGGCGAGCACGCCTGGTTCGTGGCCATGGACGTGGCCCAGGAGGGCCAGGTGGCGATGAGCGTGGCCGAGGTGCTCGGTCAGTTCGGCCGCCTCGACGGCCTGGTCTGCAACGCCGCCATCGCCAATCCGCGCAATACGCCGCTGGAGGCGCTGAGTCTCGGCGAGTGGACCCGGACCCTGGCGGTCAACCTGACCGGTCCGATGCTGCTGGCCAAGTACTGCACGCCTTATCTGCGCGCGCACAATGGCGCCATCGTCAACATCGCCTCGACTCGTGCCCACCAGTCGGAGCCTGACTCCGAGGCCTACGCCGCGAGCAAGGGCGGGTTGCTGGCGCTGACCCATGCCCTGGCCGCCAGCCTGGGCCCGGATATCCGTGTCAATGCGCTCAGCCCCGGCTGGATCGATACCCGCGAGGCCGCCGAGCGCGAGGCTGCGCCGCTGACCGAGCTGGACCACGACCAGCACCTGGTCGGCCGGGTCGGAACGGTGGAGGATGTCGCGTCGCTGGTGGCTTGGCTGCTCTCCGAGGACGCCGGTTTCGTCACCGGCCAGGAATTCCTGGTCGATGGCGGCATGACCCGGAAAATGATCTACCTCGACTGAGTTGGTGGGGAGATGCGGAAAAGGCGCTGTTCCGAAAGGAGCAGCGCCTTTTTTTCGTATGAGGCCGCCTTGCCGGTATGGCGCCGTTATTCCGTCTTCAGTTCGCGCAGATCGACGGCCTGTCCATCGAACAACTGGTTGGCGTTGGTCGGCAGGATGCTGGGTCGTCCCTCCGGGCCGCGAGTGCCGTCGATGACCCGGATGTCGCTGTATTTCTTGCCCGAGAGCGCGGCGAGACCGGCGCTGTCGCGGACCACCGTAGGACGCAGGAAGACCATCAGGTTGCGCTTGGTGTGGGTGTCCTTGGTGGAACGGAACAGGCGACCGAGCAATGGGATGTCCCCGAGCAGGGGAACCTTCGACTCGGCTTGGGAAACGTCGTCCTGGATCAGGCCGCCGATCACGATCACCTGGCCGTTCTCGGCGAGGATGGTGCTCTTGATCGAGCGCTTGCTGGTGATCAGGTCGGTATTGTTGCGCTGCTGGGCGTTGGGCAGCAGGGCCGAGATCTCCTGCTCGATCTCCAGGCGCAGGGCCGCGCCGTCGTTGATGTGCGGAGTGACCTTGAGGCTGACGCCGATATCCTTGCGCTCCACGGTGGTGAACGGGTTGCTCGAACCTTCGCTGTTGGTGGTGTAGGAGCCGGTCTGGAACGGTACGTTCTGGCCGACCAGAATCTCCGCTTTCTGGTTGTCCAGGGTCAACAGGCTCGGGGTCGACAGCAGGTTGCTCTTGGTGTTGGCCGAGAGCGCGGTGACCAGCGCGCCGAAGCTGCTGCTGCCGATGCCGACGATGGCGCCGTCGGGGATGGATTCCGGTGCCTTGTTGCTCTCGAGCGATTGCAGCAGGGTGCCGATGGACAGTCCGGTATTGGCGAAGTTGGTCTTGGTTCCGCCCATGCCGCCCTTGTTGATCGCCCATTGCACGCCGACGGCATCCTGGATGTCGCCGGAGATCTCGACGATGGCCGCTTCCACCAATACCTGGGCACGCGGCACGTCGAGCTGGCGAACGATGTCTTCGAGAGCGTTGACCGTGTCCGGGTCGGCCAGCAGGACCAGGGCGTTGGTGCTTTCGTCGGCACGGATGAGGATGTTGCTCGGTCGGCCGCCGCCGGTCTGTTCGCCGCCCTGGCCGCCATTGTTCTTCATGCCTTCGGAAATCTGGCCGAGGGTTTCCGCGAGGGTCTTGGCGTCGTTGTGGCGCAGGCGGATCACCCGGGTGTTGGCTGAGCGCGCGGTCGGGGTGTCCAGCGATTGCGCCAGTTGCACCAGCTTGGCGCGCGCCTGCGGCGGGCCGAGGATGATCAGGCGGTTGGTGCGCGCGTCGGCGATCACCTGGGCGCCCGCCGCGCCCTTGGCCTGGCCGCGGCTCATGGCGTTGTTGAGCACCTCGGCGGCGTCCATCACCCAGCCGTAGCGCAGGTTGATCACGCTGTAGTCGTGGCTGCCCTTCTGGTCGAGCTGGCGGATCACGTCTTCGATTCGCGCGATATTGGCGCTGCGGTCGCTGATGATCAGCGCGTTGGCCGAGGGCACCGCGGCGAGGTGGCCATATTGTGGGACCAGCGGACGGATCAGCGGGATGAGTTCCGATACCGGGCTCTGCTGCACCTGGATCACCCGCGTCTCCAGGCGATCCGGCGCGCTCTGGCCGCCGCCGGCCTCGGTCTTGGCCTCGGCGTTGGGCACGATGCGCGCCTGGTCGCCCTGGGCAACCACGGTGAAGCCGTGGGTGCTCATCACCGAGAGGAACAACTGGTAGACCTCGCTCAACGAGAGCTGGGCCTTGGAGACCACGCTGACCTGGCCCTTGACCCGCGGGTCGACGACGAAGGTCTCGCCGGTGATTTCGGAAATCTGGTCGATGAATTCGCGGATGTCGGCATCCTTGAGGTTGATCGTCCAGTGCGCCTCCTGCTGGTTGCCGGCCGGGACGAAGGCGTTCCCGCCGCTGTTTTCGGCGTGCGCCGCCTGGATGCCGAGGGCCAGGCTGAGAAGGACGGCGGGAACGTACGAACGACTGGAAGGGGCAAACAGGGCGCGGAGCAAAGGCTGGGACATCGGGTCAGTCGCTTTCCGTAGGCGTGGTCGTGGGCTCGCTCGAGTCTTCTTCGGCGGGTTCTGCGATGGGCGTGGCTTCCATCTGCTGGCGCAAGGCGTCCAGGCGCTCGCGCAATGCTGCAGCGTTCTCATCCTGCAGGCTTTGCAGTTGTTCGATCGAGTCGTTCTCGCTTGTAATGTCGTCCGCGCTGGCCAGCAGTCCCCCGGAACGGTGGGGGAAGGGCAGGCTTTCCAGGCGCCCGCCGCGCTGCAGTTCGACGCGGTCGCGGTAGACCGCGTGCAGCTTCACGCCGTCGCTGATCTCGCCGCCGACCGCGTAGCGGTGCGGCTTGTCGCCCTGGCGCTGGATGATCGCGCTGGACAGCTTGGGATCGCTCTGGACGAAGCTGCCCTTGAGCACCAGGTCGAGGTTGGTGGCCGGTGGCGGGGCGTTGGGGTCCTGGGCGCTGGTGCCGAAGAGGCGCGCCAGGCGGGTCGGATCGCTGCGGATCGACTCGTGGCTGACCGGCGAGGCGGCGACGGCTACCGGGCTGCGTTGCAGGCGCAACCAGCCGGCCGCCTGCCAGGCGAGGCTGATGCTCATGGCGATGATCAGGGCAACAGCCAGAAGGGCCGGGGCGTACCGCTGCAGCCAGCGGGAAGAGGCGCCGGAGAAAGGCAATACATCACTCCTGGTCTTTATCGTTATGTCTGAAGATCGCCGAGGGATCATAGCAGTTCGTTGCCAGTAGGCTACCTACTTCTATCAATAGGTGTGACTGGCCGGGCCAGGCACGCTTGTGCTTAAGATAACGGCTCGCCAGGATACTTCTGCAAGAGGAACTCGGGATCGGCCGCACAAAACGACTAACAACTAACAATACTGACGGTAACCGTTCAGTGGTCATATACGACCAAGATACTTCTGTAAGGTTACCGCTATAAGGCATCCATGATGACAGCCCCATTACCCGACATCGCCGCGCCGGCCGCACCGCCACGGCGTCTGCCGTTCAGCTTCGCCAAGCGCCAGGGCCTGCTGTTCCTGTGCCTGGAGGAGCAGTACTGGCTGGCCTGCCGGCCGCAGGTGGAGCTGGCGGCGATCGCCGAGGCGCAGCGCTTCGCCGGCCGCCGCCTGCCGCTCAAGGCACTCGGCGAGGACGCCTTCAACCAGGCCCTGGCGGCCTCCTACCAGCACGATTCCTCGGCGGCCATGCAGCTCGCCGAGGACCTCGGCGGCAGCCTGGACCTCGCCGCGCTGGCCGACCAGGTCCCGGAAACCGAGGACCTGATGGAGCAGGAGGACGACGCGCCGATCATACGCCTGATCAACGCGATCCTCGGCGAGGCGATCCGCGAGAACGCCTCGGACATCCACCTGGAAACCTTCGAGAAACGCCTGGTGGTGCGCTTCCGCGTCGACGGCGTGCTGCGCGAGGTGCTGGAGCCCAAGCGCGAGCTGGCGGCCCTGCTGGTATCGCGGATCAAGGTCATGGCACGGCTGGACATCGCCGAGAAGCGTATTCCCCAGGATGGGCGGATTTCCCTGCGGGTCGGCGGGCGCGAGGTGGACATCCGCGTCTCGACCCTGCCCTCGGCCAACGGCGAACGGGTGGTGCTGCGTCTGCTCGACAAGCAGGCCGGGCGCCTGAACCTGCAGCACCTGGGCATGAGCGAGCGCGACCGCAAGCTGATGGACGAAACGGTGCGCAAGCCGCACGGCATCCTGCTGGTCACCGGCCCCACCGGCTCGGGCAAGACCACCACCCTGTACGCCAGCCTGACCACGCTCAACGACCGCACGCGGAACATCCTCACCGTCGAGGATCCGATCGAATACCACCTGGAGGGCATCGGCCAGACCCAGGTCAACGCCAAGGTCGACATGACCTTCGCCCGCGGCCTGCGGGCGATCCTCCGGCAGGACCCGGACGTGGTGATGGTCGGCGAGATCCGCGACCGGGAGACCGCCGAGATCGCGGTGCAGGCTTCGCTGACCGGCCACCTGGTGCTCTCGACCCTGCACACCAACAGCGCCATCGGCGCGATCACCCGCCTGGTGGACATGGGCATCGAGCCGTTCCTGCTGTCCTCCTCCATGCTTGGCGTGCTGGCCCAGCGCCTGGTGCGGGTGCTCTGCCCGGCGTGCAAGGAGCCCTACCGCGCCGACGAGGCCGAGTGCGCGCTGCTCGGCGTCGATCCCGCCGCGCCGCCGACCCTGCATCGCGCCCGCGGCTGCGGCGAGTGCCATCAGCATGGCTATCGCGGGCGTACCGGTATCTATGAACTGGTGGTGTTCGACGACCACATGCGCTCGCTGATCCACAACGAATCCTCCGAGCAGGAAATGACCCGGCATGCCCGCACCAGCGGACCGAGCATCCGCGACGACGGTCGGCGCAAGGTGCTGGAAGGCGTCACTACGGTCGAGGAAGTCCTGCGCGTGACCCGGGAAGAATAATGGCCGCCTTCGAATACCTCGCCCTCGACCCCAGCGGTCGCCAGCAGAAGGGCGTGCTGGAGGCGGACAGCGCGCGCCAGGTCCGCCAGTTGCTGCGCGAGCGCCAATTGGCGCCGCTCGATGTGAAGCCCACCCGTACCCGCGAGCAGAGCGGGCAGGGCGGGCGCCTGACGTTCGCCCGCGGACTGTCCGCGCGCGACCTGGCATTGGTGACCCGGCAACTGGCGACCCTGGTCCAGGCCGCGTTGCCGATCGAGGAGGCGCTGCGCGCCGCCGCGGCGCAGTCCACCTCGCAGCGCATCCAGTCGATGCTTCTCGCGGTGCGCGCCAAGGTCCTCGAAGGCCATAGCCTGGCCGGCAGCCTGCGCGAGTTTCCCACCGCCTTTCCCGAGCTGTACCGGGCGACTGTGGCTGCCGGCGAGCATGCCGGGCACCTCGGCCCGGTGCTGGAGCAACTTGCCGACTACACCGAGCAGCGCCAGCAGTCGCGGCAGAAGATCCAGCTGGCGCTGCTCTATCCGGTGATCCTGATGGTCGCTTCGCTGGCCATCGTCGGCTTCCTGCTGGGCTACGTGGTGCCCGACGTGGTCCGGGTGTTCATCGACAGCGGGCAGACCCTGCCGCTGTTGACCCGCGTGCTGATCGGCGTCAGCGACTGGGTCAAGGCCTGGGGCGCGCTGGCCTTCGTCGCGGCGATCGGCGGGGTGATCGGCTTCCGCTACGCGCTGCGCAAGGATGCCTTTCGCGAGCGCTGGCATGGCTTCCTGCTGCGCGTGCCGCTGGTCGGTCGGCTGGTGCGTTCCACCGACACCGCGCGCTTCGCCTCGACCCTGGCGATCCTCACCCGCAGCGGCGTGCCGCTGGTGGAGGCGCTGGCGATCGCCGCCGAGGTGATCGCCAACCGGATCATCCGCAACGAAGTGGTCAAGGCCGCGCAGAAGGTCCGCGAGGGCGCTAGCCTGACCCGCTCGCTGGAAGCCACCGGACAGTTCCCGCCGATGATGCTGCACATGATCGCCAGCGGCGAGCGCTCCGGCGAGCTGGACCAGATGCTGGCGCGCACCGCGCGCAACCAGGAGAACGACCTGGCGGCGCAGATCGGCCTGATGGTCGGCCTGTTCGAACCGTTCATGCTGATATTCATGGGCGCGGTGGTGCTGGTCATCGTCCTTGCCATTCTTCTTCCGATCCTTTCTCTCAACCAACTCGTGGGGTAATCGCGTGAATCAGAGCCGCCCATTGCAGCGTCGCCAACAGTCGGGCTTCACCCTGATCGAAATCATGGTCGTGGTGGTCATCCTCGGCATCCTCGCCGCCCTGGTGGTGCCGCAGGTAATGAGCCGTCCCGACCAGGCCAAGGTCACCGTGGCCAAGGGCGACATCAAGGCCATCGCTGCCGCGCTGGACATGTACAAGCTGGACAACTTCGCCTATCCGAGCACCCAGCAGGGCCTCGAGGCGCTGGTGAAGAAGCCCACCGGCAATCCGCAGCCGAAGAACTGGAACAAGGACGGCTACCTGAAGAAGCTGCCGGTCGATCCGTGGGGCAATCCCTACCAGTACCTGGCGCCGGGCACCAAGGGCCCGTTCGACCTGTATTCGCTGGGCGCCGACGGCAAGGAAGGCGGCAGCGACAACGACGCCGACATCGGTAACTGGGACAACTGACCGGACATGCGGGCTTCGCGCGGCTTCACCCTCATCGAGCTGATGGTGGTGATGGTCATCATCAGCGTGCTGATCGGCCTGGCGGTGCTCAGCACCGGCTTCGCCAGCACCTCGCGGGAGCTGGACAGCGAGGCCGAGCGGCTCGCCGGGCTGATCGGCGTGCTGACCGACGAGGCCGTGCTGGACAACCGCGAGTACGGCCTGCGCCTGGAGCGCGATGCCTACCAGGTACTGCGCTACGACGAAGCGAAGGCGCGCTGGTTGCCGGTGGCGCGCGACAGCCACCGCCTGCCGGAGTGGGCGGAGCTGACCTTCGAGCTGGACGGCCAGCCGCTGGTGCTGGCCGGCAGCAAGGGCGAGAAGGAGCAGAAGAAAGGCACCGACCAGCCGCAATTGCTGATCCTCTCCAGTGGCGAACTCAGTCCGTTCCGCCTGCGCCTGGCCGAGCGCGGACCCGAGGGGCGGGCGTTGTCGCTGAGCAGCGACGGTTTCCGCCTGCCACGGGTCGAGGTGGCGCGGCGATGAAGCGCGCGCGCGGTTTCACCCTGCTGGAAGTGCTGGTGGCCCTGGCGATCTTCGCCATGGTCGCGGCCAGCGTGCTCAGTGCCAGCGCGCGCAGCCTGCAGAACGCCTCGCGGCTGGAAGACAAGACCCTGGCGATGTGGATCGCCGACAACCGTCTCAACGAATTGCAACTGGAACAGACGCCGCCCTCCAGCGGCCGCAACCAGGGCGAGCTGGAGTTCGCCGGGCGCCGCTGGGAGTGGCGCACCCAGGTCGACAGCACCGCCGAGCAGGATATGCGGCGGGTGATCGTCTGGGTCGCGGCGAAGCCCCTTGGCCGCGAGCGTGGCAGCATCGAGGAACGCGCCGCGGCGCGCCTCGTCGGTTTCCTCGGGAGCCAGCCATGAGGCTACAGCGGGGCTTCACCCTGCTCGAGCTGCTGATCGCCATCGCCATCTTCGCCCTGCTGGCCCTGGCCACCTACCGCATGTTCGACAGCGTGATGCAGACCGACCAGGCGACTCGCGTGCAGGAGCAGCGCATGCGCGAGCTGGTGCGGGCGATGGGCGCGCTGGAGCGCGACCTGACCCAGGCGGTCGAACGTCCGGTACGCGACGAACTGGGCGATAACCGTGGCGCCTTCCTCAGCGAGGGCGAGAACGACCAGATCGTCGAATTCACCCGTGGCGGCTGGCGCAACCCGCTCGGTCAGGCGCGCTCGCGCCTGCAGCGGGTGCGCTGGTCGCTGTCCGGGGAGACCCTCGAACGCCGCTACTGGCTGGTTCTGGACCGCGCCCAGGACAGCAAGCCACGGGTGCAGCAGGTGCTGGACGGGGTTACCGCGCTGAGCTGGCGCTTCCTCGACAAGGAGCACAACTGGCAGGGCCACTGGCCGACCGACGAAGGCAGCGAGGAGGAGCGCCTGGAAAGCCTGCCGCTGGCGGTGGAGATGACCCTGGAGCACCGCCACTACGGCAAGCTGGTGCGCGTCTGGCGTCTGCTCGATCCGCCGCTCAAGCAGGACCAGCCGCAGGGCCAGCCGGGCGGCGAGAATGGCGAGAACGGCGAGGGCGGAGTGCCGCAGCCGCCGGAAGGCATGCCGGGGGCGCCGGAATGAGGCGCGGGCAGAACGGCGTCGCGCTGATCACCGTGCTGCTGGTGGTGGCGGTGGTGACCATCGTCTGCGCCGGGCTGATCATCCGCCAGCAGTTGGCGATACGCAGCAGCGCCAACCAGTTGCACGTGCGCCAGGCCTGGCACTATGCGCTGGGCGGCGAACGCCTGGCGGAAGCGGTGCTGCGCCGCGACCTGCGCCAGGGCGGCGAGAATACCCGCGAGCCGGTGGACCACCTGGGCGAGGCCTGGGCGCGACCGATGACGCCGTTCAAGCTGGACGACGGCGGCGAGCTGCGGGTGCGGATCGAGGACCCCAGCGGGCGTTTCAACCTCAACGGACTGGTGCGCAAGCGCAAGGTCAAGCCGGACTCGGTGAAGCAGTTCCGTCGCCTGCTGGCCACCCTGGGGATGAAGGAAGAGATCGTCCAGGGCTTGCCGGACCGGCTGGCCGACTGGCTCGACGCCGACCAGAATCCGCAGGGCGAGCAAGGCGCCGAGGACAACCAGTACCTGCTGGAGGCGCCGGCCTACCGCGCCGCCAACCGCAGTTTCAAGGACGTGTCCGAGCTGCGCCTGCTGAAATTGTCGGAAGCCGACTATCGACGCCTGCTGCCGTTCGTCAGCGCCTTGCCCGAAGATGCGCCGCTGAACGTGAACACTGCCAGCGTGCCGGTGCTGGCCGCCATGTTCGAGATCGATCCGGGACAGGCGGAAAACATCGTGGACGCCCGCGGTCGGGAAGGTTTCCAGAGCAAGGACGATTTCACCAAGCATCTGACCCAGTTGGGTTCGAAGACCGGAAACGTCAGTTATGCCGTCGGCACCCGCTACTTCCAGGTGATCAGCGAGGTCAGCCTGGGCGACCGCCGGCAGGTGCTGGTGAGTACCTTGCAGCGGGGCAAGGACGGCAAGATACGCGTGATGGCCCGCGACATGGGGCAGGGCGGCCTGCCCATCCCGTCGACGGGCGGCGACGATTGGAAGAAGGACGAGCGATGAGTGGAGTGAGTGCGCTGTTCCTGCCGCCCGCCAGCACGGCGGGGGCCGATGGGGAACTGGCGGTATGGTGGGTGCAGGATGGCGAGTGCCGGCGCGCGCCGTTCGCCCAGGCGCTGGCGGAGATCCGCGCGCCCTGGCGGCTGTACCTGCCGGTGGAGGCGGTGACCGCCTGCGCGGTGAACCTGCCTACACAGAAGGCGCGCTGGTTGCGCCAGTCGCTGCCGTTTGCGGTGGAGGAACAACTGGCCGACGATGTCGAGCAGATGCACCTTGCCCTTGGTCCGGCGCTGGCCGACGGCCGCCACCGGGTATTCGCCGTGCAGCGCACCTGGCTCGCCGCCTGGCTGGCGCTGGCCGAGGGCGCGGGCAAGGCACCGGCTTCGCTGCATGTCGATGCCGATTGCCTGCCGGGCGAGGGCAGTTGCCTGTTCTGGCTGGAAGAGCGCTGGTTGCTCGGCGGCAGCGGCGCCGTACGCCTGGCCTGCGGCAGCGAGGATTGGCCGGTACTGCGCGACAGTTGCCCGCCGCCGCAGCGGGCCTTCGCCGCGCAGGAGGTGGCGCCCCTGGAGGGGGTGGAAGTCCAGGCCCTGGCGGGCAATCCGCACGTCTGGCTGAGCGAGCAGCCGCTGGGCACCGACCTGGCCCAGGCCGAGTTCGCCGCGCGCCAGCAGAGCAGCCAGTGGCGCCGCTGGCGGCCGCTGCTGGGGTTGGTCGGGCTGTGGCTGGTATTGCAATGGGGCTTCACCCTGGTCCAGGCCTGGCAGTTGCAGCGCGAAGGCGACCGCTACGCGGCGCAGAGCGCAGAACTCTACCGCCAGTTGTTTCCCGAGGACCGCAAGCTGATCAACCTGCGCGCGCAGTTCGACCAGCACCTGGCCGACAGCGCCAGCAGCGGCGGCGAGGGCCAGTTGCTCGGCCTGCTTGGCCAGGCCGCCACGGTGATCGGCGGCGAGCCGACGGTGAGCGTCGAGCAACTGGACTTCAGCGCCGCTCGCGGCGACGTCGCCCTCCAGGTGCGGGCTCCCGGTTTCGACGTGCTGGAACGGCTGCGTTCGCGTCTCAGCGAGTCCGGGCTGGCGGTGCAGCTGGGTTCGGCCAGCCGCGATGGCTCGACGGTCAGCGCGCGCCTGGTGATAGGAGGTTGAGATGAAGGTGATGACGCAATTCCACGAGCGCCTCAGGGCCCAGGCGGAAACCTCGCAGCTGGCGATCCGCTGGCGCGGGCTGCCGGCGCGGGACCGTCTGGCGCTGCTCTGGCTCGGCGCGTTCCTCCTGCTGGTGATGCTCTACCTGGCGCTGTGGCGCCCGGCCGAGCGCCATCTGCAGTCGGCGCGGCAGTACTTCACCGAACAGCGCGCGCTGCATGCCTACATCCAGCAGCAGGCGCCCAACGTGCGCCAGGCCGATGCCGCGGCGCCACAGGCGCAGATCGACCCGGCGGCGCTGCAGGGCATGGTCACGGCTTCGGCGGCCCAGGCCGGACTGAGTGTCGAGCGCCTCGACAACGAAGGCGAGGGCGCCGTGCAGGTGGCCCTGCAGCCGGCGCCATTTGCCAAGCTGCTGCCCTGGCTGGAGCAGTTGAACGGGCAGGGCGTGCAGGTGGCGGAGGCCGGCCTGGACCGCCAGGTCGACGGCCGGGTCTCGGCGCGCCTGAGCCTGCGGGTCGAGTGAGCGGCCCGTGGCTGGGCCCGGCCTGGGCCCCGGCGCCGACCGTGGCGACAGGCGATCGCCGAAATTTCAAAAAAAATTCAATCAGGGCATTGACTTAGGTTTTTCGGTCGGTAGAATGCGCCCCACTTCGAGAGTGAAGGGTGATTAGCTCAGCTGGGAGAGCATCTGCCTTACAAGCAGAGGGTCGGCGGTTCGATCCCGTCATCACCCACCAATCTCGCAAGTTACGCGCAGCGGTAGTTCAGTCGGTTAGAATACCGGCCTGTCACGCCGGGGGTCGCGGGTTCGAGTCCCGTCCGCTGCGCCATTCACTTCCCCTCCCGAGTTCACCACCCCGAACTCGCCGTCTTCCACTAGAAGGCGGGCAGCCTGGCTGCAACGAGAGGAAGTCGCTTTACCGGGCATCTTGCCCAGCCGACGCGCAGCGGTAGTTCAGTCGGTTAGAATACCGGCCTGTCACGCCGGGGGTCGCGGGTTCGAGTCCCGTCCGCTGCGCCATACATCTTCACCACGCCGAGGCGGGGTGAGCCACGAAGAAAGCGGCCAATGGCCGCTTTCTTCGTTTCCGTCGTCCCCTGCGTCTTCCGCTTTCTCCTTGTTTGCCGGATTTCCTGCTCCGTCGGTCCGCGCGCGGTAATCCCGCTGTCATCTTCCTCGTCTACAGCTGAAAGACACAGACGAACGAAGGTGATCCGCGATGGACGACTACCAGGAAGAACTGCTGGAGCAGCATGCCGCCGAATGCGATCTGCCAGAGCCGGCGGACGACGCCACCGAGATGTGATCATGCGCTCTGTCGCTGGGCGCGGCGGAATTCGCCGGGCGTCTGCCCGCTCCAGCGCTTGAAGGCGCGCTGGAAGGCTTCCGCCGAGGCGAAGCCGAGCAGGTAGGCGATTTCGCCGAAAGCCAGGTCGGTCTCGCGGATGTAGACCATCGCCAGGTCGCGGCGGGTGTCGTTGAGGATGCTGCGGAACTGGGTGCCTTCCTCGGCCAGCTTGCGCCGCAGGGTCCAGGTCGGCAACTTGAGGCGCGCGGCGATTTCCTCGAGGTCCGGTTCGCGACCATTGAGCATCGGCCCCAGCAGGCGGCTGACGCGCTCGCGCCAACTGCGGGTGCGGGTCAACTGCTCCAGTTCGCGGTTGCAGAGTTCCAGCATCTGGTTCCAGGTGCTCGGACAGTGCTCGGCATTCGCCAGGGCCAGGCTGGCCTGGCTCAGGCGCAACTGGTTGGTCGGCGCGCCGAATTCCACCGGGCAGCCGAAGAATGCCTCGTAGCGCTCGGCCCAAGGCGGCGCTGGATATTCGATCTCCACCCGCTCCGCTTTCAACGGCTGCCTTGCCAGGGCGCCGAGATGGCTGATCCAGCCTGCCAGCACCGAATCGACGACGAAGCGGTTATAGGCGTTATAAGGGCTGATCGAATAGAAGCGCAGCCAGGCGCCGCCGGCGTCTTCCACCAGGCTCGACTGGCCCCGGTAGTTCTGCGCGTAAAGCGGTTCCAGGTGGATCATTGCCCGCGCGGCGGCGCGCAGGTTGGGCGCCTGGGCGACGCTGACGCCGGCCAGGCCCATCTGTCCGAGACGGCTCAGGCGGCCCATCTGCAGGCCAAGGGCGGGGTCGCCGCTGAGCTGTATGGCGGCATGGCCGAGGCGCATGTAGCGAGGGATCGACAGGCGCGCCCCGGGTTCGGCCAGGCGCCGCTGGTCGAGGCCGTACTGCTCGAGCAGTGGTGCGGGCTCGACGCCGGCGGCGAGCAGGGCGTCGGCCAGCGCCTGGACGAAGCCGACCGAGAGGTCGCCGAGGCGAACCCGGGGCGCGCTCATAGCCAGAGATTGACCAGTTGCGCACCGCCGCCGGGATTGGCCTGGCGCATGCCCTGCGACGAACCGAGCAGGCTCTGGCCGTCTTCGGTGACGTTCCACAGGCGGCTATGGGCGAAGGCCACGGCGGCGCCGCGCGCACCGCTGGCCAGCAGGCGCTCGCCGACCGCCAGGCGCTGCCAGGCCTCGGCGTTGCTCAGGCTGTTCGGCGCCAGGCGCACGTCGCCGGGAACCAGCTCCGCATCGAAGCCGGGCCAGGGCTGCTGCCAGCGACCGCTCTGGTTCAGGGCGGCGGGGATCGCCAGCAGTTCGACGCGCTGTTCGACCAGGGTGGCGTAGGTGTCCGGGTACCAGCTGTCGGTGCCAATCAGCACGCCCAGGCGTCCTGCCGGCGTATCCAGCACCTGCAGGCGCTCGCCGCGACCGTTGTTGAGGTAGCTCAGTTCGTGGCGGGTCGGGAACACCTTGCGTTGCGGTTGGCCGAGCGGCCGGCCATCGGGACCGAAGGTCAGGCTGACGTTGTACAACTGGCCGGTGCCGGGACGCAGCTCGCCGTCCTCGACCTCGGGGTCGGGCAGGACGATGGAGCCGGCGACCACCGTCACCTTGAAATCATGGGCGAGCCCGCCGAACAGGGTTTGGTAGTCGTGGGCCATGTCCACCGCCTTCATCCGGAACAGGGTGTCGGTGAGACGCTGTTCGCCGCGCGCGGTGATCCAGCCGCGCGCCACCTTCAGCGGGTTGCTCGCGGCCATCCAGTCCATCGCCGTGGGCCAGTCGGCGGCGGCATAGACCTCGGGCTTCTCGCCGCTGGCCACCAGCCAGGTGCCGACATGCTCGGGGAACACCACCACCGTGCGCTCGTTGAGCAGGCCCTGGCGGCGGGCATTTTCCAGGTAGGCGTGGAATTTCAGCTGCAACCGTTCGGCGCTCTGGTAGTCCGGCGTGAACAGTTCCGGCTGGACCGCCAGCAGGTTGCCGCGCTCGCCGGGCTGGCCCTGGACCACGCTGACCTGGCTGCGCAGGTCGGACAGGTAGTGGCCTACCGGGCGGCGTTCGGCCCAGCCGGCGTAGGCGGCGAAGAGGGTGATGAGGATCAGGAAGATCAGCTTGCGCATGCGGGTCTCCAAGGCAGCCCACAGGGTAGGGGAGTGGCGTCGGCTTGCCAAGCATCCCTGTGCATTCCGATCAGTAACTTGTCATTTAGGATCATTGAGCGCTCCGGTGGCGCTCCTTAGAGTCGTCGCCATACCGACCGCTGCCCGTGCCGCGCATTGCGCCCGAGGCCGCGGCATATCCGTGAACGCGTTTCGCCCGATGTGGAGACCCCCGATGACCGCCGCCGTTCCCTATCCGCACCTGCTCGCCCCGCTGGACCTCGGCTTCACCACCCTGCGCAACCGCACCCTGATGGGGTCCATGCACACCGGTCTGGAAGAGAAGCCGCAGGGCTTCGAGCGCATGGCGGCGTATTTCGCCGAACGCGCCCGTGGCGGCGTCGGCCTGATGGTCACCGGCGGCATCGGCCCGAACGAAGAGGGCGGCGTGTATTCCGGCGCGGCCAAGCTGAGCACGCCGGAAGAGGCGGAGAAGCACAGGATCGTGACCCAGGCGGTGCACGAGGCGGGCGGCAAGATCTGCATGCAGATCCTGCATGCCGGCCGCTACGCCTACAGCCCGAAGCAGGTGGCGCCGAGCGCGATCCAGGCGCCGATCAATCCGTTCAAGCCCAAGGAACTCGACGAGGAAGGCATCGAGAAGCAGATCGCCGACTTCGTCAACTGCGCCAGCCTGGCCCAGGTCGCCGGCTACGACGGCGTCGAGATCATGGGGTCGGAAGGCTACTTCATCAACCAGTTCCTCGTGCAGCACACCAACCAGCGCACCGACCGCTGGGGCGGCAGCTACGAGAACCGCATGCGCCTGCCGGTGGAGATCGTCCGCCGGGTGCGCGAGGCGGTGGGGCCGAACTTCATCATCATCTATCGCCTGTCGATGCTCGACCTGGTCGAGGGCGGCAGCAGTTGGGACGAGATCGTGCTGCTGGCCAAGGCCGTCGAGAAGGCCGGCGCGACCCTGATCAACACCGGTATCGGCTGGCACGAGGCGCGCATCCCGACCATCGCCACCAAGGTGCCGCGCGCGGCCTTCACCAAGGTCACCGCCAAGCTGCGTGGCGAGGTCGGCATCCCGCTGATCACCACCAACCGCATCAACACTCCCGAGGTGGCGGAGAAGGTCCTGGCCGAGGGCGATGCCGACATGGTCTCCATGGCCCGGCCGTTCCTCGCCGACCCGGACTTCGTCAACAAGGCCGCCGCCGGCCACGCTGAACGGATCAACACCTGCATCGGCTGCAACCAGGCCTGCCTCGACCACACCTTCGGCGGCAAGCTGACCAGTTGCCTGGTCAACCCGCGCGCCTGCCACGAAACCGAGCTGAACTACATTCCCACCGCCAGGCCGAAGAAGATCGCCGTGGTCGGCGCCGGCCCGGCCGGCCTGGCTGCCGCCACCGTGGCCGCCGAGCGTGGGCACCGGGTCAGCCTGTTCGACGCCGCCGGCGAGATCGGCGGGCAGTTCAACGTGGCCAAGCGGGTTCCCGGCAAGGAAGAGTTCCACGAGACCCTGCGCTACTTCCGCAACAAGCTGGAGAGCACCGGCGTCGAGCTGCACCTGAACCGCCGGGTCGGCGTGGACGATCTGGTCGCGGGCGGCTACGACGAGATCGTCCTCGCCACCGGCATCGTCCCGCGCACGCCGGCGATCCCCGGCATCGAGCATCCGAAGGTGATCAGCTACCTGGACGCGATCCTCGAGCGCAAGCCGGTGGGCGGCAAGGTGGCGGTGATCGGCGCCGGCGGCATCGGCTTCGACGTCTCCGAATTCATCACCCATGCCGGTCCGTCCACCAGCCTGGAGCGCGAAGCGTTCTGGAAGGAGTGGGGGATCGATACCCGCCTGGAGGCCCGCGGCGGCATCGCCGGGGTCAAGGCCGAGGTGCATCCGGCGGCGCGCCAGGTGTTCCTCCTGCAACGCAAGAAGAGCAAGGTCGGCGACGGCCTCGGCAAGACCACCGGCTGGATCCATCGCGCCGGCCTGAAGAACAAGCAGGTGCAGATGGTGAATGCCGTGGAGTATCTCGGGATCGACGAAGCCGGCCTGCATATCCGCGTTGCCGAGGGCGAGCCGCAGGTGCTGCCGGTGGATACCGTGATCGTCTGCGCCGGCCAGGACCCGCTGCGCGAGTTGCAGGACGGCCTGCTGGCGGCCGGCCAGAGCGTGCACCTGATCGGTGGCGCCGACGTCGCCGCCGAGCTGGATGCCAAGCGCGCCATCAACCAGGGTTCGCGCCTGGCCGCCGAACTCTGAGAGCCTTTCCGCGATCTGTTGCGTAGCGGAGAAACTGCGTTGAAAACGGCTTTTCTCCAGCTCGCACAGGTTCTGCGTATCGCCCCTGTCCGCCCTCGTCGGCGCGGCGGGGCGCTGTGCACCGGTTCGGTGAACGGTGGCGCTCTGCCACGGTGATCTCCGTCCGCTCAAAACCCGACCGCTTCACAATTTCCCCTACCGCTCGGCGGGCCGTCCGGCATCGCCCGGGTGTCTGCCAACCCAGTCACATTGCCCGCGACATTTTTTCCCCTAGACTTGCCCGAACAACGAGATAGCGCCTGTTTTTCAGGTGACATGCCAGATGGGTACTGCCGGATGCGGGCCGCCTCGCCAGGCGTTCGAGGGTTAGCGATGAGCATGCAGAAAAAGCCACAGATGGCGGAGGCCGTGCTGTTCTTCAACGACAGCGGCGTCTGCAAGGAAATGCTGTATCCCGAATTCGAGGCGCTGCTCGATGGCCTGGTGCGCATGCCGGAATACGCCGACCGGCAGATGCACCTGGCCTATGTGTTGATCAATCCGCGCCTGCAGGCGCGGGCGGCGGTGTTCTTCTATCTCGATTTCGACGAGCAGGGCGGCGCCGACACCGGCTGGAACCTGCCTCTGCGCAACCTCGCCGAACGCGCCGGACGCGGCCCCGACATGGGCGGCGGGCCGATCCGCCTGGCCTGTCGCAGCCAGTGCCCGGTGTCCTGGCACCAGATGCACCTCTGGGACCCGGAGAGCAGCGCCGGACGCAACCATTTCGTGCTCATCCGCGACGCGCTCAGGCGCAACCAGCTGGGCCTGCTGGTGGACGAAGAGCCTGCCGCGGTGGAGCCGCAGCGGCTGCAGATGGCCGCCGAAGAGCAATGGTACGCCGCCGGTCCCGCCGCCCCGAAGGCACCGCCCGCGGAGCCTCCGCGCAAGCAGGAGGACGAGCAGACGGCGCGCCTGGCGCAACTGGTCAAGCAGCAGCGACAACAGCTCGCCGCCCTGGCCCGGCAGCAGGAGCAGCGCCTGGCCGGGCTCGCCCGGCAGCACGAAGAGGAACTGGCCAGGCGCGAACAGGACGCCCGCGGGCAACTGGACATCCTGCGCAGCGAAGTGCTCAGCCTGCAACAGGCCCTGGAACGGCAGGCGCGGGAGAACGCCGAATTGCAGCAGCGTCTGCTGGAGCAGGGCGAGCAGTTCCAGCGCAACCGCGAGGAACTGACCCGGCAACTGCGTTTCATCGAGAACCAGGGGCGCAACGAGACCGACCTGCTGCGCTCGGAGTTCGCCGACGAACTGGAGGCTCGGGTGGCGGCGGCGGTGGCCGGCTACAAGGAGCAGGTCTCGATCCGCGACGTCGAACTGGCCTACCGCAACGAGCTGGACCAGCAACTGGAGCAGGAACTGGCCGAGCTGCGCGCCGAGCGCGACCGTCTGGCCGCCCAGGGACCGGAGCAACTGCTGGAGCGTCTATCCGGCCAGGGCGTGGTATTCGTCGCCTACCATCCCGGTGCCGGGCACCTGACCATCCCCTTGCAGGACATCCCGCGTTACCAGGACAATCCGCTGGCCTACGCGGCGGCCAAGTGCTTCGTCTCCGAGAGCCAGTACCGCCAGTGGCTGGACCACTTCCAGCAGCCGCGCTGCGAGGCGCTGCTGCCCGGCGGCGAACGCTGCAACCTGCCGCTCGACCGGGTCGACAACCCGGCGCGCTTCGTCGCCGGCGACACCAACTGCTGCGCCCGGCACAAGACCACGGGGCGCCTGCGCACCGTGAGCTGACTCCTTGCCGTTTCCCCACTGGTCACCGCATACACCCTTGCAGCGTCTCGAACTCGACTGGCTGCAACGGGCCGGGGTCGAACTGGCGCTGCTGCGCCTGGACCAGGCCGATCCGCTGATCTCCGGCAACAAGGGGTTCAAGCTCGCGCCACACCTGGCGCTGGCCCACGAGCAGGGGCTGGACGGCCTGATCAGCCTCGGCGGCGCCCATTCCAACCACCTGCACGCGCTGGCCGGCGCTGGCGCGCGTTTCGGTTTCCGTTGCGTCGGCCTGTTGCGCGGACACGAAGTCGATACGCCGACGGTGCGCGACCTGCGCAGTCTCGGCATGGAACTGCACTGGCTCGGCTACGGCGGCTATCGCCAGCGGCATGCCGCCGGCTTCTGGCTTCCCTGGCGGGAACGTTACCCAGGCTTGCTGCCGGTCGCCGAGGGCGGTGGCGGGCTGCTGGGCGCGCGCGGTTGCATCGGGCTGGTGGAGCGCATAGCGACCCAGTTGCCGACGCTCGGCTGGGACGATTACGACGCGATCTGGGTGGCCGCCGGTACCGGTACGACACTGGCCGGCCTGGTGCTCGGCGAGGCCGGGCGGCATCCCGTGGTGGGCGCGCTGGCGGTGCCGGAGGACCACGGCGTCGCCGCCCAGGTCGCGGCGACCCTTGCCGAGGCGGGCTGGGCCGATGCCGGCTATCGCCTGCTGGACGCCAGCCGTGGCGGTTTCGCCCGCCTCGATGGGAAATTGGCGCGGTTCATCGTCGAGTTCGAGACGGCCAGCGGCGTCGCCCTCGAACCGCTGTACACCGGCAAGCTGCTGCTCGCCCTGCGCGAGGCCGTGGAGAGCGGCGCGGTGGCTCGCGGCAGCCGGCTGGTGGCGCTGCACAGCGGAGGTCTGCAGGGCCGCCGGGCATTGCAGGAGCGTTTGCTGGCGTTGCTCTGATCAGGCATCCGCGGCCTGGCGCGCGCTACCCCACAGGCTGAGCCCCGGTGGCCAGTCGTCGCTGGCCAGGAACAGGCGCTCGGCCTCTACCCAGTAGCCGTCGCGCGGCACCACCCTTACCAGCATTTGCGGACGTGCCTCGTCGGCGAAGGCGATGTTCCAGCAGGCGCCGTCGCGCGGTGGGTCGAGCGGGTCCTGCCGCCGCATGGCCGGCGCCAGCCAGTGCTCGCGCGACAGATGCAGCCAATGCTGCCCGGTCTGCGGTCCGGCCAGGCTGGCCAGGTACGCCGGCCAGTCGCGCTGGCGGAGCCAGCGGCCACGCAGATGCCGTGGCTCGATGTCGGCGGGCAGGCTGCCCGGCCCGGGCCAGGGATGGAACAGGTAGCCGCTCAGCCACAATGCGGAAACGGCCGATTCGGCGCCATGGGCGGCCAGCACCTGGCGACCCTCGCGGGTCGCCGCCAGCGGCAACTGGTGTCGGCAGAGGTGTTCCAGCTTGCGTGACAGGCGGTCCTGGCCGCCGGGCCCGAGCCAGTCGCCGGGGCCGGACTGGGGCCCCAGGTAGAGTTTGATCGCCAGTTCCAGGTGGTGGATGCCGTCGTCGTCCCGCAGCAGCAGGTCGAGTTCGCCAAGGGTATGCCCGCCGTCGCGCACCGGCAGGTTGGCGGCGATCAGGCGCACGTCCGGGGCTTGTTCCAGGGCGAATTGCCAGAGATGTTCGTAGTACAGGCCGAGACGCTGCCGTGGCCACTGCGCGAGCCAGGCGGCGAGGTGCTGCGGCTGTCGCTCCTGTTCGCGCAACCAGGCGGCCAGGCGCTCCGGCTCCTGGCGCCAGCGGCTGGCGGCGAGCGGATGGCGCTGCGGCTCCGGGGTCCGGCGCAGCAACGGCGGGGCGAGCAGGGTCCAGGCCAGGTCGCGGACGGCCGGGTGGTGCAATTCGTCGAGCAGTTCGGTCAGCAGCGTCATACCCTGAGGTTAGCCGGGTTGCGCCACTCGCGGCGATTTCCCTTACATGCGCGGGTTTGCCGCTGTCCGCGGCTTTCGCCCATAATCCGCTCTATCCCGCCCGCCAGCTTTTCGCAGGAACCGCATGGAACCCTTTCGCAATATCGGCATCATCGGCCGCCTCGGCAGCACCCAGGTGCTGGACACCATTCGCCGGCTGAAGAAATTCCTGATCGATCGCCACCTGCATGTGATCCTCGAGGACACCATCGCCGAAGTCCTGCCCGGACACGGCCTGCAGACCTGCTCGCGGAAGATCATGGGCGAGATCTGCGACCTGGTGGTGGTGGTCGGCGGCGATGGCAGCATGCTCGGCGCGGCCCGAGCGCTGGCCCGGCACAAGGTGCCGGTGCTGGGGATCAACCGCGGCAGCCTGGGCTTCCTCACCGACATCCGCCCGGATGAACTGGAGGCCAAGGTCGGCGAGGTGCTGGACGGCCAGTACATCGTCGAGAGCCGCTTCCTCCTCGATGCCCAGGTGCGTCGCGGTATCGACTCGATGGGGCAGGGCGATGCGCTCAACGACGTGGTCCTGCACCCGGGCAAGTCGACCCGGATGATCGAGTTCGAGCTGTATATCGACGGCCAGTTCGTCTGCAGCCAGAAGGCCGACGGCCTGATCGTCGCCACGCCCACCGGTTCCACCGCCTACGCGCTGTCCGCCGGCGGTCCGATCATGCATCCGAAGCTGGATGCCATCGTCATCGTGCCGATGTACCCGCACATGCTTTCCAGCCGCCCGATCGTGGTGGACGGCAACAGCGAGCTGAAGATCGTCGTGTCGCCGAACATGCAGATCTACCCGCAGGTCTCCTGCGACGGGCAGAACCATTTCACCTGCGCCCCCGGCGATACCGTGACGATCAGCAAGAAGCCGCAGAAGCTGCGCCTGATCCACCCCATCGACCACAACTACTACGAGATCTGCCGGACCAAGCTCGGCTGGGGCAGCCGCCTGGGCGGAGGCGACTGATGCAACTCGACCCCGGACGTGGCTACGACCTGATCGGCGATGTCCACGGCTGCGCGCATACCCTGGACCGCCTCCTCGACCTGCTCGGCTACCGCCTGCAGGGCGGCGTCTGGCGCCATCCGCGGCGCCAGGCGCTGTTCCTCGGCGACATCGTCGACCGCGGCCCGCGCATCCGCGAGGCCCTGCACCGGGTGCACGCGATGGTCGACGCCGGCGAGGCGCTGTGCATCATGGGCAACCACGAATTCAACGCGCTCGGCTGGAGCACCCCGGCGGCGCCCGGCAGCGGCCGCCAGTACGTCCGCGAGCATACGCCGCGGCATGCCCGGCTGATCAAGGAGACCCTCGAGCAGTTCGAGGGCCACGACGCCGACTGGCGCGACTTCCTCGGCTGGTTCCAGCAACTGCCGCTGTTCCTCGATGCCGGGCGCTTCCGCATGGTCCATGCCTGCTGGGACGGCGAGCTGATCGCGACCCTGCGCCGGCAGTTCCCCGACGGGCGGATCAGCGAAGCCTTCCTGCAGGAGTCGGCGGAGCCCGGCAGCTTCGCCGACCTGGCCTGCAACCGTCTGCTGCGCGGCACCGACATGCGCCTGCCGCACGGTGCCACCCTGACCAGCAGCGATGGCTATACGCGCGCCTTCTTCCGCACCAAGTTCTGGGTCGAGGACGAGGCGCCGCGCACCTACGGCGATATCGTCTTCCAGCCCGACGCGTTGCCCGAAGCGATCGCCCGCGAGCCGCTCAGCGAGGAGCAGAAGTCCAGCCTGCTGACCTACGGCGCCGACGAACCGCTGTTGTTCGTCGGCCACTACTGGCGACGCGGCACGCCGGCGCCGATCCGGCCGAACCTGGCCTGCCTGGACTACAGCGCGGTGATGTACGGCAAGCTGGCGGCCTACCGCCTGGATGAGGAAACCCGCCTGGACCGGCACAAGTTCGTCTGGGTCGAAGTGAAGCGGCCGGAGGCTGACGAGTGAGCGCGGTGCAGGTCCTGAAGTTTCCCCTGTCGGTCGACCTGGCCGGCTTCGTCGGCCTGCTGCGGCGTCTGAACGTGCCGCACCGGGTCAGCGAGGAATCCGGCCAGCAGGTCCTCTGGGTGCCCGACGAGCGGCTCGCCGAGCAGGTCCGCGAGTTGTACCGGCGTTATCCCGAAGGCGATCCGCAGGCGACCCTGGAGGCCGCGCCGCGACCGGCGGGGCAGGGTTTCGTCCGGCAACTGCGGATGAGCCCGATGACCGCCGCGGTGTTGCTGCTGACCTTCGTCGTCGCCGCTGTCACCTACCTTGGCGACAACTTCGCGACGATGCGCTGGCTGACCTTCCAGGACTTCCGTATCCAGGGCCAGTACGCGCTGTTCACGCCGTTGGCCGAGAGCCTGGCGGCGGGTCAATGGTGGCGGCTGTTCACGCCGATGCTGATCCACTTCGGCTGGCTGCACCTGGCGATGAACGCCATGTGGTTCTGGGAGCTGGGCCGGCGCATCGAATTCCGCCAGGGCCGTCCGATGCTGCTCGGCCTGACCCTGCTGTTCGGCCTGGTGTCCAACGTGGTGCAGTACGCGGTGAGCGGCGCCAGCCTGTTCGGCGGGTTGTCCGGGGTGCTCTATGGCCTGCTCGGGCACTGCTGGATCTTCCAGTACCTGGCGCCGAACCAGGCCTATCGCCTGCCCAGGGGCGTCGTGGCGATGATGCTGATCTGGCTGCTGGTGTGCCTGTCCGGGGTGATCGACCTGCTCGGCTTCGGCTCCATCGCCAACGGCGCGCACGTTGGCGGGCTGTTGGTCGGTTGCCTCAGCGGTTTGCTGGGCGGCCTGCTGGCGCGGCGTCGCCGTTGAGCGAGGGGCTGCGGCAGCTTCGATGTGCGCCGCCGGCCCCGGCCCGGTAGAATGGCCGGTACGCCTTTTCACCGGAGCCGGCCATGTCGTCCTTCAATCAAGCGATCGAGAACATCACTCCTGAGATCTACCAGAACCTCAAGCTGGCCATCGAGATCGGCAAGTGGCCGGACGGCCGCAAGCTGACCCAGGAGCAGAAGGAACTCTGCCTGCAGGCGGTGATCGCCTGGGAGCTGCAGAACCTCCCCGAGGAGGAGCGCACCGGCTACATGGGCCCGCAGCACTGCTCCTCGCATTCCGACGAGCCGATCCCGAACATCCTGTTCAAGTCGGACTCCGTGCACTGATGGAAGAAATCGCCCGCGGCGCGCTGAGCAAGATGACGGCGCGCCTGGAAAGCAATGCTCCTGTGCAATACGCCTTCCGCCTCGACGACCGCGAAGTCGCGGTGAACCCGCTGATCGGCCGGCCGCTGCGCCTGGAGTACCTCGGCAGCATCTTCTGCACCCATTGCGGCCGCAAGACGAAGAAGAGTTTCAGCCAGGGCTATTGCTATCCCTGCTTCACCCGGCTGGCGCAGTGCGACAGTTGCATCGTCAGCCCGGAGAAGTGCCACTACGAGCAGGGCACCTGCCGCGAACCGGAGTGGGGCGAGCGGTTCTGCATGACCGATCACGTGGTGTACCTGGCCAACTCCTCCGGGGTGAAGGTCGGCATCACCCGCGCCAGCCAGATTCCCACCCGCTGGATCGACCAGGGCGCGCGCCAGGCGCTGCCGATCCTGCGCGTGGCCACCCGCCAGCAGTCCGGCCTGGTGGAAGACCTGCTGCGCAGCCAGGTCGCCGACCGCACCAATTGGCGGGCCATGCTCAAGGGCGAAGCCGAGCCGGTCGATCTGGCGGCAGTCCGCGAGCAGTTGTTCGACCAGTGCGCCGACGGCCTGCGCGAATTGCAGCAACGTTTCGGCCTGCAGGCGATCCAACCGGTTATCGACCTCGATCCGCTCGAGATCGCCTACCCGGTCGAGGCCTACCCGAGCAAGGTCGCCAGCCTCGACCTGGAAAAAACGCCTATCGTCGAAGGCACGCTTCGCGGTATCAAGGGCCAGTACCTGATCCTCGACACCGGGGTGATCAACATTCGCAAATACACGGCCTACCAGATCGCCGTGCATCACTGAGCAGAAGGGCCACAAGCCATGCGCACCGAGCAACCGAAAGTCATCCACCTCAAGGACTATCAGGCGCCGGACTACCTGATCGACGAGACCCACCTGAAGTTCGAACTGTTCGAAGACCACAGCCTGGTACACGCCGAGTTGAAGCTGCGGCGCAACCCCGAGCGCGGCGCCGGCCTGCCGCCGCTGTTGCTGCATGGCCAGCAACTGGAGCTGCTGGCGCTCGAACTGGACGGCCAGGCGCTCGGCGCGGACGACTACCAACTGGACGACGAGCAGCTCGGGGTGCAACCGCGGCAGGCCGAATTCGTCCTCAGGAGCACGGTGCGTATCCATCCGGAGAGCAACACTGCGCTGGAAGGCCTGTACAAGTCCGGCAAGATGTTCTGCACCCAGTGCGAGGCCGAGGGTTTCCGCAAGATCACCTATTACCTCGACCGTCCCGACGTGATGAGTCGCTTCACCACCACCGTCAGCGCCGAACAGCAGCGCTACCCGGTGCTGCTCTCCAACGGCAACCCGGTGGCCAGCGGTTCCGAAGGCAACGGCCGGCACTGGGCGACCTGGGAAGACCCGTTCAAGAAGCCGGCCTACCTGTTCGCCCTGGTTGCCGGCGACCTCTGGTGCGTCGAGGACAGCTTCCGCACCATGAGCCAGCGCGACGTGGCGCTGCGCATCTACGTCGAGCCGGAGAACATCGTCAAGGTCCAGCACGCCATGGACAGCCTGAAGAAGTCGATGCGCTGGGACGAGGAGGTCTACGGCCGCGAGTACGACCTGGACATCTTCATGATCGTCGCGGTCAACGACTTCAACATGGGCGCGATGGAGAACAAGGGCCTCAACATCTTCAACTCCAGTTGCGTCCTGGCCCGCGCCGAAACCGCCACCGACGCCGCCCACCAGCGGGTCGAGGGCGTGGTGGCGCATGAGTATTTCCACAACTGGTCGGGCAACCGGGTCACCTGCCGCGACTGGTTCCAGCTGTCGCTCAAGGAAGGCTTCACCGTATTCCGTGACTCGGAGTTCTCCGCCGACATGAACTCGCGCACGGTCAAGCGCGTCGAGGACGTCGCCTTCCTGCGCACCAACCAGTTCGCCGAGGACGCCGGGCCGATGGCGCATCCGGTGCGCCCCGACTCGTTCATCGAGATTTCCAACTTCTACACCCTGACCGTCTACGAGAAGGGCTCGGAAGTGGTGCGGATGATCCACACCCTGCTCGGCGCCGAAGGCTTCCGCAAGGGCTCGGACCTGTACTTCCAGCGCCACGACGGCCAGGCGGTGACCTGCGACGATTTCGTCAAGGCCATGGAAGACGCCAATGGCGTCGACCTGACCCAGTTCAAGCGCTGGTACAGCCAGTCCGGCACTCCGCGCCTGGCGGTGGAAGGCGAGTACGACGCCGCCGCCCGCCGCTACACCCTGACGGTGCGCCAGAGCTGCCCGCCGACTCCCGGCCAGCCGAGCAAGGAACCCTTCGTCATCCCGCTGGAGCTGGGTCTGCTCGACGGCCAGGGCCACGAACTTCCGCTGCGCCTGGAAGGCGAGGCCGTGGCCCAGGGCGGCAACCGCGTGCTGGCGGTGACCGAGGCCGAGCAGCGCTTCGTCTTCGTCGAGGTGCCGGAGCAGCCGCTGCCATCGCTGCTGCGCGGCTTCTCCGCGCCGGTGAAACTGAGCTTCCCCTACAGCCGCGACCAGTTGCTGTTCCTCATGCAGCACGACAGCGACGGCTTCAACCGCTGGGAGGCCGGCCAACAGCTTTCGGTGCAGGTCCTGCAGGAGCTGATCGGCCAGCACCAGCGCGGCGAGCAACTGGTACTCGACCCGCGCCTGATCGAGGCCTACCGCACCCTCCTGGCGGACGAGGCGCTGGACCAGGCGATGGTCGCCGAGATGCTCTCGCTGCCCAGCGAGGCCTATCTCACCGAGATCAGCGAAGTCGCCGATGTCGACGCGATCCATGCCGCCCGCGAATTCGCCCGCCAGCGTATCGGCGAAGCGCTGTTCGAGCCGCTGTGGCAGCGTTACCAGGCCAACCGCAAGATTTCCCGCGACACCGCCTACCTCGCCGAGGCTTCGCACATAGCCCGGCGCAGCCTGCAGAACATCGCGCTGTCCTACCTGTCGCTGTCGGGCCGGGAGGAAATCCTCGCCGCCTGCCTGGAGCAGTACGAAGGCTGCGACAACATGACCGAGCGCCTGACCGCCCTGGCGGTGCTGGTCAATTCCGGCTTCGAGGCGGAGAAGGGCAAGGCCCTGGCCATGTTCGCCGATTACTTCAAGGATGACCCGCTGGTGATGGACCAGTGGTTCAGCGTGCAGGCCGGCTCGCCGCTGCCGGGCGGGCTGGAGCGGGTCCAGGCGCTGATGCAGCACCCGGCCTTCACCCTGAAGAACCCGAACAAGGTGCGCGCGCTGATCGGCGCGTTCGCCAACCAGAACCTGGTCAACTTCCATCGTCCTGACGGCGCCGGCTATCGCTTCCTCGCCGACCAGGTGATCGTGCTCAACGCACTCAACCCGCAGATCGCCTCGCGCCTGCTGGTGCCGCTGACCCGCTGGCGCAAGTACGACGAGGCGCGGCAGGCGCTGATGCGCGGCGAGCTGGAACGCATTCTGGCCTCCGGCGAATTGTCCAGCGACGTCTACGAAGTGGTGAGCAAGAGCCTGGCCTGATCCGCCAGCTTCACCCGGAAGAGGGTGTTACTGGCCACTGGCTGGTAACGCCCTTTGTTACTTCTGGGAATCGCTTCACTGTTTTCCATTGATGGAGTCCGCTTAATCGTGTTTCGCGAACCTCCCTGCGCAGGCTCTGCGAAGGGACTTTTCGCGCCACCGGCGAAATTCGCCTGGCGCGTTTTGTCGGACACTTCCTGTTTTCTGGTCAGTGAATGAACAGTCATCCCGCAGGAAGTCCTGTTTTTTTCGCAATCCATTGAATTGCCTGGAGGATTCCGTTGAATTGGCATCCCGGTTGCACTGCCTCGTCGCGCGGTTCCCTTTCGTCGATGCTAGGCCGGTGACGCCGCGACCACCCATAACAAGGCCGCAGAGAAACGGCCGAACGGCGAACCGCCCGCAGTGGCGGCGCCCAACGCATGACCACATGGAGTGAGTTCCCGATGTACATCCCCAACCGCCAGCCCCGGCTGCGCTCCGCGCCGGCCCGGGCCGGCTTCGCCTTCGCCGGGCTGCTGCCGCTGCTGGGCGGCCAGGCCCAGGCCGTCGAATTCAGCTTCCTCGACAACGAGGTGTCCGGTTCGCTCGACACCACCCTGTCCTACGGCACCCTGTGGCGGGTGCAGGGGCAGGACAAGAGCAACAATGACATCAACACCAACGACGGCAACCGCAACTTCGATACCGGCCTGGTTTCCGAGGTCTACAAGATCACCTCGGACCTGGAGGCGACCTGGCGCAATTATGGCGTGTTCATCCGCGGCACGGCGTTCTATGACACCCAGATCATGGACAAGCGCAATGACTACTACAGCCACAACGATCCATCGCAGCCGAGCCAGAGCTATCCCCACGACGACCGTTTCACCAGCCAGACCCGCGACATCGCCGGGCACAAGGCGGAAATCCTCGACGCCTACGTCTACGGCAGCTGGGACATCGGCAACATGCCGCTGAGCGCGCGCTTCGGCCGCCAGGTGTTCAACTGGGGCGAGGGCATCTTCTACCGTGGCGGGGTCAACACCACCAACCCGGTGGACGCCGCCAAGTACCGCCTGCCCGGTTCCGAGCTCAAGGAAGTGCTGATGCCGGTGGAAGCGCTGAGCTTCAACATCGGCCTGACCGACAACCTGTCGATGGAAACCTTCTACCAGTGGAACTGGAAGGAAACCCGCCTCGACCCGGTCGGTACCTTCTTCTCCGAGACCGACCTGTTCGCCGACGGCGGCAACACCGGCTACAGCGACTTCACCGGCACCGCGCTGGACACCCCGGTGCCCGGCTTCGGCAACGTCATCGGCCTGTACCAGGCGCTGGGCAACAATCCGCTGCTCAGCGGCGCGCTGAAGAAGACCGGCCTCTATGCCAACGGCGTGACCCCGGCCTACGGCAACGTGATGAAGGTGTCGTCCATCGGCAAGGACATCAACGCGCGCAACGACGGCCAGTTCGGCGTGGCCTTCCGCTACATCGCCGAGGAACTGAACAGCACCGAGTTCGGCTTCTACTTCGTCAACTACCACTCCAAGGAGCCGACCCTGTACGCCGACATCGGCGACTATGCCGGGGCCGACCTGGCGGCGCTGGCCAACACCCTGCGGCCGATCGCCGGCAACCTCGCCGAAGCCCTGGCCAACGGCCTGGTGACCGCCGACGTGATGGGCAACATCAATGCCCGCCGCGAGTTCGCCGAAGACATCCGCATGTACGGCTTCAGCTTCAACACCACGGTGGGCGACGCCTCGGTGTTCGGCGAGCTGGCCTATCGGCCGAACCTGCCGATCGGCATCGCCGCCACCAACGACCTGATCGGCGACCTCGCCCACGGTGCGGCGGAAGCCGCCAACGGCGGGCAGATCAACGTCGGCGGGCAGATGGTCGGCCTCGGCGGGCAGATCCACAACTACGAGCGGGTCGAGGCGTTCAACACCTCCCTCGGGACCATCTACAACTTCGGCCCGTCGCTGAGCTTCGACTCGTTGACCGGCGTCGCCGAGCTGGCCTCGGAACACCTGCGTGGCAGCAGCCTGAAGTACACCGCCTACGACGGCAGCACCCGCTACTATGCCGGGCGCGGCAACAGCTCGTACGTTTCCGGCGGCGACCGTGGCGACCAGGTGAACCGCAACGCCTACGGCTACACCCTGCTGCTCAGTGGCACCTGGAACGACGTGTTCGCCGGGGTCAACGTGTCGCCCTACGTGGTCTACAAGGACGACTTCGAAGGCAACTCCTACCAGACCGGCAACTTCATCGAAGGTCGCAAGGCCTACACCCTGGGGATCAAGGCCACCTACCTGAACAGCCTGGAAGGCGAACTGCAGTACACCGAGTTCTACGGCGGCGGGCAGAACAACAACATCCGCGACCGCGACAACATCGGCCTGACCGTGAAGTACTCCTTCTGACCGAACCGATAACGACACGGGCGCCGCGAGCGCCCGGCACCTCACACGGAGAACCCTCATGTTGAACAAGCACCTGCTGATCGGCGCTTCCCTGGCGCTGGCACTGGGCAGCGGCGGCGCGCTGGCCGGCGTTTCCGCCGGCGAGGCGGCGCAACTGAAGTCGAGCCTCACCCCGCTGGGCGCGGAGAAGGCCGGCAACGCCGCCGGCAGCATTCCCGCCTGGACCGGCGGCATCACCCAGGCGCCGGCCGGCTACAAGCCGGGCCAGCACCACCCGGACCCGTTCGCCGCGGACAAGCCGCTGTTCACCATCGACAAGGCCAACCTGGAGCAGTACAGGGAACACCTGACCCCGGGCCAGCTGGCGCTGTTCAAGACCTACCCGGACAGCTTCCGGATGCCGGTCTACCCCAGTCGCCGTTCCGGTTCGGCGCCGCAGTGGCTGTACGACAACACCTTCGCCAATGCCACCAGCGCCAGGCTGCTGGACGGCGGCAACGGGTTCGCCGACGCCTATGGCGGGGTGCCGTTCCCGATTCCGAAGAGCGGCGTGGAGGCGCTGTGGAACCACGTCGCCCGCTACCGCGGCACCTATGTCGTGCGCCGCGCTTCGGAAGTCGCGGTACAGCGCAACGGTAGCTACTCGCTGGTGACCTCGCAGCAGGAAGCGCTGTTCAAGTACTACCTCAAGGGCGGCAGCTTCGCCGACCTGAACAACCTGATGTTCTACTACCTGTCGTTCACCAAGAGCCCGGCGCGCCTGGCCGGCGGCGCGGTGCTGGTGCACGAGACCCTCGACCAGGTCAAGGAGCCGCGCCAGGCCTGGGGCTACAACGCCGGCCAGCGCCGTGTGCGGCGTGCGCCGAACCTTGCCTACGACACGCCGATCGCCGCCGCCGACGGCCTGCGCACCGCCGACGACACCGACATGTTCAACGGCGCGCCGGACCGCTATGACTGGAAGCTGCTGGGCAAGAAGGAAATCTACATTCCCTACAACAACTACAAGGTCAGCAGCCCCGAGGTGAAGTACGAGGAACTGCTCAAGCCGGGCCACCTCGATCCGCAATACACCCGCTACGAGCTGCACCGCGTGTGGGTGGTGGAAGGTACCCTGAAGCCGGGCGCGCGGCATATCTACTCCAAGCGCACCCTGTACCTCGACGAGGACAGCTGGAGCGCGGCGGTGGTCGACCAGTACGACGGTCGCGGCGAACTGTGGCGGGTGTCCATGGCCTACCTGAAGAACTTCTACGACCTGCCGTACACCTGGAGCGCGCTGGATGTGTTCCACGACCTGCAGGCGCGTCGCTACCACGTGCAGAACCTGGACAACGAGGAGCCGGGTACCATCGACTTCACCCAGGCGATACCGGACGACTCCTACTTCAAGCCCTCGGCCCTGCGCCGCCGCGGCACCCGCTGATCGCTCCGCTCGCCGGCGCCGACCGCTTCCCTCCGGGGAGGAGGGCGGCGCCGATCCCCCGTTACAGACGGCTTACACGCTTAACAAAAGATAACGTGGCTTCAATTGTCTCCGTCGCCAAACGCTGGCTATATAACGCTCACCACGAACCACTAATAACAACAACGGGGACGGTATCCATGCGTGAGCCCATGACGTGGCGCACTTCGCCCGGCCAAACCGCGGACGCTTCGCGGCATCCGGCCATTCCTTCCAGATCGCCCCTGGCCAGCAGGGCCCTGTCGTTTCTCGGGGTGCTTTCTCTTCTGACCTTCGCCGCCACCCCGGTCCTGGCCGAGTCGACGCCAACCGCCGCGCCGCCGCAATTCGCCGTGGAATCGCCGAAGGCCGCCAGCAGCCTGCTGCTCAGCGTCGCCCATGCCGGCAAGCGGCTGGTCGCGGTCGGCGACCGTGGGCATATCCTGCTCTCCGACGACGACGGCAAGACCTGGACCCAGGCCAAGGTGCCGACCCGCCAGTTGCTCACCTCGGTGTTCTTCGTCAACGAGCGCAAGGGCTGGGCGGTCGGGCACGATGCGCAGATCCTCGTCAGCGACGACGCCGGCAGCACCTGGACCAGGCAGTTCGAGGACCTCGGCCGCGAAGCGCCGTTGCTGGACATCTGGTTCGCCGACGAACAGCACGGCCTGGCCGTCGGTGCCTATGGCGCGCTGCTGGAGACCCGCGACGGCGGCCAGCACTGGGAAGACGTCAGCGAGCGCCTGGACAACGAGGACCAGTTCCACCTCAACGCCATCGCCGCGGTCAAGGACAACGGCCTGCTGGTGGTCGGCGAAGCCGGCAGCCTGTTCCGCTCGAAGGACTGGGGCGCCACCTGGGAAAAACTCGAAGGCCCCTACGAGGGCTCGCTGTTCGGCGCCATCGGTACCGCCGATGCGGGCGGCGTGCTGGTCTACGGCCTGCGCGGCCACCTGTTCCGCTCCGCCGATTTCGGCGACAGCTGGGAAGAGATACCGCTGAAGGCGGCGTCCGGCGACCTGGAATTCGGTCTCTCCGACGGCGCGCTGCTGGCGGACGGGCGTATCGTCGTGGTCGGCCACGGCGGCAGTGTCCTCGAAAGCACCGACGGCGGGCGCAGCTTCAGCGTGTTCAACCGTCCCGACCGGCTGTCCCTGGCCGGCGTCAGCGCCACCGGCGACGGCCACCTGATCCTGGTCGGCCAGGGCGGCGTGCACCTCGCTGCGGCGAACGGTGCCGCGCTCGAACAACAACAATAAGGCGGGGGTCGCATGAGTGCCATGAACCAGCATCAGCAAAACAAGGCGAGCCTGCTCGAACGCCTGATCTTCAACAACCGGCCGGTGGTGATCTTCCTCTGCCTGCTGGTCAGCGTCTTCCTGTTCTACCAGGCCACCCAGGTGCGGCCGTCCACCAGCTTCGAGAAGATGATCCCGCTGGAGCACCCGTTCATCCAGAAAATGCTCGAGCACCGCAACGACCTGGCCAACCTCGGCAACACCGTGCGCATCTCGGTGGAGGCGGTGAACGGCGACATCTTCACCAAGGAGTACATGGAGACGCTCCGGCAGATCCATGACGAGGTGTTCTACATCCCCGGCGTCGACCGTTCCGGCCTGAAGTCGTTGTGGAGCCCCAGCGTGCGCTGGACCGAAGTGACCGAGGAAGGCTTCGCCGGCGGCGAGGTGATCCCGCAGACCTACGACGGTTCGCCGCGGGCGCTGGAGGAACTGCGCAACAACGTGCTCAAGTCCGGGCAGATCGGCCGCCTGGTGGCGAACAACTTCAAGTCGAGCATCGTCGACGTACCGCTGCTGGAGATGTACCCGAACCCGAAGAACCAGAGCGAACTGATCAAGCTCGACTACCGCCAGTTCTCCCATGAGCTGGAAGAGAAGATCCGCGACAAGTACCAGTTGCAGAATCCCAACGTGAAGGTGCACATCGTCGGCTTCGCGAAGAAGGTCGGCGACCTGATCGACGGGCTGGTGATGGTGGTCGGCTTCTTCGGTATCTGCCTGCTGATCACCCTGGTCCTGCTGTACTGGTTCACCAAGTGCATCCGCAGCACCATCGCCGTGCTGATCACCACCCTGGTCGCGGTGCTCTGGCAGCTCGGCCTGCTCAACCTGGTCGGTTTCGGCCTCGATCCCTATTCGATGCTGGTGCCGTTCCTGATCTTCGCCATCGGTATTTCCCACGGCGTGCAGAAGATCAATGGCATCGCCTTGCAGTCCAGCGGCGCCGACAATGCGCTGATGGCGGCGCGGCTGACCTTCCGCCAACTGTTCCTGCCGGGGATGATCGCGATCCTCGCCGACGCCGTCGGCTTCATCACCCTGCTGGTGATCGACATCGGGGTGATCCGCGAGCTGGCCATCGGCGCCTCGATCGGCGTGGCGGTGATCGTCTTCACCAACCTGATCCTGCTGCCCGTGGCGATCTCCTACATCGGCATCAGCAAGAAGGCGGTGCAGCGCAGCAAGGATGACGCGGTGCGCGAGCACCCGTTCTGGCGCCTGCTGTCGAACTTCGCCAGCCCGAAGGTGGCCCCGGTGTCCATCGCCATCGCCCTGCTGATGCTCGGCGGCGGCCTCTGGTATGGCAAGCACCTGAAGATCGGCGACCTCGACCAGGGCGCGCCGGAACTGCGTCCCGACTCGCGCTACAACCTCGACAACGACTTCATCATCCGCAACTACTCGACCAGTTCGGACGTGCTGGTGGTGATGGTCAAGACCTCCCCGGAAGGCTGCTCCACCCACCAGGCCCTGGCGGCCATGGACGAGCTGGCCTGGAAGCTGGAGAACACCGAGGGCGTGCAGTCGGCGATCTCGATGGTCACCGTGTCCAAGCAGGTGATCAAGGGGATGAACGAAGGCAACCTGAAATGGGAGACCCTGTCGCGCAACCAGGACGTGCTGAACAACTCCATCGCCCGTGCCGACGGTCTCTACAACACCGACTGCTCGCTGGCGCCGCTGCTGGTCTTCCTCAACGACCACAAGGCCGAGACCCTCGACCGCGCGGTGGCGGCGGTGCAGGCCTTCGCCGCGGAGAACGACAAGGACGACCTGCAGTTCCAGCTGGCCGCCGGCAACGCCGGGATCGAGGCCGCCACCAACGAGGTGATCAAGCAGTCCGAACTGATCATCCTGGTGCTGGTGTACATCTGCGTGGCGGCCATGTGCATGATCACCTTCCGTTCCTTCGCCGCGACCCTCTGCATCGTCCTGCCGCTGATCCTCACCTCGGTTCTCGGCAACGCGCTGATGGCGGCGCTGGGCATCGGCGTGAAGGTCGCGACCCTGCCGGTGATCGCCCTCGGCGTCGGCATCGGGGTGGACTACGGGATCTACATCTACACCCGCCTGGAGTCTTTCCTGCGCATGGGCCTGCCGTTGCAGGAGGCCTACTACGAGACCCTCCGCTCCACCGGCAAGGCGGTGCTGTTCACCGGCCTGTGCCTGGCGATCGGCGTGGCCACCTGGATCTTCTCGGCGATCAAGTTCCAGGCCGACATGGGCCTGATGCTGACCTTCATGCTGCTCTGGAACATGTTCGGCGCCCTCTGGCTGCTGCCGGCCCTGGCGCGTTTCCTGATCAACCCGGCCAAGCTGCAGGCCAGGAAGGCCTCGGTGTTCGCTCACTGAGTCGCGCCGAGCCCCGCCAAGACCGCGGCCCAGGCCGCGGTTTTTTTGTGCGGAGGAAGGCCGTCGCGCTTCAGTCCGGTGTGGCGGGGAACAGCAGCTCGCAGCGGAAGCGCTGCTCGTCGCTGCTGTAATGCAGGCGCCAGCCGCTCTTCTGGCACAGGCGCTGGACCAGGTCGAGGCCCAGGCCATAACCGAACGCCATCGACTCCTCCGTGCCCTGGGCCGCGCCGATGGGGTTGCTGATCAGCAGGCTGCGGTCGCGCACGACGATTTCCACCACGCCCTCGTCGCTGTACTGCAGGGCGTTGCGCAGCAGGTTGCCGATGATGATCCGTGCGCGGGTCTGCGGCAGGCTGTGTGGCTCCACGTCGAGGTGGAAGGTCAGGCCGCGGCGCTGGCTCAGCGCCTGCTGTTCCTCGAGCAGTTCCTCCAGCAGGCGGCCGACCTCGATGTGTCCGTCGTCGCGCAGTTCGCCGCTCTCGCGGCTGAGCCAGAGCAAGGTCTCGGTCATCTGCTGCATGCCCAGCGCCGAGCGGCGGATGCGTTGCAAGGCATGCGGGGAGGGCGCGCGGCCGGGTTGGTCGAGCAGCTCCAGGTTCATGCCGATCACCGCCAGCGGGGTGCGCAGCTCATGGCTGGCGTAGCGCAGGAAGCGTTCCTCGCGCTGGCTGAAGTCCTTGATCCGGGTCACGCTGTTCCACAGGGTATCCGCCAGCACGTTGAGTTCGCGGTAGTTGAAGCGCGGCCGCTGGCTGTCCGGGGCGAGGTCGTCGAGGGTCATCGACCAGCGCGTCAGCTTGCGCAACGGCGCGACGATGAACCAGACCAGCAGGCCGACGGCGGCCAGCGAAGGCAGGGTGACCGATAGGGTGACGATCCAGGTCTGCCTGACGCGGGCGTCGATGATGGCGTCGGACAGCGGCGTGTCGATGCTGCCGGCGGCGTCGTTGTCGTAGAGGTAGAGCGTCTTGCCGTCGGCCAGTGGCTGGCGGACCACCACGTAGGCATCGTCGCTGGGCGCGTCGTCATCCTCCTCTTCGTCATCGTCGTCCCAGTTGCCGAGCAGTTGCATGGCGCCGATGCTCTTGTAGGGCGGGGTGTCGAGCATCTCCCTGAGTTTCGGCGGCAGCCCCGCGGTGCCGACGCTGCCCTTGAAGTAGTAGCTGTCCGGCGCCGGCGTAGCCGGGTCTTCCTGGTAGCGCTGGGCGAAGTACAGCCCTTCCTCTTCCATCATCATGCTGAGCAGGTAGAGGGCGCCGGTCTCGCCGTAGTCGCCGAGCATGCGCGTGTAGACCAGCAACACCCCGGCGAGGATCAGGGTGACGCCGCCGCCGACGATGGGGATCAGGCTCAGGCCGCGTTTCATTTGCGCTCCAGCTGGAAGCCGACGCTGTGCAGGGTATGGATCAGAGGGGTGGCGAACCCCTTGTCGACGGTGCTGCGCAGGTGGTGCATGTGCACGTTGAGGGTGTTGCTTTCCGGCGGTTCGTCGCCCCAGACGCTGCGCCCCAGCTGCTCGCGGGTGACCAGCGCGGGGCTGGCGCGCATCAGGCACTCGAGGATCTTCCAGGCGGTGGGGGACAGCGCCAGGGGCGTGCCGCCGCGGCTGGCCTGGCGGCTGTCGAGGTCCATCACCAGGTCGTCGACCTGCAGGCGCTGGGCCTGGCCGCTGCGGCGCCGGCTGAGGGCTTGCAGGCGGACCAGCAGCTCCGGCAGTTCGAAGGGCTTGAGCAGGTAGTCGTCGGCGCCGGCGTCGAAGCCGTCGAGCTTGTCCTGCAGGGTATCCAGGGCGGTGAGCATGAGTACCGGGGTCTGCAGGCCGGCTTCGCGCAGCTGGCGACAGACCTGCCGGCCGTTGATGCGCGGCAGCATAATGTCCAGCAGGATCACGTCGTAGCGGTTGGCGCGCGCCAGGTTGAGGCCGGCCTGGCCGTCGCGGGCGTGATCGCAGACCACCCCGGCGGCCTCGAGGTAGTCGATGACGGTGCCGGCGAGATCGAAGTTGTCTTCGACGACGAGTACATGGATATGCATGGTATCTGTTCGCATGACGGATGGGACGCTGTGCCTGGTTCGCCGCGGGCGTTGCCCGCGCCTACTTGAGCACCTTGATCGGCTTCACCGGGGTGCCGTCGCTCCACTGGCCCATGCCGGTCTGCTCCGGCGTAGCGCCCAGGGCGTACTGGCGGTTGCGGTTGTAGAACGCCGCGTCGGTGAGGCCATCGAACAGCTTCCAGGTGCCGTACCAGTCGAGGGCGTCGATCACCAGCGGGTCGTGGCCGGTATAGCGGCCTTCGGCCTGCTGGACTTCGAGGCGCTTCTCGACGCGGTCGAGCAACCAGTCGCTGTCTTCTTCCTTCGGATACTGCGGGCCGAATACCGGCGCGGTGGGCGCCGCGTGGTTGGCCAGCAGCGGCGGAGCGCCGTGGCGATCGCTGCGCAGCAACAGGAGGTTCTTGTCGCTGGGCGGAATGTGCCGGCTCTGGCGGTAGATGCGCTTGGCGTCGGTGCAGGCCACGTGGCTGTCCTCGTCGCCGCAGACCGCCAGCAGCAGGGTGCCCTTGGCCAGCCCCGACAGGCGTTCCTGGGCCACGCCGTCCCAGCGCTTGCCCTGGCTCTTGCCGGGCTCGACCACCATCAGCGCCTTCGCCGCCGGCAGCTTCAGGCGTTCGCTGGCGGCCGCCAGGTTGGCGGCGAGCAGTCCGCCGGCGGAGTGGCCGAGGTAGGCGACCTGGTTCAGCCGCGGGCGCACCCCCAGCTCGCCGGCCTGCAGGCGCCTGAGGGCGTCGCCGAGGGCGCCGGCGGCATTGTCGAGGAAGTCTGCGTTGGGCGTCTTCAGGTCCGGCTGGTAGCGCGGGTAGACCACCACCATGCCGCGGCGGACGATATGGTCGATCCAGGCGCGGTAGAGGTCCGGCTGCATCACGCTCCAGCCGTGCAGGAAGATCACCAGCGGAGCGTTGCCGGGGACCGGTTGCTCGGGGGTGAACACCCAGTATTCGCGAGCGCCTTCGCCGAAGTGCCACTGATGCACGCTGGCATGGCGATAGGCCGCGCCGCCCGGCCCTTCGGCCGGCTGCGTCGGCGGCGTGGGCGGCGTGGGCGGCGTGGGCGCGGTCGGCGGTTCGGCGGCCGTCGCGGCGTGGCCCAGGAGCAGGCCGCACAGGACGAGGTACAGGGTACGGAAGCGCATGCGGGCCCTCTTGCGGAATCGGAATGTCGTGCCAGTCCTAACCATAGCGCCGTTCAGCGCGGATAGAGCGGTGGCAGGCCGCCATTGTCGACCGCTCCCGCCGGCGCTTGTTCCGTGGTGGGCAGGGCGCGGATCGCCCGCCACAGGTCCTCGCCCTGCCAGGAATGGCCGCTCTCGCTGTACAGCGCGCCGTTGAGGCCATCCAGGGCGTCGGACAGCGGTACGAAGCGGGCCGCCATGTCGGCCAGGGTATCGGGTTGCTGACGGGCCCAGGCGTCCAGGGCCTGGCGGGTCGCCTGGGGATCGTTGGCCAGGCAGGCGCGGCGCAGCTCGTCGAGCAGGCTGCGGCTGCTCGGGCCGTTGGCTGCGGCGCGGATCACCGCCGGCAGCTGGCGGGCGCGCCACCAGAGGCCGAAGCCGAGCAGGGTGGTCAGGGCCAGCACGGCGGTAGCCAGTTGCCAGGGCCACAGCGTCGGCTCCAGGCGTTCGCCGAGCGGCAGCGCCGCCGCCGGCGGCTCCGCCTCGGCCTGCGGCGCGGCGGCCACTTCCAGGGTGCGCGGTGGCAGGCTGGTGCGCTCCAGGCGGTCTTCGCGGGTGTTCCACCAGACCACTTCGAGCGCCGGCAACTCGATGCGCCCGGCCTGCTCGGGCACCAGCGCCTCGCGCTCCTCGCGACTGCCGATGAGGCCCTGGTCGGTGCTCTGGTCGGCCAGCTGCGGTTGGTCCGGGTAGCGCCGCAGGCCTTGCACGTCGGGCAGCGGCAACGGCGGAAGCTGGGTGCCGGAAAGCCCCTCGACCTTCAGCAGCACGTTGCGCGTCAGCGATTCGCCGACCTGCGCCTGTTCCGGCTGCGGGCTCCAGCTTTCGCTGATGCTCAGCGCGCGGGCCGGCATCCAGGGCGCGTCGGCCGGATAGTCGGCAGGCTTGGGCCGGACCTGCAGCGGGATGCTCGGCGAAGTCACCCGCATCTGCCGGCCGGGGCGCGGGCCGAAGGGGTTGTAGTCGTCGCTGCCACGGTCGACCAGGGTAGCGCTGAAGGCTTGCGCAGGAATCTCCAGGGTGCCGCTCTTCTGCGGGAAGATCGCGTAGCGCACCTCGATCACGCCGTGGCGGATGCCGTTGATCTCCTTCTCGTAGGTGCGCGCCTCGCCGAGCTGTTCGACCTTCGCGTCGTTCATCGCCAGCGGGGTCAGGCTGCTGTCGTCGTATAGCGACACCGAGTGGTAGATGCGCAGGGTGAGGATCGCCTGGGCCTGCACGTAGACTGTCTCCTGGTCGACGCTGGCATCGATGAAGACCGGCGCCAGCTTGCTGCTCTTGGCGCGGTCGCGCGCCTCCAGTACGTGCAGCCTGATCGGCTGGGTGCTGCTGGCGCCGAGGCTGATCGGCGGGATCGCCACGTAGCCGCTCTGCTTCGGCAGGAGGGTGACGATCCAGCGGGTGGTGGCCTGGGCCCGGCCGTTCTGCGTGGCGAGACGGTTGACCTGGCGCGTGCCGAGGACCTCGAAGAGTGCGTCCAGCGGGCTCAGGTCGGGTTTGCCGAAGAGGGTCGGGTCGTCCGATTCCAGCGTCAGTTCGACGCTTTCCCCTTCGGTCAGGCGGGCGCGGTCGACGCTGGCGCTGAAGCTGGCATGGGCGGAGACGCAGAGGAGCGCGAGAAGCAGGCTGCAGAACAGGCGGATCATGGCGTGGCTTCCTGGCGTTGCTGCTGTTGGTACCAGAACTTGCGCCGCAGCAATTCGGCGGGATCGTCGGGAATCTGTCGCAGCCATTGCTCGAGGGCCTGGCGACGTTCGTCGTCGAGTCCGTCGTCGGCTTCCTCGTCGCCCGTCCGCTCGTCCTCGGCGGCGAGCTGCGGCTGCGCTTGGCCGGGTGCTCCGGCGGTCTTCTCGCCTTCGTCTTCCGGCAGGCTGGTCGAGGGCGCCGCGGCCTGGGCCTTCTGCGCATCGACGGTCGCCGCGTCGCGCGGCGGCCGCTGGCTGCTTCCGGATGGCGGGCTCTGCTGGCTCGCTTCCTGGCGCTGTTCCTTGTTCTCGCCGGCCTGCTGCTGCGCCGCCTGTTCCTGGCGTTGGCGCAGCAGTTCCTCGACCAGGGCCTTGTTGCGTTGCGCGGCGACCAGTTGCGGCTGGCGCTCCAGGGCTTGTTCGTAGGCGTCGACGGCGGCTTCCAGTTCGCCCTGGCGGGCCAGGGCGTTGCCACGGTTGTAGTGATCGTCGGCCTGGTCGCCCTGGGCGAAGGCCTGGGCCGCGGCGGCGTAGTCGCGGGCCTGGTAGAGCGACAGGCCTTTCCAGCGGAAGTCCTCGAAGCGCTTCGCCGCCTCGTCCGCCTGGCCCCGTTGCAACAGGCGCTGGCCTTGCTGGTCCGGACGCAGCCAGAGGTCTTCGAACTGGAAGGCCATGGCCGGTTGCGGCAGGCTCAGCATCAACAGCGGCAGGCAGAACAGCCAGCCGCGCCGTCCGGCACAGGCGGCCAGCAGGAGCAGCGGCAGGAGCAGCCAGTAACCCTGGTCGGCCCAGCGCTGCAGGCGCAGCAGGGCGTTCTCGCGATCTTCCTCCAGCGTGCCGCCGCGGGCCAGCAGGCCGAGGCTGTCGAGGTCGCGGTCGTTCGGCCGCAGGCGCTGGTAGCCGGCGCCGATCTCCGCGGCGAAGCGGCGCAGCCCGCTTTCGTCGAGCCTGGGCAGGAGGATGCCGCCCTGGTCGTCCTTGAGGAAGCTGCCATCCTCCTGCTGCACCGGAGCGCCCTTCGGCGTGCCGACGCCGAGCACGGCGAGGCGCGCCGCCCGGTGCTCGAGGGCGCTGCGGATGCCCTGGCGCTCGGGTTCGCTCAGCTCGCTGGTCAGCAGCAGCAGGCGGCCGCGGCCCTGGGCGCCCTGTTCCAGCAGGTCGAGGGCCTGGCGCACGGCGAGGTCGGCGCGCTGGCCGGGCTCGGGCATGATCGAAGGTTTCAGGGCGTCGAGCAGGTTGCGCGCGGTGAGCTGGTCGTCCGACAGCGGCACCAGGGTATGCGCGCTGCCGGCGTAGACGACGATTGCGGTCTGCGCGTCGTTGCGCGTGCGAAGCAGGTCGAGCAGCTTGCGCCGGGCCTGCTCCAGGCGGGTCGGCGACAGGTCGCCGGCAAGCATCCCGGGAGTCAGCTGGAGGATCGCCACCAGCGGGTCGCTACGCTTCATCGAGGGCTGTTCCAGTTGCTGCCAACTGGGCCCGAGCAAGGCCAGCAGGGCCAGCAGCCAGGCGATGCCGAGGCAGATCCAGGGCATGCGGTTCTGCCGCCCGGCACCGCCGACCAGCAGCCAGGGCTGGAAGGCCGTCGGCAACAGCAACTGCCAGCGTCCGGCACGACGCTGGCGATGCAGCAGCTTCCACAGCAACCAGCCAAGCAGCGGCGCCAGCAGCAGCCAGTAGGGGCGCAGCCAGTGCGGCCAGGCGTCCAGCAACAGGTTCATGGTTGCCTCCCGGAACGGCGGCGCGGCCAGGTCCGGTTTTCCCGTGGCCAGAGTTCCAGCGCCACCAGCAGCACACTCAGGCCGAGGGCGGCGGCCAGCGGCCAACTGTACAGCGCCAGAGCCGGGCGCGCCCGGGTAGTCTGCTGGGCGACCGGTTCGAGGCGGTCGAGGGTCGCGGAAATGCTTTCCAGCTCGGCGTTGGATCGCGCGCGGAAGTATTCGCCGCCAGTGCTCTCGGCGATACCGCGCAGGGTCGGCTCGTCGAGATCGAGCCCCGGGTTGAAGCCGAACAGGCCGGGCACGCCGCCTTGCTGCGGGTCGGCGCCGATGCCGATGGTGTAGATCTTCACCTGTTGCTCGGCGGCCAGTTGCGCGGCGATCTGCGGGGCTATCTGTCCGCCGGTGTTGGCGCCGTCGGTGATCAGCACCAGCACCCGGCTTTCCGCAGGCCGCTGGCGCAGGCGCTTGACCGCCAGGCCGATGGCGTCGCCGATCGCGGTGTTCTTGCCGGCGATGCCGATCTGCGCCTCGTCCAGCCAGACCCGCACGGTGTGCCGGTCGAAGGTCAGCGGCGCCTGCAGGTAGGCCTGGCTGCCGAACAGGATCAGGCCGACGCGGTCGCCACGACGGTCTTCGATGAAGTCGCCGAAGAGTTTCTTGATCAGTTCCAGGCGGCTGATCTCGTCGTCCTGCCAGCGCATGTCGCGGTAGTCCATGGAACCGGAGACATCCACCGCGAGCAGCAGGTCGCGGCCGCTGGCGGGTAGCGGCAGGGGGTCGCCGACCCACTGCGGGCGGGCCGCGGCGAGCAGCAGGAGGAACCAGAGCAGGGCGAAGCGCACCTGCTGCCGCCAGGCCGGCAGGCGTGCGCGGGCACGACGCCCGGCGAGGCTTTCGAGTTCGTCGAGGAAGCTCACCTTGAGCGCCGCCTCGCCGCTGTCGGCGGCCGGCAGCACCAGACGCAGCAGCCAGGGCAACGGGGCGAGGGCGAAGACCCAGGGCCAGGCGAACTCAAACATGCTTGCGAATCCAGGTGGCGACGGCGGCGTCGAGGCCGTCCACGGCCTTGTCGTCGAGGGTGCAGTCGGCGCGGTAGCCGCCTTCCACCAGGATCATCCAGCGGGTCAGGCCGGCGGCCGGGCAACGGTTGTCGAGGAACGCCAGCCAGGCGCGGCCGCTGAGGGCGTGGCTGCCGCTATCTGGCCAGCGCGCCCTGCAGACCCGCTTGAGCAGGCCGTTGATGGCCTGCAGCCAGGGCCCGGCGGAAGCCCTGCCGTAGGGCTTGGCAAGCGCGGCCAGTTCGGCCAGGGCCGCTTCGCGCAGCGGATCCAGCGGCGCTTCGCCGCGGGTGGCGATGGTGCGCCGTGGCAGGTGCCGGCGCAGTCGCCAGAGCCCCCAGCCGAGCAGTGGCAGCAGGGCGGCCAGCAACCACCAGCCGGGCGCCGGCGGCCACCAGCCGACGGGCGGGGGGGCGATCAGCGGTTCCAGCCGGTCGAGCGGGTTCATGCGCGATACCCCGGCTGGTGTTGTTCCAGCAGGTCCCGCAACTGCTCCACCAGGTCTTCCTGGGTCGACAGCGGCAGCAGCGGCACGCCCAGTCGCTGGGCCAGCCGCTGCCAGCGCGCGCGGCGCGCCTCGGCCAGTTCGCGATAGGCCTGGCGCAGCTCGTCGGCGTGGGTGTCCAGCTCGAGGTCGGCGGCGCCTTCGCGGAAGCGCAGCAGTCCGGCGGCGGGAAGGGCATGGTCGAGCGGGTCGGACAGCGGCAGCAGCACCAGGTCGGTATGGCGTGCGATCAGGCTGAGTTGCTGCTCGGCGACGTCATTGAGTGTGCGCTCGTCGCACAGTACCAGGATCAGGCTGCCCGGGCGCAGCACTTCGCGGGCGCGGCGCAGGGCCAGGCCGAACAGTTCGCCAGGCCGCTCGGCCGGCGTCTCGCGCAGCTCGCGATTGGCCCGCAATAGCTGGTTGAACAGTTGCAGCAGGCTGTGCTTGCTGCGTCGCGGCTTGATTTCGTGGCAGTCGCGGTCGCTGAATACCAGGCCGCCGATACGGTCGTTGTGGGCCAGCGCCGACCAGCCGATGAAGGCCGCCGCGCGTGCCGCCAGCACCGCCTTGAAGCACAGGCCGGAGCCGAAGAACAGGCGCTGGCTCTGTTCGACCAGGACGAACACCGGTCGCTCGCGTTCCTCGTGGAACAGCTTGGTGTGCGGCTCGCGGGTGCGCGCGGTGACGCGCCAGTCGATGGTCCGTACGTCGTCGCCGGGCTGGTAGATGCGCACCTGGTCGAAGTCCACGCCGCGTCCGCGCAGGCGCGAGTGATGCAGGCCGACCAACGGGCTGCGGCGGTTCTGCGAGGAGAACAGGCGCGCTTCGTGGAGCCGGTGGCGCATTTCCAGAAGCTCGTCGAGGCCCAGTTCGACGCCCGGGGCGGCGCTCAGCATGGCGGCGGCCTCAGGCCACGGCGACCACGTCGAGGATGCGCTGCACGACCCGGTCCTGGTCGATGCCGGCGGCTTCCGCCTCGAAGGTCAGGATCAGGCGATGGCGCAGCACGTCGAACAGCACCGCCTGGATGTCCTCGGGGCTGACGAAGTCGCGTCCGCCCAGCCAGGCGTGGGCGCGCGCGCAGCGGTCGAGGGCGATGGAGCCGCGCGGGCTGGCGCCGTAGGAGATCCATTCGGCGAGTTCCGCGTCGTGCTTGGCCGGGGTGCGGGTGGCCATGATCAGTTGCACCAGGTATTCCTCCACCGCGTCGGCCATGTACAGGCCGAGGATTTCCTGGCGCGCGGCGAAGATGGTTTCCTGGGTCACCCGGCGCTCCGGCCGGGCCTCGCCGTTCAGTGCCTCGCCACGCGCCTGCTGGAGGATGCGGCGTTCCACCGAGGCCTCCGGATAGCCGATCTTGACGTGCATGAGGAAGCGGTCGAGCTGGGCTTCCGGCAACGGGTAGGTACCTTCCTGCTCGATCGGGTTCTGTGTCGCCATCACCAGGAACAGCTGTGGCAGGTCGTAGGTGCTGCGGCCGACCGAAACCTGGCGCTCGGCCATGGCTTCGAGCAGCGCCGATTGCACCTTGGCCGGGGCGCGGTTGATCTCGTCGGCCAGCACCAGGTGATGGAAGATCGGGCCTTGCTGGAACACGAAGGTGCCGGTCTCCGGACGGTAGATCTCGGTGCCGGTGATGTCGGCGGGGAGCAGGTCGGGAGTGAACTGGATACGGTGGAACTCGGCTTCGAGGCCTTCGGCGAGGTCCTTGATGGCCTTGGTCTTGGCCAGTCCCGGCGCGCCTTCCACCAGCAGGTGGCCGTCGGCTAGCAGCGCGATCAGCAGGCGGTCGACGAGTTTTTCCTGGCCGAGGATCTGGCTCGACAGGTAGCCCTTCAGTCCCTGCAGGGCGCTCTTGTGCTGCGTGCTTTCTGGCTCGTTGCTCATTGTCTGGACTACCGGTTCCAAGGCCTGCTGGGGTGTCGCTCGGTGGCGCACGGCGAGGCCGGCGCGCGCGGGCGGGGAGAAGGCTCCGCTCTGCGGCGGATGACGCCCCCCGATCCCGCACATGTTAGCGCACGGCGACTGCCTAGCGTACTCTCCGACGCTCGTGCCGCGCCTATTCGTGAACCCGCGCGGGTATGCCGGTGAAAAGCCTCCGCCTCTCGCCGTGACCTGCCTCGCGAAGCGCGGCGGATCGACGCGCCCGGGGAACTTCGCCGGCTCAGGCGGGTCGGTTTCCGCGATGCGAACAGCGAATGGACAGAGCGTTTGTCAGGAGCGACATTGCCGGGGCTTGCCCGGCGCAAGGGGGAGGGCCGCGCCCGGCGTGGGTGGCGGCGCTGGGTCGGTGGGCTGCTGTTGCTGCTCGGCGCGCTCGCCAGCGGATGTTCGAACGCGCCGCGCAACGCCGCCGGCGAGGACACCAGCCAGGGTTCGATGCGCGCCGGCGAATTCCTCCAGACCGATGCCGATCGCATGGCCACCCTGGCCATGCGCGACAACCTGCAAAGCCTCTACCAGTTGCTCTGGAAGCTGTACAAGCGCAATCCCGCCGAATGGAAGAAGACCGGCCTGCCGAGCCAGGCCGACGCCGAGCTGGCGATCCGCCGGGCCATCGAGCAGAACCGCGAACTCAGCGACCTGGGCGGCCGCCGCGACATCGCCGCACTGTCCTACTCCCTCGATCCGGCGTTCAAGGGCGACCGCGTCGGTGCCTTCATATACTCCCTGGCCAGCATGCTGATCACCGCCCATGGCGGGCGCACCGAGTTCTACGTCTACCAGGGGATCGACGCGCAGTACGTCTACAACGCCGCGCGCAACGTTGAGGTCGCCACCTGGATGCTGGCTACCCGCAAGGACGACAAGGGTGCCCCGTTGCTGCTTTCCAACGCCCTCACCGACGACGCCAGCAACCTCAGCTACGCCCGCGAGTTCGCCAAGATCGTCGCGCGCCTGGACCTGCTCGCCGAGGTGCTCGGCGAACGCTACCGGCGGATCAGCGTGAACTACGCCCAGGGACTGCTGTTCATGCATTTCCTGCCGGTGCAGTGAGCCGATGCTCCCGGGGTGAACGAATATGTCGCAGCACGGTAAGTGTTTTGCCTTGCCGGCTCGTTAAGCTCTGTCGGATATGACCGGCGGGTCGCTCGCCGAAAAGGGCGGTTGCCGGTCAGCCTTTGCTGTGCGCCTGCCTGCCTGGATTAATGCTCAGCTTCTGCTGAACTTCATGGACGCAGCGAGGGTCGGTCCGAAGGTGCGTTGCTCGCGACCTTTCCCGCGAACCGCTCGCCTCCATGAAATAACAAGCCAAGCGGAGTACAACCATGGCGTTCTTCACCGCGGCCAGCAAAGCCGATTTCCAGCATCAACTGCAGACGGCACTGGCGCAGCACCTCGGCGACAAGGCGTTACCACAAGTCACGCTGTTCGCCGAACAGTTCTTCAGCCTGATCTCCCTCGATGAACTGACCCAGCGTCGGCTTTCCGACCTGGTCGGTTGCACCCTTTCCGCCTGGCGCCTGCTGGAGCGCTTCGACCGCGACCAGCCCGAAGTCCGCGTATACAACCCCGACTACGAGAAGCACGGCTGGCAATCCACCCACACCGCGGTAGAAGTGCTGCACCCGGACCTGCCGTTCCTGGTCGACTCGGTGCGCATGGAACTGAACCGCCGCGGCTACAGCATCCATACCCTGCAGACCAACGTCCTCAGCGTGCGCCGCTCGGCCAAGGGCGAGCTGAAGGAAATCCTGCCCAAGGGTAGCCAGGGCAAGGACGTCAGCCAGGAATCGCTGATGTACCTGGAGATCGACCGTTGCGCCCACGCCGGCGAACTGCGGGCGCTGGAGAAGGCCATCCTGGAAGTGCTCGGTGAAGTACGCGTGACCGTCGCCGACTTCGAACCGATGAAGGCCAAGGCCCGCGAACTGCTGACCTGGCTTGGCAAGGCCAAGCTGAAGGTGCCGGCGGAGGAACTGAAGGAAGTACGCAGCTATCTCGAATGGCTGCTGGACAACCACTTCACCTTCCTCGGCTACGAGGAATTCAGCGTCGCCGACGAGGCCGACGGCGGGCGCATGGTCTACGACGAGAAATCCTTCCTCGGCCTGACCCGTCTGCTGCGTGCCGGCCTGAGCAAGGATGACCTGCACATCGAGGACTATGCCGTCGCCTACCTGCGCGAACCGGTCCTGCTGTCCTTCGCCAAGGCTGCCCATCCGAGCCGTGTGCACCGCCCGGCCTACCCGGACTACGTGTCGATCCGCGAGCTGGACGGCAAGGGCCGGGTGATCCGCGAGTGCCGCTTCATGGGCCTGTTCACCTCCTCGGTGTACAACGAGAGCGTCAACGACATCCCCTTCATCCGCGGCAAGGTCGCCGAAGTGATGCGGCGCTCCGGTTTCGACACCAAGGCCCACCTCGGCAAGGAACTGGCCCAGGTGCTGGAAGTACTGCCGCGCGACGACCTGTTCCAGACCCCGGTGGACGAGCTGTTCAGCACCGCCCTGGCGATCGTCCGCATCCAGGAGCGCAACAAGATCCGCGTGTTCCTGCGCAAGGACCCCTACGGTCGCTTCTGCTACTGCCTGGCCTACGTGCCGCGCGACGTGTATTCCACCGAGACGCGCCTGAAGATCCAGCAGGTCCTGATGGAGCGCCTGCAGGCCAGCGACTGCGAGTTCTGGACCTTCTTCTCCGAGTCGGTACTGGCCCGCGTGCAGTTCATCCTCCGCGTCGACCCGAAGTCGCGCATCGACATCGACCCGGCGCGCCTGGAAGAAGAAGTGATCCAGGCCTGCCGTTCCTGGCAGGACGACTACAGCAGCCTGGTGGTGGAAAACCTCGGCGAGGCCAAGGGCACCAACGTCCTGGCCGACTTCCCGAAAGGCTTCCCGGCCGGCTATCGCGAGCGCTTCGCCCCGCACTTCGCGGTGGTCGACCTGCAGCACCTGCTCAGCCTCTCCGAGCAGCGCCCGCTGGTGATGAGCTTCTACCAGCCGCTGGCGCAGGGCGAGCAGCAACTGCACTGCAAGCTGTACCACGCCGACACCCCGCTGGCCCTGTCCGACGTCCTGCCGATCCTGGAGAACCTCGGCCTGCGCGTGCTCGGCGAATTCCCCTACCGCCTGCGCCACCAGAACGGCCGCGAATACTGGATCCATGACTTCGCCTTCACCTACGCCGAAGGGCTGGACGTGGACATCCAGCAGCTCAACGAGATCCTCCAGGACGCCTTCGTCCACATCGTCAGCGGCGACGCCGAGAACGACGCCTTCAACCGCCTGGTGCTGACCGCCAACCTGCCGTGGCGCGACGTCGCCCTGCTGCGTGCCTACGCGCGTTACCTGAAGCAGATCCGCCTGGGCTTCGACCTCGGCTACATCGCCAGTGCGCTGAATGCCCACACCGACATCGCCCGCGAGCTGGTGCGGCTGTTCAAGACCCGCTTCTACCTGGCGCGCAAACTCACCGCGGAAGACCTGGAAGACAAGCAACAGAAGCTGGAGCAGGCGATCCTCGGTGCCCTCGACGAAGTCCAGGTGCTCAACGAGGACCGCATCCTGCGGCGCTACCTCGACCTGATCAAGGCGACCCTGCGGACCAACTTCTACCAGCCCGACGGCAACGGCCAGAACAAGAGCTACTTCAGCTTCAAGTTCAACCCGAAGGCCATTCCGGAGCTGCCCAGGCCGGTGCCCAAGTACGAGATCTTCGTCTACTCGCCGCGCGTCGAGGGCGTGCACCTGCGCGGCGGCAAGGTGGCTCGCGGCGGCTTGCGCTGGTCGGACCGCGAGGAAGACTTCCGCACCGAGGTGCTCGGCCTGGTCAAGGCCCAGCAGGTGAAGAACGCGGTGATCGTGCCGGTCGGCGCCAAGGGCGGCTTCGTCCCGCGCCGCCTGCCGCTTGGCGGTAGCCGCGACGAGATCCAGGCCGAGGCGATCGCCTGCTACCGGATCTTCATTTCCGGCCTGCTCGATATCACCGACAACCTCAAGGAAGGCGAAGTGGTGCCGCCGGCCAACGTGGTCCGCCACGACGAGGACGATCCTTACCTGGTGGTCGCCGCGGACAAGGGCACGGCGACCTTCTCCGACATCGCCAACGGCATCGCCGCCGAGTACGGCTTCTGGCTCGGCGACGCCTTCGCCTCGGGCGGCTCCGCCGGCTACGACCACAAGGGCATGGGGATTACCGCCAAGGGCGCCTGGGTCAGCGTGCAACGGCACTTCCGCGAGCGCGGCATCGACGTGCAGAAGGACAACATCAGCGTCATCGGCATCGGCGACATGGCCGGCGACGTGTTCGGCAACGGCCTGCTGATGTCGGACAAGCTGCAACTGGTGGCCGCCTTCAACCACATGCATATCTTCATCGACCCGAACCCGGACGCCGCCAGCAGCTTCGTCGAGCGCCAGCGCCTGTTCAACCTGCCGCGTTCGAGCTGGGCCGACTACGACGCCAAGCTGATCTCCGTCGGCGGCGGGATCTTCCTGCGCAGCGCCAAGAGCATCGCCATCACCCCGGAAATGAAGGCGCGCTTCGACATCCAGGCCGACAGGCTGGCGCCCACCGAGCTGATCCATGCGCTGCTCAAGGCGCCGGTCGACCTGCTCTGGAACGGCGGGATCGGCACCTACGTGAAGTCGAGCAAGGAAACCCACGCCGATGTCGGCGACAAGGCCAACGACGGTCTGCGCGTCGACGGCCGCGAGCTGCGCGCGAAGGTGGTGGGCGAGGGCGGCAACCTGGGCATGACCCAACTGGCGCGGGTCGAGTTCGGCCTGCACGGCGGTGCCAACAACACCGACTTCATCGACAACGCCGGTGGCGTGGACTGCTCCGACCATGAGGTCAACATCAAGATCCTGCTCAACGAAGTGGTGCAGGCCGGCGACATGACCGAGAAGCAGCGCAACGCGCTGCTGGTGAAGATGACCGACGCGGTCGGCGCCCTGGTGCTGGGCAACAACTACAAGCAGACCCAGGCGCTGTCCCTGGCGCAACGTCGCGCCCGCGAGCGGATCGCCGAGTACAAGCGGCTGATGGGCGACCTCGAGGCGCGTGGCAAGCTCGATCGCGCCCTGGAGTTCCTGCCTTCCGACGAGGAGCTGGCGGAACGCATCAGTGCCGGCCAGGGGCTGACCCGCGCCGAGCTGTCGGTGCTGATCTCCTACAGCAAGATCGACCTCAAGGAATCGCTGCTGAAATCGCTGGTGCCGGACGACGACTACCTGACCCGCGACATGGAGACCGCCTTCCCGGCATTGCTGGCGGAGAAGTTCGGCGACGCCATGCGCCGCCATCGCCTGAAGCGCGAGATCGTCAGCACGCAGATCGCCAACGACCTGGTCAACCACATGGGCATCACCTTCGTGCAGCGCCTGAAGGAGTCCACCGGCATGAGCGCGGCCAACGTCGCCGGGGCCTACGTGATCGTCCGCGACGTGTTCCACCTGCCGCATTGGTTCCGCCAGATCGAGAATCTCGACTACCAGGTGCCCGCTGATATCCAGCTGACCCTGATGGACGAACTGATGCGCCTCGGCCGCCGCGCCACCCGCTGGTTCCTCCGCAGCCGCCGCAACGAGCTGGACGCGGCGCGCGACGTGGCCCACTTCGGCCCGCGCATCGCCGCCCTCGGCCTGAAGCTCAACGAGCTGCTCGAAGGGCCGACCCGCGAGCTGTGGCAGGCGCGCTACCAGACCTACGTCGACGCCGGCGTGCCGGAACTGCTGGCACGCATGGTGGCCGGTACCAGCCACTTGTACACGCTGCTGCCGATCATCGAGGCGTCCGACGTGACCGGCCAGGACACCGCGGAAGTGGCCAAGGCCTATTTCGCCGTGGGCAGCGCGCTGGACCTGACCTGGTACCTGCAACAGATCACCAACCTGCCGGTGGAGAACAACTGGCAGGCGCTGGCCCGCGAGGCGTTCCGCGACGACCTCGACTGGCAGCAGCGGGCGATCACCGTCTCGGTGTTGCAGATGCAGGACGGACCGAAGGAGGTCGAGGCTCGCGTCGGCCTGTGGCTGGAACAGCACCTGCCGCTGGTCGAGCGCTGGCGGGCGATGCTGGTCGAACTGCGTGCCGCGTCGGGTACCGACTACGCCATGTACGCCGTGGCCAACCGCGAGCTGATGGACCTGGCGCAGAGCAGCCAGCACGGTGTCTGCATCCCCTGATGCGAGCGGCCTGACGGCAAGCAAGAGCCCCGCCTGAGTGCGGGGCTCTTTCATTCTGGCGCGGCGAAAACCTGCGGTGCTTGCGGTGGCTGAGGCGCTGCGCGGCGACAAATGTCCGGCGCCCGGCGTTGGCCTGGAAAGGACAACCTGACTCACAGATTTAATAAATATTTAGTTATTAGAAAATCTATTCATAGGTTCATATGGATCTATGACTTCTCCGCTTCATATGCCTTGGCCGGGATCCTGTCGATCGCATAAACCCCCGGCAGCCCGTACTTCCTTCCCCGTCCGGTGAGTTTCCGATGACGTCGCGGCGGTCACGCGGGAGGCAAGAGCAGGCAAAAGGACACCATGGCGCCATGTGCGCGCCTAAAAATTGACAGTTTCCGCTTAAAAATTTAGCAATTAGCATATTTAGTCATTAGATTGACGTTAATCGCCTGCGGCTGCTTTGCCCGTGCCCGCACTGCCAGGGATTCGACGTTGCCACCGGAAACCGCATCCATGCTTCCGACCTGCCGCTTCGGTCGGTATCGACCCTGCCGCGTAGGCTGGGCATGCGGTTCAGCAAGAAAGGAATCGCCGTGCTGCGTCTGCCGTCCCGCCGTAACACCCTTCGACCCATCGAGCGCCCGCTCGCCTGGCTTGCCGGCCTGGCGCTGGCGCTTTGTGCCGGCACTGCCGCAGGGGCTGCCGGCGGGCCGTCCAGCGTGGCGTTCTGGTACGCCGAGCGGCCGCCGCTGGCCGAGCTTTCCCAGTTCGACTGGGTGGTGCTCGAAGCGGCGCACCTCAAGCCGGCCGATGTCGGGTATCTGAAAGAGCAGGGCAGCACGCCCTTCGCCTATCTGTCGGTCGGCGAGTTCGACGGCGACGCCGCCGCCATCGCCGACAGCGGCCTGGCCCGGGGCAAGAGCGCGGTCCGCAACCAAGCCTGGAACAGCCAGGTAATGGACCTCGCCGCGCCGAGCTGGCGGGCGTACCTGCTCAAGCGCGCCGCGGAGCTGCGCAAACAGGGCTACGCCGGCCTGTTCCTCGATACCCTGGACAGCTTCCAGCTACAGGCCGAGGAGCGCCGCGAGGGCCAGCGCCGGGCGCTGGCCAGTTTCCTCGCCCAGCTGCATCGCCAGGAGCCGGGCCTCAAGCTGTTTTTCAATCGCGGTTTCGAAGTGCTGCCGGAGTTGCCCGGCGTCGCGTCGGCGGTGGCCGTGGAGTCGATCCATGCCGGTTGGGACGCCGCTGCCGGGCAATACCGCGAGGTGCCCCAGGACGATCGCGATTGGCTGAAGGGTCACCTGGATGCCCTGCGCGCCCAGGGCATGCCCATCGTCGCCATCGACTACCTGCCGCCGGAGCGGCGCGACGAGGCGCGCGCGCTCGCTGCGCGCCTGCGTAGCGAAGGCTACGTGCCGTTCGTCAGCACCCCGGCGCTGGACTACCTGGGGGTGAGCGACGTCGAGGTGCAACCGCGGCGCATCGCGCTGCTCTACGATCCGCGCGAGGGCGACCTGACCCTGAGCCCCGGCCACGTCTACCTCGGCGGCCTGCTCGAATACCTCGGTTATCGGGTCGACTACCTGCCCACCGACCAGCCGCTGCCCGAACGTCCGCTGAGCGGTCTCTACGCGGGGGTAGTCACCTGGATGACCAGTGGACCGCCGCTGGCCAGCGACGCCTTCGACAACTGGATCGCTGCGCGTCTCGACGAAAAGGTGCCGGTGGCGTTCCTCGCCGGCCTGCCCACAGAGAACGACGGCCTGTTGCAGCGCCTGGGTATTCGCCGGCTGTCGCAGAAGCTCAAGGTCAAGCCGAGCACCGAGACCCACGACCAGGCGCTGCTGGGCGCCTTCGAAGCGCCGCTGGTGATCCGGGTCCGCGACCTGCCGGCGCTCACCGTACTCGATCCGGCGCGGGTGACCCCGGCGCTCAAGCTCAAGGGCGACGGCAAGGAGTACGTGCCGGTGGCGACCGCCGACTGGGGGGGCTTCGCCCTGGCGCCCTATGTGCTGGAGGAGGGTAGCGAGCACCGGCGCTGGATCCTCGATCCGTTCGCCTTCCTGCGCAAGGCCTTGCGTCTTGTGCCGCTGCCGAGTCCCGACGCGACCACCGAGAATGGCCGGCGCATCGCCACCGTGCACATCGATGGCGACGGCTTCGTCTCCCGTGCCGAGGTGCCCGGCAGTCCCTATGCCGGCCAGCAGGTGCTGGAGGACTTCATCAAGCCCTATCCGTTCCTCACCTCGGTCTCGGTGATCGAAGGCGAGGTCGGGCCGAAGGGCATGTACCCGCACCTGGCCAGGGAACTGGAGCCGATCGCCCGGCGCATCTTCGCCGACGACAAGGTGGAGGTCGCCAGCCATACCTTCAGCCATCCGTTCTTCTGGCAGCCGCAACTGGCCGAGCAGGGCGAGAACTTCGAGGCCCAGTATGGCTACAAGATGGCTATCCCGGGCTACGACAAGGTCGACTTCGTACGCGAGGTGATCGGCGCCCGCGACTACATCGAGCAGCGCCTGACCACCCCGCGGAAGCCGGTCAAGATGATCTTCTGGTCCGGCGACGCGCTGCCCGACGCCGCCACCATCAAGCTCGCCTACGACGCCGGGCTGATGAACGTCAACGGCGGCAATACCGCGCTGACCCGGGCCTTTCCCTCGCTGACCGGACTCTACCCGCTGATCCGGCCCACCCGCGGCGGCGTGCAGTACTACGCGCCGATCATCAACGAGAACGTCTACACCAATCTCTGGCAGGGGCCGTACTACGGCTTCCGCGGCGTCATCGATACCTTCGCCCTGACCGACAGCCCGCGCCGCCTGCGCGGCCTGCACCTGTACTACCACTTCTATTCGGGGACCAAGCAGGCCTCGATCCGCACCATGCACCAGATCTACGCGGCGATGCAGGCGGAGCATCCGTTGTCGCTGTGGATGAGCGACTACATCCCGCGCCTGGAAGGCCTGCATCGCGCCAGCCTGGCCAAGCGTGCCGATGGCAGCTGGCAGTTGCGCGGCTTCGCCGCCTTGCGCACGGTGCGCCTGGACCCGGCGCTGGGTTGGCCGGACCTCGGCCGCTCCACGGGAGTCGCGGGCGTGCGCGACCTGCCCCAGGGGCGCTATGTGCACCTGAGTGCGGCGAATGCGCGCCTGGTCCTGCGCGACAGCCGCGATCCGCGGCCGGCGCTGGAGGAGGCCAACCTGCCGCTGAAGCACTGGCGCTACCGCGACGATGGCCGCGTCGAGTTCGCCTTCGCCGGGCACCTGCCATTACGCCTGGTGGTGCGCGCGGCGGGCGATTGCCGGCTGAGTGCGGCCGGCAAGGCCTTCCCGGGAAAGGCCGGCAACGGCCTGTGGACGTTCGAGTTGCCGATGGAGCAGGTGCGCGATGGCCAACTCGTCTGCCGCTGACAAGCATCCCCAGGCGCGCCTGCTGAATCCCTGGGCCCTGCTGCCGGTCGCTCTCGGGGTGGCGCTGGTGCTGTGGCTGACCTTCAACAGCGAAGAAGTATTCATGCCCAGCGGCGATGGCGAGCCCGACGCGGTCTCGGTGAACTACGCCGAACTGCTGTTGCAGGCGCACCCGGAGAACGACGCGCTGCGCCTGACCCTGATCGACCTGCTGGTCAAGCTCGGCGACTTCGAGCAGGCGCGTCATCACCTCGCCCGTCTGCGCGGCAAGGACCGCCTGGCAACGCCGTTCTACGAGGTGGAACTGGACATCCTTGGCGCCTTGGCCAGGCCCGAGGGCATGGATGAGGAGCAGACGCGCCGATTGCTGGAGCGCCTGCGCAAGATCGAGCACGTTTCGTTGAACGACGCCATGCTCGAACGACTTGCCCGTCATGCCCTGGCCCTGGACGCGCCGGACCTGGCGGCGCGGACCTTTGCCGAACTGGCCGGCCGCGACCCGCAGGGCCGGCAGCGCTGGCTGGACGAGGCGGCGCGCTGGTACCTGGCTTCCGGCGAGCCGCTGCCGGCGGCGGACATCCAGCGGCAACTGGCCGAAGCGCAAACCGAGCCGGCGAAGCGCCTGGCCTATCTGCGCCAGGCCTTCGCCAGCCTGCTCGCTGGCGAGCGCGGCGAACAGGCGGCGGTGTTGGTGGACGAGCGGCTGGACGCCTTGCCGGAGGATGAATCGACCCTGGCCTGGCTCGCCCAGGGCGTACGCGCCGCCGAAGGCAGCCAGCGCTACGACCTGGCCGAACGCTTCATCCGGCGCTGGCGCGAATTGCGCCCCGAGGACCATGAGGCGCTGGCCGCCGACCTGCGTCTGAACATGGCCGCCGGGCGGGTCGAGCGGGCCTGGGAGGTCGGCCAGGAGCTGCTGGCCCTGCGCCCGGAGGACAGGACGCTGCTGGCCGATCTCGCGCGCCTTGGCGAATGGACCGGCAACGGCCCGCGGGCGCTGGGCTTTTGGAAGCAACTGCTGGCCGGCGCCGATGACCCGGCCCTGCGCGAGCATGCCTGGCGCCTGTCGCTGCAGATGTTCGATTTCGACAGCGCCATCGAGCTGCTGGCGCCCATCGGTGCGCAGCGACAGATGACCGACGAGGAACTCGATGCGCTGGTCTACAGCCATGAAACCCGCGGCACGCCGGAAGAGGGCGAGGCATGGCTGCGCGGCTACGTGCAGCGTTATCCGAAACAGCGCCTGGCCTGGCAGCGCTTGCAACAGATTCTCGAACACACCCAGCAGTTGCAGGAAGAGACCGGGGTCTGGGCGCGGATGGCCCGGCATTTCCCGCTGAGTGTCAAGGAACGCATGCAGTGGGCGGAAACCCACTGGAACCTGTTCGATCCGCGCCAGGCCTGGAAGGTCCTCGCCGGCGTGGATACCCGCGCGATCCGCGAGCCGGAGTTCTGGCGCCTGCGCGCGGCGCTGGCCTGGGCACTGGAGCAGGACGACGATGCCCGCGCCGCCTACGAGCGCATGCTGGCCCTGGACATCCGCCTGAACAGCAGCGACGAGGACCAGTTGATCGCCCTGTACCGGGACAGCAATCCGAAGCAGGCCTTGCAGGTGCTTATCGGCAGTTGGCAGCGCAGCCGCGATCCGCGGCGCCTGGCCAGCGCCCTGCAACTGGCGGAGAACCTCCACGACTGGCCGGCCCTGAAGAGCCTGCTGGCCGAGGCCGAAGGCCTGCCGGAAGCGCAGGGCAGCCCCTATTACTGGGTGGCCAGGGCGCGGCTGGCGGAACAGGAAGGCCATGGCGACGTCGCCGAGCGTCTGTACCGGGAAGCCCTGGTGCGTTTCCCCGGCGAGAACCTGGTGCGCGAACGCCTGCTCTGGTTCTACATCGACCGTGGCCGTCGCGACAGCCTGGCGCCCCTGTTGGCGCAGTGGCATGGCCTGGCGCTGCGGGACAGCACGCTGTGGCTGCCGTTCGCCAGCGCCAGCCTGCTGCTCGAGCGTAACGACCAGGCGCTGGCCTGGTTCCGCCTGTACCTCAAGTCCAATCCCAACGACTGGCTGGTGCAGGCCGCCTACGCCGACGCACTGGATGCCAGCGGCTACCAGGACAAGGCACTGCGCCTGCGCCGACTACTGCTCCGGCGGCTCGACCGCGAGGCGGTCAGGGCCACCCCGGACAGCTTCGCCGCCTACCTGCGCCTGCTCGCCGTGGCCCAGGGGCCGCTGCTCGCCCAGGGCGAGGCGCGGCGGGCCTGGAATGGCGAGCCGGCGATGCTGCAGCTGTGGTTCGAGCAGTTCCTCGACCAGCTCGCCGCCACCAACCAGGAGCCGCTGAAGGATGACTGGCTGGCCTGGGCGCGCGGCCGGGGCCTGAAGATCGGGCGCAACGAAGAGATCCAGGCCGCCCTGCGCAGCCAGAATCGCGCCGCCCTGCAACGCCTGCTGGAGCGCGGCGAGCTGGATCCGGCGCAGCGGGTCGAGGCGCTGGTGCGTCTCGGCCATGGCGGCGAAGCGCTGGGCGAGGCCCTGGGCGCACTGGGCGACGGCCACTCGCTCGACAACCGCGAGCAGCTGCGGCGGCAGGCGGCGGAAATCCTCGAACGCACTCCCCAGGGCCTGCAACTGGGTTGGAACAAGCGCGACTTCGGCGGTCTCGACTTCAAGGGGCCGACGCTGCGCGCGGCGCGCCACCTCGGCGACGACTGGTACGCCGATCTCGAACTGGGCAGTGGCCGCTATCACGGCGATGCGCTGGATAGCTCGCTCCTCGGTAGCGAACGCAACGCCAGGCTGACGTTGCGGCGCGAACTGGCCGATGGCTTCGCCGCGGCGACGCTCGATGGCAGCTGGCGCGACGACGAGGACCGCCACGGTCTGGGGGTGCTGCGCAATTGGCGGCTGAGCTCGCGCGACGAACTGGAAGCGGGCCTCGACTGGCACCGCGAGACCGACGAGACCGGCCTGATGCGAGCCCTCGGCATGCGCGACAGCCTACGGCTCGGCGGCCGCCACACCCTCAGCGGGCGCGACCAGTTGAGCTGGTCGCTGGCGCACAACCGCTTTTCCACCCGCCAGGGCGACGACCTCGGCAACGGCGAGGCGCTGTCCCTGGAGTGGGCCCACACACTGTTCTTCGATGGCCCGGCCTGGCAACTGCGCGGCGGCATCGACTACCAGCGCAATCGCCTGGAGAACCGTCTGCCGGACGACCTGCTGGCGGCCCATGGCGGTGCGCTGGCGCTCGATGGCGCGCGCAGCCAGGACCTGCTGCAGGACCGCTATGGCCAGGTCTACCTCGGCAGCACCTGGCGCCGTGGCTTCCCTGGCGCGCTGAACCGCAGCCGTCCGCAATACACCTGGATCGTCGACACCCTGGCCGGCTGGCAGTGGACAGAGAAGGAGTTCAACTACGGCATCGATCTCGGCATCGGCATGGAGCTGCTGGGCGACGACGAACTGGCGTTCACCTTCGGCTACCAGTCGGCTCCCCAGGGCGGCGGCGGCGATGCCGGCGGCACGCTCGGGGTGACCTACAGCACGCGCTTCGGCCGCTGAACGCGGCCCGGATACGGAATTCAACAGGAGGAACACAACATGCAATCCATCCGCTGCCTGGCTCTCGCGGCCGTCGCCCTGTTCATGGCGGGCTGCTCCAGCTTCACCAGCGAAAGCGCTACGCCGCTGGCGCGCGGCGCGCAGTGGGGCCTGGTGCCGCTGCTCAATTACTCCCAGGCGCCGCAGGCCGGCGAGCGTGCCGAGCAGATCCTGCTCAGCGTGCTGGCCGAGGAGGGCGTGCGGCCGCGCCTGTACCCGGCGCAGCCGCAAGGCGACCTGCAACTGGTCGACGACCGCGAGCGCCAGCAGCGCGCGCTGGACTGGGCACGCCAGCAGAAGCTGGCCTACGTGGTCACCGGCAGCGTCGAGGAGTGGCAGTACAAGAACGGCCTGGACGGCGAGCCGGCGGTGGGCGTCAGCCTGCAGGTGCTGGAGCCGGCCTCCGGGCGGGTGCTCTGGAGCACCAGCGGGGCGCGCGCCGGCTGGTCCCGGGAAAGCCTGGCGGGCGCCGCGCAGAAAGTCCTGCGCGAGCTGGTCGGCGACCTGCGGCTCGAGTGACGGCGATGTCCGCGCACAAGGATTTCGCCCTCGCACCGCGCGCCAGCGGCAGCGTCTCCTGGGTCGAGACGCTGGTCATCAGCGCGCTCGCGCTGGGCCTGGGCTGGTGGTTCAGCCCGGACGACCCGCTGCAGGTCAACGCCACCTTTCCCTGGGTGATCCTCGCGCCCCTGTTGCTGGGCATGCGCTACGGCTTCGTCCGCGGGTTGGCCAGCGCGGCGCTGCTGGTGGCGGCGCTGTTCGCGTTTCGCGTCCAGGGCGTCGAGGCCTATGCCCAGGTACCGGCGGCCTTCATCGTCGGCGTGCTGCTCTGCGCCATGTTGGTGGGCGAGTTCCGCGACATCTGGGAACGCCGCCTGGAGCGCCTGGAGCTGGCGAACGAGTACCGTCAGTTGCGCCTCGACGAATTCACCCGCGCCCATCACATCCTGCGCATCTCCCACGATCGCCTGGAACAGCGGGTCGCCGGCAACGACCAGAGCCTGCGCAGTTCGCTGCTCGGTCTGCGACAACTGCTGCGCGAGCTGCCGGGCGATGAGGCACCGCTCGATGCGCTGGCGGAAACCGTGCTGGCGCTGCTGGCCCAGTACGGTTCGCTGCGCATCGCCGGACTCTACCGGGTGCGCCACGACCGCACCCCGGAGCCGCAACCCTTGGCGACGCTCGGCGAGATGCCGGCGCTGGACGCCGACGATCTGCTGGTGCGCACCTGCCTGGAGCGCGGCGAACTGGTCAGCGTGCGCCAGGAACTGCTGGAGCGCGGCGAGCAGCGTGCGCACAGCGCGCTGCAGGTGTGCGTGCCGCTGGTCGACACCGATGGGCGGATCCTTGCCCTGCTGGCGGTGGAGCAGATGCCGTTCTTCGTCTTCAACGAACGTACCTTCAGCCTGCTGGCGATCCTCGCCGGGCATATCGCCGACTTGCTGCAGAGCGACCGTCGCGCACTGCAACTGGCCGACATCGACGCCCAGCGCTTCTCCCAGTACCTCAAGCGCTCCCTGCTGGACGCCCGCGACCATGGATTGCCGGCCTGCCTGTATGCCTTCGAGTTGACCGATGCGCGCTACGGCGAAGAGGTCCAGCGTCTGCTGGAAGGCAGCCAGCGTGGCCTCGACGTGCAGTTGCGACTGCGCAACGACGAGGGCCGGCGGGTCCTGCTGGTGTTGTTGCCGCTGACTTCCGCCGAAGGCTCCCAGGGGTATCTGCAGCGCCTGAGGATTCTCTTCGCCGAACGCTTCGGCCAGGCCCGCGAGCTGGAGTCGCTGGGCGTGCGCATCCGCCAGTACGAACTGGACGCCGGCAACGATCGGCAGGCGCTGGGACATTTCCTTTTCAACGAGTGCGGCCTGAATGATCAGCAAGTGGCTGTTTAGCGGCGCCTTCCTGTTCGAGCTGAGCAGTTGGGCGAGTGTCTTCGCCGACCTGCCGTTCGGCCAGGCGCTGGCGCTCTACCTGTTCGCCCACGGCCTGGGCAGCGCGCTGCTGTGCGTCGGCGTATGGCTGCTGCTGCCGCGGCGCTACAAGTTCCCGCTGCCGTGGAGCCCGCTGTTCCTCTTCAGCCTGGCCTTCTTCGTGCCGCTGATCGGGGCGGTCGGCGTCGCCGCGGCGGTATTCCCGGCGCTATACCTGCCGCGCCAGCGTGGCGAGCAGGCCTGGCAGGCGATGGGCGTCCCCGAGCTGCCGTTCCGGCCGAAGGAAAAGCGCCTCGACATGATGTTCAGCGACGGCGGTCTGCAGGACGTCCTGCGCCATGCGCCGGACCCGAACCAGCGGCTCACGGCGATCTTCGCCACCCGGCGGATGCCCGGCAAGGAGGCGATCCCGATCCTCAAGCTGGCCCTGCGCGACCCCGCCGACGACGTCCGCCTGCTGGCCTACTCGATGCTCGACCAGAAGGAAAGCCGGATCAACCAGCGCATCGAGGCCGCCCTCGGCCGCCTCGCCGGCGCCACGCCGGCGCGACGCGGCGCGCTGCACGGAACCCTGGCGCGCTGGTACTGGGAACTGGCCTACCTGGGGTTGGCCCAGGGCAGCGTGCTGGAGCACATCCTCGAGCAGGCGCGCGAGCATACCGACCAGGCGCTGCGCGGCGCACCCTCGGCCGACCTGCATCTGCTGGCCGGGCGCATCGCCCTCGAACAAGGCCGCCTGGAGGATGCCGGACGCGCCCTCCAGGCCGCCGAGGAGGCGGGAATCGATAGCGCCCAGCTGGCGCCGTTCCGCGCCGAGGTGGCGTTCTTCCAGCGGCGCTACCGGGACATCCCCCGGCTTCTCGCCGGAATGCCCGACGACATGCTGCAACGGCCGCCCTTCGCGGCCCTGGCGAGATACTGGACATGACCGAACACACCGCTCCGACGGCGCCCGTCGCCGATGTCTGCCTGCTGCTGGAGGGCACCTGGCCCTATGTCCGCGGCGGCGTCTCCAGCTGGGTCAACCAGTTGATCCTCGGTCTCCCCGACCTGACCTTCTCGGTGTTCTTCATCGGCGGCCAGAAGGATGCCTACGGCAAGCGCCACTACCCGATCCCGGACAATGTGCTGCACATCGAGGAACACTTCCTGGAAACCGCCTGGAGTTCGCCGAACCCGCAGACGCGACAGGGCAGTAGCGAGACCGAAAAGGCGTTGCGCGATCTGCACCGTTTCTTCCACTACCCGGAGACGCCGGACGTGGAGGAGGGCGACGCGCTGCTCGACCTGCTCGCCGAGGGCCGCATCGGCCGCGAGGACTTTCTCCACAGCAAGGCCAGTTGGGAGGCGATCACCGCAGGCTACGAGCGCTATTGCACCGATCCGTCCTTCGTCAATTACTTCTGGACCCTGCGCTCGATGCAGGCGCCGGTGTTCATGCTCGCCGAGGCGGCCCGGCGGATGCCGCGGGCGCGCATGCTGCACTCGATCTCCACCGGCTACGCCGGCCTGCTGGGCTGCATCCTGCAACGTCGCTGGGGCTGCCGCTACCTGCTCAGCGAGCACGGCATCTACACCAAGGAGCGCAAGATCGACCTGGCCCAGGCCAACTGGATCGCGGAGAACCCCGACGAGCAGCTGAGTACCGGACTGGATGCCGAGGTCAGCTACATCCGTCGCTTGTGGATCCGCTTCTTCGAGCGTGTCGGCCTGCTCACCTATCGCGCCGCCAATCCGATCGTCGCCCTCTACGAAGGCAACCGCCAGCGCCAGGTACTCGATGGCGCCGAGCCACGGCGCACCCGGGTGATCCCCAACGGCATCGACCTCGATGCCTGGGCCGGCGCCCTCGAACGGCGGCCGCCGGGGATTCCGCCGGTGGTCGGGCTGGTCGGCCGGGTAGTGCCGATCAAGGACGTGAAGACCTTCATCCGCGCCATGCGCGGGGTGGTCAGCGCGATGCCGGAGGCGGAGGGCTGGATCGTCGGTCCGGAGGAGGAAGATCCGGACTATGCCAGCGAATGCCGCAGCCTGGTGGCCAGCCTCGGCCTGCAGGACAAGGTGAAGTTCCTCGGTTTCCGTCGGATCGGCGAGGTCCTGCCGCAACTCGGCCTGATGGTCCTCACCTCGATCAGCGAAGCGCAGCCGCTGGTGATCCTCGAAGCCTGGGCTGCCGGCGCCCCGGTGGTGAGCAGCGACGTCGGCTCCTGCCGCGAACTGATCGAAGGCGCCGACGCCGAAGATCGCGCCCTGGGTCGCGCCGGGGAGGTGGTGGCGATCGCCGACCCGCAGGCCACTTCGCGGGCGATCCTCGCCCTGCTGCGCAATCCGCAGCGCTGGCAGGCGGCCCAGGCGGTCGGCCTGCAACGGGTCGAACGCTACTACACCGAGGCGCTGATGCTCGGACGTTACCGCGGGCTGTACCGCGAAGCCACGGAGATTGCATGACATGGCCGGCATCGGCTTCGAACTGCGGAAGATCCTTTCCCGCGATTCCTATACGGCGACCCTGCGCGCCTACCTCTACGCCGGGCTGATCAGCTCCGGTCCCTGGGTGCTGTCGATCGTCAGCGTGATGCTGATCGGCGTGCTGAGCCTCGGCGTGGTGGTGCCGGACGTGCTGGTCCGGCAGTTCCTGATCACGGTGACCTACCTGATGGCGCTGTCGCTGATCTTCACCGGGGGACTGCAACTGTTCTTCACCCGCTTCATTTCCGATCGCCTGTTCGAGCGCAAGCACGAGGCGATCCTGCCCAACCTGGTGGGCGTGCTGTTGCTGGTGACGTTGGCGGCGGGCCTGCTCTCGGCGATATTGCTGGCGACCCTGTTCGATGAGCCGTTCGCCTACCGCCTGCTGGTGATGGCCAACTTCGTGGTGCTCTGCAACCTGTGGCTGGTGATCATCTTCCTGTCGGGAATGAAGGCCTACAAACGCATCCTGCTGGTGATGTTCATCGGCTACGCGCTGATGGTCGCCTGTGCCTACCTGCTGCGTTTCATGCAGATGGACGGCCTGCTGCTGGCATTGCTGATCGGCCACGCCAGCCTGCTGTTCGTCTTCCTCTACGACATCCTCCGCGAGTACCCGGCCAGGCGCATGGTGGCCTTCGACTTCCTCGACCGCCGACAGGTCTTCGTCAGCCTGCTGCTGACCGGCCTCTGCTACAACCTGGGGATCTGGATCGACAAGTTCATCTTCTGGTTCAACCCATCCACCTCGGACCTGGTGATCGGCCCGCTGCGCGCCTCGATCCTCTACGACCTGCCGATCTTCCTCGCCTACCTGTCGATCATTCCCGGCATGGCGGTGTTCCTGGTGCGCATCGAGACCGACTTCGCCGAGTGGTACGAGCGGGTCTACGAGGCGATCCGCGGCGGCGAGACCCTGCAGCACATCGGCCTGCTCAAGGAGCAGATGATCCTCGCCATCCGCCAGGGCCTGCTGGAAATCTGCAAGGTGCAGGGGCTGGCGGTGGTCCTGCTGTTCCTGCTGGCGCCGCAACTGCTCGGCTGGCTGGGAATTTCCCGCTATTACCTGCCGCTGTTCTACATCGACCTGATCGGGGTGAGCATCCAGGTAGTGTTCATGGCCTTGCTCAACGTCTTCTTCTACCTGGACAAGCGCCGCATCGTCCTCGAACTCTGCGTGCTGTTCGTGATCGTCAACGGCGCCCTGACCTTCGTCAGCCTGCTGCTCGGGCCGAGCTTCTTCGGCTACGGCTTCACCCTGTCGCTGCTGGTCTGCGTGCTGGTCGGGCTGTACCGCCTGACCACCGCGCTGGACGACCTGGAGTACGAGACCTTCATGCTCAATCGCTGAGGGGTTTCGCCGGCGGCAGGGTCTTTCAGAAAGGGCCGATTCACCCGGTTGAATCGGCCCCTTTTTTTGCTTCCTCGATGCGTTTTTGCAGCTTCTGCATATCCACCAGGCGTTGCGTACCGAAGGTTCGCATCGGCAGGTCGCCGCTCTCTATCCAGGCGTAGAGCAGGTCCGGTCGGTCGCTGAGGCCGGTCAGGAAGGCGAAACGCATCAGGGTTATATAGCGGGGGCACTCGGCGAAACCCTCTTGGGGGAGTTCTTCCACTTTCATCAGGCGTCCTGCACCATGGTCCGATGTTGGAGGGGAACCCTCGGTCTAGAGGGCTTGGATTCATATTGATCTACTAACAGTTAGTGAATCAATATGCATAGGGAACCATCAGACGCGGACTACACATGGTAAAGAATCGACGTTTGTTCACTGCTGGCAAGCGCTTGCGCGCCCTGCGCGAGCTGATGGGCTTGAGCCGTCCGCAGTTCGCCGAGTTGGTGGGAATGACGGCCAAGCGCCTGGAGAACATCGAGAACGAACTGCAGCGCATGCACGACGAGGACTTCGAGAAGGTCTGCGGAACCTTCCCGGAGTTCAGCGACTGGATCGCCTATGAAGGCAGCATCGAGCCGCAGTCGATCGCCTGGAAGGTCGCCGACTCGGCGCAGGCGGCCGCGGTCTACCTGGTGGAGCGCAACCCGGTGCTGCTGGAGCGGCACGGCATCGACATGCAGGCCTGGCGCGAACGCCACCGTGAGATACGCGAGGCGCTGCTGGCGGCGGAACAGGCGCCGGAGGCGGAGCCGGCGCCCCTGGAAGAGCCGCCGGAACCCAGGCGCCAGCGGAAGAGGAAAACGCCCGCGAGCGGCAAGGGCGACTGAGGCGCATCGCGCCAGAAACGAAGGGAAGTATCTGTACATGGTCTATGTAGTGAGGAAGCGCTGTCTGTTTCGCGCCGGCGAGCGCCTGTTCGGGTTGCGCGGGCTGACGGGGTTGAACCGACCGCAGTTTTCCGAGGTGGTCGGCATGGATCCCAAACGCCTTGAGAACATCGAGAGTGGCCGGCAGCGCATGCACGACGAGGATTTCGAGAAGGTCTGCGGGACCTTTCCGGAGTTCAGCGACTGGATCGCCTATGAAGGCAGCATCGAACCGCAGTCGATCGCCTGGAAGATCGCCGAGGCCGCCCAGGAAGCGGCGGTCTATCTGGTGGAGCGCAACCCCGAGCTGCTCGAACTCCACGGTCTCGACGTGCCGGCCTGGCGCGAGAAGCATCGGGAAATCCTCAAGAAGCTGCGCAAGCGGGAACTGTCGCCGCCACCCGAAAAACCACCGAAACCCAGGCGCAAGCGCAAGCCGAGAAGCAACCTGCCCACACCCACCGACGGTACCTGAGGCCGGCTCCCTCTCCCCAGCCCTCTCCCGCAAGCGGGAGAGGCAACGGGGCTCCCGAAGCTCAGCGGTAGGGCGGATAACGCGCAGCGTTATCCGCCGTCAGCCCCAGGAGGGCCTCAGAACACCACTCCTACCGGATAGACGAAGGCGTTCACGTCGTAGAACGGCGTGCGCTGGTAGAACCATTGCAGGCGCGCCTGCGGATCGGCGGCGAAGGCCTTGTCCTCGCGCAGGCGTTTGTCGAAGGCGGCCTTCAGCGCCGGGTCTTCCGCCAGCATCTTGCGCGCCATCGGCTCCATCACGTATTCCTCCGGCTCCTCGGCGGCCACCAGGGTGGAATTGAAGAAGCCCCAGGACCAGAAGGAATCCGGACTCTGCGGTTGCAGCAGGTCGATGGCCAGGACGCCCAGCGGCTGGGCGGTGTCGATCGACAGCGAGCCGGCCGGGAAGGTCTGCAAGCGCTGGAACGGCTTCGGCGTGCCGCTGACCAGCAGGCGACCTTCGTAGCCCGGAATCCGGTTGCCTTGCACGCGATCCGGTTCGAAGCCATCGGCGAGCTTGATGTCGTCCATGCGGTACAGGGTCACGGCGATTTCGGTCGGACGCTCCAGGGTGGTGTAGCGGATGCCGTGGGCCTTGATCCGGGCGATCACTTCGTGCCACTGCGCCGGGACGATGAAACGCTGGGGACGCGGCACCACCAGGTCGGGTACGCCGTTGTCGGTCACCGGCAGTTTCAGCGTCTTCGGCCGGTTGCTCCAGACGATGGTGCGGGCCCCGGTGACCGGCGATTGCTCGTAGCGGTAGTCGCCGACCACGAATGGCGTCTCGGCGGTCTCGCCGGGCTTCCAGGTGAGGATCACCTCCTTCTGCCGCAGCAGGCGCTCGCGGTCGCTGGCGATGGCCTGGCGCAGGCTGGCGGCCTGCTCGCCGATCACCTCGAACATCGCCTTGAGCATCACGTAGTTGCCCAGCACCTGGGTCTTGTACGGATGCAGGGCGTGTTGCTCGATGAGGATCGACGGCACGTTGCGGATGTCGCCGTACTGGTTGGAGAAGCGCGCCAGGTCGGTGCGGTAGGGGTAGTAGCCCTGGGTCGGATCCTGATTGTCGTTCAGGCTGATGCATTCATGGACCATGTGCCCGAGGCTTTCCAGCGCCTGGTACACCGGCTTGCGCATGACCTGGTCCATCCAGGCGCTGCTCGCCGGTGACCAGCCATTGCCGTTGTGGCAGTAGGAGCTGTCGTAGGGATACATGGCGCCGTCGGTGGAGTGAGTGTCGGCGAAGAAGCTCAGTTCGTAGTGGTTGAACACCCAGGCGACGTTGCGGATCTCCGCGCTGTCGAGCTTGGTGAAGTCGCGGTTGAGATTGAGATTGCGGCCGTTCACCCGCCAGCCGGTCTCCCGCGGGCCGTTCTGGTTGATCCGCCCGTAGGCGCTGCGGCGCAGGTCGCCGTCGACGTTGACCACCGGGATGAACAGCAGGTTGATCTTCTCCAGCAGCCCGGCGAGCGGGCGGTCGGCAGCGCTCATGTCGCGCAGCAGCATGAACATGGCGTCCTTGCCGTTGGCCTCGCCGGGATGGATCTCGGCTTCCACCAGCAAGGTCGGCTTGGCGGAGCGCTTCAGGCCGGCGGCGGACTTGTCGGCCTCGGTGGAGGCGGTCACCAGCAGCATCGGGTGACCCTCGGCGCTGCGCTCGGGCAACTCGCGCAGGGCGATGCGGCCGGAGGAGGCGGCTACCAGTTTCTCCAGGTAGGCGCGGGTCTCGCGGTAGTCGCTGGTGCGCTGGAAGTCGCTGCTCTCGGCCTGGGTGATCAAGGGGTCGCCGGGCTTGGCGAGGTAGCGCAGGCTGCCCAGCTTCTGCTCGAACATCGGTGGCAGGATGCGCTGGCGGGCCGCGGCCGGGTAGGCGCTGTCATCGATGTAGGCGGGCGCGTGGGGCAGCTCCGCGTGAGCGGGCAGGGCGCTCGCCAGCAGGACGCCGGCGAGTAGCGAACGGGGTTGGCAAGGGAACACGATGAACCTCCATGTGGATGGGAACGGCCGCGGCGTGGGTGGGCTTGCGCGACGCGAGCTACGCGTCGTCGCGCAGCCAGTGCAGTGAAACGCCGGCGGCAGGCATCGGTGTTGACGCCGGGCAAGGCGCGGCGAAGCCGATGGCGAGAGCGCCGCCGGTGGATGGTTCAGGGCTGGGTTTGCAGACCCTTCAGCAGTGCCTGGTGGAAGCGTTCCGGAGCCTGTATCTGCGGGGTATGGCCAAGGTCGGGGAATTCCACCAGGGTCGCCTGGGGAATCCGTCGGGCGGCGTCCTTGCCCAGTTGCGCGTAGTTGCCCAGCCTGGCTTTCAGTTCTGCCGGCGCGGCGTCCTTGCCGATGGCGGTGTTGTCTTTCTCGCCGATCAGCAGCAGGGTCGGCATCTGCAACCGGTCCAGTTCGTAGACCACCGGCTGGGTGAAGATCATGTCGTAGGTCAGCGCCGAGTTCCAGGCCACCGACTCGCGCCCCTTGCCGCGATACATGCCGGCCTGCATCTGTACCCAGCGATCGAACTCGGGGCGCCATTCGCCGGCGTAGTAGGTGGCTTGCTGGTATTGGCGAATGCCTTCGGCGCTGGTCTGCAAGTCGCGCCTGTACCAGTCGTCGATACTGCGCCAGGGCACGCCCAGGGCCTTCCAGTCCTCCAGACCGATGGGGTTGACCAGCACCAGTCGTTCGACCTGCCGCGGGTAGAGCAGGGCGTAGCGGGTAGCGAGCATGCCGCCCATGGAATGGCCGATCACGCTGGCCCGGGCGACGCCGAGCCGTTCCAGCAGGGCGTGGGTGTTGGCTGCCAGTTGCTGGAAGCTGTACTGGTAATGGGCCGGCTTGCTCGACTTGCAGAAGCCGACCTGGTCGACGGCGATCACCCGGTAGCCGGCGTCGGCGAGCACGTCGATGGTGCGCTCCCAGGTCCCGGCGCAGAAATTCTTGCCGTGCATGAGCAGGATGGTGCGGCCGTTGGCTTTCTTCGGCGCGACGTCGAGGTAGGCCATGCTCAGCGGCTGGCCCTGGGAGGTGAAGTCCAGATAATGCACCGGATAGGCGTAGTCGAAGCCTTCCAGGCGTTCGCCGTAGACCGGCTCCTGGCTGGCCAGCGCCGGCCCGCAGGCGAGGGCGAGACAGAGGCTGAGGCGGGGTAGGGACATGCGATCGCTCCTGTGTGGGTCTGCTGGAGGATGCACGTCAGGGCGCGAGCTGGCCAGTCCTGGCCGGTTGCCTACAGTTGCTTCAGATACTTCACCACGTCTGCCGCGCCAGCCGCCCGCAGACCTTCGCCGAGGGCATCGGCGCGTTCGTCGTTGCGGGGCAGCAACAGGCACTCCGGGGTTTCCGGGGTGAACAGGGCGAGTCGCGCATAGGGCAGGCCGGTATCCAGCAGCAGGCTCATGAAGGTCGGCTCGGACCAGGCCTGGGTCGGAATCCGCAGCATGTGGTAGCGCTGTTCCAGTTCGTCCAGCGCGCCGGGCTCCAGTTCGTAGCGTTCCAGGTGTGCCGGCAGCTTCAGTTCCAGTTCGCGGCGGCGGGCGTAGACGATCGCCGCGGCGAAGGCGCAGGCCTGACGTTCGCCCGCCCAGAACAGGCGCTCGCCGTGCCAGGCGGCCTGGCGCAGGCGGATGCTGTCGCCGTTGGTGAAACGCGGCAGGGCCAGGCTCAGGGCCTTGACGAAATCCTTGTAGCTGATGATCCGTACGCCCCGGCAGACCTCGGCCGTGGCCAGGTCTTCCAGGCGTGGGCAAGGTGCCTGGACGAGGATCTCGCGGCTGCATACGCCTTCGATGGTCTTCAGGTCGACCGACTCCAGGGTGGAGTGGCTGACCCGCACCAGGCGCTTGAGGACCGCGTGGGCTTCCGCCTTGTCTTCCTGGACCGGGCCGGACAGCGCGCCGCGCGGCAGGTCGACCAGGGTGTGCAGGGGCGGTCCGGCCTGCCACCAGACGCTCGGCTCCGGCCGTCGCAATGGCTGGAACGGCAGCTCGAGGGCGGCCGCCCGTTCGCGCAGCTCCCGGCCATCGCTTCGCGCGGCACCCAGGCGCAGGCGGTTGGCGAGTGCGGAAAGGCGACCGGTGAAGGTGCTGTTGCTACGCGAGTTGGAACTCATGATCGACGGAGGGCTCCTCGGGCTCGGCGACCGACGCGGAAAGGGGTGGGAGGGGACGGCGACGGTCCGTCCATTGAAGCACAGGTTCGGGCGTGACATTCAACCGCGTGGTTTGTGGCAAGCTGTCGTGGTTCATTCAAGCGGGGGGCTCCATGCCCAGTCTCATCATGGATATCGCCCTGTCCGGCGAACGCCTGCAGGCCATCTACGGCGGCAGGGCCAATCGGGTCCTGCTGCGCAGCCGCGACGGTCGCCGGGTGAACCTGCCGGCCCATCACCTGCGTCCGTTCATCGGCCACGATGGCGTGCATGGCACGTTCCGCCTCGATTTCAGCGAGGATGGCCGCCTGCTGGCGCTGCAACGCCTCGCCTGAGCGGGCGCTCGACGGCTATAATCGGCACCCTTCATTCTGCCGACCGATACCCGACCATGTACACCCTGGCCCGCCAGCTGCTGTTCAAACTGTCCCCGGAAACCTCCCACGAACTGTCCATCGACCTGATCGGGGCCGGCGGCCGCCTGGGCCTGAACCGCCTGCTGACGCCCAAGCCGGCCAGTCTGCCGGTCTCTGTGCTGGGCCTGGAGTTTCCCAACCCGGTGGGGCTGGCCGCGGGCCTGGACAAGAACGGCGACGCCATCGACGGGTTCGGCCAGCTCGGTTTCGGCTTCATCGAGATCGGCACCGTCACTCCGCGACCGCAGCCGGGCAATCCCAGGCCGCGCCTGTTCCGCCTGCCGCAAGCCAACGCGATCATCAATCGCATGGGTTTCAACAACCACGGCGTCGACCACCTGCTGGCACGGGTGCGCGCGGCGAAGTATCGCGGCGTACTGGGGATCAACATCGGCAAGAACTTCGATACCCCGGTGGAGCGCGCGGTCGACGACTACCTGATCTGCCTGGACAAGGTCTACGCCGACGCCAGCTACGTCACCGTCAACGTCAGCTCGCCGAACACGCCCGGCCTGCGCAGCCTGCAGTTCGGCGATTCGCTCAAGCAACTGCTGGAGGCACTGCGCCAGCGCCAGGAAGCGCTGGCGCTGCGGCATGGCCGGCGGGTACCGCTGGCGATCAAGATCGCCCCGGACATGACCGACGAAGAGACCGCGCTGGTCGCCGCGGCGCTGGTCGAGGCGGGGATGGACGCGGTGATCGCGACCAATACCACTCTCGGCCGCGAAGGCGTGGAAGGCCTGCCGCATGGCGACGAGGCGGGTGGCCTGTCCGGCGCGCCGGTGCGGGAAAAGAGCACGCACACGGTGAAGGTGCTGGCCGGCGAACTGGGCGGACGGCTGCCGATCATCGCCGCCGGCGGTATCACCGAGGGCGCGCACGCGGCGGAGAAGATCGCCGCCGGGGCGAGCCTGGTGCAGATCTATTCGGGTTTCATCTACAAGGGACCGGCGTTGATCCGCGAAGCGGTGGATGCCATCGCCGCTTTGCCGCGGCGGAATTGAAAAGGGCTCCTTGCGGAGCCCTTGGGCTTGCGCCCGCCGCCCGGATGGGGCGTGCCTTGGGGAAATCGGTGCTATCCGTGTTGTCGCTTACACGTGCTGGAGTTGATTGAGACGTTGTAAGCCGGCCGTGCCAGTGAGGCCGTCCCAGTTGTCGCCACGGCCCTCGCGCCAGCCGTTGAGCCAGGACTGCCGCGTCGTAGGATGGGTGAACGGACAAAGATCACGAGATTTACCGGTTATGCCGTTCTGATAACCACGCAAGAAGGCTCTTTCCAACGGATCACGCTTAAGTCTTCTCATAGGGTGTTGCCCTCACTTGTTGACTGTTATGTCCCGTTGGCCCCCAGGGGAGGCCTGGCGAAGCTTTCGCCGAAAGGGGTCGTTGCCGGCGTGACGACCCTCGCCCGACACCGTTGCGGTGGCGGATTAACTGGAGTTCTAACCAAAGCGTTCAGGCGTGTGAATGACCGATTTGTCATAAAGACTTAACGCTTTCGTCGATAGGGCCATATGTTGCAGGCTCATGACGCCTGGTTTCCGGCGCTAACGCCGTAGGGTCGCGGGGTTGCGCCTTATAACGTTTTGCACCCCCACCAATTGAGATTTCCTCGCATTCCGACGAAGGGTCGCCCAGACTGCGACTCGGGGTCGCAGCGAGCAACGCCGGGAGCGTTCCGGCAATCGAACCACGGCACCTGGTGCCAAAGAAGTGCCCATGAGGGTGCTTCCACTGACAAGGGCTACGGCCCGGGAAGGCGATATGGCTGATGTTTACGAATTGTTTCTGACCTGCCCGAAAGGCCTGGAAAGCCTGCTCCTCGAAGAGGCGCAGGGGCTCGGCCTGGACGAGGCGCGCGCCCAGGTGTCGGCGGTGCGCGGACAGGGCAGCCTGGAGGTGGCCTATCGCCTCTGCCTTTGGTCGCGCCTGGCCAACCGGGTCTTGCTGGTGCTGGCGCGATTCCCGGTGGAGAACGCCGAGTCCATGTACATGGCGGTCCACGCGGTGAACTGGGAAGACCACCTGGACGCCGGCGGCACGCTGGCGGTGGAGTTCAGCGGCAAGGGCTCGGGCATCGACAACACCCATTTCGGGGCGCTGAAGGTCAAGGATGCGATCGTCGACAACCTGCGCGAGCGCTCCGGCCGACGCCCGTCGGTGGACAAGGTCAATCCGGACGTGCGCGTCCACCTGCACCTCGACCGCGGCCAGGCGACCCTCTCCTTGGACCTCTCCGGGCATAGCCTGCACCAGCGCGGCTATCGTCTGCAGCAGGGCGCCGCGCCGCTGAAGGAGAACCTGGCGGCGGCGGTGTTGATCCGTGCCGGCTGGCCGAAGATCGCCGCCGAGGGCGGTGCCCTGGCCGACCCGATGTGCGGCGTCGGCACCTTCCTGGTCGAGGCGGCGCTGATGGCTGCCGATATCGCGCCGAACCTCAGGCGCGAGCGCTGGGGCTTCAGCAATTGGCTGGGTCACGTGCCGGCGCTGTGGCGCAAGCTCCACGAGGAAGCCCAGCAGCGCGCGGCGACCGGCCTGGCCAGGCCGCCGTTGTGGATTCGCGGCTACGAGGCCGACCCGCGCCTGATCCAGCCGGCGCGCAACAATATCGAGCGTGCCGGAGTGGCCGACTGGGTGAAGATCTACCAGGGCGAACTGGCGACTTTCGAGCCGCGCCCGGACAAGGGCCAGACCGGCCTGGTGATCTGCAACCCGCCCTATGGCGAGCGTCTCGGCGACGAAGCCAGCCTGCTGTATCTCTACCAGAACCTCGGCGAGCGCCTGCGCCAGAGCTGCATCGGCTGGAGCGCCGGGGTGTTTACCGGGGCGCCGGAACTGGGCAAGCGCATGGGCATCCGCAGCCATAAGCAATACGCGTTCTGGAACGGCGCGCTGGCCTGCAAGCTGCTGATGATCCAGGTCGAGCCGCGCCAGTTCGTCACCGGCGAGCGTGGCGAACGCAACGACGAAGGCCTGGCGCGGGCGCCGAGCGAGCCGGCACGGCTGAGCGAGGGCGGGCAGATGTTCGCCAATCGCCTGCAGAAGAACCTCCGGCAACTGGGCAAATGGGCGCGCCGCGACAAGATCGAGTGCTATCGCCTGTATGACGCCGACATGCCGGAGTATGCCCTGGCGGTGGATATCTACGGCGATTGGGTTCACGTCCAGGAGTACGCCGCGCCCAAGTCGATCGATCCGGCAAAAGCCCAGGCGCGCCTGTTCGACGCCCTGGCGGCGATTCCGCAGACCCTGGGCGTTGCCCAGGAGCGAGTGGTGGTCAAGCGCCGCGAGCGCCAGGCCGGCAAGAAGCAGTACGAACGGCAGAGCAGCGAGGGCAAGTTCCTCGAGGTGGGTGAGGGCGATGTGCGCCTGCTGGTGAACCTGACCGATTACCTGGATACCGGGCTGTTCCTCGATCACCGGCCGATGCGCCTGCGCATCCAGAAGGAGGCGGCCGGTAAGCGCTTCCTCAACCTGTTCTGCTATACCGCCACGGCCACCGTACATGCGGCCAGGGGCGGCGCGCGCAGCACCACCAGCGTCGACCTGTCGAAGACCTACCTGGACTGGGCGCGCCGCAACCTGTCGCTCAACGGCTTTTCCGACAAGCAGCGCCTGGTGCACGGCGACGTGATGGAATGGTTGCGGGAAGACGATGGCCAGTACGAACTGATCTTCATCGACCCGCCGACCTTCTCCAACTCCAAGCGCATGGAAGGCGTGTTCGACGTGCAGCGCGACCACGTCGAACTGCTCGACCTGGCCATGGCGCGGCTGGCGCCGGGCGGGGTGCTGTATTTCTCCAACAACTTCCGCAAGTTCGAACTGGACGAGAGCGTGCAGGCCCGCTATGCGGTCGAAGAGATCACTGGCGAAACCCTCGATCCGGATTTCGCGCGTAATCCGAAGATCCATCGGGCCTGGAGAATCACCGTTCGCTGAGGCGAGCGGCATTCATGCAAAAGGTCGCCGGCGGGCAACCGCTGGCGGCCTTTTTTTCGTACTGCGCCTTATTTCCGCGCGTGCAGGCTCAGCAGTACCTGGTCGAGGATCGCCGAAGCGCCCCACGGCCGCGGGCTGTTGAGGATCGCCACCACCACCCAGTTGTGGCCGCTGGCGTCGCGGCTGAAGCCGGCGAGGGCGCGCACGGTGTTGAGGGTGCCGGTTTTCACGTGCGCCTCGCCGACCAGTGCGGTGCGCCGCAGGCGTTTGCGCATGGTGCCGTCGAGGCCGGCCAGCGGCAGCGATGAGATGTACTCCGGTGCATAGGGGCTGTGCCAGGCGGCTTGCAGCATCGCCGCCATCTCACGGGCGCTGACCCGTTCCTGGCGCGACAGTCCCGAGCCGTTCTCCATCACCAGGCGCGGCGCGGTGATGCCCTTGCGCGCCAGCCACTGCCGCACCACCCGCTGCGCGGCCTGGGCGTCGTCGCCGTCGGCGCTGTTGCGGAACTGCGCGCCGATGGAGAGGAACAACTGTCGGGCCATGGTGTTGTTACTGTATTTGTTGATGTCGCGGATGATCTCGACCAGATCTGGCGAGAAGGCCTTGGCGATCAGCGTGGCGTTGCGCGGTACGCTGCCCTGGCGGTCCTTGCCGAGGATGCTGCCGCCCAGTTCCTGCCAGATGCCGCGCACCGCGCCGGCGGTGTAGCCGGGGTGGTCGAGCAGCGACATGTAGGTCTGCGCGCTACAGCCCTGGGGAATCTGTCCGGTGGCCAGCAGGGTGGTGCCGTCGAACTGGGTCACCGGGCTGAAGCGCAGCTTCGGCCAGGCTGGGCAGGTGGCCGGCGCGGTCATCTTCACCTGGTTGTCGATGCGTACGTTGGCCAGCGGCGGGTCCATCTGCACGTTGACCTTGTTGCCGTCGGTGCGCACCACCATGCGCACGCTCTTCAGGTTGACCAGCAGCGAGTCCGGACCGACCAGGAACGGCTTGGTGTCGTCGCCGCCGTCGTCGTTGAATACCGGCAACTGCGGGATGTTGAAGTAGCTGCGGTCGAGTACCAGGTCACCTGTGACCTTGGTCACGCCATTGGCGCGCAGGTCGCGCATCAGCAGCCAGAGCTTCTCCATGTTCAGTTTCGGATCGCCGCCGCCCTTGAGGTAGAGGTTGCCGTTGAGCACTCCGTTCTTGAGCTGGCCGTCGGTGTAGAACTCGGTCTTCCACTGGTAGGTCGGGCCGAGCATTTCCAGGGCGGCATAGGTGGTGAACAGCTTCATGGTCGAGGCCGGGTTCACCGATACGTCGGCGTTGTAGTAGGTGGGGTTGCCCGGGCCGTCGAGCGGAATCAGCACCAGCGACAGATCGTTGCCGGTCAGCTTGTTGGTCTGCAGGGCTTTCTGCACGTTGGCCGGCAGGGTGGCGTTGACCTGGGCGAGGGTGGGAAGGGCGAAAGGCAGGAGCGTGGCGAAGGCAAGAGTACGCAGCGACTTGAACATTAATGAAGAACCCTTGAAGACGGAGGGTAGAAAATGAAATGAAGATGAAAAACGAAGCGAACCTGAAAAAAGAGACGGACATCACGCGAAGAGGCCGTCTTGCTCATTATGCCGCAAGGCGGATAACGATGCGCTGGAGTTTCGCGGAGTTCGCCGTCATATCGCCGAATGGTCGGAACTGGTAGAGTGCGCCGGCAATCCGGCCGCGTCGCGCGGCTTGCCGGGGTTCGCCCGCGGCTCCAGCGGCGTCGGCTACTGTCTGTAATGCGAGGCTCCGCCAATGGAGCGTCAATCCAGGAGATGCCGCCATGGCTACGAATCGTTCCCGCCGCCTGCGCAAGAAATTGTGCGTCGATGAATTCCAGGAGCTGGGTTTCGAATTGAACTTCCACTACAAGGAAGGCGTGGATGCCGATGCGGTGAACGCTTTCATGTTGCGCTTCATCGATCAGGCGATCGAAGCCAACGAACTGACCTATGGCGGCTGCGACGAATTCGGTTTCGTCTGCCTGGCGCGCCGTGGCTCGGTCAATGAAGAGCAGCGGGCCCTGATCGAGGCCTGGTTGAAGCAGCAACCGGAACTGGCCAGCGTCGAGGTCGGCGCGTTGGTCGACGCCTGGTACCCGGAACAGCCTGTCCTGCCGAAGCTCTAAGCGATAGCGCCGCCATCCCGCCCGAGGATGGCGGTCGCGTCTTCCCTCCCTTTCGATCCTGCTCCGGCGCTATCTGGCCCGGCGCCCGTCGTGCTTCCCTTTGCCCTGCCAAGGCATGTCGGCGGCTTGTGGCCGTACATGCGGATAGCAATACTCCGAAACCCCTGACGAACTATTCAACTCGCTCTGGCAGATAACGAGCCGGGAAGGCGCGTATATATGCGGGTGTTTTTCATGCAGATAACCAGGCCAATTGCTTGGCAATATACGAGGTTTTGAATTCGCCGTAAGAAATAAATTAAGTTTCCGTGAGAATATTCCTTAAAGTATATGAGTTGCCATCGAGTATCTCGACAATATGGCTCCCGTCTATATCTTGCTCAGGAGAATTTTTTCTGAATTTTTATTGGCAAGGAAATCAGACAATGAGCCGTATCCTGATAGTCGACGATCATCCCGTGATTCGCATGGCCATGAAGATGTTGCTGGAAGCCGAAGGGCACCAGATCGTCGGCGATACCGATAATGGCGTGGATGCCATCAGCCTCGGGCGGGAGCTGAAGCCGGACCTGGTCATCCTCGATATCGGCATTCCCAGGCTGGACGGCCTCGAGGTCATCAGCCGCCTGATGGTGCTGGCGTTGCCCCTGAAGATCCTCGTCCTGACCGGCCAGAGCGCCTCGCTCTTCGCCCTGCGCAGCATGCAGGCGGGCGCAGCCGGGTTCGTCTGCAAGCAGGGCGGACTGGCCGAACTGGTGACGGCGGTGAATGCGGTCGCCTCGGGATACAGTTACTTTCCCAGCTCGGCCATGCGTCCTGTGCAACAGGGCGCCTATTCCGACGATGTGGAATTGCTCGGACGCCTGTCCGATCGCGAAGTATCGGTATTGCAATACCTCAGCCAGGGTTATTCGAACAAGCAGATATCCGAGCAGATGTTTATCAGCAACAAGACCGTCAGCACTTACAAGGCGCGCTTGTTGTTGAAGTTGAACGCCGGCTCGCTGGTGGATCTCATCGAGTTCGCCAAACGCAATACGCTTATCTAAGGGCCGGAACCGAATGAAGTTCCAGAAACGCAGTGCGTGCATGCTCGGCCTGCTTCTCATATTCGCCTGCATGGCGGGATATGCCGTTCCGGCGAGGGCGACGGCTGGCGAATATGCTTCCATGCTCCGGATTCCCGCTCCGGATCGTCCGGAGGGCGCCGATGCGGTCGTCGAAGCGCCGCTACACCAGGCTGCCGACGGGCTGCGCTCGCCGTCCCCTTCCAGCCTGGTGCTCGGCCTGCTGGTGGCCTGCCTGGTCTGCGTCGGATGCCTGGGCTGGAATACCGTCCTGCAGCTCAGGCTCAGGCGTTGGCAACGTACCGAAGCCGACCTGAGCGGCCGCCTGGCATTGAAGCAGGCGCTGGTCGACGGGATTCCCTACCCGGTGAGCATCCGCACGCTCGACGGTCGCCTGCTGGCCTGCAACCGCAATTACCTGGAAAGCCTGCGGATGACCCGTGAGCAGGCCCGCGGCACCCTGTTGACCGATTCCGACTGGGTCGAGGGCAGCAAGGCACGGCTCATGCACCAGCAGTGCCTGGCGGTGGCTCGGGGAGGAACGGCGAGCTTCACCGACATGGCGGTGCGCATCGGCGGGCAATTGCTGGAGATCCACCATTGGGTCACGCCCTACAGGGATCGCCAGGGCCGGGTGCTCGGCCTGATGAACGGCTGGATCGACATCACCGAACGGGAGCGCCTGGCCCGCCAGTTGCGCGAGGCGATGCGCCAGGCGGACGAGGCGAATCGGGCGAAGAGCGTCTTCCTGGCGACCATGAGCCACGAGATCCGTACGCCGATGAATGCGGTCATCGGCATCCTCGAACTGGTCCTGCAGCGCCTGGCGCCGGAGCAGCGCGAACGCGCCTCGCTGGAGGTCGCCTACGAGGCAGCGGGGTCGCTGCAACTGCTAATCGGCGACATCCTCGACGTCGCCAAGATCGAGTCCGGTCACCTGACCCTCACGCCCGAGCGGGTTCGCCTGCGCCATGTCGTGGAGTCGGTGCGCCGCATGTTCGAAGGCCTGGCCCGGCAGAAAGGCCTGAGGCTCGTTGTGGAGCTGGACGATGCCCCGGGACGGGACGTGCTGATCGATCCCCTGCGCTTCAAGCAGGTGCTCTCCAACCTGGTGAGCAATGCGATCAAGTTCACCGAGCGGGGACAGGTGACGATCCGTCTCCAGGAAAGGAGCCTGGACGAGGGGAGGGCGATCGTCCGGGTGGACGTGGAGGATTCCGGTATCGGTATCGCTCCGGCGGACCAGGCGCGCCTGTTCCAGCCTTTCATCCAGGTGGCCAAGGGACGCACGGTGCAGGGCGGGACCGGCCTTGGGCTGGCGATCTGTCGGAAGTTGGTGGACCTCATGGGCGGCGATGTCGAGATGCACAGCGAGCCGGGCAAAGGCACCCGGGTGTCGCTCGACCTGCTCTTGCGCCAGTGCGGGCCGAAAATGCCTGAATCCGGCCAGGACCCGCTGGCAGCATCCATGGAGCCGTCTCGCCGCCTGCATATCCTCATCGCCGACGACTATCCGCCCAACCGGGTACTGCTGCGCCAGCAACTGGAGTTTCTCGGCCACCGGGTGGCGGAAGCGGAGGATGGCCAGGTGGCGCTGGAGCTCTGGGCCGACGAGCGCTTCGAGGTGCTGATCAGCGACTGCAACATGCCGCGCCTGAACGGCTATCAGCTGGCACGCAGGATACGCATCCAGGAACGGTGCGAGCGACGCGCGCCGATCCTGATCCTCGGCTATACCGCCGACGCCGAGCCGGACGAGGTACAGCGCTGCCGCGACGCGGGCATGGATGATTGCCTGTTCAAGCCGCTCGGCCTGGAGACCCTGCGCAACTACCTCGTGACCTCTTTCGGACGCGACGCCGCGCAGCCCCGGGGGCTCTATGATGCAGCCGCTCTCAGCAGCCTCGGTGGCGGCCGCCCTGAACGGCTGCGCGAACTGCTGGAGACCCTGCTAGGCAGCAACCGTCAGGACCTCCAGCGCCTTGCCATCCTCCTGCGCGAGGGCGACAGGACCCGGCTCGCCGAGCATGCCCACCGCATCAAGGGCGCCGCACGGATGATCGGGGCGCGTACCCTGCTGGAGGCCTGCGAGGCCCTGGAGGACGCCTGCCGGCGAAGTGGTGACGGGGAGTGCCTGCAGACGCCTGGCGAAAGACTCCGGCTGGCCCTGGAGGCGTTGCAGGAGGAACTCCAGGAGCAGTTGGCGGGCGCTGCGGTATGAGCCCTTCCTTTCAGGAGGGGCTCGAGCGTCCGGTCATTTCCCGGGCCATTTCCGTGGCGTAGCTGTCGGTCATGCCGGCGATGAAATCGATCACCTGGAGGAAGGCGCGGTACAGCGGCCACTGCGGGTCGGGCGCGTTGCGTCCGAGCAGGTCGAGGATGCGCCGGTTCTTGAACGACGGCGTATGCCCGCCGTATTGCTCCAGCGCGGCGCCACAGAAGGCGTTGAGGAGGATCTCCAGAGTGGTGTAGGCGCCGATCTCGTGGAGGGTCTTGCGCTTGTCCTGGAAGATCTTTTCCCGCGCGATGGCCTTGGCCCGCTGCACGCAGAGCTTGGCCGGGCCATGCATGTGTTCCACCAGGTCGCCGGCAAGCTGCCCGGCGAGCAGGGCCTGCTGCTGGTCGACGAAGGCACGGGCGGCGGCATTGGTCAGGTGCTCGATGGCCTTGCCGCGGAGAATCGCCAGTTTACGCCGGCGGGAGTCCCTGGGGCCGAGTTGGCGATAGGTATCGGGCAGGTCGTCGCCGACCAGGCCGAGCAACAGCGCCTCGACCTCGCTGTATTCGAGCAGCTCCATTTCCAGGCCGTCTTCGAGGTCGATCAGGCCGTAGCAGATGTCGTCCGCCGCTTCCATCAGGTAGACCAGCGGATGGCGAGCCCAGCGCTCGTCGTCGAGTTGCGGCATGCCGAGCTTATGGGTGATCTGCTCGAGCAGCGGCAGTTCGCTCTGGTAGCAGCCGAACTTGTGCTTCTTGTAGCCCAGCGCTTCGGCGTGGCGCGAGGTCCAGGGGTACTTCAGGTAGGTGCCCAGGGTGGCGTAGGTCAACCGCGTGCCGCCGTCGAACTGGTGGTATTCCAGTTGGGTGAGGACCCGGAAGCCCTGGGCGTTGCCTTCGAAGTGGAGAAAGTCGGAACGCTCGGCGTCGCTCATCTCGTCCAGCCAGCCACGTCCGGCGGCTTGCTGGAACCAGTTGCGGATCGCGTCTTCGCCGGAGTGCCCGAATGGTGGGTTGCCGATGTCGTGGGCCAGGCAGGCCGACTGGACGATGACCCCGAGGTCGCTGGGGTCGCACCACTCGGGTAGTTCCTCGCGGAGGATCTCGCCGACCCGCATGCCCAGCGAGCGGCCGACGCAGGCGACTTCCAGGGAGTGGGTCAGGCGGGTGTGGATGTGATCGTTGCTGGAGACCGGATGGACCTGGGTCTTGCGTCCGAGGCGGCGAAACGCGCCGGAGAAGATGATCCGGTCATGGTCCTTGTGGAAGGCGCTGCGGCCCAGTTCATCGTTGCTGTGTACCGGCTTTCCGAGCCGTTCGCGGGTGAGCAGGGTCTGCCAGTCCATCGGGAATTCCAGGGATGCGCTGAGGCGATGCGGACACGCTAACGGTTTGCCTTGGCAAGCTCAATCGTCGCGTTGGGGAAACGGAAGGCGCCGACCGTTGCCGGTCGGCGCATCCTTCAACGGCCTTTCTGCTTGCGCAGGCCGAGCAACAGCGGGGCCAGGGCGACGCCCAGGCGCAGCAGACGCTGCCAGCGTCCGCCCTTGCCAAGCAGTACGCCCAGCAGTGCGGCTCCGCCGGCGCCCCAGAGCGCCGCATTGCCACCGCCGAACAGTTGCTGGCTGAGGTTGTGGCCCAGCCCCTGGGCCTGGCGGAAGGGTTGCACCAGCAGTTGGCTTTCGCGACGCAATTGCTGGCGCTGCATTTCCAGGCGCAGGCGGATCACCGCCTTGCGCAATTCGCGACGCGACAGGCCGGTCGCGTTCACCGGTAGTTGGCTCATGCGCGTTTCCTTGTCATGGCAGCAGTCGCTCGCGGTCGTTGGCCAGTTCTTCCAGGGTGGCGCTGAACGGCGAGCTTTCGTCGTTGATCGACTGGTACAGGCGCCAGCCGCAGAACAGCGAGCCGATCACGTAGAACAGGCACAACCCGAGCGCCGCTGCGAGCCGGTTGGTGTCCCAGAACACGATCAGCACCAGCAGCGACAGGCCGACCAGCAGGAGCAGGGCGAATACCAGGGCCAGCCCGGCGAACAGCAGCAGGCGCAGGGTGTTGGCCTTCTGTTCCTGCAGCTCGATGCCGAACAGCTCGACGTGACCGTGCAACAGGCCGAGGAAGGCGGCGCCGAAGCGCCGCAGGGAGGGGCGGCCGTCCGCCGGGTCCTTTCCTTCGCTCATGGCTCAGCGCCGGCTGACCAACAGGCCAAGCAGGAAGCCGACGCCGGCGGCGATGCCGATGCTCTGCCAGGGGTGTTCGCCGACGTACACCTCGGTGGCGTCCACCGCGGCCTGGCTGCGTTCGCGGACGTTGTCCTTCAGCGAGTCCTTGGTGTCGCGCAAGGTATCGCGAGCGCGCTTGAGGCTGTCGTGGATCTTGCCGCGGATTTCTTCGGCCTGGTCGCCCGCCACGTCGGCGGTGCTTTGCAGGAGTTTCTCGGTATCGGCGACCAGTGCCTGGAATTCAGCCAACAGTTCATCCTTTGCTGCGTTTGCAGTGGTCTTGCGGGGCATGACGAGCTCCTCTGGTCATGGGGTGTGTTTTTTTCGAGCCGAGCGCGGGGCGGAAGGTTCAACCGGTGGGTAATTTCCGCGCGTTACCGGTCGCTCCCGGCGTTCCTTTCATTAAAGACTGCCACAGCGTGCCTGTCGGCGCGGCTGCGGCGAGATGACGCCCATCCGGCTGCCTCGCAACGGGGCGCGAACTGGTATGGCGCTTGCAATTCCCTGGTGCGCACGTCGGCCGGAATGCCCCTTGCGAGGGCGCCAGGCGCTCCCGGAGGGTACTTCGGGATGAACGTCCAACCCAATGAAAATCAAGGAAAGTCCGGGAGCTTTCCATGCTGCCTCAGGCACCTTGCGAAACGTCTGCCGAAGAAAAGCGGCGGTTCGCACGACGACTACTGCTTCGTCATGGTGCGTTGAAGGGCGGGCGTGGGCGTTTCTGGTGCTTTCTCTCTACGCGCGAAGGCTGCCTCAATCCATGGATAACCTGAATAGTGCGGTGCAAGTCCTGATCCACGGCTCCAATACCCTGTTCATCCTGCTCGGAGCGGTGATGGTGCTGGCGATGCATGCCGGCTTCGCCTTCCTCGAGGTGGGCACCGTGCGCCTGAAGAACCAGGTCAACGCCCTGTCGAAGATTCTGTCCGACTTCGCCATCTCGGCGCTGGCCTATTTCTTCGTCGGCTACTGGATTGCCTACGGCGTGACTTTCTTCCATCCGGCGGCGGCGCTGACCGTGGACAGTGGCTATGCGCTGGTGAAGTTCTTCTTCCTGCTGACCTTCGCCGCGGCAATCCCGGCGATCATCTCCGGCGGCATCGCCGAGCGTGCCAGGTTCGGTCCGCAGTTGTGCGCCACGGCGCTGATCGTGGCCTTCGTGTACCCGTTTTTCGAAGGCTTGGTGTGGAACGGCAATTTCGGCTTGCAGGAATGGCTGAAGCTGGAGTTCGGCGCGCCCTTCCACGATTTCGCCGGCTCCGTGGTGGTGCATGCGCTGGGCGGCTGGCTGGCATTGGCGGCGGTGCTATTGCTGGGCAGCCGCAACGGCCGCTATCGCGACGGCAAGCTGGTGGCGATGGCGCCGTCGAGCATCCCGTTCCTGGCACTGGGGTCGTGGATCCTGATCATCGGCTGGTTCGGCTTCAACGTGATGAGCGCCCAGACCCTCGCTGGGGTCAGCGGGCTGGTGGCGGTCAACTCCTTGCTGGCGATGGTTGGCGGCACCATGGCGTCGCTGCTGATCGGCCGCAACGACCCGGGTTTCCTGCACAACGGTCCGCTGGCCGGGTTGGTGGCGGTGTGCGCCGGTTCCGACCTGATGCATCCGATCGGCGCGCTGGCTACCGGCCTGGTGGCGGGGGCCCTGTTCGTCTGGGCGTTCACCGCGACCCAGGTGCGCTGGAAGATCGACGACGTCCTCGGTGTCTGGCCGTTGCACGGTCTTTGCGGGGTCTGGGGCGGGATTGCCTGCGGCATCTTTGGCCAGCAGGCATTGGGTGGGCTCGGCGGGGTGAGCCTGGCCAGCCAGGCGCTCGGCAGCCTGCTGGGGGTGACGGTGGCTTTCGCCGGCGGCCTGTTGGTCTATGGGCTGATGAAGGCGCTGCTGGGCATCCGCTTGAGCCAGGAGGAGGAGTACTACGGCGCGGACCTGTCGATTCACAAGATCGGCGCGATCAGCCACGAATGAGGGGGCGGACTTCCTTGGTCCGGTGGGGTATCGGCGGATAACGCCCCAGGCGCTATCCGTCCTGCACGCTGCGAGCGAGGCATCCCGCCATGAAAGAGGCCACCCAAGGGTGGCCTCTTCGTTCCGCCGCGGGGCTCTGGGGAGGGGCGGATGGCCGTAGCGCGGCTATCCGCGGGGCCTGCCGTTACCAGAGCGGCAGCGTGTAGCTGACGATCAGGCGATTTTCGTCGTAGTCGTTGGTGTAGTTGGTGCGCATGGTCGCGTTGCGCCACTTCACCCCGAGGTTCTTCAACGGGCCGCTCTGGAACACGTAGGCGATGTCCATGTCGCGTTCCCATTCCTTGCCTTCGCCCGAGGTGGTCAGCAGGTCGATGTTGTCGCCCTTGACGTAGCGGGTCATGAAGGTCAGGCCGGGAATGCCGACGCCGGCGAAGTTGTAGTCGTAGCGCGCTTGCCAGGATTTCTCGTCCTTGTTGGCGAAGTCGCCGATCTGGATGAAGTTCACCAGGTAGGGGTCGGCGCCGTTGATGTAGGCGAAGCCGGTGTCGCCGCTCATCTTCTGGTAGCCGACGCCGAAGGCGTGGTAGCCGAGGCTGTAGGTGAACATGGCGTTGAGCGCCTTGTTGTCGACGTTGCTGGAACCGTCGTCGGTGGAGCGCGCCCAGCGGATGTCGGATTTCAGCGACTGCTTGTCGGCGATCGGCAGGGTGTGCACCAGGCCGAGGTAATGCTGCTTGTAGAAGTTGTCGAGCTTGCCGTAGTGGTAGCTGGTGCTGAGGTTGTCGGTCCACTTGTAGCTGCCGCCGGCGAAGTCGAACTTGTCCGAAGTCAGCCCGGAACGGACCACGATGTTGCGCTTGCCGCCACCGGTGATGGTCATGTCCTCGTTGTCCGAGGAGTCGCGCTGGTTGACCTTCTTCAGGCGCCCGGCGTCGAGGGTCAGGCCGTCGATCTCCATGGAGTTCAGCGCGCCGCCCTGGAAGGTCTGTGGCAGCAGGCGGCTGTCGTTGGGCATGATCACCGGCAGCTTGGGGGTCAGGGTGCCGATCTTCAGGGTGCTCTTCGACGCCCGCAGCTTGGCGGTGATCCCTGCCTCGCCATAGTCGTCCTGGGCGCGGCCGGTCTCGCGGTCGCGCTTGAGCAGGCCGGTGCCGCTGCGGTCGGGGCTGGAGTCGAGCTTCACCCCGAGCAGGCCGATGGCGTCGACGCCGAAACCGATGGTGCCCTCGGTGTAGCCGGACTCGTAGCGCAGGAGGAAGCCCTGGGCCCATTCCTCGGCCTTGGACTGGCTGGCGCCTTCCTGGCGGAAATCACGGTTGAAGTAGAAGTTGCGGAGTTCGATGCTGGCCTTGCTGTCCTTGATGAACTCGGCATGGGCCAGGGTTGGGACGGTAATGCTGGAACCCAGCGCGGCAAAAGCCACGGCACGGGCGATCGGGGTCATGCTCATTGTTATTGTCTCCTCGAGCGCTTGGGGCAGGCCGATGGCGGCGGCGTGACGCCACGTCGGCCTGTGACAGCCCGGTTACTTAAGCACTACAGGAAGACGGCCACTGTTAGACATTAGTCGAGGGTGGCCGCGAATTGGCACGAACCCTGTCTAGGACGGGCTTTCCCGCTATTCCAGCCAGTGCGGGAAGTAGCCCAGGGCGGCCTGGACCCGCGCATCGTGCGCCGGAATCACGCTCAGGCGCGGGTCGCTGCGGAGCAGCAGGCGGATCTTCGCCAGTTGCGCGAGGGTGCGCGCGGGATCGCGATCGACCAGGGCGCGGCCGGCGAAGAATTTCTGCCGTGGGCCTTCGACGCCTTCGAGTCGCCAACTGGTGTCGCCGCTGAAGAACAGCCGGCGCCCGCTGTCGAGGGTGACGAACAGACCGACCGAGCCGGGCGTATGGCCGGGCAGGGGGACCAGCACCAGGCGGCCGTCGCCAAACAGGTCGAGGCTTTCGTCGAAGCCCATGAACGGCTGCGGATCGAAGCTGTAAGGTCGCCAGCGCACGCCATGGCGGAATTGGCTGGGGAAGGCGGCCGGCGGGGTGGCGATGCGGCTGAAGGCGATCTCCTCGTAGGGTGCCCAGACCGGTACTTCGGGGAAGTCGACCAGGCCCGAGGCGTGATCCCAGTGTGCGTGGGACAGCAGGATGCGATCGACGCGGATACCGGCTGCGTCCAGTTGGTCGCGCGCCGGGACGACTTTCTGGTAAGCGAACAGCGGCGCTGCCCACCAAGGCATGTCGGCGCGGAACTGGGCGTCGATGTCGCGCCCCAGGCCAGTGTCGAAGAGCAGGGTGGCGGCGTGGTGCTCGATCAGCACCGCGGTATGGCTGAGCGGCACCCGGCGCACCCAGGAGCCGCCGTCGACGGTGAGCGCATCGAGGGTTTCCACTCCCGAGGTGCGCAACAGGGCGACTCGCATTTCCGCCGCCTGCACCGGCAGGACGAGGAGGGCGATCAACAACGAGGCAAGGCGATACAGGAAAGGCATCAAGATTCACCGGCAGGAAGAAAAGGGGATGGCTGGGGCTCGCCGAATGCCAGCGGCAGGCGGCCGCGCCGCCAGCGCCAGCCTGCGGGGCGCAACGCCAGCAGGCGCTCGGCGCCGGCGGGCCAGGGGATGGATGGCTGCGAACCCGGCCAGAACAGCTCGGCCTCGGCGTGCAGGTGCAGCAGGTCGCCGTTGTCGAAATCGATGAACAGGAGGCCGCAGCGAGGCTCCTGGAGCAGGTTGCCGAGGGTATTGAACAGGCGGTTGCCGGCGTAGTCGGGCAACCACAGGCGGCCATCCGCGCCGAGCCGGAGAAAGCCCGGCGGCCCGCCCCGATGGGAGACGTCGACGCCGCCCCTGAGTGGGTCGGCATGCTGGCTGGCGATGAACAGCGTATCGCTGCGCGAGACCAGCGACAGCCAGCGCGGATCGAGTCCTTCGCCCTGCAACGCGGGACTTGCGATCCTGGAGACGGGCTGATGGCTGCGCGCCTGGATGTACTTGGGACAGTTGCCGAAGGACTGCTCGACGCCGACCGTGAAACCCTTTCCGTCCCGCGCCAGGACCCGTCCATTCATGCGGTTGCGGCGGCGTGTCGGCCATTCCAGGCCGAGGATGCCGAGGCGGGTGCCAGCCTCGAGATTGGCCGCCAGCGGATCGTCCGCTTGCGGCAGGTTGTCGATGCGCAGGCGGGTCGGTTCCGGCGAACGGGCGAAGCCGGGGGGGCCCCAGAGCACCGAGGCGCTGGGGTAGCCGTCGGCGTCGAGGCTGCCCACCAGCAACAGCGGTAGCAGGGCGAAGAACTCCCGATGCTGGTCCGGCATGAAGGTGCGGATCGCGCGGCTGCCGAAGCCGGCGACCTGCTCGCGAACGCCGGCGCGTTCCTGGATCGCCAGTTCGCCGGCGTGGAAGGGGTTCTGTTCCTGGCTCATGCTGCCTCCTGTCGAGCTACAGGCCGGGCATCGGGATGTAGCCGGGCAGCGCGCGGATGCGGGCGATCCAGGCGTTCAGCGCCGGGTAGTGGTCCAGCGCCAGGCCGCCCTCGGGGGCCAGGGCCAGGTAGGGGTAGAGGGCCACGTCGGCGATGCTCGGCTGTTCGCCCTGGGCCAGCCAGCGATGCTCGGCCAGGTGCCGCTCGACCAGGCGCAGCACTTCCAGGCCTCGCTGGTGGGTCTGCTCGCGATCCAGCGGCAGGTCGAAGCGGGCGATCAGCCGGGCGCTGGCCGGACCGTTCTGCACCTCGTTGGCCGAATAGCTGAGCCAGTAGGCGATTCGGCCCTGGCTGACGGGGTCGAGCGGATACCACACGGGATCGGCATGGCGTCGCGCCAGATAGACGAGGATGGCATGGGAGTCGCCCAGTTGCAGCTCGCCGTCTTCCAGCACCGGGATCTGCCCGCGGGGATTCATGCGGAGGAAGGCTTGGGTCTTGTGCTCGCGGTTGAGGAAATCGACCGGCCGCAGCGTCGCCTCGCGGCCGATGAGGGAGAGGAACAGGCGGACCTTGTAGGCGTTGCCGGAGAGATCCAGGTCATGGAGTTTCATCTGAGGGTTCCAGGCGGGTATTGGTGTCTGGATATTAGACAGACAGGTCTGTATATTTCAAGGCACGCGTTCGCCTTTTTCCGTCGGTATTCGTCCGGGGAGCGACGCAGAGCGGTTCAAGGGGGCGGCAGGGTCGCGCATAATGGGCCGCTCAGGAGGCTTTCCATGACATCCCGCAAACGCGAGCAACTGCTCAGCACCGCCGTCGACCTGTTCTATCGCGAGGGTTACCACGCCACCGGCATCGACCGCATCCTGGCCGAATCCGGCGTGGCGAAGATGACGCTGTACAAACACTTTCGCTCGAAGGACGAACTGATCATGGCCGCCCTGGAGGTGCGTCGGCAGCGCACCGCCGAACGCATGCTCGAAGCCGAGGCACGGTTGCAGCCGCGTGCGGCGATCCTGGCGGTGTTCGATGGTCTGCAGGAGTTCCTCCAGGACGAGGCGTTCCGTGGCTGTGCCTTCATCCATGCCGCCGCCGAGTTCCATGAGCGCTCGCATCCGATCCATCGCCAGGCGGCCGAGCAAAAGGCCTTCGTCGAAGCCTATTTCCAGCGCCAGCTGGAGCGCCTGGGCGTGCGTTCGGCGGCACTGCTTGCGCGGCAGTTGCAATACCTGATGGAGGGCGCCCTGGTGATGGCGCACATCCACGGGCCGGCGGACCAGGCCCGCGAGGCCCGGCAGGCGGCCGAAAGTCTGTTGCAGGTCGCTGGCATCTGAGCGCGGGTGCTACCATCGCCGCGAAACACTGCACAGGTCCTTTCGATGCCCCCGGAATGCCAACTCTTCGGAACCCTCGGTTGCCACCTCTGCGAAGTCGCGGAGGCGGTGCTGATGCCCTTCGTCGAACATGGCCTGCTGGTCGAACTGGTGGACATCGCCGACGACGAAGCCTGGGTCGAGCGCTATGGCCTGCGGATCCCGGTGCTGCGCCGCTGCGACAATGGCGCCGAGCTGAACTGGCCGTTCGAGGCCGAGCAGGTCGCAGCCTTCCTCAGCCGCTGATGCCTATTCATTCGCGCTAAGCGCGGCACCGCTGGTAACCCCGCGCGCTATGCGCAAACCGGACTGCGTTCCGCTTCCTTCCCCCATGCCGCGCGGTGCCTGGCTTCGGCGATGCTGGCGAAGCGATGCATAGGCGTTTCTCAATGGTTTTCATAGCCTGAGCCTATTGGCTCGGCAGGCTGCGTTCGGCTAGGCCTAAGGGCGATGGATAAACCCTGAGTTCCCTTCAGGACTGACTGGAAACAGCCGGGAACCCGCGTGGCGCAGGACGCGTCGCAGGTCGTTCGGTCCGCTGTCGCGGACCGCCGGGGTGTGGGGTCGGGACGACGAGGCTCGGCGTTTCCTCATAACGAAAGAGGACGCCTGATGAAAACGCCCGCCTGGACGCGCCATGCCCTCTGGGTCATGCCGCTCGCCCTGGGGCTGCAATCCGCCGTGGTCGCGGGGGATGAGCAGCCAAGCAAGACTTCCAGCTATTCGCCGGTGGTGATCAATGAGGACTTCGCCACCATCATGAAGCGCATGACGGCGAACAAACCGTCGATCGAACAGGCCCACAAGACGCTTCTCGAGCAGCGTTACGATCTCAGCGACAGGCCGGCCAAGGGCGCCAGCATGACGCGCGGCAAGCCGCTGCAGGAGGGGATCCGGGTGAAGCTGCCGGCCGGCACCAGCTGGGAGGAACTGGCCAGGCTGAGCCCCGAGGAAATCCGCAAGCAGGGGCTGTTCCCCGGTGGCTTCCTGCCGCTGCCGCACCCCAACCATGCCGAAGGCGGGATGGTCTTTCCCAAGTTCCTCATCGACGAGATCAAGCGCCAGGAAAGCCGCGACCTGACCCGTTTCGACCTCGACTACGACCTGCCGGACCACTTCCTGCCGGAATTCCCGGCACCGATGTTCCTTACCACCCGGCCTGACCTGGGCGATGTGTCCAAGGGCAAGCTGGTGACCATCGACAACTATTTCGAGTTGTTCAACGGGATTCTCAATCCCAAGCAGCTGGAAGGGCTGCGCCTGCTGCTAACGGCCTTTCCGCAGCAGCAGTTCAACCTCACCGACGATCGCCGTAGCGAGCATCCGAGCCGCGGCGTAGCCTGCTTCGACTGCCATGCGAACGGCCACACCAATGCCGCTACCCACCTGGCCGGCGATGTGCGCCCGCAGCCGTTCCGCCACCGCATCGACACACCGACGCTGCGCGGGGTGAACATCCAGCGGTTGTTCGGCTCGCAGAGGGCGCTGAAGACCGTCGAGGACTTCACCGAGTTCGAGCAGCGCGCCGCCTACTTCGACGGTGATCCGGTAATCGCCACCAAGAAGGGGGTGAACGTGCTCGAGCGTGGCAGTCAAGTGCATTTCATGGGTGAGTTCCAGGCGCTGCTGGACTTCCCCCCGGCACCGAAGCTGGATGTGGAGGGGCGGCTCGATCCGGGCAAGGCCAGCGAGCAGGAATTGCGTGGCGAAAAGCTGTTCTACGGCAAGGCGGCCTGCGCCGGGTGCCATGCGCCGCCTTACTTCACCGACAACCTGATGCACAACCTGAAGGTGGAGCGCTTCTACGATCCGAAACTGGTCAATGGCGTGATGGCGTCCGCCGACGGGCCGATCAAGACCTTCCCGTTGCGCGGGATCAAGGATTCGCCGCCGTACCTGCACGACGACCGCCTGCTGACCCTGGAGGACACCGTGGAGTTCTTCAACCTGGTACTGGAGCGCAAGCTGTCCGCGGAAGAGAAGGGCGACCTGGTGGCCTACCTGCGTACCCTGTGAGAAAGGCCGAATCGCAGGCAATAAAAAACCCGCCGTTGAGGCGGGTTTTTCGGGATATGGTCGGAGCGACTGGATTCGAACCAGCGACCTTCTCGTCCCGAACGAGACGCGCTACCAAGCTGCGCTACGCTCCGTTTTGTTGGGGCGCATTCTACAGAAAAAGTTTTGGTACACAAGGGGTTAGATGAATTTTTTTTCGAGCCCCGGTTTCCCCGGGCGAAAAAGCAAAGACCCCGTCGCTCGTTCGAGTCGACGGGGTCTCCAGGAAAACCTGTTACGCGACGGTATCAGAGTTCCTTGACGGTGCGGACCTGGTCCTTGTTCACGCGGGCGCGCTTGCCGTCGAGCTGTTCGAACTCGTAGAAGCCGGAATCCTCGTCATAGGAAGGGGTGTCTACGGCCTGGATTTCACGTCCGTCGTTGAGGGTGATCACGGTAGGGCTGGAACAACCCGCGAGGGCGCCGAGGCCTACGGCGAGGAGGAGGGCGGGTAGCATCCGCTTGATCATTGCGCAGTTCTCCTGTGCGGTCAGACTTTGAAGTTACGAGTTTCTGACAGACGAGTTCTAGGAAGAGTTCCCCCCTAAAAACGAGTGTTCCCCCCACCTTCGAGAAAATTCGACTCGACGTCCCTTCCGTTTTACTTCAGTTCGCGGTGATTAGCCAACAGCTCGGGGGTGTTCAGGTTGGCCAGCCGCGGATCGCCCGCGGCCAGCTCGATGGCCTCCGCGCCAAGCGGCAACAGGACGTGGCGTGGGCTACGGTCGCCCTGGCGCCAGGCGTGTTCTATCTCTTCGGCCAGGTGCGTCGGGATCAGGCTGAACAGCGGTTCCCACTGGCCGCCGCAGCGCAGCATCCAGGGGCGCGCCGGTGTGCGGCCGGCGGCCTGCAGCAGGGTTTCCAGCAAGGCGCGGTCGATGCGCGGCGCGTCGCAGGGCAGCACCAGCAGCCAGGGATGCCGGGCCACCGCCAGGCCGGCGCGGATGCCGGCGAGCGGGCCGGGGAAGTCTCGGCTGTCGTCGCTCACCACGCGGTCGGCATAGGCCGCATAGCGTTCCTGGTTGCGGTTGCAGGAGACGATCAGGTCATCGGTGAGCGGGCGCACCAGGCGATGCAGGTGGGCGATCAGGGGCAGGCCCTGCCACTCGATCAGGCCCTTGTCGCGACCGCCCATGCGCTGGCCGCGGCCTCCCGCCAGGAGAAGGATGGAGCAGGGGGGCAGGGCGCTATCGGGCATCTGGGGTCTCCGTGTCGGGCCTGTGATATAACACCGCGATCACGTCCACAAGCAAGGGCCAACCCCATGAGCCACAAGGCCGAAACGGCATTCGTGCCGTTGAACATCGCCGTCCTGACCGTCAGCGATACCCGTACCCTGGAAACCGATACTTCAGGCCAGTTGTTCGTCGACCGCCTGACCGAGGCCGGGCACAACCTGGCCGCTCGCGTGCTGCTGAAGGATGACCTATACCGGATCCGCGCACAGGTCGCGACCTGGATCGCCGAGGATAGCGTGCAGGTCGTGCTGATCACCGGCGGCACCGGTTTCACCGGCCGCGACAGCACCCCGGAAGCGGTGGCCTGCCTGCTGGACAAGCAGGTGGACGGCTTCGGCGAGCTGTTCCGGCAGATTTCGCTGGCCGACATCGGTACCTCCACCATCCAGTCGCGGGCCCTGGCCGGGCTTTCCAACGGCACCCTGGTCTGCTGCCTGCCGGGCTCCACCAACGCCTGCCGCACTGCCTGGGAAGGCATCCTCGTCGAGCAACTGGACGCCCGTCATCGCCCGTGCAACTTCGTCCCGCACCTGAAACAGGCGGCGCCCTGCGAGAGCCGCGGGTGAGCGGCTGCTGCGAGCATCCGGGGCTGATGCCGGTCGAGACGGCGCTGGAACGGCTCCTCGAACTGGCCGCGCAAACGCCTATCGATACGTGTGAGCAGGTGCCCCTGGAGCAGGCTGGCGGCCGCGTGCTGGCGGTCGACCTGCTGGCCGGCCTGGACCTGCCGCCGTGGCCGAACAGCGCCATGGACGGCTATGCCTTGCGCCTCGCCGACTGGAACGGCGAGCCACTGCCGGTCAGCCAGAAGATCTTTGCCGGACAGGCGCCGGAGCCGCTGCAAGCGGGTACCTGTGCGCGGATCTTCACCGGTGCGCCGCTGCCCGAAGGCGCCGATCTGGTAGAGATGCAGGAAAACGCCGAAGCGCTCGACGATGGCCGCGTGCGCTTCACCCAGCCGTTGCGCGCGGGCCAGCATGTGCGCCCGCGTGGCCAGGAAATCCGCCAGGGCGACCTGGTCCTGCCGGCCGGCACGCGCCTGCGCTCCATCGAACTGGGGTTGGCGGCTTCGCTCGGCTACGCGGCCCTGGAGGTGCGACGCAAGCCGCGGGTGGCGCTGCTGTCCACCGGCGACGAGCTGGTCGAGGCGGGCCAGCCGCTGCAGGCCGGGCAGATCTACAACAGCAACCGTCCGTTGCTCAAGGATTGGCTGCAACGCCTGGGCTGCGACGTGCTCGACGCCGGCATCCTTCCCGACGACCTGGCACGTACCCGCGAGCGCCTGGCCGGGTTGGCCGGGGTGGACCTTATCCTGTCCACTGGCGGCGTATCGGTGGGCGAGGCCGACTTCCTCGGCATGGCGCTGCGCGAAGCCGGCGAGCTGACCCTCTGGAAGCTGGCGATAAAACCCGGCAAGCCGCTGACCGTCGGCCAGTTCCAGGGCATCCCGGTGATCGGCCTGCCGGGCAATCCGGCTTCGACCCTGGTCACCTTCGCCCTGCTGGCGCGTCCCTACCTGCTGCGCCGGCTCGGCGTGGCGCAGGTCGCGCCGCTGCGGGTGGAGGTACCGGCCGGCTTCGCCTGGACCAAGGCGGGGCAGCGTCGCGAGTACCTGCGTGGTCGCCTGGAGCAGGGCCGCGCGGTGCTCTATCCGAACCAGAGTTCCGGGGTACTGCGCAGCGCTTCCTGGGCCGAGGGGCTGGTGGAGGTCCGCGAGGGACGTACCCTCGTGGAAGGCGAGGGCGTGGCGTTCATTCCGCTGAGCGAACTGCTCGACTGAGCCGACGGTGGCCGGATGGCCGCCGTTCTCATTGCGCCGCCGGCTCCTTCCGCCGTTGCCGGTACTCGCCGGGCGTCTGCCCGGTCCAGCCCTTGAAACTGCGATGGAACGAGCGGGACTCGGTGAAGCCCAGGTACTGGGCGATGTCCTGGATCGGCAGCTCGCTATGCAGCAGGTAGTGCTCGGCCAGTTCGCGGCGCAGTTCGTCGAGGGTCTGCTGGTAGCTGCTGCCGGCTTGCTGCAGGTGGCGTTGCAGGGTGCGTACGGTCATGCCGAACTTCTCCGCCACCCGTTCCTTGCGCGGCAGGCCGTCCTTGAGTAGCTGGCGCAGGGCGTTCTTCACCCGCAGCGGCAGCGGCTCGTCATCGTCCAGCTCGGCCATCAGCGCCAGGGCATGTTCTTCCAGGGTGCGCAGCAGCGTCGCGTCGGCCTGGCGCAGCGGCAGCGCCAGGTAGTCCAGTGGTACCAGCAGCGCCGAACAGGGTTGGGTGAAGCGCACCGGACAGCCGAAGAAGGTCTCGTAGTCTTCCACGCGGGTTCCGTCCGGCAGGTCGTGTTCCAGCCAGACCTCGTCCGGCGAACCTTCCAGGTCGGCGATCCAGCGCGCGTAGAGGACCCAGGAAGCCAGGACGTGCTCGACCATGTGGCGCCGTACCAGGGGTGTCTGGTGGCGGCAGTTCCAGATCAGCCGGACCTCCCCGCCGGCCGCTTCGATGCGGCTGGTGCCCATGTCGCCGACCAGCTTCTCGTAGGGCGTGATGCGGCTCATGGCCTCGCCCAGGGTGGCGCAGTTCATCGCGATGTAGCCGAGCACGCTCCAGGAGCCGGGCTGGACGAAGCGCGCCGAATGCAGGCCGAACAGGGGATCGCCGGAATGCTCGCAGAAATAGCCGAGCAGGCGCTCGTGGGCTTCGCCCGGCAGGCGCTGGCGATTGTCGTTGAGCTGGTCGGCCTGGAGGCCGGCGGCGGCCAGGGCAGGGGCGATGTCCAGGCCGAGCCGTTCGGCGTGGCGCAGGTACTTCAGCAGGGCCGGAACCGAGGTGGAGCCAAGGGTCTGCATGGTCGTTGTTCTTGTCGTGGCGGGTGGAACAGGCCGTCCGGCGTGCGTGCCGGCTGTCTTGATCGGTCACAGGGAGTGTCTCGATCCGACAGTGACAGGCGAGGGCGGCTGGCTAGTATAGGCAGCCAGAAAGGTTCCGATAAACAGGTTGCCGCGACAAGCGAGGGGAGAGGTTCATGCGTCGTTGGAATGGCTGGGGCGAAGAAAGCACCGTGGTCGAATTGCCGGACAGCGCCCGTGGGTTCCTGGCGGAACTGGTCGGGCAGGGCGCACGCTTGCCGGACGCCAGCCTGGAGGCGGCGCTGGCGAAGGTCCCGGCGTCGCGCCTGGAGGCCGATCCGCGCTACAGCATCGACCCCCGTGAGCGTCTGCTGCATGCCCGCGGGCAGAGCCTGCCGGACTGGCTGGCGATGCGCGAGGGCGACTTCGGCGTCTACCCGGACGCCGTGGCCTATCCGGAAACCGCCGAACAGATCCGCGAGTTGCTGGCCCTGGCCGACTCCCGCGACCTGCAACTGATTCCCTATGGCGGCGGTACTTCCGTGGCCGGCCATATCAATCCGCAAGCCTCGCGGCGGCCGGTACTGACGGTCTCGCTGGAGCGCATGAACCGCCTGCTCGATCTGGACCGCGAGAGCCTGGTCGCGACCTTCGGCCCCGGCGCCGCCGGCCCGCAGGTGGAGAGCCAGTTGCGTGCGCTGGGCTACACGCTCGGGCATTTCCCGCAGTCCTGGGAGTTGTCGACCCTCGGTGGCTGGGTCGCCAGCCGCTCCAGTGGCCAGCAGTCGCTGCGCTACGGGCGGATCGAACAACTTTTCGCCGGCGGGACCCTGGAGACCTTCGCCGGGCCGCTTGAAATCGCTACCTTCCCGGCATCCGCGGCGGGACCGGACCTGCGCGAACTGGTGCTGGGCTCTGAGGGACGCTTCGGGATCATTTCCTCGGTGAAGGTGCGGGTCTCGCCGCTGGCCGAGGACGAGCGCTTCTACAGCGTCTTCCTGCCGAACTGGCAGCAGGCCCTGCAAGCCACCCGCGAGCTGGCCCAGGCGCGCGTGCCGCTGTCGATGCTGCGCCTGTCCAACGCCGTGGAAACCATGACCCAACTGGCCCTGGCCGGCCATCCCGGACAGATCGCCTGGCTGGAGAAATACCTGGCGCTGCGCGGCGCGGGCGAGGGCAAGTGCATGCTGACCTTCGGCGTGACCGGCAACCGCCGGCAGAACGGATTGTCGCTGAGCCAGGCGAAGGCCTTGCTGAAACGCTTCGGCGGGGTCTTCACCGGAACCCTGCTGGGGCGCAAGTGGGCGCAGAACCGCTTCCGCTTCCCCTACCTGCGCGAGGCCCTGTGGCAGGCGGGCTACGCCGTGGACACCCTGGAGACCGCCACCGACTGGAGCAACGTCGACGGCCTGCTGCAGAAGATCGAGGCCAGCCTGCGCGACGGCCTGGCCGCCGAGGGCGAGAAAGTCCATGTGTTCACCCACCTCTCGCATGTCTATGGCGAGGGGTCGAGCATCTATACCACCTACGTGTTCCGTCCGGCCGCGAGCTATGCGGCGACGCTGGAGCGCTGGAAGCGTCTCAAGCATGCGGCCAGCCAGGCGATCGTCGACAATCGCGGCACCATCAGCCACCAGCATGGCGTCGGCAAGGACCACGCACCCTACCTGCCCCGCGAGAAGGGCGAACTGGGCGTCGCCGCGCTGCGTGCCATGGCCGGTCACTTCGACCCGGCCGGGCGGCTCAACCGCGGCACCCTGCTGCAGGACTGAGCGGAATGACTTCAGCCTGGAACGAGGAGTGGCGTCGCCGCCGCCTGCCGGCGCTGGCGGGGCAGGAGTGGGACCTGATCGTGGTCGGCGGCGGCATCAGCGGTGCCGGCATCCTCCGCGAAGCCGCGCGGCGCGGCTGGCGCTGCCTGCTGCTGGAGCAGCGGGACTTCGCCTGGGGCACCTCGAGCCGCTCGTCGAAGATGGTCCATGGCGGCCTGCGCTACATCGCCAAGGGCCAGTGGCGGCTGACCCGCGACTCGGTGCGCGAGCGCCAGCGCCTGCTCGGCGAGGCGCCTGGGCTGGTGGATCCGTTGAGCTTCGTGATGGCCCACTACCGCGGCGGCTTTCCCGGCCCGCGGCTATTCGGCGGCCTGCTGAGCGTGTACGACGCCCTTGCCGGGCGGCGCAACCACCGTTTCTACGACGCCGCCGCGTTGCGCTACCTGGCGCCGGGCCTGAAGGAACAACGGCTGCTCGGCGGCACGCGATTCTTCGATGCGGTGACCGACGATGCGCGCCTGGTGCTGCGGGTGCTGGCCGAGGCGCGTCACGACGGCGGCGAGGCATTCAACGGCATGCGTGTGCGCGAATTGCTGCGCGAGGGCGGCCAGGTGGTCGGCCTGCGCGCCGAGGACCGCGAGAGCGGCGAGCTTCTCGACTTTCGCTGCCGCGCCCTGGCGGTGGCCACCGGGGCCTGGGCCGATGAGTTGCGCCAGCCCGGCGGAAGCGAGCACATCCGCCCGCTGCGCGGCAGCCATCTATTGCTGCCGGCCTGGCGCCTGCCGGTGGCCCATGCCTTCAGCTTCATGCACGCCACGGACCGGCGACCGGTGTTCGTGTTCCCCTGGGAGGGTGCGACGGTGGTCGGCACCACCGATCTCGACCATCGCGACGGCCTTGGGGAGGACGCGCGGATCAGCCGCGCCGAACTCGCCTACCTGCTGGCGGCCTGCGCCCAGCAGTTTCCCGCCGCTGCCATCGAGGCGCGCGACGTGCTGTCGACCTGGGCCGGCGTGCGACCGGTGGTCAGCAGCGGCGACGACAGCGGCAAGCCTTCCGACGAGAAACGCGAGCATGTGCTCTGGCGCGAGCCGGGCTGCGTGACCCTGGCCGGCGGCAAGCTGACCACCTTCCGGCCGCTGGCGGTGGAGGTGCTACAAGCCTGCGCGCCGCTGCTCGGGCGCACGGTCACGGACGATGGCGCGGCGGTGTTCGGCGCCTGCGAAGGCCCGCTCATCGACGGGCTCGGCAGTGGCCAGCGACGCCGCCTGGCCGGTCGCTACGGACGTGACCTGGTCCGCCTCAAGCGGCTGGTGGACACCCTCGGAACGGACTGCGTGGGTGCCAGCGAAACGCTCTGGGCCGAATTGGCGTTCGCCGCCGAGGCGGAAATGGTGCTGCATCTCGATGACCTGCTGTTGCGCCGCACCCGCCTCGGCCTGCTGTTGCCCGGAGGCGGCGCGGCATACCTGCCGCGTATCCGCGCGCTCTGCCAAGCGCGCCTGGGCTGGGACGACCCGCGCTGGGAACGTGAGCAACAGGCCTATCTGGACCTCTGGCGCCGGCACTACAGCCTGCCCGTCTGACCAGCCGAGACGAGAACGAGATGAACGACAAGAACTATCTGCTGGCGATCGACAATGGCACCCAGAGCGTGCGCGCCCTGCTGTTCGACCTGCAGGGCAACCTGCTGGGCAAGGGCAAGGTGGAGCTGGAGGCCTACTACTCGAAGCATCCGGGCTGGGCCGAACAGGACCCCGAGTACTACTGGGCGATGCTCGGCGAGGCCTGTCGGCGGCTCTGGGACCAGGTGGACATCGATCGCGGGCTCATCCGCGGGGTGTCGCTGACCACCCAGCGTGGCACGGTGATCCACGTCGATGCCGAGGGCAGGCCGTTGCGTCCGGCGATCCTCTGGCTCGACCAGCGCCGGGCGGAGGTCCGCGAGCGCATCAGGGGGCCTTGGGGCTGGCTGTTCAAGCTGGTCGGCGCCGAGGGCGCGGTGGAGCATTTCCGCGCCCAGGCCGAGGTCAACTGGGTGGCCCAGGAGCAGCCGGAGATCGCCGCGAAGACCGACAAGGTGTTGCTGCTTTCCGGCTTTCTCAGCCACCGCCTGACCGGCCGTTTCGTCGACTCGGTGGGGTGCTGCGTGGCCTACCTGCCGTTCGACTACAAGCGCCTGCGCTGGGCCGCGCCGCGCGACTGGAAATGGCAGGCACTGGCGGTACGCCGCGAGCAGTTGCCGGAGCTGTTCAAGCCGGGCGAGCGGCTCGGCGAGATCAGCGCCGAGGCCAGCCGGCACACCGGCATTCCGCAAGGCCTGCCGTTGATCGCCGCGGGGGCCGACAAGGCCTGCGAGGTGCTCGGCGCAGGTGCGCTGGAGCCCACCATCGCCTGCCTCTCCTACGGCACCACGGCGACCATCAACACCACTCGCGCCCGCTACCTGGAAACCGTGCCGCTGATTCCACCCTATCCGGCGGCGATTCCCGATCATTTCAATACCGAGGTGATGATCTATCGCGGCTACTGGATGGTCAGCTGGTTCAAGCGCGAGTTCGGCTTGCGCGAGATGCAGCAGGCGCGCGAGCAGGGGGTCGAGCCGGAGCAACTGTTCGACGAACTGGTCAACGGCGTGCCGCCCGGCTCGATGGGCCTGACCCTGCAACCCTACTGGTCGCCGGGAATCCGCGAACCGGGACTGGAGGCCAAGGGGGCGATGATCGGTTTCGGCGACGTGCATACCCGGGCGCACATCTACCGGGCCATCCTCGAGGGCCTGGCCTATGCCCTGCGCCAGGGCAAGGAGCGCATCGAGAAGCGTTCGGGCACGCCGATCGTGCGCCTGCGCGTGGCCGGCGGCGGCTCGCAGAGCGACGCGGCGATGCAGCTCACCGCCGACATCTTCGGCCTGCCGGCCGAGCGCCCGCATGTCTACGAGGCGTCCGGCCTGGGTGCGGCGATCGACTGCGCGGTGGGGCTCGGCCTCTATCCGGACGTCGCCAGCGCGGTGGCCGGGATGACCCGCGTCGGCCGGGTTTTCCTGCCCCAGGCGGAAGCCCGGCAGATCTACCAGCGGCTCTATGGCGAGGTCTACCTGCGCATGTATCGCCAGTTGCGCCCGCTCTACCGCAGCATTCGCGAGATTACCGGCTACCCTGCCTGAACCGGGCGCCGCACTTCCGTCCCGGATACGCGGTCAATAGGCAAAGACAAGGCCACGACGAGGGGTTCGGTTCGATGGACAAGGACAAGGTTCTGCTGGTCCTGCACGGCAAGCAGGCGGGCAACGAAGAGGTTCGTGCCGCGGTCGCGGCACAGCGCGAGGCCGGGCGGGAGCTGGCGGTGCGGGTAACCTGGGAGGACGGCGACGCCCGGCGCATCGTCGAGGAGGCGCTGGCGGCCGGCTATGCGACGCTGGTCGCGGGCGGTGGCGACGGCACGCTGCGCGAGGTGGCCGAAGCGCTGGCGCGCGGGCGAGGCGAGGCGAGCCTGGCGATCCTGCCGCTGGGCACCGCCAACGATTTCGCCCGCGCCGCCGGGATTCCCCTGGAACCGGCCGCGGCGCTGGCGCTGCTCGACCAGACGGCGCGGCCGATCGACCTGGGCGAGGTGAACGGCAAGCTGTTCCTCAACATGGCCACTGGCGGCTTCGGTTCGAAGGTCACCGCGAATACCTCGGAGGACCTGAAGAAGGTTCTCGGCGGTGCCGCCTACCTGTTGACCGGGTTGACCCGTTTTTCCGAAGTGCATGCCGCCCAGGGCCGTTTCAGCGCCCCGGACTTCCAGTGGGAAGGCGAGTTCCTCGCCCTGGGCATCGGTAACGGGCGCCAGGCCGGCGGCGGGCACGTACTGTGTCCGCAAGCGCGAGTGGACGACGGCCTGCTGGACGTGAGCATCCTGCCGACGCCGCAGGACATGGTCGGTACCCTGGGCACCCTGCTCGGCGGTGGCAACGGAGTGGAAAGCCTGTTCGTCCGCGCGCGGGTGCCATGGCTGGAAGTGGAGGCGGCGGAAGGTCTCGACGTCAATCTCGACGGCGAGCCGCTGGAAGGACGCAAGCTGCGTTTCTCGGTTTCCCCGGGCGCGCTGCGCGTGCACTTGCCGGCCGGCTCGCCGTTGTTGCGCGAGCCGCCGCGCGAGGACTGAGGGCGGGGCCGACTGATCCGCTGCCTGGAGTGGCGTCTGTGTCTTGTCGGCCTTTCCCGCGACACCGTATAACAGCATCTTTCCACCAAGGATGCTGGTTCCATGTTCCGTCTCTCCGCGCTGTACCGCTATCCGATCAAGTCTTCCGCCGCCGAGTCCCTGGAGCGCGTCGCGCTCGATGCGCTGGGCGTGGTCGGCGACCGACGCTGGATGGCGGTGGACACCGAAACCGGACGTTTCTTCACCCAGCGCCTGCTGCCGCAGCTGGGGCGTATCCAGGCGCGCTGGGCGGCGCCGGAGGTCCTGCGGCTGAATGCGCCGGGGATGTCCGAGCTGAGCCTCGAAGTACCGGCAGCCGACGCCAACCTGCGTGGCGTCACGGTCTGGCGCGATACCTTGCAGGCGCCGGATGCCGGCGACGCCGCAGCGGACTGGCTGACGCGCTTCCTCGGCCGCCCGACGCGCCTGGTGCACATTCCCGAGGCGCGCGCGCGGCAGGTCGATACCGGCTACGCCGAACCGGGGCAGAAGGTGCATTTCGCCGACGGTTTCCCGCTGCTGCTGATCGGCCAGGCTTCGCTCGACGACCTCAGCCAGCGGGTCGGCCGGCCGTTGGAGATGCTGCGCTTCCGTCCCAACCTGGTGGTGGAAGGCAGCGCCGCGTTCGCCGAGGACGGCTGGAAACGCATCCGCATCGGCTCGGTCGAGTTCGTCGTGGCCAAGCCCTGTTCCCGCTGCATCCTCACCACCCTGGATCCGGCGACCGGCGAGCGCAACGAGGACCGCGAGCCGCTGACGACCCTGAAAACCTACCGGGAAAAGGATGGCGCGGTGCTGTTCGGGCAGAACCTGATTGCGCTGGGACAGGGCAGCCTGGAGGTGGGGATGCCGGTGGAAATCCTCGACTGAGGAACGGTCGCCCGCCGTTGCGGCGGGCGGCCATTGCCGGCGATCAGAGCTTGGCGTCGACGCAACCGGTGCTCAGGCACTCGCGCTCGCGTTCGCGGAGGAAGTCGAGGCGCTGGCGGGTCTTCTCGGTGGCGCAGTCGAGGTTGACGAAATAACCGTTGTCCTTGCTTTCGCTGCAGGCCGCGTCGCGCTCCTTGATCCAGGCGATCTGGCTCTTCTTCAGCAGGGCTTTCTGGCCGTCGTTCAGGTGCTTGCGCAGGGTGCCGAACTGCTGGTTCAGCTCGCGGTCGGCCTGGGAAAACTCGCCGCTGCGGCAGTACACGCTGTCGAAGGCGTTGCGCGGCGTACCGCAGGCGTCGGCGGCCAGGGCGCCGTCGGCGAGCAGCAGGCTGGAGGTGGCGAGCAGGGCGGTGGCGAGGGGCTTGTTCATCTTGAGGTCCTTTTCAAGGTACTGGAAAGGCCCGGGCGTCCGGGCCGGGTTGGGGGTCAGAAATCGTCGAAGTAGCGTTCGTGCCAGTCGACGATGGGCTGCGGCGCATTGAGCTTCTGCCCGTAGATCACCGCATAGGACAGCACGTTCTGCACGTACTGGCGAGTCTCGTCGAACGGAATGGTCTCGATCCACACGTCGAAGGCCAGGTGGCGGGTATCTTTCAGCCACTGGCGGACGCGGCCCGGACCGGCGTTGTAGGCGGCCGAGGCGAGTACCCGGTTGCCGTTGAACTGGCCATGCACCTGGCTCAGGTAGGCGGCGCCGAGGCGGATGTTGACGTCGGGCACGATCAGTTGCTGGGTCGAGGCCAGCGGGATGCCGAACTTGCGCGAGGTCTCCTTGGCGGTGCCGGGCATCAGCTGCATCAGCCCGGTGGCGCCGACTCCGGAACGGGCATCGGACATGAACGCGCTTTCCTGCCGGGTGATGGCGAAGATCCAACTGGAGTGCAGGCCGCGGTTCTTCGCTTCGCGCACCAGGGTGGCGCGGTGCGCCATCGGGAAGCGGATGTCCAGGTCGTCCCAGTACTGCGCCTGGCTGATCGAGCGGATCGCCGGGAAATACCACTGCATGTCGTAGGCCAGCCTGGCCTGGGCGATCAGCTCGTCGCGATCGAACAGGCGCGCGGCGTGGTACCACTCGCGGCGGGCGTTGATCACTTCGCCACGGTTGAAGAACTCCATGGCCCGGCGCGTACTGGCGGCGTTGCGTACGCGTTGCAGGACGCGCGGGTCGATGTGCGCAGGACGGTTGCCGAGCTTGTACGGCACGCTCAGGCGGTCGGCGGCGAGGAAGCCGTAGAAGTCGCGCTCGCCGGCGAGCTTCTGGTACAGCGCGATCGGCTCCTTGCTGTTCGGCTGCGCCAGTTGCAGGCTGCGTGCCTGCCAATAGCGCCAGCGGCTGGTGGCGGCAAGATCCTGGGGCAGCTTGCGGGTCAGCGCGTAGGCTTCGTCCCAGCGGCCCAGGCGCAGCAGCAGGCGGGTGCGCCATTCGGTGACGGTGTTGTCGCGCAGGCCGGGATCGTACTGGGTCATCAGCGGCAGTGCGCGCGGATCGAAGCGCTTGGCCAGGCTGAGACCGATCTCGCGGGCGATGGCGACCTTCTCGTCGCTGGAGAAGGGTAGCGCCGAGCTGTAGTAGTCGAGCAGGCTAAGGGCCTTTTCCGGGTCCTGCCGCGCCAGGCGGCGCAGGCCGAGACCGACCACGTCGGCGGTGGCATGGTCGCGCTGGCTGAAGCGGCCGGTCTGGCTCAGCTGGGCGGGGTTCTGCGCCACGCTGACCATCAGCGCGCCCTGGTTGCCGAGGGTCGGCAGGCGCTGCGCGAGGTGCGAGGCGAGGCTGTAGTTGCGCGCTTCGGCGGCCAGCTTGAGGCGTTTCCAGACCTTTTCCTCGGTGAGCTGGCCTTCGCCCTGCCAGAGGCCGAACAGGGTGTCGCAGGCAGCCGGCTGCGACTTGCCGACCAGCCACAGGCGTTCGCTGGTGGCGTAGCCTTCGGCCTTCTGGCCGTGGCCCAGCTGGTACTGGCCATACAGGCAGTCGAGTTCGGTGAAGTTCAGCTTCGGATCGTAGTAGTTGACGAAGGTCTTCCAGTCGCCGCGGTCGGCCAGCAGGCGCAGCCAGCGCAGTTTCAGCCAGCCGATCTGCGGCAGGTCGCCGTGTTCGGTGAGGAAGCGCTCGACCTCCTCGTTGCTGGCGGACTTCAGCCGGTGGGTCAGTTCGTCGTAGGCCAGGTAGGGTTCCAGCGGGTAATCGCGCAGGGCGCTGCGCGAGGCCATGTAGGGCGCGCTGTTGCCTTTGGCCAGGGCGGCCTTGGCCTGGTCGTAGAGACGGCGTTGTTCGGTCAGGGAAGCGGCGTGGACCGCGTCGACGAAGGAAATACTGAGCAAAAGGCAGGAAACGAGAGTGAACAGGCGACCGCGCATGACTTATCCGGGCAGGTGATGTCGGGTAACGTCGGCAGGTCCGCAACGGCTGCCTACGGGCGTTTCGACCGCTCGCGGGACTGGCGCGCGGCCGCTGTCGCGGGGCGCGCCCGAAGCCGGGCGGATGGCTCGCCTAAGCTTAGCCGTTGCGGCATGGCGGTGAAAGCGCCGTGCCATCCGATGCCTATCCGGCGTAAAATGCGCGCCCTGTTTCCGGAGGCGCCCATGACCCTGCTCAAGTTCACCGATGTATCCCTTGCCTTTGGCACCACTCCCTTGCTGGACAAGGTGTCGTGGCAGATCGGCCGTGGCGAGCGGGTCTGCGTGATCGGGCGCAACGGTACCGGCAAGTCCAGCCTGTTCAAGGTGGTCAAGGGCGAACAGCAGGCCGACGACGGCGAAGTCTGGCGCGCACCGGCGCTGAAGATCGGCGAATTGCCCCAGGAACTGCCGCGTGCCGACGAACGGACAGTGTTCGACGTGGTGGCCGAGGGTCTGGCGGAAGTCGGCAAGCTGCTCGCCGAGTACCACCACCTGAGCCTGAACATCCATACCGACGACGACCTGGCGCGCCTCTCGCGGGTCCAGCAGGAACTCGAGGCGCGCGATGGCTGGCGCCTGCAGCAACTGGTGGACAGCACCCTCAGCCGCCTGCAGTTGCCGGCCGACAAGACCCTCGCCGAACTCTCCGGCGGCTGGCGTCGGCGCGTGCTGCTGGCCCAGGCGCTGGTCGCCGAGCCGGACCTGCTGCTGCTCGACGAACCGACCAACCACCTGGACATCGGCGCCATCGCCTGGCTCGAGGAAGCGCTGCTGAGCTTCAACGGCGCGGTGCTGTTCATTACCCACGACCGCGCCTTCCTGCAATCCCTGGCGACCCGCATCCTCGAGCTGGATCGTGGCCACCTGATCGACTGGAACGGCGACTACGCCAGTTTCCTGGTGCACAAGGAACAGCAACTGGCCGCCGAAGAAGCTGCCAACGCATTGTTCGACAAGCGCCTGGCCCAGGAAGAAGTGTGGATCCGCCAGGGCATCAAGGCCCGCCGCACGCGCAACGAAGGGCGGGTTCGGGCACTGAAGGAAATGCGTCGCGAACGCGCCGAGCGCCGCGAGCGCCAGGGCAAGGCCAGCTTCCAGCTGGAAAGCGCGGACAAGTCCGGCAAGCAGGTGATCGTGGTGGAGCACGTCAGCTTCGCCCATCCCGGCGGCCAGCCGCTGGTACGCGACTTCTCCATGGTCCTGCAGCGCGGCGACCGTATCGGCCTGCTCGGCGCCAACGGTACCGGCAAGACCACCTTGCTCAAGCTGCTGCTTGGCGACCTGCAGCCGACCTCGGGCAAGATCGAGGTGGGCACCAAGCTGGAAGTGGCCTACTTCGACCAGTTGCGCCATCAGCTCGAACCCGAGCAGACGGTGATCGACAATATCTCCGAAGGCCGCGAGTTCATCACCATCGACGGCCAGAACCGGCATGTGCTCAGCTATCTCGGCGACTTCCTGTTCAGTCCGCAGCGCGCCCGCACCCCGGTGAAGGCGTTGTCCGGCGGCGAGCGCGCGCGCCTGTTGCTGGCCAAGCTGTTCAGCAAGCCGGCCAACCTGCTGGTGCTCGACGAACCGACCAACGACCTCGACGTGGAAACCCTGGAACTGCTGGAGGAAGTCCTGCTCGGCTTCCAGGGCACCGTGCTGATGGTCAGCCACGATCGGGCCTTCCTCGACAACGTGGTGACCAGCACCCTGGTCTTCGAGGGCGAGGGCAAGGTTCGCGAATTCGTCGGTGGCTACCAGGACTGGCTGCGCCAAGGGGGCACGCCGCGCCTGCTCGGCGTGAGCGAGTCGAAGAGCGGCAAGGCCGAGCTGAATACCGCGCTGGCGCCCGCCGCCGAACCCGCGCCGGCTGCTGCGGCGCCGAGCGAGGCGCCGGCGAAGAAAAAGCTCAGCTACAAGTTGCAGCGCGAGCTGGAGGCTTTGCCCGGGCAGATCGACGCGGTCGAGGCGGAGCTGGCGGGTGTCCAGGAAACCATCGCGCAGCAGGATTTCTATCTGCGCCCGCAGGACGAGCAGCGCGAAACCCTGGCGCGGCTGGACGCGTTGCAGCAGGAACTCGATGCCTTGCTCGAGCGCTGGGCCGAACTGGAAGACTGATCCATCTCGAAAAAGTGAGCTGCATCAATGTGATAGCGGCTCATCTCGATGATCCTTGCGGGCCTTGCCGGCGGTGGGTGCAGTCCCCCGTCGGTCCCTCTGGCTGGCGTCATTGACGGGCCGGCCGTCTCCCGAGAAAGGATCAGTCCATGGCAATCGAGTACCGCATTACGCTGGACGACCAGCATCAGCTCAACTATCGCATCGAGCTGGAGCGGCACTACGACCCGCAGGCGGCTGCCGCAGCGCCGCGCTGGACGCGCCTGGAACACAATCGCTGCAGCAACTGCCCGCTCGATCGCGAACGCTACAGCCATTGTCCGGCGGCGGTCGACCTGCATGGGGTGATCGAGGATTTCCGCAACCTGCCGGCGTTCCGCAAGGCCGGCATCTGCGTGCGCACGCCGGAGCGCGAGTACATCAAGCAGGCGGGCCTGGAGGAAGGACTGCGCGCGCTGATCGGCTTGATCATGGCCAGCAGCGCCTGTCCGCTGCTGGCGCCGCTGAGGCCGATGGCCATGCAGCACCTGCCGTTCGCCAGCAACCAGGAGTTCGTGCTGCGGGTGGTGCCGCTGTACCTGATGCGCCAGTACTTCAACTTCCGCGAGGGGCGGCATGCCGATTGGGAACTGAAAGGGCTGGTGCGGCTGTTCCAGCAGTTGCAACTGGTCAACCAGGCGTTCTGGCAGCGAATCCACGACACCTGTGTCAGCGATTCCAACCTGAAGGCGTTCCTGACCTTCTTCTCGCTGTCGTCGAGCATCAGCTATTCGCTGGAAACCCAGTTGCAGAAGATCCGCCCGCTGGTGATGAGCGCCGAGGAAACGCTCGGCTGAGGCGCAGGCCCCGGCCGAGCGGGGAGAGATCAGGCTTTCTTCAGGTGCACCGCGAGCACGTCGCAGGGCGCGCCGTGCAGCACGTCGTTGGCAGTGGAACCGAGCAGCAGCGCCAGGCCGTGGCGACCGTGGCTGCCGACCACGATCAGGTCGCAGGCCTGTTCCGCGGCGAGGCGGTGGATTTCCTGGCGCGGTTGCCCGTAGACCAGGTGGCGCTGCTCGCTGCCGAGGTCCGGATAGCGTACGGCGAAGGCATCCAGGCGTTCACGGGCCTGGTCGAACTGCTGCTGCTGCAACATCGACAGGTCCATCGGCACGTCCCCACCGAAGGCCATGGCCATGGGCTCGACCACATGCACCACGGAGAGCCGGGCCTGGTTGCTGGTGGCCAGGGCCGCCGCACGCTTCATCACCGGGTCGCATTCGTCGGTCAGGTCGACGGCGACCAGAATGTGTTGATAGGGCATGAACGTCTCCTCCCAGAAGGGGATAGTGTTTTCATTATGGACTTTCGCGCCGCGCGTGGAACCTGTTCCGTTGCGCTGGGCAAAAAGCTGCTCCGCCGTGGTCGCATTCGCCTGTAAACTGCGCCTCCCTTGGCGACTGCGACCGATCGTGCCTGCGCGCGCGGATCGAGGCAAATGCCTTAACCGTTTTTCGAGTGTCCGTTCCTTATGACCACTTGGCTGGTGATCCTGCTGCTGGCTGTCATGCTCAGTCCCCTGGCCTGGCTGATGCCGTCCAACAGGCAGCGCGGCAAGATGGCCCTGCGCCTCGAGGCGCGCCGTCTCGGCCTGGCCATGCAGCTCGCGCGCCAGGATTGGCCGCATTGGCTGGAGAGCGCTCCGCCGACGTCCTGCGCGCAGTTCCACTGCCCGCGCCGACGCGGCCGGGAGGCCTGGTGCTATTGGCAGAATACCCCGGGCCAGTGGCTGAACCAGTGGCGCGAGCCGTGCGCGGACGATGAGTTGCTGGACGCCCTGCGCAGCCTCCCCGGGGATGTCTACAAGGTGGAGGCGACCGCCCAGTTCCTTGCCCTGTATTGGGGCGAGCGCGGCGATAGCGCCGACCTCGGGCGCATCGCCGAGTTTCTCCGCCAGCGCGCCTGAGGCGGCGCGCCGAGGTTCATTGGTTGCGCGCGGCATACAGCGCGGCGACCTTCTCCAGGCCATCGATGATCCGGTCTGCATTCTTGTTGACCAGGAACGGCACGCTGTTCTGGTTGTAGTTGCGCAGGGACTTCTCGATGTAGTGCCACTTGATCGCCACGCTGCGCAGCGCCCTGGCGATCTCCTCGTCGTTCTGCGGCGCCTGCTGCAGCTTCAACAGGTTGACCGAAAAGCGGCTGGCCAGGTCGTCCAGTGGACGCTCCTCGCCGCCGCCGAAGAAGCTGGCGCCCACCGACGCGTTGCGCGAGGCATAGTCCAGAGCAATGTCCTGCATCAGCAGGCTCTGTTCGCGGCTCTGCTCGGTGAGCGTCGGCACCGTGGCGGCGTTTTCCCGTTGCAGGCTGCGATACAACTGGCCGCCGAGGTCCATCAGTTGCTGGTTGCGTCGTGCCAGGTCGGCGACCGGTTGCAGGTCGCTGTAGCCCTTGTTGCGCACCGCGCCGGTCAGCTTGTCGAGGTCTTGCGCATAGTCCCGCCATTGCTCGCGAAGCTGGCCCAGCAGGCGCCGGGATTCGCTGCCGTTCACGCCGTCGAGTCGCTGCAGGCGGGCTTCCGCCGTCTGCGCCGAGCTTTCGATCAGGCTGGCGTAGCGTTGATCGCCTTCCTGGCCGACGTACATGAAGAAGGCGTTCAGGGATTTCTGCGTGGCGAGCCGCATCTGGTGCAGGGCGAGCAGGTCATCGGCGGTCCCTGCCGCGAAGACGGGGAGGCTCAGCAGGCCGAGCAGGGCCAGACAAAGAGTGAACGGACGGCAGATCATGGGTTCCATCTCCATGTGGCCCTGGAGGCCTTCTTGTTGTTCTTTTGTAACGGCCCGTGGCCGATCATGCATGGCGATCTGCGGCGACTCTAGCCTGCCTTTCCGCACCGGGACAAGCGCCCATGGCGCCGATCATCGAACATCTGAATGGTCCGACAGAGGCTGGCTGAATGGCCCTGCGCAGAGGGCCTGGAGGAGGACAGGTGTTTTCCGGATGGCTGATTGACAATTCCCGGCTTTTGCCGGAATGTGTGCGCACCCAAGTCAAACGGGCGTATGAATCGAGCGTTTGCCTCGCGCAGGCCTCGACAATAGAGACCCGGTTATCGCGTCGGCGGGTGTGCCGAAGGGTTTGGGACTATGCTCGGCGGTTGCCGAAAGGGTCCCGACACGGCGTCCGATGTGTAAGTTCAAGCTTCCATAATAGCGTGGAGATCAGTTGATGATTTACCAAGGTAAAGCCATCACGGTTAAGCCTCTTGAGGGCGGCATCGTCGAGTTGAATTTCGATCTCAAGGGCGAGTCCGTCAACAAGTTCAACCGTCTCACCCTCAGTGAGTTGCGTGCGGCAGTCGATGCGATCAAGGCCGATGCATCGGTCAAGGGCGTGATCGTGACCAGCGGCAAGGACGTGTTCATCGTTGGTGCCGACATCACCGAGTTCGTTGACAACTTCCAGCTGCCCGACGAGGAACTGATGGCGGGCAACCTCGAAGCCAACAAGATCTTCAGCGACTTCGAAGACCTGGACGTACCCACCGTTGCCGCGATCAACGGCATCGCCCTCGGCGGCGGCCTGGAGATGTGCCTGGCCGCGGACTTCCGCGTGATGAGCGCGACCGCCAAGGTCGGCCTGCCGGAAGTCAAGCTGGGCATCTACCCGGGCTTCGGCGGCACCGTCCGCCTGCCGCGCCTGATCGGCTGCGATAACGCCGTCGAGTGGATCGCCTCGGGCAAGGAAAACAAGGCCGAGGACGCCCTGAAGGTCGGCGCCGTCGACGCCGTGGTCGCTCCCGAGCAACTGCAGGCCGCTGCCCTCGACCTGGCCAAGCGCGCCGTCGCCGGCGAGCTGGACCACAAGGCACGTCGCCAGCCGAAGCTGGAAAAGCTGAAGCTGAATGCAATCGAGCAGATGATGGCCTTCGAAACCGCCAAGGGCTTCGTCGCCGGCCAGGCCGGTCCGAACTACCCGGCGCCGGTGGAAGCCATCAAGAGCATCCAGAAGGCCGCCAACTTCGGCCGCGACAAGGCGCTGGAAGTCGAAGCCGCCGGCTTCGTCAAGCTGGCCAAGACCTCGGTCGCGCAGAGCCTGATCGGCCTGTTCCTGAATGACCAGGAACTGAAGAAGAAAGCCAAGAAATACGACGAAGTCGCCAAGGACGTGAAACTGGCCGCCGTGCTCGGCGCCGGCATCATGGGCGGCGGCATCGCCTATCAGTCGGCGCTCAAGGGCACCCCGATCCTGATGAAGGATATCCGCGAAGAGGGTATCCAGATGGGCCTGAACGAGGCCGCCAAGCTGCTCGGCAAGCGCGTCGAGAAGGGTCGCCTGACCCCGGCGAAGATGGCCGAGGCGCTCAATGGCATCCGTCCGACCATGTCCTATGGCGACTTCGGCAACGTCGACATCATCGTCGAAGCCGTCGTCGAGAACCCCAAGGTCAAGCAAGCCGTGCTCGCCGAAGTGGAAGGCGCGGTGAAGGAAGACGCGATCATCGCCTCCAACACCTCGACCATCTCCATCAGCCTGCTGGCCCAGGCGCTGAAGCGTCCGGAAAACTTCTGCGGCATGCATTTCTTCAACCCGGTGCACATGATGCCGCTGGTGGAAGTGATCCGTGGCGAGAAGACCGGTGAAACCGCCATCGCCACCACCGTCGCCTACGCCAAGAAGATGGGCAAGAGCCCGATCGTGGTCAACGATTGCCCCGGCTTCCTGGTCAACCGTGTGCTGTTCCCGTACTTCGGCGGCTTCGCCAAGCTGCTGAGCTTCGGCGTCGACTTCGTGCGCATCGACAAGGTGATGGAGAAGTTCGGCTGGCCCATGGGCCCGGCCTACCTGTCCGACGTGGTCGGCATCGACACCGGCCACCATGGCCGCGACGTCATGGCCGAGGGCTTCCCGGACCGCATGGCGGTCGAGGGCAAGACCGCCGTCGACGTGATGTACGAGGCCAACCGCCTGGGCCAGAAGAACGGCAAGGGCTTCTACGCCTACGAGACCGACAAGCGCGGCAAGCCGAAGAAGGTCACCGATCCGCAGGCCTACGAAGTGCTCAAGCCGATCGTGGTCGAGCAGCGCGAAGTGACCGACGAGGACATCGTCAACTTCATGATGATCCCGCTGTGCCTGGAAACCGTGCGTTGCCTGGAAGACGGCATCGTCGAGACCGCTGCCGAGGCCGATATGGGCCTGATCTACGGCATCGGCTTCCCGCCCTTCCGTGGTGGTGCTCTGCGCTACATCGATTCGATCGGTGTCGCCGAGTTCGTGACCCTGGCCGACAAGTACGCCGAGCTGGGCGCGCTGTACCACCCGACCGCGAAGCTGCGTGAAATGGCCAAGAACGGTCAGAAATTCTTCGGTTAATCGCGGAACGACTAGAGCGAGAGTGAATTTATGAGCCTGAATCCGAGAGACGTCGTCATTGTCGACTTCGGCCGCACCCCGATGGGTCGTTCCAAGGGTGGCATGCACCGCAACACCCGCGCCGAGACCATGTCGGCGCACCTGATCAGCAAGCTGCTGGAGCGTAACCCGAAGGTCGACCCGGCCGAAGTGGAAGACGTGATCTGGGGCTGCGTCAACCAGACCCTGGAGCAGGGCTGGAACATCGCGCGCATGGCGTCGCTGATGACCCAGATCCCGCACACCAGCGCCGCGCAGACCGTCAGCCGCCTGTGCGGTTCGTCGATGAGCGCGCTGCACACCGCCGCCCAGGCGATCCAGACCGGCAATGGCGATGTATTCGTCATCGGCGGCGTGGAGCACATGGGCCACGTCGGCATGATGCATGGCGTCGACCCGAACCCGCACCTGTCCCTGTACGCCGCCAAGGCCTCGGGCATGATGGGCCTGACTGCGGAAATGCTCGGCAAGATGCACGGTATCAGCCGTGAGGCGCAGGACAAGTTCGGCGCGCGTTCGCACCAACTGGCCTGGAAGGCCACCCAGGAAGGCAAGTTCAAGGACGAGATCATCCCGATGGAAGGGTATGACGAGAACGGTTTCCTGAAAGTCTTCGACTTCGACGAGACCATTCGTCCGGAAACCACCGTCGAGACCCTGGCCGAGTTGAAGCCGGCGTTCAATCCGAAAGGCGGCACCGTGACCGCGGGGACCTCCTCGCAGATCACCGACGGTGCCTCCTGCATGATCGTGATGTCGGCCCAGCGCGCCCAGGACCTGGGCATCCAGCCGATGGCGGTGATCCGCTCCATGGCCGTGGCGGGTGTCGACCCGGCGATCATGGGCTACGGCCCGGTGCCGTCGACCAACAAGGCGCTCAAGCGTGCCGGCCTGACCATCGCCGACATCGATTTCGTCGAACTCAACGAAGCCTTCGCCGCCCAGGCCCTGCCTGTGCTGAAGGACCTCAAGCTGCTCGACAAGATGGACGAGAAGGTCAACCTCCACGGCGGCGCCATCGCCCTGGGTCACCCGTTCGGTTGCTCCGGTGCGCGCATTTCCGGCACCCTGTTGAACGTGATGAAGCAGAACGGCGGTACCCTTGGCGTGTCCACCATGTGCGTGGGCCTGGGACAGGGTATCACCACCGTCTTCGAGCGCATCTAAGCGTTCGTCGAAGGGGAAAGCCGGGGCCTCGTGCCCCGGCTTTCGTTTTTCAGTGTCAGTCGTTTCCGGCTGTATCGAGCGAATGACGCCCCGGGAGCGCGGGTTTGCCTATTGTGCGATCCGTGCCTATACCGGGCTGTTGTATGTCGGCATTGTGCCGTTGTTTTCCGATTTTCGAGACAAGGTAAGGAACATGGACCTGCAGGCTGGGCTCTATCGTCATTACAAGGGACAGAACTACCGGGTCCTGGGTGTCGCGCGGCATTCGGAGACGGAAGAGGCGCTGGTGATCTACCAGGCGCTGTACGGCGAATTCGGTCTCTGGGTGCGTCCGCTGGAGATGTTCACCGAGGCCGTGGAGGTCGATGGCGAGTGGGTGCCGCGCTTCGTCCTGGTGAGTCCCGAGGCCGATCCCCTGGGCTTGCAGAAAGCTCCCGGCGGGGAAGACCGCGCTTGACCTTGGCTCGTTCGCCACTATATATAGCGGTGCCGCGCTAGTCGCTCCCTCCTTTATATTCATCTTTTCGACGCAGGAACCTTCCGATCCATGGGTAAATCGCTGGTCATCGTGGAATCCCCGGCCAAGGCCAAGACCATCAACAAGTACCTGGGCAGCCAGTACGTGGTGAAGTCGAGCATCGGCCACATCCGTGACCTGCCCACCAGTGGTTCGTCGAGTTCCAAGGAGCCGGCGGCCAAGGGCCGCAAGAGCGCCTCCGAGGCGCCGGCGCTGTCACCGAAGGAGAAGGCCAGGCGCCAACTGGTCTCGCGCATGGGGGTCGACCCCGAGCATGGCTGGAAGGCCAAGTACGAGATCCTGCCCGGCAAGGAAAAGGTCATCGACGAGCTGCGCCGCCTGGCCAAGGACGCCGACACCGTCTATCTCGCGACCGACTTGGACCGCGAAGGGGAGGCCATCGCCTGGCACCTGCGGGAAGCCATCGGCGGCGACGAAAGCCGCTACAAGCGCGTGGTATTCAACGAAATCACCAAGAAGGCCATCCAGGAGGCCTTCTCCCAGCCCGGCGAGCTCGATATCAACCGGGTGAACGCCCAGCAGGCGCGGCGTTTCCTCGACCGCGTGGTCGGCTACATGGTCTCGCCGCTGCTCTGGCAGAAGATTGCCCGTGGGTTGTCCGCCGGCCGCGTGCAGTCGGTGGCGGTGAAGCTGGTGGTGGAGCGCGAACGCGAGATTCGCGCCTTCGTCCCGGAAGAGTACTGGGAAGTGCATGCCGACCTCGGTACCGCCAAGGGCGCCAACGTGCGCTTCGAGGTTACCCGTGAGAAGGGCGAGGCCTTCAAGCCGCTCAACGAAGCCCAGGCCATGGCGGCCCTGGAAAAGCTCAAGGCCTCGGCCTATAGCGTCGCCAAGCGCGAGGACCGGCCGACCTCCAGCCGACCCTCGGCGCCGTTCATCACTTCCACCCTGCAGCAGGCGGCGAGCAACCGCCTGGGCTTCGGGGTGAAGAAGACCATGATGATGGCCCAGCGTCTCTACGAGGCCGGCTACATCACCTACATGCGTACCGACTCGACCAACCTGTCGGCCGATGCCATTGGCATGGTCCGCGGTTTCATCGAGGACGAGTTCGGCCAGAAGTACCTGCCGGGCAAGGCCAACGTCTACTCGAGCAAGGAGGGCGCCCAGGAAGCGCACGAGGCGATCCGTCCTTCCGACGTCAACCTCAAGCCGACCCAGCTGTCCGGCATGGAGCGTGACGCCGAGCGCCTGTACGACCTGATCTGGCGCCAGTTCGTGGCGTGCCAGATGACCCCGGCCGAATACCTCTCGACCAGCGTGAGCGTCACCGCCGGCGATTTCGAGCTGCGCGCCAAGGGCCGCATCCTCAAGTTCGACGGTTATACCCGGGTACTGCCGCAGCAGAGCAAGCCGGGCGAGGACGACGTCCTGCCGGAAATGAAGGAAGGCGAGAACCTCAAGCTGATCAAGCTCGATCCGAGCCAGCACTTCACCAAGCCGCCGGCGCGCTACTCCGAAGCGAGCCTGGTCAAGGAACTGGAGAAGCGCGGTATCGGCCGCCCCTCGACCTACGCGGCGATCATCTCCACCATCCAGGAGCGCGGCTACGTAACCACCCACAACCGCCGCTTCTATGCGGAGAAGATGGGCGACATCGTCACCGATCGGCTCAACGAGAGCTTCGCCAACCTGATGGACTACGGTTTCACCGCCGGGATGGAGGAGCATCTCGACGACGTGGCCCAGGGCGAGCGCGACTGGAAGCACCTGCTCGACGAGTTCTACGGCGATTTCAAGAAGAAGCTCGAGGTGGCCGAAGTCAGCGAGAAGGGGATGCGCGCCAACCAGCCGACCCTGACCAACATTCCCTGCCGCGAGTGCGGCCGGCCGATGATGATTCGTACCGCCTCCACCGGCGTGTTCCTCGGCTGCTCGGGCTACAGCCTGCCGCCGAAGGAACGTTGCAAGGCGACCGTCAACCTGATTCCCGGCGACGAGATCGCCGCGGACGACGAGGGCGAGTCCGAGTCGCGGGTGTTGCGTGGCAAGCATCGCTGCCCGATCTGCAGTACCGCGATGGACGCCTACCTGCTGGACGAGAAACACAAGCTGCATATCTGCGGCAACAACCCCGACTGTCCGGGCTACGAGATCGAGGAAGGCCAGTACCGGATCAAGGGCTACGAAGGGCCGAGCCTGGAATGCGACAAGTGTGGCAGCGAGATGCAGTTGAAGACCGGCCGTTTCGGCAAGTTCTTCGGTTGCACCAATCCGACCTGCAAGAACACCCGCAAGCTGCTGAAGAATGGCGAGGCGGCGCCGCCGAAGATGGACGCCATCCGCATGCCTGAATTGAAGTGCGAGAAGGTGGACGATATCTACGTGCTGCGCGACGGCGCTTCGGGCATGTTCCTGGCCGCCAGCCAGTTCCCGAAGAACCGCGAGACCCGCGCGCCGTTGGTGAGCGAGATCATCCCGCACAAGGCCGAGCTGGATCCCAAGTACCATTACCTCTGCGACGCCCCGCAGAAAGACCCGGACGGCCGTCCCGCGGTGATCCGTTTCAGCCGCAAGACCAAGGAGCAATACGTGCAGTCCGAGGTCGATGGCAAGCCCACCGGCTGGCGCGCCTTCTACGATGGCGGCAAGTGGAAGGTCGAAGACAAGCGCTGATGGATGGCGCGCCCGCTTGCATGGGGCGCGCTTATACTGCGCGAAGGCCGGGCGCTGACCTGTCCTGCGCTCCGCATTCCTTCCAGTTTTAATCGGGAGTACCGGCATGGCCCAAGAGCTTTATACCCGCACCAACCAGAAGCTGTATTTCGCCGGGTTGGCTCTGGAGGCCTGGAAGCGAGCCGATGCCGAGCGGGCGATGAATGCCCAGGCGATCATCCAGGGGGAGCGCGAGTCGGCGCTGTTCCACCTTTATGGCGCAGTGCTCGGTGTATGCCATGAGATCGCCGGTTACTACCGTCTGCCGCAGGCTGCCGCTCCTCGCGTGGATGCATTGCTGAATGCCGAAGTGCTGGCGGCCGCGCCCAGCCCCGAGCTGGCTGAACTGGTGGAGTTGGCGTCGCAGCCGGAAACCTGGCTGGGCCAGTTGCTGGGCGCCTACTCCGAGCTGTTCCTGCCGCCGCGACCGACCAAGGCAGCGAAGATCGACCCCAGCACACCGTTGATCGTTGCCGTGAGTATCGACGAAGAAGCCCCCTTGCTTTCTCGCGAAACCCTCGAGGAATGGCGGCAGTCGCTGAAGCAATTGGTCCTGCGTTTTCGCGAGAGCCTGACGGAGCTGTAACGCCGTCGTCATTCGCCGATCAGCGGTAGGACATTTTCCTACCGTTCCACTCGGTTGATTTGCCAGCAAAAAAATTTAGCGGATGCCGTCCGGGCGCTCTGGAACCGCCGTTACAGGCGCGAGAGGGGAACCGGAAGGCGGATGCGGGCTAGGGATGCACTGGATGGGCTGTTACAATGTCGCGTCTTCGTAGAGAGCGTCTGTCATGCCAACATCCTTCCTTGAAATCGTAGAAATGCCCGACGGGCGCATCGTGCTGCGTCGCGCCGATGACGAGGAGGCGTTGGTGACCCTGGAGTTCTCCGGGGACGCGAAGAATTTCCTGCAAGGCCAGCATGTCGAAGTGGCCAAGGCCATGTTCAATGTCGGCGTGCAAATGGCCGGTCGTCTTGCCGAGGGCGAGATGGAACACGACGAAGGCCCCCGCGTCCTGCACTGAACGCTGTCCCCCGCCGTTTTTTCAACCCAGACGAATATTCAGGCTCTGTGCTTGGCCCAGTTGGGCGGCGCGGGACAGTTGCTTGCGCGCCGCCCGGCTCAGCGGTTCCAGCCAACTGACCACGGTGTGGCTGCGGCCCAGGCGCAAGGCCTCGCAACTGAGCGCCAGGGCAGCGGCGTTGTCCTTCGCCTGCAGTAGCAGGATGCGCTCGCGGTTCAGGCCGGCGCGGCGCAGCCATTCATGGGTCAGGCTCGCCGGCGGAGCGATCAGGGTCAGCCAGCGGGCATCCTGTTCCTCGCTGAGCTCGCGGAGAATCGGTGCGAGCAGGGTCAGGCAGTGCCCCGGCAGGCCGCTGAGCGAAAGTTCGCTAAAGGCAGCGGGTTCCTCGATGGAGGTGCTGGAAGGGCTGTCGATGACATCGTCGAGCAAGGGTGCGCCGTTGCTGGCCCAGAACGCTTCCTGGAACAGTGGCAACTGGGCGCTGGGCAGCGAGTGGGAGGTCTGCATGGTATCTCCTGTCAGCGCCGGATCACGCCGACGCTCAAGCCTTCGATGATCAGTTCCTGCTCCTTCAGATCGACTTCGATCGGAGCGAACTCAGGGTTTTCCGCCAGCAGCCAGACCTTGCTGCCTTCGCGCTTGAAGCGTTTCACCGTGACCTCCTCGCCGATCCGCGCGACCACCACCTGGCCGTTGCGCGCTTCGCGGGTGACGTGGACGGCCAGCAGGTCGCCGTCGAGGATGCCGATGTCCTTCATGCTCATGCCGCGCACGCGCAACAGGTAGTCGGCGCGAGGATTGAAGAAGGCGGGATTGATCCGGCAGGATTCCTCGATGTTCTGTTCGGCGAGGATCGGTGCGCCGGCGGCGACCCGTCCGATCACCGGCAGGCCCTCATCGTCGTTGGCGGCATGCGGTTCGAAGCCGGGAATGCGGATGCCGCGAGAGGCGCCCGGAGTCATTTCGATGGCGCCCTTGCGTGCCAGCGCCTTGAGGTGCTCCTCGGCGGCGTTCGGCGACTTGAAGCCGAGTTCCTGGGCGATTTCCGCCCGGGTCGGCGGAAAGCCGTGGTCTTCCAGGCAGCGCTTGATGAAGGAGAGGATCTCGGCTTGGCGGGGCGTCAGCTTCTGCATGTCGTCGCTCTGTGTTTTTATCCAGTGACTGGGATTATATACAGTGAGCGAGGCGTGGCAATGATTTTCCGCATGACATTTCGTCCTGCGTCACGATGAAGTTGGCCAGTGTCTTGCTTCCGTTTTTCGGGACTTCTCTGTAATTTTCCTGACTGGTGCGTCATCTGCCGCTTGACAAGGGATGTGGCTGAAACGTATGTTTCAAACAAGTGTTTGTCAGGCGGAGAAACCATGGCCCAGTCGGAAACCGTCGAACGCATTCTCGATGCGGCGGAACAGCTGTTCGCGGAAAAAGGCTTCGCCGAAACCTCGTTGCGTCTGATCACCAGCAAGGCCGGGGTCAACCTGGCGGCGGTGAATTATCACTTCGGTTCGAAGAAGGCGCTGATCCAGGCGGTGTTCTCGCGCTTCCTCGGGCCATTCTGCGCCAGCCTGGAAAAGGAGCTGGATCGTCGCCAGGCCAAGCCCGAGGCCCAGCACGCCACCCTGGAGGACCTCCTGCACCTGCTGGTGTCCCAGGCGATGGCGGTGAAGCCGCGCAGCGGCAACGACCTGTCGATCTTCATGCGCTTGCTCGGCCTGGCCTTCAGCCAGAGCCAGGGGCACCTGCGCAAGTACCTGGAAGAGGTCTACGGCAAGGTCTTCCGGCGCTACATGCTGCTGGTCAACGAGGCGGCGCCGAAGCTGCCGCCCATCGAGCTGTTCTGGCGCGTGCACTTCATGCTCGGCGCGGCCGCCTTCAGCATGTCGGGGATCAAGGCCCTGCGGGCGATGGCGGAAACCGATTTCGGCGTGAACACTTCCACCGAGCAGGTGATGCACCTGATGGTGCCGTTCTTCGCCGCCGGCATGCGCGCCGAGAGCGGCATCGACGATCCGCTGCTGGCCGGGGCGCAACTGCGCCCGCGGAACAAGACGCCCGCCAAGGCCTGATCGCAGACGGCGCCCGAGGGCGCCGTTTTCCTTTCTCCTTTCTCTGTGCTCCGGGCGGAACTCCATGCGCCGGGCCGGCTCCATTGGCAGGCGCGCGGTACTGCCTCGGGGCTTAAGTCTTTCTGCCGGGTGCAGTACAGTGTGCGCTGTCTGAGGCCCGTGACGGCGGGCTTCGCTGATTTCCAGGCCATAGGACTCTTCATGCAAGGCTCTCTGATGCTCGACATCGGCGGCACCTGGCTGACCGCCGAGGACCGCCAAATCCTGCGCCACCCCGAGGTGGGCGGGCTGATCATCTTCGCTCGCAACATCGAGCATCCTGCCCAGGTTCGCGAACTGTGTGCGGCCATTCGCGCCATCCGTCCCGACCTGTTGCTGGCCGTCGACCAGGAAGGAGGGCGCGTGCAGCGCCTGCGCCAGGGCTTCGTGCGCCTGCCGGCGATGCGCGCGATCGCCGACAACCCCAATGCCGAAGAGCTGGCCGAGCATTGTGGCTGGCTGATGGCGACCGAGGTGCAGGCGGTCGGCCTCGACCTGAGTTTCGCGCCGGTGCTGGATCTCGATCACCAGCGCAGCGCCGTGGTCGGTAGCCGCGCCTTCGAGGGCGACCCGGAGCGTGCCGCGCTGCTTGCCGGTGCTTTCATTCGCGGCATGCATGCCGCCGGGATGGCCGCCACCGGCAAGCATTTTCCCGGTCACGGCTGGGCCGAGGCCGATTCCCATGTGGCGATTCCCGAAGACGCGCGCAGTCTCGAGGAAATCCGGCGCAGCGACCTGGTTCCGTTCGCCCGCCTGGCCGGACAGCTCGACGCGCTGATGCCGGCCCATGTCATCTATCCGCAGGTCGACCCGCAGCCCGCCGGCTTTTCCCGGCGCTGGTTGCAGGAGATCCTGCGCGGCGAGCTGAAGTTCGACGGGGTGATATTCAGCGACGACCTGTCGATGGCCGGCGCCCATGTGGTCGGCGACGCCGCCAGCCGCATCGAGGCCGCCCTGGCCGCGGGCTGCGACATGGGCCTGGTGTGCAACGACCGGGCTTCCGCCGAGCTGGCCCTGGCTGCCCTGCAACGCCTGAAGGTGACCCCGCCGTCGCGTCTGCAACGCATGCGTGGCAAGGGCTACGCGAATACCGACTATCGCCAGCAGCCGCGCTGGCTGGAAGCACTGTCCGCGTTGCGCGCCGCGCAACTGATTGATTGAGGGAGCTGTCGATGAGTGTCTACGCGATTATCGGAGGAACCGGCCTGACCCAGCTGGAAGGGCTGACGCTGAGCGAGTCCCTGCCGATCGAAACGCCGTATGGCGCGCCGTCCGCGCCGCTCCAGCGTGGCCGCTACGCCGGGCGCGAGGTGCTGTTCCTGGCACGTCACGGTCATCCGCACCGCTTCCCGCCGCACCAAGTGAACTACCGGGCCAATCTCTGGGCGCTGAAGCAGGCGGGTGCCGAGGCGGTGATCGCGGTCAACGCGGTGGGTGGCATCCATGCGGCGATGGGAACGGGGCACCTGTGCGTGCCGCACCAGTTGATCGACTACACCTCGGGACGCGAGCACACCTATTTCGCCGGCGATATCGAGCATGTCACCCATATCGACTTCAGCCACCCCTATGACGAGCCGTTGCGCCAGCGCCTGATCGAGGCGTTGCGTGCGTTGGGGCTGGCGCACAGCAGCCATGGGGTCTACGCCTGCACCCAAGGGCCGCGCCTGGAAACGGTGGCGGAAATCGCCCGGTTGGAGCGGGACGGCAACGATATCGTCGGCATGACCGGCATGCCCGAGGCGGCACTGGCCCGCGAGCTGGACCTGCCCTACGCCTGCCTGGCGCTGGTGGTCAATCCCGCGGCGGGCAAGTCGGCGGGGATCATCACCATGGCCGAAATCGAACAGGCGTTGCACGATGGCATCGGCAAGGTGCGCGAGGTGTTGGCGCGGGTCCTGGCCGGCTAGGCGGCCATCGCAACGAAAAAAAGGCCGCTATTGCGGCCTTTTTCGCTATTGCGCAGGAGGTGCGGCGTCGAAGCCGCCTTCGACGGGGGGCGCGTCCGCCGGTGCCTGCTGTTCTTCCATTTCCATGGGATTGGGGGCGGCGGGACGGGCGCCGACCGGCACCACCTTGATCAGGATGCCCAGGCTCGGATGGTCGAGATAGGTCAGTTCGCCATTCTTCAGCCGCGTGCCCTGCCTGATGTGCTGGCTGCCGGCGAGGAAACCGTCGTCGCCGAAGCGATTGACCCAGAAATCGGCCTCCATGTCGACGAAGCGCACCTGGCTGAGGGTCAGCGTACCTTCCACCGGGAAATGATGATCCTGTTCCTGGCCTTCGCTGAGGGCGATCTTCACCGGGGTCTCGCCGATGTCCTGGCGCCAGGCCTTGTGCAGCAGCACGGTGTAGCCGTTGTCCTGGCTGAGCTTGGCGAGCTGGTTGTCGAGCGCGGTGGCGCGCAGGGCGTCGCTGGCCAGCGGCTGTGCGCCGGTGGCCCAGTCGTCCGGGGCCGGCTGGCTGGACGGCACGGCATCGCCGGCCTGGCGGAACACCACCAGTTCCACCTGGTAGGGACCGCCGGCGAATGCCGCGGGGGCGGCCAGTGAGAGCAGCAGGGCAAGGCAACGGAACAAGCGCATAGGCTAATCCTTAGGTGGTTTGCGGTGTCAGGCGCTCGAACAGCGCCTCCAGGGTATTGAAGCGTTCTTCCGGTCGTTCCATGGGCACCTGGAAGCGGAACAGGGTTGCGCCTTCGAACTTGTAGCGGTTCGGTTGGCCCTGGATCAGCTTGATCAATACCAGCGGGTCGACCTGGGTATCGGCGGCGAATTCTATACGACCGCCCTGCGGTCCGGCATCGACCTTGAGTATTCCAAGTTTTTCCGCCTGCAGTTTCAGAAGGGTCAGGCGCATCAGGTTCTTCGCCGGATCGGGCAGGAGCCCGAAGCGGTCGATCATCTCCACCTGCAACTCGCGCAAACCTTCCTCGTCAGGGGCGTTGGCGATGCGCTTGTAGAGGATCAGCCGGGCATGCACGTCGGGCAGGTAATCCTCGGGGATCAGCGCAGGCACCCGCAGGTTGACCTCCGGCCCGCCGCCCAGTGGCTGCTCGAGGTTCGGTTGCTCGCCCTTGCGGATGGCCTTCACCGCCCGTTCGAGCATTTCCATGTAGAGGGTGAAGCCGACCGCCTGGATCTGCCCGCTCTGGCCGTCGCCGAGCAACTCGCCGGCGCCGCGGATCTCCAGGTCGTGGGTGGCGAGGACGAAGCCGGCGCCCAGGTCCTGGGCGTTGGCGATGGCTTCCAGGCGTTTCTCGGCGTCCGGCGTCATCTGACGGCGCGGCGGTGTCAGCAGGTAGGCGTAGGCCTGGTGGTGGCTGCGACCGACGCGGCCGCGCAACTGGTGCAACTGGGCCAGGCCGAACTTGTCGGCGCGCTCGATGAGGATGGTGTTGGCGCTGGGCACGTCGATGCCGGTCTCGATGATGGTCGAGGCCACCAGCACGTTGAAGCGCTTGTGGTAGAAGTCGCTCATCACCTGTTCCAGCTCGCGCTCGTGCATCTGTCCGTGGCCGATGCCGATGCGCGCCTCCGGGACCAGTTCGGCTAGGTCGCGGGCGCACTTCTCGATGGTCTTCACTTCGTTGTGCAGATAGTACACCTGGCCGCCGCGCAGCAGTTCGCGGAGCAGCGCTTCCTTGATCACCGCGTTCTGCTGCTCCATGACGAAGGTGCGCACCGACAGGCGGCGCGCCGGCGGCGTGGCGATGATGGACAGGTCGCGCATGCCGGAGACGGCCATGTTCAGGGTCCGCGGGATCGGCGTGGCGGTGAGGGTGAGGATGTCCACTTCGCTGCGCAGGGCCTTGAGCTGCTCCTTCTGGCGCACCCCGAAGCGGTGTTCCTCGTCGATCACGACCAACCCCAGGTTGGCGAACTTCACGTCTTCCTGGAGCAGCTTGTGGGTCCCGATGAGGATGTCGATCTTGCCTTCGGCCAGTAGCCGCGCAGCGTTCTCGACTTCCTTGGCGCTCTTGAAGCGGCTCATCACCTCGACGCTCACCGGCCAGTCGGCGAAGCGGTCGCGGAAGCTGTTGTAGTGCTGCTGGGCGAGCAGGGTGGTGGGCACCAGCACCGCCACCTGCTTGCCGCTATGCACGGCGACGAACGCCGCGCGCATCGCCACTTCGGTCTTGCCGAAGCCGACGTCGCCGCAGACCAGGCGGTCCATGGGCCTGGGCGCGAGCATATCGGCGACCACCGCCTCGATGGCGCTTTGCTGGTCCGGCGTCTCCTCGAACGGGAAGCCGGCCGAGAAGGTCGCGTAGTCGGCCTGCGGATCCTTGAACGCGAAGCCTTCGCGGGCGGCGCGGCGGGCGTAGATGTCGAGCAGCTCGGCGGCGACGTCGCGGACCTGCTCGGCGGCCTTGCGCTTGGCCTTCTGCCAGGTTTCCGAGCCGAGCCGGTGCAACGGCGCCAGGGCGTCGTCGGCGCCGGTGTAGCGGGCGATCAGGTGCAGGTTGGCGACCGGCACGTAGAGCTTGGCGTCCTCGGCGTATTGCAGCATGAGGAATTCCGCCTGCTGGTTGTCCACCTCGAGGGTGATCAGGCCCAGGTAGCGGCCGACGCCATGGTCGATGTGCACCACCGGCGCGCCTTCGCGCAGCTCGGTGAGGTTCTTGATCACCGCGTCGCCGCCGTCGCGGGTCTTTTCCCGGCGCCGGCGCTGCATGACGCGCTGGCCGAACAGCGGGCTTTCGGCGACCAGGGCGAGGGCCGGATGGTCCAGCAGCAGGCCCTCGTCCAGCGGCGCGATGCTGATCGCCAGGCGTGCCTGGCTGGCGAGGAAGGCCGGCCAGCCGTCGACTTCCTCGGGGCGCAGCTTCAGTCGGGCCAGCAGCTCCAGCAGGACTTCCCGGCGTCCGGCCGATTCGGCGCAGAACAGTACGCGGCCGGGGAACTCCTCGATGAACCGGCGCAGCGCGGCCAGCGGCTCGGCGGCCTTGGCTTCGATCGCCAGGTTCGGCAGCGGCAGGGCCGGGAAGCGCTCGCGCCCGACGCCCGGCTCGACGTCCTCCTGGCTGGCGACCACCCGTGGCCAGTTCTTCAGCCGGGCGAAGCAGTCTTCCACCGGAAGGAACACTTCCGCCGGCGGCAGCAATGGCCGTTCCGGATCGACCCGGCGGTCCTCGTAGCGGCTGCGTACGTCATTCCAGAACTGCTCCGCGGCCTGTTCGATGCCGGGCAGGGAGAACACCTGGGTGTCTTGCGGCAGGTAGTCGAAGAGGGTCGCGGTTTCCTCGAAGAACAGCGGCAGGTAGTACTCGATTCCCGAGGGTGTCAAACCGCTGGCGAGGTCCTGGTAGATCGGGCAGCGCCGGTAGTCGACGTCGAAGCGCTCGCGGAAGCGGCCGCGGAAGCCGGTGACCGCTTCCTTGTTCAGGGGGAATTCGCGTGCCGGCAGCAGGCGGATCGACTCGACCTTGTCGATGGAGCGCTGGGTCTCCGGGTCGAAGGTGCGCAGGGTCTCGATCTCGTCGTCGAACAGGTCGATACGGAAGGGCAACTCGCTGCCCATCGGGAACAGGTCGATCAGCGCGCCGCGGACGGCGAACTCGCCGTGCTCGTAGACCGTGTCGACGCAGCGGTAGCCGGCGCCTTCCAGGCGCAGGCGCATCCGCTCGACGTCGAGTTTCTGGCCGACGTCGAGGACCAGGCTGCTGCCGAGCAGGAAGCGGGTCGGCGCCAGGCGGTGCAAGGCGGTGGAGATCGGCACCACCAGCACGCCGTGCTTGAGCTGCGGCAACTGGTAGAGGGCGGCGATGCGCTGGGAAATGATGTCCTGGTGCGGTGAAAAGACGTCGTAGGGCAGGGTTTCCCAATCGGGGAAATGCAATACCGGCAGGTCGGGGGCGAAGAACCGCAGTTCCTGTTCCAGGCGTTCGGCATTCTGGCTGTCGGCGGTCAGCAGCAGGGTGAAGCGCTTGGCGGAACTGGCGGCCTCGGCGACAGCCAGGCTCAGCGCGGCACCGGGGAGGTTGCCCCAGTGTTGCTTGCCGGCGCTGGCCGGCAGGCTGGGAAGACGCAGTACGGACACGGGCAAGCTGGGCTCCGGTCGGGAATTTGACCCGCCGGATTGTAACTTTCCCGACTGCTGGATGTCAGTCTTCCGACTGCTGCAGATTGCCGAGCCTGGCCGGCGCGGTCATAATGTAGCCCCTTTTTTCATCCCCTACATGTGGAAGGTATTGCCCGTGACTCAGAAGCCCGACCAGTGTCTCGGTGAATGGATCGATCGTGAAGCCATCGCGGAAGCCATGATCCCGCTGATTGGCCAGCTCTACCGCAATAACAATGTGGTGACCTCGATCCATGGCCGTGGTCTGATCAACCGCTCGGTGATCGCGATCATGAAGGCGCATCGTTTCGCCCGTCATCGCATGGCTGATGACGCCGAGCTGTCGGTTCACGAGACGTTCCCGATCCTCAAGGCGATGAGCGAGCTCAAGCTGGGCGCCGCTTCCGTCGATCTGGGCAAGATGGTCGCCAAGTTCAAGGCAGAAGGTAACGGCCGCAGCATCGAGGACTTCGTCAAGGCCGAGCTGGCCGAGGTGGTCGGCAAGCAGAACGGCGATGCCCGCGAAGGCACCGACGTCGTGCTCTACGGCTTCGGCCGCATCGGCCGCCTGCTGGCGCGCATCCTGATCGAGAAGACCGGCGGCGGCGACGGCCTGCGCCTGCGCGCGATCGTCGTGCGCAAGGGCGCCGAGAACGACATGGTCAAGCGGGCCAGCCTGCTGCGTCGGGACTCGGTGCACGGTCCGTTCGACGGCACCATCACCATCGACGAAGAAAACAACACGCTGACCGCCAACGGCAACTTGATCCAGGTGATCTACTCCAACGACCCGGCGTCGATCGACTACACCCAGTACGGCATCAAGAACGCCCTGCTGGTCGACAACACCGGCAAGTGGCGCGACGCCGAAGGTCTCGGCCAGCACCTGAAGTGCCCGGGGATCGATCGCGTGGTCCTTACCGCTCCGGGCAAGGGTGCGCTGAAGAACATCGTGCACGGTATCAACCACACCGACATCGGCGCCGACGACAAGATCATCTCGGCCGCCTCCTGCACCACCAACGCCATCGTGCCGGTGCTGAAGGCCGTCAACGACCAGTACGGCATCGTCAACGGTCACGTCGAGACCGTTCACTCGTACACCAACGACCAGAACCTGATCGACAACTTCCACAAGGGCAGTCGTCGTGGCCGCAGCGCGCCGCTGAACATGGTGATCACCGAGACCGGTGCCGCCACCGCCGCGGCCAAGGCCCTGCCGGTGCTGAAAGGCAAGCTGACCGGCAATGCGATCCGCGTGCCGACGCCGAACGTGTCCATGGCGATCCTCAACCTGAACCTGGAAAAGGCCACCACCCGCGAAGAGATCAACGAGTACCTGCGCCAGATGGCCATGCACTCGGACCTGCAGAAGCAGATCGACTTCGTCAGCTCCCAGGAAGTGGTTTCCACCGACTTCGTCGGTTCGCGCCATGCCGGCGTGGTGGACGCCGAGGCGACCATCTGCAACGACAACCGTGTCGTCCTGTACGTGTGGTACGACAACGAGTTCGGCTACAGCTGCCAGGTAGTGCGCGTGATGGAAGACATGGCTGGGGTCAACCCGCCGGCCTTCCCGCGTTGATGCGCAAGGCGTAGAGGAAAACGGGAGCTCTCGGGCTCCCGTTTTTCATTTCTGTGGATAACCAGAACAAGAAACTACTCACTTCGATTTAGGGTTTTTCAATGGATGGTCAACATCTGCACCAGGGCGAGCTGAAGCGTGGCCTGAAGAATCGCCACATCCAGTTGATCGCGCTGGGCGGGGCGATCGGCACCGGGCTGTTCCTCGGCTCGGCGGGCGTCATCAAGACGGCCGGCCCGTCGATGATCCTCGGTTACGCCATTGGCGGCTTCATCGCCTTCCTGATCATGCGCCAGCTCGGCGAGATGATCGTCGAGGAGCCGGTGGCCGGCTCCTTCAGTCACTTCGCACACAAGTACTGGGGCGGATTCGCCGGTTTCCTTTCCGGCTGGAACTACTGGGTGCTGTACATCCTGGTGGGCATGTCGGAGCTGACCGCGGTGGGCAAGTACATCCAGTATTGGTGGCCGGACGTGCCGACCTGGGCGACGGCGGCGGCGTTCTTCGTGCTGATCAACGCGATCAACCTGGCCAACGTGAAAGCCTTCGGCGAGACCGAGTTCTGGTTCGCGATCATCAAGGTAGCGGCGATCGTCGGCATGATCCTGCTCGGTATCTACCTGCTGGTCGGCGGCGGTGGCGGACCGCAAGCCTCGGTGAGCAACCTGTGGGACCGCGGCGGCTTCTTCCCCAACGGTCTCAGCGGCCTGGTGATGACCCTGGCGATCATCATGTTCTCCTTCGGGGGGCTGGAGTTGGTGGGTATCACCGCCGCCGAGGCGTCCGAGCCGCGGAAGGTGATCCCGAAGGCGATCAACCAGGTGATCTACCGGATCCTGATCTTCTATATCGGCGCCCTGGCGGTGCTGCTCTCGCTGTATCCATGGGACCAGCTGGTGGAGACCATCAACGCTTCCGGCGACGACTACAGCGGCAGCCCGTTCGTGCAGATCTTCTCGTTGATCGGCAGCGGCACCGCGGCCAACATCCTCAACTTCGTAGTACTCACCGCGGCATTGTCGGTCTACAACAGCGGCGTCTACTGCAACAGCCGGATGCTCTACGGCCTGGCCGCCCAGGGTGACGCGCCGAAGGTGCTGATGTCGGTGGACCGCCGGGGCGTGCCGGTGCTGTCGATCCTGGTCTCGGCGCTGATCACCTTCCTCTGCGTGATCGTCAACTACGTATTGCCGCACAAGGCGCTGGAACTGCTGATGTCGCTGGTGGTGGCGGCGCTGGTGATCAACTGGGCGATGATCAGCCTGTCGCACCTGAAGTTCCGCGCGGCGATGAAGCGCCAGGGCGTGGACACCTTCTTCAAGGCGCTCTGGTCGCCGTTCAGCAACTACCTGTGCCTGGCCTTCGTGGTGTTCATCCTTGGCATCATGCTGATGATCCCCGGGATCAACATCTCGGTGTACGCCATTCCATTCTGGCTGCTGCTGATGTGGTTGTGCTACCGGGTCAAGCTGTCGCTGGCGGAAAGGCGCGGGCTCGGCCAGCAGGCCTGAGCCTGCGGGTGGCGCAGGACGGGAGCTTCGGCTCCCGTTTTTCATTTCGCACGGGCATGTTTTTCTGTCGTTTTCTGTTACGCGTTTCAAGACCCGGTGTGCGGCTTGGGTGGCTCCCGGGGAGGTGGCTCTTTATAATCCCGTGGTTACCTTGCGGGGCCATTCATCAATCGTGCCAATTCAGTACGTTGCGCGCGATGATGGTCATTTTCTGACTTGGGCCTCGTCTTTTCTGTCCACGACCACTAGGCACTAGACATGATCAAGATAAAACGTGGCCTGGACCTGCCCATCAGCGGCGCCCCCGAACAGCGCATCGAGGCAGCACGCCCGGTACGCAGCGTGGCGTTGATCGGTTTCGACTACCACGGCATGAAGCCGACCATGGCGGTGCAGGTAGGCGACCGGGTGAAGCTGGGGCAGGCGCTGTTCACCGACAAGAAGAATCCCTCCGTCAGCTATACCGCACCCGGCGCCGGTGTGGTCAGTGCCATCCATCGTGGCGAGAAGCGCGTCCTGCAATCGGTGGTCATCGATCTCGACGGCGACGAGCAACTGGAGTTCGCCCGTTATCCCGCTGACAAACTCGCCACGCTGAGCGCCGAGCAGGTTCGCGACAACCTGTTGCAGTCGGGCCTGTGGACCGCGCTGCGGACCCGGCCGTTCAGCAAGGTGCCCGATCCCGAGTCCAGCCCCAGTTCGATTTTCGTCACTGCCATCGATACCCAGCCGCTGGCCGCCGATCCGCAGGTGGTTATCGCGGAGCAGGGCGAGGCCTTCCAGGCCGGGCTGACGGTGCTCGGGCGCCTGGCCCGGGTGTTCCTGTGCAAGGCGGAAGGCGTTTCGCTACCCGGCGAGGCGCTCTCCGGCGTGACCGCGCAAGCATTCTCCGGTCCGCATCCGGCGGGCCTGCCCGGCACCCATATCCACTTCCTCGACCCGGTGGGTGCCGGCAAGAGCGTGTGGAACCTGAACTACCAGGACGTGATCGCCATCGGCAAGTTGTTCACGACCGGGCAATTGTGGACCGAGCGGGTGATCGCCCTGGCCGGTCCGGTGGTGGAAAAGCCACGTCTGGTGCGCACCCGCTTGGGCGCCAACCTCGACGAACTGGCCGCCGGCCAGTTGCAGCCGGGCAACAACCGGCTGATCTCCGGCTCCGTGCTGGGCGGTCGCACCGCCCATGGCGCCTACGCCTACCTGGGGCGCTACCACCTGCAGTTGTCCTGTCTCAAGGAGGGCGACCAGCGCGAGTTCCTCCACTACCTGCGCGCCGGGGTGGAAAAGCATTCGCTGCTCAACGTGTTCGTCTCCAGGCTGCTCGGCGGCAAGCGCTTCGCCTTCACCACCAGCACCAACGGCAGCCCACGGGCGATGGTGCCGGTAGGTAACTACGAGGCGGTGATGCCGCTGGATATCCTGCCGACTCAACTGCTGCGCTACCTGATCGTCGGCGACACGGAAATGGCCCAGAAGCTCGGCGCCCTGGAACTCGACGAAGAGGACCTGGCGCTGTGCAGCTACGTCTGCGCCGGCAAGTACGAATACGGCCCGATTCTGCGGGACAATCTGGCACGCATCGAGCAGGAGGGCTGAGCCATGGGTTTGCGTAACCTGCTCGACAAGGTCGAGCATCATTTCGAGAAGGGCGGGCGCTACGAGAAGTGGTACCCGCTGTACGAAGCCGTGGACACCTTCCTCTATCGTCCCGGCAGCGTCACCCGCACCACTGCACACGTGCGCGACGGCATCGACCTGAAGCGCATGATGATCATCGTCTGGCTATGCACCTTCCCGGCGATGTTCTTCGGCATGTACAACGTCGGCCACCAGGCCAACCTGATCTTCGCCCAGAGCCCCGACCTGTTGAGCGCCCAGGATGGCTGGCGCTTCGCCCTGATCGGCGCGCTGGCCGGGTTCGACCCGAACAGCTTGTGGGATTGCCTGGTCCAGGGCGCCGCGTACTTCCTGCCGGTGTACCTGACCACCTTCATCGTCGGCGGTTTCTGGGAGGTGCTGTTCGCCAGCATCCGCCGCCACGAGGTCAACGAAGGCTTCTTCGTCACCTCGGTGCTGTTCGCCCTGACCCTGCCGCCGTCCGTCCCGTTGTGGCAGGTAGCCCTGGGGATCAGCTTCGGCGTGGTGCTGGGCAAGGAAGTGTTCGGCGGCACCGGGAAGAACTTCCTCAATCCGGCACTGGTTGGCCGGGCCTTCCTGTTCTTCGCCTACCCGGCGCAGATGTCCGGCGACGCGGTATGGACCTCGGTGGACGGCTTCGCCGGCGCCACCTCGCTGAGCCTGGCCGCCGCCGGCGGCGTGGACAACATCCTCGGCCACGGCTTGACCTGGATGGATGCCTTCCTCGGCCACATGCAGGGTTCGATGGGCGAGACCAGCACCCTGGCGATCTTCATCGGCGGCGCCGTGCTGCTGCTGACCCGCATCGCCTCCTGGCGCATCGTCGCCGGGGTGATGGCGGGGATGGTCGCCATGAGCTACCTGTTCAACGCCATCGGCTCGGCCAGCAACCCGATGTTCGCCATGCCCTGGTATTGGCACCTGGTCACCGGCGGCTTCGCCTTCGGCATGATCTTCATGGCCACCGACCCGGTCTCGGCGTCCATGACCGATACCGGCAAGTGGCTGTTCGGCGCCCTGATCGGAGTGATGGTCATGCTGATCCGGGTGGTCAACCCGGCGTTCCCGGAAGGCATGATGCTGGCGATCCTGTTCGCTAACCTGTTCGCACCGCTGATCGACCATTTCGTCGTTCAGGCCAACATCAAGCGGAGGCTGGCGCGCAATGGCTAATCAAGAATCCACCACCCGCACACTGCTGGTAGCCCTGGTAGTGTGCCTGGTCAGCTCGGTGTTCGTCGCCGGCGCGGCGGTGGCGCTGAAGCCGACCCAGGCGGAAAACCGCCTGCTCGACAAGCAGCGCAGCATCCTCGCCATCGCTGGTCTCGGCGAGCCGGGCATGTCCGGCAAAGAGGTCAAGGCGCTGTTCGACAGTCGCATCACCGCCAAGGTGGTCGACCTGCAGAGCGGCACCTTCAGCGATGCCCAGGACCCGCTCGGCTACGACCCGCTGAAAGCGGCCAAGGACCCGGCGCTGTCGGATGCGCTGCCCGCCGCCGAGGACATCGCCTCGATCAAGCGCCGCGAGCGCTATACCACGGTCTACCTGGTGGAGACCGACGGCAAGCTCGACACCCTGATCCTGCCGGTGCGCGGCTACGGTCTGTGGTCGACCCTCTACGGCTTCCTGGCGCTCAAGGGCGACCTCAACACGGTCGCCGGCTTCGGCTTCTACCAGCATGGCGAGACCCCCGGTCTCGGCGGCGAGGTCGACAATCCGAAATGGAAGGCGCTGTGGGTCGGCAAGACCCTCTACGACGCCCAGGGCGATCTTGCCGTACAGATCATCAAGGGCTCGGTGGACCCGCAATCGGCGAAGGCGACCCACCAGGTCGACGGCCTGGCCGGCGCCACCCTGACCAGCAAGGGTGTCGACAACCTGCTGCATTTCTGGCTCGGCAAGGACGGTTTCGACGCCTTCCTCGCCAATCTGCGCAAAGGGGAGGCGTGATGGCTGCTCAACCCACGATCCGCGAAGTCCTGTTCAATCCGGTCTTCCAGAACAATCCGATCGGCCTGCAGATCCTCGGGATCTGCTCGGCGCTGGCGGTAACCTCGAACCTGAAGACCGCTACCGTCATGGCCATCGCCCTGACCCTGGTGACCGGCTTCTCCAACCTGTTCATCTCGATGATCCGCCGGCAGATTCCCAGCTCGATCCGGATGATCGTGCAGATGGTGATCATCGCCTCGCTGGTGATCGTCGTCGACCAGGTGCTCAAGGCCTATGCCTATAGCCTGAGCAAGCAGCTCTCGGTGTTCGTCGGGCTGATCATCACCAACTGCATCGTGATGGGCCGCGCCGAAGCCTTCGCCATGGCCAACCCGCCGCTCGTGTCGTTCTTCGACGGCATCGGCAACGGTCTCGGCTACAGCGCCATGCTGCTGGTGCTGGGCTTCGTCCGCGAGCTGTTCGGCGCCGGCAAGCTCTACGGCATCAGCGTGTTGCCGACGGTCAACGATGGCGGCTGGTACCAGCCGAACGGCCTGCTCCTGCTGCCGCCTTCGGCGTTCTTCCTGATCGGCCTGATCATCTGGGCCCTGCGGACCTGGAAGAAAGACCAGGTCGAGGCCCCGACCTACAAGATGGCCCCGCAGGTATCCAGCAAGGAGGCTTACTGATGGAGCACTACATCAGCCTGTTCGTGAAGGCCGTGTTCGTCGAGAACATGGCGCTGGCGTTCTTCCTCGGCATGTGTACCTTCATCGCCATCTCGAAGAAGGTGGAGACCGCCATCGGCCTGGGTATCGCGGTGATCGTGGTGCAGACCATCACCGTGCCGGCCAACAACCTGATCTACACCTACCTGCTCAAGGACGGCGCGCTGGCCTGGGCCGGGCTGCCCGAGGTGGACCTGAGCTTCCTCGGCCTGCTCAGCTACATCGGGGTGATCGCCGCCATCGTGCAGATCCTCGAGATGCTCCTCGACAAGTACGTACCCAGCCTCTACAACGCGCTGGGCGTGTTCCTGCCGCTGATCACGGTGAACTGCGCGATCATGGCCGGCTCGCTGTTCATGGTCGAGCGCGACTACAACCTTGCCGAGAGCACGGTGTACGGCGTCGGCTCGGGCTTTTCCTGGGCGCTGGCGATCGCCGCGCTGGCGGGTATCCGCGAGAAGCTCAAGTACAGCGACGTCCCCGAGGGCCTGCAGGGCCTGGGGATCACCTTCATCACCATCGGCCTGATGTCGTTGGGCTTCATGTCGTTCTCCGGCGTGCAGTTGTAAGGAGAGGCCCGTGATCGGATTCGAGATTTTCCTGGCCATCGGCATGTTCACCGCCATCGTCCTGGGCCTGGTGGCGATCATCCTGGTCGCCCGCGCCAAGCTGGTGTCGAGTGGAGACGTGACCATCCAGATCAATGGCGAGCACAGCCTGACCGTGCCGGCCGGCGGCAAGCTGCTGCAAACCCTGGCGGCGAACAACGTGTTCCTGTCTTCCGCCTGCGGCGGCGGCGGCACCTGCGCGCAGTGCAAATGCGTGGTGGTCGAGGGCGGCGGCGAGATGCTGCCCACCGAGGAGTCGCACTTCACCCGGCGCCAGGCGAAGGAAGGCTGGCGCCTGTCGTGCCAGACGCCGGTCAAGCAGGATATGCAGATCCGCGTGCCTGAAGAGGTCTTCGGGGTGAAGAAATGGGAGTGCACGGTGGAGTCCAACCCCAACGTCGCCACCTTCATCAAGGAACTCACCCTGCGCCTGCCGGACGGCGAGAGCGTGGACTTTCGTGCCGGCGGCTACGTGCAGCTGGAATGCCCGCCGCACGTGGTCGAGTACAAGGACTTCGATATCCAGCCGGAATATCGCGGCGACTGGGACAAGTTCAACATGTGGCGCTACGTGTCGAAGGTCGACGAGACGGTGATCCGCGCCTACTCGATGGCCAACTACCCGGAAGAGAAGGGCGTGGTCAAGTTCAACATCCGCATCGCCTCGCCGCCGCCGGGCAGCGACCTGCCGCCGGGGCAGATGTCGTCCTGGGTGTTCAACCTCAAGCCGGGCGACAAGGTCACCGTGTACGGGCCGTTCGGCGAGTTCTTCGCCAAGGACACCGAGGCCGAGATGGTCTTCATCGGCGGCGGCGCCGGCATGGCGCCGATGCGTTCGCACATCTTCGACCAGTTGCGCCGGCTCAAGTCGAACCGCAAGATCAGCTTCTGGTACGGCGCGCGCTCGCTGCGCGAGGCCTTCTATACCGAGGAGTACGACCAGCTGCAGGCGGAGAATCCCAACTTCCAGTGGCACCTGGCGCTGTCCGACCCGCAGCCGGAGGACAACTGGACCGGCCTGACCGGTTTCATCCACAACGTGCTGTTCGAGAACTACCTGAAGGACCACCCGGCGCCCGAGGACTGCGAGTTCTACATGTGCGGCCCGCCGATGATGAATGCCGCGGTGATCAAGATGCTCACCGACCTGGGCGTGGAGCGCGAGAATATCCTGCTGGACGATTTCGGTGGCTGAGCGTTTCCGTCCGCTTGCCATGGCCGGACTGGCAGCGCTGGCGCTGGTCCTGGCCGGTTGCGGCGACACCCTGGAAAGCTTCGGCGGCCCGACCATGGGCAGCACCTATTCGATCAAGTACGTGCGCGGCGCCTCGGCGCCCGACGTCCAGACGGCGAAAGCCGCGGTGGAGGCGATCCTCGCCGAGGTCGACCGGCAGATGTCCACCTACCGCGACGATTCCCTGGTCTCGCGTTTCAATGCGCTGCCGGCGCAGTCCTGCATGGAGCTGCCGCCACCGATGCTGGAGTTGCTGCGCTACGGCGGCGAGTTGTCGGAACAGAGCCAGGGCGCCTTCGACATGACCGTCGAGCCGCTGATGAACCTCTGGGGCTTCGGTCCGCAGGCGCGGGTGGAGAAGGTTCCCAGCGCCGAGCAGATCGCCGCGGTGCGCCGTGACGTCGGCCATCGACACCTGCGCATCGACGGCCAGCGCCTGTGCAAGGACGCCGCCGTACAGCTGGACTTCGACAGCATCGCCGCTGGCTATACGGTGGACGCGGTAGGCGAACGCCTGAAGGAGCTTGGCGTGCGCAGCTACCTGGCGGAAATCACCGGCGAGTTGAAAGCCGAAGGGCGCAAGCCGGACGGCACGCCCTGGCGCATCGCTATCGAAGCGCCGCGCGAGGGCCAGCGGGTCGCCCAGCAGGTACTGGCGCTGGACGGCTACGGCGTCTCGACCTCGGGCGATTACCGCAACTATTTCGAAGAGAACGGCCAGCGCTATTCGCACACCTTCGACCCGCGCACCGGCGCGCCGATCGACCATCACCTGGCTTCGGTCACGGTGATCGATCCGTCGACGCGCAACGCCGACGGCCTGTCGACCCTGCTGATGGTGCTCGGTCCGGAGGAGGGCTACCGTTTCGCCGAGAAGCACCGACTGGCGGCGCTGTTCGTCAGTCGCCAGGGCAACGGTTTCGACAGCCGCACCACGCCACGCTACGAGCAACTGTTCGGCAACCAAGGAGAACGTCCATGACCTGGCTACTGGTCTTCGTCATCATGCTGCTGGTGGTCTTCGGCATGTCCATCGGCGTCATCATGGGCCGCAAGCCGATCGCCGGTTCCTGCGGCGGCATCGCCAACCTGGGGATCGAGAAGGAATGCTCGATCTGCGGCGGCGACCGGCAGAAATGCGAGGAAGCCAACCGCGACGAATCTGTAGTGCCCGGAAAACTCGCCTACGACGCGACCAAACGCTAATGTGCGACATTTCGCACAGGGCGTAACATATGCCCGCCTCGAGGTCGGACCGAGCCTTGCCCGGCGAATGCCGTCGTTCGCACCGACCCGATGATCGAATCGATCCGCCGCGCACATGTTGTGCAGCGGCTTTGCCGGAGGCGCCAGTGGGCGCCTCGGCCTGTTCTGAGGAGTACGCATGGCTGTCTACAACTACGACGTGGTGATTTTGGGCACGGGTCCGGCGGGCGAAGGGGCGGCGATGAACGCCTCCAAGTACGGACGCAAGCTGGCGGTAGTCGACAGCCGTCGCGTGGTCGGAGGCAACTGCACGCACCTCGGCACCATTCCTTCCAAGGCCCTGCGCCACTCGGTGAAGCAGATCATCGAGTTCAACACCAACCCGATGTTCCGCCAGATCGGCGAGCCGCGCTGGTTCTCCTTCCCCGACGTGCTGAAGAGCGCCGACCGGGTGATCTCCAAGCAGGTCGCTTCGCGTACCGGCTACTACGCGCGCAATCGCATCGACATGTTCACCGGCACCGCCAGCTTCGTCGACGAACGCACCGTCGAAGTGGTGACGCCGAGCGGCGCGGTGGAGCGCCTGGTCGCCGACCAGTTCGTGATCGCCACCGGCTCGCGCCCGTATCGTCCTTCGGACATCAATTTCAACCACCCGCGGGTCTACGACAGCGACACCATCCTGTCCCTGAGCCACACCCCGCGCCGGCTGATCATCTACGGAGCCGGGGTGATCGGCTGCGAATACGCGTCGATCTTCAGCGGCCTGGGCGTGCTGGTGGACCTGATCGATACGCGCGACCAGTTGCTCAGCTTCCTCGATGACGAGATTTCCGATGCGCTGAGCTACCACCTGCGCAACAACAACGTGCTGATCCGCCACAACGAGGAGTACGAGCGCGTCGAGGGGCTGGACAACGGTGTCATCCTGCACCTGAAGTCGGGCAAGAAGATCAAGGCGGACGCGCTGCTCTGGTGCAACGGCCGGACCGGCAACACCGACAAGCTCGGCCTGGAGAACGTCGGCATCAAGGTCAACAGCCGTGGCCAGATCGAGGTGGACGAGAACTACCGCACTTCGGTGAGCAACATCTTCGCCGCCGGCGACGTGATCGGCTGGCCGAGCCTGGCCAGCGCTGCCTACGACCAGGGCCGCTCGGCCGCCGGCAACATCGTCGAGAGCGACAGCTGGCGCTTCGTCAACGATGTGCCGACCGGCATCTACACCATTCCGGAGATCAGCTCGATCGGCAAGAACGAAAGCGAACTGACCGCGGCGAAGATTCCCTACGAAGTGGGCAAGGCGTTCTTCAAGGGCATGGCCCGGGCGCAGATTTCCAACGAGCCGGTGGGCATGCTGAAGATCCTGTTCCATCGCGAGACCCTGGAGATCCTCGGCGTGCACTGCTTCGGCGACCAGGCTTCGGAAATCGTCCACATCGGCCAGGCGATCATGAACCAGCCGGGCGAGCTGAATACCCTGAAGTACTTCGTCAACACCACCTTCAACTACCCGACCATGGCGGAAGCCTATCGGGTAGCGGCGTTCGACGGCCTCAACCGGCTTTTTTGAAGGACTCCGGCCGGCGGCCTGAGCCGGCCGGAGGGGATGTGCTCAGCGATTCCCGAGGGTGGCGCTGGCCAAACCGGGAAAGTCTGTGATCAGGCTGTCCACGCCGAAGTCGGCGAGCCGGCGCATCAGCGCCGGTTCGTTGACCGTCCACACCGAGACGTGAAGCCCCTGGCGCTGGGCCTTGAGCAGGCGTTCCGGGGTGCATAGGGTCCAGTTCAGGGCGAGCAGGGCACAGCCATAGTGCTGGGCGACCTTCAGCGGGTCGAGCCAGGCGTATTCGGCGACCAGCCCGCGCGACAGCTCTGGGGTCAGTTCGTTGAGGGCCTTGAGCACGGTCCGCGAACCGCTGGTGACGGTGATCTTGTCGCGGTTGCCGAAGCGCTCGGTCAGCTCCCTGATCCGCGTTACCGTCCGCGCCGCGCGTTCGCGCGAGGCGCTCTTCACTTCCAGTTGCCAGTGCTCGAACGGGCACTTCTCGAACAACTCCTCCAGCCGCGGGATCGGCGTCGGCCGTACCCAGCCGGGGCCGCCCTTGCGCGCGTCGTAGGTGACCAGGGTGGCCGCGTCGTGTTCGGCGACCTTGCCGCGGCGGCCGGTGGTGCGCTTCAGGGTCGGGTCGTGGATCACCATCAGTTCGCCGTCGCGGGACAGGTGCAGGTCCAGTTCGCAACGGTTGACGCCATGCTCCAGGCAGCGCTGGAAGCTGGCCAGGGTGTTTTCCGGCGCTTCGCCCTTGGCGCCGCGATGTCCATAGATGAGAGTCACTGTGGCTCCTTGTTCGAGGGTTGCGCGGGATTCCGCGGCCGATGATGGCGAACGCTGTCGAGCACCCGGCCGCTTTCGAAATATACCGAGAAGTCGCGGTAATCCCAGCGCATGATGGGCGGCTGGCCGACCGCGGGATGTTCCTCGTCGGCCAGGCCGAAGCGTTGCAGCACGGCTTCGCGGCTTTCGCCGTGCGCGGGCAGGGCGACCCGGGTATCGCCCTGGGCGCCCAGCGGAATGCTCAGGGTGTCGGCGAACAGCGGCGGGGCGAGGAGGAGGGAGCACAGCAGTAGCGAACGGAGCATCGGCACATCTCAGGTCGAAGAAGGTTTCAGGTCGAAGAAGGTTGGCCCGGCTCGCCGAGCGGGCCCTGTCCGGCCCGTGCCAGGCGGCGCTGCTGGGCCTGCTTCTGGAGGATATGCCGGGCCAGCAACTGGCGCTGTGCGTCGCTCAACGCTTCGAACTCGGTGCCGATCTCGAATTCGTCGTCGTGTGGCTGGGCGTGGATTACCCGGGCCCGCAGTTCGAGGCCGAACCCCTGCGGCAACAGGACCATGCGCAGGACGAGCAACTGGCCGACCGGCAATGCGCGGTCGTGGCGGAAGCTGACTCCCCCCTCGGACAGGCTGACCTTGCGCGGTTCGCCGATCTCCTTGAGCAGGCTCTGCACCATGACCTGGCCAAGCAGGTCGATGCGCTTGTTCATCACCTTCAGGTAGTTGGCCAGCGTGCGGTCGCGTTCGCTGATGTGGCGCAGAAGGTGCTGCGACTCGTAATCCATCAGGTGGAGGTCGCTGAGCAGGCTGAACAGGGTGGCCCCCGGCTCGCTCTCCAGGCCGTCTTCGACGGCCCCGGCAGGGCGAAATTCCAGTGCGAGGGTATCTTCGATACGGTAGTATTCGCGGCGGTCATCCGCGTCACGAGTGGACATGGCGAACCCACGGCGGCAGTGATGGTCAGAGTGTAAGGCCGCCGGCGATGCCTCGCCACTTCGCCATCCCGACGCATCCATTTTCTGCCAGCTAAGGGCGACATGTTCAGACCCCTGTCCGTTTTCATCGGCACGCGCTATACGCGGGCCAAACGTCGCAGCCATTTCGTCTCCTTCATTTCGCTGACCTCGATGATCGGCCTGGCACTGGGCGTGCTGGTGATGATCGTGGTGCTCTCGGTGATGAACGGCTTCGATCGCGAAATGCGTACCCGCATCCTCGGCATGGTGCCGCAGGCCACCGTCGAGTCGTACCAGCCCATCGATGACTGGCGCGCCCTGGCCGAGAAGGTCAAGGCCCACGAGCATGTCACCGCGGTAGCGCCGTTCACCCAGATGCAGGGCATGCTCAGCGCCAATGGCGCGGTGCAGACGGTGATGGTCGATGCGGTCGATCCGCTGGAAGAGGCCAAGGTCTCGATCATTCCCGATTTCTTCAAGCAGGGCTCGCTGGCGGAACTCAAGGCCGGCGGCTTCGGCATCGTCATCGGCCAACTGGCGGCGCAGAAGCTCGGCGTCGGCATCGGCGACAAGGTCACCCTGATCCTCCCCGAGGTGGCGGTCACCCCGGCCGGGGTGTTCCCGCGGATGAAGCGTTTCACCGTGGTCGGCACCTTCCGCGTCGGCGCCGGCGAACTGGATGGCGGCCTGTCGCTGATCCACCTGGAAGACGCCGCGCGCCTGCAGCGCTGGAAGACCAACCAGGTACAGGGGCTGCGCCTGAAGCTCGACGACCTGTTCCAGGCGCCGCGGGTGGCCTGGGAGATCGCCCGGACCCTGACCGACAATGACTTCTACGCCCGCGACTGGACGCGCAGCCACGGCAACCTGTACCAGGCCATCCGCATGGAAAAGACCATGATCGGCCTGTTGCTGCTGCTGATCGTCGCGGTCGCCGCGTTCAACATCATTTCCACCCTGGTGATGGTGGTCACCGACAAGAAGTCGGACATCGCCATCCTTCGTACCCTCGGCGCCACGCCGGGGCAGATCATGGCTACCTTCATGGTCCAGGGCACGGTGATCGGGGTGATCGGCACGCTGGTCGGCGGGGTCCTCGGGGTGGTCGCGGCGCTCAACGTCAGCGCCTGGATTTCCGCCCTGGAAAAGCTGCTGGGCCACCAGTTCCTCGCGTCCGACGTGTACTTCATCGATTACCTGCCGTCGCAACTGATGCTCGACGATGTCGTGCTGGTCTGCGGCGCGGCCCTGGTCCTCAGCTTCTTCGCCACTTTGTATCCAGCCTGGCGTGCGGCGCGCACCCAGCCTGCGGAGGCTTTGCGTTATGAATGACAAGTCGGTGCTGAGTTGCCGCAACCTGAGCAAGAGCTACGACGAGGGGCCGCAATCGGTGCAGGTGCTGTCCGGCGTCGAGTTGAACCTGCTGCCTGGGGAGCGGGTGGCTATCGTCGGCAGCTCCGGTTCGGGCAAGAGCACCTTGCTGAACATGCTCGGCGGCCTGGACACGCCCTCCGCCGGCAGCGTCTGGCTCGCCGGCGAGGAACTCTCGGCGCTGAACGAGACGGCCCGCGGGCTGCTGCGCAACCGCGCGCTGGGCTTCGTCTACCAGTTCCACCACCTGTTGCCGGAGTTCACCGCCCTGGAGAACGTCTGCATGCCGCTGTTGATCGGCCGCACGCCGATCGCGGAAGCCCGCCAGCGGGCGGCCGAGCTGCTGGAGCGGGTCGGGCTGGGGCATCGCCTGTCGCACAAGCCGGCCGAGCTGTCCGGCGGCGAGCGCCAGCGGGTGGCGATCGCCCGCGCGCTGGTCAACCGTCCGCAGCTGGTACTGCTCGACGAGCCCACCGGCAACCTCGACCAGCATACCGCCCAGGGTATCCAGGAGCTGATGCTGGAACTGAGCCGTTCGTTGCAGACCTCGTTCCTGGTGGTAACCCACGATCTCCAGCTGGCCGGGCACATGGATCGCATCCTGCGCCTGGAAGAAGGCCGACTGATCGCCGCGTAGCGGGGCAACGGCGTGCCCGCCGTCCGCTCCCGTCCGGCGAATCCCCCATCGACTCGGTGCATCCGCGACATGTTCAGACCGTTACCGTTCTTCATAGGCCTGCGCTACACCCGCGCCAAACGCCGCAACCACTACATCTCGTTCATCTCGCTGACCTCGATGATCGGCCTGGCGCTGGGCGTGCTGGCGATGATCATCGTGCTCTCGGTGATGAACGGCTTCCAGAAGGAAATGCGCACGCGGATCCTCGGCATGGTGCCGCATGCCACTATCAGCGCGACGCAGCCGCTGGACGACTGGCAGACCGTCGCCAACGCGGCGCTGCGGCACCGCGAGGTGGTCGGCGCGGCGCCGTTCGCCGAACTGCAGGGCATGCTGTCGTACAAGGGCAACATGCTGCCGGTGCTGGTCAACGGCATCGACCCGCAGGAGGAGCGCAAGGTTTCCATCATCGGCGAGCACATCGTCCAGGGCAGCCTGGACGACCTCAAGCCTGGCGAGTTCGGCATCGTCCTCGGCGAGATCACCGCGCGGCGCTTCCATGTCAATGTCGGCGACAAGCTGACCCTGATCGTCCCGGAAGCCACCAGTGCGCCGGGCGGCATCACTCCGCGCATGCAGCGCTTCACCATCGTCGCCCTGTTCAAGGTCGGCGCCGAACTGGACAACTCGCTGGCGCTGATCGACATCGCCGATGCCGGCCAGTTGCTGCGCCTGCAACCGGGCCAGGTGCCGAGCGTGCGCCTGGAACTGAAGGATCTCTACCAGTCGCCGCAGGTCGCCGCCAAGGTGGTCAAGGAGTTGGGGCAGGGCTTCAGGTCCAGCGACTGGACCAGGACCCAGGGCAGCCTGTTCAACGCGATGAAGATGGAAAAGACCATGATCGGCCTGCTCCTGCTGCTGATCATCGCGGTCGCCGCCTTCAACATCATCGCCACCCTGATCATGGTGGTCGCCGACAAGCGCACCGACATCGCGATTCTTCGTACCCTCGGCGCCACGCCGAGGCAGATCATGGCGATCTTCATGGTCCAGGGCACCGTCATCGGCGTGATCGGGACGGTTATCGGCGGGGTGCTCGGGGTGTTCGCGGCGTTGAACATCACCGGGATGATCGACCGCATCGAGCGGCTGGTCGGGCACAAGGTCTTCAGCTCGGACGTGTACTTCATCAACTACCTGCCTTCCGACCTGCAGGTGCTGGACGTGGTGCTGATCTGCAGCGCTGCATTGCTGATGAGCTTCCTCGCCACCCTGTACCCATCCTGGCGCGCGGCGCGGACACAACCGGCCGAGTCGCTGCGCTACGAGTGAACGCCAGTCCCTGCACGGGGCGGACAAGGCCCACGAAAAAGCCGCCTTCGAGGCGGCTTTTTCATGTCCGGCGGATCACTTCGCGGCGACCCGTTCGCGACGTTGCCGGCAGCGTCGGCTCCAACTGCGCTGCACCCACCAGCGCCAGTAGAGCATCGTCAGCGCGTAGCCGAGGATGGCGGCGATGATGCCGCACACCACCGAACCGAGCAGGAAGGGCTGCCAGAGGCTGGACAGCTCCTGGCTGATCCATTCCCAGGTGAGATGGTCCGGCAGGGTGCGCGGCGGCACCTGCATCAACCAGGCGCCCAGCTTGTAGGTGCAATAGAAGACCGGGGGCATCGTGATCGGATTGGTCAGCCAGACCAATCCGACGGAGATTGGCAGATTGCTCCGAATCCACACCGCCAGACCGGCCGCCAGCAGCATCTGCATCGGCATCGGGATGAAGGCGGCGAACAGCCCGGCGGCCATGGCGCGCGATACCGAGTGGCGATTGAGATGCCAAAGGTTGGGATCGTGCGTCAACTTGCCGAGAAAGCGCAGCGACTTCTGCGAGCGGATGCTTTCCGGATCGGGCATGTAGCGCTTGAACAGGCGACGCGGCATGTGGGCTCTCGGTGGATATAGGCTTGCGTATTATGCCAAGCAAGATGACAGGATTTCGTTGCCCATTGTATGACCCCATGTGACATGTCGGGGAGCGGAGGGCACGCCACGGGGATGGGAGGAACCGTTCATGCGCCTGGGATTGCCAGCCCTCGCCGCGGGGCTGCTGGCCCTGCGCTTCCTGGCGGAATTGCCGTCGGTCGGCTGGCTGCTGGGCATGGCCGCCGCCGGACTGTTGCTGCTGTTCGGCCGGCTGTACTGGCTGGGGTTGTTCCTGCTCGGGTTCGCCTGGGCCTGCGGCTCGGCGCAAGTCGCCCTGGACGGACGCCTGGCCGCCGAGCTGGATGGTCGCACCCTTTGGCTGGAGGGGCGTGTGGTCGATCTGCCGGCGAGCGGCGAGGGCGTCACGCGCTTCCGGCTGGAGGAGGTCAGCGCTGCGCGGGGCGTGCTTCTTCCCGAGCGTCTGCGCCTGAGCTGGCGCGGCGCGCCGCCGCTGATGGGCGGCGAACGCTGGCGCCTGGCGGTGACCCTGAAACGCCCCCGCGGCCTGGTGAACGCGGCGGGTTTCGACTACGAGGCCTGGTTGTTGGCGCAGCGGGTCGGTGCTGTGGGCACGGTGAAGGCGGGCCAGCGCCTGCAGCCGGCCAGCGGCCTGGATGCCTGGCGCGATGCCTGGCGCCAGCGCCTGCTGGCGGTCGACGCACAGGGGCGCGGCGCCGCCCTGGCGGCGCTGGTGCTGGGGGATGGCTCGGGGTTGAGCGCGGCCGAGTGGCGCATGTTCCAGGACACCGGCACCGTGCATCTGATGGTCATCTCCGGTTCGCATATCTCGTTGCTGGCGGGGATGCTCTATGGCCTGGTGGCGGCCTTGCATCGCCTGGGCTGCTGGCCGCGGCGCCTGCCCTGGCTGCCCTGTGCCTGCGCCCTGGGTTTGCTTGGTGCCTGGAGCTACGGGTTGATGGCGGGTTTCGAGGTCCCGGTGCGGCGCGCCTGCCTGATGGTCAGCCTGGCGCTGGTCTGGCGCCTGCGTTTCCGCCACCTGGGCTTGCTGACCCCGCTGCTGGCAACGCTGGTGCTGGTCTTGCTGGTCGAGCCGCTGGCCAGCCTGCAGGCGGGGTTCTGGCTGTCGTTCCTGGCGGTTGCCCTGCTGCTCTGGCTGTTCGCCGGGCGCCTTGGGCGCTGGCGCTGGTGGGCGGCCTGGGGGCGGGCGCAGTGGGGGATGGCGCTGGGGCTGGCGATGCCGCTGCTGGCGCTGGGCCTGCCGTTGAGCCTGAGCGGAGCGCCGGCCAACCTGCTGGCGGTGCCTTGGATCGAACTGCTGGTAGTGCCCCCGGCCCTGGCGGGGAGCCTGCTGCTGTGGGTGCCCGGGCTGGGCGAGGGGCTGCTTCGCGCCGCTGGCGTTTCGCTGGACCTGCTGTTTCGTGCGCTTGGCCTGCTGGCGGGCCTGGCCGAGGCCTGGCAGCCACCCGCCGCAGCGGCCTGGAGCGTAGCGCTGGGCATGCTCGGCGCGCTCTGCTGGCTGGCGCCGGCTGGCTTGCCGTTGCGTGCCCTCGGTGCCGCGTTGCTACTGCCGGCATTGTTGCCGTCATCGCCGCCTGTCGAATGGGGGCGGGCGGAAGTGCGGGTGCTGGACGTCGGCCAGGGGCTGGCCGTGCTGGTGCGTACCCGAGAGCATGTCTTGCTCTATGACAGCGGTGCGCGGCAGGGGGCGTTCGACATGGGCGAGCGGGTGGTGGTGCCGGTGCTGCGCAGCCTGGACCTGCGGCGCCTGGACGGCCTGTTGCTGAGCCATGCCGACAACGACCATGCAGGCGGTGCTCCTACGGTCGCTTCCCGATTCCCGCCGGTTTGGCTGGTCAGCGGCGAACCCGCGCGCCTGCCTTCGCCGTTGTTCGCGGACAGCTGCGACGAGCGGAGCTGGTCCTGGGATGGCGTGGTTTTCGAACAGTGGGCATGGGCACAGGCCGGCGACAGCAACGACCGCTCCTGTGTGCTGAGGGTCGAGGCCGATGGCGAAGTCCTGCTGCTGACCGGGGATATCTCGCGTGCGGCCGAGCATGCCTGGCTGGCGCGACAGGCCGATCCCCGGGTCGACTGGTTGCTGGCGCCGCATCATGGCAGCCGCAGTTCCTCCGGAGTCGCCTTCGTGTTGCGTACGCGGCCTCGCCATGTGCTGGTCTCGCGAGGTTGGCGCAACGCCTTCGGCCATCCCCATGGCGAAGTGATGGAGCGTTACGCGAGGGTCGCCGCGCAGGTCCACGACACGGCACGCGACGGTGCCCTGACGTTTCTCCTCGGAAGCCGTGGCGGCGCACGCCGGGAGCGTGATTCGGCGCACTTCTGGCGGGAAAAATGAGAACCGTGGCGGTCGGCGGAAAAGGGTCGCTGTGCTAGAGTGGCGCCACTTTTTTTTCGGGGATATGCCACTGTGTGGGAACTGGTTCAAGCCGGCGGCTGGATGATGCTGCCGATCATTCTGAGTTCGATCGCCGCCACCGCCATCGTCGCGGAGCGCCTGTGGACGCTGCGCAAGAGCCGCGTCGCGCCGCCCGAGCTGCTCGGCCAGGTGTGGAAGCAGATCAAGGGCAAGCAACTGAGCGCCCAGAAGCTCAAGGACCTGCGCGCCAACTCGCCGCTGGGAGAGATCCTCGCCGCCGGTCTGGCCAACTCCAAGCACGGTCGCGAGATCATGAAGGAGTGCATCGAGGAGGCTGCTTCCGGTGTCATCCACGAGCTGGAGCGCTACCTCAACGCCCTCGGCACCATCGCCGCGATGGCGCCGCTGCTGGGCCTGCTGGGTACGGTGTTCGGCATGATCCAGATCTTCGGCGCCTTCATGGACAACGGCATGGCCAACTCGCCGATGCTCGCCGCGGGCATCTCCAAGGCATTGATCACCACCGCCGCCGGCCTGCTGGTGGCGATTCCGGCGGTGTTCTTCCATCGCTACCTGCTGCGGCGGGTCGACGAACTGGTGATCGCCATGGAGCAGGAGGCCATCAAGCTGGTGGAAGTGGTGCAGGGCGATCGTGAAGTCGACTACGTCGAGGAAGGCAAAGCGTGAAATTCCGCCGCAGACGGGCGGGTGCCGCCCGTGAAGACGTCTTCATCAACCTGGCGTCGCTGATCGACGTGATCTTCGTCCTGCTGCTGTTCTTCGTGGTCAGTACCACCTTCACCCGCCCTGAGCAGCTCAACATCGAGCTGCCATCGGCGGAGAGCGGCGAAACCGCCGGCACCGAGCAGAAGCAACTGGAACTCTCGGTGGATGCCGAGGGGCACTACGCCTTGAACGGGCAGGCGCTGGCCAAGAGCGACCTGGCCACCCTGATGGCGGCGATGCAGCGTGAATCGGCGGGCGACAACAACCTGCCGGTGGTGATCAGCGCCGATGCCAAGTCCACCCACCAGTCGGTGGTCACGGCGATGGACGCAGCGGGCAAGCTGGGCTTCGTCCACCTGCGCATCACCACGGTCGAGAACACGGCGGCCAAGCCCTGATGTCGTTCTCCGAGCGACTGCTCGCCGCCTGGTACCAGGGGCATCCGGCGCTGGCGCTGCTGCGTCCGCTGGAGGCTCTCTATCGTCGGGTGGCGAACGGCCGCCGGGCGGACTTCCTGTCCGGGCGCAAGCCCGCTTACCGGGCACCGCTGCCGGTGCTGGTGGTAGGCAATATCACCGTCGGCGGAACCGGCAAGACGCCGATGATCCTCTGGATGATCGAGCACTGCAGGGCTCGCGGCTTGCGGGTTGGCGTGATCAGCCGCGGCTATGGTGCCCGGCCGCCCACCACGCCGTGGCGGGTGCGGGCCGAGCAGGACGCCGCGGAGGCCGGCGACGAACCGCTGATGATCGTCCGGCGCAGCGGCGTGCCGCTGATGATCGACCCGGATCGTCCGCGCGCCCTGCAGGCGCTGCTCGCCGAAGAGCAGTTGGACCTGGTCCTCTGCGACGATGGCTTGCAGCACTATCGCCTGGCGCGCGATCTGGAACTGGTGCTGATCGATGCCGCGCGCGGTCTCGGCAATGGTCGTTGCCTGCCGGCCGGTCCGTTGCGCGAACCGGCGGAGCGTCTGGAAAGCGTCGACGCGCTGCTTTACAACGGCGCCGACGAGGATCCTGACGGCGGTTACGCATTCCGCTTGCAGCCTACTGCGCTGATCAACCTGCAGAGCGGCGAGCGCCGACCGCTGGAGCATTTTCCCGCGGGCCAGGAGGTCCATGCCCTGGCCGGGATCGGCAATCCGCAGCGTTTCTTCAGGACGCTCGAGGCGCTACACTGGCGGGCGATTCCGCATGCCTTCCCGGATCACGCGACCTACACGGCGGCCGAACTGGCGTTCAGCCCGCCGCTGCCGCTGCTGATGACCGAGAAGGATGCCGTTAAATGCCGGGCTTTCGCAGCGGCCGACTGGTGGTACCTGGCGGTCGATGCGGTGCCTTCCCCAGCATTCGTCGCCTGGTTCGACGCCCGACTCGAGCATCTCCTGGCGCGCTGACCGGCGGCCGTGCCGCCATTGTATGAAGGACTCCGCCATGGACCCGAAACTCCTCGATATCCTTGCCTGCCCGTTGACCAAGGGCCCGCTGGTGCTCAGCGAAGACAAGACCGAACTGATCAGCAAGCAGGCCGGCCTGGCCTATCCGATCCGCGACGGCATCCCGGTGATGCTGGAGAGCGAGGCTCGCTCCCTGAACGTGGACGAGCGGCTGGACAAGTAATGACCCAGGCGTTCACTGTCGTCATTCCCGCCCGCTACGCCTCCACTCGTCTGCCCGGCAAGCCATTGCAGGATATCGCCGGCCAGCCAATGATCCAGCGCGTCTGGAACCAGGCCCGCAAGAGCGCCGCCAGCCGCGTGGTCGTCGCCACCGACGACGAACGCATCCTGGCGGCGTGCCAGGGATTCGGCGCCGAGGCGCTGCTGACACGTGCCGAGCACAACTCCGGCACCGATCGCCTGGAGGAAGTCGCTTCCCGGCTCGGCCTGGCCAGCGATGCCATCGTGGTCAACGTCCAGGGCGACGAACCGCTGATCCCCCCGGCGCTCATCGACCAGGTGGCGGCCAACCTGGCGGCGCACCCGGAAGCTGCCATCGCTACCCTGGCCGAGCCGATCCATGAGGTCTCCGCGCTGTTCAATCCGAACGTGGTCAAGGTCGCCACCGACATCGACGGCCTGGCCCTGACTTTCAGTCGTGCGCCCTTGCCCTGGGCTCGTGACGCCTTCGCCCGCGATCGCGACAGCCTGCCGGAGGGCGTGCCCTATCGTCGCCACATCGGCATCTACGCCTATCGCGTGGGTTTCCTTGCCGATTTCGTCGCCTGGGGACCGTGCTGGCTGGAGAACGCCGAAAGCCTCGAGCAATTGCGCGCGCTCTGGCACGGGGTGCGAATCCATGTGGCCGATGCCCGCGAAACCATGCTTCCGGGCGTGGATACGCCGGAAGACCTCGAACGCGTTCGCCGCGTGCTGGGGGGCTGATGCGCGTCCTGTTCGTCTGCCTGGGCAACATCTGCCGGTCGCCCACCGCCGAAGGCGTGTTCCGGCGCAAGGTCGAGGAGGCCGGGCTGGCCTCCCGTATCCATGTCGATTCCGCCGGCACCGCCGGCTGGCATGTCGGCAAGGCACCTGACCAGCGCACCCGCCTGGCCGCGCAAAGGCGCGGCTACGATCTGTCGGCACTGCGTGGACGCCAGGTCGGCATCGAGGATTTCTCCTGCCATGACCTGATCCTGGCCATGGACCTGTCCAACCTGGCCGACCTCGAGACCCTGCGTGCCGGGCGCGGTGCCGCCGAACTGGATCTGTTCCTGCGTCGCTACGGGTCCGAGCGGGACGAAGTACCCGATCCCTACTATGGCGGCGAAGAAGGCTTCGAGCAGGTCCTCGACCTGATCGAACATGCCTGCGACCGTCTGTTGATCGAAGCCAAGGGGCGACTGTGAGCCTGGAACTGCAAGAGCATTGCTCGCTGAAGCCCTATAACACCTTCGGCATCGACGTGCGCGCCCGCCTGCTGGCCCACGCCCGGGACGAGGCTGATGTGCGCGAGGCCCTGGCCCTGGCTCGGGAGCGTGGATTGCCGCTGCTGGTGATCGGTGGTGGCAGCAACCTGCTGCTGACCCGTGACGTCGAGGCGCTGGTTTTGCGCATGGCCAGCCAGGGGCGGCGAATTGTTTCCGATGCCGCGGATTCGGTGTTGGTCGAGGCGGAGGCGGGCGAGGCCTGGGACCCATTCGTACAATGGAGCCTGGAGCGGGGCCTGGCCGGTCTGGAAAATCTCAGCCTGATTCCCGGCACCGTGGGTGCGGCGCCGATGCAGAACATCGGCGCCTATGGCGTGGAGCTGAAGGATGTCTTCGACAGCCTGACGGCGCTGGATCGCCAGGATGGAACCCTGCGTGAGTTCGATCGCCAGGCCTGCCGTTTCGGCTACCGCGACAGCCTGTTCAAGCAGGAGCCTGATCGCTGGCTGATCCTCCGCGTGCGCCTGCGCCTGACACGGCGGGAGAGGCTGCACCTGGACTACGGGCCGGTACGCCAGCGCCTGGAGGAGGAGGGCATCGCCAGTCCGACGGCCAGGGACGTAAGCCGGGTAATCTGCGCCATTCGCCGGGAAAAGCTGCCCGACCCCGCCGTATTGGGCAATGCCGGCAGCTTCTTCAAGAACCCGCTGGTGGATGCGGCGCAGGCCGAACGCTTGCGTCAGGCCTTCCCGGATCTGGTTGGCTATCCGCAGGCGGACGGTCGGCTGAAGCTGGCTGCAGGCTGGCTCATCGACAAGGGCGGCTGGAAGGGCTTTCGCGATGGCCCGGTGGGGGTACACGCGCAGCAGGCGCTGGTTCTGGTCAACCATGGCGGTGCCACCGGTGCCCAAGTCCAGGCATTGGCGGAGCGTATCCAGGAGGACGTCCGTCGGCGTTTCGGCGTCGAATTGGAGCCTGAACCCAATCTCTACTGAGGGTGCGGCTGGAGAATGAAAAAGGGATGCCGGCGGCATCCCTTTTTCATTGTGCGTGTTCGGCGGCTCTGGTCATGACGGGCGGTATGCCGGAGTGCCGCGGAATGACACGCAAAAAAAAGGGGATGCCATGGCATCCCCTTTTTTCAGTCTGTCACTCAGGCATGCGGGCGCGAGGTTTCGCTTTCCTCGGTCTTTTTCGCGTGCTCCGTGTCGGTGGCGTCTTCGCCGGAAGCTTCAGGCTCGGCCTGTACCGCTTCCTGGGCTTCGTCCGCCTGGGACGGAACGTCGGCCTGGGCGATTTCTTCAGCCTGGGGTGCAGCAGGTTCCTCCTGGGCCGACGCTTCCTCGCTCGCTACAGCCGGGACCTCCTCGACGGCGGGAGCGGCCTGAGCTGCCGCTTCGGCTGCTGCTGCGGCTTCGCGTGCCAGACGCTCGGCTTCGCGTTGCAGGCGACGTTTTTCCCGTGGGTCGTTGAGGGCACGGCCGGTCGCGTTGGCCGGCACCGCCGCGATGGCCGGGGTCGGCTCCTCGGTGGTTGCGGGCTCGCTAGGGGCTGCTGCTTCGACGGGCACCGGGGCGGCAACTTCTTCGGCCGCTTCCGTTGCCGGTTGCACGGCGCTCTCGGCGTCTTCGCGGCTTTCCACGCTTTCGCTGGCGAAGGGAGCTTCTTCAGTGGCTTGCGCGACCAGCAGGGTGCTCTGGCCGGCTTCGTCCCGGACCACGCTGACGGTCACCGGCGCTTCGATGTCGGCGGTTTCGCCGGTATTGGCCTCGCTGTCCGCGTCCTGGGTTTCGACGGCTTCGCTGGTCGACGCGTCGGTCTCATCGCTTGCCGTGGTTTCGCTGGCAGCCTCGCTGGTAGTGGCCGGGGCTTGCTCCACGTTTGCTTCTACGGCTTCGCTGGCGACAGCGATACCGGCAGCGGCGGCGGCTGCGACGGTGTTCAGCGGCGCGGCGGCATTATCGGTCGCCTCGCTGCCTTCCAGCTCACCGCTGACCTCGCGCTGGCGTTCGCGGCGGTTGCTGCGACGACGCTGGCCGCGGGAGCGGCGGCGCGGGCGCTCGCCATCGGTATCGTCCTGCTCGTCCTGCTCCAGGCTCTCGTCGTTCGGCAGCGCCTCGGCTTCCAGGGCCGCGGCGTCGCGAGCCTGGCGATCCTCGCGCGGCTGGCGCTCTTCGCGGGCCGGGCGCTCGGCGCGTTCTTCACGGCCTTCGCGGGGTTGGCGCTCTTCGCGGGCCGGGCGTTCGGCGCGCTCTTCGCGGCGGCGTTCGCTGCGTTCCTCGCGACCTTCGCGGCCTTCGCGCGGCTGGCGCTCTTCGCGGGGTGTCCGCTCGGCGCGCTCTTCACGGCCTTCGCGCGGCTGGCGCTCCTCGCGAGCCGGGCGCTCGGCGCGCTCTTCGCGGCGACGTTCGCTGCGCTCTTCGCGGTTCGGGCGTTCGGCGCGCTCTTCGCGCGGTTGGCGCTCTGCGCGTTCCTCGCGGGGCTTGCGCTCTTCGTCGCGGCGATTGCCATCGCGGCCATCGCGGCGGCGGTTCTGCTGGCGGCCGTTGCGACGCTCGTCCTGGCGGGTTTGGCGCTCGGCAGCCGGCTTGCTGGTTTCAGCAGGCTTGGCGGCAGGTTGATCCTTGCCTGCGAACAGGCCGACCAGGGACTTCACCAGGCCCTGGAACAGGCTCGGCTCGGGCATCGGCTTGGCCGGCTCGACCGGTGCTTCGGTGTGTTGCGGTGCGGGCTGCTGGGGAGCGACGGTCTTGACTGCTGCTTCCTGGCGGACCAGGGTGCGGGTCGAGCTGACCGGCTGGGCTTCTTCGTGCTCGACGGTGGCCATTTCGTAGCTGGTCTGGCCGGCAACCAGTTCGGGGCTGTCATCGCGCAGACGCTGGACTTCGAAATGCGGGGTTTCCAGATGATCGTCCGGCAGGATGAAGATGCGCGCGCGGGTACGCAGTTCGATCTTGGTGATGGCGTTGCGCTTCTCGTTGAGCAGGAAGGCGGCGACCTGGAAGGGCACGCGGGCGCGGACTTCCGCGGTGCGGTCCTTCAGGGCTTCTTCCTCAATCAGGCGCAGGATGGCCAGCGACAGCGACTCGACGTCGCGGATGATGCCCTGGCCGTTGCAGCGCGGGCAGACGATGCCGCTGGTCTCGCCGAGGGACGGACGCAGGCGCTGGCGGGACATTTCCAGCAGGCCGAAGCGCGAGATGCGACCGACCTGGACGCGCGCGCGGTCGGCCTCGAGGGCTTCGCGGACACGCTCTTCCACGGCGCGCTGGTTCTTCGCCGGGGTCATGTCGATGAAGTCGATGACGATCAGGCCGCCGATGTCACGCAGGCGCAGCTGGCGGGCGATTTCCTCGGCCGCTTCCAGGTTGGTCTGCAGGGCGGTTTCCTCGATGTCGCCGCCCTTGGTGGCGCGCGCCGAGTTGATGTCGATGGAAACCAGGGCCTCGGTCGGGTCGATGACGATGGAGCCGCCGGACGGCAGCTTCACTTCGCGCTGGAAAGCGGTCTCGATCTGGCTCTCGATCTGGAAGCGATTGAACAGCGGAACGCTGTCCTGGTACAGCTTCACCTTGCTGGCGTACTGCGGCATCACCTGGCGGATGAAGTTCAGGGCTTCTTCCTGGGCGTCGATGCTGTCGATCAGCACTTCGCCGATGTCCTGGCGCAGGTAGTCGCGGATGGCGCGGATGATGACGTTGCTTTCCTGGTAGATCAGGAAGGGCGCGCCACGTTCGCCGGACGCTTCCTTGATCGCGCTCCACAGTTGCAGCAGGTAGTCGAGGTCCCACTGCAGTTCCTCGGTGCTGCGGCCGAGGCCGGCGGTGCGCACGATCAGGCCCATGTCGGCCGGTGCGTTGAGGCCGTTCAGGGCCTCGCGCAGCTCGTTGCGCTCTTCGCCTTCGATACGGCGGGAGATGCCACCGGCGCGCGGGTTGTTCGGCATCAGCACCAGGTAACGGCCGGCCAGGCTGATGAAGGTGGTCAGGGCGGCGCCCTTGTTGCCGCGCTCTTCCTTCTCGACCTGGACGATGACTTCCTGGCCTTCGCTCAGGACTTCCTTGATGTTGATCCGGCCTTCGGGGGATTTCTTGAAGTATTCGCGGGAGATTTCTTTGAGGGGGAGGAAGCCGTGGCGTTCGGCGCCGAAGTCGACGAAGGCGGCTTCGAGGCTGGGTTCGACGCGAGTGATGCGGCCTTTGTAGATGTTGGCCTTCTTCTGCTCGCGGGCGCCCGACTCGATGTCGAGGTCGAACAGGCGTTGGCCGTCGACCAGTGCAACACGCAACTCCTCGGGTTGAGTCGCGTTGATCAGCATTCTTTTCATGTAGTACCAATGGTTTCCGGGGCTACCGGAAACGGCGATCGGCACACACGACTCTCACGGTCGGTGCTCGGGCGCGTATTCAGGAATGGCGGGCCATTCCCGTGTCCAGCGGCGCTCGGCACTGGGTGCCGGTCCGCGACTACGTCTCCTGCTTCCTGTGTTTCAGAAGCACTTGAGTCAGGAGGAGGAATCGGCTGTCGGAGGCGGACGAAAAATGCGTCTGGATCAAGCTAGAAGCTACGCAGTCCAACAGCCGTACATCTCCACCCTACACATGTTCCTTAAGAATCGGGCGCCGCTCGCAGTATCCGGAGCGGGTTGGCATCTCGCGCTCACCGAAGTGGTCGCGGCTCATGTTTCAAGGCTTTGGTTTCGAGTCGTTAGCGGGTTGGAAATTTTCGTATTTCCGCTGAAACGCCTCTGTAGGACGGCCTGACGTCCGTTCAAAGTGTTTGCAGGCGAGGGGGAAATGCAGGTTGGCAATCATCCGCAGGCCAGGCCGCTTATGGCGGCTTCCCGACTATAGCAGCAATGATTAAGTGCTTCAATTGAATGAAAAATTGTTATGATGTACGGATGACTACTCCCGCCTCTCCGACCACCGGTGTCCAGCTGCTCGATGTGCCGCCGGAACTGGCTGGTCAACGTATCGACAATTTCCTTATTGCCCGTCTCAAGGGTGCGCCCAAGACCCTGATCTATCGCATCCTGCGTAAGGGCGAAGTGCGCGTGAACAAGGGGCGGATCAAGCCCGACTATCGGCTCCAGGCCGGAGACCAGGTGCGCGTGCCGCCGCTGCGCCTGGCCGAGCGTGATGAGCCGGCGCCGCTGGCGCAGGGGCTGCTGGAGCGGATGGAGGCGGCGATCGTCTACGAGGACAAGGCGCTGATCGTGGTCAACAAGCCCGCCGGGATCGCCGTGCATGGCGGCAGCGGCGTGAGCGCCGGGGTCATCGAGGTGTTTCGCCAGTTGCGCCCCGATGCCAAGGATATCGAATTGGTGCATCGTCTCGATCGCGATACCTCCGGCCTGCTGATGATCGCCAAGAAGCGCAGCATGTTGCGTCACCTGCATGAGGCCCTGCGGGGCGAGAAGATCGTCGACAAGCGCTATCACGCCCTGGTCCGTGGCCACTGGCCGGCTGGCAAGAAGAACGTGCGCGCGCCGCTGCTGAAGAACAACCTGCGTTCGGGCGAGCGAATGGTAGAGGTGAACGTCGAGGGCAAGGACGCGCTGACCGAGTTCCGGGTGCTGCGTCGCTTCGGCGATTTCGCCACCCTGGTGGAAGCGCGCCCGATCACCGGGCGGACCCACCAGATCCGCGTGCATGCCAAGCACGCCGGGCATGCCATCGCCGGCGACCCGAAGTATGGCGACGAGGATTTCTCCCGCGAGATCCGCGAGCTGGGCGGCAAGCGCCTGTTCCTGCATGCCGCGCAGTTGCGCGTGCCGCTGCCCGACGGGCAGGTGCTGGAGCTGGAGGCGCCGGTGGACGAGATGTGGCAGCGTTCGCTGGAGCGTTTGAATGACTGACTACGCGTTGCTGGTATTCGATTGGGACGGCACCCTGGTCGACTCGATCGCGCGCATCGTCGATTCGATGAAGGCGGCGGCGCGGGAAACCGCTCTGCCGGAGCGGGACGATACCCGGATCAAGGGCATCATCGGCCTCGGCTTGCCCGAGGCGATCGCTTCGCTCTATCCGGAGGTTGGCGATCCTGCTCTGGTCGAGCGTTTCCGGTGTGCCTACAGCGAGCATTACCTGGCGCAGGAAGCGCAGCCGTCGCGGTTGTTCCCCGGCGTGGCCGAAGCCATGGTGCATTTTCGCGAGGCCGGGTTCCGCCTGGCGGTCGCCACCGGCAAGAGTCGGCGCGGCCTGGACCGGGTGCTGGCGGGGCATGGCTGGAGCGATTTCTTCGATATCACCCGCTGCGCCGACGAAACGGCCAGCAAGCCGGACCCGTTGATGCTCCACGAGATCCTGGCGCACTGCCGGGTCGAGCCGGGGCGGGCGCTGATGATCGGTGATTCGCCGTTCGACCTGGAAATGGCGCGACGGGCGGGGATGGATTCGGTTGCGGTGGCCTATGGCGCCCAATCGCTGGAGCAGTTGCGGCCTTATGCGCCGCGGCTGGAAGTTGAGCATTTCACCGAGTTGCGCGCCTGGTTGGGCGGTGCTCGACGTGAGGCGGTTTCAGGAGTGGTTGAGCATGTCTGACGAGTGGAAGTCGGAAACGCCGAAGGCGAATGACGACAAGAGCTGGAAGCTGCTGGAAAAGGCGGTCCTCGCCGGGGTCCAGGAGCAGCGGCGGGCGCGGCGCTGGGGGATATTCTTCAAGTCGCTGACCTTCATCTATCTCTTTGTCGTGCTGCTGGCCTTCAGTCCGTTCGGCAGCCTGGAGAAATCGGCCTCGCGCAGCGGTAGCCACACGGCACTGATCGAGGTGAAGGGCATGATCGCCGACGATGAGCCGGCCAGTGCCGACAATATCGTCACGGCCCTGCGCGCGGCGTTCAAGGATGAGGGTACCAAGGGGATCGTCCTGCGGATCAACAGTCCGGGCGGCAGTCCGGTGCAGTCGGGCTATATCTATGACGAGATTCGTCGCCTGCGCGGCGAGCACCCGAACGTCAAGGTCTATGCGGTGATCAGCGACCTGGGTGCCTCCGGCGCCTACTACATCGCCAGCGCCGCCGACCAGATCTACGCCGACAAGGCCAGCCTGGTCGGTTCCATCGGCGTGACGGCGGCCAGCTTCGGTTTCGTCGGCACCATGGAGAAGCTCGGTGTCGAGCGGCGCGTCTATACCTCCGGCGAGCACAAGTCGTTCCTCGATCCTTTCCAGCCGCAAAAGCCCGAGGAGACCCAGTTCTGGCAGCAGGTGCTGGATACCACCCACAAGCAGTTCATCGACAGCGTGAAAAAAGGGCGCGGCGACCGGCTCAAGGTCGAGGGGCATCCGGAGCTGTTCTCGGGTCTGGTTTGGTCCGGCGAACAGGCATTGCAGCTGGGTTTGATCGACGGCCTGGGCAATGCCAGCTATGTGGCGCGCGAAGTGGTGAAGGAGAAGAAGATCGAGGACTACACCGTGCAGGAGTCGCCTTTCGATCGCTTCGCCAAGAAGTTCGGTGCCAGTGTGGCGGAGCGCCTCGCGCTGTGGATGGGCTGGCAGGGGCCGGTACTGCGCTGAGGGTGTTTCCCTTCCTTATATAAAGAAGCCCGGCCGAAGCCGGGCTTCTTTATATGGAATGCCGGCTCAGGGGATTTCGACGCCTTCCTCGAGGAGCATGTCGACCAGGCGGATCAGGGGCAGTCCCACCAGGCTGGTGGCGTCCTCTCCTTCGGTGGAGCGGAACAGGCTGACGCCCAGGCCTTCCGCCTTGAAGCTGCCGGCGCAGTCCAGCGGGCGTTCCGCTTCGACGTAGCGGCAGATGCGGCTCTCGTCGAGGTGGCGGAAGTGCACGGTGAACGGCACGCATGCCACCTGGATGCGTCGGCTGGCGCTGTTGAGGAGGGCCAGTCCGGTGAGGAAGGTCACGCTCTTGCCGCTGGCGTCCCGTAGCTGCTGGATGGCGCGTTCGGGGGTGTGCGGCTTGCCGAGGATGTTGCCGTCGAGTACGGCGACCTGGTCGGAGCCGATCACCAGGTGTTGCGGATAGCGTCCGGCCAGCGCTTCGGCCTTGCTGGCGGAAAGGCGGCGCACCAGTTCCTCGGCACTTTCCCCGGCGCGATGGCTTTCGTCGATATCGGGGCTGGCGCTTTCGAAGGGAAGGCGCAGGCGGGTCAGGAGTTCGCGTCGGTAGGGGGAGCTGGAGGCGAGGATCAGGTCGGGCATGAGGTTCTCCATGGCGAGCGGCCGATTTTAACGAAAAGACTCGTCCTTACAGCGGTTTATGGCTAATTTCCTTTGACAGGCGCGGGGGCGTCCCTATAATGGCGCGCTTATGTTGAATGGGCCGATTCCACCTCATATCGATCCGCGCAAGTTGGTCGACCGCGGCGCCACCCTCGAGGGTGTGTACGCGCTCGCCGATATGCCGCGTGTATGCGAGCAACTGACCAGCGATGCCGGTGAGGTGCGCGTGAAGGTTTCCTTCGAGCGCGACCACCAGAAGCTGGCGGTCATGCATATGCAGCTCGATACCGAGGTGAGCATGGTATGCCAACGCTGCCTGGATGCGGCGGCCATTCCCGTGCATGGCGAATATACCTACGCCATTCTTCGGGAAGGTCAGTCCGCCGACGGTCTGCCGAAGGGGTACGATGCGCTGGAAGTGGGGGAGGAACCCCTGGACCTGCTGGCGCTGGTCGAGGACGAGCTGTTGCTCGCCTTACCCATCGTTCCGGCCCATGACCCCGAAGTATGTCAGCACCCGGCTGGATTCGTCGTCGAAGACGAGCCGGAGTCGAGCGAAGTCGAGGACAAGCGTCCTAATCCGTTCAGCGTACTGGCACAGTTGAAGCGTGACCCAAACGTTTAGGAGTTAATCAATCATGGCTGTTCAGCAGAACAAAAAGTCTCGTTCCGCTCGTGACATGCGTCGTTCCCACGATGCGCTCGAGTCCAATGCTCTGTCCGTGGAAAAGAGCACCGGTGAAGTCCACCTGCGCCACCACGTATCCCCGGACGGCTTCTATCGCGGCCGTAAGGTAGTAGACAAGGGCTCCGACGAGTAATCCTTGTCCGCACCAATCATCGCGATTGATGCAATGGGTGGGGACTTCGGTCCCCACTGCGTTGTTCCGGCCTCTATTGCCTTCCTGGCCGAGAATTCCTCTTCGCAACTGATCCTCGTCGGTCAGCCTGCCCTCCTCGAAGAACTCCTTTCCCGCTATCCGTCGCTCGACCGGCAGCGCCTGCGTGTGCATGCGGCCAGCGAAGTGATAGGTTCAGACGAACGTCCCTCCCAGGCCTTGCGTGGCAAGCCGGACGCTTCCATGCGCGTGGCGCTGGAGCTGGTCCGCGACGGCCGGGCGCACGCGTGCGTCAGCGCCGGCAATACCGGGGCGTTGATGGCGCTGTCGCGGCACCTGCTGAAGACCCTGCCCGGTATCGACCGCCCTGCGATGGTGACGGCGGTTCCGACCGAGAAGGGGCATTGTCATCTGCTCGACCTCGGCGCCAACGTGGATTGCAGTGCCGAGCATCTCTATCAGTTCGCGGTGATGGGCGCGGTGGCGGCAGAGGCCTTGGGCTGCGTCTCGCCCCGGGTCGCCCTGCTCAACGTGGGGACCGAGGAGATCAAGGGCAACCAGCAGGTCAAGCTGGCGGCGAGTCTGTTGCAGAAGGCGCAGGGGTTGAATTTCAGCGGATATATAGAGGGCGATGGCCTGTATCGCGGCGAGGCCGACGTGGTGGTCTGCGACGGTTTCGTCGGCAACATCCTGCTGAAAGCCAGCGAAGGCCTGGCTGCCATGGTGTCGGCGCGGATCGAACAGCGCTTCCGCGATGGACTGGCGGCGAAGCTGGTCGGTGCGCTGGCGTTGCCGCTGCTGCGCCGGCTGCGCGGCGATATCGCTCCGGCACGCTATAACGGCGCCAGTTTCCTCGGATTGCAGGGGATAGTGGTGAAAAGCCATGGGTCTGCCGCCGAGGAGGGTTTCCAGAGCGCCTTGCGTCGCGCGGCACTGGAAGTCCGGGAAAACCTGCCGCAACGATTGCATGGCCGTCTCGAGCATCTGCTGCTCTAATGTGTGACCGGGCGGTCCAGGCAGCCATCCAACACTCAGTTTCCTGCGCCAGTCGCGGCTGGCGCGTTATCTCCGACGAGCAAAAGACCACAAGGGACCTATTCAATGTCTGCATCCCTCGCATTCGTCTTCCCCGGCCAGGGTTCGCAATCCCTCGGCATGCTGGCCGAGCTGGGCGCCCAGCAGGCGCTGGTGCGCGATACCTTCGCCGAGGCCTCCGAGGCGCTCGGTTACGACCTTTGGGCGCTGGTCCAGAATGGTCCTGAAGAGCACCTGAACCAGACCGACAAGACCCAGCCGGCCATCCTCACGGTTTCGATCGCGCTCTGGCGCCTCTGGCTGGCCGAGGGCGGTGCGCGCCCGGCGTTCGTCGCCGGGCACAGCCTGGGCGAATATTCCGCGCTGGTCGCGGCCGAAAGCCTGGCGTTCGCCGATGCGGTCAAGCTGGTCGAGCGTAGGGGCCAACTGATGCAGCAGGCGGTTCCGGCGGGGCAGGGCGGCATGGCCGCGATCCTTGGCCTGGAAGACGCCGATGTATTGGCGGCCTGTGCCGAGGCGGCCCAGGGCGAGGTGGTCAGCGCGGTCAACTTCAACGCGCCGGGGCAGGTAGTGATCGCCGGTGCCGCGGCTGCCGTTGAGCGTGCCATCGAGGCATGCAAGGCACGCGGCGCCAAGCGCGCGGTGGCGCTGCCAGTCAGCGTGCCGTCGCATTGCGAACTGATGCGTCCGGCCGCCGAGCAGTTCGCCGCCTCGGTCGAAAGCCTGCAGTGGCAGGCGCCGAAGATTGCGCTGGTGCAGAACGTCAGCGCCGCCGTGCCGGCTGATCTCGATACGCTGCGCCGCGACCTGCTGGCACAGCTGTACAGCCCGGTTCGCTGGGTGGAGAGCATCCAGCTGCTGGCGGAAAAGGGCGTCACCGAGCTGGTCGAGTGCGGGCCGGGCAAGGTCCTGGCAGGCCTCAACAGGCGCTGCGCGAAGGGCATCAATACCCATGGCCTGGATGGCGTCGAGGCGTTCGCCGCCACGCGCGCCGCCCTGGCCTGAGAGAGAGAAAGGAGAGAATCCCATGAGTCTGCAAGGTAAGGTCGCATTGGTAACCGGCGCCAGCCGTGGCATCGGCCAGGCGATTGCGCTGGAACTGGGGCGCCTGGGTGCCGTGGTCATCGGCACCGCGACCAGCGCGTCCGGCGCCGAGAAGATCGCCGAAACCCTCAAGGCCAATGGCGTCGAGGGTGCGGGCCTGGTCCTGGACGTTTCCAGCGACGAATCCGTAGCCGCGACCCTGGAGCACATCCAGCAGCATCTCGGCCAACCGCTGATCGTGGTCAATAACGCCGGCATCACCCGCGATAATCTGCTGGTGCGCATGAAAGACGACGAGTGGTTCGATGTGGTCAACACCAACCTGAACAGTCTCTACCGTCTGTCGAAAGCCGTTCTGCGCGGTATGACCAAGGCCCGCTGGGGGCGCATCATCAACATCGGTTCCGTGGTCGGCGCCATGGGCAATGCCGGGCAAACCAACTATGCCGCGGCGAAGGCCGGCCTGGAGGGCTTCACCCGTGCGCTGGCCCGGGAAGTCGGTTCGCGTGCCATTACCGTGAATGCGGTGGCGCCGGGCTTCATCGACACCGACATGACCCGCGAGCTGCCGGAAGCCCAGCGCGAAGCGCTGCTGGGCCAGATTCCGCTGGGTCGCCTGGGGCAGGCGGAAGAGATCGCCAAGGTGGTCGGCTTCCTCGCTTCGGACGGCGCAGCCTATGTGACCGGGGCCACCGTGCCGGTCAATGGTGGGATGTACATGAGCTGAATGTGACGTTACCTTTCTCGGGTCTGTCATAAGCGCTGTCTAGAATTCGTTGCGGAATTGCAGCCGGGTTATTAGATAGAATTATCGAAGTGGCCGTGGGAAGGTGAGGCGTTCAGCTTGAAAAGCAGAAAACCCTTTCTATACACTTACCCGCAGCCCAGCTGCTCGGATTTTCCATAGGAGTGAAAACAAGGTATGAGCACCATCGAAGAACGCGTTAAGAAGATCGTCGCTGAACAACTCGGCGTGAAGGAAGAAGAAGTCACCAACAGCGCTTCCTTCGTCGAAGACCTGGGCGCCGACTCCCTTGACACCGTCGAGCTGGTGATGGCTCTGGAAGAGGAATTCGAGACCGAAATCCCTGACGAGAAAGCTGAAAAGATCACCACCGTTCAGGAAGCCATCGACTACATCGTTGCTCACCAGCAATAAGTAGTCGTCGGATTTTCCGACGTGGAAAAGCCGCACAGCCTGTAAGGGCGTGCGGCTTTTCTTTAGCGCCTTACCTACTCTGGTAGTCTGTCGGCGCAACCCCGTGAAATGAGAAAGAGGAAGTCGTAGTGTCGCGTAGACGCGTCGTCATTACTGGCATGGGCATGCTGTCGCCGCTGGGCCTGGATGTCCCGAGCAGTTGGGAAGGTATTCTCGCCGGTCGCAGCGGGATCGCCCCGATCGAGCATATGGACCTGTCCGCCTATTCCACCCGCTTCGGTGGTTCGGTCAAGGGTTTCAATGTCGAGGAATACCTGTCCGCCAAGGAAGCCCGCAAGCTCGACCTGTTCATCCAGTACGGTCTCGCCGCCAGCTTCCAGGCCGTTCGCGATTCCGGCCTGGAGGTCACCGACGCCAATCGTGAGCGTATCGGCGTATCCATGGGTTCCGGTATCGGCGGCCTGACCAATATCGAGAACAACTGCCGATCCCTGTTCGAGCAGGGGCCGCGGCGCATCTCGCCGTTCTTCGTGCCCGGTTCGATCATCAACATGGTTTCCGGCTTCCTGTCGATCCACCTGGGTCTGCAGGGGCCCAACTACGCCCTCACCACCGCCTGCACCACCGGTACCCACAGCATCGGCATGGCTGCTCGCAACATCGCCTATGGCGAGGCCGACGTGATGGTCGCCGGCGGTTCCGAAATGGCTGCCTGCGGTCTCGGCCTGGGTGGTTTCGGCGCGGCTCGCGCGCTCTCCACTCGCAACGACGAGCCGACCCGTGCCAGCCGTCCGTGGGACCGGGATCGCGACGGCTTCGTCCTGTCCGACGGTTCCGGCGCCCTGGTGCTCGAAGAACTGGAGCACGCCCGTGCCCGCGGCGCGCGGATCTATGCCGAGCTGGTTGGCTTCGGCATGAGCGGCGACGCCTTCCACATGACCGCGCCGCCGGAAGACGGCGCCGGTGCCGCCCGCTGCATGAAGAACGCGCTGCGCGATGCCGGCCTGGATCCTCGTCAGGTCGATTACATCAACGCCCATGGCACCTCCACCCCGGCCGGCGACATCGCCGAGATCGCCGCGGTGAAGAGCGTGTTCGGCGAGCATGCCCATGCGCTGTCGATGAGTTCGACCAAGTCGATGACCGGCCACCTGTTGGGTGCCGCCGGTGCGGTGGAGGCGATCTTCAGCGTGCTGGCCCTGCGCGACCAGGTCGCCCCGCCGACCATCAACCTGGACAACCCGGACGAAGGTTGCGATCTCGACCTGGTGGCCCATGAAGCCAAGCCGCGCAAGATCGACGTGGCCCTGTCGAACTCGTTCGGTTTCGGCGGGACCAACGGCACCCTGGTGTTCCGCAGGTTCGCCGACTGATGCTGGACTGGGTCGACGGCCGGCCCGCCGCCGAGCTGTCCGTGCGCGATCGCGGACTGGCCTATGGCGACGGGCTGTTCGAGACCCTGGCGGTGCGCGCCGGCACGCCGCGTCTCCTGGAGCGCCACCTGGCGCGCCTGGAAGAGGGGTGTCGGCGCCTGGCAATCCCTCTCGACGCCGCGGCGTTGCGCCAGGAGTTGCTGGCGTTCTGCGCGGCGCTGGGCGACGGTGTCGCCAAGCTGATCGTCACCCGCGGCGAGGGTTTGCGTGGCTACGCGCCGCCTGCCGAGGCCTCGCCGCGGCGAATCCTCTCCGGATCGCCGCGTCCGGCCTATCCCGAGCGCCACTGGCAGCAAGGCGTGCGCCTGTTCGCTTGCCGCACGCGCCTGGCCGAGCAGCCCCTGCTGGCCGGCCTCAAGCACCTCAATCGCCTGGAGCAGGTCCTCGCCCGTGCCGAGTGGAGCGACGCCGGGCATGCCGAAGGGCTCATGCTGGACGTGCACGAGCGGGTAGTGGAGGGCGTGTTCAGCAACCTGCTGCTGGTTCTCGACGGCACCCTCGTGGCGCCTGACCTGCGGCGCTGCGGCGTCGCTGGAGTGATGCGCGCGGAATTGCTCGAGCGCGCCGAAGGAATCGGCGTCCCGCTGGCGATACGGGATGTTTCCATGGCTGAACTGGCGACGGCCGACGAGGTCTTTCTGTGCAACAGCCAGTTCGGCATCTGGCCGGTCCGGGCATTGGACGAGCACGTCTGGCCGGTCGGCGAGCTGACCCGTAAACTGCAAGACCAACTTCGCGACGACCTGGATTTCTGACTTTGATGCGCAAACTGCTGGTGCTGCTGGAGAGTGGCCTGTTGTTCGTTGGCCTCTGCGTCGGCCTGGCTGCATGGCAGCAGCAGCGGGCGCTGGAGCAGCCCCTGCAATTGACCGAGGAGCGCCTGCTGGACGTTTCCTCGGGCTCCACGCCGGGCGGCATGCTCGCGCGTCTGGAGCAGGAAAAGGTGCTCCATGGCGCGTTCTGGCTGCGCCTCTACTGGCGTTTCAACCTGCCGGGCCAGGCCCTGCACAGCGGCGAATACCGCCTCTTGCCGGGGATGAAGGGCGCCGACCTGCTGGAACTCTGGCGTGAAGGCGAGGTGGTGCAGTACAGCCTGACCCTGGTCGAGGGCTGGAGTTTCCGCCAGGTGCGCGAAGCGCTCGCCAGGCAGGGCAAGCTGGAGCAGACCCTGGCCGGCCTGAGCGACGGCGAGATCATGCAACGCCTCGGCAAGCCCGACGAAGTGGCCGAAGGGCGCTTCTTCCCCGATACCTACCGCTACACCCGTGGCATGCGCGACATCGACATACTGCGCAAGGCCTACCAGCGCATGCAGACCATCCTCGCCAAGGAATGGGATGGCCGCAGCCAGGACCTGCCTTATCGCGACGCCTACCAGGCGCTGATCATGGCCTCGCTGGTGGAAAAGGAAACCGGCGTGCCGGAAGAGCGTTCGCAGATCGCCGGCGTCTTCGTCCGCCGCCTGCAGCGCGGCATGCTGTTGCAGACTGATCCGACGGTGATCTATGGCATGGGCGAGCGCTACAACGGCAAGATCACCCGCGCCGACCTGCGCGAACCGACCCCTTACAATACCTATGTGGTGCCGGGCATGCCGCCGACCCCGATCGCCCTGGCCGGGCGCGAGGCGATTCGCGCCGCGCTGCATCCGGCCGAGGGTGAGACCCTGTATTTCGTGGCGCGCGGCGATGGCAGCCATGTGTTCTCCAGCAGCCTGGACGAACACAACAAGGCGGTCCGCGAGTACCAGTTGAAGCGTCGCTCGGACTATCGCTCCAGCCCCGCGCCCATCACCCCGCCGCCACAATGAGCGGCGCAGCCAAGATAAGGAGTGCCGTGTGACCGGCCTGTTCGTCACCCTGGAGGGCCCGGAAGGGGCCGGCAAGAGCACCAACCGCGACTACCTGGCCGAGCGCCTGCGCGAGCGCGGCATCGAGGTGCAGTTGACCCGCGAGCCTGGCGGCACGCCTCTCGCCGAGCGCATCCGTGAACTGCTGCTGGCGCCCAGCGACGAGCCGATGGCCGCCGATACCGAGCTGTTGCTGATGTTCGCCGCGCGGGCCCAGCATCTCGCCGGGGTCATCCGCCCGGCGCTGGCGCGCGGGGCCGTGGTGCTCTGCGATCGCTTCACCGATGCCACCTATGCCTACCAGGGCGGCGGGCGCGGTTTGCCGGAGGCGCGCATCGCCGCGCTGGAAAGCTTCGTCCAGGGCGACCTGCGGCCCGACCTCACGCTGGTCTTCGACCTGCCGGTGGAAATCGGCCTGGCGCGGGCGGCGGCGCGTGGCCGGCTCGACCGTTTCGAGCAGGAGGACCGACGCTTCTTCGAGGCCGTGCGTCAGACCTACCTGCAGCGCGCCGCGCAGGCCCCGGAGCGTTACCAGGTGCTCGATGCCGGGTTGCCGCTGGCCGAGGTGCAGGCTGGCCTGGATCGGCTGCTGCCGAATCTGCTGGAGCGTCTGAATGGCTGATATCTATCCCTGGCAGCAGGCGCTCTGGAGCCAACTGGGCGGCCGCGCCCAGCACGCCCACGCCTATCTGCTCTACGGTCCCGCCGGGATCGGCAAGCGTGCCCTGGCCGAGCATTGGGCCGCCCAACTGCTCTGCCAGCGGCCTGCCGCCGCTGGCGCATGCGGCGAGTGCAAGGCCTGCCAGTTGCTGGCCGCCGGTACCCATCCGGACTACTTCGTGCTGGAGCCGGAGGAGGCGGAGAAACCGATCCGGGTCGATCAGGTCCGCGACCTGGTTGGCTTCGTGGTGCAGACCGCGCAACTGGGCGGGCGCAAGGTCGTGTTGCTCGAACCCGCCGAGGCGATGAACGTGAACGCCGCCAACGCCCTGTTGAAAAGCCTTGAAGAGCCGTCGGGCGATACTGTGCTGCTGCTGATCAGCCACCAGCCCAGCCGCCTGTTGCCGACCATCAAGAGCCGCTGCGTGCAGCAGGCCTGCCCTTTGCCGGGCGCGGCGGCGAGTCTGGAATGGCTGGCGCGGGCCCTGCCCGACGAGCCGGCCGAGGCCCTGGAGGAACTGTTGGCGCTTTCCGGCGGCTCGCCGCTCACCGCCCAGCGCCTGCACGGCCAGGGCGTGCGCGAGCAGCGCGCGCAGGTGGTCGAGGGGGTGAAGAAGCTGCTCAAGCAGCAGATCGCCGCCAGCCCACTGGCCGAAAGCTGGAACAGCGTGCCGTTGCCATTGCTCTTCGACTGGTTCTGCGACTGGACGCTGGGCATCCTGCGCTACCAGTTGACCCACGACGAGGAGGGGCTGGGGTTGGCCGACATGCGCAAGGTGATCCAGTACCTGGGCGACAAATCCGGGCAGGCCAAGGTGCTGGCCATGCAGGACTGGCTGCTGCAACAGCGGCAGAAAGTGTTGAACAAGGCCAACCTCAACCGTGTCCTGCTTCTCGAAGCCCTGCTGGTGCAGTGGGCAAGCCTGCCCGGGCCGGGCTAGAATCCCGCTGATATTCGACTGGCAGGAACCTGCATGAGTTTGCCACCCAATCTGGGGCCGCGTAACGGCATCCTGTCCTTGACCATCAAGGACAAGTCCGTGCTGTACGCCGCCTACATGCCGTTCATCAGGAACGGCGGGCTGTTCATTCCCACCAACAAGAACTACAAGCTCGGCGACGAAGTCTTCATGCTGCTCAACCTGATGGAAGAGCCGGAGAAGATCCCGGTGGCCGGCAAGGTCGTCTGGATCACCCCGAAGGGCGCCCAGGGCAACCGTGCGGCGGGCATCGGCGTGCAGTTCAACGACGGTGACAACACCGCCCGCAACAAGATCGAAACCTACCTGGCCGGGGCGCTGAAGTCGGACCGGCCGACCCACACGATGTAACGCTAGACAGGATCATGCTGGTCGATTCCCACTGCCACCTCGATCGCCTCGACCTGGCCGCCCATGGCGGCTCGCTCGATGCGGCGCTGGATGCCGCGCGAGCGCGTGGCGTCGGTCAATTCCTCTGCATCGGCGTCAGCGCCGACAATGCCCAGGCGGTGAAGGCCCTGGCCGAGCGCTATGCCGACGTGCACTGTTCGGTGGGCGTGCACCCGCTGGACCTGGAGCCCGGAAGCGCGCCAGCGCTGGACTGGCTGCTGGGCGAACTGGCGCATCCGCGGGTGGTGGCGATCGGCGAGACCGGCCTCGACTACCACTACGAACCGGAAGCCGCCGAGTTGCAACAGGAGGCGTTTCGCCTGCACCTGGAAGCCGCGCGGATCACCGCCAAGCCAGTGATCGTGCACACCCGCGAGGCGCGCGCCGACACGCTGGCGCTGCTGCGCGAGGCGGCGTTGCCGCAGGCCGGCGTGCTGCATTGCTTCACCGAGGACTGGGAAATGGCGCGATCGGCGCTGGACTTGGGCTTCTACATTTCCCTGTCCGGCATCGTCACCTTCCGCAATGCCGATGCCCTGCGCGAGGTGGCTCGCCAGGTACCGGCCGACCGGCTGTTGGTGGAGACCGACTCGCCCTACCTGGCGCCGATTCCCCATCGCGGCAAGCCGAACCTGCCGGAATACGTGCGCGATGTCGCCGAATTCCTCGCGACGTTGCGTGGCGTCAGCCTGGAAACCCTGGCGGAGCAGACTACCGCCAATTTCCATCGGCTGTTTCCGTTGGCCCGCTAGGCCGGCGCACGGATAAAAAAAACCCGGGTTCTGGGGGATGAATCCGGGTCAAGACCATTAGGAGTGGAACAAAGGTACGCATTCCTCGGTACCTTCACTGGCTGGGTACTTGGGGGGAGATACCGCGCGCCAGTACCTTTCAGTATTGGTCATGTTCGTGGGGCGTCCAGACAGGGCTGGCGGTTTTTTAAACAGATTTGGAATACCCTTGCGGTCCTTGAGTACCTAGGTGCCTGCGACCTGGCGCAAGATCGCCAGGGTATCGTCGATCACCGTCGAACTCGTGTAGAAGTGCGGGGAAAAACGGATACCTCCGCCACGCTGGGCGCAAATGACCCGTTCCTGGCGAAGCGTTTCGAAGAGTGTCCGATTGTCCTGGCCGTCCAGGCTGAAGGTCAGGATGCCCGCGCGTCGGCTCGGGTTCCGCGGGCTGTGCAGGCGTACCCCGGGAATTCCCGACAGACCGTCCTGTAGCCACTGGACGCGCTCGGCGATGTCTCTGCCGACCCGCTCCATGCCGACCTCCTCCAACAGCCCCAGGCTGGCCTCCAGGGCCATCGCGCCGAGCATGTTCGGGCTGCCGCATTCGAAGCGCCGGGCGCTGCGCGCCGGCCGCCAGTCGCGACGCTCGTAATCGAGGGCATGTTCCAGCATGTGCCAGCCATATTCGTGCAGCGCCAGGCGCTCGCGCTGCTCGGGATGGCAATAGAAGACGCCCAGCCCTTCGGGGCCGAGCATCCACTTGTGCCCATCGGCCATGGCGAAGGCACAATCGTAGGCCTGTACGTCGAAGGGCAGGGCGCCGAGCTGCTGGATCGCGTCGATGCAGAACAGCACCCCGCGGCGGCGACATCCCGCGCCGATGCGCTCCAGGTCAAGGCGCAGGCCGCTGGCGTACTGCACCGCGCTGATCGACAGCAGGCGGGTGCGCGGGCCGCAGGCGGCGAGCAGGGCGCTCTCGGGATCGTCGCCGGCGAGACCGACCTCGACCACTTCGACGCCGCGCGGGCGCAAGGCTTCCCAGACCACTCTATTGGAGGGGAACTCCTCGTTGCCGATGACGACCTGGTCGCCCTCTCGCCAATCCAGGCCGAAGGCTACGAAGGAAAGCGCCTCGGAGGTGTTCTTGACCAGGGCGAGGTCGCTGCCGGCGCGCGCATTGAGCAGTCGGGCAAGGCGCTCGCGCAGGCGATGTTCTATCTTCAGCCATTCCGGATAGTCGCTGGCGCCGTGGGCGACGTTCTCCCGGGCGAAGGCGCTCACCGCGTCGGCGGCGCGTCTAGGCCAGGGTGCGACCGCTGCGTGGTTGAGGTAGCGCAGACCGTTGGTCTGGTCGAATTCGTCCTGGTAACAATTCATCGTCGGATGTTCCGTGCATTTTCGTGCTGAATAGGCATAATACGCGGCTTCGATTTTTGACTCATTTTGACCTGACAGTCTTTTTATGCAGAAAGAGCCTCGCAAAGTTCGTGAATTTCGTCGCCGTGAACAGGAGATTCTCGATACCGCCCTCAAGCTGTTCCTCGAACAGGGGGAAGACAGCGTAACGGTCGAGATGATCGCGGATGCCGTCGGCATCGGCAAAGGCACGATCTACAAGCACTTCAAGTCCAAGGCGGAGATCTACCTGCGCCTGATGCTGGACTACGAGCGCGATCTCGCCGCCCTGTTCCATTCCGAAGACGTAGCCCGCGACAAGGAAGCCCTGTCGCGTGCCTACTTCGAGTTCCGCATGCGCGATCCGCAGCGCTACCGCCTGTTCGACCGCCTGGAAGAGAAGGTGGTGAAGACCAGCCAGGTGCCGGAGATGGTCGAGGAGCTGCACAAGATCCGCGCCTCCAACTTCGAACGCCTGACCCAACTGATCAAGGAGCGTATCGCCGACGGCAAGCTGGAGAACGTTCCGCCGTACTTCCATTATTGCGCTGCCTGGGCGTTGGTGCATGGCGCCGTGGCGCTGTACCACTCGCCGTTCTGGCGCGAGGTGCTGGAAGACCAGGAAGGTTTCTTCCACTTCCTGATGGATATCGGCGTGCGCATGGGCAACAAGCGCAAGCGCGAAGGCGACGCTCCCAGCGCCTGATACCTGTGGTGCCGGGACGCAGTCACTGCGCCCCGCGCACTCTTTGCCGGCAGGGATATACTCGTCGCCCATCGATCCGCCGGCGGGACGTCGGCTGCCCATTTCCGGCGAATCCGCCGGTGGCTCCACGTTCGTTCAGGAGTTCTCCGATGAGTGTCCGTGAATTCCCCATCCACTACATCGAACCGGTGTTCCGGCCCCCGAGCGAGGCGCATTCGCTGATCCTCCCGGTGACCAATGGCTGTTCCTGGAACAAATGCGGCTTTTGCGAGATGTATACCCAGCCGCAAAAGAAATTTCGCGCCCGCGACGAGAACGAGGTACTGGAGGAGATCCGCCGCTGCGGCGAGCGCCTGATCGTCAAGCGGGTGTTTCTCGCCGATGGCGACGCCCTGGTATTGCCGACCCGCCGGCTGCTCGCGGTGCTGCAGGCGATTCGCGAGCACTTGCCGGAGGTGGAGCGGGTATCCAGCTACTGCCTGCCGCGCAACCTGCGCAGGAAGTCGGTCGACGAGTTGCGCGAACTGGCCGACGCCGGGCTGCGAATGGCCTATGTCGGCGCCGAGTCCGGCGACGACGAAGTGCTGGCGCGGGTCAACAAGGGCGAGACCTATTCCTCTACCCTGGATGCGCTGGAAAAGCTTGGCGAGGCGGGGATCAGTCGTTCGGTGATGATCCTCAACGGTCTGGGCGGAATGACCCTGAGCGCGCAGCACGCGGACAACTCCGCGCGCCTGATGAACGCCGCCCAGCCGGAGTACCTGTCGACCCTGGTGGTGAGTTTCCCTACCGGCGAGCAGCGTTTCCGTGCTGGCTTCGCCGATTTCGAGGCGCTGGATCGGCGTGCCCTGTTCGTCGAGGTCGAACGCCTGTTGCAGGGTTTGGAGCTCGAAGACACGGTATTTCGCAGCGACCACGCTTCCAACTATCTGGTGCTCAAGGGCGAACTGGGTGCCGACAAGGCGCGCCTGCTGGCCGAGGTCCGCCAGGCCATCGAGCAGCCGCAGCACGCTGCCCTGCGCCAGGAGTGGCAGCGTGGCCTGTGATGGCGCGGAAGCTGCATCGGCTCGTCATTCGCCGGTTTTCCGACGCCGGCAGGGGAGATGACCGATGTTGCACCTGTTCCGTATCGCCCTGGCGATGCTCCTCCTGGGCAGCCTGTCCGCCTGCATGAAGCCCAGCGACCTGGCCGACGGCGCCGACTACTACCTGCGCGACGCCGGGGTGCTCGATCACAGCGCCAGCCAGCGCAGCAACAACCGGCGGATCCAGGCCGACTCCTTCATCTACATCGGCCAGGGCCCGTTCGTGCCGCCGGGCTACCGGTACGCGCGGCCGAACGTGGTGGCCGAGCAGGCCTTCGAAGGTTTCGTCGAGTATTTCCCGCTGGTGCGCCGCGCCAAGGCGCCGCTCGGCCTGGACGACGCGATGCGCGAGGCGCGTGCCGCCGGCGCTCACTACCTGCTGTACTGCCGTTTCGCCCGGGGCGACAACAGGATCGGCAACTGGGAGGAGTGGGAAGACGAAGAGGAACTCGGCCGGGTCGGGCGCGATCGCAGTGTCATCCAGGTCATGCTGATCGAGACCAGCACCCGTTTCCTGGTGGACAGCGCGACCATCCGCAGCCGCGGCGGTTTCCTGACGTTCTACGACGCCACCCCGGAAGACCTGCTGCGTCCCCCGCTGGAGCAATACGCCCAGGAATTGCTGGGCCTGAACAGTCGAGGAACAGGCTATGAGTGATACCGGCAAGGCCAACGACCTGCTGGCGCAGATCCCCAGGGGCGAAAAGAAGGGCCTGCCGCCCGTGCACCTGTGGAATCCGCCGTTCTGCGGCGACATCGACATGCGCATCGCCCGCGACGGCACCTGGTTCTACCTGGGCACGCCGATCGGACGCAAGCCGATGGTGAAGCTGTTCTCCAGCATCATTCGCCGCGACGGCGACGACTATTTCCTGGTGACTCCGGTGGAAAAGGTCGGTATCCGCGTCGACGATGCGCCCTTCGTCGCGGTGACCCTGCAGGTGCAGGGCGAGGGCGGGGCGCAGGTACTGCGCTTCGCCACCAACGTCGAGGACGAGGTCGAGGCGGACGCCGGGCATCCGCTGCGCGTCGAGATCGACCCCCGCAGCCAGGAACCCACGCCCTACCTGCGGGTGCGCGACAACCTCGAGGCGCTGGTGCATCGCAACGTGTTCTACCAGCTGGTCGAGCTGGCGGTGCCGCGCCGGATCGACGGCATCGAATGGCTCGGCGTCTGGAGCCACGGCGAGTTCTTTCCCATCGGCCCGCAGCCGGACTGACAGGCGCAGCATGAAAAAAGGCTCCCGAGGGAGCCTTTTTCGTTTGCCTTACATGTTGGGGTAGTTCGGCCCGCCGGTACCTTCCGGCGCCACCCAGGTGATGTTCTGCGCCGGGTCCTTGATGTCGCAGGTCTTGCAGTGCACGCAGTTCTGCGCGTTGATCTGGAAGCGCTTGCTGCCGTCGTCGTTGGCCACCACTTCGTACACGCCTGCCGGGCAGTAGCGCTGGGCCGGCTCGTCGTAGAGCGGCAGGTTCTTCTCGATCGGAATGCTCGCATCGGCCAGCTTGAGGTGGATCGGCTGGTCTTCCTCGTGGTTGGTATTGGAGAGGAACACCGAGGACAGCTTGTCGAAGCTGAGCTTGCCGTCCGGCTTCGGGTAGTCGATCTTCGGCGCTTCGCTGGCCTTTTTCAGGCAGGCGTAGTCCGGCTTGTCGTCATGCAGGGTGACGGGGATCTTGCCGCCGAAGATGTTCTGGTCGATGAAGTTGAACGCGCCGCCGCCGATAGCGCCGAACTTGTGGATGGCCGCGCCGAAGTTGCGGCTGCGGAACAGTTCGTCGTACAACCAGCTGGCCTTGAACGCATCGACGTAGCTGGACAGCTCGTCGCCGCCTTCGCGGCCGGCGGCCAGGGCCTCGGCGATCGCGTCGGCGGCGAGCATGCCGGACTTCATCGCGGTGTGGCTGCCCTTGATCTTGGCGAAGTTCAGGGTGCCGAGGTCACAACCGATCAGCGCGCCGCCGGGGAAGACCATCTTCGGCAGCGAATTCAGGCCGCCCTTGCAGATGGCCCGGGCGCCGTAGGCCACGCGCTTGCCGCCTTCCAGGTACTGCTTGACCACCGGGTGGTGCTTGTAGCGCTGGAACTCGTCGAACGGCGACAGGTGAGGGTTGCTGTAGGACAGGTCGATGATCAGGCCGACGAACACCTGGTTGTTCTCCAGGTGGTAGAGGAACGAGCCGCCGGTATTTTCGTCGTTCAGCGGCCAGCCGGCGGTATGGACCACCAGGCCGGGCTTGTGCTTGGACGGGTCGATGTCCCAGATTTCCTTGATGCCGATACCGTAGTGCTGGGCATCGGCCTCGCTGTCCAGGTTGTATTTCTTGATCAGTTGCTTGCCGATGTGCCCGCGGCAGCCTTCGGCGAACAGGGTGTACTTGGCCCGCAGCTCCATGCCGGGGGTGTAGTAGCCTTCTTTCGGGTTGCCTTCGCGGTCGACGCCGAGGTCGCCGGTGACGATGCCGCGGACCACGCCGTTCTCGTCGATCAGCGCTTCCTGGGCGGCGAAGCCCGGATAGATCTCCACGCCCAGTCCTTCGGCCTGCTGGGCCAGCCAGCGGCAGAGGTTGCCCAGGGAGATGATATAGTTGCCCTCGTTGTGCATGGTCTTGGGCACGAAGAAGTTGGGCACCTTGGTAGCGCTCTCGGCGCTCTTCAGGACGTAGATGTCGTCGCCGGTCACCGGGGTATTGAGCGGCGCGCCGAGTTCCTTCCAGTCGGGGAACAGCTCGTTCAGCGCGCGCGGCTCGAACACCGCGCCGGAGAGGATGTGGGCGCCCACTTCGGAACCCTTCTCGACCACGCAGACGCTGATCTCTTGACCGGCTTCGGCGGCCTTCTGCTTCAGTCGGCATGCGGCGGACAGACCGGCGGGGCCGGCGCCGACGATGACGACGTCGAATTCCATGTATTCGCGTTCCACTATCGATCTCCTACTCAAGGCTCACGGTATCTGTTTATTGGTGGCTGAGATCTTTCCCTGATCAGAGCGGGCGCATTATATATAGCTGCATGGGCAGGTCCAATACAAACGTTTGTTTGAATTCTTTGGAAGCCTGATAGAATCGGCATTCGAGGGGGGGAAACCACCCTTTTGCCGTATTGACCGAAAAGGGTGATCCGGTCAAGATACGGGCGGTTTTGCGGTCGCTGTCTAGCAGAGTGTCGGTTTCCGGCCGGCGAGCATCACCGGCCAGGCCTGTCTGGCGACATCCTTATTCACCGGAGAATAACGAGGAATCCATGAAGGTTCTTGTAGCAGTCAAACGAGTGGTCGACTACAACGTCAAGGTCCGCGTCAAGGCGGACAACTCCGGCGTCGACCTCGCCAACGTCAAGATGTCCATGAACCCCTTCTGCGAAATCGCCGTGGAAGAAGCCGTGCGCCTGAAAGAGAAGGGCGTGGCTACCGAGATCGTCGCTGTCTCCGTCGGCCCGACCGCCGCCCAGGAGCAACTGCGCACCGCGCTGGCGCTGGGCGCTGACCGTGCGATCCTGGTGGAGAGCAACGACGAGCTGAACTCCCTGGCCGTGGCCAAGCTGCTCAAGGCCGTGGTCGACAAGGAGCAGCCGCAGCTGGTGATCCTCGGCAAGCAGGCCATCGACAGCGACAACAACCAGACCGGCCAGATGCTCGCCGCGCTGACCGGCTACGCCCAGGGCACCTTCGCCTCCAAGGTCGAGGTCGCTGGCGACAAGGTCAACGTGACCCGCGAGATCGATGGCGGTCTGCAGACCGTCGCGCTGAACCTGCCGGCCATCGTCACCACCGACCTGCGCCTGAACGAGCCGCGCTACGCGTCGCTGCCGAACATCATGAAAGCCAAGAAGAAGCCGCTGGACGTGGTGACCCCGGACGCCCTGGGCGTTTCCACCGCTTCCACCGTGAAGACCCTGAAGGTCGAGGCGCCGGCTGCACGCTCCGCTGGCATCAAGGTCAAGTCCGTGGCTGAACTGGTAGAGAAACTGAAGAACGAGGCGAAGGTAATCTAATGGCTATCCTGGTTATCGCTGAGCACAACAACGCGGCCCTGGCGGCTGCCACCCTGAACACCGTTGCCGCTGCCAAGGCCATTGGCGGCGACATCCACGTGCTGGTCGCCGGACAGAACGTTGCCGCCGTGGCCGAAGCCGCCGCCAAGGTCGAGGGCGTCTCCAAGGTGCTGGTCGCCGACAACGCCGCCTACGCCCACCAACTGCCGGAAAACGTTGCACCGCTGATCGCCGAGCTGGGCAAGAACTACAGCCACGTGCTGGCCCCGGCTACCACCAACGGCAAGAACTTCCTGCCGCGCGTCGCCGCGCTGCTGGACGTCGACCAGATCTCCGAGATCGTCGAAGTGGTCAGCCCCGACACCTTCAAGCGTCCGATCTACGCCGGTAACGCCATCGCTACCGTGCAGTCCTCGGCTGCGGTCAAGGTGATCACCGTGCGTACCACCGGCTTCGACGCCGTCGCCGCCGAAGGCGGTTCGGCTGCCGTCGAGCAGGTTTCCGGCCCGGCCGATGCCGGCAAGTCCGCCTTCGTCGGCGAAGAGCTGGCCAAGTCCGACCGTCCGGAACTGACCGCTGCCAAGATCGTGGTCTCCGGCGGCCGCGGCATGCAGAACGGCGACAACTTCAAGATCCTCTACGCCCTGGCCGACAAGCTGGGTGCCGCAGTCGGCGCTTCCCGCGCCGCGGTCGACGCCGGTTTCGTGCCGAACGACATGCAGGTCGGCCAGACCGGCAAGATCGTCGCCCCGCAGCTGTACATCGCGGTGGGCATCTCCGGTGCCATCCAGCACCTGGCGGGCATGAAGGACTCGAAGGTGATCGTCGCGATCAACAAGGACGAAGAGGCGCCGATCTTCCAGGTCGCCGACTACGGCCTGGTCGCCGACCTGTTCGACGCCGTACCGGAGCTGGAAAAGGCCGTCTGAGCCCGATTCCAAGCCGACAAGACCCGCTCCCCGGAGCGGGTTTTTTTATGTCCGGGCTGCGACGCGTGACCCTTTGGTCACGATTCCTGCCTTCGGTCCGCCCAAGCGGAGGTGTCTCATTTACAATGCGCGACGTCTCTAGCTCCTGAATGTGCTTTTCCGGCATCTAGCAACCGAGGTTTTCATGATCATCAAACCGCGCGTGCGTGGCTTCATCTGCGTCACTACCCATCCGGCAGGCTGCGAGGCCAACGTCAAGCAACAGATCGACTACGTCGAGGCCAAGGGCCCCGTCGTCAACGGACCGAAGAAGGTCCTGGTCATCGGTTCCTCCACCGGCTATGGCCTGGCTGCCCGCATCACCGCCGCGTTCGGTTCCGGCGCCGATACCCTCGGGGTGTTCTTCGAGCGTCCGGGCAGCGAGAGCAAGCCGGGCACCGCCGGCTGGTACAACTCGGCGGCCTTCGAGAAGTTCGCCCACGAGAAAGGCCTGTATGCCCGCAGCATCAATGGCGACGCTTTCTCCGACGAGGTGAAGCGGCTGACCATCGAGACCATCAAGCGCGATCTCGGCAAGGTCGACCTGGTGGTCTACAGCCTGGCCGCGCCGCGCCGTACCCATCCGAAGAGCGGCGAAGTGTTCTCCTCGACCCTCAAGCCGATCGGCAAGTCGGTCAGCTTCCGTGGCCTGGACACCGACAAGGAAGTGATCAAGGACGTGGTCCTGGAGGCGGCCAGCGACCAGGAAGTCGCCGATACCGTTGCGGTGATGGGCGGCGAGGACTGGCAGATGTGGATCGACGCGCTGCTGGAGGCCGACGTGCTGGCCGACGGCGCGAAGACCACCGCGTTCACCTACCTGGGCGAGAAGATCACCCACGACATCTACTGGAACGGTTCCATCGGCGCAGCCAAGAAGGATCTCGACCAGAAGGTCCTCGGTATCCGCGACAAGCTCGCCCCGCTGGGCGGCGACGCGCGCGTGTCGGTGCTCAAGGCGGTGGTGACCCAGGCCAGCTCGGCGATCCCGATGATGCCGCTGTACCTGTCGCTGCTGTTCAAGGTGATGAAGGAGCAGGGTACCCACGAAGGTTGCATCGAGCAGGTCGACGGCCTGTACCGGGAGAGCCTGTACGGCGCCGAGCCGCGCCTCGACGAGGAAGGCCGCCTGCGTGCCGACTACAAGGAACTGCAGCCGGAAGTGCAGTCCCGTGTCGAGGAGCTGTGGGACAAGGTAACCAACGAGAACCTTTACGAATTGACCGACTTCGCCGGCTACAAGAGCGAGTTCCTCAACCTGTTCGGTTTCGAGGTCGCTGGGGTCGACTACGAGCAGGACGTCAACCCGGACGTGCAGATCGCCAACCTGATCCAGGCCTGAGGCCTGGATCCGAGCCGTCCTCGCGACGGCTCCCGCTCCCCCGAACCGGCGCCCAGGCGCCGGTTCGCGTTTTCAGCGACCGGCCACCTGGGCGTTCCGTACGCCGTCGAGGAAGGCCTGGTAGTGCTGCGCGGTTTCCTCCGGGCGTTCGACCATCGGCACGTGTCCGCAGTTTTCCATGATCACCACGCTGGGCCGCTTCAGCAGCGGACGCATCACCTCGATGCTGGAGACGTCCAGCACGCGGTCGCGGTCGCCCCAGAGCAGCAGGGTCGGTGCCTCGATCTTCGGCAGTTCCGGCTCCAGCGGGATGTAGCGCTGGCGCAGTTGTTCGAATATCTGCGCGTTGAACGCCGACGCGGCTACCGCGCGTTCGCCGAGGTAGCGCTTGAGCGGCGCCGGCAGCGGCGGTTGCTGGACGAACACGAAGTCGAGCAGCTTCTGGAAGTCTTCCGGCTGGCGCACCACCAGGGGATTCTCGCCGCGCTCCAGGTCCTCGAACAGTTCGCTCTTGCGCGCCGGCATCACCCCGGCGTTGTCGATCAGCGCCAGCGATAGCACCTGTTCCGGATGGCGCGCCGCGTAGAGCGCGGCGATGTGCCCGCCCATGGAGTTGCCGGCCAGGTGCAGGCGGCGCACGCCGATGGCGGCGGCGAAATTGGCGACTCGCTCGGCCTGGGTGCCGACGTCGTAGCTGGCCTGTTGCGGCTTGCTGCTGTCGCCGAAGCCGGGCAGGTCGAGGGCGACCACATGGTAGCGCTCGGTCAGCGGCCGGGCGAAGCGCAGCCAGTTGTCCTTGTCGGCGCCGAAGCCGTGGATCAGCAACAGGGTCGGGTTCTTCTCCGAGCCACCTTCCAGGTAGGCGATCTCCAGGTTGTCGACCTGCACGCTGTGCTCGCTGAGACCGGCGAGACCGCGCTCGACGGTGCGTACGCTGGCGAGGAGGGTAGCCGGGACGAAGTAGAGGACGCCGGCGGCGACCGCCAGCAGCAGAACCAGACCGAGGAGGAATCGTTTCATGGGTGTCCGAAGGCTTCAGGAAAAAAGGGGCCAGCGCTGAACGCTAGCCGTGCCGGCCCGCTGTCGCAAGCCTTGTGACGAGTCTAGGCGTGCTGCCGGTGGTCGGCGCCGAACCTAAGGACGGCGGTTCATTCGCCGGGTCGATAGAGATGTCGATGCTCGGCGCGGTACAGCGAAGAGTCGGCGAAGCCTTCGGCGGCCAGCACCTCGCCGACCAGGATCAGCGCGGTGCGGCGGAAATTCCTGGCGGCGACCTTGGGCAGGATGTCGCCGAGGGTGCCGCGAACCTGTTCCTGGTCGGGCCAACTGGCCCGGTGGATCACCGCGACCGGGCAGTCGGCGCCGTAGTGCGGCAGCAGTTCCTCGACGATCTTCGCCAGGTGGGCGACGCCCAGGTGGATCGCCAGGGTCGCCCGGTGCCGCGCCAGGTCACCCAGGCTCTCGCCTTCCGGCATCTTCGTGCGTGCGGCGTAGCGGGTCAGGATCAGCGTCTGGGACACTTCGGGCAGGGTCAGCTCGCAGCCGAGCAGGGCGGCGCAGGCGGCGGTGGCGGTGACCCCGGGGACGATCTCATAGGGGATGCCGAGTTCGCGCAGGTGGCGGATCTGCTCGCCGATGGCGCCGTACAGGGAGGGATCGCCGGAATGCACGCGGGCTACGTCGAGGCCGCGGCGATGGGCTTGCGCGAGTAGCTCGACGATCTGTTCGAGGTCCAGCTCGGCGGTGTTCACCACCTGGCCGGCCTGGTGCCCCTCGAGCAGCGCTTGCGGAACCAGCGAGCCGGCGTAGAGGATCACCGGGCACTGGCGGATCAGGCGCTGCCCCTTGACGGTGATCAGGTCGGGGTCGCCGGGACCGGCGCCGATGAAATAGACGGTCATGGGAGTTCTCGTTCGGTGAGAAGACGTGCCAGGGCGATGCTCGCCCGATCGTTGCTGCGTTTCGCCCCGAGCAGATCGGCGCGACCGCCACCCAGGCGTTCGGCCAGGGCCAGGGCGGCGGCCTCGGCGACGCTGGAGCAGCCGGTTTCGCGCAGCGCGACGGCGGAGGGGCTGAGCAGGCGCGGCTCGTAGTCGTGCAGGACGGCGGGTGCGAGGAAATGCAAGGGGCGTTCGAGCAGCGTGGCCAGTTGCCGCAGGCCGGGTTCGTCGCGTTTGCCGTCGATGCTGGCGAGGGCGTCCAGCTCGGCCAGGCTGCGCCCGTGTTCGCCCAGCGTTCGCTCCAGCAGCGCGCGCAGATGCTCGGCGCTACAGCCTCGGCGGCAGCCGATGCCGGCGATCAGCAGGCTGGGGATGGGCAGGGGCATGCGCGCACCGGAGGAAATGGAAGGAGAGGCACTATGGACCCGCGACCGGCAAGGGTCGCGGGTGGCAGGCGGTCAGGCGTCGACGCCGCCCCGGTTGCGCCGGAACAGCCAGGCAGCGGCCAGGCCGAGGGCGGCCCAGAACAGCGCATTGCTGACCAGCGAGGCGACCACGAAACGCTGGGCCAGGGCTTCCGGCGCCAGGCTGGCATGGACCTCGGGCTGCGGCGCGCCGAACAGGTGCGGCAGCGCCAGCAGGACGGCGCCGACCAGCTTCAGCGGCCAGTTGCCGCCGAACACCAGCAGGGCCAGGCCCACCGCGGTGGCGGCGGCGGTGGCGATCCACCAGTACTGGCGTTGCACCAGGTCGGCCGCGGCGGTACCCGGCAGCTCCGGCGGCAGGCCCAGCGACGGCGCAAGGCAGAACACCGCGTAGCCGGCCAGGCCCCAGAGCAGGCCCTGCCAGGTCTGGCCCGGCGCGCGCAGGGTGAAGAGGCCGGCGAGCATCAGGGCGAAGCCGACCGCCACCACCAGGTTGCCGCCGGTGGTGGAGAGGGTACGCTGCCAGCCGTCCTCCGGCTCCCAGGCCTCCTCGTCGTGGACATGGGCGGCGACGCCGGGGGCGTGTTCGTGGGGCTGGGCCGCGACCGGCTCGCTCTTCTCGTAGGTCTCCGCCTCGAGGATCAGCGGGGTGACCCAGAGAATCTGCAGCAGGGTCAGCAGCAGGGCGGCGAGCAGGCCGGCGAAGCCGGCGGTCTGGGCGATGCGCTTGATCATTCTGGTTCCCTCGCGACTCAGTGGCAGGGGAAGCCGGAGCTGTGCCGGGTATCGTGGGCGGCGTTGTGTACCGCGTCGATGTGCGAGAAACCGGCGAAATAGACCAGCAGCGCGCCGAGCAGGCCGGCGCCGATGGCCAGGCTCAGTCGCTTCGACAGGGAGGTGGTGGAGCTGGCGTGCGCCAGGGTGCTGCTGGACATTGTGCGTTCCCTCTGGATTGGCATGGGCGTGGCAGAGGAGTACGCACGAGGAACGGGCCCGGACGGCCCGCTTCACGCTTGCGCCCGCCCACCGCGGGTGAATCAAACGAAAGGTTCCAGGCCGGTCTCCGGGCTCGCGCGCGATGCGCTTACCGTTGCGGGGGCAGCGCCGGACTGGCTCGGAGAGCGTCACCGGCTTCCCGTTTCACCTCGTGCGCGCCGGCACGAGACACCTGGGACAACCCGCCTAGGACAGCATGAAGGACCGCCGGGCGTCAACCGGCCCGATTGACCCTGGCCCGCGCACTGCGTAGCCTTGCCGGTTCGAGGTTCCTCGCCGGCGACGGCGGGGCTAAGAGGGAACGCGGTCGATGCCGCGGCTGCCCCCGCAACTGTGAACGGCGATCGTTCCCCAATGCCACTGCGTGACGCGGGAAGGCGGGGAACCGGCGGAGACGCCAGACCGTGAGCCAGGAGACCTGCCTCGTCGATCCCGTGGCGCGATGCCCGGGGACAAGACTTCCATACAACCGGGCGGGGTGATCCGGTGGCGAATCCGTTGCGCGGCCCCTGCGTCCGCGCCACTCGTCCGCATGCCCGCCGAGCTGAACAAGGGCTGCCCATGAAAACCCTGGCGAAACTCCCCGTCACCATCGTCACCGGCTTCCTCGGCGCCGGCAAGACCACCTTGCTCCGGCACATGCTGGACAACGCCGAAGGCCGGCGCATCGCGGTGATCGTCAACGAGTTCGGCGAACTCGGCATCGACGGCGAGATCCTCAAGCAATGTTCCATCGGCTGCAGCGAAGAAGAGGCGCAGGGCCGCGTTTTCGAGCTGGCCAACGGTTGCCTGTGCTGCACCGTGCAGGAAGAGTTCTTCCCGGTGATGCGCGAGCTGGTGGCGCGCCGCGGCGACCTTGACCAGATCCTCATCGAGACCAGCGGTCTGGCCCTGCCCAAGCCGCTGGTGCAGGCTTTCCAGTGGCCGGAAATCCGCAACGCCTGCACGGTCGACGCGGTGATCACCGTGGTCGACAGTCCGGCGGTGGCGGCCGGTACCTTCGCCGCCCATCCCGAGCAGGTGGACCAGCAACGCCGCCAGGACCCCAACCTCGACCATGAATCGCCGCTGCACGAACTGTTCGAGGACCAGTTGGCCAGTGCCGACCTGGTGATCCTGAACAAGGCCGACCAGCTCGACGCCGAGGCCCTGGCGCGGGTCCGCGCGGAGATCGCCGGGGAGCTGCCGGCGGCGGTGAAGATCGTCGAGGCGAGCCGGGGCGAGCTGCCGCTGCCGGTCTTGCTGGGACTCAACGCCGAGGCCGAGCTGCACATCGACGGCCGGCCGACCCACCACGACCACGAAGGCCACGAGGACCACGACCACGACGAGTTCGACTCCTTCCACGTCGATCTCCCCGAGGTGGAGGAAGCTGCGCTGCTCGAGGCCCTCGGCGAGCTGGTGGAGCGTCACGACATACTTCGCATCAAGGGTTTCGCCGCCATTCCGGGCAAGCCCATGCGCCTGTTGGTGCAGGGCGTCGGCAAGCGCTTCGACAGGCATTTCGACCGCAAGTGGCTGGCCGACGAAGTCCGCAGCACCCGGCTGGTGGTGATCGGCCAGGAGCTGGACCAGGCCGCCATTGCCAACCAGCTGCGCACAGCGCTTGCCTGATCCGTGATCCCCGGCCGGGGCCGGCGATGGCGATTCGCCGGCCCCAGCTTCTTGCGTCCTACCGGTAGAACGTCCATGCACCTGTTGCGCACCCAACCCGGCGGCTTCGTTCCCGACGACGGCATCGCCCACCTGGCCCAGACTCCCGCCGAGCTGGTGATCCTCTGCAGCGGCGATTCGCACCTCGCATTGCTGGCCGAGGCCGCCCGTGCGCTGCCGGACGACTACCCGAGCCTGCGCCTGGCCAACCCCATGCAGTTGCAGAACCACGCCTCGGTGGACCTCTACGTCGAGGAAGTGCTGCGGCACGCGCGGGTGATCCTGCTTTCGCTGCACGGCGGCATCGGCTACTGGCGCTACGGCGTGGAGCAACTGGTGGCGCTGGCCGAGCGCGGCGCGCTGCTGATCCCGGTGCCCGGCGACGACCGCCCCGACCCGGAGCTGAGCGCCCTCGGCAACCTGCCGGCGGAGCAGGCCGAGCGCTTCTGGCAATACTTGCGCCAGGGCGGCCTGGAGAACGCCGGGCAGTTCTACCGCTGCCTGGCCAGCCAGTGCCTCGGCCGCGACTACGCCTGGCGCGAACCGCAGGCGCTGCCGCGGGTGGCGCTGTTCCATCCACGGCATGCCGAGGCGACCCTGGAACACTGGCGTGCCGACTGGCAGGCCGGGCGTCCGGTGGTCGCGTTGCTGTTCTATCGCACCCACCTGCAGGCAGCCAACACCGCCTTCATCGCACGCTTCTGCGAACGCCTCGCGGCGCAGGGGCTCAACCCGTTGCCGATCGCGCTGGCCAGCCTCAAGGAAAGCGCCTGCCTGGCGCAGGTGGAAGACTGGCTGGAGCGCAGCGACGCCGCGCTGATCGTCAATACCACCGGTTTCGCCCAGTCCAATCCGGAGGCGCCCGAGTTGCGTCCGTTCCGTCGCGACGTGCCGGTGTTGCAGGCGATCTGCTCGCTGGACAACCGCCCGCTCTGGCTGGACAACCCGCAAGGCCTGGGGCCGCGCGACCTGGCCATGCACGTGGCGCTGCCGGAGCTGGACGGGCGCATCGTCACCCGGCCGATCAGTTTCAAGGGCCTGGCCTGGCGCAGCGAACGCAGCGAGAGCGACGTGGTCTGCTATCTCGCCGACGACGAGCGCATGGATTTCGTCGCCGAACTGGCGCGGCGCTGGGCCGAGCTGGCGCGCAAGCCAAACGCGGAAAAACGGGTGGCGCTGGTGCTGGCCAACTACCCGACCCGCGATGGCCGGATCGGCAATGGCGTCGGCCTGGACACCCCGGCGGCGGCGCTGAACATCCTTCGTGCCCTGCGCCAGCAGGGCTATCCGGTCGACGGACTGCCCGCCAGCGGAACCGAGCTGATCCGCCAGTTGCTCGGCGGCGTCAGCAACGACCTGGAGCATCTCGACCTACGGCCCTGCGCCCAGAGCCTGGCGCTGGACGACTACCTGGCCTGCTTCGCACGCCTGCCGGAGCGCAATCGCCAGGCGGTGCTGGCGCGCTGGGGCGAGCCGCAACAGGACCCGATGTTCCGCGACGGACGGATGATGGTCGCCGGCCTGCGCTATGGCCTGACCTTCGTCGGCATCCAGCCGGCGCGCGGCTATCAGCTCGATCCGGCGGCGGTCTACCACGATCCCGACCTGGTGCCGCCGCACGGCTACCTGGCGTTCTACTTCTGGCTGCGCCACGCCTACCGCGCCGATGCCCTGCTGCACGTCGGCAAGCACGGTAACCTGGAATGGCTGCCGGGCAAGGGAGTCGGCCTGTCCGCCGAATGCTGGCCGGACGCGTTGCTCGGTCCGCTGCCGAACATCTATCCGTTCATCGTCAACGATCCGGGGGAGGGCGCCCAGGCCAAGCGCCGCACCCAGGCGGTGATCATCGACCACCTGATGCCGCCGCTGACCCGCGCCGAGAGCTACGGCCCGCTGCGCGACCTGGAGCGCCTGGCCGACGAGTTCTACGATGCCTCGCTGCTCGACCCGCGCCGCGCCGAACAGTTGCGCGGCGAGATTCTCGTCCTCCTGCGCGACAACCGTCTCGACCGCGAGATCGGCTTGCAGCTCAGCGACGATCCGGACAGCTGGCTGCCGCAGCTGGACGCCTATCTCTGCGACCTGAAGGAGTCGCAGATCCGCGACGGCCTGCATGTGTTCGGCGAGTCGCCGAGCGGGCGATTGCGCCTGGATACCCTGCTGGCGCTGCTGCGGGTTCCGCGCGGCGATGGCAAGGGCGCCAACGCCGGGTTGCTGAAGAGCCTGGCGGACGACCTTGGCCTGGGCTTCGATCCGCTGGCCTGCGACATGGGCGAGGCCTGGCAGGGCGCGCGGCCTGCCTGCCTGGAAGAGCGGGGCGGGGAGCCCTGGCGTACTCTCGGGGATACCCGCGAACGCCTGGAATTGCTGGCGTTGCACTGGATAGAACGCTGCCTGGGCGGCGAATCGCCGCCTGCCACCTGGCGTGCCAGCGGCGAGGTGTTGCGCGGCTTGTGCGAACAGGTGGCACCGACCCTGGACGCCTGTGGCGGGGCCGAGATCGACGGGCTGCTGGCAGCCCTCGAAGGGCGCTTCGTACCGGCCGGTCCGAGCGGCGCGCCGAGTCGCGGGCGACTCGACGTGCTGCCCACCGGACGCAACTTCTTCTCGGTGGACGTGCGCAACCTGCCGACCCCGACCGCCTGGCGCATCGGCTTCCAGTCGGCCAACCTGCTGCTCGAGCGTCACCTGCAGGAACATGGCGATCACCTGCGCCAGCTCGGTCTCTCGGTGTGGGGCACGGCGACCATGCGCACCGGCGGCGACGACATCGCCCAGGCCCTGGCCCTGCTCGGCGTGCGACCGGTCTGGCAGGCCGGCAGCCAGCGCGTCGCCGATTTCGAGATCCTCCCGGTCTCCCTGCTGGACCGCCCGCGGGTCGACGTGACGCTGCGGGTCTCCGGGTTCTTCCGCGACGCCTTCGCCAACCTGATCCGCCTGTTCGATGCGGCGGTGCAGGCGGTCGCCGAGCTGGACGAGGCGGAGGAGCTGAACCCGCTGGCCGCTCGCGTACGCCTGGAACGCCAGCGCCTCGAGGCGCAGGGCACGGCGCCGGCGGAGGCGCGCCGGCAGGCCGGCTGGCGGATCTTCGGCGCCAAGCCGGGTGCCTACGGCGCCGGCGTGCAGGGCGCAATCGAAGAGCGGCTGTGGGAGACCCGCGCCGACCTTGCCGAGGTCTACCTGAACTGGGGCGGCTACGCCTACGGTGCCGCCGACGACGGCACGCCGGCGCGGGAACGCTTCGCCCAGCGCCTGGAACGCCTGCAGGCGGTGCTGCACAACCAGGACAACCGCGAGCACGACCTGCTCGATTCCAACGACTACTACCAGTTCCAGGGCGGCATGCTGGCGGCGGTGGAAACCCTGCGCGGCGCGCCGGTGGCCAGTTACCACGGCGACCACAGCCAGCCGGACAACCCGCGCATCCGCACGCTCAAGGAAGAGCTCAACCGGGTGGTGCGGGCGCGGGCGGTGAATCCGAAGTGGATCGCCGGGATGAAGCGCCACGGCTACAAGGGCGCCTTCGAACTGGCGGCGACGGTGGACTACCTGTGCGCCTTCGATGCCACCAGCGAGCTGATCGACGACCACCAGTACGCGCTGCTGGCCGACGCCTACCTGCTCGACGCGGAGACCCGCGAGTTCGTCCGCCAGCACAATCCGCAAGCCTTGCGCGACATGGCCGAGCGCCTGGTGGAGGCGCAGCGGCGCGGGCTCTGGCAGGAGCCGGGGGCCTATCGCGAGGCCCTGGAGAACCTGCTGCTGGACGTCGAAGAGGAATAGCGGAGCGGCATGGCCGCTCCCACCGCTTTCAGCGCCGCTCGGCGAGCCGCCGGGCGGCGTCGCGGAGAATCCGCTCGGTGCCTTCCCAGCCGAGGCAGCCGTCGGTGATCGAGACGCCGTAGCGCAGTTCGCCGCCGAGCGCCTGGCAACCGTCGAACAGGTGGCTTTCCAGCATTACCCCGACCAGGTCGCTGGCACCGGCCAGGCGCTGGTCCAGCACGCTGGCGAGGACGCCGGGCTGGTTCAGCGGGTTCTTGCCGCTGTTGGCGTGACTGCAATCGACCATCATCCGCGTGGCGATGCCCTGGCTTTCCAGGGCCTGGCGCACGGCCTGCACCTGCTCGGGGCCGTAGTTCGAACCGTGGCGGCCGCCGCGCAGCACCACATGGGTGTCCGGATTGCCGCGGGTCTCGATCAGCGCCGGGTGACCGTGCGGGTCGAGGCCGAAATGGCGGTGGCCGTGGGCCGCCGAACGGATCGCGTCGCAGGCGATGCCGACGCCGCCGTCGGTGCCGTTCTTGAAGCCCACCGGCAGGCCGAGGCCGCTGACCAGCTCGCGGTGGATCTGCGATTCGCTGGTGCGCGCGCCGATCGCCGCCCAGCTCAGCAGGTCGTCGAAGTAGCCGGCGGCCAGCGGTTGCAGGAGTTCGGTGGCCAGCGGCAGGCCGAGGCGCAGCATGTCCAGCATCAGTTGCCGGGACAGCGCCAGGCCGGCGGCCATGTCGTCGCTGCCATCCAGGTGCGGATCGTAGGCGAGGCCCTTCCAGCCCACCGTGGTGCGTGGCTTTTCCACGTAGGCGCGCATCACCAGGAGCAACTGGCCGTCGAGTTCGTCGCTCAGCGCGGCGAGGCGTTCGGCGTATTCGAGGGCGGAGCGGGGATCGTGGATCGAACAGGGACCGACTACCACCAGCAGGCGCGGGTCGTCGCCGTCGAGGATGGCGCGGATGGCGTCGCGGCTGGCGGCGACCTGGCTGGCCAGCTCCAGCGGCAACGGCTGGCGGGCCTTGAGTTCGAGCGGGCTGGGCAGGCGTTCCAGGGCGGTACGGGCGGTGGCGCTGGGCAGGGCGACGGCCTGGACGTTCGGCGAAAGGGTGGTCAGTGCGGATACGGATGAGTTCATGGTCTGGCTTCCTGGGCTGGCGGCGGGCGTCCCGCGCGCGTCGTGCCCTATCGAGGTGTTCGGCAATGTCGTGGGTTGGCGAGCGGCTGGCGGCCGTCGCTAAATCGCCAGGTGTTGAGCGGGTAGCCAGTGCGGTAGCGGTATGCGGTCATGATCGATGTCCTGTGCGTTGGTCTGTGGTTGTGGCCTTGTGGGCCGGAAAAACGGGCCGGAAAAACAAAACCCCCGGTCGGGGAGCCGACCGGGGGTTTGCGTGTGCAGGGTAGGCGTCCCGTATACCGTGGGCGCCGTTGGGGTATCAGGCGCCGGAGTGGCTAAACCAATACCCGAAGAAATACGCGGCACGGGGTGCCTGCGGCGCACGCGCGCGCAACGACAAGCCAGGGCGCGAGGCACTGGAATGCAGGTGCGGATGGCGGGTGTGCGGCATGGGTTTCTCCCGTGAACGAGTCCCGAGCTTACTGCAAGCGAGGCGGCCGGTTCAACGACTGTTTCACGGTTCGATACCGGCGCCGCCGGCCTGATAGACTTGGCGGTCCGTATTTCCGTCCGTCCGCCGCAGGAATCCCCATGAGCGCTACCGTGCATTACCCCCTGTCCGCCGTGGTCGCCGCCGACGAACTGAAGCTGGCGCTGTGCCTGGCCGCGGTCGATCCGGCGATCGGCGGGGTACTGATCGAGGGGCCGCGCGGAATGGCCAAGTCGACCCTGGCGCGGGGCGTCGCCGAACTGCTGCCGGCGGGCGAGTTCGTTACCCTGCCGCTGGGCGCCAGCGAGGAGCGCATCGTCGGCAGCCTCGACCTGGACGCCGCCCTCGGCGAAGGTCGCGCGCGGTTTTCCCCGGGCGTGCTGGCCAAGGCCGACGGCGGCGTGCTCTACGTCGACGAAGTGAACCTGCTGCCGGACCACCTGGTGGATTTGTTGCTCGACGTCGCCGCCAGCGGCGTCAACCTGGTCGAGCGCGATGGCATTTCCCACCGGCATCCGGCGCGTTTCGTGCTGATCGGCACGATGAACCCGGAAGAGGGCGAACTGCGCCCGCAACTGCTCGACCGTTTCGGCCTCAACGTGCGCCTCGATACCCAGCCGCCGCCGGCCGAGCGGGCAGAGATCATCCGTCGCCGGCTGGCCTTCGATGCCGACCCGCAGGCCTTCGTCGAACGCTGGGAAGGCCAGCAGGACACCCTGCGCCGCCGTTGCGCCGAGGCGCGCCGGCGGCTGGCGCGGATTCCCCTGGACGATGCGGCGCTGGACAGCATCGCTCGACGCTGCTTCGAGGCGGCTGTCGATGGCCTGCGCGCCGACCTGGTCTGGCTGCGCGCGGCGCGCGCCCATGCGGCCTGGCGCGGCGGCGAGCGGATCGAGGCGGAGGACATCGATGCGGTGGAACATTTCGCCCTGCTGCATCGCCGTCGCCAGTCGAACCCGCCACCATCGGCGGCCAATCCACCGCCACCGCCCGCGGCGGCCCCTGTCGCGCTCCCGGAGCGCACTGGCGACGGCGAAGGGCAGTGGGGCGAATTGCCGGCTCGGCCGGTGGCCATGGGGACCGCCCGCGAGCTGCCGCGCTGGCCAAAAAAGCCCTGAGCATCCGCCCGCGCTCGGTCATGGGTGCGGATGCCAGGAGCAGACCCGGAGCCCTGCGCGGCGGACTTGGCGGCGCCCTGAGCCAGGGTGCGGAGGGCGCCATCCAATGGTTGCCGACCCTGCTGCGCGGACGTCCCCGACAGCGCCGCGACCTGCTTCGCCAGCCGCGCAGCCGGCGCCCGGGCGAACTCTGGCTGGTGATCGTCGATGCCTCCGCCAGCACCCGCCGGTACGGCGCCCTGGCCCAGGCCAAGGGAGTGTTGGCGACGCTGTTCGAGGAGGCTTATCGGCAGCGCATCCGCCTGGCCGTGCTGCATGCCACAGGGCAGCAGGCGCAATGGCTCTGGCAGGGGCAGAAGGCCTCGCGGGAGTTGCAGGGCTGGCTGCGCCAGCTGGGCGCCGGCGGCGGTACGCCGCTGCTCGACGCCCTGCACCAGGCCGCTGGCTGGCTGGCGCGCCGACAGCGGCAGAAACCCGCCGAGCATCAGCGTCTGCTGGTGCTTACCGACGGCCGTCTGCGCGACTGGCCGGCGCTGCCGGAGGCTGCCTGCCCGAGCCTGCTGGTCGACCTCGAAAGCGGCCCGTTGCGCCTGGGCAAGGCCGAGCGCCTGGCCCGGGAACTGGGGGCCGAGTATCGGCATATCAGTGAATTGAACGAAGTCTGAGGGCGTTTCGGCGAGTCCTGCGGCTTTTTCGGTCAAATTGTATTTCGACTGTAATTCAATAAATATTATGCGCGTAATATCTTCCTGCGATCCAGCCAATCCATCTCACGGAGATATCCTCATGTCGCCGATTTCAGTCGTTATCGCCGGTTACGCCCGTTCGCCGTTCCACTTCGCCAGGAAAGGCGCGCTGGTCGATATCCGCCCGGATGACCTGGCCGCCGCGGTGCTCAAGGGGCTGGTGGAGAAACTCGATCTCGACCCTGCGCTGCTGGAGGACGTGGTCATGGGCTGCGCCTATCCGGAGGCGGAACAGGGCATGAACATCGCGCGCATCGCCAGTTTCCGTGCCGGCTTCCCGCAGAGCCTCGGCGGTGCGACCCTCAACCGTTTCTGCGGTTCGTCCATGAGCGCCGTCCACTACGCCGCCGGGCAAGTCCTGCTGGGCGCCGGAGAAGCCTTCATCGCCGCCGGGGTAGAGTCGATGACGCGGGTGCCGATGGGCGGTTTCAACCTGTCGCCCAATCCCGCGTTGCTGCAGGACTATCCGGCGGTATACATGAGCATGGGGCAGACCGCCGAGAATGTCGCCGAGCGCTACGCCGTCAGCCGCGTCGAGCAGGAAGAGATGGCCGTACGCTCCCACGCCAAGGCAGTCGCCGCGCGCGAGGCCGGCTTGCTGCGCGAGGAGATCGTCGCCATCGACACCCCCGCCGGCCGGGTCGCCGAGGATGGCTGCATCCGCCCGGGTACCAACCTGGAGAGCCTGGCCCAGTTGAAGCCGGCGTTCGGCGGCAGCGTCACCGCCGCCACCTCGTCGCCGCTCACCGATGGCAGCGCCGCGCTGCTGGTCTGTAGCGAGGACTTCGCGCGCCGCCACGGGCTGGTGATCCTGGCGCGGATCAAGGCGGTGGCGGTGGCCGGTTGTGCGCCGGAGATCATGGGCATGGGGCCGGTGCAGGCGACGCGCAAGGTTCTGCAACGGGCCGGGCTGGGCATCGCCGACATCGACCTGGTGGAGATCAACGAGGCCTTCGCCAGCCAATCCATCGCCTGCATCCGCGAACTGGGGCTGGACATGGACAGGATCAACCTGGATGGCGGCGCCCTGGCCATCGGTCATCCGCTGGGCGCCACCGGCGCGCGGATCACCGGCAAGGCCGCTGCGTTGCTGCGGCGCACCGGCGGGCGCTATGCCATCGCCACCCAGTGCATCGCCGGCGGCCAGGGCGTGGCGACCCTGCTGGAAGCGGTGGAGTGATCGCGCGCCGATGAAAAAAGGCCCGGTGGATGAGCCGGGCCTGGATGGGGAACCTGCGCCGGCGGCCCGGCGCAGGGTAGTCGCGGTTACTTGATGAAGTCGTGACCCCAGCGTTCGATCTGGCTGGCGCTCTTCTGCATCTGCAGCGACCGCGATTGTGCTTTCTGGCCGGCGGCGGCGATCTCGTCGTCGACCACCTTGGTCGACAGCGACAGCCAACTGGTCACGAAGGCCATGGCGTCGCTGTGGATCTCCAGGGCGTCCTGGTTGATGTTGGCGATGCCGTCGCACTTGCTGTGGTAGCACTCGTCGTAGGCCTTGCCGGCGGTGCCGCCGTACTTCTGCGCCTGCTCTTCGGTCTTCAGGCCCTCGGCGCCGGTGAACAGGCCGCCGAAGGCGATGCCGCTGTTGAAGAACTCGGCGTAGTCGGAGCGGAAGTCGATCTCGGTGCCTTCCGATTGCTGGCCGCGCAGGCGGAAGTAGGCTTCGAACAGGCGCTCAATGGCGGCCGAGCCGGGCGGACCCTGGAGGCCGAAGTCGGAACCGTCGCCGTCATAGATGAAGTTGCCGAAGTTCGGCGAGCCGATCATGTCGAAGTTCAGGTAGGCCTTGATCTTCTTCTTCTCTTCCGGGGCGAGGTTCTGCACGTAGTGGGTCGAGCCCACCAGGCCGGCTTCCTCGGCGCCCCACCAGGCGAAGCGCACCTTGTTGACCGGCAGCGCCTTGGCCAGCAGCACGGCCATCTCCAGTTGGGCGGCGCTGCCCGAACCGTTGTCGTTGATACCGGGGCCTTCGAACACCGAGTCGAGGTGCGCGCCGACCATCACCACGTTGTTCGGGTTGCCGCGACGGGTCTCGGCGACCACGTTGTAGGTCTCGGTCTTCTTGCGTACCACGTCGACCACCAGGTGCAACTGCAGGTCCGGGGTCTGCGACCAGGCCACGCCGTTGTCGTAGGTGGCGAAGATCACCGGGATGCCGCCCTCGTAGGACTCGCCCACGGTGACGTTCTCCAGGCCCTTGCGGTCGTCGGTGTTGCCCTGGTTGAAGATGATCACCCCGGCGGCGCCGGCGGCCGCGGCGTTCTCGGCCTTCTGCTCGAAGTTGCAGGTGCCGCGCTGGATCAGCGCGATCGAGCCGGCCGGGAAGTTGGCGAAGTCTTCCGCCTCGCAACCGCTGGTGGAGGTGTTGCCGGCGCCGAGGGACAGGTCCACCGGGACCACCTTGGCGGTGACGTCGCCTGCCTCGGTCTGCGACAGGTAGGTGAAATCCTTCTCCCATTCGTAGGTGACCGGCTGCGGCACGGTGGCGCTCAGGCTACCCGGGCCTTTCGGGTAGTAGGCGGTGAACGGGAAGGGCTGCACGCTGACCTTGTAGCCGGCTTTCTGCAGGGTCTGCTTCACGTAGTCGACGGAGGCCTGGTAGCCCGGCGTGGCGGCGGCGCGGTTGCCGTCGTTGAGACTGGCGATGTCCTCCAGCTTCTGCAGGCGCTTGACCACGTTGCTGGCTTGCAGGCAGCGCGGCAGGCCAAGCGGAGTGCTGACCAGCAACGGCGATTTGCAGATCGACGGGTTGGGTTTGCCGGGCGTCCAGAACTCGGTGAACTGTTGCGCTTCCGAAGGTGCCGCCAGGGATGCGGCGGAAACCGAGAGGGCGAGGGCGCCGAGTGCGTATCTGAGATTGTTCTTGTTGCTCATGAGACTCCGTTCCTTGTGAGGCGATGATCGATAAGCCGTTGATGGCATGGCGCTATTGCCCGAAATGCCGCCTCGGGCACGGCCTGACTGCCAGACTAGGAGCGCTTTCCGGGCTGTCCTGGCGTAATTCCTGAAATGTGAATTTCATCAACTTTTTGTGGAAGAATTGCTGATAGCTCGCTGGCGGGATGGAGGGCGGCTTTCTATCGTTAATGCCCTTCGGCGCGGGCCCATGGCCGTTGGTCGGGGCTGGGAGGATGGTGCAGCAGGAAGGAAACCGTCTGGCGCGCGGATAAGCGCGCGAGCGGAAGTGGCTGGCACCAGCGCTGTCACAGATTTGTCGGAAATTTTGTATACATTTGTCTGGATATTTTCGGATCGAATTGTCTACAGTGTGCGCACAACAATAAAAGCGAGAACAGCGCACCATGAAAACGACGTCCTCCGGAACCCCACCCGTTCCACGGCCTGAAGACGAGAACCTCGGTGTCGGCGCCAACATGGCCTACGGCCTGCAACATGTGCTGACCATGTATGGCGGTATCGTCGCGGTCCCCCTGATCCTCGGCCAGGCCGCCGGCCTCGCGCCCGGCGACATCGGCCTGCTGATTGCCGCTTCGCTGTTCGCCGGCGGCCTGGCGACCCTGTTGCAAACGCTCGGCGTGCCGTTCTTCGGCTGTCAGTTGCCGTTGGTCCAGGGGGTGTCCTTCGCTGGCGTGGCGACCATGGTGGCGATCATCGGCAGCGGTGGCAGCGGCGGCATTCCCGCAGTGCTCGGCGCGGTGATGGCGGCCTCGCTGATCGGGTTGCTGATCACGCCGATCTTCTCGCGCATCACCAAATTCTTCCCGCCGCTGGTGACCGGCATCGTCATCACCACCATCGGCCTGACCCTGATGCCGGTCGCCGCGCGCTGGGCGATGGGCGGCAACAGCCACGCGCCGGACTTCGGCAGCATGGCCAACATCGGCCTGGCGGCGATCACCCTGGTCATCGTGCTGCTGCTGAGCAAGCTCGGCAGCGCCTCGATCTCGCGCCTGTCGATCCTCCTGGCGATGGTCATCGGCACCGTCATCGCGGTGTTCCTCGGCATGGCCGACTTCTCCAAGGTCACCGAAGGCCCGCTGGTGGCGTTTCCCACGCCGTTCCACTTCGGCATGCCGACCTTCCAGGTCGCCGCGATCATCTCGATGTGCATCGTGATCATGGTGACCCTGGTGGAAACCTCGGCGGACATCCTCGCGGTAGGCGAGATCATCGACACCAAGGTCGACTCACGGCGCCTGGGCAACGGCCTGCGCGCGGACATGTTCTCCAGCATGCTGGCGCCGATCTTCGGCTCCTTCACCCAGAGCGCCTTCGCCCAGAACGTCGGCCTGGTGGCGGTGACCGGGATCAAGAGCCGCTACGTGGTCGCCACCGGCGGGTTGTTCCTGGTGATCCTCGGCCTGCTGCCGGTGATGGGCCGGGTGATCGCCGCGGTGCCCACCGCCGTGCTCGGCGGCGCCGGCATCGTGTTGTTCGGCACGGTCGCCGCCAGCGGCATCCGCACCCTGTCGAAGGTGGACTACCGCAACAACATGAACCTGATCATCGTCGCCACTTCGATCGGCTTCGGTATGATCCCGATCGCCGCGCCGACCTTCTACGATCACTTCCCCAGTTGGTTCGCCACCATCTTCCATTCCGGCATCAGTTCCTCGGCGATCATGGCGATCCTGCTCAACCTGGCGTTCAACCACTTCACCGCCGGCAACTCCGACCAGCAGTCGGTGTTCGTCGCCGCCAGCGAGCGGACCCTGCGCTACCAGGACATCGCCGCCCTGCACGAAGGCGACTATTTCCTCGACGGCAAGCTGTACGACGCCCAGGGCAACGAAGTGCCGCTGGCCGGCGACGACAGCCATGGCGCGCCGCCGCGACGGCGCAGCGAAACCGCTGAAGCCGGCAGCGCCTGAGCCGCGCCGCGATGAACGACGGCCCTCCTTGCGAGGGCCGTTTTCGTTGTGCGCTTCAGAACAGCGCCTTGCCGCGGTCCAGGCGCTGGTCCACCAGCCATTTGCCGTGGGCGATGGAGGCGCGCTGGGCGTTTTCCAGGTCGGCGAGGAAGGCGAAGCGCACGGGCAGGGCGATGCGCTTGCTGGTGTGGCCTTCGGGATCGGTGATGTGGCAGCCACCGGCCCAGGGCGTGGGAATGCCCGGATGCTCGACGACGTCGGCGGTGATGGTGTAGCTGCGGTGCTGGCAGTGCAGGCTGGCCATGGCATGCTCCTCTCTGTCGGAGGCCGACCCGGCTACCTGCGCGACGCCTGTGGTTGCCACGGAGGAGCCTCGGGGCGGCGAGGTTTTCCCTGCGTGTCCCTACCTCTATAGCAGATCGTCGCCGGTCCGCCGCGAGAGCCGACGAAGGGCCGCGCTCAGCGGCGCTGGCGACGGCCGAGCATGCGCTCCAGGGTGCCGTCGCGGCGGACCCACTGGTGGTAGCCGGCGGCGAGCGCATGGAGCAGCACCACCGAGGTGCTCAGCCACAGGCCGACCACGCGGTGAACGGCGTCGAAGGGCTTCTCGAACGCCTCCCAGTTCAGGTTCCAGGTTTGCGAAATCCAGGCGAACAGCGCGGTGTCCTTGAAGCTGGGTACCACGAACAGGCCGAAGTCGGTGGGCAGGCGGGTGCCGACGTAGCCGGTGAGCGGCATCACCAGCATCAAGGCATACAGCGACAGGTGCGCGTAGTGCGCCAGGCGGTGCTCCAGCGGCGTGCCGGGGACCGCTGGCAGGCGCGGCCCGCGCAGCCGCGAGACGATCCGAGGGACCAGCAGCAGGCCGACCAGCAGGCCCAGCACCCAGTGCAGGTTGAGTACCGGCAGGCGCTGCGGGTGGTCGTGGCCGAGCACCCAGATGACGAAATAGGCCAGCACGATCGCGCCGATGAAACAGAACGCCATGCTCCAGTGCAGCAGGCGGGTGGACAGGCTGTAGACGGTCGCTGGATGCGTCACGGGAATGCCTCGCAGAGAGTGAAGGCGTGCAATCTATGAAACGTCCGGAGAGCGATCAAACGTATTTATGGATAATCGATAACGGAAAACTTAATCGAAACTTTCAAATGTGACGTTATTGCACCGAAACAGTGCTGCGAGTCGCTTTTTTCCGAAACGGAAGCTACTTGGCGGAATAATTCCGGGTCGGGATCATTGTAAGTTGGTTTTTCCTTCGCCCCGGCACTCGCGCCACGCCGGCAGAGCCTGGGGCGGGGCGCGGCTGACCCCCAAGCATTATCGGGAAATATATTCCGTTGTCTTTCCGCTGACGTTTTGCCGACAGCAAGCTGACACAGATGTAATTGAACTCGATCGCTTCGTTTCTATAGTCTTCGAACACTTCGCCGTGCACTTTCAAGGACGGCAAGTGCATATCCTGCGTCTTTTCCGCCATGACGATTCTCGAGGTGAGAGCATGAGTAGTGAGCACGATGGCAAGGACCAGGACGACCTGTTCTCCCCGTTGCCTTACCTGCTGGTTTCCGGCGCTGTCGTGCTCATGACCCTGCTGCTGCGCTGCCTGTTCTGCCCGGGCGAGCAGTTCTGATCGCCCGGACCGGGACGACTCAGCGACCGCGGCTGAGGAAGTCGATCACCAGGCGATTCATCGGCGCGGCGCACTCTTCCGGCAGCCAGTGGCCGCAGCCGGGCAGGACATGGCCTTCGACGTCGTCCGCATAGGCTTTCATCTGCTCCAGCTGGAACGTGCCCATGCCGCCGTGGCCGCCGCCGGCGAGGGTCATGGTTGGCATCTGCAGGCGGGTCTTCGCCAGTTCGGCGTTCTGCCGCACGCTCTCGTTCAACGCGCGGTAGTACTCGAACGAGGCGTTCAGGCTGTGCGGCTTGGCGTACGACCTGGCGTACAGATCCAGCAGGCGCTCGCTGAACACCTCGGTGTTGCTGGAATGGGACTTGATGAAGTGCTCGAGGAAGAAGCGTTCCTTGCCGGCAATCAGGGTTTCCGCCAGGCGGTCGTCGGCGGCGAAGAAACTGAAGTGCCAGACCAGCGACTCGCCCTGGGCGGTGAAGGCCGGGAAGCGGTAGATCCGCGCGTCCGGGATCGGCGCTTCCATGTACACCAGGCGGGCGATGTCGGCCTGGTTCTTCACCACCATCGGGTAGGTGTTCCAGATACCGATGTCGTGGGCCACCAGGTCGAACGGGCGATCCGGGCTGAATTGCCGGGCCAGCTTGTGCAGGTAGACGGCGACCTGTTCGCCGCTATAGCCGGTCTTCGGCGGCTCGGACTGGCCGAGGCCGGGCAGGTCCGGCGCGATCACGGTGAAGCGCTTGGCCAGTTCCGGCATCAGTTGGTGCCATTCGTACCAGGTCTGGCCGAAACCGTGTACCAGCATCACCAGCGGCCCCTGGCCGCCTTTCACGTAGTGCAGCTTCACGCCGTCGACTTCCCGGTAGGCGCTTTCGAAGCCATTCGGGACGGGGAATTCCTCGGCGGCGAAGCCGCCCAGGGAGAAGGTCAGGGCGATGCCGGCCAGGAGGCCGCGGCAGAGTCTATCGAGGATCATGGTTGTGCTTCCTTGGTGGGCTCAGTGAGGGATGTGGCCGCCGAGGGACGGCTCGGTGGCAGCTTGGCGTGGCGCCAGCATCAGCAGCAGGGCCACGGCCATCGCCGCCAGGCAGACCAGCGCGCCGACCTCGCCGAGCGGCGCCAGGCCGCTGCCGTCGATCACCCGGCTGCCGGCGAGGGCGCCGATGCCGATCCCGGCGTTGCAGGCGGAGATGTTCAGCGAGGCGGCGAACGCCGGGGCCCGCGGCGCGGACTTCATCACCCGCACCTGGCCGACGATGAACAGTGCTGCCTGGGCCACGCCCCAGGTCGCCAGGGTGGCGGCGAGCAGCCAGGCGTTGCCGAGGGTCGGCACCAGGGCGAGCATGCCCAGCGCCATCAGCAGGACGAACAGCAGGGTTGCGCCCAGCGGGCTGCGATCCACCAGGCGCCCGCCGAGCCAGTTGCCGAGCAGGCCTACCGCGCCGAAGCCCATCAGCGTCCAGCCGACCAGCGAACCGCTGAAGCCGGCCAGGCGCTGGAGGATGTCGGCCAGGTAGGTGTAGGGGGTGAACATGCCGGTGAAGACCAGCAGCGACAGCAACAGGTGGCCGAGCACCAGCGGTTGGCGCAACACGCTCGCCTGGCTGCGCAGCGAGACGCCCGGTCGTCCGGGAATGCGCGGCAGCCAGGCGGCCAGCAGCAGCGCCTTGGCCAGGGCCAGCGCGGCGAGTGCGGCGAATGCCAGGCGCCAACCCCAGGCGTCGGCGATCAGCGTGCCGATGGGAATGCCAAGCACGGTGGCGGCGACGATGCCGAAGAACACCAGCGCCACGGCGCGCCCTTCGCGCGAGGGGCCGGCCAGGTGCGCGGCGGTTTCGCTGGCCATGGCCCAGAACACCGGGAGCGCCAGGGCCGGGACGAAGCGCGCCACGGCCATCGTCCAGATATCGCCGGCCACGGCGGCCAGCGCATTGGCCGCGGCGAACAGCAGCAGGCAGGCGACGAACAGCCGCTTGCGTTCGACGCCCGCCAGCGCGGCGGTGAGGAACGGACCGAAGGCGGCGACGCTGAAGGCGAACAGGCTGACCAGCAGGCCGGCCTGGGCGACGCTGACCTGGAGGTCTGCGGCAAGTGCCGGGAGCAGGCCGACGATGACGAACTCGGTGGTCAGGATGGTGAAGCCGGCGGCGGCCAGCAGGAGGATCGGCAATAGCACGGCAAGACTCCTCCGCGAGCGCAGCCGTGGCCGCGCCCGGGAACGATGCATGGGAGGGAAGGGAATCAGGCCGTAGCGGACTGGCCGAGGGTCGGGTAATCGGTGTAGCCGGCGGCGTCGCCACCGTAGAACCGCGCCTGGTTGGCCTCGGCCAGCGGCGCGCCGAGACGGATCCGCTCGACCAGGTCGGGGTTGGCGATGAACGGCCGGCCGATCGCCACCGCGTCGGCCAGTCCGGCCTGGAGTATCGCTTCGGCGCGCTCGGCGTCGTAGTTGCCGCAGACGATCAGCGGCGCGCGGAAGCGTTCGCGCAGGCGCTCGCGGAAGCCTTGCGGGTAGGCCGGGCCGCCGCTCCATTCCCACTCGGCCAGGTGCAGGTAGGCGATGCCGCGTCGCTGCAGGGCTTCGGCAAGGTAAAGGGTCATCGCTTCCGGCTCGTCGTCGTGCATGTCGTTGATCGTGCCCCAGGGCGACAGGCGCAGGCCGACGCGCTCGGCACCGACCGCGGCGACCAGCGCGTCGACGATCTCCAGCAGGAACCGCGCGCGGTTCTCCAGGCTACCGCCATAGGCATCGCTGCGCCGGTTGCTGGCGCTGGCGAGGAACTGGTCGATCAGGTAGCCATTGGCGCCATGCAGCTCGACCAGGTCGAAGCCGGCGTCGAGCGCGTTGCGTGCGGCGCGGACGAATTCGTCGCGGACCCGGCGGATGTCTTCCAGGGTCATTTCCCGCGGCGCGTCGGCGGGCGCCATGGACCCGCCGCCCTGGCCATCGGCGATGAACACCTGGGCCTTGGCCTGGATCGGCGAGGGCGCGATCGGCGCCTCGCCGCCGGCCTGCAGCGAGCGATGCGACATGCGCCCGACATGCCAGAGCTGCGCGGCGATCAGTCCGCCGGCGGCGTGCACCGCCTCGGTGACCTGGCGCCAGCCGGCCAGTTGCGCCTCGCTGTAGATACCGGGGGTGTAGGCGTAGCCCTGGCCGAGGCGGGAAATCTGCGTGCCCTCGCTGACGATCAGCCCGGCGCCGGCGCGCTGCGCATAGTAGAGAGCGTTCAGGGCGGTCGGCACGTCGCCCGGCTGTTGCGCCCGGGAGCGGGTCATCGGCGCCATGACGATGCGGTTGCGCAAGGCCAGGTTGCCTACGGCGAGCGGGGAGAGGAGCAGGTTGGACATGGTCTTTTCCTTTCGAAGGCGGCAGGGAGATGGCTTGAATATCTGTATCGGTCGCTAAATAATATGGCGATGGCAACGCTCGTCAAGTAAATTTATAGTGATCGATACAAATAATGGAGGTCAGGATGGCAACGCGAGGCAGGCCACGGGCATTCGACAGGGACACCGCCCTGCAGCGAGCCATGGACGTGTTCTGGGTGCGTGGCTACGAAGGCGCTTCGCTGGCGGCCCTGACCGAGGCGATGGAAATCAGGCCGCCCAGCCTGTACGCCGCCTTCGGTAGCAAGGAAGGGCTGTTCCGCGAAGCCCTGGCCCACTATCTCGGCCAGCACGGCCGCTATCGCCGGGATGTCCTCGATGGCGCGCCGAGCGCCCGCGAGGGCGTGGCCGAGCTGCTCCGCGAGACCGTCGCGCGCTTCTGTTCCGACGAGTTCCCGCGCGGTTGCCTGGTGGTGCTCGCGGCGCTGACCGGAACCCCGGAAAGCGAGGCGGTGCGGGACGCGTTGAGCGCCGAGCGCGGCGAGTCGATCCGCCTGTTCCGTGAGCGCATGCGGCGCGGCATCGCTGACGGCGACCTGGCGGCGGACACCGACGTGGAGGAGTTGGCGACCTTCTATGCCACCGTGCTGTTCGGCCTCAGCGTGCAGGCCAAGGACCGGGTGCCTTGCGAGCGCCTGCTGGCGGTGGTCGAACGGGCGCTGCGCGCCTGGCCCTGAGCGGGCCGCATCAGGCCGCCGCGCTGCGGCGCAGCCATTCCAGCAGCAGCGTGGCAGGCTCTCCGGCCTGCAACGGTCGCGGGGTCAGCAGGTGATAGCTGCTGCCGTCGGCGAGGAATCCCAGCGGCGCCGCCAGCAGGCCGGCGGACAGATCGTCGCGCACCAGTTGCCAGGGGCCGATGGCCACGCCGAGTCCGGCGCCGGCCGCCTGCAGGCTCAGGTAGAAGTGCTCGAAGCGCTGCCCTTCGGTCGTCGCTGGCGCCTGTCCGGCGAGACGGGTCCAGGTGTTCCAGGCTTGCGGGCGGGTCGCCGTGTGCAGGCGCGGTGCGACGGCGCGAAGCCCGGGCGGGCCTGCATCGAGGTGGAAATGCCGTTCGACGTCGCTCGCCCGGCAGACCGGCCCGACCTGCTCGTCGAACAGCCAGTGGGCATGGCTGCCGGGCGGCCAGGGGAAGTCGTTGCGGCGGATCGCCAGGTCGATGCCGCGGCCGAAGGCGAACGGCCCGCCGCCGGCGACCAGCTGGATCGACAGTCGTGGCTGTTCCTGCATGAATCCGGCGATCCGCGGGATCAGCCAGCGCATCAGCAAGGTCGGTTCGCAGGACAGCACCAGCGCGGTGGGGCCGGCCTCCGCGCGCAGGGCCTCGCCGGTGCGCTCGATCAGGTCGAGGGCCGGGCCGGTGCCGGCGAGCAGGCGCCTGCCGGCCTCGCTGAGGAAAACCCGCTGGCCGCGGCGTTCGAAGAGCGCACAACCGAGTTCCTCCTCCAGGGTCCGCACGGCGCGGCTGATGGCACCGTGGGTCAGGCACAGGGCCTCGGCGGCACGGGAAAAGTTCTCCAGGCGGGCGGCGGCCTCGAAGCAGCGCAGGGCGTTCAGCGAGGGCAGGCGACGGCGCCTGAATGGTGAGTTTTCCTCACCATGATTGTCAGTATTCATCGTTCTCGCTCGGCGCTGGAGACCGGTAGATTGTGTCGTCCATTCTACCTTGGAGCCTTCCAGGCATGACAGAGTTGCTAGCTTTCCTGACCATCACTGTGCTTGCGGTGATCAGCCCCGGCGCCGATTTCGCCATGGTCTCGCGCAACAGCCTGCTGTATTCCCGCCGCGCCGGCCTGCTCACCGCGCTGGGCATCGGCGCGGGGGTAACGGTACATGTCGGCTACAGCATCCTCGGCGTCGGCGTGCTGGTGCGCGAGTCGCTGGCGCTGTTCACCGCGCTGAAGCTGGCGGGCGCCGCCTACCTGGTGTTCCTCGGCCTGCGCATGCTGCTGGCGCGAGAGGACTCGGTGGCGGAGGAGGCGGCGGGCGGCGCCGGGGTTTCGTCCTGGGCGATGTTGCGCAGCGGCTTCCTGACCAATGCGCTCAATCCGAAGACCTGCCTGTTCGTGGTCAGCCTGTTCATGCAGGTGATCGATCCGCATACCGCGTTGCCGGCGCAACTGGGCTACGGGGCCTTCATCGCGCTCGCCCACGTGGCCTGGTTCGGCCTGGTCGCCTGCTTTCTCTCGAGCCCGGCGGTGCGCGGCCGGCTCCTGCGTTTCCGCCGGCGCATCGACCAGTTCTTCGGCGCCCTGCTGGTTGGTTTCGGCGTCCTGCTGGGGGCGAAAAGCCCATGAGCATGGACCACTGATGGCCGCTTGCCGCCTTTGAAGCGAGGCCGGCGGCTCCCTAGAATGCGCCGTTCATGCCGTCGCCAGTTGAGGGACGGTCCCAGGATCGCGGGACGCATGGGAGTTGCATGAAGAAGGGAGCGACGCTTTTCGCCGTCCTCTGGGCGGTACTCGGCCTGGGCCTGCTGGTCGGTTTGCCGGTGGCCATCCATTTCATTCTCGGCCAGTACGACGAGGCCGGGTTCAGCGGGCCGCAACTGGTCTTCGAGGAACAGGGCCATTCCTACCTGGCGTTCACCCTCGACGACTATCGCGCCAACGAAGTGGACAACGGCGTGGTACACGGCAGCAGCCGCAGCTATGCCCAGGTGGTCGACCTGGAGGACGGCAGCCTGCGCTGGAGCATGCGCCTGGATGCCGACAACGAGCGCGGCGACGACTGGGGTTCCGGCGAACTGCTGGGCCAGTCGTCGCGCTACCTGTTCTTCCTGCGCAACGAACTCTACGTACTCGACCGGCGCGCCGCCGCCCCTGCGCTGGCGTTCGACGAGCTGGAGCGGCGCACTGGCGGCCTGCCGTTGAAGTCGGCGCCCTGGGGGAAGGACGCCTATCGCTACGACGAAGGCCGGGGCGGATTGCTGATGCTCGCGCTGGACGGCCGCGTCTGGTTCCTCGACGGCGACAGCCTGGCCCTGCGCGAAGCTCCGGAAGTCGATGCCGCGCGGTATTTCCACGGCGACCCGCCGCCGCCGGCGAATGCCGGGATCGACTGGCAGGCGCCGGGCCTGACGCGCCTGCCCGACGGACGCCTGCTGATCCTCGCCAGCGATCACGAGGCCCGAGCGCTGGAGCGTGGCGAGGCGCTGCCGGCAGCGAACCAACGGGCGCGACGCCAGCGCCTGTCACTGGGCACCCTGGATTGGCGGTCGCCGGCGGAGAATCGACTGCGTCCGCTGCTCGACGCGGCCTTCCTGCAGGCTGGCCTGCTGCCCGATCCATCCGCTGCCGAAGAGCCGCAGCGGCTGCTCGATCGACCGTCCGAGCGGCAGCGTCAGCATCCGTCGCTGCCGTCCGAGCCGCAGCCGCCGGAAGAGTTCGACGAGCGCGTGGAGCGTTTTCCCAGTACCCGTGCGTTCCTTGCGGCGCGTGACGCCTACCGCCAGGAACGGCGACGCTGGATCGCCGCGCACGATGCCTGGCGGGAACGGGTCGCCGACCTGGAGGCGGCGGCGGATGCCGAGTACCGTCGCCGGCGCGACGAGCAGACGCGCGAGGAGGCGTTGTACCGTCGCTATGCCTCGGCGCTGCCGGGCGGCGATTCCAGGTTGGCGCGCCGTCCCTGGCGAGTCGACGGCAACTGGCTGGTGCTGCACCGGCGCAGCCTGGCCGAGCGTAGCGAGCTGCTGCTCAGCTCGGTGTCTGGCGACGGCAGCTTGCTCTGGACCCTGGAGCTGCCCATCGAGCGTCCCGAGCGGCTGTTCCGCCTGGATGCCCACAACCTGCTTCTCAGCGGCCGTGGAGAGGAAGGCGGGCGGTTGGTGCGGGTCGATCTGCGCCGGGGCAGCGGCATCGTCCATCGCCTCGGGCGCGGCGGCGCGCCATTGCAGCGGGTCGAGTGGCCCGAAGGCCAACCGTGATCGCCTGCGCCCAGCCTGGGTGTCTGCCCAGCGGGGCGGGGGGCCGGGCGCCGATTCAGGGGTTCCTGAAGACGAATACGCCGCTGTCCACCAGGCGCGTCAGGCGGATGCGCAGCAGCAGGGTGCGGTGGGCTGCGAGGAAGCGCGGCACCTGCGCCAGCGGAATTGCCAGGCCTTCGCTGTCGCCGGGGCCCACCGCGGTATAGCCGACCGGCTGGCGCGGCGGATCGAACGGCGGCTGGGCCGACACGCTGAGCGACAGGGTGTCCACGGCGAAGCCGGCGAGCAGGTCGTCGAGGGACTCGATCGACAGGTACAGCGAGCGGTAGGCGGGGTTGTCCTCGTAGGGATGGACGTCGGCGATGACCTGCTCGTAGAAGCGCTGTTCGAAACGCCGGTCGCTGTTCAGCTTGCGGAAGAACTGGATGAAGTAGTCGCGCACCTCCTGGTCGAGGTCGTCGCAGACGTGGCTGACCAGGTTCAGGTAGCGCGGCGAGCGGCGCTCGATGCCGGGGTCGAGCTGATCGATGCGGCGCTGCCAGGGGAAGCTTGCGCCGCTGCTCCGGTAATCGGCGTCCTCGACCTCCAGCGCGGCGCGGATCAGCTCCAGGGTATGCGGGTTCTTCGGTCCGCGGTCCTTCAGCGCCACGCTGGCGTGGTTCTCGCCGTCGACGATGGCGAAGGCGATCTCGCCGCGCGATTCTTCCAGGCGCCAGCCGGGCCTGGCGCGCTGGCGGACATCCAGTTCGAGGCTCAGGCGGCAGGCGTTGAGGTTCGCCGTGGCGATCCGCACCGTGCCGTCGCCGCCGGCTTCGTTGGCGATGGCTTCGACGCCGCTGTAGCCGGCATTGCCCACCAGCACCGTGGCGAGCAGGCGGCCGGCGCCGTACCAGGCCTCGGCGCCGAACAGGTCGCGCTCGGCGAGTTGCCAGGAGTACGGCGAGCCCAGCTCCAGTCCCTTCAGCACCTGGGTGCCGGTCTGCCCGACGAAGCGGTTCCAGCCTTTCAGTACGCGACCGATGAAGGAGCGTCCCTTGTGCGCCAGCGGCGAGCCGAAGTTGGCCGGGGCGAGCATCAGGAAGCGCTTGACCGGCGCGCTGGCGGGGTCGAAGTGGCGGGTCAGCCAGTCGCGCAGCACCAGGGCGCCGGTGCTGTGCACCACCACGTCAACCGTGCGCGGTGCCCGCGACAGCCCCTGGGCGGTCCAGGCGCGATCCAGGGCGGCGGCGAGGTCGGCGTAGGTGACGTCGTCCTGCAGGGAGATCCAGTCGGCGAGGCGGATCTGCGTCGGCGCGCTGCCGAACCAGGCTTCCAGCTGCTCGGCGAGGCGGCGGAACGACTTCGAATCGTCGCTCCAGCCGTGGACGATGACGATCGAACGGGGCATGTCCGGCATCCTCTGGGGCTGATCCGGGCGACTATAGATCATGCGCCGCGGCGACGTGCCCTGACCTGTGAAAACGTCTAGGATGCGGCGGTCGCCCCCGACTGCCGCCGGCGCGGCATCGCCAGCGCGTTGCTGCGGCAGGCGCGGGACGACTGTCGCGGCGACCGCCTGTTCACTTCCTGCAACCGCTCCAACCTGCCGATGCGGCGCCTGCTGGAGCGCGAGGGATTCCAGCCGAGCGGGGTGATCGACAACCTCGACGAAGGTGATCCGGAGCTGGTCTTCGTGCGTTTCCTCGCGCCGTCGCGCTGAGCCCCGGACTCATTTCAGGTTGCCGGCGAGGAACTGGCGCAGGCGCTCGCTGCGCGGCGCGCCGAACACCTGGTCCGGCGTCCCTTGCTCTTCGATCACGCCCTGGTGGAGGAAGATCACATGGCTGGAAACCTGGCGGGCGAAGGCCATCTCGTGGGTGACCAGGACCATGGTGCGACCTTCCTCGGCCAACTGCTGCATGACTTTCAGCACTTCGCCGACCAGTTCCGGATCGAGCGCCGAGGTCGGTTCGTCGAACAGCATCACCTGCGGCTCCATGGCCAGGGCGCGGGCGATCGCCACGCGCTGTTGCTGGCCGCCGGAGAGTTCGCAGGGATACTGCCGTTCGACCTTCTCCGCCAGGCCGACCTTGGCCAGGTAGTGGCGCGCGCGGGCCACGGCGTCGTCGCGGTTCATTCTCAGGACGTTGACCGGGCACTCGACCACGTTCTCCAGCACCGTCAGGTGGCTCCACAGGTTGAAATGCTGGAAGACCATCGCCAGCCGGCTGCGGATCCTCTGCAACTGCCTGGGATCGGCGGCGCGCAGCTCGCCCAGGGCGCCGGGACGGGTGCGCAGTTCCTCGTCGCCGACGCGGATGCGCCCGGCACAGGGCTTTTCCAGGAAGTTGACGCAGCGCAGGAAGGTGCTCTTGCCCGAGCCGGAGGAGCCGATGATGCTGATCACGTCTCCCTTGCCGGCCCTGAGCGAAACGCCCCTGAGCACCTCATGGCTGCCGTAGCGCTTGTGGATGTCTTCGACCTGCAGGCTGTACATGCGCGTGTCTCCGGGAGAGGTCAGTGGGTTTGCGGTCTGAGGTAGGCCAGCCAGCGCAGCTCGCCGCGGCGGAACAGCCAGATCAGCAGGAAGGCGGTGCCGGCGTAGAGCGCGCCGGCGATGCCGAAGGACAGGAACGGCGCATAGGTGGCGGAATTGACGTCGCGGGCCACCTTGAGCAGGTCCGGCACTGTGGCGGTGAACGCCACCGAGGTGGAATGCAGCATCAGGATCACTTCGTTGCTGAAGTACGGCAGTGCCCGGCGCAGCGCCGAGGGCAGGACGATGCGCCGGTAGAGGGTGAAGCCGCCCATGCCGTAGGCGCGCGCCGCTTCCACTTCGCCGTGGGGCGTGTTCCTGATCGCGCCGGCGAAGATTTCCGTCATGTAGGCGCAGGTGTTGAGGACGAAGGCCAGCACCGTGCAGTTGAAGCCGTCGCGGAAGAACGCGTTGAGAAAGTCCTGGGCGCGTATGGCATTCAGGCTGTAGACGCCGGTGTAGAAGAACAGCAACTGGATGTACAGCGGGGTGCCGCGGAACACGTAGGTGTAGAGCCAGACCGGGTAGCGCAGCAGCGGGTTGCCGCAGGTCCGCGCCACCGCCAGCGGGATGGCCAGCAGGAAGCCAAGCGCCACGGCGAGGATCAGCAGCCACAGGGTCATCGCCAGTCCGGTCAGTTGCAGGCCGTCGGTCCACAGGTAGGCCTGCCAGTATTCGTCGAGTACCGCGTTCATGGCAGCGGCCTCCTGACGCCCAGCGAGCTGCGCCGCTCCAGCCACAGCAACGCGGCGTTGGAGATTGCGGTGATGGCCAGGTAGATCAGCCCGCAGACCAGGGTGAAGTGGAAGAACTGCAGGGTGCCCTTGCCGGCGTCCTGGGTGGCCTTGACCAGGTCGCCGAGACCGATGATCGAGACCAGCGCGGTGGACTTGACCAGCACCTGCCAGTTGTTGCCGATGCCCGGCAGGGCGTAGCGCAGCATCTGCGGCAGGAGTACCCGGCGGAACACTCGCCAGCGCCCCATGCCGTAGGCTTGCGCGGCTTCGACCTGGCCGGCCGGGACCGCCTGGAAGGCGCCGCGGAAGGTTTCCGTGAAGTAGGCGCCATAGATGAACGCCAAGGTGACGCAGCCGGCGGCGAACGGGTCGATGTCGACCTGGCCGATGCCGAGGGCGTCGGTGACGCGGTTGAGGAGGATCTGCAGGCTGAAGAACAGCAACAGCATGATGACCAGGTCGGGGACGCTGCGGATCAGCGTTGTATAGCCGCTGGCCAGGGCGCGCAGCGGGCGGTTGGCGGCGAGCTTGGCGCTGGCGCCGAGGAGCCCGATGAGCACGGCGCCGAGCAGGGAGCCCAGCGCCAGTTTCAGGGTCACCAGGGTACCGGCGAGTATCTGCGGGCCGAAGCCGTCGAGGAACATTTCACTCTCCATTGCTTGTTGTTGTCGGTCGAGGTGAAAAGCGGCCGGACGCCGTTCAGGGCGTGCCGTAGAGGTCGAAGTCGAAGTAGCGGGCGTTGATTCGCGCGTAGGTTCCGTTGGCGCGGATCGTCGCCAGCGCCTTGTTCAGGTCCTCGCGCAGCGCCACGTCCTCCTTGCGCAGGCCGATGCCGTCGCCGACCCCGAAGTAGCGAGGGTCGTCCAGCACCGCTCCGGCCAGTTCGAAATCCTTGCCGACCGGCTTGTCGAGGAAGCCGTAGCTGGCCTGCACCGCGCCTTGCAGCGAGGCGTCGAGGCGGCCCATGACGAGGTCGGCGTAGACCTGGTCCTGGTTCTGGTAGGAGACGACCCGCACCCCCTTGGCGGCCCATTCGGCCTTGGCGTAGGCCTCCTGGTTGGAGCCCTGGCCGACCCCCACGCGCTTGCCGCGCAGGCTCTCGGCGTCGGGCAGGAGCGCCGAGCCACGGCGTACCACCAGGCGGCTCGGCGCGTTGGAGACGCGGTCGGTGAAGGCGATGTGCTGTGCGCGTTTCGGCGTGATGGTCATCGACGAGACGATGGCGTCGATCTTGCGCGACAGCAGCGCCGGGATGATGCCGTCCCAGTTGCTTTCGACCCATTCGCAGCGGGCTCGCAGCTCCGCGCAGAGGGCTTCGCCGATCTCGATGCCGAAGCCTGCCAGGCGGCCGTCCGGCTGCTTGTATTCGAGCGGCGGGTAGGTCGGGTCGACGCCCAGGCGCAGGACCTTGCCGGTCCAGTCGGCGGCGCCGGCCGGTGCGGCGAGGAGGAGGGAGAGGGCGATGCTGCCGAGGGTTCTTGTCATTGTGGTTGTCCTCTGTCGATCCGCGCGCGCCAGGCCGCGCGCCCGTTGAAAACCCTGGCTCAGGCCAGGAAGCGCTCGGCCAGTCGCACCCAGTAGCTGGCGCCGACGGCCAGGCAGTCGTCGTTGAAGTCGTAGCCGGGGTTGTGCAACTGGCAGCCGCTCTCGCCCTGGCCATTGCCGATCACCAGGTAACTGCCGGGACAGCGTTCGAGGATGAAGGCGAAATCCTCGCTGGCGGTGAACGGCCGCAGTCCGTCGATCAGGCATTCCTCGCCCAGCCAGTCGCGGGCCACCTCGCGGGCGAACGCGGTCTGCCCGGGATGGTTGACCAGCACCGGATGGCAATGCCGGTAGTCGACCTCCGCCCGCGCGCCGAAGCTGGCGGCCTGGCCGCGGGCCAGTTCGCCGATGCGGCGCTCCAGCAGGGCACGGGTTTCCGCGGTCAGGGCCCGGACGCTGAGGATCATTTCGGCGCTGGCCGGGATCACGTTGGAGACCGTCCCGGCATGGATCGCGCCGACGCTGACGATCGCGGTGTCCTGCGGGTCGACGTTGCGCGAGACGATGCTCTGCAAGGCCAGCACGATGGCGGAGCAGACCACCACCGGGTCGACGGTGCGCTGCGGCACCGCGCCGTGGCCGCCGCTGCCGATCACGCGGATGACCACGGTATCGGCCGAGGCCATGAAGGGGCCGGGATGGAAGCCGAGGTGGCCGACGGGGTATCCCGGGACGTTGTGCATGGCGAAGATGGCGTCGCAGGGGAAGCGCTCCAGCAGCCCGTCGTCGAGCATCGCGCGGGCACCGCCGAGGCCCTCTTCGGCAGGCTGGAAGATCAGTTGCAGGGTGCCGCGCCAGCGCGGCGACTCGACCAGGTGCCTGGCCGCGGCGAGGAGCATCGCGGTATGGCCGTCGTGGCCGCAGGCGTGCATCACGCCGTCCACCTGGCTGGCGTAGGGCAGGCCGGTGGCTTCCTGGATCGGCAGCGCGTCCATGTCGGCGCGCAGGCCCAGCGCTGGGCCCTCGCCGCGGCACAGGGTGCCGACCACGCCGGTGCGACCCACCCCACGGCTGACCTGGTAGCCCCAGGCCTCCAGGCATTCGGCGACCAGCGCGGCGGTTCGCCGTTCCTCGAAACCCAACTCCGGGTGGGCATGGATATGGCGGCGCAAGGTAACCATCTCTTCCCGCAGCGCCGCGATGGCGGGCAGGACGGCAGGCTCGGTCATTCTTCTTGTTCTCCTCAAGGGCTCCGACCGGTGGGCGGCGGGGCGTTGTCGAAGCCGATGGTAGGCAAGCGGGGGACTGGCGGGGAGGCTCGCTTTGGCTATGATGACAACCTTTCGTTGTCACCTCGGTAAGCCCGTGAAACTCCACCAGTTGCAAGCCCTGGTCGCCAGTGCCGACGCCGGCGGCATCCGCGCCGCCGCCCGCGTCCTGGGGATTTCCCAGGCGGCCGTGACCCGCGCGCTGCGCGAACTGGAAACCGAACAGCATCTGCCGCTGTTCGTCCGCACGCCCAGCGGCCTGACCTTCACCGAATACGGCAAGGCGCTGCTGATCCACGCCCGGCTGGTGCTCAAGCAACTGGAGCACGCGCAGGTCGAACTCGACCACCTGCGTGGCCAGGCCAGCGGCCGGCTGTGCATCGGGGTGACGCCTTGGGTGGCGCTGACCTTCCTCTCGGAGGCGGTGCAGGCGTTCCGCGAGCGCATGCCGGAGGTGCGCCTGGAGCTTTTCGAAAGCCTGATGGCGGTGGCCCAGCCATTGCTTCGCGACGGCAGCATGGATTTCGCCATCGGCCCGCTGCACGGCGCCCAGGCGGCCCAGGAATTCGCCTGCGAGAAGCTGCTCGACTACGACACCGCGGTGCTGGTCCGCCAGGGGCATCCGCTGGCGGGTTGCGGCTCGATCCACGAGCTGCTGGAACAGGACTGGGCGTTGAACTACACCGGCGACGGCCACGACGCCCTGATGCGCGAGCTGTTCTGGCGCCACGGTGCCTTGATCGACGAGCGGCGCATCGTCCGCGCGCACTCCGTGGCGATCCTGCAGACCCTGGTGGAGCAGGCCGACATGTGCACCTGGGTGCCGGCGATCATCGGCGCCGCCCCGCCGTTGCTCGGCCGGGTGGTGCCGCTGGCGCTGCGGGAAACCTTCGAGCCACGACGGCTGGGCATCATCACCCGGCGCGGCGGAGCCCTCAGCAATCCGGCGCAATGTTTCGTCGAGTGCCTGCTGCAGGTGATCCGCCGCCACGCCCGCTCGGCGAAGAAGGATGACCGGCGCCTGTTCGAAACCCTGCGCCTGCTAGTCTGATTCCTACTGGCACGGACGTACGGTCGCTCAAGATCGGTCGTGCTGCGACCGATAGCCTGGAAAGCCACGAGCGAGGATGCCGGCATGCTGCAATGGTTCGCTAACCTGTCGTTCCGCAGGAAAATCGCTCTGCCGATCCTCCTGCTGGCGGTGCTTCTGCTGCTGGTGGGCGCGCTCGGCGTGCATGGCATCGCCCAGCTGAACGAATCCAACCAGCGCCTGGGCAAGCGTTTTCTCCCCGGCATCGCCCTGCTGCTCAACGCCGACCGCGATCTCTACCAGGCCTTCGTCGCCGAGCGCAGCCTGCTCGAGGGCCACCTGAGCGCCGAGCAGATCGCCGGCCTGAGGAACGATCACGCGGAAAACCTGCAGCAGGCCCTGGATCGGGTGCGCCAGTACGCGGCGATGCAGCCGGGCGAGGCGGAACTGGCCAAGGTCGCCGAGTTCGAGCGCGGCTATGCCCTCTGGAGCGCGACCTCGGCGCGGGTGCTGAGCCTGGCGGCCAGCGATCCGAGCGCCGCGGCGCAGCTCAGCTACGGTGACAGCGATCGCCAGTTCGGGGCGATGCGCGAGGTGATCAACCAGCTCGACGAGATGGAAGAGGCGGCCGCGGCCGCCGACGGCGAGGCGTCCTCCGCGCTGGGCGAGCGCCACCGCTGGCAGCAGGTGGCGCTGGTGGCGTTCGGCCTGCTGGTGTGCCTGTCGCTGGTGCTGGTGTTCCCCGGCCTGGTGACCCGTCCGTTGCAGCGTCTGCTGCAACGCCTGGAAGAGATCGCCAACGGCGATGGCGACCTGCGCGTGCGCCTGGAGGTCACTTCGCGCGACGAACCCGGCCGCCTCGGCAGCGCCTTCAACGCCTTCCTCGACAAGTTGCAGCCGCTGATCCGCGAGGTCGGCCGGGTCACCGGCGAGGTCGCCGATTCCGCCGGTTCGCTGGCCGGCATGACCGCCGCCAACGATCGTCTGATCAACAGCGAGCACGCATCGGTGGACCAGGTCAGCACCGCCGCGACGCAGATGAGCAGCGCCGTCCACGAGGTGGCGCGCAATGCCCAGAGCGCCGCGCAGGTGGCCGATGACGCCCGCCGGCAGGCGCGCGAGGGCGCCAACGTGGTGGAAGCGACCATCGAGGTGATCCGCCAGTTGGCGCAGGAAGTGGAGAGCAGTTCCGAGAGCATCCAGCAACTGGCCCAGGAAACCGCCAGCATCGACGCGGTGCTGACGGTGATCAAGGGCATCGCCGAACAGACCAACCTGCTCGCCCTCAACGCCGCCATCGAAGCCGCGCGGGCCGGCGAGCAGGGTCGCGGTTTCGCCGTGGTGGCCGACGAGGTGCGGGCGCTGGCGGCGCGCACCCAGGATTCGACCAAGGACATCCAGGCGCGCATCGAGCGCCTCCAGGCCGGGGTGCAGAACGCCGTGCGGGCCATGCAGTCGGGCAGCCTCAAGGCGCGCGACAGCGTCGAGCGCGCCGCCGGGGTCGACGGCGTGCTGGCCGCCACCGGCGACGCGGTGGGGCGGATCAACGACCTCGCCGCGCAGATCGCCTCGGCCTGCGAGGAGCAGAGCCGGGTGATCGACGAAATCGCCCGCAACATCAGCGAGGTGCGCGAGCTTTCCGCCCAGGCGGCGGAACATTCGGAGCAGGGTACCGGGGCCAGCCGCCGGCTGTCCGAGCTGTCCTCGGAACTGGCGCGGCTGGTCGGCCGTTTCCGCGTCTGAAGCGCCGCCTAGCGCGGCGCCAGCCAGATCGCCACGCCTGCCAGTGCCGCCGGGACCAGGAAGACCAGCAGCAGGATCGGCAGTTCTTCGCGCAAGCCGTAGCCGGCGTGCTGGACGCCGACCCACAGGTTGACCAGCGCGACGGCCAGCCAGGTCGGCAGGAACAGGCCGGCAGCGAGCGCCGGCCCGGCATCCCAGAGTTTGCCGAAGAGCAGGAACAGGCCGAGCAGGACGATGCCGCCGGCGATTACCAGGGTCACGTGCATGAAGGGTTTCCGCAGGCAGGCAGCGACCGCCGTGGCGGCCGCTGCGTGGCTCACTTGGTGGAGAAGCCGCCGTTGATGAGGATGGTCTGGCCGGTGATCCACCAGCCTTCGCTGACCAGGTGGCGGATGAACGGCACCACGTCGTCGATGTCGGTCAGGCCGGTTTTGGAGAACGGCGACAAGGCCGCGGCGTTCTTCAGGTAGTCCACCGCATCGGCACCTTCGGCGGGGTAGAAGAAGGGCGTGTCCATGGGGCCCGGGCCGACCGCGGTGACCGAGATGCCGCGCGCGCCGAACTCCTTGGAAGCGGCACGGGTGAAGTGCTCCACCGGCGCCTTGGTGCCGGCATAGGCGGCGTAGTACGGGGTATAGGCGCCAAGCAGGGAGGTCACCAGGGTGCAGATCTTGCCGTTGTCGTTGACGTGCTTGCCGGCTTCGCGCAGGAAGAAGAACGCAGACTTGGAATTGACCGCGCTCATCTCGTCGTATTCGGTCTCGCTGATCTCGGTGATGGGTTTCTTCAGCACCTTGCCGACGGTGTTGATGGCGATGTCCGGCTTGCCCACCGCGGCGATGGCGTCGGCGAACAGCTTTTCCATGGCCGCGGCGCTGGTGAGATCGCCCTGCAGCGCTACCGCCTTGGCTCCGGCTGCCTGCAGCGCGGCGACGGTGGCGTCGGCATCGGCCTTGCTCGCGGCGCTGTTGTAGTGGATGGCGATCGCCTTCGCGCCGTGGGCGGCGAGATCACGGGCGATCAGCCCGCCCAGGTTCTTGGCGCCGCCGGTGATGAGGACGGTCTTGCCTTTGATGGAGTGGTCGACCATGGGGTGTTTCTCCTGCGGTGAGTGGAGAACCCAGTCTAGGGAGGGCGGCCTTGCGGAGTAATCGCGGCGGCCTGGATAGATTGTCCAGAAACGCCGATCAATTCCCGCCTCCGGAGGAGCGCAGCCGCCTGCACGAATCTTCTAGAACCCCGGGACGGGCGCGTTATAGTCGCGGCGACGAAACCAACGAGTGGGAAGACCTGACGCACGATGGGGAGCCGAGACTGGATCGACCTGGCCCGCGACGCCGAGACCGGGATCGAGACCCTGCGCGCCCATTTCGAGGGCCACGCCTACGATCCGCACTGGCACGACAGCTACCTGATCGGCTACACCGAGATCGGCGTGCAGCAATTCAACTGCCGCCGACGCCGACACGACAGCACCGCCGGCCAGGTATTCCTGGTCGAACCGGGGGAGATCCACGACGGTCGCGCGCCGATCGCCGGCGGCTTCACCTACTCGATGCTGTACCTGCAGCCGGACTGGCTGCGGCGCGAACTGCGGGCGACCTTCGACGATGCGCCCAGCGACCGCGACCCCGGCTTCCACGCCAACCTCACCGAAGACCCGCGCCTGACCCTGGCCATCGCCCAGGCCTTCCGCGTCCTGCATGGCCGCGAGCTGCGACTGCTGCGGCAGACCGCCCTGGAGCTGGTGCTGGAGCGGCTGCGCGTGCACCTCGGCTGGCGCGAGGCGAAGCCATTCGATCCGCGCCTGCCGCTGGTGGCGCAGAAAGCCCGCGACTACCTGCATGCGCACTTCTACCAGGACATCGGCCTGGACGAGCTGGCCAGCGCCTGCGGCACCGACCGCTTCCGCCTGAACCGTGCATTCAAGGCCGCCTACGGCTTGCCACCCTACGCCTACCTGGTCCAGTTGCGCCTGGCCAAGGCGCGGCAGATGCTCGCTGTCGGCGGGCAACCGGCGGACCTCGCCAGCGCCCTCGGTTTCGCCGACCAGAGCCATCTCGGCCGCTGGTTCCGGCGCGCCTACGGGATGACCCCGGCGGCCTACCGCCGGCAGTGCACCCAGCTTCCAGACTGAGGCCCGGCGCGTCGCCAGGATGAAGGCTCCCCCGCCACAGGAGCCCGTCCATGCAATCCCTCGTGCCCTTCCTGCTGTTCGCCGTCGTCGCCTCGATCACCCCCGGACCGACCAACATCCTGGTCCTGAGCAACAGCCAGCGCCACGGCCTGGCCGCCGCCTGGCCGATCGTGCTCGGCGCCTGCGCGGCGGTGGCGGCGCTGATCCTGCTGCTCGGGCTCGGCCTGGGCGAGTTGCTGCGACGCCATCCGCTGCTCCAGCAGGGGCTCGCCTGGCTCGGCGTCGGCTGGCTCAGCTACCTGGCCTGGAGCCTGTTCCGCAGCGCGGGCGGCATCGACGGCGCGGAGCCGCCGCGGCGCCTCGGCGTGCTCGGCGGCGCGGCGTTGCAACTGGTCAATCCCAAGGCCTGGATGATGGCCCTCGCCGCGCTGGCACTGTTCGCCGGGGAAGGCGCCGGACAGGCCGGGCGGATCGGCCTGCTGGCATTGCTGTTCTTCCTGGTTTCGCTGCCGTGCCTGGCCAGTTGGGCCTTGCTCGGCGTCGGCAGCGCGCGGCTGCTGCGCTCGCCGTCGCTGATGAAACGCTTCAACGAAGGCATGGCGCTGTTGTTGCTGGCATCGGCCTGGGCCGCCCTGCTGCTCTGAGGCGGTCCGGTAGCTTCCTGACAAACCTGTGGGTTGGTACGCCGGGCCCGGGTTGGCTATGGTGGGACGATCCGTAGCCATGGCGCGGTCGCCGTCAGCACGCCGCGCAAGGAACCTCCATGTTGAAACCCGACATCACTGCCTTCTTCGACCCGGCCACCTCCACCTACAGCTACGTGGTGCGCGACCCGTCCAGCCGCGCCTGCGCCATCGTCGACCCGGTGCTCGACTACGACCCGGCCGCCGGGCGCACCAGCCATGCCAGCGCCGAACGCCTGATCGCCCATGTTCGCCAGCACGACCTGCAGGTGGAATGGCTGCTGGAGACCCACGTGCACGCCGACCACCTGTCGGCGGCCATCTTCCTGCAGCGCGAACTGGGCGGGTGCCTGGCCATCGGCGCGCGAATCACCCAGGTCCAGGCGAAATTCTCCGGCCTGTTCAACCTCGGCGAGGCGTTCCCGGTGGACGGCCGCCAGTTCGAGCACCTGTTCGAGGACGGCGAGTCGTTCCGCATCGGCGCCCTGGAATGCCGCGCGCTGCATACCCCGGGGCATACCCCGGCGTGCATGACCTACCTGGTCGGCGACAGCGCCTTCGTCGGCGATACCCTGTTCATGCCCGACTACGGCACCGCCCGCTGCGATTTCCCCGGCGGCGACGCGCGCCAGCTGTATCGCTCGATCCAGCGCCTGTTCGCGCTACCCGACGCGACCCGCCTGTTCATGTGCCACGACTACACGGCTCCCGGCCGCGACGAGCACCGCTGCGAAACCAGCGTCGGCGAGCAGCGCCGGCACAACGTGCACGTCCGCGAAGGCGTCGACGAGGAGGCGTTCGTCGCCATGCGCCAGCAGCGCGATGCCACCCTCGGCATGCCGACCCTGATGCTGCCGGCGATCCAGGTCAACATGCGCGGCGGCAACCTGCCGCCGGTGGAAGGCAACGGGGTGCGTTACCTGAAGATCCCGCTGGATCTGTTCTGATCAGCTGCGGCGACGCAGCAGGAGAATGAAGAACAGCCCGCCGATGGCCGCGGTGGCGATGCCGATGGGCAGGTCCTGGGGGGCGATCAGGGTGCGCGCGGCGACATCCATCCAGACCAGGAACAGCGCGCCGAGCAGGGCGCACACCGGCAGCAGTCGGCGGTGCTCGGCACCCACCAGCAGGCGCGCGGCGTGCGGCAGCATGAGACCGACGAAGCCGATGGCGCCGCTCACCGAGACCAGCACGCCGGTCAGCAGCGAGCAGCAGACGAAGACCCACAGGCGTACGCGACGGGCGTCCAGGCCGAGGGTCACGGCGGTCTGTTCGCCGGCCATCAGCGCGTTCAGCGCACGGCCCAGCCCGAGCAGTACCAGCAGGCCGCCGGCCACGCACAGCGCCGGCAGCCAGATCAACGACCAGCGCGCCAGGCCGAGGCCGCCGAGCATCCAGAACAGCACAGAGGAGGCGGCGCGGTGGTCGCCGAGGAACAGCAGCAGGTTGGCCAGCGCCAGGAGCACGAACGACACCGCGACCCCCGCCAGCAACAGCCGGTCGCTGCCCAGGCGGCCGCCGCGACTGGCCACGCCGAGCACCAGCAGCATGCTGCCGAGGGCGCCGAGGAAGGCCGCCAGCGGCAGGGTCAGCAGGCCGATCACCTCGCCGATGTAGAGCACCACCAACACCGCGCCGAGGGTCGCGCCGGAGGTGGCGCCGAGCAGGTGCGGATCGGCCAGCGGATTGCGCGTGACCGCCTGCAGGGCCGCTCCCACCAGCGCCAGGCCGGCGCCGACGCAGGCGCCGAGCAGTACCCGTGGGGCGCGGATCAGCCAGACGATGTGCTCCTGGCCGGCGCTCCAGGCACCGGGCTCCGCCGCCACGCCGAACAGGCGCTGGAGGACGATGCGGCCGACCAGGCCGCTGTCCAGTCGCGCCGGACCGAAGCCGAGGGCGACCACGCAGGACAGGCCGAGCAACATGACCAGGCTGCCCAGCAACAGGCAATAGGCGCGAGGGCTGCGGAACAGGGTCATGGACGTGGCGCCCGAGGGTGGAGGCCGGCGACCAGGGTTTCTATCGCCGCGGCGTTGCCGATGCCCGGCGTGGCCTGGTTATAGGGCAGGACGATGAAGCGTCGCTCGCGGATCGCGGTCAGGCTGCGCAGCGCCGGGTTCTCTTCGAGGAAGCGCTGCTTCTGCGCGGCGCTGGTCTCGCCGTAGTCGACGATGACGATGACCTGCGGATCGCGGGCGACCACGCTTTCCCAGTTGACCTGGGTCCAACTGGCCGCCACGTCGTCGGTCACGCTGCGGCCGCCGGCGGCCTCGATCAGCGCCTGCGGCATGCCCAGGCGGCCAGAGGTGAAGGGGCGGTCCTCGCCGCTGTCGTAGAGGAACACCCGCGGCGCCTCGGCGTTCGCCGGGATGCCGGCGCGGGCGCGCTCGATGCGTGCCTGGAGGCTGGCGACCAGGCGCTCGGCGCGCGGTTCGACGTCGAAGATCCGCCCCAGGTTGCGCAGGTCGCGGTACAGCTCGTCGAGGCTGGCGCGGCGCGGCTCGCCGATCTGCGCGCAGGATTCGCTCAGCTCGTAGACCTTCACCCCCAGCGGCTCCAGGCTGGCCGGAGTGAGGTCGCCGCCGACGCGCATGCCGTAGCCCCAACCGGCGAAGAAGAAGTCGGCGTCGACATCGAGCAGGGTTTCCGCCGTGGGGTAGCGCGCCACCAGCTCGGGCAGCGGCTTGAGCGCGGCGATCAATCCGGGATCGGCATTCTTCCACCAGCCGCTGATGCCGGTATAGCCGACCATGCGCGTTTGCAGACCGAGGGCGACCATCATCTCGGTGAGGTTGATGTCGTGGCTGACTGCGCGCGACGGCGCGCGCTCGAACGTCACTTCGCGCTCGCAGCTGCGCACGCTGAGCGGGTAGCGCTCGGCCAGCGCGGCATCGGCGCAGGCGAGCAGGGCGCCGAGCAGCAGGTGGTGCAGGATCGGGTGCTTCATGCTTGGGTAATCCAGGTCAGGCGCGGGTGGTCGGCGAGGGGGTGGCGGTCGACCAGGGCGCGGACGCCGAATACCCGCCACAGCAGGTCGGCGTCGAGCACCTCGGTCGGCGTGCCCTGGGCGACGATGCGGCCGCCGTCGAGCACGTAGAGGCGGTCGCAGAAGGCCGCCGCCAGATTGAGGTCATGGAAGCTCGCCAGGGTGCTCAGGCCGAGGCTGCGCAGCAGGCGCAGAAGCTCCAGCTGGTAGCGCGGGTCGAGGTGGTTGGTCGGTTCGTCGAGGATCAGCAGGCGCGGCTCCTGAACCAGCGCGCGAGCCAGCAGGGCGCGCTGCTTCTCGCCACCGGAGAGGCTGGCGAAGGGGCTCGCGGCACGCCCTTCGAGACCGACCTGGAGCAGCGCCTGGCGGACCCGCTGGCGGTCGTCCGCGCCGTGGCCGTCGAACAGGCCCTTGTGCGGCGTGCGGCCCATGGCGACCACGTCCTCGACGGCAAGGCCGAAGTCCTCGGGGAACTCCTGCAACACCACCGCGATACGCCGGGCGGCCCAGCGCGGCGGCTGGCGCCAGAGGTCGTCGCCGTCGAGCACCACCCGGCCGCGCTGCGGTCGCGCATAGCGGAAGGCGCAGCGCAGCAGGCTGGTCTTGCCGCTGCCGTTGGGGCCGATCAGGCCGACGAAACTGCCGGCCGGGACTTCCAGATGCACGCCGCGCAGCAACTCGGTGGAGGCGTCGGGCGACCAGTGCAGGGCATCGAGGTGAAGGGACGACATGGCTACTCGCAGGTCCGGTGGTTCAGCAGAGACGATTGCCGCGGCGCCGGCTTCAGAAACTGAAGTCGGCGGTGACGTTGAACGAGCGCGGCTGGCCCATGATCCATTGCTGGCCGTTGTTGTTGTCAGCCAGGGCGTACTGGCGGTCGAACAGGTTGTACAGCTCAAGGCCGAGGGTCAGGTCCGGCCGTACCCGCCAGCCCAGGTTGGCGTCGACCACCGTGTAGCCGGGCAGGCTGGCCTGGTTGGCGGCGTCGGCGTAGCGCCGGTCGACGTAGCGCAGCCCGGCGCCGACGCGCAGGGTCTCGGCGAAGGACTTGTCCAGCCAGAGGTTGGCGGTGCGCCGTGGCACGTTCCTGGGGCGATTGCCGTTGCGCGAGTAGGTCTGCCCGTCGATCGTTTCGTCGAAGTCGTCGTATTCGGCACGCACCAGCGCGGCGTTCGCCGACAGCCGCCAGTCCTGGGCCAGGTTCAGTTCCAGGCTGGCCTCCAGGCCGTCCGAACTCTGCTGGCCGACCTGCTGCGCGTCGTGCGGCGGCAGCGGGTTGGCGCTGAGCAGCTTCTTCTTGACGATATGGTAGGCGGCCAGGGTCCATTCGCCGCGACCGTCCGGGAACAGCTGCTTGAGGCCGACCTCGGTCTGCTTCGAGTGGGTCAGGTCCATCTGCTGCTGGGCCGCGTTGAGGGTGATCAGGTTGCTCACGCCGTCCTCGCTGGTGGAGTACTGGCCGTACAGCGACAGTTCCGGGGTCAGCGCGAAGACCAGCCCGGCGCGCCAGTTGCCGCCCTGCAGGCTGCGGTCGCTGCGGGTGCCGGCGCGCAGGTCGTCGCGGTCGATATGGTTCTGGTCGCGGCGCACCCCGGTCACCAGCGACAGGCGCTCGTTGAGCTGCAGGCGGTTCTCGGCGAACAGGGCGAAGGTGCGGGTCTGGCTGCGCGAGTGCGGCCGGTAGGGCGAGCGGCTTTCGAAGTAGCCGGGCGCGGGATGCCAGGGGTCGATGTAGTCGCCGCCGACATCGGTATAGGGCGAGTTGTTGCTCAGGCGGAAGCGGATGCGGTTGTACTCGGCGCCGACCAGGGTGCGGCTGTCGAGGCCGAACAGGGCGTGCTGGAAGGCGAAGGTCTGGCGGTCGCCGATCTGCTCCTGCTCGTGGCTGATGCGCAGGTAGTCCCTGCGCAACAGCTCTTCGCGCGGGACGTCCCATTCGTAGGTTTCGGCGTTGCGCCAGTGACGGCGGGCCTTGATGTAGTACAGCTGGTTGCTCGCGGTGACGCTGTCGGAAAGGCTCCAGTCGCTGGTCAGGCGGGTCCACTGGTCGTTGTAGCGCTGCACGTCGTTGCGCACGTTGTAGTTCTTCTCGCGCAGGCGCTTGTGGTACTTGCCGCCGACCAGCGGGGTGCCGAAGTCGTTCATCGGCTCCTGGTCGCCATAGTCGTGGGCGAGGGTGAAGGCCAGATCGTCGCTGGCCTGCCAGCGCAGCGCCGCGCTGATGCCCAGGTTGCGCGAGTCGCCACGGTCGATCCAGCCGTGGCTCTGCTGCTGGTTCAGGTTGAGCCGGTAGCTGAGGCTGTCGGTCAGCGAGCCGCCGCTGTCCAGGGCCAACTGGCGGTTGTCGTAGGAGCCGTAGCCGAGGCGCAGGTGGTTGCGGATCTCGCCGGCGAAAGGCTTCTTCGGCACCACGTTGATCACCGCGCCGGTGGCGCCTTCGCCGTACAGCACCGAGGCCGGGCCGCGGATCACGTCGATGCGCTCGACCATCCACGGATCGCTGGGGAAGTTCACCGTGCCCATGCCGGTGTACAGGCGCGTGCCGTCGAACAGTTGCATCACCGATGCGTGGCCGCTGAAGCCGCGCGCCGAGAGGCCGGTACCGCCATCTCCGGGGGTGCCGATGAAGCTGATGCCGGGGCTGCGGGTAACGGCGGCCTGGACGCTGGGGTTGTTGCGCCGGCGAACTTCCTCGCCGCTGATGCTGCTGGTGCTCGCCGGGGTGTCCAGGGCGCTGAGGCCCAGGCGCGAACCGGCACTGACCGGCGTGGCGAGGTCGATGTGGTCGAGTTCGGCGGGGTCCTGGCGAACGCTGACCAACTGGCTGGGCAGGGCGAGGGCGGCTTCCTCGGTTTCGGCGAGGGCGGGCGGTACCAGCAGCAGGCTGGTGGAGAGGCCGAGGGCGAAAGGCTCGGTGCGCAAACGGCTGAAGCGGGGCATGGGCGTTCCATCTCATGACCGGGCAGGACGGAACGCGCAGGAAATCGCAGGCGCGACAGCGCCTCGAACAACCGGCTCGCTCCCGCCCACCGCGGGTGTGCCAACAGGGCGTTGCAGGCCGGTCTCCGGGCTTGCGAGGGTCGTGAAATCCTCGCCTTCCCATGCCGGAGCACAGTGGCCTGAAGAGGATTTCGCTCGCTTACCGTTGCGGGGGCAGCGCCGGACTGATCACCGAAGTGACGCACCGGCTTCCCGTTTCACCTCCTGCGCGGCGGCAGGAGGCACCTGGAACGGGCCGGATGGGAACATCCGCACCGTTTCCAGTCAAGCCTTGAACGATCTGGATTGAATAAAATGTTATACTATAACAATTCGCTTGTGCAGTCTTTCTTCGCCGGACCCCACGCCCTGGCGCAGCTTCCCGGGTCATCACATTTTCTTCACGCCGGTCTGCTATGCTGCCGGCCTTCCTTGGGGAGTAGCCTGCCGTCACCCGTTGACGGCGCGCTGGTCAACATTCTTGGCAACCTGCCATGGCCAGCGCATCCAACCGGATTGGTGAGACCAACGACATTCCTGCGCCGAAGCCGGGCCGCGGGGTCATGTCGTTGACTCATGCCCGGCTGGAGTATCCGCGTGAATCCCGTTTCCCTGATCTTCCTCGCCTTCGCCATGTCCACCGATGCCTTCGCCGCGGCCATCGGCAAGGGCTCCAGCCTGGATCGGCCGCGCCTGTCGGAGGCGCTGCGCACCGGGATAATCTTCGGCGTGATCGAGGCCATCACCCCTCTGGTCGGCTGGCTGCTTGGCCAGGCCGCCAGCCAGTTCGTCGCCGACTGGGATCACTGGATCGCCTTCGTCCTGCTGGTGCTGCTCGGCCTGCACATGATCCACAACGGCCTGCGCGCGGATCATGCGACGGAACAGGAAAAGCCCGGCCAGCATTCGTTCTGGATTCTCGCGGTGACGGCGCTGGCCACCAGCATCGACGCGCTGGCGGTGGGCGTCGGCCTGGCCTTCGTCGACGTCAACATCTTCCTCGCCGCCGGTGCCATCGGCCTGGCCACCATGACCATGGTCACCCTCGGCACCATGCTCGGCCGGGCGCTCGGCGCGGTGACCGGCAAGCGCGCGGAGATGGTCGGCGGGGTGGTGCTGATCCTGGTCGGCGCGACCATTCTCTACGAGCATCTCAGCGCGGCGTGAGCGGCGCCGGAGACGGAGGCGGGACAGGTCGCAGCGAGTGGGTGGGCGTTCGCTTCAGGCGCTTTCCCAATCGCGGATCGCCGTCAGCAGCGCCTCGCCGTCGGCGAACTCGCGGTCCGCCGGCGGCAGCGCCGGACGCGCCAGGACCAGCACCGGCAGGCCCATTTCCCGCGCCACCTGGAGCTTCGGCTCGGTGGCCTGGCTACCGCTGTTCTTGCTCACCAGCACGTCGCAGGCGAGGCGCTCGAACAACGCCCGTTCGCCATCCAGGCTGAACGGCCCGCGCGCGCCGATCACCTCGGCGCGCGGCGCGGCCGGCTGGCCTTGCAGGCAGCGCACGGTCCAGTGCTGGTGCGGCGGGACCTGGCCGAGATGCTCCAGCGGTTCGCGGCCGAGGGTGAACAGCGGACGGCGGAAGGGTGCGAGGGCGGCGATCAGCTCGCGCCAGTCGGCTACCTCGCGCCAGTCGTCGCCGGGCCCGGCCTGCCAGCCGGGCCGGCGCAGCGCCCAGCAGGGCACTCCGGCCAGTCGCGCGGCGCGCACGGCGTTCCGGCTGATCCGTGCGGCGTAGGGGTGGGTGGCGTCCACCAGCAGGTCGAAGCCCTGCTCGTCGATGAACGCCGCCAGCCCTTCGGCGCCGCCGTAGCCGCCGACCCGGACCCGGCAGGCCAGGTCGCCGGGCACCTTGCCCAGCCCGGCGAGGCTGTAGAGATGCGCCGGACCGAGCCGGCGGGCGAGGGCCAGGGCCTCACCGATCCCGCCGAGCAGCAACAGGCGCTTCATCGGCGCTCCTCGCAGGCCTGGCCGACCAGGTTGCCCTGGCGGTCGATGGCGAAGACTTCCAGCGCCACCTCGGTGGGCACGATGCCGCGGGCGAAGCGCAGGGCGTGGGCGCAGACCGCATCGCCCAGGGCCACGCCTTCGGCGTGTGCCTGGGCCAGCGCCTGCTGGCTGGTGTTGGCGGCGCGCATGCTGTCCTGTAGCGCGGTGCTGGCACCGAGCGCGGCGGCCCAGCCGGCCAATTGCGGCAGGTCGATGCTGGAATGGCGGCTGTGCAGGTCGAGGTGGCCGCCGGCGAGCTTGCTGATCTTGCCGAAGCCGCCGCACAGGCTGAGCTTTTCCACCGGCGCCCTGCGCAGGTGCTTGAGCACCGCGCCGGCGAAGTCGCCCATCTCGATCAGGGCGATCTCCGGCAGCGCATAGCGCCGGCGCATGGCGTCCTCGCTGGCGTTGCCGGTACAGGCGGCGATGTGACGGACGCCGTTGGCGCGAGCGACATCGATGCCCTGATGGATCGAGGCGATATAGGCCGAGCAGGAGAACGGCCGGACGATGCCGCTGGTGCCGAGGATCGACAGCCCGCCGAGGATGCCCAGGCGCGGGTTCATGGTCTTCAGCGCCAGCTCGGCGCCGCCCTCCACGCCGATGGCGACCTCGAAGCCGCCGGCGTAGCCCCGTTCGGCGGCGAGCTGGGCGAGGTGGCGTTCGATCATCTGTCGCGGCACCGGATTGATCGCCGGCTCGCCGACCGCCAGGGTCAGCCCCGGGCGGGTCACCGTACCGACCCCGGGGCCGGCATGGAAGCGCACGCCAGGCTCGGCGCTCAGGCGCACCCGGGCGAACACCAGGGCGCCATGGGTGACGTCGGGATCGTCGCCGGCATCCTTGAGGGTGCCGGCTTCCGCGCCGTTTTCCCAGGCGCGGCAGAATTCCAGGCGCATCAGCACCTGCTGGCCCTTGGGCAGGACGATCTGCACCGCGTCGCTGATCGTGCCGCCCAGCAGCAGGCGCGCCGCCGCCAGGCTGGTGGCGGTGGCGCAACTGCCGGTGGTGTAGCCACTGCGCAACGGCGCGGGCTGCTCGGGGGTTTCCTCACGCATCGCGGGGAGGCTTCCTGGCGGCGGGCTTGCGCAATTCCAGCAGGGTGATCGGCAAGGCCTGGCGCCAGGTGTCGAAACCGCCCAGCGGTCGCGCGTGGGCGACGCCGAGGCGGGTGAGGTCGCCACCCAGGCGTTGCTGCCAGTCGAGCAGCACCCGTTCGCTCTGCAGGGTGACCGCGTTGGCGAGCAGGCGGCCGCCGGGCCGCAGGCGCTCCCAGCAGGTTTCCAGCACGCCCTCGGCGGTGACTCCGCCGCCGATGAAGATGGCGTCCGGCTCGGGCAGTTCCAGCAGCGCCTCCGGGGCGCTGCCGGCGACCAGGTGCAGGGTCGGTACGCCGAGGGCGTCGCGGTTGTGGCGGATATGTTCCTGGCGCTCGTCGTTGGCTTCGATGGCGATCGCCCGGCAACTGGGGTGCGCGCGCATCCATTCGATGCCGATGGAGCCGCAGCCGGCGCCGACGTCCCAGAGCAGCTCGCCGGGGCAGGGCGCCAGGCGCGCCAGGGTCACGGCGCGGACGTCGCGCTTGGTCAGCTGGCCGTCGTGGCGATAGGCTTCGTCGGCCAGGCCCGGGGTCAGCGGCAGGCGCACGGCGCCGGTGCCGGCGCGGCATTCCACCGCCACCAGGTTGAGATCGGCGGCGCGCGGCAGCGACCAGTCGCCGGCGAGGCCGTCGAGACGGCGCTCGAGCGGCCCGCCGAGGTGTTCCAGCACGCTCAGGCGACTGGCGCCGAAGCCACGGGCGTTCAACAGGCGGGCGATGGCGGCCGGGCTGTCGCCGTCGTTGCTGAGGACCAGCAGGCGCCGGCCGTCGTGGACCTGTGCCTGCAGCGCCGCCAGCGGACGCGCCACCAGTGACAGGCAGGCGACTTCCTGCAGGGCCCAGCCGAGGCGGGCGGCGGCCAGCGAGAGGGAGGAGGGCGCCGGCAGGACTCGCAGTTCGGTCGCCGGCAGTTGCCGGGCGAGACTGGCGCCGACGCCGAACAGCATCGGGTCGCCGCTGGCCAGCACGCAGGTCGGCTGGCCGCGCCGGGCCAGCAATGGTTCCAGGGAGAACGGCGTCGGCCAGGTTTCGCGGGCGCCGCCGATGCACGGCGGCAGCAGTTCCAGCTGGCGCGCCGCGCCGACGATCCGGCTGGCTTGCAGCAGGGCACGCCGGGCCTGCTTGCCGAGGCCGGGATAACCGTCCTCGCCGATGCCCACCAGGGTCAGCCAGGGCGGCGTCGAGTCTGCCGATGACACGGTTCCGATACTCCTGAAATGCGTCTGTGAAGGGCCCGCGACGGCTTCCGGACGGAATGGGTTTTCCCGGCCCCGGGCTGGGCGGCATAATAGCGCGTTCGTCGGTGCCCGGCCCTTTCGCGTTAGCGCGGGGCCAACGAGGGCCGAAGAGGGAACACGGAGCCGCGGTCTTTTCGAAGCCCGGGCCTAGCCGTGGCTGCCCCCGCAACTGTATGCAGCCTGTATTCGCGCCATTCGCCACTGGATTACCGGGAAGGCGGCGCGAAGCGGAGGTTCCTCCCCCGGGTGGAACGCCGGGCTGCGAGCCAGGAGACCTGCCGCCGAAACCAGTCGCGAGTGCCAACATCGGGCGGGGTGTACCGATGCCGTGGTCTGTCCCTGGGGGACAGCGGTGCGGTCGCCGCGACGCCGATTCGAGTAGCGTTTTTGAACGACGACCAGACCCCGGCGCCCCTGCCCGTACCACGTCCGTCACCCTGTCCCGGCCTGCTGCGTATCGTCCAGGCGCTGGACGGCGGCATCTGCCGCATCAAGCTCGATGCCGGTCGCCTGGACGCCGCCCAGGCACGCGCCGTGGCGGCCGCGGCGCGGGATTGCGCCAGCGGCGTGATCGAGGCGACCAACCGTTCCAACCTGCAATTGCGCGGCGTCCGTCGCGGCGAGGAAGAGCGGCTCGTCCGCCGCCTGCTGGACGCCGGCCTCGGTCCCCGGCATGGGTCCCTGGCCGGCGCCGACGACGTGCGCAACCTGATGCTCAGCCCGGCCGCCGGGCTCGATCCGCACCTGTCGCTGGACGTGCGCCCGCTGGCCGCTCGGCTGTTGCTGCGGCTCCAGGCGGACAGCCGCTACCACGCGCTGTCGGCCAAGTTCGCCATCCAGCTGGACGGCGGCGAAGACCTGGCGATGCTCGAACATCCCCATGACATCTGGCTCTCGCCGATGCCCGCGGCGCCGACCGCGACGCTGGTCTTCGGACTCGCCGGCTGCCCGGCCCGCGACCGCCCCCTGGCGGCGTTGCCGGCGGAGCGGGGCGAGTCCCTGGTGCTGGCGCTGCTCGACCTGTTCCTCGAACGCGCCCAGCCGCAACAGACGCGGATGCGCCACCTGTTGCAGGAGCTGGCCGGAGAATCCTTGCTGGAGGCCTTGCAGGCGCGCCTGGATTTCCCTCTGCGGCGTGACGAGCGGGTGGCGGCCTGGCGGCGTCCGCCGGGGCGTGCGTGGAGTCATCTCGGCGTCCAGCCGCAACGCCAGCCGGGCCTGGCGATGGTCGGCGCGGCGGCGCCGCTCGGCCGGCTCGACAGCGCTTGCCTGGAAGGCCTGGCCGAGCTGGTCGAGCGCCATGGCGACGGCAGCCTGCGCCTGACCCCCTGGCAAGGCGTGCTCCTGCCGAACCTGGCGCAGGCCGAGGCCCACCAGGCGCTGCTCGGCCTGCGCGGACTCGGCCTGCTGACCGAGCCCGACGCGCCGTTGGCGCGGCTGATCGCCTGCAGCGGTTCCAGCGCCTGCGCCAGGGGCTTGGCCGACACCAAGGGCGACGCCTTGCGCCTGGCCGAACGCCTCGGCCCGCGCAGCGACCTGCCGCAACTGCACCTGTGCGGCTGCGAACGGTCCTGCGCCGCTGCCCACCGCGCGCCGCTCACCCTGCTGGCGCGCAGCGGCGGGTTCTACGAACTGTACCGGCGCGACCCATGCCACCCCGGATTCGGCCAGTTGCTGGCCAGCCGCCTGACTTTCGCCACGGCCGCCGATTACCTGGCGGCCCTGCCTTCCCAGCCCACTTCCGGAAAACCCGCATGATTGACTACATCCGCGATGGCCAGGCGATCTATCGCCAGTCGTTCGCCACCATCCGCGCCGAAGCGAACCTCGCCGGCATCCCGGCCGACCTGGAAAAGCTCGCGGTCAGGGTGATCCACGCCTGCGGCATGGTCGACGTGGTCGACGACCTGCGCTTCTCGCCCGGCGCCGGCGCCGCCGGCCGCGCCGCGCTGGCCGCCGGCGCGGCGATCCTCTGCGACGCGCGGATGGTCGCCGAAGGCGTGACCCGCTCGCGGCTGCCCGCCGCCAACCGGGTGATCTGCACCCTCAACGAAGCGGACGTGCCGGCGCTCGCCACGGAACTCGGCAATACCCGCTCGGCGGTGGCCCTGGAGCACTGGCGCGAGCACCTGGAGGGCAGCGTGGTGGTGATCGGCAACGCGCCGACCGCGCTGTTCTACCTGCTGGAAATGCTCGACGCCGGCGCGCCGAAACCGGCGCTGATCCTGGGCTTCCCGGTCGGCTTCGTCGGCGCCGCGGAATCCAAGGAGATGCTCGCCGCCGATAGCCGCGGGGTGCCCTACGTGATCGTCCGCGGTCGCCGTGGCGGCAGCGCCATGGCCGCCGCGGCGGTGAACGCCCTGGCCACGGAGCGCGAATGATGAGTGTCGTGAAGGGCCGCCTGCTGGGCCTGGGCGTCGGGCCCGGCGATCCCGAACTGATCACCCTCAAGGCCCTGCGCCTGCTGCGCGCGGCGCCGGTAGTCGGCTATTTCGTGGCCAAGGGCAAGAAGGGCAACGCCTTCGGCATCATCGAGGCGCACCTGGACCAGGCCCAAGTGCGCCTGCCGCTGGTCTATCCGGTGACCACCGAGAAGCTGGAACCGCCGCTGTGCTACGAGACCATCATCAGCGATTTCTACGACACCGCCGCCGCACAACTGGCCGCGCACCTGGACGCCGGCCGCGACGTGGCGGTGATCTGCGAGGGCGACCCATTTTTCTACGGTTCCTACATGTACCTGCACGACCGCCTGGCGACGCGCTACGAAAGCGAGGTGGTGCCTGGCGTCTGCTCGATGCTCGGCGGCGCGGCGGTGCTCGGTGCGCCGCTGGTGTACCGCAACCAGAGCCTCTCGGTGCTCTCCGGAGTGCTGCCCGAGGAGGAGTTGCGCCGGCGCCTGGCGGATGCCGACGCGGCGGTGGTGATGAAACTCGGACGCAATTTCGACAAGGTCCGCCGCGTGCTGGTCGAGCTTGGCCTCGAGCGCCGCGCGCTGTACGTCGAGCGGGCGACCATGGCCAACCAGCGGATCGTGCCGTTGGAACGGGTCGAGCCGATGGCCTCGCCGTACTTCTCGCTGATCGTCGTCCCCGGCGACAAGTGGCAGGGAGGGGCCGGCGGTGAGTGACGCCCAGCAGGTTCCGGCCATCGTCATCCTCGGCCAGGGCGCGCTGGATACCGCGCGGCGGGTCCAGGCGCGCTATCCCGGGGCGCTGGTCCACGGGCTCGCCGGGCGGGTCGAGGCCGACCGTTCCTATACGGACTTCGGCGACACCCTGCGCGAACTGTATTGCGCCGACCGCCCGATCGTCGCCCTGTGCGCCGCCGGCATCGTCATTCGCAGCCTGGCGCCGTTGTTGCAACGCAAGGGAGCGGAGCCGCCGGTGCTGGCCCTGGCCGAGGACGGTAGCGCGGTGGTGCCGCTGCTCGGCGGGCTGGCCGGGGTCAACCGGCTGGCGCGGGAAATCGGCGAGGTGCTGGCCGTGGCGCCGGCGATCACCACCAGCGGCGAGCTGCGCTTCGGCACCTGCGTGCTCAACCCGCCCGCCGGTTATGTCCTGACCGACCTGGAGCAGGGCAAGCGCTTCGTTGCCGATTTGCTCGGTGGCCAGCCGGTGCGCGTCGAGGGTGCCGCCGACTGGCTCGACGCGGCCCGTTTGCCGCGCGACCCGGAGGCAGCGCTGGCGATTCACGTGACGCCCTCGGCGCGTGCGCCGCGGGCCGAGGAACTGCTGATCCATCCGCGCTGCGTGCTGGCGGCGCTCGAACCTGCCGACGCGGCGGCGGACGCGGTGCGCCAGGCGCTGGTCGATGCCGGCCTGGCCGCGGCGGCGCTCGGCGGCTTGCTGGCCGACAGCGCGCGGATGGCCGATCCGCGCCTGCAGGCCGCCGCCGATGCGCTCGGCGTACCGCTGCGCTTCCTGCCGCAGGCCGATCCCGCTGCGCGCCTGCGCCAGGCCTTGCCCGCCGCCGAGCAGGTCGGCGACCGGCTGGCGGTGGCCGCCGCGCCCTTGGCGATGGACCGCATCGGCCAGCGTCGCGGCCGACTCACAGTGATCGGCCTGGGGCCCGGCTGCGCCGAGCTGATGGTGCCTGCGGCGCGGCGGGCACTGGACGAGGCCGAGGACATCCTCGGCTACCAGACCTACGTCGACATGGCCGGACCCTTCCGCGCCGGACAGGTGCTGCATGGCAGCGACAACCGCGAGGAATTGCAGCGCGCCCGGCATGCCTTCGAACTGGCGGCGACGGGCAGGGCGGTGGTGCTGGTATCGTCCGGCGACCCCGGCGTGTTCGCCATGGCCGCCGCGGTGCTGGAAGCCCTGCATGGCGCTGGCGAGCCGGCCTGGGACGCGGTCGAGCTGCGGATCTTCCCTGGCGTCTCGGCGGCCCTGGCCACCGCGGCCAGGGCGGGGGCGCCTCTGGGCCACGATTTCTGCGTGCTGTCGCTGTCCGACAACCTCAAGCCCTGGGAGGTGATCGAGCGGCGCCTGGACCTGGCCGGCGCCGCCGACCTGGCGATGGCTTTCTACAATCCGATCTCGCGGGCGCGGCCCTGGCAACTGGGACGGGCGCTGGAGATCGTCGCCCGCCATCGTTCGCCGCAGACCCTGGTGGTGCTCGGTCGCGACATCGGGCGGCCCGGTGAGCGCCTGCTGCGCACCACCCTGGGCGAGCTGCGTGCGGAGCAGGTGGACATGCGCACCCTGGTGATCATCGGCTCGTCCACTACCCGCAGCTTCCCGCGCGCCGACGGCGAAGCCTGGGTCTACACGCCGCGCTGGTACCCATCGGAATAGCGGGGCGGGAGCGCGCGCGGAAATGTGGCAGACTGCTGCGCGCATCCCTGTACCGCGGAGCCTGAATCCATGTCCTTTCGCTGTTCCCCGTGCCGCCTGGCCGGCATCCTGCTGGCGGCGCTGTTCGTTCCGGGGCTGGCCGCGGCGGCCGGCTCCTGCGAGCGCCTGGTGGCCACCGGCAACCCGGAGTACCCACCCTACCTGTGGCGCGACCCGCAGGATCCGAAGCGCCTGATCGGAGCCAATGCCGACCTGTTGCAGCGCCTGGGCAAGGAGCTCGGCGTGCGCATCGACGTGCTCTATAGCGGCTCCTGGGAGAAGGCCCAGGAAGAGGTGACCAGCGGTCGCGCCGACCTGCTCGCCGGGGCCTACCTGACCCTGGCACGGCTCGGCAGCATGGACTATGTGCATCCGCCCTTCCTGATGACCAGCGGGGTGGTCTGGGTGAACAAGGACGCCGCGTTCCCGTTCATCGGCCGCGACGACCTGATCGGGCACAAGGGCAGCGTGCTGGCCGGCAGCAGCCTGGGCGAGGAGTTCGACCGCTTCGCCAAGGCCAGTCTCGACCTGAAGCCGGTGCCGAGCCTGACCCAGGGCTTGCAGGACCTGATGCTCAAGCGCAGCGAGTTCCTCCTCTACCAGGCGTTGCCCGGGCAGGCCCAGGTCGAGGCGCTGGGCATGGCCGACGACCTGGAGGCGCTGGAACCGGTGCTGAGCAGCGAGGGGCTGTACCTGACGCTGTCGCACAACTCCGCCTGCAACGATCCGTGGCTGCGCGGACAACTGGCGAAAAAGATGACAGAATTGTCGGCTGCCGGCGTTCCCGTAACGCTCTTGCAGGACAATCTCGAACGCTGGAAAGCCCAGCAATTGCCGGCTTCCGGCGCCAGTTCGACTACGCAGGAAAGTGACTTGTGAGCATTCGATGGATGATGGCCGCAGGCCTCGCCGCGCTGACCCTGAGCGGTTGTGCGAGCAACGACCCGGCTCCGCTGGAGCAGATGCGCCTGACCGAACAGGCGCTGGAGCAGGCCAAGGCGGTGGGTGCCACCGACGACGTGGCCGAGCTGAAACTGGCCCAGGACAAGTACGCCGCGGCGCAGATCGCGATGACCGCGGAGTCCTACAAGAAGGCGCGCCTGTTGGCCGAGCAGGCCGAGCTGGACGCACGCCTCGCCGAGTCCAAGGTGCTGACGCAGAAGAGCAAGGACCAGCTCGGCGAGCTGGACAAGAGCCTGAAACGTCTGCGCAAGCAACTGGGGGAGACCGACTGATGCCGGGCAAAGCGACTCTCTTCGCCACCCTGCTGGCCTGCGCCGCGCTGGCTGGCTGCGCCGACCACAAGCTCAGCGAACAGTCGCTGGCCAAGGCGCAGAGCGAGTTCGACCAGGTCAAGGAAGATTCCGACGTGCTCCGCGCGGCGCCCAAGGATGTGATCCGCGCCGGCGAATCGCTGGCCCGCGCCGAACGCCTGTCCAGCTACTGGGGCAGCAGCAGCGACGTGATCCAGTATGCCTACCTGAGCCAGCGCTACAGCGAGATCGCTCGCCAGCACGCCTTGCTCAACCTCAACCAGGAGCGCCTGACCCGCCTGCAACTGGAGCGCGAGCGCCTGCAACTGGCCCTGCGCGAAGCCAAGCTGCTCAGCGTGCAGGAGCAGGGCCAGCGCCTGAGCGAGGAGATCGCCAGTCTCAGCACCGAGGAAACCGAGCGTGGCCTGGTGCTCACCCTTGGCGACGTGCTGTTCGACTTCAACCGCGCCGAACTCAAGCCGGCGGCCAACCGCACCGCGCTGAAGCTGGTGCAGTTCCTCCAGCTCAATCCGCGGCGGGTGATCCGCATCGAAGGCTATACCGACAGCGTCGGCGACAGGCAGGCCAACCTCGACCTGTCGCGCGAGCGCGCCCAGGCGGTGGCCGACGTGCTCGCCGATCTCGGCGTGGATCCCGCGCGCATGCAGGTGGTCGGCTACGGCGAAGCCTTCCCGGTCACCGACAACGCCTCCAACCGGGGGCGGGCGCAGAACCGCCGGGTGGAGATCGTCTTCTCCAACGACAAGGGCCAGCTCAGCGCGCCGCGCTGAGTCCCGCGCTGCCGCAGGGAGCCCCGGTACCCCAAAGGGTCCGGGGCTTTTTTCGCCTGGCGAACCGGGTGGCGCCGGATTTCTCTGTCAGACCTTGCGCAAGAGCGGGCTATCATCGGGATCGAACTAGTTCGAGCAGCAATCCGTGCAGCATAAGCACCTTGTATTTCGTTATAACGAGTAGAGAGGCGCAATGAGTTCGAACGAAACCCTGCCGGGGCTGGTGATCGCCGATTCCTTCCCGGTCATGCAGTGGGCGCTGCAGCGCTACCTCAGCGAGGAGTGCGGACGCCAGGTGCTGGCGGTGGTCGGCGATAGCGACAGCCTGGTGGAGCGCCTGGCCGACCTGCCGCCGGAAAGCATCCTGATCACCGAGCTGGGCTTGCCTGGCCAGCGCAGCCGCGACGGTATCCACCTGGTGGAATGGCTGACCCGGCACTGCCCGCAAATGAAGGTGATGGTCTACTCGGTGTTCAGCGCGCCGTTGCTGGCCAAGGCGGTCCTGCGCAGCGGCGCCTCGGCCTACATCAGCAAGCGCAGCCCGCTGGAGACGTTGAAGGCGGCGCTGGAGTGCATGGCGCTCGGACAGACCTTCCTCGACCCCGGCCTGCACCCGCAGCGGCATACCGGCAAGCCGCTGAGCCCCACCGAGGTGGACATCCTCCGGCGCCTGGCGCGTGGCGACACGGTCAGCGAGATCGCCCAGCGGACCATGCGCAGCGTGTCGACCATCAGCACCCACAAGAAGAACGCGATGGTCAAGATAGGCCTCAACAGTGACGCCGAACTGATCGCCCTGGGCGTGATGAACTGGCTCCACGAACTCGCCTGACCGGGTTCGAAACATCTCGACCGCCAGTTGCGGAACAATCCTCGCCAGCCCCCGGGAGCCATCCCGCCGCAGCCGAGGAATCCGCATGATCCGCCAGCCCCGCTTTGCCCGTTTCGTCCTGCCGTTGTTGCTGAGCCTGTGCCAGCCGTCCTTCGCCGCCGAACTCCGCGCGGTTGCCGAAGCACGCCGCCAGGAACTCCTGCTGGAGGACTCGCCGGTGGCGTGCGGCGAGGCGGGCTGCACGGCGCGGGAAAGCCTCAGCCTGGTGGCGTTGCAGGTGCAGGCCCGGGTTCTGGTCACCCGCCTCGGCCGCGATGATTTTTCCCCGGCCGCCCGCCAGCCCGCCGCCGTCCCGGACTACCGCCTGTTCGGCGATCTCGGCCTGGCGCCAAGCCCCTTCGCCTGGCAAGCGTTGACCGGCGAGAGCGCGGCGGCGGACGCGTTGCGTTTCTGACTTTCCCTATGGCCGCTCCCCAGGCGGCTCTTGGCGGACTGTTTCCCGCCCGCACCCGGCCGGTGGCGACCGACCGGGTTTTCTTTTTCTCGCGAACGCGCCGTCTCTGCGACCGACCCGTACAGTTTTGCGACTGTATGCCTGGTTGTCGGCCGAACTGTTCTGGAGCAGTTTCACGAATTGAGCTACTGTTTCGGTTCAATCGCCGAGGAAAACCCGCCATGACCAATCTGCTGCTTTACCAACGCATCGCCCAGCAGTTGGCCGAGGACATTCGCCGTGGCGTCTACCAGCCGGGCGAGCGGGTACCGTCGGTGCGCAAGCTCAGTACCCAGTTGAACGTCAGCCACGCCACCGTGCTGCAGGCCTACGCCACCCTCGAGGACCAGGGACTGATCCGCGCCCGTCCGCAATCCGGCTTCTACGTCCACCGCACCCCGGCGCTGACCGCGCCGACCCCGGATATCGCGCGGGTCGAGCGTCCCGGCCTGGTCACCCGCAGCAGCATCATCAACCAGGTGCTCGCCGAGTCCCGCCGCGAAGGGGTATTCCCGCTCGGCGCGGCGGTGCCGCACGTGGACTACCTGCCGGTGCGCGCCTTGCACCAGCAACTGGCCAAGGTCACCCGCTTCCAGAGCCCACGGGCGTTCAGCTACATGTTCAGCCCCGGTTTCGAGCCGCTGCGGCGGCAGGTGGCGATCCGCATGCGCGACGCCGGCGTGGTGGTCGACCCGTCGCAGGTGACCATCACCCACGGCTGCGTGGATGCGATCCACATGGCCCTGCGGGTGCTGACCCGTCCCGGCGACCTGATCGCCACCGAGTCGCCGAGCTACTACGGCCTGCTGCAACTGGCCGACGTGCTGGGCCTGAAGGTCATCGAGATCCCCAGCGACCCGCGCACCGGGATCAGCCTTGAAGCGCTGCAACTGGCGGCCAACCAGTGGTCGATCAAGGCCTTGGTGCTGACCGCGCGGCTGAGCAATCCCTTCGGCGGGACGATTCCCGAGGATCGCCAGAAGCAACTGCTGAAACTGACCGCCGAACACAACATCGGGGTGGTCGAGGACGACATCTACGGCGAACTGATGTTCGACCAGGGCCAGGCGCGCTCGCTCAAGTCCCACGACCGCGACGGCCGGGTGATCTACTGCTCGAGTTTCTCCAAGACCATCTCGCCCGGCGTACGCATCGGCTGGATCATCGCCGAGCGCTACCAGGAGGAGATCCGTCGCTTGCAGACCTTCACCACCCATTCGGCCTGCACCGTGACCCAGATGGGCGTCGCCGCCTACCTGGAGAACGGCGGCTACGACCGCCACCTGCGCTACATCCGCCAGGAGTACCGGAAGAACATGACCGCCTACCAGTTGGCGGTGCAGCAGTACTTCCCGGAAGGTACGCAGATGACCCGGCCCAAGGGCGGCTTCATCCTCTGGGTCAGCCTGCCGGCCAAGGTCAACACCAAGGAACTCCACGTGCGGGCCCTGGAGCAGGGCATCAGCATCGCCCCGGGGCTGATCTTCAGCAACACCGAGCAGTTCAACAACTGCCTGCGGCTGACCTGCGGGATTCCCTGGAACCGCGAGGCGGAGCGGGCGATCATGACCCTCGGCATGCTTGCCGGGCAGCTTTGCCAGGAAGGCCTTATCGCCGCCTGAGCGCGAGGCGCTCCCCTGGCTGAGGGGCGCCCCGCGACAGTCCGCGAAGAATTTTCCCGGGGATTAACCCGAATCCACCGACAGCTTCGTCTCAGCGGGTATCTCCGCTGCACGACGAGGTCGTCTCGATGTTTTTCCCGGCTTCCATCCGGACCGGCACTTTCGCCGAACTGTCCGACGCTGGAAAATGTCTACCGATAGCCGCTCCGGCCGCGCTTCTGGCGACGGCCCGGGCGTTTCGTGGCGACGCCGATGCGTGCCGCGAAGGATGTGGCCGATGAGCCTGCTCTCGGTCGCCTTTGACACAGGACAGGAGTCGACCAGCGGCATGCATGCCTCCACCAGCGCCACGACGGCCGCCGGCAGCGACGAAACGCTGCTGGCGCGTTACCGCAAGGGCGACAGCTCGGCCTTCGAGGTGCTCTACCAGCGCCATCGGCAAGGTCTCTACCGTTTTCTCTGCGGCCTGGCCGGACAGACCGAACTGGCCGACGAGATCTACCAGGAAACCTGGCTCAGCCTGATCCGCAGCGAGAGCCAGCCGCAGGGCCGGGCGAGCTTCCGCACCTGGCTCTACCAGATCGCCCGCAACCGCTTGATCGATCATTGGCGCAAGCATGGCCAGCGCCAGCCGTTGCAGGACAGCTACGACGAACAGTTGCACGCGCAACCCGACCAGGGCGCCGGCCCCGAGCAGCAGCTCAGCCTGAGCCGCGACGGCGAGCGCTTGCAGAGCGCGCTGGAGACCCTGCCCGAGGAACAGCGCGAGGTATTCCTGATGCGCGCCCACGGCGAACTGGAACTGGCCGAGATCGCCACGCTCACCCAGTCGCCGCTGGAGACGGTGAAGAGCCGTTTCCGCTACGCGGTGCAGAAGCTGCGCCGGCTGCTGGCCGAGGAGGTGGCGGTATGAACCCACAGAAGCATTCCGCGAGCGTCGCCGAAGAGCAGATGCTGGCGCATTTCCGCGCCCACGCGTCGCAGCAGCCGGCGCCGGCGCTGGACCAGGCGATCCTCGCCGCCGCGCGACGCCAGGCGGCGCATGTCGAACCCGCCCGGTCCTGGTGGCGGCGCTGGCTGGAAGCCTCCCGCAGGCCGCGTTGGCAGGCGGCTTTCGCCAGCCTGCTGGGCGTGGCGCTGGTGCTGGGGCTGGTCAGCCACAACGTGCTGGACGACGCCGAGCGCCAGGCCCGCCCCGAAGTGGCGTTCAGCGATGTGCCCCTGCGCGACGGAGTCGCCGGGGCCGCTGCGGCGAAGCGGGCCATGCGCGCGCCGGCGGCGCCGGCTCCGCTGTCCAGCGAGATGTCGGAGCCCCCGGCCTTGCTGGCCAGCTACGCATCGTCCGGGGAGGCGCCGCAACTGATGGCCGAGGCCGCGCCGGCGGCTCCGGCTGCCCTGGCCGACCGACCGCCGGCCCAGGCCGCGCAGCAGGCGAAGGTCCAGGCGGCGCTGGCCGGCGACTTCGTCGCCCAGGCCAGGGGCAAGGCGGTTGCGGTGAAGCCGGAGGTGCTCGACGAGGCGCTCGGGGCGGTCCTTGCCCTGCGTGAGCAGGGCAAGACGGAGCAGGCCGCGACCCAGTTGGCCGAGCTGCAGAAACGTTTCCCCGGAGAGAACCTGGTGGAACGACTGGAACGCCTCGCGACGATAGCCGCGAGCGCCAAGAAACGGCCGTGACGACCATGGCCCGCGACGCGGCGGCGGCGTCGCGGGCTGACATCAAGCGGTTATCCGCGCATGACAGGTTAGACATGGGGCGAACAACAGAGAGAGTGCCAGGATGACGATAGTGACCCCTTGCCTTGGTTGCAGTCTGCCGTCAGCATTGCCGCAATTGGCCATACCTGCGTGACTATGAAACGTCTTTGCCGAATTTGCGTCGTTGTTCTTTTCGGTTGCTTCCTGGCGGCCTGCGATGACGGCTCCAAGGCACCGGAAAAGAAAGCCCCGGAAGCACCGCCGCAGGAGCAGCGCGCCCCTGCCAAGCCAGTGAAGCCTGCACGAGCGGAGCCAGCGCCTGCCGTGCCTGCCGCGCCGAAAACAGCTTCGAAGAAGGTCGCGCCAGCCGCGGAGCAGGTTGCCGAACCCAAGCCGCCGGCCAAGCCGAAGCCTGCGGCTGCGCCGCCGAAGCCGGCCAGCAGGCCGGTCGCCAAGGACAAGCCGGCGCCGGCGAAGCGCGCTTCCACCGCTCGTCTCGACCCCGAGGTACGCAAGCCGCTGCCGAGCGCCAAGCTGGACCTGCGCCTGCCGAAGGAACTGGTGCAGAAGATGGCGCCGCCCGGCACGGAAGAGACCCATAAGCCCAAGCCGCTGTTGCCGCCGATGTTCGAGGAAAAGGACGACAGCGACTTCCGCCTCAACGGCCAGTTGCTCTATCGCGACCGCGAACTGGGCGTGTCGCGGCCCCTGGAAGGGGCCGAGTTGCAGTTCGAGTTCCGCCAGTAGGCCGCCACGGTGCTCAGAAGCGGTAGCGCTGCTCCTGCAACGCCTGGTACAGCTCCGCGTCCAGCGGCTGGTAGCCGGCGCTGCCGGGCAACCTGACGAAGAGTTTGTCGCTGACCCGCGCGGGATCGTAGGCGTCGCGCTTGAGGTCGGTCTTCTTGTACTTGAAGGTGCCGGTGGTCTCGACTTCGCGCAGCAGGCGCAGGAACACCGGTGTGGCATAGGCCGGCAACTCGCGGTCGAGGTGCGCGGCGAGAGCGTCGCGGTCCAGTTCGACGCCATCGGCCAGGCGCAGCGCGGCCATCCCGCAGCGGCCGTTGGTGCCGGGAATCTCCACGCCGTAGACCACCGCATCCTCGACCCCGTCGAAGGCGCCGAGGGCGTTTTCCACCTCGGTGGTGGAAACGTTCTCGCCCTTCCAGCGGAAGGTGTCGCCGAGACGGTCGACGAACTGGGTGTGCTTGAAACCGATGTCGCGCATCAGGTCGCCGGTGTTGAACCAGGCGTCGCCCTTCTTGAACACGTCGCGGAGGATCACCGCTTCGCTCTTGGCCGGATCGGTGTAGCCGTCGAACGGCCACTTCGCACTGATCTCGCTGATCAGCAGGCCGACCTCGCCCTTGCCGACCTTCTCCATGAAGCCCTTGGCGTCGCGCACCGGATGGTCGTTCTCCAGGTCGTAGCGGACGATGGCGTAGGTGGCTGGGGAGAAGCCCACCGTATTGTCGAAATTGAATACATTGGTGAAGCCGATGTTGCCTTCGCTGGAAGCGTAGAACTCGGTGATCCGCTGGATCTCGAAGCGTTGCTTGAACTCGGCCCAGATCGACGGGCGCAGGCCGTTGCCGATCATGCAGGTCAGGCTATTGCCGCGTTCCTCGGCGCACGGTGGCTGGTTCAGCAGGTAGCGGCAGAGCTCGCCGATGTAGCCGAAGCAGGTCGCCCGGTAGTGTTGCACGTCCTTCCAGAAACCGCTGGCGGAGAACTTGCGGCGCAGGGCCATGGCCGCGCCGCCGGCGAGCGCCGCGCTCCAGCAGACGGTCACGGCGTTGTTGTGGTAGCAGGGCAGGGTCAGGTAGAGCACGTCGTCGCGGCCCAGGCCCAGACCGGAATGGCCGAAGCCGCCGTAGGCCTTGATCCACTTGCCGTGGCTCATGATCGAGGCTTTCGGCAGGCCGGTGGTGCCGGAGGTGTAGATGTAGAAGCAGGAGTCCTTGAGCCGCACCCTGCCGGTGTCCTCGAGGTTCTCCGAGGTCTGTCCCTGGGCCAGGCGCATCAGGTTGCGCCAGCCCATCGGCGGCGAGCCGGGATCGCCGAGGGTGTCGCCGTCGTCGACCCAGTAGCAATGGCCGGCGTTGCCGAGCACCTCCTGGCGGACTTCCTCGAACACCTCGCGCAACTCTTCGCCGACCACGAAGTGGCCGGGCTTCACCAGGTTCAGGCTGTGCACCAGGACCTTGCCGCGCTGGGTGGTGTTGACCAGTGCGCCGATGGCGCCGAGTTTGGCCAGGGCGGCGAGGATCGCCAGCAGCTCGACGCGGTTTTCCAGCATCACCGCGACCACGCTGCCGTGGCCTACGCCCTCGGCCTTGAAGGCGCGCGCCAGGCGATTGGCCCAGCCGTTGAACAGGGCGTAGCTGATCCGCCGCTGGCCGTCGAGCACCGCCGGGTTGTCCGGGTACAGGCGTGCTGCGCGCTCCAGCGCCCAGCCCAGGGACAGGCTCTTCTCGCGGTTACGGATCGCGGTGTAGTACAGGCCGCGCAGCATGCGCGGCACGCGGCCGAAGGTGGCAGGCAGGCGGGCAACGAAACGGTTGAAAGTGATCAGGTCGGCGTGGGTCATGGCTCTCGCGCTTGTCGTTGTTGTGCGGGGCGTAGGACGCTCCCGCGACTCTAGACCGCAGCCGCCGCCTCGGCTATGACCGTTGCGCGGTCGCCCCGGGGCACTTCGGCAAATAGCCCGGAAGCCCGCCGCAGAGCGCCGCGCGCCTTTCGTCGGAGACCTCAGTCGAGGAACAGGTCGGGCACCAGCGCGCCACCCTCCGGGTCGTAGCGGTACTGCTCGAAATCGCTCTGGCCGCGCTCGCGCAGCAATTCCTCGTCGACCAGCAGGCGCCCGCTGAGGCTGCGCCCCTCGCTGGTGAGAATGGCGTGCGCGGCGTCGGCCATGATCGCCGGGGTGCGCGCGCGGCGGAAGGCGTCACGGCTGCCCAGCTCGAACTCGATGGCGGCGGTGGCGATCATGGTCTTCGGCCACAGCGCGTTGACGCTGATGGCGTATTTCCCGAACTCCTCGTGCATCCCCAGGGTAAGCATGCTCATGCCGTACTTGGTGACCGTGTAGGGGCCGTGCTGGGCGAACCACCTGCCGGCCAGGTTGATCGGCGGCGACAGGCTGAGGATGTGGCCGTTGGCGCTCCTGCGCAGGTAGGGCAGGGCGGCCTGGCTGCAGACCAGCACCGCGCGGGTGTTGATCTGGTACATCAGGTCGAAGCGCTTGGGCTCCAGCTTCTCCACCCCGACCAGGCGGATCGCCCCGGCGTTGTTGACCAGCGCGTCGATCCCGCCGAAGCGTTCGGCGGCGCGGGCCATGGCCGCCGCCACGGCCTGCTCGTCGCGCACGTCGAGTTGCAGCGGCAGGGCCTGGCCGCCGGCGGCCTCGACCTCGGCGGCGACGCTGAAGATGGTGCCTTCCAGCTTCGGATGCGGCTCGGCGCTCTTCGCCGCGATCACCAGGTTGGCGCCATCGCGCGCGGCGCGCAGGGCTATCTCCCGGCCGATGCCGCGGCTGGCGCCGGTGATGAACAGGGTCTTGCCGTGCAGTGACATGGGCGTCTCCGTTTTCTTGTCGTTGTCGTTGCGGATGAGCGGCGGGGTGTCTCAGGCGTCGGCTTCCACCTCGACCAGCACCTGCCGGTTGCGCACCTGCTCGCCACGGCCGACCTGGACGCGGCGGACCACGCCGTCGACTCCGGCCTTCAGCGGGTGTTCCATCTTCATTGCCTCCAGCACCAGCAGCAGTTGGCCCTTGCCGACCCGTTCGCCCTCGCCGACCAGCACCTCGACGATGGCGCCGTCCATCGGCGCCTTGAGCGTGCCGGAACTGGCGCCGACCTGGGCGCTGGCGCCGGCGTGGGTGACGTCGAGCAGTTCGAGGTTGCCGCCGTGGCCGTATAGCCAGAGGCGCCCGCCGTCCAGGTGGTAGGCGTGGCGGCGGCGAATGCCGTCGAGTTCGGCGCTGGCCCAGCGTCCGTCGCAGTCGAGCAGGCGCACGGCGATCTCGCGTCGCTCCAGGCGCGCCAGCAGTCGCGGCCGGCGACCGCTTTCGAGGACGTCCAGGCCGATCTCCAGGCGCTGTTCGGCGTGCTTCAGGACGATCTTCCACGGTGCCCCGGCGGCGCTGCGCCAGCCGGCCAGGCCGGGCTGGTGCGCACTGGCCTCGGCGCCGGCCTGGTAGAGCAGGGCGGCGGCCAGGGCCAGTTCCTCGGCGCCCGGCTGGCGCGGTTGCAGGCTGGGGTCTTCGGCGAAGCGTTCGCCGATGAAGGCGGTGGTCGCCTCGCCGGCGGCGAAGTCCGGATGCGCCAGGAGGTTGGCGAGGAACCGCTGGTTGCCGTCGACCCCCAGCAGCACGCAGCGCTCCAGCGCGCGGATCAGCTTGCGCCGGGCTTCGTCGCGGGTCGCCCCGTAGGCGATCAGCTTGGCCAGCATCGGGTCGTAGAAGGGCGTCACCGCCTGCCCCTCGACCAGGCCATGGTCGATGCGTACGCCGGGCAGCAGTTCCGGGTCCCAGCGCAGCACCGTGCCGGTCTGCGGCAGGAAGCCGCGACCGGCGTCCTCGGCGTAGAGGCGGACCTCGATGGCATGCCCGCGCAGTTCCACCTGTTCCTGCCGCAGCGGCAGCGGATGGCCCTCGGCGACGCGGATCTGCCAGGCCACCAGGTCCTGGCCGGTGACCAGTTCGGTGACCGGGTGTTCGACCTGCAGGCGGGTATTCATCTCCAGGAAGTAGAAGCGGCCATCCTCGCCGAGAAGAAACTCGACGGTGCCGGCGCCCACGTAGTTGACCGAAGCCGCGGCCTTCACCGCCGCCTCGCCCATGGCGCGACGCAGGTCGGCATCGAGCACCGGGCAGGGGGCTTCCTCGATGACCTTCTGGTGGCGGCGCTGCACCGAGCAGTCGCGTTCGCCGAGGTAGAGCAGGTTGCCGTGGCGGTCGCCGAACACCTGGATCTCCACATGGCGCGGGCGCAGCACGGCCTTCTCCAGGATCAGTTCGGCGCTGCCGAAGGCGCCCAGCGCTTCCGAGCGTGCGGTGCGCAACTGCTCCAGCAGTTGGTCGGGTTCCTCCACCAGGCGCATGCCGCGGCCGCCGCCGCCGGCGCTGGCCTTGATCATCAGTGGGTAGCCGATGCGTTCGGCCTCGCGCCGCAGGGTCGCGTCGTCCTGTTCGGCGCCTTCGTAGCCGGGGATGCACGGCACCCCGGCGGCGAGCATGGCGATCTTCGACAGGCGCTTGCTGCCCATCAGGTGGATGGCTTCCGCATCCGGGCCGATGAAGACGATCCCGGCGGCTTCGCAGGCACGGGCGAACTCGGCGTTCTCGGAGAGGAAGCCGTAGCCGGGGTGGATCGCCTCGGCGCCGCTGCGACGGGCGGCGTCGAGGATCGCCTCGAGGTTCAGGTAGGACTGCGCCACCGCTGCCGGGCCGATGCACACGGCCTCGTCGGCCAGTTGCACATGGCGGGCGTCGGCGTCCGCCTCGCTGTACACGGCGACGCTGCGGTAGCCCAGTTCATGGGCGGTGCGCAGCACCCGGCAGGCGATTTCACCGCGGTTGGCGACGAGGATCTTGTTGAAGCTGGGCATGTCGTTCGGCTCCTGGAGGCTGTTGCCCTGTTTCGCGGTCGTGGCTCACTGGGCCCAGACCGGCTTGCGTTTCTGTACGAAGGCCAGGGTGCCTTCGCTGCCTTCGGCGCCGCCCACCGCTTCGGCGAACTGGCGCGCCGCATCGTCCAGCAGGGCGCCGAGTTCGCCGCTTTCGCTGGCCAGCAGCAGGGCCTTGGTGGCGGCGTTGGCGTTCGGCGCGCAGCGGCGCAGTTGCTCGAGGGTTTCCTCCAGGCGCTGTTCGAGGGCATCGGCGTCGGCCTCGCAGAAATGCACCAGGCCCAGGCGCAGCGCCTCGCGGCCGTCGAAGCGGGCGGCGGTGAGGGCCAGGCGGCGGGCCTGGGTCAGGCCGATGCGGCGGACCACGAAAGGCGCGATCTGCGCCGGGAGAATGCCGAGGCTGGTTTCCGGCAGGCCGAACTGCGCATCGGCGGCGGCGATCGCTACGTCCGACACGCAGGCCAGGCCGAAACCGCCGCCGAGCACCGCGCCTTCCACCAGCGCCACCAGCAGTTGCGGGGCGGCCTGGGCTTCCTCCAGCAGGCTGCCGAAGGCGCGGTTCAGCGTGCGGTAGGCTTCCGCCCCGGCGGCGCGGGCACCGGCCATGTCCTTGATGTCGCCGCCGGCGCAGAAGTGCCCGCCGGCGCCGCGCAGCACCAGCGCCCGCACGCTACGGTCGTCGCGCACGGCGGCGAGCACCGCGCGCAGTTCGCCGACCATCGCCAGGCTCATGGCGTTGCGGCTTTGCGGGCGGTTCAGGGTGATCCGCAGGACGCCCTCGATGGGTTCCAGCAGCAGGGTCTCGCAATGCGGCAGGCTCATGCCGGTTTCCTCCTGGAACGTCAGCCTTTCTTCTTGCCCGGCAGGATGCCCATCAGCTTGCAGATGATGCCGAGCATGATCTCGTCGGCACCGCCGCCGATGGATACCAGGCGGGTGTCGCGGTAGGCGCGGGAGACCGGGTTGTCCCACATGAAGCCCATGCCGCCCCAGTACTGCAGGCAGGCGTCGCTGACCTCGCGGCCGAGGCGGCCGGCCTTGAGCTTGGCCATGGAAGCCAGGCGCGTCACGTCCCTGCCTTTCACGTACAGCTCGGTGGCCTGGTAGACCAGGGCGCGCAGCGCCTCGACCTCGGTCATCATCTCGGCCATGCGGAAGTGGATGACCTGGTTGTCGATCAGCGGCTGGCCGAAGGTCCTGCGCTCCTTGCAATACTCGATGGTGACGTCGATGCAGTGCTCCAGGCCCTTGATCATGTTGGCCGCGCCGAACAGCCGTTCTTCCTGGAACTGCAGCATCTGCATCATGAAGCCGGCGCCTTCCGCGCCGATGCGGTTGCGCTGCGGTACGCGGACGTTATCGAAGAACACCTGGGCGGTCTCCGAACTGCGCATGCCGAGCTTGTCCAGGTGCGGGCTGAGGGTAATGCCCGGGGTCTTCATCGGGACCACGATCAGCGACTTGTTGACGTGCGGCTTGTCGTCGGAGGTATTGGCGAGCAGGCACATGAAGTCGGCCGACGGCGAGTTGGTGATCCACATCTTGCTGCCGTTGATCACATAGTCGTCGCCGTCCTTGCGCGCGGTGGTCTTCAGGCCGGCGACGTCGGAGCCGGCGCCGACCTCGGAGACGCCGATGCAGCCGACCATCTCGCCGGCGATGGCCGGGCGGAGGAACTCCTCGCGCAACTCGTCGGAACCGAAGCGGGCCAGGGCCGGGGTGCACATGTCGGTCTGCACGCCGATGGCCATCGGGATGCCGCCGCAGGTGATGCTGCCGAATTCCTCGGCGGCGACGATCGAGTAGCTGTAGTCCAGGCCCATGCCGCCGAACTTCTCCGGCTTGGAGATGCCCAGCAGGCCGAGTTCGCCGGCCTTGCGGAAGATCTCGTGGATCGGGAAGCGGCCGTCCTTTTCCCACTGGTCGACGTTGGGGTTGATTTCCCGCTCGACGAAGCTGCGAACGGTGCGGCGGAGTTCCTCGTGTTCCTGGGTGAAGATCATGGGTTGTCTTTCCTCCTGGGCATCATTGTTTTCCGGCAGGATCCGCTTGCTCTCTCCCAACCCTCTTCCTTCAGGGAGAGCGGGGAGAGGGGCTGTCGCCGGCTCGCCTGTTTCAGTCAGAACCTCGCGACCCCGAAGCTGTTGCCCTTCAGCGGCCGCGCCTCGGCTTCCGCGCAGATATCCAGCAGGTAGCCGAGCAGCCTGCGGCTGTCGCGCGGGTCGACCAGGCCGTCGTCCCACAGGCTGGCGGTGCCGTAGAGCGCGGTGGACTGGCTGTCGAGCTTCTGCGCGGTGACGGTTTCCAGCATCTCGAGCATCTTCGGATCGGCTTCCTTGCCTTCCTTGGCGTGTTTCTCCTCGGTGACGATGCGCAGCACCTTGCCGGCCTGGGCACCGCCCATCACCGCGGTGCGACTGTTCGGCCAGGCGAAGATGAAGCGCGGGTCGAGGCCGCGTCCGCACATCGCGTAGTTGCCGGCGCCGTAGGAGCCGCCGACCACCAGGGTCAGCTTGGGCACGCGGGCGTTGGCCACCGCCTGGATCATCTTCGAGCCGTGCTTGATCACGCCCTGGCGCTCCGACTCGGTGCCGACCATGAAGCCGGTGGTGTTGTGCAGGAACAGCAGCGGCGTGTTGCTCTGTTCGCAGAGCTGGATGAACTGCGCCGCCTTGGCCGCGCCCTGCGGGGTGATCGGTCCGTTGTTGCCGATCAGGCCGCAGGCGTGGCCCTCGATGCGCAGGTGGCCGCAGACGGTCTGGCCGTCGAACTCGTTCTTGAAGTCGAGGAACTCGGAGCCGTCGGCGATGCGCGCGACGATCTCGCGGACGTCGTAGGGCTTCTTCGGGTCGGCCGGAACCACCCCGAGCAGCTCCTCCACCGGGTACAGCGGTTCACGCCAGGAACGCGCCGGGCGCGCCGGCAGTTGTGCGTTCCACGGCAACATGCCGACGATCTCGCGGGCCAGGCGCACGCCGTCGGCGTCGTTTTCCGCCAGGTATTCCGCGGTGCCGGCGACCTGCGCGTGCAGTTCGGCTCCGCCGAGCTCCTCGTCGCTGGCGATCTCGCCGGTGGCGGCCTTGAGCAACGGCGGCCCGGCGAGGAACATCTTGGCCTTGCCGCGCACCACCACCACGTAGTCCGACAGCCCCGGCTGGTAGGCACCGCCGGCGGTGCTGGAACCATGCACCACGGTGACCTGGGGAATGCCCATGGCGGAGATCCGCGCCTGGTTGGCGAAGCCGCGCGCACCTTCGACGAAGATCTCCGCCGCGTAGTTGAGGTTGGCGCCACCGCTTTCGGTGAGGGTCACCACCGGCAGCTTGTTCTCCATGGCGATCTGCTGCAGGCGCAGGGTCTTCTTCAGCCCGGTCGGGGAGATGGTGCCGCCCTTGATCGCGCTGTTGCTGGCACTGACCAGGCAGCGCACCCCGGCGATGTAGCCGATCCCGGCGATGATCCCGCCGCCGGCCTGGGTGCCGTCCTTGTCGTCGTGCAGCTTGTAGCCGGCCAGCGAGGACAGTTCGAGGAACGGCGCGCCCGGGTCGAGCAGCAGCGCCAGGCGTTCGCGCGGCAGCAGCTGGCCGCGTTTCTCGAACTTCGGCCTGGCCTCGGCGGCCTTGTCCAGGACCTTCTGCTCCAACTCGCGGAAGCCGGCCACGGCGGCGAGCATGGCCTCGCGGTTGCGGGCGAAGTCCTCGCCGTTGACGTCGAGTTCCGACTGGATCGCGGGCATGTCAGTCCTCCTGGTCCTTCAGTACGTCGGGCAGGTAGGCGCGGTGGAAGCCGTTGTACGCGCGGCTCTGTCCCGGCTTGCCCTTGAATAGCGGGAAGGCGCGGCTGCCCTGGCTGGCGGCGCCGTCGATGCGGATCGTGTTGCCGCTGACGAAGGCGGCGCCGGGGGAGAGCAGGAAGACGATGGCGGCGGCGACTTCCGACTCGCTGCCGATGCGCTTGAGCGGCACGTGCTCGCGCAGGGTCGGGATCACCGCCTTGAACGCGCCTTCGTAGGTATCCATGCCGCTGGACGCGATCCAGCCCGGCGCCACCGCGTTGACCCGCACGCCGGCATGGCCCCACTCGACGGCGGCGGTCCTGGTGAAATTCTCCATGCCCGAGCGTGCGGCGCCGGAGTGACCCATGCCGGGCATGCCGCCCCACATGTCGGCGAGCATGTTGACGATGCTGCCGCCGGTCTTGCTCATCGACTGGTTGAACACTTCGCGGGCGACCTGGAAGCCGCCGACCAGGTTGGTGCGGAGCACGGTCTCGAAGCCCTTCTGGCTGATCGAGGCGAGGGGCGAGGGATACTGGCCGCCGGCGTTGTTGACGAGGTGATGGATGGTTCCGCGTTCGGCCAGGATATTCGCCACCAGCGTCTTCACCGCTTCCTCCTCGCGGATGTCGCAGGCGTGCCAGCTGACGCTGCCGCCGTCCTCGACGATCTCGCCGGCGGTCTTCTCCAGCTTTTCCGCCTTGCGTCCGACCAGCACCACGTGGGCGCCGAGGGCCGCCAGCTCGTGGGCGGTGCAGCGGCCGATGCCGCTGCCGCCGCCGGTGACGATGATGGTCTGGCCGTCGAACAGGCCAGGTCGGAAGATCGAGTCGTAGCTCATTGTTCTGGTGACTCCGATGAATCCTGTAGAGGGTCAGCGGAACGCCGCATTCGCCGTTCCTGGTTGTGGTTATCTGCCTTGCGTTTCCAGCGCGTCGGCGAGCGCCTGCGGCACCGCCACCGGGAACTCCAGCAACTGCTGGGCAAAGGCCTTGCCCTGCGGGTCGATGCGCAGGCTGGCGACGCCGCCGCCGCCGAGGGCGTTCTCCAGCAGGAAGTTCAGGCTGTGGCTGCCCGGCAGGTACCAGCGGCCGACCCGGCCGGTCTGCGGGTCGAGCACATGCTGCATCCAGTCCACCACCGCGCCTTCCTCCAGCGCCTCGGCGATCCACGGCAGGTACTCCGGGCGCCGCGCCATGACCCCGATGTTGCTGTGGTTGCCTTTGTCGCCGGAGCGCGCCACCGCTAGCTTCACCAGCGGCACGCTGGCGCTGGCGGGCTGCTCCGGGCGTGGCGGCTGGCGCGCCTCGGCCAATCGTGCCGGGTCGAAGGCTTCGAGGACCGGCAGTTCCAGCGGATGGCGCTGGCCGTCGATCTCTACGCTCAACGCGCATTGCGCCTTGTCGATCAGGAAAGAGAACAGGCGGATCACCGGATACACCGTCGGCCGGCCGCCGACGATGCCGGTCAGGCCGGGCGCCATCCCGGTGGCGGCCTGGGCGATCTCGCGGGAGAACAGCACCAGGGCTTCCTTGCGCGGATGCCGGACGGCCAGCTTGACCACCACTTCGCGGCTGTCCTGCCGTCGCCCGTGGGGACCATAGGTGGCTTCGCTGCCGAGCAGTTCGACATTGACCTCGCGGTAGGGCTCCCAGCCGCGCTCGGCGAAGATTTCCTCGGTCCTGGCGATGATCGCCTGGCTGACCCGCTCGGCCTTCTTCAGCGCATCGATGCCGGCGATCAGGCAACTGGCGGTGCAGCGGAAACCGTCCGGATAGGTGGCGCTGACCTTGTACCGGTCGGTGGGCGGCAGGCCGCGCGCGCCTTCCACCGCGACCCGGTCGGGTCCGACCTGGCGCAGGCGCACCTCGGTGAAGTCGCAGACCACGTCGGGCAGCAGGTAGGCGCGTGGGTCGCCGATCTCGTAGAGCATCTGTTCGCCGACGCTCAGTTCGCTGACCAGGCCACCGGTGCCGGGCGCCTTGGTCACCACGAAGCGCCCGTCGGCCTCGACCTCGACGATGGGGAAACCGATGTGCTCGTAGTCCGGCACCTGCTCCCAGTCGGTGAAATTGCCGCCTGTGCATTGCGCGCCGCATTCGACGATGTGCCCGGCGAGGGCGGCCTGGGCCAGTCGGTCGTAGTCGTCCCAGGCCCAGCCGAACTCGTGCACCAGGGCGGCGCTGACCACCGCGCTGTCGACCACCCGGCCGGTGATCACGATATCCGCGCCCAGGCGCAGGGCCTCGACGATGCCCGGCGCGCCGAGGTAGGCGTTGAGCGAGACGCACATCGGTGGGAAAGGCGCGTCGCTGAACATCTCGCGGATGCCGGCCTTGGCCAGTTCGGCCTGGCGCGCTTGCAGGTTGTCGCCATGGAGCACGGCGATCTTCAGCTGCACCCCGGCCTTCTCGCAGGCCGCGGCGAGGGCGGCGGCACAGGCCTGCGGATTGATCCCGCCAGCGTTGCTGATGACGCGGATCTTCTTCTCGGCGATCTCGCCCAGCAGTGGTGCGAGGACCTCGACGAAGTCGGTGGCGTAGCCGGCGTCCGGCTGTTTCAGGCGGGCGCCGGCCATGATCGACATGGTGATCTCGGCCAGGTAGTCGAACACCAGGTAGTCCAGCGGCGCGCCGCGCACCAACTGGGCGGCCGCGGTGCAGGTGTCGCCCCAGAAGGCCGAGGCGCAGCCGATGCGTACGGTCTTTTGCATTGTTCTTGACCCGTGACGGCGGAAGTGTGGGGCGACATTACCAAGCAAGCGCTTGGTTGAGAAGGGGGCAGAAACAAATCCGTTCTCGGCTGTTACCCAAGCGCTTGCTCGGTCGTCTTCGCAGGCATACATTTCATGAATGCCGACAAGCACTTGCGGGGCAATCCCGAGGCCGGTCGGCAAATACGGAGCGGCCGGGCGCGCGGATGAGCGGCACCGAGCCGCCGACGATCCGGAAAAGGGGTACTCAGCGTTGGACGATCAGAAAGCCCGGGAAGTGATGCTGGAGCTGGTGGCTACCGGACAGCTCACCGATCCGGAAAGCGCCCGCGGCAAGCTGCTGCAGACCGCCGCCCACCTGTTCCGCAGCAAAGGCTACGAACGCACCACGGTGCGCGACCTGGCCAGCGCGGTGGGCATCCAGTCGGGCAGCATCTTCCATCACTTCAAGAGCAAGGACGAGATCCTGCGCTCGGTGATGGAAGAGACCATCCTCTACAACACCGCCCTGATGCGCGCCGCCCTGGCCGACGCCGAGGACCTGCGCGAGCGGGTGCTGGGACTGATCCGCTGCGAGCTGCAATCGATCATGGGCGGTACCGGCGAGGCGATGGCGGTGCTGGTCTACGAGTGGCGCTCGCTGTCCGCCGAAGGCCAGGCGTACATCCTCGGCCTGCGCGACATCTACGAGCAGATGTGGCTGGACGTGCTGGGGGAGGCGCGGCTGGCCGGCTACTGCCAGGGCGATCCGTTCATCCTGCGGCGCTTCCTCACCGGCGCGCTGTCCTGGACCACCACCTGGTTCCGTCCGGAAGGACCGATGAGTCTCGACCAGCTCGCCGAGGAGGCCCTGGCGCTGGTGATCAAGGACGCCTGATCACTCGGAGATCAGGCGGAACGGGTAGCTCAGCAGGAGGAAGTGCAGGGTGTTGATCGAGGCGTGCAGCAGCACCGCCAGCGACAGCCGCCCGCTGAAGTGCAGGACCATGCCGTAGCCCAGCCCGGCGATCCCGGCCAGTAGCGCATACACCGGGTTCACCAGCAGGTGCAGCGCGGCGTAGGCGAGGGTCGCGACGATGATTCCCGGCCAGGCGCCGAACCAGCGGATCAACTGGCTTTGCAGCAGGCCGCGGAAGAAAGCCTCCTCGGCCAGCGAGACCACCCCGACGTTCAGTACCAGCCACCACCAGAAGGCATCCGGCCACTTCGGCTGCCAGCTCGCGGCATTGGTCATGATCGACAGCAGCGGCACCACGAAGAAGGTCAGGCAGAAGGCCAGCGCGGTGATATCCAGCGACACCAGCGGCTGCTTCGGCCGGCGTAGCCACCAGGCGAGCAGGGTAAGGGCGACCAGGGCCTTGTCCCAGGGCAGCCAGATCATCTGGATCGGCGGGCTGGCGCTGGCAAGGTCCCAGGGGAACAGGCGCAGGGGAATGAAGCCGGGCAGGTAGTGGATGGCGATCAGGGCGCTGGCGGCGAGGCTCACCGGCCACCAGAGCAGGGTCGGCAGCCAGCGCTCGGCGTAGGTCACCCAGATGATGTAGAGCAGGACGATGACCGCCGTCAGCAGCGCGATGTGCCCGGTGAAGAAGCCCCCGAGCAGGAACAGAATGGGTAGAAGCGGTATCAGACGCCCGAGCATGCAGCCTCCCGTTTAAAGGAGGGATTCTAAAGGCATTTCGACCCGCGGATGGGAAAAGCGCAAGGAACGAACCTTCTGCCAGAGGGAAACACACGGGGAACGAACCCCAGGTTGCGCAGGAAAAACCACGCGCGGCCCGCATGACTCCGCCCCGCGAGCCTTCGCCTCGCCGGTTTTTCGCCCGCCGGGGTTTTCCTACGAGACCTAGTGACCCGCCGGCAGGCCAATAGGTTCAGCGGTCCTTCGCCTCCTGCGCGTCCAGCTCGGCGTTGCGTTCATGGATGCGTTTGAGCTGTTCCTCGCTCAACGGCAGCTTCTTCGCCGAGTCGCGTAGCAGCAGGAGTCCGCCGACGATGGAGCCCAGGGCGAGGACGATGATCAACCAGGCGTACCAGGGCATGTTGTTCTCCCTCATCGATATGAATGTTCACCATACGCCGGGTTTGCCTTTCTGTCAGACAACGCTCCGGCGCGAGGCCCTGTGGTTGAGACTCCCGGCGGCGCTCGGAAGTTGCGGGCGGAGAAAGCGCTGAGCCTGGCCGGCGTGATGCCTGTCACATGTTGGCAATCTGACATTGCTTAACTGGCGGGTATCCCTTCATTGCCCCGTCCGGGCCTGCCAGCGAGAGGTTGCCGATGTCTCCGAGCGCGTTGTCCCGTCTGTTGCGCCCGGTGGAACCCCTGACTCCGGCGATGAGCATCAGCGACGTCGCCGACCGCCTGCTGATGCCGGAGCACCGTGCCTTCCTCTCGCTGCCGGTGGTCGACGACGAGCGCCGGGTCCTCGGCCTGGTCAGCCGCTACACCCTCCAGGACATCTTCATGCAGCGTTTCGGCCGCGACCTCTGGGGCCGCCATCCGGTGCGCGACGTCATGAACCGGGCGCCCCTCAGCGTCTCCCTCGGCGCCAGCCTGGAGGAGGCGGCGCAGCAAGTCACCGGTCGCCTGCAGTATCCGATCACCGAGGACTTCGCCCTGGTCGACGAAGAGGGCCGCTACCGTGGCCTGGGCACCGTGCTCGACCTGCTGAAGGCCATGGAGGCGCGCATCGCCCAGCGCAACCGGGTGCTGCGCAAGGCGCTGGTGGACCTCAAGGAGTCCCAGGCGCAACTGGTGCAGTCGGAAAAGATGGCTTCGCTCGGGCAGATGGTGGCCGGGGTCGCACACGAGCTGAACACGCCGCTCGGCTACGTCGGCAACAACCTGGCGCTGCTGGAGGAGCTGAGCGATCCCTTGTTGCGCCTGGCCGATGCCCAGGCGGCGCTGGTCGACTGCCTGGGCGACCCGCAGTGCGACGAAGCGCGCCTGGCGCAGGCGCTGCAGGCGGCCGACGCGGTGCGCCGCGAAGCCGCCGTCGAACAGTTGCGCGAGGACCTGCGGCAATTGTTCGTCGATACCCGCTACGGCCTCGGCCAGATCGGCGAGCTGGTTTCCGGGCTCAAGGACTTCGCCCGCCTGGACCGCGCCTTCAGCGAGGAGGTCGACCTCAACGACTGCGTGCGCAACGCCGTGCTGATCGCCCGCACCGCCATCAAGGACAAGGCCGAGATCAGCAGCCAGCTCGGCGAGCTGCCGCTTATCGCCTGCGCGCCGTCGCAGATCAACCAGGTGCTGCTGAACCTGCTGACCAACGCCGCGCAGGCCATGGAGCGTTTCGGTCGCATCCTGCTGAAGAGCTGGGCCGACGAGCGCCAGGTGTTCCTCTCCGTGCAGGACAACGGCAAGGGCATGCCCGCCGAGGTCCTCGGCCGGATCTTCGACCCGTTCTTCACCACCAAGCCGGTGGGGCAGGGCACCGGGCTCGGCCTGTCGATCAGCTACAAGATCATCCAGCAACATGGCGGGACCATCCGCGTGGCCTCCGAACCGGGCCGCGGAACCCGCTTCCTCATCAGCCTGCCGCGAGAGCAGGCCCGCGAACTGAAACGGAGCGCCTGACATGAGCCCATCTCCCGTCCGCATTCTCTTCGTCGATGACGAGGAGCGCATCCTGCGCAGCCTGGCCATGCAGTTCCGCCGCCATTACGAGGTGTTCACCGAGAGCGACCCGCGGCGCGCCCTGGAGCGCCTGAAGACGGAACGGATACAGGTGCTGGTCAGCGACCAGCGCATGCCGCAGATGAGCGGCGCCGAGCTGCTGGCGCAGGCTCGCGAGCGCTATCCGGAGACCCTGCGGATTCTCCTCACCGGCTATTCCGACCTCGATGCCGCCGTCGACGCGCTCAACGATGGCGGCATCTTCCGCTACCTGACCAAGCCCTGGAATCCCCAGGAAATGGCCTTCACCCTGCGCCAGGCGGCGGAGATCGCCAGCCGCCAGGGCCTGCCGGCGCCGCCCGCGGCCACGCTGGCGGCGCCGCTGAGCGTGCTGCTGCTCGACGACGACCCGGAAACCCTGGACTGCGTCGGGGCCTTCTGCCATGCCGGCGGGCATCGCCTGCTGCGCGCGCGCAACCTGGCCGAGGCGCTGGTGTGGCTGAACACCGAACCGGTGGAGGTGCTGGTCAGCGACCTGAAGCTGGCCGGGGAGCATACCGCGCCGCTGCTGAAATCCCTGGCCCAGGCCCATCCGCGCCTGCTCAGCCTGGTGGTCACGCCGTTCCGCGACACCCAGGCCCTGCTCGAACTGATCAACCAGGCGCAGATATTCCGCTACCTGCCCAAGCCGATCCGCAGGGGATTGTTCGAGAAAGGCCTGAAGGCGGCCGCCGAGCAGGCCTTGCTGTGGCGCGGGCGAAGCCTGCCGGAGGTCGACCGGCTGGCCGAGGTGCCGCGCGACGAGCGCGAGAAGGAACGGGTCGGCAGCCTGCTCGGCATGCTCGGCCGCCTGCGCGAGCGGCTGACGGCCTGAACGCCGGCCTAGCCGGCGTCGCAACCGGCGGCCTTGGCCTGGCGGCTTTCCACCAGGCGTGCGCGGAGGACGTCGTAGCTCCAGTTGAAGGCCATGGTGTAGGGCAGGAAGAACAGGATCAGGCCCATGTCGAGGAGGAACGCCTCGACCAGTCCGATTGACAGCCACCAGGCGGCCAGCGGTACCAGCACCACGATCAGGCCCAGCTCGAAGAGCATCGCATGCAGCACCCGGACCTGCAGGGTGCGCTGGAAGCCCATGCGCCGCTGGGCGCGGTCGAAGAGGCTGTTGAAGAGCATGTTCCAGAGCATCGCCACGGTGGAGAACATCAGCGTCAGCGCACCCATGTGCGCCAGTGGCTTGTTCATCACCAGCGACAGCACCGGCGCGGTGAGGAGGACGGCCAGGCCCTCGAAGGCCAGGGCGTGGAAGATCCGCTCCTTGAGAGTCTTGTCGAGGGCGGTGTGGGTGTGGGTCATGGCGAACGCTCCCGGTTCGTCGTTGAAGTCGGGCTGTATTGTCATCGGTCTTTGGGATAGGGTTAAGTTGGATACCATCGGAAAAACCGATATGCATTTGTCGCCCGAATCCCTCGAGGCCTTCGTCCAGGCCGTTTCCCTCGGCTCCTTCAGCGCCGCCGCGCGCAAGCTGGGCAAGAGCCAGTCGACCGTCAGCGAGGCCATTGCCCGGCTGGAGATCGACCTCGGCCTGGAACTCTTCGATCGCAGTGGCCGCCAGCCGCAACTGACCGAGGCCGGGCGCACCCTGCTGGGACGGGTCGAGGAGGTCCTCGGCGCATCCGACCGCCTGCGCCGGGTCGCCGCGCTGCTCGCCGGCGGCTCGGAGCCACGGGTGACCCTGGCGCTATCCGACACCTACCATTCGGCGCGCTACGAGGCGCGCCTGGCCGAACTGGACGAGCGTTACCCTGAGCTGGAGTTCGAATGCCTGATCGCCGAGGACCAGGACGTGATCGCCCAGGTCAGCCGCGGCCGCGCCACCCTCGGCCTGCTCGCCGCGCAGCCGCACTACCCGCCGGAGCTGGGCGTGGCGGCGGTCGCCGAGCGTGCCGAGTTCGGCCTGTTCGCCGCCGTCGACCATCCGCTGGCGGGCCTGGAGCGGGTCAGCGAGCGCGACCTTTCCGAATGGCGTCTGCTGCGCCTGAACACCTATAGCGAGACCGGCGCGGCGATCAACGACGGCCTGCCGTCCAGCGGCGGGCGCTGCTGGTCGGCGCCCAACTACCTGTTGCTGCTGGAAATGGCCACCCACGGCTTCGGTTGGGCCGAGCTGCCGCGCTGGCTGGTCAGCGGCTACGCCAACGGACGGCTGAAGGAGTTGCCGGTGTCCGGCTGGCCGCGCAGCCAGGCGGTGGACGTGGTCTGGTCGCGGCAGCGGCCGTTGGGACCGGCGGCCAACTGGTTGCTGGACCGCTTGCTGGATCGCGACCTGCCTATCTAGGGAGGGCCGGCTGAGCCCCGGTTCAGCCGGCGAAGCCGCCAGCGGCGAGGAAGGCGAGTTCCTCGGCGCTGGACGGGCGACCGAGGATCGGATTGCGATGGGGAAAGCGCCCGAAGCGGCGGATGATCTCGCGATGCTCACGAGCGTGGGCGAGGAAGGGCTGGCCGAGTCCGTGGTTCAGCGCTACCGAGCGATCCTGGTCGGCAAGGTTCTCGGCATGGGCGAACGGCAGGTAGAAGAACAGCCGCAGCGCGTCCCCGACCTGGCGGTCGAGGCCTTGTCCCAGAGCCCGCTCCGCCCAGCGCCGCGCTTGGGCGTCGCTGGCGTACATGCGCGGGGTTCCACGGAAGGCGTTGCGCGGGTACTGGTCGAGCAGCAACAGCAGGCCGAGATGGTCCTCGGCTTCATCGGCAGCCGGGCGCAGCGCGTCGGCGCAGGCAAGCTCGTAGAGGTGGGCGAAGCGCTCGCGGAAGCGCCGGTCGAAATCGGCGTTCCTGGCGAACCAGAGGGTAGGGCCGGCATCGCGCCAGAAACCGACCACTTCCGGCAGCGGGGACGCGCTGGGAGGAAGCAAAAGCGCTGCATGGGGCATCTGCGGATCCAGGAAGTAGAGTAGGGACTCCAGGCTATTGGTCCGGGTTCTTTGGATAAACGTAGGTGGCATGGATAGACTGTCCAGCCATCCCGAATAGAGAGAAGGGGCCTGCCCATGGATCGTCTGGACAGCATGCGCGTGTTCCTGCGCGTTGCCGAAACCGGCAGCTTCACCAAGGCCGCGGACCTGCTGGACATGCCGCGGGCGACGGTCTCGGCGGCGGTCCAGCAGCTCGAAGCGCAACTCGGCAGCCGGCTGCTGCATCGCACCACCCGGCAGGTCCAGCTGACCCACGACGGCAGCGTGGTGCTGGAGCGTTGCCGCCACCTGCTGGAAGACATGGAGGAGCTGGAGAGCCTGTTCCACGACGGCAGCCGCGCCAGCGGCCGGCTCAAGGTCGACGTGCCGAGCCGGGTGGCGCGACTGCTGATCGCCCCGGCGCTGCCGGAATTCTTCCGCCAGCATCCGGACATCGAACTGGAACTGGGCTCCAGCGACCGTTCGGTGGACCTGGTGCAGGAGGGCGTCGACTGCGTCCTGCGGGTCGGCCAGTTGGGCAACAGCAGCCTGGTGGCGCGACGCCTCGGCGAGATGCAACTGATCAATTGCGCCAGTCCCGCCTACCTGGAAGAGCATGGCGAGCCACGGACGCCAGCCGACCTCGACCGGCACTGGGCGGTCAACTATGCCTCGCCCAGCAGCGGCCGGGTGTTGCCCTGGGAGTACCGCGAGGATGGGCGCACCCTGACCCGCGCGTTGCGCAGCCGGGTCACGGTGAACAACGCGGAAAGCTACATCGCCTGCTGCCTGTCCGGACTGGGCCTGATCCAGATCCCTGCCTACGACGTGCGCGAGCACCTCCAACGCGGCGAGCTGCGCGAGGTGCTGCCGCAGTGGCGGGCCGAAGCGATGCCGGCGTACGCCCTGTATCCGCACCGGCGGCATCTGTCGCGGCGGGTCAGGGCATTCGTCGACTGGCTGGAGCAACTGCTCCGCGCCCGCCTCTAGTCCACGACGTTCATCTCCCCGGCGCGTTCCGGGCTACGGCAAACGGCCGGATTCTGCGACAATGCGCGCCGTTTTCGATTCGCCGCGAGAGAGCCCATGTCCGCCTGCCAGTCCCCCATCATCGTCGCCCTGGATTTCCCCACCCGTGAGGCCGCCCTGGCGCTGGCCGATCAGCTGGACCCGAAACTGTGCCGGGTGAAGGTCGGCAAGGAACTCTTCACCAGTTGTGCCGCGGGTATAGTCGAGACCTTGCGTGGCAAGGGCTTCGAGGTGTTCCTCGACCTGAAATTCCACGACATCCCGAACACCACGGCGATGGCGGTGAAGGCCGCCGCCGAGATGGGCGTGTGGATGGTCAACGTGCACTGCTCCGGCGGCCTGCGCATGATGGCCGCCTGCCGCGAGACGCTGGAGGCCTTCAGCGGGCCCAGGCCGTTGCTCATCGGCGTGACCGTGCTGACCAGCATGGAGCGCGAGGACCTGGCGGGCATCGGCCTCGACATCGAGCCCCAGGAGCAGGTGTTGCGCCTCGCCGCCCTGGCGCAGAAGGCCGGCATGGACGGCCTGGTCTGCTCGGCCCAGGAAGCGCCGGCGCTGAAGGCTGCCCATCCGGGCCTGCAACTGGTCACGCCGGGCATCCGCCCGGCCGGCAGCGCCCAGGACGACCAGCGGCGCATCCTCACCCCGCGCCAGGCCCTGGACGCCGGCTCCGACTACCTGGTGATCGGCCGGCCGATCAGCCAGGCCGCCGACCCGGCCAAGGCGCTGGCGGCGATCGTCGCCGAACTGGGCTGAGGCGGCTTCCCCCACGCCTGCCGTCGGCGACCGTCGCGCGCCGTGTCGAGCCGGACTGGCGCAGGCATCATCCGCGCCTGTCCCTCCCCAGCGTCTAGGCTTGTAGCGGGCACTCCGGCAAGTACCGGTGGCAACGGTTTCACAGTTTCGTGAGGAAAAATTGCAAGTGCCTTGCCGGCTGGCCCCAGGCCAGTAGGATCGCTGTTTTCCCCGGAAACGCGAGGTCGGGATGCTGAACACCCTGGAAGCCTGCCTGAAGGCGGTCGATGAGATTCTCCTGGGCAAGGACCGCCAGGTGCGCCTGGCCCTGGCCTGCCTGCTGGCCCGTGGGCACCTGTTGATCGAAGACCTGCCGGGGATGGGCAAGACCACCCTCAGCCATGCCCTGGCGCGGGTGCTCGGGCTCAGTTTCCAGCGCATCCAGTTCACCTCGGACCTGCTGCCGGGCGATATCCTCGGTACCTCGGTGTTCGACAAGGACAGCGGGCAATTCGTCTTCCATCCCGGGCCGATCTTCGCCGAACTGGTGCTTGCCGACGAGATCAACCGCGCCACGCCGAAAAGCCAGAGCGCCTTGCTCGAGGCGATGGAAGAAGGCCAGGTGACCATCGAGGGCGCCACCCGGCCCTTGCCGGAACCGTTCTTCGTCATCGCCACGCAGAACCCGGCCAGCCAGGGTGGCACCTTCTCCCTGCCGGAATCGCAGCTGGATCGCTTCCTGATGCGCCTGTCGCTGGGTTACCCCGGGCGCGCGGCGGAACGCTCGCTGTTGCTCGGCGAAGCCCGGCGCGATCTGCTGCCGCGCCTGGAACCCTTGCTCGACCACGCGGCGCTGGCCGCTTTCCAGGCCGAAGTGCCGAAGGTCCGCGCCAGCGATGCGCTGGTGGACTACGTGCTGCGCCTGGTCGAAGCGACCCGCACGCAGCCGGCCTTCGCCCTCGGCCTGTCGCCGCGCGGTAGCCTGGCGTTGCTCGCCGCGGCGCGTGCCTGGGCGCTGCTGGCGGGACGCGACTATGTGATTCCGGAAGACGTCCAGGCGGTGTTGCCGGCGGTCGCCGGGCATCGCCTGCGCGACCAGGCGGACCCCACCGGGCAAGGTGGCGGCGCGCTGGTGCAATGGCTGCTGCGCGAAGTCCCGGCGCTCTGATGCGCCTGCGCAACTGGCCGCGCTGGCAGCGCTGGCTGAACCGACGGATACCGCCGGCGAGCAGCGTCGAGCTGAACCAGCGCCGCGTATTCATCCTGCCGACCCGCCAGGGCGGCGCTTTCGGCCTGGCGCTGCTGGTGATGCTGCTGGCGGCGATCAACTACCAGAACAGCCTGGCCTACGGGTTGACCTTCCTGCTGCTGTCCCTGGGCGTGGTGACCATCCTCCATACCTATCGCAACCTTGCCGGCCTGCGCCTCACCGCGTTGGGAGCGGACCCGGTGTTCGCCGGCGAGCGCGCCGGTTTCCGGGTGCGCCTGGAAAGCCCGCGGCGGGCGCGCCAGGCCATCGCCGTCGGCTGGCCGGAGCGGCCGCTGGAATACGCCGACCTGGCAGGCGACGCGGCTGCCGAGGTGCTGCTGTTCCACCCGACCGAGCGACGCGGCTGGCTGCGGCCGGGGCGCCTGCGGGTGGAGAGTCGCTTTCCCCTCGGCCTGCTGGTGGCCTGGAGCTGGGTCGACCTGCGCCAGCAGGCGCTGGTCTACCCTCGGCCGCAGGCCGGCGAGCCGTTCCTCGCGCCGGGCGCGGAGGATGCCGAGGACCAGGGGCGCGCGCTGGCGAGCGCGGGCGTCGACGACTACCAGGGACTGCGCGCCTACCAGCCGGGCGACTCGCGGCGGCGCCTGCACTGGAAGGCGTTTTCCCGTGGCCAGGGGCTGCTGGTGAAGGACTTCGCCGCGCTCGGTGGGGAAGACTTGTGGCTGGAATTCGAGCGCCTCGGCGGGGATCTCGAAAGTCGCCTGGGCCGCTTGTGCCATGCAGTCCTGGAACTCTCCGCGCGGCAGCAGCCCTATGGCCTGGCGCTGCCCGGCACACGCCTGCAACCGGCCAGCGGCGAGGCCCAGCGCGAGGCCTGCCTGCGTGCGCTAGCGTTGTTCGGAGCGGCGCGATGAACGCGATTCCGCGGGTCGCGCTGGTCTGGCTGCTGGTGGCGCAGGTACTGGTGATCCTGCCGCACCTGGCCTACATGCCGCTGTGGATCGCGGCCATGTGGCTCGGTTGCGCGGCCTGGCGGGTGCAGATCTTCCGCATGCGTGCCGGCTATCCGCGCGCCTGGGTCAAGCTGGCCCTGGCGCTGCTCGCCGGGGCCGGGGTCTGGTTGTCGCGCGGCAGCCTGGTGGGCCTGGACGCGGGGGCGGTGCTGCTGATCGCCGCGTTCATCCTCAAGCTGGTGGAAATGAAGACCCGCCGCGATGCGCTGGTACTGGTGTTCCTCGGTTTCTTCGCAGTGGTGGTGGGCTACCTGTTCGACGACGGTTTCCTCGCCGCGCTGTACAGCCTGCTGCCGGTGACCGCGTTGCTGGCGGCGCTGATCGGCTTGCAGCAGAGCGCTTTCGCCAGCCGGCCCTGGCCGACCCTGCGGCTGGCCGGCGGGCTGTTGCTGCAGGCGCTGCCGCTGATGCTCCTGCTGTTCCTGTTCTTCCCCCGCCTGGGGCCGCTGTGGTCGTTGCCGATGCCCGGCAACAAGGGGGTCACCGGACTCTCGGAGAGCATGGCGCCAGGGGATATCGCCGAGCTTGGGCGCTCCGCCGAACTGGCGTTCCGGGTCCGCTTCGAGGGCGCACCGCCGCCGCGCGAGCAGCTCTACTGGCGCGCCTTGACCATGGAGCGTTTCGACGGACGACGTTGGGCTCAGGCGCCGCAATGGCCGGGCGAGGATGCTCTGCACTGGCAGAAGCGTGGCCCCGAGCTGCGCTACGACGTGATCATGCAGCCCAGTTCGCAGCCCTGGCTGTTCGCCCTCGACGTGGCGCAGACCGACCAGACCGACACGCGCCTGATGAGCGATTTCCACCTGCAGCGGCGGCAGCCGGTCGAGCAACGTCTGTTCTACCGAGTCAGTTCCTGGCCACAGGCGCTGCGCGAGTCCAGCATCGATCCGCGCACGCGCTGGCGCAACCTGCAGTTGCCGATGCACGGCAATCCGCGCGCGCGAGCGCTGGCCGACGAGTTGCGCCAGGCCCATGCGCAACCGCAGGCGCTGGTCGCGGCCCTGTTGCAGCGCTTCAACCACGAGCCCTTCGCCTACACCCTGAAACCGCCAGCGACCGGCGCCGACGGGGTGGACGATTTCCTGTTCGACACGCGCAGCGGCTTCTGCGCGCATTACGCCGGGGCGATGGCTTTCGTCCTGCGCGCCGCGGGCATTCCTGCGCGAGTGGTGGCCGGTTACCAGGGCGGCGAGCTGAATCCGGCGGGCAACTACCTGCTGGTGCATCAGTTCGACGCCCACGCCTGGGTCGAGTATTGGCAGCCGGAGCAGGGCTGGCTGAGCGTCGACCCGACCTACCAGGTGGCGCCCGAACGGATCGAACAGGGGCTGGAGCAGGCCCTGGCCGGGGACAGCGAGTACCTCGCCGACGCGCCGCTGTCGCCGTTGCGCTACCGTGGCCTGCCCTGGCTCAACGACATGCGTCTGGCCTGGGACAGCCTGAACTACGGCTGGCAACGCTGGGTCCTGGCCTACCAGGGTGAGCAGCAGGGCGCCTTCCTGCAGCGCTGGTTCGGCGGGCTCGATCCGACCCGACTGGGCCTGTTGCTCGGTGCCGCGGCGATATTGTCGGTCGGTCTGCTCGCGCTGTTCCTGCTCAAGCCCTGGCAAGGCCGTGACGATCTGCGCAGCCGCCAACTGCGCCGCTTCGAACGCCTGCTGGAGATGCATGGCCTGCGCCGTTCCCCCGGCGAAGGGCTACGCTCCTACGGCGAGCGCGCCGCCCGCGTCCTGCCGGCGCAGGCGCCAGCCATCGCGGCCTTCGTCGGCGCGTTCGAAGCGCAACGCTATGGACACGGCGGTGCCGATGATCCAGGGTTGCGTCTGCGCGCATTGCGCCGGGCGCTGCCCTGGCGCCTGGTGCGCACGCCCACGCGGGATGGCCGGGGAGAGGAGCAGGCATGACGGGGTTCATCGATGAACTGCTGGCCGAGGTGATCGGCCAGCAGGTGGCGTTGATGTCGGCGGTCGCCCGCCTGGAGGCGCGCACGGATGGCGAGGCACTGCACGACCTGCGCATCGCCCTGCGCCGTCTGCGCAGCCTGCTGCGGCCGATCCGCGGAGTCCCCGGCGTCGAGGAGCTGGAGCATGCCGCCGCCGAGGTCGGGCGGCTCAGCGGGCCGATCCGCGACCTGGAGGTGCTGCTGCCGGCGCTCGCCGCCGAAGGGCTGCGGGATGCGCTGGCGGTGCGCCGGCCGGTGCTGGAGTCCGGCTACGTGGCGGTTCTCGCCAGCCAGCCGCTGCACCGCCTGCAGCTTTGCCTGGACGTCTGGCCGGCCCTGTTGCGTACGGCCCAGCGGCATGCCGTGCTGGATGGCCTGCACGGCCGGGTGCGCAAGCGCCTGCGCCGGCAATGGAAGACCCTGCGCGCCGAGCTGGCGGACACCACCTACGAGCACTGGCACCCGCTACGGCTACGGATCAAGCGCGTGCGCTACGGGCTGGAGGCCTATCCGCACGATTGCAGCATTCCCGGCTCGCTGCTGGCGCCGCTCAAGGCGGCCCAGTCGGCGCTGGGCGATTGGCACGACCTCGAACAGTGGCTGTTGCGATGCCAGCGCGAGCCGGACCTGGCGCCCGTGCGCGAGGTCTGGACGGCACGCTTCGAACTGGCCCGGGAGCGTGCCGGACGGGCCCTGTCGACATTGCAGCAGGCGCTTGCCGAGCACTGAGGCCGCCGGTATTCCGATCGGCTTTTTCCCAAGGATCGCCTCGCCTAAGATGGGCCCTCGAATCCCCTCGCGAGGCACACATGAATTTTTCCGAATTGATCCAGGCGGTCCGCCGCGACCCTTCCTCGGTGGTAGTACCGGCCAGTTGGGGCCAGGGCCGCGCCACCTTCGGTGGCCTGGTGGTGGCGTTGGCCTACGAGGCCATGCTTGCGGTGGTCGAGGCGGGGCGTCCGTTGCGCTCCATCGGCGTCAGCTTCGTCGGACCGCTGGCCCCCGAGCAGCCGGCGAGCTTCAGCGCCCGGTTGTTGCGCGAGGGCAAGGCGGTGAGCCAGGTACAGGTCGAGGTCCGTCAGGGCGAGCAGGTGGTGACGCTGGTCCAGGCCAGTTTCGGCGTCGCCCGCGCGTCGGCGGTGGCGGTGGAAGCGTTGCCGGCGGCCGGGATGAAGGGCCCCGAAGAGAGCCAGGAGCTGCCCTATATCCGTAACGTGACCCCGGAGTTCACTCGCTACATCGCCATGCGCTGGGCAGTGGGCGGCCTGCCGTTCTCTTCGAACAAGTCGCGCCAGATGGGCGGCTGGATGCGTTTCCGCGACGAACCCGAGGGAGAGCCCATGGAGGTTTCCCACCTGCTGGCGCTGCTCGACTCCTGGCCGCCGGCGCTGTTGCCGCACCTGGGCACCCCGGCGATGGCCAGCTCGCTGACCTGGACCGCCGAGTTCCTCCAGCCGCTGCCGCAGCAGGGCAGCGGCGACTGGTGCCGTTACCTGGCGGAGATCGAGGAGGCGCGCGACGGCTACGGCCACGTGGCGGCGCGGATGTGGAGCGCCGACGGCCAGTTGCTGGCGATCAGCCGGCAGATGGTCACGGTGTTCGGCTGAGGCGCATGTCAGGCGGGCGCGTACTCGGTGCGGTTGCGCCCGCCGCTCTTGGCCTGGTAGAGCGCGCTGTCGGCGCGCACCAGCAGGCTTTCCAGGTCGTCCCCGGCGTCCCTGCGCAGGGCGACGCCGATGCTCACGGTCATCCGCAGCGGTTCGCCGTCGGGATTGTTCACCCGTAGCGCCTCGACGCCGGCGCGCAGCCGTTCGGCGACGTCCAGCGCCTGGTCCAGGCTGACCTCTGGAAGCAGCGCGGCGAATTCCTCGCCGCCCAGGCGACCGAGCAGGTCCACCTCGCGCAGGCCCTGGCGCAGGGTCTCGGCGACACGTTGCAGGGCGCGGTCGCCGGTCAGGTGGCCGTGGCTGTCGTTGATGTTCTTGAAGTGGTCGATGTCCAGCATCAGCGCCACGCAGGGGTGGCGGAAGCGTTCGGCGGCCTTGAGCATGAGTTCCGCCTGGTGCAGGAACGAGTGGCGGTTGTGCAGGCCGGTCAGGGTATCGGTGCTGGCCAGCAGGCGCAGTTCCTGCTCCATGGCCTTGCGCCGGCTGATGTCGTAGCACCAGATCAGGGTCGCCGGCTCGCCGTCGATTTCCAGGTGGCGCGCGCAGATCACCGCCCAGCAAGGCGTTTCCCCGCATAGCTGGGCTTCCCAGCCATCCACCTGGCCGCGCGCCTCCAGGGCGTTCTGCAGGCGGCTGTATTCGCTGGTGCTGGCGAACAGCCGGGGCAGGTTGAAGTCGTCCTGGGCCTGGCAACCCAGGCGCTTGAGCAGGCGTGGGCTGACGTAATGGATGCTGGCGCCGCAGGCGCTGAGCAGGACCACGTCGCTCGGGCTGGCCTCGAGGATGAAATGCAGCAGCGCCTTGCCTTCGCTGAGCTGGCGGGTGCGCTCGCCGACGCGTTTCTCCAGGGTGGCGTTAAGCTCGATCAGATGCCCGGCCAGTTGCTGTGCGCGTTTGAAGTCGGTGACCAGGCGCAGCACCAGCAGGGCACCGCCGGCACCGATCCCGAGCAGGGCCCAGAACAACGCGTAGAACGCCCGGTGCAGGCGCTTGCGGTCGACGTCCAACTGGTTGGTCAGGGCGATGTTGCTGGCGACGACGATCTGGTGGGTCGGTTCGAGCAAGGGCGGAACCTGCTGGACGATCTCCGCGGCCAGGCGGCGCGCGGCGACGGGATCGCCCCAGGGGGCCTGGTTCGACCAGCGATCGCTGAGCTCGATCAGGCGTTGCAGGGTGGCCTGTACCTCCGGACGCGGTTCGGCGAGATGCCTGAACAACGACTGGCGGCGCAGCGGCGCGATCAGGCTGGCGAGGACTTCGAGACGGATCGCCAGGTCGTCGGCTTGGCCTTCGCCGCTCTCGGTATGCCGCGCGGCGTCCAGCGTGCGATCCAGTTCGGCGCGCAGCGAGTAGGTCTGCCACAGCTCGTTGTGCAGGTTCGGCTGGGCCAGTTGCTGGGCCTGGCGCACCGCCAGCCACAGCGCAGCCCCGGCGATCAGCGCCATGAGCAGCACCAGGCCGAGCAACAGCCCCATGATCTGGCGTTGCCGGCGCAGCTTTGTCGGATCGAGCAGCGGCACAGTCATGTCCGTTACTTACTCAAGAGTGATGGAGCTGACCTGCCAGACGGTACGGTTGTAGTAGACCTGGTTTCTCAACTCAGGATAGCGGGCCATCGGGTAGATGATGAAAAGCGGTCCGCGTTCGCGGATCGCCATGTAGGCGCCGTTGCGGCGATAGGCGAGGATGGGCTGGTAGCTGTCGAGGTCGCTGTACGGGATGATCGCCGAGTAGTCGTTCAGCGCCAGCACGCGCAGGCGCGTGGGCGGCGCCAGGTCCAGGTGGCGCAGCAACAGGCTGAGGCGCACGCCTTGCCAGCGGGCGTTGGCCTCGCCGGGGAGCTGGGCTTCCAGGGTCTCGCTGGGCAGGGCTTCGAGGTCGGACAGGGTCAGCCGTACGGGAGCGTCGCCGGACCGCTGCAGGGTGACGATCGGACGTCCGCCCAGCGGCACGGGCTCCGCGGCCTGGGCAAGAGGCAGCCCCAGGCAACAGAGAAAGACGATTAATTGACGCGTTGACGGCATGTTGTCGGTCCACGACAGGATTCCGTCGATTATATCGGCAGCGTCGTGCTAAAACTGAAGGGCTGTGCAAAATCCCGGACGAACTGTCACTTATGCCGTTCGCGCCAAGCCCGCCACCAGGCGCCGCTGAGGACGAAGCGGGGGAAGGTGACGAACTGCTCGACGAGCAGGCGACTGACAGCGTCGCGCCGATCGCTGAATGGCTCGGGTGCCTGTTTCTCCAGCGCGTGTCCCTTGGCCTGGATCGCCAGGCCGGCGCCGATGCCGATGACACCGAGCACCACCTGCAGCAGGTCCAGGGCGAACAGGCCGCCGAGCAGCAGGATCGCAGCGACGATGAACAGCGGCACGGCGATCAGGTGCAGGACCAGGTTGGTCGGGTTGCGGTGGTTGGCGGCATAGCCGCGCCATTGCCAGGCGAGCAGGTTGGGATGACGTTTGCCCATGTTCTCGGTACTCCGTGACGGCGACCCGCGGGGCGGGTCGTTGCATGTCGTCGAGTCTAGGCGGGGTGCGGCAGCGCGGCGAATGATTCCTGCCTATCCGGGCGATAGGCAGGTGCGCCTGCGGATCAGAGGCGTAGCTGGCCGATGGCGCGGGTCAGATCGCCCGCCAGGTCGACCAGTTGCTGACTGGTGGCCGCCGACTCGACGGTCTGCTGCACGGTGAGTTCGGTGACGTCGCGGATGCCCACCACCGAACGGGTCATCTCTTCCGCGACCTGGCTCTGCTGTTCCGCGGCGACGGCGATCTGCGTGTTGCTTTCACGCATCTGCGCCACCGCGTTGGCGATCGCCGCCAGCGCCTCGCCGGCGTCGCCGGCCTGGCTGACGCAACCGTCTGCCTTGAGCGAGCTTTCCTGCATGAACTCCACGGCGTCGCGGGTACCCGACTGCAGGGCGAGGATCATCTGGGTGATCTCGTCGGTGGAGTCCTGCACGCGACGGGCGAGGTTGCGCACCTCATCGGCCACCACGGCGAAGCCGCGGCCCATTTCCCCGGCCCGCGCGGCCTCGATGGCGGCGTTGAGGGCAAGCAGGTTGGTCTGTTCGGCGATGCCGTGGATCACGTTGACCACGCCGCTGATCTTCTGGCTGTCCTCGGCCAGCTTCTGGATCATCTCGGCGGTGTCCTGGACGCCCTGGGACAACCCGGCGATCGACGCGCTGACCCGGCTCACCGCCTGCTGGCCGGCGCCGGCCAGGCGGTCGGCTTCCTGCGACTGGTCACGGGTGTCGGCGGCGTGCTGGGCGATATGGAAGACCGTGGTGGACATCTCGTTGATCGCGGTGGCGGTCTGGTCGGTCTCGCTCTGCTGGCCGAGCATGCCCTGGCGTACCTGGCCCATGCTGCGGGCCAGCGCCTGGGCGCCTTCGTCGAGCTTGGTAGCGGCCGCGGCGACGGTGCCGACGATGCGCTGGTAGCCGGCCTGCATGGCGTTGAAGGCACTGGCCATCTGGCCGACTTCGTCGCGTCCCTGCAGCGGTACGCGAGCGGACAGGTCGCCGCTCTTCTCGACGTGCAGCATCACGTCCTTGAGGGTATGCAGGTGGGTGAGGATGAAGCGGATCAGCAGTTGCGAGGCCGCCAGCAGCGCCAGCATCAGCACCAGCACGGCGACGGCGTAGGCGCCGGCCCGGTCGGCGAAGACCTGCCACAGGTCGCTGGCCGGGGCGAGCACGGCGAAGCGCTGGCCGGAGCCGGTCTGGCCGACCCAGGCGCCGAGCAGCGGGGTATCGCCCTGGCGCGCGCCGGACAACTCGATCCAACCCTGCCCCTTGCCCAGCGCCTGGGCAGCGGTGCCGCCCAGGCTCGCGGCCTGTTCCAGCGGCAGCAGGTTGCTGCGGGCGGGCAGGGCGCTGCCGGCTGGCCAGCTCTGAACCAGCTCGCCCTCGGCGGCGGCGGCGCGCTGGGCGGAAGCGTTGCGCCCGGCGGCTTCCTGCTGCATGGCGAACAACACCAGCAGCAGGGTGGTGAAGAAGGCCACCGCGTTGACGGCCCAGAACTTGTATTTCAGTGGAATGTCGCTGATCCAGGTGCCCATAGGGGGATTTCTTCTTATCGGCAAGCTAATGGCAAGGCGCCATTATCTTGAAAGCTGAGTAAGGGGCAATCGTTGATGCGGGTCAACGAGACCGTTCGTCAGCTTAGCGGCCGATCCGCCGGGAGCTTGAGGGCGATCTCAGTCGATCGTCGGCAGGCCGAAGAACTCCCGCGCCGCGGCGCTGGTGTGAGCGGCCAGGCGCTCCGCGCTCTCGCCGCGATGGCGGGCCACGCAGTCGAGCACCTCGACCAGGTAGGCCGGCTCGTTGCGCCCGTTCTTCGGCTTCGGCCGCAGGCTGCGCGGCAGCAGGTAGGGCGCGTCGCTTTCCAGCATGAGACGGCCGACCGGGATCTCGCCTACCAGATCATGCAGGTGGGTGCCGCGGCGCTCGTCGTTGATCCAGCCGGTGATGCCGATGTGCAGGTCGAGGTCGAGGTAGCCATACAGCGCCCGGCGCTCGCCGGTGAAACAATGTACGACGGCGGCCGGCAGGCGATCGCGGAAGTCGCGCAGGATCGCCAGCAGGCGCTCGCTGGCGTCGCGTTCGTGGAGGAACACCGGACGCTGTAGCTCGACGGCCAGTGCCAGTTGTTCCTCGAGGGCCTTTTCCTGGGCCGGACGGGGAGAGAAGTCGCGATTGAAGTCGAGGCCGCATTCGCCCACCGCGCGTACCCGCGGGTCGTCGAACAGGGCGCGCAGGCCGCGAGCGGTGTCGGCGTTCCAGTGGCTGGCCTCGTGGGGGTGGACGCCGGCGGTGGTAAACAGCCGGCCGCCCTCGTCGAGTTCGCCGCAGAGCTGCAGCGCCTGTTCGCTGTCGGCCAGGCTGGTGCCGGTGATGACCATCTGCACCACCCCGGCGGCGCGCGCGCGGGCGAGCAGTGCTTCACGTTCCGGGGCGAAGCTGGCGTGGGTCAGATTGACGCCGATATCGATGAGTTGCATGGTGCCTTCCTGGAATTCGCAGCGAGGCGGCGCCCCCTCGATCGCGCCGGACCCGCCGGGAGATGGGTGGCAAACCGCTTGTAGAACAATCCGTTATAATCGCAGATCGGGTTCTTCGGCGCCCGGATTATCTACCCAATGCCTCCGTTTGCAGCCGCTGTCGGAGAGGAACTTGCCAAGACTGCCATGCTCTGATTGATCCGGTCCCCCGGAGAGGGACATCGAGCCTGGCCTCTGGAGACCTGGATGACGCGTCTGTTGCTGCTTTCGCTTTGCCTGCTGGTGCTCGCACCCTTGCCGGCGGCTGCGCGCATCACCGGCCAGCCGGACAACTGGCACAGGGAACAGCCGGAGACCCGCGACCTGGCGAGCATCCGCCGCGCTGGCGTGCTCAAGGTGCTGGTCAACCAGAGCCGCAACAGCTCGGGCGAGGTGAAGGGCGAGCCGATCGGCGTCGAGTACCGTCGCCTGCGCGCCTTCGAGCAATACCTCAACAGCCGTTCGCCGTCCGCGCGGAACCTCACCCTCAAGCTCATACCCAAGCCCAAGGACCAGTTGCTTGCCGCCCTGCAGCGTGGCGAAGGCGACCTGGTCGCCCCCGGCGAACTGCTGCCGGCGCACGACGGCCTGCAGGTCAGCCCGAGCGCGCCGGTGCGCGCCGATGTGCCGCTGGTGCTGGTGGCGCGCAAGGGCAACCGGCGCTACACGCGCCTGGAGCAGTTGTCCGGGCGGACCATCCCGCTGCCGGCCGGCAGCGCCGCCGAGGGCGCCATCGAACTGGTCAACCAGCGCCTGGCGCAACGCCGCATGGCACCGATCCGGATCGAAAAGCTGGACGCTTCCCTGGCCGTCGAGGATGTGATGGAAATGGTCCAGGCAGGCATCCTCGGCTTCACCGTGGTCGAGCAGCCCATCGCCGAACGCTGGGCCAAGGTGCTGCCGAAGCTGCGCGTCGACCGCCACCTGGTGCTGGACAATCGCGCCGACATGGCCTGGTACGTGCGCCGCGATGCCAGCACCCTGCGCGCGACCATCGACCGCTTCCTCGCCGACTACCGCGCGCCGGCCGACCAGGACGTGGCTTTCCAGCGCGTCTACCGGCGCGCCTACAAGGTCCGCAACCCCCTCGGCGCGGCGGACCGCAAGCGCCTGGAAGCGGTCCGTCCACTGCTGCAGCGCTACGCGCAGCAGAGCAGCATGGACTGGCTGGCGCTGGCGGCGGTGGCCTACAAGGAGTCGCACCTGAACCCGAAGGCGCGCGGTTCCGGCGGCGCCAGCGGGCTGATGCAGATCACCCCGGCGGCGGCGCGCAGCGTCGGGGTCGGCAATGTGCACGACAAGGACAGCAACGTGCTGGCCGCCAGTCGCTACCTGACCAAGATCCGCAAGCAGTTCTTCTCCAGCAAGCACCTCGACGAGCGCGAGCGCCTGGCGTTCACCCTGGCGGCCTACAACATGGGCCCGGAGCGGGTACAGAACCTGCGCACCCAGGCGCGTCGCCGGGGGCTCGATCCGAATCGCTGGTTCTTCCAGGTCGAGCGGGTGGCTGCGGAAGAGATAGGCATGGGTGTGGTGAGTTATGTCAGCAGCGTCAACAAGTACTACCTTGCATATGAACGCGAACGGGTTCGCCTGGAGCCCGGGGTGCGTGCGAAGACGGCGACGGCTCAAAAATAATCTATAAATTCGATATTGATAACGCGTTTTTTGCGGTTTTAATATCGAATTATCTTGCCTATAGTGTGCCCATCTTATCCCACACCTGAGGACGCACCATGAATCCACTGATCAAGACCATCCTGTCGACCAACGCCGGTGCCGGCCTGGCCATCCTGCGTATCGTCACCGGTCTTACCCTGATGTCCCACGGTTCGCAAAAGCTCTTCGGCATGTTCGGCGGCGCCGGCCTGAACGGCATGGCGCAGTGGTTCGAATCCATCGGCCTGACCCCTGGCTACCTGCTGGCGACCCTGGCCGGCAGCGCCGAGTTCTTCGGCGGCCTGGCGCTGGTGATCGGCCTGCTGGTGCGTCCGGCGTCGGTGGTGGTGGGCTTCACCATGATCGTGGCGATCTTCAGCGTGCACATCGGCAATGGCTTCTTCATCACCGACAACGGCTATGAATATGCCCTGACCCTGCTGATGATCAGCGTGGCGCTGCTGATCGATGGCGCCGGCAAGTTCTCGCTGGACGGCAAGCTGTCCCGCTGAACCGGGCTGGCGACGAAAAAGGGCGGACACCTTCGGGTGGCCGCCCTTTTTCGTTGCGGCGCGCAGCACAAGGTTTCCGCCTCGCCGGCCACGCCAGGGCTGCACCCCTGAGGGTAGCGTTATCCGCCGAAGCGCCCTTCGCCGCGTTCTTGGCGTTTCCGTGTCGGTCAGCGCTGCTCGGCCTGGCGCATCTGTTCCAGCGCGCCCAGGCGCAAGCGTTCCTGTTCGCTGAAGCGCTCCTCGGCCAGGCGTTCGACCGCCGCGCGGCGGTCGGCTTCGCTCAGCCCGGTATTGCCTTCGATCCGGCTCTTCTCGGCGAAATAGTCGTCCAGCCGGCCCTTCCAGGCCGAGCGTTGCCGATCGAGTTGCTCCAGGCGGGTGGTGGCTTCGGCGCCCACCAGTTGCTGACGCATCTGGCGGATGGCTTCCGGGCCGGCGCCAGCGGCCTGGAGGGCGGCGGTCTGCTGCTGCAGTTCGCTTTGCAGTTGCGGCAGCACGCTTTCCTGCTGGTCTTCCGGCAGGCTGGCGCGCAGGCGGTCGATGGCGGCGGCCTTTTCCTCGGCGCTGAGCTTGCCGTCCTGGCGGATCGCCAGGCGCTCCAGGGTGAACTGGTTGTAGGTTTCCTCGTCGGCGAAGAACGCCACGTGCGCTTCGTTGCTGAAGATCCGCGCGCGCAGGGCTTTCACCGCGGCTTCCCGCTGGCGCAGGGCGTCGAGGTCGGCCAGGCGCGGCAGGTCGCGTTCGAGCAGCACCAGTTCCTTCTTGTAGTCGATGTATTGCTGCATCAGCGCCAACGCCTGGCCGCGCGCCGGCTCCTGGAGTTCGGCGGCGATGTAGGCGCGCAGGCGGTCCAGGCTTTGCTGCAGGGGCTCTTCGCCGACGGCGCTGAGGAAGTAGTCGAACAGGTTGCGGATGTCGCGGGTGATCAGCAGGTTGCCGCTGGCGTCGACACTGAAACTGCCATCGACGCTGGTGCCCCTGAAGGAGGTTGGCAGCGGCGCGACCTTGGCCGGCATGACCTGGGGGGCCGGCACCGCTTCTCCCGCGGAGGCTGCTGGCGGGGCGTGGACTGCGCCCGCCTGCGCGCTGGCCGGGGGCGCCGTCTCGGGTGCGGGGGAAGGTTCCAGCCAGACGAACCAGACCAGGCTGGCGGCGAACGCCAGTGGAATCAGCAGGAGGATTTTCTTCACGCGAGGGGGCTTCCGGGAAAGGGCCGGGGCCGAGGCCCCGGCCGGGGTCCTACAGGCTGGCGTTCTTCAGGCGGTTGGCGTGCTGGCGGTAGACGCTGACCGGGCTGGTCTCGAACAGGCTGGTGAGGCCGAAGACCTGGTTCACCTCGTCCAGGTGGTTCATCCGGTAGTTGTCGCGGATCACCATGCCCAGGTGCGAACTGCAGGTGCCGACCAGGCCGTCGTTGGCGGTGCCGTTCTTGAAGGTCAGCGACGAGGCGCCGAGGAAGGCGTCGCTCGGATCGAGGAAGTTGGTCAGCGGCGAGGAACCGCTCCAGGAGTAATAGCTCACGCCGTTGACCTTGTAGGCGCCCTCGCCGCAGGCCGAGGTGGGGACGCCCTGCGGGTACTTGGCGTTGAAGCGCGCGGCCCCCTCGCTGTTCAGCGACTCCAGCGAGCCCAGTGAATTCTGCGTACCGGTGCTGCCGCTGGAAAGGAAGCTGATCAGCGCGCCGAGGCTGTTGACCAGCCCGGAGAGGATTGCCTCGCCGGCCGAACCCGGTGGGATCTGGCGCAGGAAGTCGGCGGTGTCCGAACCCTTGTGCGGGGCGCCGACGCTGGTGGCGGAAGCGATCAGGTCGGGACGTACGGCGGCGACGTAGCGGATGGTCGGCCCGCCGTGGCTGTGGCCGATCAGGTTGACCTTGGGCTGGCCGCTGAGGGCGACGATTTCCTCCACCTGTTGCAGCAACTGCTCGCCGCGGACTTCCGAGGTGTCCAACTGGCTGACTTCGGTGACGTAGACCTGGGCACCGTCACGGCGCAAGGCGCTGGGAATGCCGAACCAGTAGTCGACCCCGAGGATGTTGTCGAAGCCGAGCATGCCGTGGGCCAGCACGATGGGGTATTTGGTCTGGGTGTAGGTGCTGGCCTGGATCAGAGGGCTGGCAGCGAGAGAGGCGAGGCCGATGGCCAGGCCGAGGGGGAGCAGAGACTTCTTCTTCATGTTGTTCTCATCTCAGGTTGATGGGGCCGAGGGGCGCGTCCTGCCAGCCATCGCCCGAATCCTTCCGGGAGAACCGCTTCGCTGTCCCTTGCGCAGGAACCGTGCCAGCTTCGGCTTTTTTCCTCCAGGCCAGGAAATCCGCGGCTTCCTGGCGGCCGGTCATAACCTGCGTGGCAGAGCGGAAGAGGCGGGTTGTTACGGCGCGAAACGCTCGTTTGAATCTTCCCCGCACAACGCCCAGCGACCGAGTGTGCGGTAGCGCACGCCCGCGGCGTCGTTTTGCGAGCAAAACAGGCTGAAATGGTCGACCTGCCATACGAAGGTTGGGGGTGGCGGGGCGTCCTCCAGCGGCGCGGCATCGCGAGCCAGGGTCAGATGGGCGCTGAATAAGCGGGTTTCCACGGGCAGCTCCAGTTCGGCAAGGCCGGAGCGCAGGGCGCGGCGCAGGCGCAGGAGGGCGCCGGGCGGTTGGCTGGGGGCCAGCAGCAGGATGCCGTTCCTCCAGCGCAGCAGGCGGTCGAGACACAGGTCGAAGGGCGCGGCCTCGATGGCCGCGGCCATGTCCAGCAGGGCCTCGAGCCGAGCGGACGGGACCTGCCCGAGGAAGGCCAGGGTCAGGTGCAGGTTCGCCGTCGCCACCTGGCGTCCGGGCAGTGGCCGGTCATCGCGCCACCGGCCGATCCGCTCGGCGAGGGGAGGTGGGCAGGGCAGGGCGAAGAACAGGCGAAGAAAGCGATCGGGCATGGGCGCCTCCGCGTGTTTCTTGACAGTCTCCATGCGGCTTTTCTAGGATGCGCGTGCGCCGATTTAAACAGCAACTTGCGGGGCGCCCGGCAGCAGCCGAAATACCGCTAAAGCGCTGGCTCGGTGTTGCCTCTCACCGCTGTCCAGCGGGACCGAAGAGGCGGAGACATGACGTCATGACCTGTCCCAGCACGCAATTGCGCCTGGCACCCATCACCACCGGCCTGGTCCGGCGGAACCCGAGGATTCTCCTCAGCGGCCCGCACCAGCCGACCCTCGTCCGTTACCTCGAAGGCTGGCCGAAGCGCTGGAACGGTTCGCGTACCTTCCTTATCCAGTTCGCCCAGGACGGCAAGGACCTGGCGCGCTTCCCCAGCGACGCGTTCGACTTCGCCGTGGTCCAGGCCCCCGAGGCGGAAGACCTGGACCTGGTGGTCCGGCAACTGATCCGGGTCGCCCGCCAGGGCCTGATCACCCGCCGTATCCTGCGCTGAGCGCGTGACCCCTCAGGGCGCCGGCGGATACTCGATCTCGACGACGAACCAGAGCTTTTCCCCGGCCGGGGTGCGCACCAGCACCTCGGCGTCCAGCTCCTTGCCGACCAGTGCGCGGGCGAGCGGCGAGTCGATGCTGATCTGGTTGTTGCGCAGGTCCAGTTCGTCGGGGCCGACGATGCGATAGCGGGCCTGCTCGCCGTCTTCGTCTTCCAGGGTCACCCAGGCGCCGAAGTACACCCGGTTCGGATCCGCCGGCCGCTCGCCGACCACTTTCAGGTTCTCCAGGCGCTTGCGCAGGAAGCGCACGCGACTGTCGATCTCGCGCAGCATCTTCTTGCCGTAGATGTATTCGGCGTTTTCCGAGCGATCGCCGAGGGCGGCGGCTTCGCTGACCGCCTGGGTCACCTGGGGACGGCGCACGTGCCAGAGTTCATGCAGCTCTGCGCGTAACCGCGCGGCGCCCTCCGGAGTGATCAGCGGGGTGCCGGCGGTGCGCGGTGGACGATAGCGACTCATGGTTCGGGTGGTTCCACAAATGAACGGATGAAAGCCTGCCAGTGTATCCGATCAGCCCTCGCGCAGGACCCGCAGCGGGCTGCTGTTGAGGGCGCGACGGGTGCCCAGCAGGCCGGCGCCGCCTACCAGCACGGCGCCCACCAGAGGCAGCGCGAGCAACCAGGGATGCGCTTGCCACGGCAGGTCGAAGACCAGTCGGTAGAGCAGCAGGCTGACCGCCTCGCAGCCGAGCGCCGCGAGCAGGCCGCTGACTGCGCCGAGCAGGGCGAACTCGACCCGCCGGGTACGTTGCAGCAACTCGCGCTCGGCACCCAGCGCGCGCAGCAGGGCACCCTGGCGCACGCGCTCGTCGAGGGTCGCCTGGAGACCGGCGAAGAGCACCACGAAGCCCGCCGCGAGAACGAACACCAGCACGTACTCCACGGCCAGGGTGACCTGGTCGAGGATGCTCCGCAGCTGGCTCAGCAGGGCGTCTACCGGCAGCAGGGTGACGGTGGGGAAGGCGCGGGCCAGTTCGATCAGGTCGCGTTCCTGGCTGGCCGGCAGGTAGAAGCTGGTCAGGTAGGTCACCGGCAGGTCGGTCAGGGTGCCGGGCTGGAAGACCATGAAGAAGTTCGGCTGGAAATTGTCCCACTTCACCTTGCGCAGGCTCTGGACCTGGACCTCGCGATTCTGCCCGGCGACGCTGAAGGTGAGCCGGTCGCCGACCTGGATACGCAGGTTGGCGGCCAGCTTCTCTTCCACCGACACGCCCGGCAGGGCCCCCGGCTGCGGCGCGCTCCACCAGCGTCCGGCGGTGAGCTGGTTGCCGGAGGGCAGTCGCTCCGACCAGGTCAGGCCGAGGTCGCGCTGCAGGGCACGCTCGCTGCGCACGTCTTCGTCGAGCGCCTGGACCGGCTTGCCGTTCACCGCTACCAGGCGCCCGGGAACCATGGGGAACAGCGGCTCGGCGCCGGGGGAGAGCTTTTGCACGCGACGTTCGAAGGCTTCCTTTTCCGTCGGCAGGATGTTCAGGGCGAAATGGTTGGGGGCGTCCGGCGGCAACTGGGCCTGCCAGGTATCCAGCAGTTCGCCGCGAAGCAGGGCGATCAGGGCCATGGCCAGCAGGATCAGGCCGAAGGCCAGGCTCTGTCCGGCGGCGGCCAGCGGGTGCCGCAACAACTGGCCGAGTCCCAGCCGCCATGGCAGGCTGGCACGCGCCAGTGCCCGGCGCAGGCCGTTCAGGCCGAGCAGCAGGAGGGCGCCGAGCACCAGCGTGGCGACCAGGCCGCCGCCGAGCAGGGCGAGGGTCAGCTTCAGGTCGAGACTCAACCGCCACATGATCAGGCCCAGGGCGAGCAGGGCGCAGGCGTAGGCCATCCAGGTGCGCACCGGCACCGGCAGCAGGTCGCTGCGCAGGACCCGCAACGGCGGTACCCGGCCCAGGGCTGCCAGCGGCGGCAGGGCGAAGCCGGCCAGCGCTACCAGGCCGGTGGCGATCCCGGCGAAGGCGGGGAACAGGCCGCCGGCTGGTACGTCCGGCGGCAGCAGCGTGGCGAGCAGGCGGAACAGGCCGAGCTGTGCCAACCAGCCGAGCAGGGCGCCGATGGCGCTGGCGAGCAGGCCCAGCAGCAACAGTTGCAGCGCGTAGAGGAGCAGGGTTTCGCTGCGCGACAGACCGAGGCAGCGCAGCAGCGCGCTGGCGTCGTAGCGCCGTGCAGCGAAACGGGCGGCGGACAACGCCACGGCGACGCCGGCGAGCAGCACCGCGGCCAGGCTGGCCAGGTTCAGGTAGCGCTCGGCACGGCCGAGGGCATCGCCCACCTGGCGGTTGCCGTCGCGGGCATCCTGCAGGCGCTGGTTGGCGGCGAGGCTGCCCTTGACCTGCTGGCGATAGGCCTGGAGGGCTTCCGGCGGGCCTTCCCACAGATCGCGGTAGCGCACCCGGCTGCCCGGCTGGACCACCCCGGTGGCATCGAGGTCGGCCAGGCTCATCATGGCGCGGGGCGTCAGGCTGTAGAAGTCGCCGGCGCGGTCCGGCTCGTAGGTAAGGATGCGCGCGATGCGCAGAGGCTTGCGGCCGATCTCGATGCTGTCGCCGACCTTCAGGTCGAGGCTGACCAGCAGGCGCGATTCGACCCATACCTCGCCCGCCTGCGGACGACCGCCGGCCTGCTCGGCGGCGAACGGCGCGGCAGCGCTCTTGAGCTGGCCGCGCAGGGGGTAGCGGTCGCCGACCGCCTTGATGCTGCTGAGCTGGATGCCCTGGTCGGTGGCGATCACGCTGGAAAACTCGACGCTGTCGGCGTGGCGCAGGCCCAGACGGGTGCCGCGTTCGATCTGTTCGGCGCTTGCCGGCTGGGTACCGTTGAGCACCAGGTCGGCGCCGAGGAACTCGGCGGCGCGGGCGAGCATGGCGCCGTTCAGGCGGGCGCTGAAATAGCCGATGGCGGTGCTCGAGGCGACCGCGATCAGCAGGGCGAAGAACAGCACGCGCAGCTCGCCGCTGCGCGACTCGCGGAACAATTGGCGACCGGCGAGGCTCAGCAGGCGGGAGAGGGGCACCGGCTTCATCAGGGTTCGACCCGGTCGATCAGGCGTCCGCTTTCCAGACGGATCAGGCGCCGGCAGCGATGCGCCAGACGCTCGTCGTGGGTAACCAGGACCAGGGTGGTACCGCGTTCGCGGTTGAGTTCGAAGAGCAGATCGCTGATCCGCTCGCCGGTGGCGCTGTCGAGGTTGCCGGTGGGTTCGTCGGCGAACAGCACGTCCGGCTGCGCCGCGAAGGCACGGGCAATGGCGACCCGCTGCTGCTCGCCGCCGGAGAGCTGGCGCGGATAGTGGCCCAGGCGTTGGCCGAGGCCGACTCGCTCAAGCAGTTCTCTGGCGCGCTGGCGAGCGTCGGCGCGGCCTTCCAGTTCCAGGGGCAGCATCACGTTCTCCAGCGCATCGAGGCTGTCGAGCAACTGGAACGACTGGAACACGAAGCCTACATGGGCCGCGCGGACGCGCGCCCGCTGGTCCTCGTCGAGGTCGCCGAGGGCGTGCCCGGCGAGACGGACCTCGCCGCCGCTGGGCTGGTCGAGCCCGGCGAGCAGGCCGAGCAGGGTCGACTTGCCGGAGCCGGAGCTGCCGACGATCGCCAGGCTGTCGCCGCGGGCGAGGTCGAGGGAGAGGTCGTGGAGGATGGTCAACTTGCCTTCCGCGCTACCGACAACCTTGCTAAGGTTCTGCGCGTTGAGAATGCTGGCGCTCATGGAGGTTCCGATGCGTGCATTGCTGTTGAGCGGCTGCCTGGCCCTGGTCCTGCTGACCCAGCAGGCCGCGGCGCAGACGCTGTTGGTCGTGGGCGATAGTATCAGCGCCGCTTTGGGACTGGATACCAGCCAGGGCTGGGTCGCCCTGTTGCAGAAGCGCCTCGCCGACGAAGGTTACGACTACCGGGTGGTGAACGCCTCGATCAGCGGCGACACCTCCGCGGGCGGCCTGGCGCGCCTGCCGGCGCTGCTTGCCGAGGAGAAGCCGGCGCTGGTGGTGATCGAGCTGGGAGGCAACGACGGGCTGCGCGGAATGGCACCGGCGCAATTGCAACAGAATCTTGCCAGCATGGCGCAAAAGGCCCGGGCGGAAGGAGCGAAGGTGCTGCTGCTGGGTATCCAGTTGCCACCGAACTACGGCCCGCGCTACATCGAGGCCTTTTCCAGGGTCTACGGCGCGGTCGCGGCGCAGGAAAAGACCGCCCTGGTGCCGTTTTTCCTCGAAGGGGTCGGCGGGGTCCAGGGGATGATGCAGGCGGATGGCATCCATCCGGCGCTCGCCGCCCAGCCGAGGCTCCTGGAAAATGTCTGGCCGACGCTGAAACCGCTGCTTTGAGACTTCCCCGGGAAACCGCTTTCGGCTAAGGTTGCGCACCCCTCAGGAGCCCCCCATGCCGCGTCCCGCCTGGACCCTCTACGCCTATCAACTGATCGAGCCCGACGATCAGCTGGACCTGTTCGCCTGTCGCGAGGTCCGGGTGCATGTGGTGGCGCGTCAGCTGGAGCTGGATACCCCGGCGGACCGCACGCTTTGCGGCAAGCTGCTGCCGGCCCAGCCGCGCTGGCAGCCGCTGGAACGGGCGCGTCTGCGCGACCGGCTGCTGTGTCCCGATTGCCGGAAACAACTGGAGGCGGAAAAGCGCGGGGAGCGCCTGTCCTGGTTGGTCTGAGCCCTCCCGGTGAAACCTGGCGGGGTGTTACACTGTCTTTCCTACTCCTTCATCGCACTCGCCAAGGATTCTCCGGAATGTTGTCGCGCGTACCCGTTGTCTCACTGTCTTTCGCCGCGCTGCTTTCGGCCGGCTCCGCATCGGCCCTGGAACTGCAGCTCCCGCCTCCGGGCGAGGACGTCGTCGGCCAGGTCCAGGTGATCAAGGCCAAGTACGAGGACACTTTCGCCGACCTCGGCGAGCAGTACAACCTGGGCTACAGCGAAATGGTCGCCGCCAACCCCGGTGTCGATCCCTGGCTGCCGGGCGTCGGCACCGAGGTGATCATCCCTACCCGCTTCGTGCTGCCGCCTGGCCCGCGCGAAGGCGTGGTGATCAACCTGGCCGAATACCGCCTGTACTACTACCCGAAAGGGCAGAACGTGGTGCACACCTATCCGCTGGGCATCGGCCGCGAGGGCTGGGGTTCGCCGATCGCGAACACCCGCATCACCGCCAAGACCAAGGACCCGGCCTGGTATCCGCCGGCCTCGATCCGCGCCGAGCACGCCGCCGATGGCGATCCGCTGCCGACCGTGGTGCCGCCGGGCCCGGACAATCCGCTGGGGCCGTACAAGCTGACCCTGGGCGTGCCGGGCTACCTGATCCATGGTTCGAACAAGAAGTTCGGCATCGGCACCCGCACCAGCCATGGCTGCTTCCGCATGTACAACGCCGACGTGACCCACCTGTTCTCGATGATCAGCGTCGGCACCAGCGTGCGTATCATCAACGAGCCCTACAAGTTCGGCGTGAGCAACGGCAAGGTCTACCTGGAGGCGCATACGCCGCTGAACGACCATGGCGACCCGTCGGTGGTGGACAAGCACACCGCGGTGATCAACACCCTGCTCAAGCGCGACGACCTGGCCAAGCGTATCCAGTTGAACTGGGACGTGGTCCGCGAAGTGGTGGCCTCGGAGGATGGCGTGCCGGTGGAAATCGCCCAGGAATCGGCGCCGGCGATGACCGCGACGGTGGATAGCGATCCTACCCAGCATACGCCCTGACGGAGAGCGTCGAGGCAGAGGCCCGCGTACCCGCAAGGGACGCGGGTTTTTTCATGCCCGGCGAAACGCAGGCATAAAAAAACCGGCCCCGAGGGACCGGTTTTCAACAGGTCGTGAGACCTATTACTTGCGGCTGGCTTTTTCCAGCATGCGCAGGGCACGCTCGTTAGCCTCGTCAGCGGTCTGCTGAGCTTTCTGAGCAGCGCCCAGAGCTTCGTCAGCCTTGCGATAGGCTTCGTCAGCGCGAGCCTGAGCACGAGCAGCTGCGTCTTCGGTAGCGGTCAGACGAGCTTCGGTTTCTTTGGAGTGGCTGCTGCAACCGGTGGCCAGAACAGCAGCCAGAGCCAGAGCAGAGAATTTCAGAACGTTGTTCATCGTGTTCCCCTTAAGGTGGACATTTCCATAACAGCAATCTCCCCAGCCGGGGAAATTAGCCGGCTACATACTACCCATTACTTGTAGTAAGTAAACTGACCAAGCGCAAGCCGAGCAACTTTTTTTTTAGTCCCCCCGACTTTAGCAGTAGTTGGAGTGTCGTTTGTTCAAAAAATATCCAGCGTGCGGCGCAAGTAAGCAATTTCCCGGACCTTGGGTAGAGTTGCTGCAAGAGGCGGGGGATGAGGGCTGCCGGGTTGTCGAGAATGTTCCGGAGTGGCTGGCGCTTATCGACTTGGCGGGGAGTGGCAAGTAACAACTAAGTTGCCAGCATGTTGCCGGAAATGCCGTAAGTATTGGTGCGGAAATGAAAAAGGCCCGGCTAACTTGATTAGCCGGGCCTTCTTGCGATCTGGCGGTGAGGGAGGGATTCGAACCCTCGATACGGTTTCCCGTATACACACTTTCCAGGCGTGCTCCTTCAACCACTCGGACACCTCACCAGGTTCTCGACAGCGCCGTGTCTGTCGAGGCGCGCAATTTACTCGAACATTTCCCGCTTGGCAAATATTTTTTTAACTTTTTCATCGGCTTAGGTCGTCGGAGGAAAGTCCGCGGGGTGCCTTGGTAGACTGCCGGGCACGAAGAGGAGAGGCGGATGGCGAGCTGGGACATTTTCTGTAGCGTGGTCGACAACTATGGCGACATCGGCGTCACCTGGCGCCTGGCTCGCCAACTGGCCGCCGAGCACGGTCAGGCCGTGCGCCTGTGGGTGGACGAGCCGCAGGCCTTCGCCCGGATCTGTCCGCGGGCGGACCCGGCGGCGCACGTGCAGTGCCTGGATGGGGTCGAAGTGCGTGCCTGGGGCCGACCGTGGGCACCGGTGGCGGCCGCCGATGTGGTGATAGAGGCCTTCGCCTGCGAACTGCCGGAGGCGCACCGGCAGGCCATGCGCGAGCGCAAGCGGCCGTCCCTGTGGCTGAACCTGGAGTACCTGAGTGCCGAGGAATGGATCGGCAGTTGCCACGCATTGCCGTCGCTGCAGGCGTGCGGGCTTTCCAAGTACTTCTTCTTTCCCGGGTTCCGCGAGCCCAGTGGCGGCCTGTTGCGCGAGGCCGGCCTGCTGGAACGTCGGCGCCGTTTCCAGGCCTCCGTCTCGGCGCAGGATGAGTTTCTCGCCTCCCTCGGCGTGCGGCGGAAGGTTGGCGAGCGACTGATTTCGCTGTTTGCCTACGAAAACCCGGCGCTGCCTGGCTGGCTGGAACAACTGCGCGACGCCCGCCAGCCGAGCCTGCTGCTGGTGCCGGAGGGGCGGGTGCTGGCGGATGTCGCCGATTGGCTGCGGGTGGCTACCCTGGCCGTCGGGGACGTCCACGTGCGCGACGCGTTGCGGGTCCAGGTGCTGCCGTTCATGGCGCAGGACGACTACGATCGCCTGTTGTGGTGCTGCGACCTGAACGCGGTGCGCGGCGAGGATTCCTTCGTTCGCGCGCAGTGGGCGGGACGGCCGCTGCTCTGGCACATCTATAGACAGGAAGAGGAGGCGCACCTGGCGAAGCTCGAGGCATTCCTCGAACTCTATTGCGCCGGCCTGCCCGCCGACCTGGCGGAAAACCTGCGCACCTTCTGGCTGGCGTGGAACGCCGGCGGTGGACTTGCCGGGGCCTGGGAGGGGCTGGAGAGGCAACTGCCCGAGTGGCGTCGGGAAGCGCAGCGCTGGGCCGACGAACAGGGCATGCGTCCGGATCTTGCGGCAAGGCTGGTGCAATTTTACGCAGATTGGCTATGATACGCGGCCTGATTTTTTGTCTTTCATCCATCGGATATTCGTATGAAAACCGCTCAAGAGTTCCGCGCCGGCCAGGTTGCCAACATCAATGGCGCTCCCTGGGTCATCCAGAAGGCCGAGTTCAACAAGTCCGGCCGTAACGCTGCCGTCGTCAAGATGAAGCTGAAGAACCTGCTGACCGGCGCCGGTACCGAGACCGTGTTCAAGGCCGACGACAAGCTGGAGCCGATCATCCTCGATCGCAAGGAAGTGACCTACTCCTACTTCGCCGACCCGCTGTACGTCTTCATGGACAGCGAGTTCAACCAGTACGAGATCGAGAAAGACGATCTGGAAGGCGTGCTGACCTTCATCGAAGACGGCATGACCGACATCTGCGAAGCCGTGTTCTACAACGACAAGGTGATCTCGGTAGAGCTGCCGACCACCATCGTTCGCCAGATCGCCTACACCGAGCCGGCCGTCCGCGGCGACACCTCGGGCAAGGTGATGAAGACCGCGCGCCTGAACAACGGCGCCGAGCTGCAGGTTTCCGCGTTCTGCGAAATCGGCGACTCGATCGAGATCGATACCCGCACCGGCGAGTACAAGTCCCGCGTCAAGGCCTGATCCTTTCGTGCGACGAGAAAAAGCCCGGCATTCGCCGGGCTTTTTCGTTTCCGCTGTCCGCCGCCGCGGCGCGGAGAGTCGGAAGCTTCAGACCGACACGTTCAGGCGTACGTCGATATTGCCGCGGGTAGCGTTGGAGTAGGGGCAGACCTGGTGGGCGGCGGCTACCAGCGCTTCGGCGGCTTCGCGCTCCAGGCCCGGCAGGTTGATGTGCAGTTCGACCTCCAGGCCGAAGCCGCCGGGAATCTGGCCGATGCCGACCTTGCCGGTTATCGAGGCGTCGGCGGGAAGGGTCTGCTTGCGCTGGCCGGCAACGAACTTCAGGGCTCCGATGAAGCAGGCGGAGTAGCCGGCGGCGAACAGTTGTTCCGGGTTGGTGGCCGCGCCGCCCTGGCCGCCCAGTTCGCGCGGAGTGCTGAGTTTCACGTCGAGCACGCCGTCCGAGGATACCGCACGGCCGTCACGGCCTCCGGTGGCGGTTGCGGTTGCGGTGTAGAGAGCCTTGATGGTTTGCATGAGGGTCACCTGTCTGATTTGCACGTTAAGTTCTTGCGCGCTAAGTAAGTGCGTGAAGTGAAATTTATCGTCATGTTATTTTGTGCGCAAGATAAATCGTTGGAAGATTTGGCGATAAAAACCAGACGGGTAGGTATAAGCCCCTCAATCCGGTGCTTGCAGGTTGCCGCGCAGGGCCAGCAGCTCATCCTTTAGGGCGACCAGCTGTGGCAAGTCGAGGCCGGTACTCTCCAGGATGCAGGCGGGAATGCTCTCGGCCTGTCGCTGCAGGGCGCGGCCCTTGTCGGTCAGGCGCAGCAGGACTACCCGCTCGTCTTCGCTGCTGCGAGTGCGGGTAATCAGACCTTCGCCCTCCAGGCGCTTGAGCAGAGGCGTGAGCGATCCCGGGTCGGTAAGCATGCGTGCGCTGATTTCGCCCACGGTCAGGCCGTCGCGTTCCCACAGCACCAGCATGGCGATGTACTGCGGATAGGTGAGGCCGAGCGCTTGCAGCAGGGGCTTGTAGACCTTGGTCATCTGCAGCGAGGTGGAATACAGGGCGAAGCACAGCTGGTTGTCCAGCTTGAGCTGCTCGCAAGGGGTGGTGGGCAGTCGGGACATGGCTGTCTTCCAAGTAAGTAGGGCACTGTGCATGAATTTAGCGTAGTGGCTATTGGCTTTCCAGGTTTCCCGCCGGGTGGTGTCCTCAGCGCTCGCCGAGACGCTGCTGCAGGGCCTGGTCCCAGGGCGGCGGAAAGCCGAAGCGCTCGCGGAGGAAAGCCAGCAGCAGACGGGTTCGCGAACTGGCTTCGCGTTCCAGGCGCAGGGCATAGATGCAGGTGGGCTCGGCGGCGGGCAAGCCGTCGTCGCAGAACAGCGCCTGCAGTTCGCCGCGTAGCAGGTACTCGCTGCACAACCAGGTCGGCAGGTGGGCGATGCCGAGGCCGGCCAGCGCCGCGTCGACCATCGCTTCGGCGTTATTGGTGGCCAGCCGCGCCCGTTTCGGCCGCAGGTGCTGGAGCTTGCCGTCGTGCTGGAAGCGCCAGGCATAGGGTGGCGACAGGTTGTCCCAATCGATGCCGGCATGCTCCGGCAGTTCGCCTGGGGATGCGGGAACGCCGTGTTCGCGCAGGTATTCCGGGCTGGCGCAGACCACCCGCACCATCGGCGCCAGCGAGGTGGCCACCAGGCGGCTGTCGGGTAGCGGGCCGGCGCGCAACACCAGGTCGACCTCGCCGAGATGTTCGCCCTGCAGGTCGATGAAGCTGCCGATCAGGCGCAATTGCACGTCGAGGCCGGGGTTGGCCTTGAGGAAGTCGGCGACCGCCGGGGCCAGGTGGCGGCGGCCGAAGGGCACCGGCGCATCGATACGGATCAGGCCCTGCGGCGCGGTGCTCAGGGACACCGCTTCGGCACGGGCCAGGCGCAGTTCGGTGACGATCCGCCGGGCGCGGTCGGCGAAGGCCAGGCCGGCCGGAGTAGCGCGCACCGCATGGGTGGTGCGCACCAGCAGAGTGCTGCCGACGGCGCGTTCCAGGGCGTCCATCCGGCGCGCCACGGCGGACGGGGTGAGCGGGTGCTTGCGCGCAGCGGCGGAGAAGCTGCCGCCATCGAGGACATCGAGGTAGAGAACGAACTGTTCGCTGAGGGTATCGGGCAACATGCTCATGCCTTTGCGTAATTGGCATAGCCATTGTGCTTTCTTGTGCGTTTCCCATCCAGCCACGCTTGCCTAGCATGGAGGCGTCGAAAGAGGGGCTGACATGCTGGATGTATTTCTCGATTTCCTGCTGGGGATGGTGCTCGGTTGCCTGGGCGGTCTGTTCGGGATAGGCGGCGGCTTGCTGGCGATCCCGGCGCTGGGGGTGATCTTCGGTCTCGACCAGCAACTGGCGCAGGGTACCGCGCTGGTGATGGTGGTACCGAACGTGGTGCTGGCGTTGTGGCGCTACCACCAGCGCAACCGCATCGATCCGCGCCAGGCCGGAGTCCTTGCCCTGACCGGCCTGCTTTGCGCGTTCCTGGCGTCCAGCGTGGCCGCGCGGATCGATGCGGCGCGGATGCGCGAAGCGTTCGTGATCTTCCTCCTGGCGCTGGCCGGCTACATGTTCTGGCGCCTGTTCCGGCGCCCGCCGCAGGGCGGCGCGACGCCGCGCTACGGTTTGCCCTGGATGGGCGTGCTGGGCCTTGGCGCGGGCTCGCTCGGCGGGCTTTTCGGGGTCGGTGGCGGGGTGCTGGCGACACCGGTGCTGACTTCGGTGTTCGGCCTCGCCCAGGTCGTCGCCCAGGGCCTCGCGCTGGCCCTGGCCGCGCCGAGCACGGCGGTGGCGCTGGGGACCTACGCCATGCACGGCCATGTCGACTGGCGGATGGGGATCCCCCTGGCGCTGGGCGGCCTGCTGAGCATTTCCTGGGGCGTGAGGCTGGCCCACGCCTTGCCCGAGCGCAGCCTGCGCATGGCCTTCTGCGCCTTCCTCGCATCGTGCGCGGTGCTCCTGCTGGTGCGCGGTTGAGTCAGAGACGGAAGCCCTCGCCGATGTATTCGGCGAGCTTCTCGGTGACCGGTGACTGGCTGTGCGGGTTGCGCATCAGCATGATGCTGGCCGAGGGCAGGGCGGGCAGGCCCTCGCTCTCGTCGAGGATGCGCAGGTTGCCGGTGAGCAGGCTGCGCAGTTGCACGGTCACGGCGAGGCCGGCGCTGACCACCGCGAACAGCGCCGACAGGCTGGGGCTGCTGTAGGCGATGCGGTAGTCCAGTTCCGCCGCCTCCAGGGCGTTGCAGGCCCAGGCCCGGCAAAAGCAGGTGGTGTTGAACATGGCCAGCGGGATCGGCCGCTGGTCGTGGGGGCAGAAGCCCTCGGCGGCCATCCAGACGAAGGGCTCCTGGCGCAGCAACTGGCCGATCTCGGTGCCCGGCTCGCGGGTGACGATGGACAGGTCGAGGTCGTTGCGCGCCAGCAGGTTGAGCGAGGTGTCGCAATGCACCTCGACCTGCACCAGCGGATAGGCTTCGGCGAAGCGCGACAGGATCGCCGGGAGGAAGCGCATCACGTAGTCGTCCGGGGTGCCGATGCGCACCGAACCGACCATGTGCGGGCGGCGCAGGGTGTTGAACACCTCGCCGTGCAGCTTGAGGATCCGCCGGGCATAGCCGAGCAGCACCTGGCCTTCGGCGGTGAGGCGGGTCTGCCTTCCGTCGCGCTCGAACAGCGAGCGCTGCAGGACGTCCTCCTCGAGCCGCTTCATCTGCATGCTGACCGCCGACTGGGTGCGATTCACCGCCTCCGCGGCGCGGGTGAAACCACCGTGCTCGGCGATGGCGACGAAGGTGCGGAGCAATTCCGTATCGATGCCGGGCTGGTAGCTCATTCATCAATCTCCAAGATGCATTGCATAAGAATGATTCGTTGGATTGATCCTATGCCTGGCGGGACACTGTGCCTATCCCGAACGGAGGGCAAGACGATGAAAGGTCAACAGGATTATTTCGGCAGTCACTTCCACGCTGCATCCCATCCCGCCTCGACCGCTGCGCCGTCGTTGTGGCGTCGCTGGCGGCGCTGGTTGCAGTTGGCCCGCGAGCGCCGGGAACTGCTGAGGATGAGCGACGAAGCGCTGAAGGACCTCGGCCTGAGTCGGGCGGATATCTTCCAGGAGGGCGAGCGGCATTTCTGGGACGACCCGCTGCGTCGGCATTGAGCGAACCGCAGCGGCGCGCCAGGCTGGCACGGCGGCGGAGGCGCGATAGACTCGCAGTCTCCTTCATCGACTGGGGCGCTCCATGAGTCTTTCGCTTTCCCTCGCCGAAGCCCGCCGCCTGGCCCTGGCCGCGCAGGGCTTCGACGGCCGGCGGACGCGCCGCAGCGTGCAGCGGCGGCATCTGCGCGAAATGCTCGCGCGCCTTGGCCTGTTGCAGATCGATTCGGTGAATGCGCTGGTGCGCTCGCACTACCTGCCGCTGTTTTCCCGTCTCGGTCCCTACTCCATGACGCTGCTCGACGAGGCGGCCTGGAGTGTCGGCCGTCACCGCCAGTTGTTCGAATACTGGGGGCACGAGGCCTCGCTGCTGCCGCTGGAACACTACCCGTTGATGCGCTGGCGGATGCGCCAGGCCGCCGACGGCCAGGGCATCTACCAGCAACTGGCACGTTTCGGCCGGGAACAGCAGCCACTGATCCGCCAGGTGTTGCAGGCGGTGCGCGAGCAAGGTGCGCTAGGTGCCGGCAGCCTGAGCACGCGGCAGGAGCGGGCCGGTCCCTGGTGGGACTGGAGCGCGGAAAAGCATGCGCTGGAATGGCTGTTCGCCGCCGGCGAGCTGACGGTGGCCGGACGGCGCGGCTTCGAGCGGCTCTATGACCTGCCGGAGCGAGTGTTTCCCGCGGAATTGCTGGCGCGTCCCGAGCTTTCGGAGGCACAGGCCCAGCGCGAGCTGTTGCGGATGGCGGCGAGCGCCCTGGGCGTGGCCACCGAAAAGGACCTGCGCGACTACTATCGGCTGAGCCCGGCGCAGAGCCGCGCGCGCCTCGCCGAACTGGTGGAGGCTGGCGAGCTGCTGCCGGTCCGGGTCGAGGGCTGGAGCCAGCCGGCCTACTGCCCCGGCGAACCGCAGGTGCCGCGGCGGCTAGGCGCCAGTGCCTTGCTCTCGCCCTTCGACTCGTTGGTCTGGGAGCGGGCGCGGGCCGAGCGCCTGTTCGATTTCCGCTATCGCCTGGAGATCTACACGCCGAAGGAAAAACGCGTGTACGGCTACTACGTGCTGCCATTCCTGCACAACGGCCGTCTGGTCGGCCGCGTCGACCTCCGCGCCGAGCGGGCGCGGGAGCGCCTGGCGGTGCATGCGCTGCATGCCGAGGTGAACGGCATGGACGATGCCGCCCTGCACGAGCTGGCCGAGCAACTGCGCAGCATGGCCGCCTGGCTGGGCCTGGCGACGGTGGTGATCGAGGGGCGCGGGGAGTTGGCGGTACGCTTGCGCGGGGTGCTGCTCTAGCGAGCGCTCCCGCCGGGCGGCGGGAGCGGCCGCGGCGCGCTCAGCGGCGCACCTGCTTCAGGGTTTCGGCGATCAGGAAGGCCAGCTCCAGCGACTGGTCGGCGTTCAGCCGCGGGTCGCAGTGGGTGTGGTAGCGGTCGCTGAGGCCGTCTTCGGTGATCGGTCGCGAACCGCCGATGCACTCGGTGACGTTCTGCCCGGTCATCTCGATGTGGATGCCGCCGGCGTAGCTGCCTTCGGCCTGGTGCACTTCGAAGAACTGGCGGACTTCGGCGAGCACGCGGGCGAAGTCGCGGGTCTTGTAGCCGCTGGAGGCCTTGATGGTATTGCCGTGCATCGGATCGGAACTCCACAGCACCTGGCGGCCCTCGCGCTGGATGGCCTGGATCAGGCGCGGCAGGTGGTCGCCGACCTTGTCGGCACCCATCCGCACGATCAGGTTGAGGCGGCCCGGATCGTTGTCCGGGTTGAGAATATCGATCAGGCGGATCAGCTCCTCGCTGTCCATGCTCGGCCCGACCTTGACCCCGATCGGATTGCCCACGCCGCGCAGCATCTCGACATGAGCGCCGTCGATCTGGCGGGTGCGGTCGCCGATCCAGAGCATGTGCGCCGAGCAGTCGTACCACTCGCCGGTCAGGCTGTCGCGGCGGGTCAGGGCTTCCTCGTAGTTCAGCAGGAGCGCTTCGTGGGCGGTGAAGAAGCTTGTTTCGCGGAGCTGCGGCGCGCTGTCCAGGCCGCAGGCGCGCATGAAGGCGAGGGTCTCGTCGATGCGGTCGGCGAGTTGCTGGTAGCGCTCGGCCAGCGCCGAGTTGGCGATGAAATCGAGGTTCCAGCGGTGCACCTGGTGCAGGTCGGCGAAGCCGCCCTGGGCGAAGGCGCGCAACAGGTTGAGGCTGGCGGTGGACTGGTGGTAGGCCTGCAACAGGCGCTCCGGGTCCGGCACGCGGCTCTTCTCGTCGAAGCCGATGCCGTTGACGATGTCGCCGCGATAGGCGGGCAGGGTCACACCGTTCTGCGTTTCGTCGCCGGAGGAGCGCGGCTTGGCGAACTGGCCGGCCATGCGCCCGACCTTCACTACCGGGCAGCCGGCGGCGAAGGTCATTACCACCGCCATCTGCAACAGTACCTTGAAGGTATCGCGGATCTTCGCCGCGGAAAATTCGGCGAAGCTTTCCGCGCAATCCCCGCCCTGGAGCAAGAAGGCGCGTCCGGCGGTGACTTCGGCGAACTGCCGGCGCAGCTCGCGAGCCTCGCCGGCGAAGACCAGCGGCGGGTATCCGGCGAGGGTCTGCTCGACCCTGGCCAGGTGCGCGGCATCGGGGTACTCGGGTTGTTGCTGGATCGGCTTGGCCCTCCAGCTCTCGGGGCTCCAGGACTGGCTCATCTACGACTCTTGGCAATGCTCGGGAAAGCGGATTGCGGCATGGTAGAGCAGCTCGCCGCAGCGCCGCCAGCGATCGTTGCAATAGCGGAAATCCATCGTCGGGCCGGCTTTGCTATGCTGCGGTGCTTTTGCCGGAGCGCCTGGCGATAGCCGGCGAAGCGGCGGGGGGAGGTGAGTGGTGAGCGAAGAACGTCTGCTGGTCGAGGAGCGCGACGAATACGGGGTCATCCGGGTCATCGAGTCCGGCGACTATCGCTTCCTCGAGTTCGGCGACGGTGTCGAGCAGAGCTGCGTGTTCATGCCCGATCCAGCCTGGCTGGAATACGACTACACCCGCGCCATGCTGCTCGGCGGGCTCTGCCATTCGCAACCGCGTCGCGCGTTGTTCCTCGGTTTCGGCGCCGGCAGCCTGACCCAGGCCTGCCTGCGCCACCTGCCGCTGGAGGAGGCCGAGGCCATCGAGCTGCGCCCGGCGATTCCGCGCCTGGCCCGCGAGCATCTGGGGCTGCGCGACGACCCGCGCCTGCGATTGCGCATCGGCGACGCACTGGAGAGCCTGGGCGAATGCGCGGAGGCCGACCTGATCTTCCTCGACCTCTATACCGATACCGGCCCGTCGGCCGCGCACCTGGCCTGGAATTTCCTCGGTGCCTGCCAGGAGCGCCTCGCCGAGGATGGCTGGCTGGTGATCAACCAGTGGAGCGGCACCGATGGCAAGCCGCTGGGCGCGCCGCTGCTGCGCGGGCGCTATCACCATCATTACTGGGAGTGTCCGGTGGCCGAGGGCAACGTGGTGATGCTGGTGCCGGCGAACCTGGCCCTCGAACTCGACCAGGAAGCCCTGCGGACGCGTGCCGCGGCGCTGGAGCCGCAACTCGGCTATTCGTTGCAGGGCTATATCGACAGCCTGCGCCCGGCCCAGTAGCCAGGGCGCGCGGACAAGGGCCCGGCTAGCGTCCTTCGAAGCGTCCCGGGCGGCGTTCCTGGAGAGCGCGCAGGCCTTCCTTGGCGTCCTCGCTGTCGAGCAGGCGCCTGGCGGCTTCCGGCAACGCAGCGGCGGCGACCGCTTCGCCTTCCAGCAGGGCCTGGCGCGCCGAGCCGAGGGTGGCGCGCACGCCCAGCGGCGCCTGGGCCGCGACCCGTTCGGCGAGGGCGATGGCGTGGTCGAGGAGGTCCTCCGGGGCGGTGACTTCCTGCACCAGGCCGAGACGATAGGCTTCGTGGGCGTCGAATTCGTCGCCGGTGAGCAGCCAGCGCATGGCGTTGCCCCAGCCGGCGACCTGATGCATGCGCAGTGTCGCGCCACCGAACGGGAGGATTCCGCGCTGCACTTCGAGCTGGGCGAAGCGCGCGTTGCTGGCGCAGAGGTTGATGTCGGCCGCCAGCATCAGTTCGATGCCGATGGTGTAGCAGTAGCCTTGCACGGCCACCACCAGCGGCTTGCTTGGACGCCGGCCGCCGAAGGTGCCCCAGGGATCGACGGCGCCTTCGGGGAGTTTCCAGCCCTGGCGGAAGGTCTCGCCGACATTGGCCAGGTCCAGCCCGGCGGTGAAATGCTCGCCGTGGGCGAAGAGCAGGGCACAGCGCAACTGGTCGTCGGCCTCGTATTCGCCGAGCGCGGCGACCAGGTCGTCGAGCATCGGCAGGTCGAAGGCGTTGCGCTTGGCCACGCGGTCGAGGCCGAGCAGCAGCAGGTGGCCGCGCCGTTCGCGGCTGATGCGTCCTGGGAGGGTGTCGTTCATGCGGCGGTTTCCTGGCGGGGGGCGGGCAACGTCGGTATAGACGTCTGGAATCGGGATGTCCATTGTCAGTCTCTCCGATGACGCATGTCGGAAAAAACGCACACAAACGTCAAAATTCCGGTATGATGCGCGCCGGTCAAAACTGACCCCGTTCAGGACCTGCATTTTTCGGAGCGCTGTGCTCTGGCTGTGTATCCGCTCTGCGGATTTCCTTTACGTAATCTTCTAATTCAAAAGCAATCTCGCAAATCCCCGCCCCAGCTGCCTGGGTGGCCGTTTCGGCCGTACAGGGCATGAGCAGCCATGGGTCATGGGTCTTTGCGGATGTATACGAGGCAAACCCATGACTCAGGAAACCGTCGGCTTCGCCGCGCTCGGTATTCACCCCAATGTGCTCGCGGCAATCGTCGCCGTAGGCTACGAAGAGCCTTCGCCTATCCAGGCTCAATCGATTCCGCTGATCCTCGAAGGCCACGACATGATCGGCCAGGCGCAGACCGGTACCGGCAAGACCGCCGCGTTCGCCCTGCCGCTGCTGTCGCGCATCGACCCGAGCCGCCGCGAGCCGCAGATGCTGGTGCTGGTGCCGACCCGCGAGCTGGCCCTGCAGGTCGCCACCGCCTGCGAAACCTATTCCAAGCAATTGCCGGGCGTCGGCGTGGTCGCCGTCTACGGCGGCGCGCCCATGGGGCCGCAGCTGAAGGCCCTGCGCCAGGGCGCACAGATCCTCGTCGCTACCCCCGGCCGCCTGTGCGACCACCTGCGCCGCGACGAGAAGCTGCTGGCCACCGTCCAGCGCCTGGTGCTCGACGAAGCCGACGAGATGCTCAAGCTCGGCTTCATGGACGACCTGGAAGTGATCTTCGAGGCGCTTCCCGAATCGCGCCAGACCGTGCTCTTCTCGGCGACCCTGCCGGCGTCCATCCGTGGCATCGCCGAGCGCCACCTGAAGCAGCCCAAGCACGTCAAGATCGCCGCCAAGACCCAGACCGTGGCGCGCATCGAGCAGGTCCACCTGATGGTCCATGCCGACCAGAAGGCCGGTTCGATCCAGCGTCTGCTGGAAGTCGAGCAGTTCGACGCGCTGATCGCCTTCGTCCGCACCAAGCAGGCCACCCTCGACTACGCCGAATTGCTCGAGCGCCAGGGCTACCGCGCCGCCGCGCTCAACGGCGACATGCCGCAGGCCCAGCGCGAGCGGGTCATCGAGTCGCTGAAGGACGGTTCGCTGGACATCGTCATCGCCACCGACGTTGCCGCCCGGGGCCTGGACGTACCGCGCATCACCCACGTGCTGAACATCGACATGCCGTACGACCCCGAGTCCTACGTGCACCGCATCGGCCGTACCGGCCGTGCCGGCCGGGAAGGGCGCGCGCTGTTGCTGGTGACTCCGCGCGAGCGGCGCATGCTGCAGGTGATCGAGCGGGTCACCGGGCAGAAGGTCGGCGAAGTCCGCCTGCCGGATGCCGAGACCGTGCTGGAGGCCCGCCTGGCGCGCCTGGCCGCGAGCCTGACGCCCTTGCTCGACAGCGCCGTCGAGCAGCGCGGCGCGGTGCGCGACGAGCTGTGCCGTCGCCTCGGCTGCGATGCCGAGACCCTGGCCGCCGCATTGCTGGCACGCCTGACCGCCGGCAAGGCGCTGGACCTGGAGTCGGTGCGCCGCGAACAGCCGCTGACCCCATCGGCACCGCGCGAGCGTGCCGACCGTGGCGAACGCGGCGAGCGTCCGGAGCGCAGCGGCGAGCGTCGTCCGATGGCGCCGCCGAGCGAAGGCCGTGCCCGCTGCCGCACTGCCCTCGGCGCGCGCGACGGGGTTGCGGCGAAGAACCTGCTGGGCGCGATCCTCAACGAGGGCGGCCTGTCCCGCGAGGACATCGGTCGCATCCAGATTCGCGATACCTTCAGCCTGATCGAGCTGCCCGAGGCCAATCTCGAGCGCCTGCTGACCAAGCTCAAGGACACCCGCGTCGCCGGCAAGGCCCTGCGCCTGCGCCGCTATCGCGAGGACTGAGGTCCAGCGCGATGAACAAAAGCCCCGCTTCGGCGGGGCTTTTTCATGGGCTTGATGTTTGCTGGCCAGGCTGTTTTTCGCGCCTGCCCCGGCTTCTCGCTTCGTCACCCCGGGCGAGTCCCTTTGGCAAGCGTCTAAAGGAAACAAAGGACTCGCCCAGCCGCTAGGGCAGGCACCACGTCGTGCATGCCAGACCTGCACATACCGGAGCCCTGATCCGCCGCCTATCCATGACATCGCGGATAACGCCTATGGCGTTATTCGCGCTACAGGACTATGTCGCTCGCGATTTCCTGGCTGCCAGCCGAGTCCACCCAGCTTGCGGCGGGAAGCCGATGCTCTCCGCCAGTCCCCCGAGAAACCCTGTCAATCGAAGCGATAGATATCCATCCCCAACGAGCCCAGGGTAAAGCCGCTGTGCTCGACGCGCATCCCGCCGCCGCCAGCGCCGCGGGCGAAGAACAGTGGCAGCAGGTGCTCGTCGCTGGGGTGGTTGCGCGCCGCCCAGGGCGCCTGCCGGCGGTAGTCGTGAAGCGCGGCCTCGTCGTCGGCCTGGAGCTTTTCCACCATCCAGTCACGGAACTCCCGCGCCCAGGGCGCGATGGCTTCCGGCCCGGCGCGCCAGTCCAGTTCGCCCAGGTTGTGGGTGATGCTGCCGGAACCGATCAGCAGCACGCCTTCCCCGCGCAGTTGGCGCAGGGCCTGGCCGACGCGGCTCTGCAGGGCCGGACCGAGGCGGCTCGGCAGGGACAGCTGGAGCACCGGGATGTCCGCCTGCGGGTACATCAGGCTCAGCGGCACCCAGGTGCCGTGGTCGAATGGTCGCTGTGGGTCGGCCTGGGCCGGCAGGCCGGCGGCCTGGAGCAGTTCGATCGTCCGCTGTGCCAGCGCCGGCTCGCCTTTGGCCGGGTAGCGCACGGCGTAGAGGGGCGGCGGAAAGCCGTAGAAGTCGTGCCAGATATCCGGCACCGCGGCGCCGGTTACCCGCAGGTCGTCGCTTTCCCAGTGCGCGGAAACCACCAGGATCGCCTTCGGCCGCGGCAGCTCTGTAGCCAGGCGGCGCAGTTGTACGCCGCTGGCGCCCGGTTCGAGGGCGAGCATCGGTGAGCCGTGGGAAATATAGAGAGTCGGTAGCATGATTCACCTCGTGACTCGGATGAGCCATGTTCCTCCCTCGATCAATCGAAAACCAGTATATGTTTTTGAGGATACCTATCGACCCAGGCGTTAGGTCGCGGTCTCGCGCGCTACGCCGGTTGGGCTTTCCGCCCAGTAGCGCCGATCGTCGAGGATCGCCCGGTCACGCTCGAACGCCAGGGGCAGGCGTTCCCTGAGGAAGTCCACCCAGGTGCGGATCTTGGCGTCCAGGTAGCGCCGCGAGGAGTACAGCACGAACACCTCGCGGACATGCAGTCGATGGCCCGGCAGTAGCCGCAACAGGCTGCCTTCCTGCAGCGCGCGGGCGGCGACGAAGCCGGGCAGCAGGCAGACGCCGAGCCCGGCCGCGGCGGCGGCGCAGGCGGCCTCGGGAAGGTTGACCTTGAGCGCCTCGTCGAGATCGAGCAGCGTTTCGCCGCGTTCGCCGACGAAGGCCCAGCCCTGCGGGCAGGACGGCGCGGCCACGTTCAGGCAGCGATGCCGCAGCAGGTCCTCCGGCGTGCGTGGCACGCCATGCCGTGCCAGGTATTCCGGCGCGGCACAGACCACGCTGAACACCTGGCCGAGATCGCGGGCGACCAGGGTCGAGTCCGGCAAGGTTCGGCCGAGGGTGATCAGCACGTCCAGGCCTTCCTCGAGCAGGGCCGGGGTGCCCTGGGCCAGCGTGAGGTCGACGGAGACGTCCGGATGGCCGTCCAGGTAGTCCACCAGTAGCGGCATCAGGTGCTCGAGGCCCAGTTCGGTCACCGCGTGGAGGCGCAGGCGACCGCTGGCGTGGGACTGGCTGTCTTCGACGTCCGCCGCGGCGGCGGCGACCGTGCGTAGGATCTGCTTGCAATGCTCGTAGTAGCGCAGACCGCTTTCCGTCACCACGACGCTGCGCGTATTGCGTTGCAGCAGGCGCGCCGAGAGCGCCTGTTCGAGCCCGGCGACCTGGCGCGAAACGGTCGCCGGAGAGGTCCCCAGCGCTTGGGCGGCCTGGGTGAAGCTGCCGTGCTCCACCACGCGGACGAAGGTCCGGATACCTTGCAGCAGGTCCATTTCCAACTCCTTCGCCGGTCCGCGCCCGGCGCCGTCTCAGCCCGACGCCGGGTCGGACGTTGGGCTCCAGCCGCCGCCCAGCGCCTTGTAGAGGTTGACCAGGGTCAGCGACACCGCTTCGTCGCTGGCGACCTGCTGTTCCTGGTTGTCCAGCAGTTGCCGCTGGCTGTCGAGCACGCTGAGGAAGTCCACCGCGCCGGCGCGGTATTGCTCGCGGGCGCTCTGCAGGGCGCGGCGGTTCTGCGCCACGGCTTCGCCGAGGCGCTCCTGGCGGCGCTGGTTGGCGGCGTAGTCGTGCATCGCGTCGTCGACTTCCTGCCAGGCACGCAGCACGGTGCGCTGGTAGTCGATGGCGGCTTCCTGCTGCTGTGCCTCACGTAGCTCCAGGCGTCCGCGCAGGCGTCCGCCTTCGAAGATCGGCAGGCTGAACGCCGGGCCGATGGCGAACTGGCGATGGTCCCAGTCGCCCAGGCTGGACAGTTGCAGGGATTCGAAACCGAAGTTGCCGTTGAGCGTGATGCGCGGATAGAAGTCCGCCTTGGCCACGCCGATGCTGGCGGTAGCGGCGTGCAGGCGTGCTTCGGCACGGCGGATGTCGGGGCGGCGCTGGGCCAGTTCGGACGGCAGGCCGACCGGCACGCTGCCCGGCGGACGCGGAATCGCCCGCGCCGGGCCGAGTTCGGCGAGCAGGCTGCCGGGGCTGGCACCGACCAGGTAGCCAAGGGCGTTGACCAGGTGCGCCTGGTTCTTTTCCACCTCGGGCAGGCGTGCCTCCATGCTGGCCACCTGGGCCAGCGCCTGGGCTACCTCGAGGTCGGTGGCGACGCCGTTGGCCAGGCGCGTGCGGGTGAGTTCCAGGCTGCGCCGTGCGGTCTCGAGGTTGTCGCGGATGATCGCCGCACGGTTCTGTTCGCCGCGCAACTGGATATAGTCGCGCGCGGCTTCCGCCAGCACCGAGACCTGCACGTCGCGCAGTTCGTTCTCGCTGGCTTCCACCGTCGCGTCGGCGGCTTCCAGCTCGCGTCGCACGCGGCCCCAGAAGTCCAGCTCCCAGGAGGCGTCGAAGCCGGCCAGGGCGTGGTTGTAGTTGCCTTTGCCGGCCTTGCCGGAGGGATCGAACAGGCCGGCGCTGGTGGTCCGCTGGCGCTGGTAGTTGCCGCTGGCGTCCACCGAGGGCAGGGCGTCACCGCCGAGGCTGCGACGGATCGCGCGGCTCTGCTGCAGGCGCGCCGCGGCGCTGCGCAGGTCGAGGTTGGCACGCTGGACCCGTTGCAGCAGGGCGTTCAATTGCGCGTCGTCGAACAGCGTCCACCATTGGGCTGCGAGCGGCGCGGCGGCGAGGTGGCTGGGGTTGCCGGCAGCGGCCTGGAGCGACCATTCGCCGGGCGCAGGGCGGTCCGGGCGGGTGAAGTCGGGGCCGAGGCTGCAGGCGCCGAGTGCCAGGCTGGCAATAAGCAGGAGCGGAGTGCCTTTCATTGCTGGGCGACCTCGGCGGAGCGGGTGCCGGTCGCGGTGTCGATCCGTGCTTCCACCGACATGCCCACACGCAACTTGCCCGCCATGGCCTGGCGCGGCTCGAGAACGATCTTCACCGGGATCCGCTGGACCACCTTGGTGAAGTTGCCGGTGGCGTTGTCCGGGGCGATCGGCGCGAAGCTCAGGCCGGTGGCCGGTGCGATGCTGTCGACATGGCCGCGCAGAACCTTGCCGGGGAAGGTGTCGACGCGGATTTCCACGGCCTGTCCGGGAGAGACGTGGGTCAGTTGGGTTTCCTGGAAATTGCCGACCACGTAGGCCTGCTGCAGTGGCACCACCGCCAGCAGCGCGCTGCCCGGCGTGACATAGGCGCCGACGCGCAGTTGGCGGCGACCGACCTGGCCGTCGAAGGGGGCGCGGAGTTCGCAGTAGGAGAGGTCCAGGCGGGCCTGGTCGCGTCGCGCCTGCATGCGTTGCAGGTCGCCACGGGCCTGGCCGACGCGGGCTTCGAGGACGCTCACCTGCTTGCGCGTGGCATCCACCGCGGCCTGGCCCTCGGCCAGCCGGGCGCTGGCGGTATCGATCCGCGATTGCGCCTGCTGGGCGTTCTGCAGGCTGCCGGCGCCCTTGCTGGCGAGGGTCTGGTAGCGGCTTTGCTCGTGACGGGCGAAGACCAGCTCGGCCTGCTCGGCGCGGACCTTGGCCCGCGCCTGTTCGATCAGCGCCTGCTGGCGTTGCAGGTTGGCCTCGGCATTGGCCAGGTTGGCCTCGGCACCGAGCACGTCGGCTTCGGCGGCGGCCAGGGCGGTGCGGAAGTCGCGGTCGTCGAGGCGGGCGAGCAACTGGCCGGCCTTGACCGGCTGGTTGTCCTCGACCAGAACGTCCTGGACGAAGCCGGCGACTTTCGGCGCGACCAGGGTGAAATCGGCGTGCACATAGGCGTCGTCGGTGCTCTGCACGACCCGTGGGGCGAGCAGGTGGAACAGCAGGTAGACCAGTAGGGTCAGGACCAGCAGGGCGGCGAGCAGCAGGCTGCCCTTGCGCGAAGTGATGAACGACATACAGCGACCTTTCAGTGTGTGGGAGCGACCGGGCGGGGCGGGTAGGCCCGTTGCGGCAGGATCGGAATCAGGATCAGCAGGGCGCAGGCCAGGCCGGCCATTGCCAGCAGCACGTCGGCGTTGCCCAGCACCTGGGCCTGTTGGCGGGCCTGTTCGGCCAGGTGCTGCCAGTGCGCGCCGGAGTCGGCGCCCGGTTGCAGGCCGGCGATCTGTTGCAGGCGCAGTTCGACGGCCTGGGGCGCATTGCCCAGGTGATCCACCAGGCGGTTGGAGTGGTAGTGCTCGCGGGCGGTGCCGAGGGCGCCGATCACCGCGGTGGCGACTACCCCGGAGAAGCCGCGGACGGTGTTGAACCAGGCCGAGGCGAAGGGTCCCTCGATGGGCGCGATGACGCTGGTGGAGAGCATCAGCAGCGGAATCACCGCCATCGGCTGGCCGACCACCAGTAACAGCATCGGCAGGTAGAAGTCCTCGCGCACCCAGTCCGCCGTCAGTTGGCTGAAGCTCAGGCAGGCACCGGCGCACAGGCACAGGCCGCAGGCCAGCACCCAGCGGCAGTCGACCCGCGGGATGTTACAGAGGGCCGCCACCAGCGGCAGTGCGACGAGCTGCGGAAGGGCCACCAGCAACACCATGGGTACGCTCTGCAGGGGGCGGTAGCCGCGGATCTCGGCGAGGAATTCGGTCGGCACGCCCATGCTCGCGCCGAGCACCACCAGCACGCCGGCCAGGGTGATCAGGGCGAAGGTCAGGTTGCGGCGCTTCAGCAACTGCAGGCGGAAGAACGGCAGCGGGTGGCTCCATTCGTTGACCAGGAACAGCCCCAGCAGGAGGCTGCCGCTGCCCAGCAGCAGGCAGATCAGCGGCGACTCGAACCAGTCCAGGCGTTCGCCTTGCAGCAGACCGATCACCAGGGCGCAGATCGCCGGGAAGCCGGTGAGCAGGCCGATGCCGTCGAACTGGCGGAAGCGTTCCAGGCGCACCGGGTCCTGGGGGATGCCATGGGACACCGCGGCCATCGCCACCAGGCACAGTGGAATGACCTGCCAGAACACCCACTGCCAGCCGACGTATTCGAACCAGAACGCCGCCAGTGGCAGGCCCAGGTTGGGCCCGAAGGTCGCGGTGAGGGCATAGGCGCCCAGGCCATAGAGCTTTATCCCGGGTGGCAGGAAGCGTAGCGCCACGGTCATCAGCATCGGCGGCAGGCAGCCGGCCATCAGCCCTTGCAGGGTGCGCAGGACCAGCAGGCTCTCGAGGTTCGGCGCGAACGGACAGAGCAGGGCCAGCAGGGCGAAGCCGCCGATGGCGAAGAGCGTGAAGCGGCGCAGGGAAAAGGTCACCGAACACCAGGGCGCGAATGCCATGGCGGCGACCTGGGTGGCTTCGTAGAGCACGGTCAGCCAGGTGCCTTCGTCATGGCCAATGGCGAGTGCGCCGCGCACATCGGTCATGGCGATCTCGGTGACATGACCATTGAGACCGGCGGTGAGCGAGGCGAGCAGCACGCCGAGCAGGCCTACCACGATGCGCGTGCCGAAAGGCTGGGCGGCGGGGGCTGCGGTTGGCGTCGGCTGGCCGAGCGGGGTGGCGAGCGAAGTCATCGCGACCTCGCTACGGCGAGGGTGGGGAAACAAGGCATGGGCGGAAACTCTTCTGATTTCCGCCGCAGTCTAGGAGCGTCCCGGTAGTGTGAAAATTGAAATGATCGAAATGAATCAGTGCATTTTGTGCATCTGTTTCAGTTGGAGCCAAGCAGCGGATGGGGATCGCTCTGCACTTCCTCGCAAATCCGCTTGATCGTTTGCCGGAACCAGCGGTGCGCGGGATCGTTGTCGAAGCGTGGATGCCAGGCCTGGACCACCATCACGGTCTTCAACGGCACCGGGATGTCGAACTGGCGCAGGCCCAGGCCCAGTCGGTTGGCCCGCCACAGGGAATGCTCGGCGATCGGCAGCAGCAGGTCGGAGCCGGGCAGGGCGAAGATCGCCGAGTGGAAGGTCGGGCTGATCAGCTTGACGTCGCGCTTCAGGCCGAGTTCTCCCAGGGCCTGGTCCAGCGGTCCATGGTTGAGGCCACGACGCGAGACGGCGATATGCGGAAAAGCGACGAAGCGCTGCGGAGTGATCTCGCCGTCGAAGATCGGGTGCCCCTGGCGGGCCAGGCCGACGAAGCGGGTGGTGAGCAACTGCTGGGTCTTGACCTCGGGTTCCATCCAGGACGAGGCGCCGATGTAGAGGTCGATGCGGTTCTGCCGCAGTGCCTCGTCGTCGATGTCCGACTCCTGCACGAAGCGCAGGGTGCAGCGCGGCGCCTCCTCGGCGAAGATCTCCAGCAGGCGTATCGACAGACCGCCGACCAGGGTGTTGTTGGAACGCAGGGTGAAGCAGCGCTCCAGCTTGTCCAGTTGGATGGTCTCGCGAGTGTTGAACAGGTCGCGGGCCTGGTCCACCAGTTGCCGGACCTGCTCCTGCAGTTCCAGGGCACGGGGCGTGGGCACCAGCTTGCGGCCGGCGCGGACCATGATCGGGTCGCCTACCGCCTCGCGGATCCGTGACAGGGTACGGCTCATCGCCGGTGGGCTGAGGTGCATGCGACGCGCGGCTCCGACCACGCTGCCCTCTTCGAGAAGAACGTTGAGGGCGACCAGGAGATTCAGATCGGGAAGATGCATGGAGTGGAAGTATAAGCACGCTGGCATGCGCAGGGTGCAGTCTTTCGTTCTCCCAGGCGTGCGTTCGCTGCATTGCTGGATTGCGTTCGCGGTGCCTTTACGCGCACCGGTGGCTGCCGAAGAATGCCGGTGCACGCTCTATCCGAGGATTTGCCGATGTTCCATACGCTCCTGGTCGCCATCGACGGCGGCCCGCAGACCCGTCGCATTGCCGAGCTGGCGCGGCAGGCCGCCGCGCCGGGCGCGCGGGTCCACCTGCTGTGCGCGGTGGACGCCGGCTATGCGTTGCCGGGCCGGCCGACGCTGCTCGACTATCCGCCCGCCGCGCACGAGTGCGAAGAGGCTCGGCAGGTGCTCGACGAGGCTTGTGCGCTGCTAGCCGGGTGCGAGCTGGAGGTACGGGCCGAGCTGCGTGCCGGCGACCCGGTGCAGGTGATCCTGGGCGAGGCGCGGCGCCTGGGCTGCGAGCTGATCGTCATCGGCCATCGGCACCTGGGACGGCTGGAGCGCCTGCTCGATCCTTCGGTCGGCGACCGGGTGATCCGCGAGGCGCCGTGTCCGGTGCTGGTGGAAGTGCGCGAGGGAGATGCGCAGGGGAGTTGACCTGCCGGCCGATTGTCGCCACCTTGCGGTTTTTCCCACGAATGCGGAGGACAGGATGCAGGCGGATTTTTGGCACGCCCGCTGGGCGAACAACCAGATCGGCTTCCACCTGGACGAGATCAATCCCTACCTGATGCGCCACCTGTCGCGGCTGCGACTGCAAGCGGGCGAACAGATCCTGGTGCCGTTGTGCGGCAAGACCCTGGACCTGGCCTGGCTGGCCGCCCAGGGACTGGAGGTGCTGGGGGTGGAGCTTTCGGAAAAGGCCGTGAGCGACTTCTTCGAGGAGCACGACCTGCGCCCCGAGATCGATCAACTGGATGGTTTCCGCCGCTACCGGGTCGCCGGCATCACCCTGCTGCAGGGTGATTTCTTCGCCTTGCAGGCAGAGCACCTGGCGCAGTGCAGGGCGTTCTACGACCGCGCCGCGCTGATCGCCCTGCCGCCGGAGATGCGCGAGCGCTATGCCGGGCATCTCCAGGCGGTCCTGCCGACGCGCAGCCTCGGCTTGCTGGTCACCATCGACTACCCGCAGGCGGAGATGGCCGGTCCGCCGTTCGCCGTGCCCGACGAGGAGGTGCGTGGCTACTACGCTGGCGGTTGGCGGATCGAGGAACTGGAGCGCGGCGACGTGCTCGGCGTCAACTGGAAATTCCTCGAGCGCGGGGTGTCCTGGCTGGACGAGGCCGTCTACCTGCTGGAGAGAGGCTGAAACGGGGCGCCGCGCGGCGCCCCGTCCATTTTCAGCGGAGTTCGTCGACCAGCACCGCAAGGGTGCTCAGGACGTCCTGGCCGAGCCGCTTGGAGCGGGCGCCGGACCAGCCGGTCCCGGGCTCCGGGTTGTCGTCGTGGTCCTTGAACGGCATCTCGATGGTGAACGCCAGGCAGTCGTAGGTCTGCCCGACGAAGTTGCAGGCCAGCGCCAGGTTGGCCTGGCCCGGCGCACTGCGTGGGTAGCCATGGCGGATCTGGAATTCGCCGCGCGCCATCAGTTCCTCGCGGAAGCGTTGCTCGAGCCGTTCCAGGCGGGGCGTATAGCCCGGGTTGCCCTCGCAGCCGGCGGCGAATACGTGGGGGATTTCCTCGTCGCCGTGGATGTCGAGGAACAGGTCGACGCCATGGCGCTTCATCTCCTGCTGGACGAACCAGACTTCCGGGCTGCGCTCGGCGCTCGGCTCCAGCCAGGCCCGGTTGAGATCCTGGCCGGCGGCGTTGGTGCGCAGGTTGCCGTGGAACGCGCCGTCCGGGTTCATGTTCGGCACCAGGTACAGGTCGGCCTTTTCCAGCAGGCGCTGCATTTCCGTATCGTCCGGCCGCTGCAGGCGCTCGATCAGGCCTTCCATGAACCATTCGGCCATGTGTTCGCCGGGATGCTGCTGGGCGATGACCCACAGCTTCAGGTGGCTGTCGGGATGGCGCCTGACCCGCAGCAATTCGATGTCGCGGCCTTGCACGCTGGTGCCGACGGCGAGCCGTTCGACGCCCTCGATGCCGAGCGCACGTTCGACCAGGCGGGCATGCCGTTCGCGGCTGTAGGGCTCGAAGTAGGCGAAGCGGACTTCGCTTTCCTCCGGTTCCAGCTGGAAATGCAGGCCGTCGGCGTCGTATTGCGACGGCACGCGGAACCAGCGTTCGCCATCGTACGAGGCGACTGCCTGGTAGCCGCTCCAGGCATGGCTGTAGGCCGACTGGCCGGCGTTGACCAGGGTGAAGCAGTGCTCGGTGGCGGGAGCCATGCCCTCGACCTTGAAGTGGAACCACTGGAAATGCTGGCTGGCCAGGTCGGGACGGATCGCCAGGCGGATCCGGCGGGGATCGCTGGCATCGATGACCTGGATGTTGCCGCTGTCGAAATCGGCGCGGATCTGCATGGGAACCTCATCGGGCGAAATCACGGACCCGCATGTTCCGGGGCTGGCTCGCGGCTGTCAAAGCGACCATGGATAGGTGGCTTTCCCGGGCATAAAAAAAGGGCGACCGATGGTCGCCCTGTCCCAAGTGTGAAAGCGGATCAGCGTGCGCTGGCGCGCAGCGCTTCGATACGATCTTCCAGCGGCGGGTGGCTCATCAGCAGGCCGGCCAGGCCGTGCTTGAGGCCGCCATTGATGCCGAAGGCGTTCAGGGTGTCGGGCATCTGCACCGGCACGCCCTGTTCCGAACGCAGGCGTTGCAGCGCGGCGATCATCGCGCCGGTGCCGGCCAGGTGGGCGCCGGCGGCGTCGGCGCGGAACTCGCGGCGGCGCGAGAACCACATGACGATGATGCTGGCGAGGATGCCGAGCACCAGTTCGGCGAAGATGGTCGCGACGAAGTAGCCGATGCCCGGGCCGTCCTCGTTCTTCAGGATGGCCTTGTCGACGAAGTTGCCGAAGATCCGCGCGAAGAACATCACGAAGGTGTTCACCACGCCCTGGATCAATGCCAGGGTGACCATGTCGCCGTTGGCGACGTGACCGATCTCGTGGGCGAGGACGGCTTTCACCTCATCGGGCGAGAAACGTTCGAGCAGGCCCTGGCTGACCGCGACCAGCGCGTCGTTCTTGTTCCAGCCGGTGGCGAAGGCGTTGGCCTCGTAGGCGGGGAAGATGCCGACCTCCGGCATCTTGATGCCGGCTTCGCGGGACAGCTCTTCGACGGTTTGCAGCAGCCACTGTTCGTGACGGGTGCGCGGCTGGCTGATGACTTCGGTACCGGTGCTCATCTTCGCCATCCACTTGGAGATGAACAGCGAGACCAGCGAACCGGCGAAACCGAACACGGCGCAGAAGACCAGCAGGCTGCCGTAATTCTGGCCGGTGAAGCGGTCCACCCCGAGCAGTTTCAGGGTGATGCTGGCAATCACCAGGACTGCCAGGTTGGTGGCCAGGAACAACAGGATGCGCATCATGGTGTAAAGCTTCTCCTCACGGCTGAAGGCACGGAGCGCGGTTCGCAGGCCGCCGGGGCGGGCGAACGGGCTCCTGATAATCATGCGGGGTTATATAAGGGGCGGTCCATGGCGATTCAATCGAGGGACTATTTCAAACTGTGTCGCCTTGCGCGCCCAGATTGCCCTCGAACAGCAGTCGGGTCAGCCCGGCCAGGCGTTCGCCGTCGCCCTGCGCCAGCGCCTGGCGCAACTGGTTGGCCAGGCTGGCCTGTTCGCGGCGCACGCTGGCCGGCGCCTCGGCCAGCGCCGCCGCGGCCCGGGGGACGATACGGGTAAGTCTTAGGAAGGCCTTTTCGCTGAGTACCGCCTGGTCGAGAGCCTCGTAATGAATGGTGTTGGCGAAGCGCAGGTAGCCTTCCTCGGCGAGCCAGAGCAACGCGCCCAGACAACTTTGGTGACGTTTGCTCGGCAGGCCGAACTCGTCCGGCGCCTCGCGGCCGATCAGGTCTTCGACGTAGAGCGCGGTCTTGCGCGGAAACGCCTGGTAGAGAAGCAGGAGGCCGCCAGCGGCGTCCTTGTGGAAGTCGTCGATCTGCAGGTCCATGGATGGGTCGCCGGGCAGGGCGGCGCCAGCGGCGCCGCGGGAGCGGGGGGGTTACTGCTGGTAGCCCTTGAGAAAGCTGCCGATGCGCAGGATCGCCTGCTCCAGGTCGTCGACGCGGGGCAGGGTGACCACCCGGAAGTGGTCGGGCCACGGCCAGTTGAAGGCGGTGCCCTGGACGATCAGCAGTTTTTCCGAGAGCAGCAGGTCGAGGACGAACTTTTCGTCGTTGTGGATCGGGCAGACCTTCGGATCGATCCGCGGGAAGGCGTACAGCGCGCCCATCGGCTTCACGCAGCTGACGCCGGGGATGTCGTTGAGCAGTTCCCAGGCGCGGTTGCGCTGCTCCAGCAGGCGCCCCGGCGGCAGGACCAGATCGTTGATGCTCTGGTAGCCGCCCAGGGCGGTCTGGATCGCGTGCTGCGCCGGGACGTTGGCGCACAGGCGCATGTTGGCGAGGATGTCGAGACCTTCGATATAGCTCTGCGCCCGCTGCTTGGGCCCGGAGATCGCCACCCAGCCGGAGCGGAAGCCGGCCACCCGGTAGGATTTGGACAGGCCGTTGAAGGTCAGGCAGAGCACGTCCGGCGCCAGCGAGGCGGTGGAGACGTGGACGGCGCCGTCGTAGAGGATCTTGTCGTAGATCTCGTCGGAGAACAGCACCAGGTTGTGCTGGCGGGCCAGTTCGACCATGCCTTCCAGCACTTCCCTGGAATACACCGCGCCGGTGGGGTTGTTCGGGTTGATGATCACCATCGCCCTGGTGTTCGGCGTGATCTTCGCCTTGATGTCTTCCAGGTCCGGCCACCAGTTGGCCTGCTCGTCGCACAGGTAGTGCACCGGCTTGCCGCCGGCGAGGCTGACGGCGGCGGTCCACAGCGGGTAGTCGGGAGCGGGGATCAGCACCTCGTCGCCGTTGTTCAGCAGCGCCTGCATGGACATCACGATCAGTTCCGACACGCCGTTGCCGAGGTAGATGTCCTCGATGCCGACGCCTTCCACCTGCTTCTGCTGGTAATACTGCATCACTGCCTTGCGCGCGCTGAACAGGCCCTTGGAGTCGCTGTAGCCCTGGGCGGTCGGCAGGTTGCGGATGACGTCCTGGAGAATTTCCTCGGGAGCTTCGAAACCGAACGGCGCCGGGTTGCCGATATTCAGCTTGAGGATGCGGTGACCCTCTTCCTCTAGGCGTTTGGCGTGCTTGAGCACCGGCCCGCGAATGTCATAGCAGACGTTGGCGAGCTTGTTCGATTTGCTGACCTGCATGATGTGTCGAGTCCCGAAGTGAGCGAACACCGTGGAACAGGCTGCGAAAAGCCCGCTGGATCGCGGCTTGGCAGGCTGTAACGCGGATGACAGACTGGCGTCTATAAGGAGCACGCATGATACGTGCGGCCCGTCCCCCGGAAAAGGGAGCGCCGGGCATTTTTCAGATCGCGAGGTAGAGCCGATGAGCAAGATCGACAAACCCCTGGACTCCTGGCGCGAGGAGTTGACCGAAGAGCAGTTCCACATCTGTCGCCTGGGCGGTACCGAACGCGCCTTCAGTGGCGAATACCACGCCACCAAGACCCCCGGGATCTATCATTGCACCTGCTGCGGCACGGCGTTGTTCGACTCCGACGCCAAGTACGACTCCGGCAGCGGTTGGCCGAGCTATTTCCAGCCGGTGGACGCCGAGGCGGTCCGCGAACTGGACGACTTCAGCCACGGCATGCATCGCATCGAAGTCCGCTGCGGTCGCTGCGATGCCCACCTGGGGCACGTCTTCCCGGATGGCCCCCGGCCCACCGGGTTGCGTTACTGCATCAACTCGGCCTCGCTGAAGCTGGTGCCGCGGGAGAGCTAGAGAGCGACGACCCGTCTTTGGTTCGGGTCGTTTTTCATTCAATCAATTTGTGTGCAATTGAATTGCGAGCTACTTTGTTTCGAGACCCACCCTCAACAAGGAAGACAAGCCATGAGCGATTCGCTGCTGAGCATTCCCTGCACCACCATCAAGGGCGAACAGAAGACCCTGGCCGACTTCGGCGGCAAGGCGCTGCTGGTGGTGAACACCGCCAGCAAGTGCGGCTTCACCCCGCAGTACCAGGGGCTGGAGGCCTTGTGGGAAAAATACCGTGAGCGCGGACTGGTGGTGCTCGGGTTCCCCTGCAACCAGTTCGGCAAGCAGGAACCGGGCGACGAGGGCGAGATTTCGCAGTTCTGCGAACTGAACTACGGGGTGAGCTTCCCGCTGTTCAGGAAGATCGAGGTCAACGGCGCCGGCGCCCACCCGTTGTTCGTCAGCCTGAAGAAGCGCGCGCCGGGCCTGCTCGGCAGCCAGGGCATCAAGTGGAACTTCACCAAGTTCCTGATCGGCCGCGATGGCCAGGTGGTGAAGCGCTATGCGCCGACCACCAAGCCGGAGGAGCTGAGCTCGGCGATCGAGGCGCTGCTTGAATGAGCACCCGGGGAAAAGTCGCCAGGCCGGATGGCGTCGAAGAATCGCTGCTGCTCGACAACCAGCTGTGTTTCAAGCTGTACGCCGCCTCGCGCGCGGTGATCCGCGGCTATCGGCCGCTGCTCGAACAGATCGGCCTGACCTACCCGCAGTACCTGGTCATGCTGGTGCTCTGGGAGTGGCATGCGAGCCCGCCGGAGCAGCCGACGGTGAAGGCCTTGGGCGACCGCCTGCTGCTCGACTCCGGAACCCTGACGCCCTTGCTCAAGCGTCTCGAACAGCTCGGCCTGGTGGATCGCCGTCGCGCCAGTCACGATGAGCGGGAAGTGCACCTGACGCTGACGGTGCCGGGGATCACCTTGCGCGAACGGGTCATTCCGCTGCGCCAGCAGCTGATCTGCAGCACCGGTTTCGACCTCAACGAGATGTTCGACCTGCACCAGCGCCTGGGCGGATTGCTGTCGCGCTTCCGTCTGGTGGTAGGAGGCTAGCCGTCGTCGCGAGGCCGGCTAGTCGCTCGCGGTGAGCGGGCACCAACGGTCGAGGATGGCTTTCAGTTCGTCGCGGTGGAAAGGCTTGGCCAGGTAGTCGTCCATGCCGGCGGCACGACAACGTTCGCGCTCGTCCGGCAGGGCGTTGGCGGTCAGCGCGATGATCGGCAGGCCGCCCCAGCGTCCGCTGTCGCGGATCTGCCGGGTCGCTTCGTAGCCGTCCATCACTGGCATGTTGCAGTCCATCAGGACCAGGTCGATGGGATGCTCCTCCAGCATCTTCAGGGCATTCAGCCCGTGTTCGGCGATCCATACCTGGCAGCCGAGCTTGTGCAGCAGGCCCTTGGCGACCAACTGGTTGACCGGGTTGTCCTCCACCAGCAGGACCCGGGTGTTGCGCTGTTCTCCCGTGGTGTCCGAGGCGCTCGACGGGGCTATGGCAGTGTGTTCGAGCACGTGTTTCAGGGCCTGGTACAACTGGTTGCGACTCAGCGGCCTGGCCAGTTGGCGCAGCGGCGACAGGCGGCGGGCCAGCTCCGGTTCGAGGAAACTGCCGTAGGCGGTGACCAGCAGGATCGGCGTACCGATGCTCGGACGCAGTCCCATCAGACAGTCCGGGCAATCCGATATCAGTACGTCGAGCGAGTGGCCGAGCAGGCTGTCGTCGGTCTCCAGACGCTTGTACTCCAGGCCCCAGCGCGGCAGCCAGGTTTGCAGCAGCTGCGCCAGCCCGCTGTTGGCCGAGCATTGCGCGATCACCCGGCCGCGCAGCGGCAGCGCCTGCAGCGGAGGGCTGACCGGCGCCAGCGGCAGGCCGACGCTGAACAGGCTGCCCAGGCCGACCGTCGACTCCACCGTCAGCTCGCCCTGCATGGCCTCGCACAGCTTGCGCGTGAGGGCCAGGCCGAGGCCTGTGCCGCCGTATTGGCGGGTGATACCCGCGTCGGCCTGGGTGAACGGTTGGAAGATGCGATCCAGCGCCTCCTGGGCGATGCCGATGCCGGTGTCGCGCACACTGATGCGCACACCCTCGGCGGTGGCTTCCACGCGAACGTCGACCCGCCCCAGGCGGGTGAACTTCAGCGCGTTGGACAGCAGGTTGCTGACGACCTGGCGAATCCGCGTCGGGTCGCCGGAAACCTGGGCGGGCAGGGCGGGGTCGACCAGGCAGGTCAGCTCCACGCCGGCCGCGGCGTTCTGCGAGAGGAGGCTGGCGGTGTCTTCCACCAGGACGCCCAGGTCGAACGGGATCTGTTCCAGGACCAGTTGCCCGGCCTCGAACTTGGAGAGGTCGAGCACGTCGTTGAGCAATTCCACCAGCACCTTGCCGGAGTCGTGGGCGATCGACAGCTGCTGGCGCTGTTCCGGGGTGAGCGGGCCGTCGAGGCTCAGCGAGAGCATGCCGAGCAGGCCGTTCAGCGGCGTGCGGATCTCGTGGCTCATGTTGGCCAGGAAGCTGGCGCGGGCCTGGGCCATATCGAGAGCGGTCTGGCGGGCTTCTTCGAGTTCCTGGTTGGATAGCGTCAGGCGCGCGTTGGCGGCCTTCAGCTCGGCGGTACGGGCGGCGACGATGCTTTCCAGCTCCTCCAGGTACTGGGTCAGGCGGTTCTCCGCCTCCCGGCGCTGTTCGATCTCTACCGAGATGCGCCCGAGCTGGCGGTTGATGACTTCCACCAGCACGCCGATCTCGTCGCGTTCGTGGCCCTTGGGGCAGGGCAGGCGCATGCGTGCCGGCGAGCGTGGATCGTGTCCGCTGAGGGCCTGGATCAGGCTGACCAGGGGCTTGGTCAGCAGGGTATAGAAGAGCACCAGCAGGATCAGCGACAGCAGCAGGCTGCGCACGAAGCCGGAGAGCAGGGTGATGCCGGCGCGACGGAGGAAGTCGTTGCCGAACACGAAGGTGTCGATTTCCAGGTGCAGTACGCCGAGGGCCTCGCCCGGCGCATGGTCGACATGCAACGGGTCCTCGTAGACCCGCTTGTGGCCGAAGAGGAAGTCGCTGAGCGGCCGCAGGCGGCTTTCGGCGGATTCGCGCGAGGCGCTGGCCAGCGGCAGGCCGGAGGTGTCGATGATTTCCGCGCGGACCACGGCGGGCGAACGGAGCAGGCCGAGGACCAGCTCCTGGGCCAGCTCCGCATCGATGTTGTAGGCGATTCGCGCGGCGGGGTTGTGGCTGACGTCCAGCAGCGCGCGCACTTCGCGATTGATGGATGCGTCCTGGCTGGCATAATCGACGCCAACCTGAATCAGGCTGAGCAGGGTTCCCAGGATAAAGGCCACCAGCACGGTGAGGCTGGCCTGTTTGAACGACAGGCGATGGGTCAGCGCTATATCCATGGGGGCGGGGATCAGCCTTGGCGAGGTTCTGCCGCCTAGCATAGCCCATCCCGACCGTCTGTCGGGGTTCCTGGGCGCAACCGATGATCGATCCGTGACGTCAGTCCGATCCGAGGAGAACAGAGTGGATTCCCGATTGAGCGATTTTCTTGCCCGCGCCGAAAGCGTGCTCGCGCGCCTGGAGCCGCTGCTGCCGGCCGTACGCGAAGCCGTCGACTGGGAGCGCAGCCTGGCGGCGCGCTGGCACCGCGACGGCCGTAGCGGCTACCTGCAGCCGCTGGAGGTCAGCCTCGACCTGCGCCTGGCCGACCTGCTGGGCGTAGAGCGGCAGCGCGAGCAACTGGAACGCAACACCCGCCAGTTCGTCGCCGGCCAGCCGGCCAACCACGCCTTGCTCTGGGGGGCCCGCGGGACCGGCAAGTCCTCCCTGGTTCGTGCGCTGCTGGCCGAGCTGGCCGGCGCCGGGCTGCGCCTGATCGAGATCGAGCGCGACCACCTGGCCGACCTGCCGCGCGTGGTGGAGCAACTGCAAGGCCTGCCACAGCGCTTCGTGCTGTTCTGCGACGACCTCTCGTTCGATGCCGGGGAAGGCGACTACCGGGTACTCAAGAGCGTGCTCGACGGCTCGCTGGAACAGGCGCCGGACAATGTGCTGCTCTACGCCACCTCCAACCGCCGGCACCTGGTTTCGGAGAAGCAGAGCGACAACGAGAACTGGAAGATGGTGGACGGCGAGCTGCATCCCAACGAAGCGGTGGAGGACAAGATCGCCTTGTCCGACCGTTTCGGCCTGTGGCTGTCGTTCTATCCCTTCACCCAGGAGCATTTCCTCAGCGTGGTTCGCCACTGGGTGGACGTGCTCGCGGAGAAGGCCGGGCTGGCCTGGAGCTGGAGCGAGGAACTGGAGAAGGAAGCGATCCGCTGGGCGCTTGGCCGCGGCAACCGCAACGGCCGTTGCGCCTATCAGTTCTCCCGCTACTGGGTGGGCAAGCAACTGCTGGAGCGCCAGGCATGATCGATCTGCAGCAATCTGGCGCCGGGCTGGCCGGCTACGCCCTGCTGGCGGCGCAGGCCGAGGCGCTGTTCGCCGACGAGCGCGATTTCATCGCCAACGCCGCGCAGTTCTCCGCCTTTCTCTTCCATGAGCTGGGCGACCTGAACTGGGCCGGCTTCTATCTGAACCGCAACGAGGAACTGGTCCTGGGACCGTTCCAGGGCAAGGTCGCCTGCGTCCGCATCCCCTTCTCCAAGGGCGTCTGCGGCGCCGCGGCGCGTACCCGGCTGACCCAGCGGGTCGACGACGTCCACGCGTTTCCCGGCCACATCGCCTGCGACAGCGCTTCCAGCAGCGAACTGGTGGTGCCCCTGCTCAAGGACGGCCGCCTGGTCGCTGTGCTCGATCTGGACAGCCCGAGCGTGGGACGCTTCAGCGCCGAGGACCAGGCCGGGATCGAAGGCCTGGTGGAGATATTCCTGCGCCTGACGGACTGCTGAGCGACGCGTTCAGGCTTTCGCTGCGAGCTTGTCGAGGGTCCGTCGTTCCCCCGGCAGCAGCGCTTGCATCGCCGGGCGTTCGAGCATCCGCGCGAAATGCGCGGCGAGGGCCGGCCAGCGTTGCTCGTCCAGGTTTTCGCCGGCGTGACGCAGGTTGACCAACTGGCTGGCGATCGCCAGGTCGGCGAGGGTCAGTCGCTCGCCGACGAAGAAGGCCCGGCCGTCGAGATGGTTTTCCAGGTAATCGAAGTGCGCTGGCAGCTTTTCCTCCAGCGCGCGACGCACGTCGTTCTCCTCGCAGGCCTGGCCCATCGCCGGCTTGAGTATCCGGTTGCGGAAGATCGTCAGCGTGGCCAGGGGAGCGATCTCGTAGTCGGCGTATTTTTCCAGCCAGCGCACCGCTGCGCGGCCGGCGGGGGCGTCGCCCTGGAGATTCGGCGGTTCGGGATAGCGTTCTTCCAGGTACTGGCAGATCACGCGGAGTCGGCGAGGGCCAGGTCGCCGTCGCGTAACGCCGGGATGCGGCCCAGCGGACTGATCTCGCGATACCAGGCCGGCTGGCCGAACGGGGCGATCGCTTCCAACTGGTAGTCGAGGCCCTTTTCGGCCAGGAGCAGGCGGACCTTGCGGACGAACGGAGACAGCGGGGCTCCGTAGAGTGTCAGGCTCATAACGATTTCCTCGGTCGATATGAGCCTGGGTTATAGCACGGCTGCCGTGGGCAGGCCGGAATCAGTCGTAGACGTTCTTCTTCTTCCACAGGTCGTCTGCATCGAGGGCCTTCAATCCCTCGTTGAGTTCGCTGGGCTCCTCGCTCGCCGGCTGGCTGTTGTTCAGCACCATCGCGTTGGCGCGGGCCAACTGCGCTTCCATCTGCTGCAGCTCCGCCTGGTAGCGCGCCAGCTCGGGCTGCTTGCGCAGGTACTGGGCGCCGCGTTCGAAGGCCAGGCGCGCCTGGCGCGGTTCGTTCTGCTGCAGGGCCTGCTGGCCGAGATTGCCGAAGAACTCGATATGCAGGCGCACCAGGAGGTGGCGAATCTCCTTGACCCAGATCTGCGCCTCGCTGCGCGGCAGGTGGCCGTCCTGGGTGAAACGGGTGAGCTGGGCATGCAGGGCTTCGAAGAGGAAGCGGACTTCCTTGGCCTTGTCCTCGGTCAGGATCGCCTGGGGCGGATTGCGCACCGGGATCGACTCGCCCTTGGCGACCAGCGCGCGCAACTCTTCTATACGAGCCTTGAGCCCGGCATCGGCTTTCTTCTCCAGCGCCAGTTGCTGCTCGCTGAGGCTGAGCTCGATCTGGCTCATCAACAGCTTCAGCGACGGGCTGACGAACTGGCCGGGAAGGCTCTCGGAAATCTGCGCGCAGCGCCGGACCCGGTCGTTGAGTTCGGCCTTCAGGCGCGCTTTCTCCAGCTTGCTGTTTTCCACCACGTGGTTGATATAGCCAATGGCGATGAGGAGGGCGATCCCGCCGATGATGAGGGCGGTAATGAGGAGTGGCGACACCTTGGGACTCCGCTGTAAGAATTTTCTCAGTCTAATGTCTTGGTGCTACCACTGATAGCAGCAGCTCATTATTTGCACAGAAGTCTTTGATTTAAAAAAATTTTCTCAGAAGGGTTGACGCCTCCCCGGACGCTCCATAAAATGCGCGCCACTTCCAGCGTGAAGCCAAACGCGAAACACTGGAAGCCGGAAAGATCTGTTGTAAGTTCCGGGCCGCGTCCCCTTCGTCTAGTGGCCTAGGACACCGCCCTTTCACGGCGGTAACAGGGGTTCGAGTCCCCTAGGGGACGCCATTGCGGGAATAGCTCAGTTGGTAGAGCACGACCTTGCCAAGGTCGGGGTCGCGAGTTCGAGTCTCGTTTCCCGCTCCAAATTCTACAACCTGGCTTCGGCGGGGTTGGTGAAAGTTAGGCGTCAAAGGTTCGGTTTCGGCCGAACGGGCAACAAGTTGTAACGCGGGAATAGCTCAGTTGGTAGAGCACGACCTTGCCAAGGTCGGGGTCGCGAGTTCGAGTCTCGTTTCCCGCTCCAAACATGATCCAGGTTTCGGCCTGGGTCGAAGAGAAAAGGGCCTTCGGGCTCTTTTTTCGTTTCTGCGATCCGCACCGCCCTGGTGCTTTTCCCGATTCCCCCCATGTTCCCCTCGGCAGGCCGCTGTCCCGCCGCATCTGCTCGCTCGATCGTCGAGACGAAAAAGGCCACTCGTGGAGTGGCCTTCTCTGGTGGAGCGACGGCGGCGATCAGGGCAGCGCTTTGAGCACCGTCAGCAGGCTGGTGAGGTTGTCGGCCACGCCCAGCTGGCCGATCTTCTCGGTGGCGCCGCCGGCGGCGCTGGTATCCAGACTGTAGATCTGCATCACGCCCATGTTGGAAGCGGCCAGGGCAAGGGCGTTCTGCTGTTGCTGGGCAGCTACCGAATTCTCGAACAGGATGCCGGTGGAGTGGGCCATGGTCTGGAAGATCGAGCCCAGCGCCATGGCCGGGGCTTCACCGATCACCTTGACGTTGGACTGGGTGACGGCATCGGTGATCTGGTTGTTTACTGCGGTTGGGAAGCTCATGGTGATTCTCCTGAATCATTGCGAAGGATGTACGGCGATTGCTTGGACCCGGCGGGTCAGGCTCAGGTGAAGGATTTCAGTACGGTCAGCAGGCTGGTGAGGTTGTCGGCCACGCCCAACTGGCCGACTTTCTCGGTGGCTCCGGCATCGGCGGCGGTGTCGAGGCTGTAGATCTGCATCACGCCCATGTTGGAGGCGGCCAGGGCCAGGGCGTTCTGCTGTTGCTGGGCGCTCACCGCGTTCTCGAAGAGAATCCCGGTGGAGTGGGCCATGGTCTGGTAGATGGTGCCCAGCGCCATGGCTGGCGCCTCACCGACGACCTTGACGTTGGACTGGGTGACGGCATCGGTGATCTGGTCGTTGACTGCGGTCGGAAAACTCATGATGTGACTCCCTGTGAGTGAACGGCACGGCTCATGTCGTGCTGTCTTGATGAACGCTCCAGCCAGGGAGTTGTGAATCCGTCGGCGCCAGGCCTGGCGGGCGGCGAAAATGCAAGCGCCCCGCGAGGCGGGGCGCTTGTCGGTGCGGTCTCATGCGGCGGGCGGGTCGGGCTTGTCCGGCGGCGGTGCGGACGTGTTGTGGTTGCTCTGGTTGAAGATGGCGATAGCGTTCTCCAGTTGCTGCTTGAGCGAGCCGAAGTTCTGCTCGAAGCACAGGCGTACCTCGCTCTTCACTAGGTTGGCCAGGCGGTCGGCAATCTGCGACATCACCAACTGGTTGGCGCTTGCCTGGCCGCTCTGCAGGTGGCTGGGACGCAGTTCGGCCAGGCTGCCGGCGGCATTGACCGCCTCAAGAATCGCCTGCTCGCCGCTGTCCTGGGCGCGGAGGGCCTGGGTCGAGGCCTGCTGGACGTTCTGCAGGATCTGGCGGATGGAGCCTTCGGAACGCTGCCGGCCGTTCTCGATCACCTGTTCGGCCTGCTGTCGCGCGTGCACGGCCGGATCGCTGCTGGCGTCGTTGCCGAGGCCGAGCTGGAACTGTCTCAACTGCTCGTGTTCTTCGCTGGTGAGGGGGCGTTTCAGCCAGCGTTGCGCCAGCTGGACCAGATTCCTTCCCAATTCTTCCGAGATCGACATGCGCGGACTCCTCTGCGATAGACGCGCGGTGCGCGGGGTGTCGTGGCGAGGCTTCAGTACTGCTGCGTGCCGTCCGCCGAGGGGGCCTGCGCGCTGCCGCCGGTATCGCCGGGGTAGGCGGCGGCAGCGGCCTGCAGGGTGCTGTAGGCGGTGCTCAACTGCACCGCCAACTGTCCAAGGCTGGCCGGGTCGTCCACGCTGTCTCCCTGGGACAGGGCCTGGAGCCAGCCTTGCAGGCATTCGGTGAGGAGTGCCTTGACCTGGGTGACGAGGGTTTCGAGTTCTTCCTTCATGACGCTTCTCCTGGGGTGGGTGCTCATCCGAGCAGTTTCAGCACGGCCAAGAGCTTGGCCGCATCGCTGTCCGATATTTCCAGCAGGCGCTTTCCGCTCGCCGGCCTGCTGGGGGGCGGTTGGTCCCGTGCCTCCTCGCTGGCGTCCGGCGAACGCTGCGCCGGGCGGTCCGCAGCGGCGAGCGCGCGGCGTCTGATGTAGCGTGCGTAGGCGCTCATCGGTCGCTCCTCAACTGCTGCGGGTGGAGATGCGCACGACCGAGGCGGGGGCGGCGAACCCTTCGAAGCGCTGCAGCTCTCGGTCCCGATGGGGCGCGCCGGCCAGGTCGACGGCGCCGATGGTTTCCTCCCAGTAGGCGCTGCCCAGTTGCACCAGCAGGCGTTGGGCATTCTCCAGCGAAGCGACCGGTACCCGGCCGTGGCGGTCCGCGGCGGCATAGTTGAGCAGGAGCGCCATGCGGATCGCTTCGTCCTGTACGTTGGAGTGCTCGACACCCTGGCCGTCGGCGCCCAGCAGATAGGAGCGCCAGTTGAGGACCTGGGCGAAGAGGCGCCGGTAGGCTTCGAACTGGAAGTAGCGATCCTCCTCGGAGCGGTAGAGCGCGCACTGACTTGCGAAGAACTGTTCCAGCGCGGGTTTCGCCCAGCCGGGTGTACCCGGGAGGTGTTCGCCCAGTTCGTCGAAGCCGCTCTGGCTTTCCGCCAGGGCATGGACGTACTGCATCTGTTGTGGGTCCAGGCGCTGTTCGCCCTGGTAGGCGATGGCCAGGCTGAGTTCCTTGAGCTGGTCGGTGCCGACGTATCCGTCGAGATGGCGCAGGCCACGGTTCAGGCGGTATTCCTGCAGCGAGTCGAAGAGGCCGGAGGCGCCGGTAATGAAATTGCTTCCCAGGTTGGTGTCGAAGCACAGCTCGGGGAACTTGCTGGCCAGATAGTTGCGGTAGTAGTAGGCATGGCCGATGCGCAGGCTGAACAGATCGCTCTCCAGCAGGCGGCGGTAGTAGCTGTTGCCGTCGGCGTCGCGGCTGGCCAGCGCCTGGCAGAGGTTCACGACGTTGGTGCGGGCGTAGTAGGCGACCAGGGCCTGGGTAGTCCCGCTGGTGATGTCGAAGCGGCGTAGCCGCAGGCCGGAGGAGGTCAGGCTGTTGCCGAAAAACAGTTCGTCGAAAAGGCCGGCGAGGGCGCTGGGCGCCTTGTCACGGTCCTGCAGGTTCTCCCGTTCGCGTAGCCGCGCCTTGCCCTGGCGGATGGTGTTGCCATAGCACTTCCAGGCATAGGCGGAGAGCGCTGCGTAGAAATCGTCCAGCGCGTTGGCGTTGCGCAGGAAGTAACCGCACAGCGACCGGTTGTCGTCGGACACCCCGGTCCCCTCTCCACAATGGATGTGCAGGACCACCTTGCGGGTTTCCGGCTTGCCGTCCAGGTAGCGGCGAAACACCGCGGCCTGTCCGAGGAGGAAGTCGAAGAACTGTCGGTACAGGCCGGTAGCGGTCTCCATGCCGAGCAGGTCGATGCCGACCAGCCGGGCCTGCGGTGGCTGCCCCTGCTGTATTTCGAAATGACGGAGGATCCTGTGCAGCTCGGCATCGAAGGCGGCTTCGCTGGCATAGCCATGCGCGGTGTGGGCGAGCAGGCGGTAGGCGGTCTTCTCGGAGGCGTTGAATTGTTCGAACAGGGAATCGAGGACGGCCACCTCGTCTTCCCCCGTCGCCGTCTGGGTATGGCTGATTCCTTCGTGGAGGAGGAACCCCAGCGTCAGGCAGGCGAATTCGCCCGGATGGCGATCGCGGATGGCGCCGCGGGCCCAGTAGGCGTCGTCGAACGGCGTGTACTTGTTGCCGCTCCAGATCTTGCGGTTGAAGTAGCGGACGAACTGGTCCGTCTCGCTGTCGCGAACCGCGCTCGCACCGAGCAGTTCCAGGGTGCCGAGGTAGATCGCCGGCTGGTCGATGGCCGCTGGCGGCGAGGTCCGGCCAAAACGTTGTGCCAGGATGAGGCAGGCGAGATAGATGTTCTCCGCCGCGCATTCGCCGCGCAGGTAGCCCTGACGGTCGGTCGCGGCGAACGGATTGCGCCTGACCATCCGCTGCAGAGCCAGTTCGAACAGCTCATAGTGCGCGGCCTGGCGAGCCTCCTCCAGCGCCTTGCCGTCGACGTCCGGGGCGACGCCGCGGGCACTCATCAGCAGCCCGATCAGGGAAAGCTCCTGGCCTTTCTCCAGGCTCACCTGCCGCTCGCCGACGCGGAAGACCCGGCGGTCGCGCGTCCAGCGGCTGTTGCTTTCCACCGGCAGGATGCCGGCGAAGTGACTATGGAAGTCGAAGGGATAGCGATGGAACCTGACCGGTTCTTCCAGCTTGAAATAGGCCATGACGGCTCTCCTGTGCCAGGGCCGGGCGCCGCCGGCCCCGTCGGTGGTGGCTACGATTGGGTGTCCTTGCCGCCGCGACTGGCGAGGGTCTCGCTGTACTTGGCGATGCTCTGGTCGATCTTGTCGATGGCGAAGCTGGCCGATTCTGCCTCGATCGCCCCGGCCGCCGCGGCTACCGCGGCGGCAGCGCCCATCAGCAGGTCGGTGGCAAGGGCGCCGAGCGCGTCCTCGGCAGCCTGGGCCAGCTTGTTTTCGGCGATGTTCTGGGTCATCTGCCGGAGCAGGATCGCCTGGCTGGCCAGGGCGATCTTGCTGACTCCGTCGAAGTAGCTGGCGGCGGATTGCGCCACCAGCCCGGAGGCCTGGCTGATCATCATGTTCGGCGCGATGGCGATCTGCGACGGCGCATAGCCGGCGGTTTCGCTGTTGCTCATCTGCACCGCCTGCACGACTTGACTGTTCAGGGCGCTGGTGTCCGGTGGCGGCGCCTCGGTCTGCTTGAGCAGGCGCTCGCTCATGCCGGCCAGCGGCGAAGGGCGCGACGGCAGCTTCACGTCGCCGTTGGCGGACGCCCTGCCGCCGCTGGCTGGCGTCTGCCGGCCGGCCTCGCCAGGGGCGGCGGCTTGCTCGCTGTCGCCGGATGGCGCGGGCGCGGGCGCGGATTTCTTGCCGAAGCCGAACATGTCTGGGCACTCCTGGGATCAAGGGGCGGGTCAGATACCTTTCTTGTCTTCTATCGCCATGATCATCGACACCGCCTTGGAAACCACCGCGGTGGAGATCTGGTTCAGGGCCTGCTGGCTGTAGACTGCGTTCTGCAGGGACAGGCCGGCGGAATGGCTGGCGATCTGGTAGAGCGCGGCGATGGCCTGGGCCGGGGCTTCGGCGACCACCTTGACGTTGGTCTGGGTGACGGCATCGGTGATCTGGGCATTCACAGCCGTGGGGTCAGCCATGGGACTCTCCTTGAATGGGCAGGTGCTCGTCGGGCAGGGGGCCGGTCGCACGGGCCTCGACTCGCTTGTCAGGAATGAACGCGGCTGCGTCTGTCTTGTGAAACGTCGCCGGCGAAAAAGTCGGCGCTCAGCCGCGAGCGCAGCAACTGCACGCGCTTGCGCACCAGCGGCGGGGCGATGCCGAGTTGGCTGGCGATGTCGGCATAGGGCAGTTCTTCGATGAAGCGCAGCTCGAAGAGCTGCTGCTGTTGGCGCGACAGCGAGGCCAGGGCCTTGTCCACCTGGTCGAGACGTTCCAGCTGCTCCAGGCGTTCCAGCGGCGAGCCGACGGCGGCGAAGCGCTCCAACTGGCCATCGTGCAGGTCGATGCCGCGGTCGATGAGGCGGTCCTCGCGGATCTGGTGGCGCGCGCTGTCCAGGTAGACGTGTTCCAGGACCAGGAACAGGAAGCCCTGGGGGTCGCGTACCCGCTCCGGTGACTGGCGCAGGAACAGCATCGCCTTGACCGCGGTGCTCGACAGCCATTCTTCGGCCCGATGGCTGTTGCCGCGCGCAAGGCGTTGCGCGCGTTTGCGCAGGCCAGCCTGCGCGGCACGCCAGCTTTCCTCGAACAGGCGATCGGAACCGGTTTCGTTGCCGCCTGGCTGATTCGGACGATCCATAACCGCTACCTCCCTGGTTGCTCGTGTCGGCGAGCAGTCTGTGAGGCGGGCGGTGGGCGAGGCTGTTACCTGGGTGACAGGGGCGCGGCCGGCAGTTCGGCCTTGCGTCGTAGGCGACCGAGGTCGTTGATCAGGATCCGGTCGTTGTGGCAGCTGATCAGCCCTTCGCGTTTCCATATTTGCAGTTGCGCGTTGAGCTTCGGGCGGCTGGCGTTGAGCATCGCTGCTAGGATGCTCTGGTTGGTCGGTAGCGTCGCGCAGGCTCCCTCGGGCTGTTCGCTCGCCAGGCTGGCCAGGAGATGGCGCGCCAGGCGCGACTCCAGGCGATGCAGGCAGACCCTCTCGACGAAACCGGAGGCTTCGCGCAGGCGCGAACAGAGGAGGGCCAGCGCGCGGTTGAGGAATTCCGTGTCGGCGATCAACGGGGCGAAGTGACGTCGGTGGAGGATCAGCACCGACGCCGCGCCGGAGGCGTAGGCGGAGGTCTCGCGGCGGTTCGGCTGGATCAGCGCGGTTTCCCCGATCACTTCGCCAGGACGGATGTCATTGACGATCAGTTCCCGCCCGTCCGGCCCGTAGAGCACGGTATAGAGGTGTCCGCCGAGGACCAGGCCGATGAAGTCTTCAGGGTCGTGCTTGAGGAACAGGACGTCCTTGTCGCGCAACCGGCGCTCCGACGCATGGGTCGCCACGTGCCGCAGCAGATCGGGCAGCCCGTGCAGCAGCGGGCACCGTTGCAGCAGGGTGTAGTGGCGTGAACAGCGGTCTTCCGTTGACTCGTTCGAGTGCATGCCTGCGCCTTCGCCAGATTGATCGGCAGCTCCGGCGAGGTACGACATGCTCGCTGCAGAGCAATCAGTGGGGACGTGTGCGGCGAAGGGGTGTGAAGCTCCGGCTACCCGGCAGAACTGCTAGGTACGGACTCGGCGCGCTCCGGCAATCGGGCGGGCGGTCCGTTTTTTATTCGGAAAGGGTAGCGAGGTTTGGGCTGGCGGGAGGCGGCCCCGAGCGCACGGATGGCGGTCGGGGCGGGACGGCCGGTGGCCGTGGCGGGCTCAGTGCCGCGGGCTGTCCTCGGGCAGCGCGAGCAACTGCTTTTCGCGGTTCCAGTCGAACGTTTCGCCGCGCTCTTCGGCTTCGTAGCGGCGCTCGTCGAGGCGCTGGAACAGGTCGATCTCTTCGTCCGGCATGAAGTGCAGGCAATCGCCGCCGAAGAACCACAGCAGGTCGCGAGGTACCAGGTGGGCGATCTGCGGATAGCGGTGGAAGACCTGGGAAATCAGGTCCTGGCCGAGGTATTGGGCGCCTTCCGGGTCGCGCGGCAGTTCGTCCATCAGTTCGTCGAAACGCTCGAGGAACAGCCCGTGGTTTTCTTCCGGCACCTGCTCGGCCTCGCCCAGGGCGCCGAGGATGTTGCGCAGGTGCTGGAGCAGGGCGAGGTGGTGCTCGAGGTAGGAGTTGGCCATGACGGGTCCTCTGGAAAAAAGCTGGGCAGTATAAAGGGTTTCGCGGCGCCGGCCAGTTTCAGCGGATCGCCGGGGACTGGCTCTGGCGCCGGCGGTTTTCCAGTTGCCGGCGTTCGCTGTCGAGGCGCCGCTGGTCCTGCTCCAGGCGCCAGCGCTGCTGGTCCAGTTGCTGCTGGCGGATCAGGTTGTCCTGCATCTGTCGCTGCTGCCGTTGCCGCTGCAGGTTCTGCTGCTGGCGTTGCAGTTGATCCTGCTGCAATTGCAGGCGTTGTTCGTCGAAGCGCTGGCGCTGTTCCTGGAGCTGGCGTTGGCGCTGTTCGCCGGCGCGCTGCACCGCCTGCTGGTGCGGCTGCACGCCATAGGGCGCAGGCGGTGCGGCCTGCGCCGGGGGCAGGAGGAGAAACGAGGCTGCCAGGCCGGTGGCAAGTAGCTTGAGCATGATGGCCTCCCGTACGTCAGGGATGTGCCCGTCGATTCTAGCCAATCGCCCGGGTTTGGGTGGGTGAAGACGACAAAGGCGCCGGAAGGCGCCTTTGTCGGTTGCGACCGTCGCTTTGCCGCGGAGTGTCAGCGGATCCTGCCGTCGGCCAGTTGCAGTTCCTCCTTGGCGAAGTCGTCGACGTCGATCACCTTGCGCCGTGCCGCTTCGGCCTGGTGCAGGGCCTGCGCCTGCTCGGCGCTCAGCACGCCGGCGGCGGCGCCGGCATCGATCGGGTTCTGCCCCGCTTGCGGCTGGACCCTGCCTTCCTTGATCGCCTTGTGCAGAGTTTTCTCCAGCGCGGCGCTTTCGCGTACCGCGTCGAAGGCGTGGGCGAGGGCACCGACCGGGTCCTGCGGGTCTTTCGGCAGGAACGCGCCGGCGAGGATCGCCTGCAACGCCGGGTCGTCGTCCGGACGGCCGAGGATTTCCGCGATCTCGGCGTCCAGTTCGTCGCCCGGCCCTTTGTGCCGGCGGCCGAACGGCAGTACCAGGACCTTCAGCGCGCAGCCGAAGAAGCGGCTGGGGAAGTTGTTCAGCAGGTCCTCCAGCGCCGCCTCGGCCTTGCCGAGGTTTTCCTCCATGGCCCAGCGCAGCAGCGGATGCAGGTAGTCCGGGTTGCCCAGGTCGTGGTAGCGCTTGAGCGCCGCCGAGCCCAGGTAGAGATAGCTGAGGACATCGCCGAGACGCGCGGAGAGGCGTTCCTTGCGCTTCAGTTCGCCGCCCAGCAGCATCATGCTGAAGTCGGCGAGCAGGGCGAAGGACGCCGCCAGGCGGTTCAGCGCGCGGAAGTAGGGACGGCTGATGCGGTCGCCGGGCGCGTTGCCGAGGTGGCCGCAGCTGAGACTGAGGAGGAAGCTGCTGGCGGCGTTGCCGACGGCGAAGCCGATGTGCTTCACCAGCAGCGCGTCGAACTCGCGGGCGGCCTGGTCCTTGTCCTCGCGCTGGGCCAGTTCCATTTCCTTGAGTACGTACGGATGGCAACGGATCGCGCCCTGGCCGAAGATCATCAGGTTGCGCGAGAGGATGTTCGCGCCTTCCACCGTGATGAAGATCGGCGCGCCCTGCCAGGAACGACCCAGGTAGTTGTTCGGGCCCATGATGATGCCCTTGCCGCCATGGATGTCCATGGCATGGGCGATGCACTCGCGGCCGCGCTCGGTGAGGTGGTACTTGAGGATCGCCGAAAGCACCGAGGGCTTCTCGCCGAGGTCCACCGCGTTGGCGGTGAGGATTCGCGCGCTGTCCATTAGCCAGGCGTTGCCGCCGATGCGGGCGAGCGCCTCCTGGATGCCTTCGAAGGCGGCGATCGGCACGTTGAACTGCTCGCGGACCTGAGCGTAGCGACCGCTGACGTAGCTGCTGGCCTTGCCAGCGCTGGTGCCCACCGCCGGCAGCGAGATGGAGCGTCCGACCGACAGGCAGTTCATTAGCATCATCCAGCCTTTGCCGATCATTTCCTGCCCGCCGATGATGTACTCCAGCGGCACGAACACGTCCTTGCCGGAGTTCGGACCGTTCATGAAGGCGGCGCCCAGCGGCACGTGGCGGCGGCCGATCTCGACCCCGGGGGTGTCGGTGGGAATCAGCGCCAGGGTGATGCCCAGGTCCTCCTCGTCGCCCAGCAGATGGTCCGGGTCGTGGCACTTGAAGGCCAGGCCGAGGAGGGTGGCCACCGGGCCGAGGGTGATGTAGCGCTTTTCCCAGGTCAGGCGCAGGCCGAGCACCTCGCGACCTTCCCATTCGCCCTTGCAGACGATGCCGACGTCGGTCATGCCGCCGGCATCGGAGCCCGCGTAGGGGCCGGTGAGGGCGAAGCAGGGGATGTCGTCGCCCTTGGCCAGGCTCGGCAGGTAGCGCTGGCGCTGCTCGTCGGTGCCGTAGTGGAGCAGCAGCTCGGCCGGGCCGAGGGAGTTCGGCACCATCACCGTCGAGGCCAGGTCGCCGCTACGGGTGGCGAGCTTCATCACTACCTGCGAGTGGGCGAAGGCGGAGAAGCCCTTGCCGCCGTACTCCTTGGGAATGATCAGGCCGAAGAAGCCGTGCTGCTTGATGAAGGCCCACGCTTCTTCCGGCAGGTCCATGCGCTGGCCGATGTCCCAGTCGCTGACCATGGCGCAGAGTTCTTCGGTCGGGCCGTCGACGAAGGCCTGCTCTTCTTCGGTGAGTTGCGCCTTGGGGTAGTCGAGCAGTTTCTGCCAGTCCGGGCGGCCGCTGAACAATTCGCCATCCCACCACACGGTGCCCGCCTCGATGGCCTCGCGCTCGGTGTCGGACATCGGCGGCAGGACTTTCTGGAACCAGGCGAACAGCGGACCGCTGAGCACGCGCCGGCGCAGGTCGGGCAGGGCGAGGGGAAGCGCCACCGCCAGCCAGAGCAGCCAGAAGACCAGCAGCAGCCAGCCGGGCGCGTGGCTGAACACGCCCATCAGGATCAGGTAGGCGGCGCTGATGCCGAGCGCGGGAGCGGGTGGGGTACGCCGATGGGCGAGGTAAGCGACACCGAGTACCAGTACGACTAACCAGAGCAACAACATGCGGAATCCTCCATGAAGACGCCAGGCGGCGTCTCGAGCTTAGCCCGTTTGCCGCCGTTTGGCGGCAGGGCCGGTCAGCTTGGCCGGTTTGTCACGTTATAGGCGAAAACTTCCCGTTTAGACTGGGACAAATTGCCCGCCGGGAGCCCGCCATGCAGTCCTACCTACAATCCGGCCGCTTCGTGGATAGTGACCACCCGGTGGTGGTGGAGTTCGCGGAAAAATCCCGGGGGAATTCGGCGAAACCGCGTGACCAGGCGGTCGCGCTGTACTACGCGGTACGCGACGGGGTGCGCTACAACCCCTACGTGTTCAGCCGCGATCCGCAGACCCTGAAGGCCAGCCACGCCCTGCAGCAGGGCGAGTCCTATTGCGTGCCCAAGGCCATCCTGCTCGCCGCCTGCGCCCGGCATTGCCGGATTCCGGCGCGGATCGGCCTGGCCGACGTGCGCAACCACCTGGCCACGCCGCGCCTGCTGGAAGCGCTGCGCAGCGAGGTGTTCGCCATGCACGGCTATACCGAGCTGTACCTCGAGGGCCGCTGGGTGAAGGCCACCCCGGCGTTCAACCGTGCCTTGTGCCGCGCCTTCGACGTCGCTCCGCTGGAGTTCGACGGCGTCGCCGACAGCGTCTTCCATCCATTCAACCGCCAGGGCGAGCGCTACATGGAGTACCTGGCCGATCACGGCCAGTTCGCCGACCTGCCGGAGGAACTGTTCTTCTCCCACTTGCAGCAGCACTATCCGCACCTGTTCTCCGGCCGCCCGCTGGCCCTGGACGGCGATTTCCAGGCCGAGGCCGGGCAAGATGAAGGGCGTCGATAGTCACCATCAGCCGGCGCGTCTTCCTTCTTCGGTCCATCCTCGGTAGGGTGCGGCATGTCGTCCGGGCGCTCCGGCGACCCATCCGCCGCATCAACCGAAGAGGGAACGCAGAGTATGTTGACCATCTGGGGCCGGAAGAACTCGAGCAATGTGCGCAAGGCGTTGTGGTGCGCCGAGGAGGCTGGCCTGGAGTACCGGACGGTGGATGCCGGCGGGGCGTTCGGCCTGGTGGATGAGCCGGCGTTCCGCGCGATGAACCCGAACGGTCGGGTGCCGGTGATCGAGGACGACGGCTTCGTCCTCTGGGAGTCCAACGCCATCGTCCGCTATCTGGCCGCCCGCTATGCGCCGGGCGACCTCTATCCGCAGGACCCGGTGCGCCGCGCCGACGCCGACAAGTGGATGGACTGGACCACCTCGACTCTCGCCGGGCCGTTCCGCGACCTGTTCTGGGGAACGCTGCGTACGCCGCCGGAGCAACGCGACGAGGCCCTGATCGCAAAGGCGTTGCAGACCTGCGGCGAGTTGCTGCGGGTGCCGGACCAGACCCTGGCCGGCCAACCCTGGCTGTCCGGCGAACGCTTCGGCATGGGTGACATTCCCCTGGGCTGTTTCATCTACGCCTGGTTCGAGATGCCCATCGAGCGCCCGCCGCTGCCCCACCTCGAGGCCTGGTACCTGCGCTTGCGCGAGCGCCCGGCGTTCCGCACCGCGGTAATGACCGAACTGACCTGAGCCGGCTACTGTTGCATTTTGTTACCCGTAGCCTTATCTAGCTCTTCCTCTTCACCTTCCGACACGGGAAGCCTAATGAGTTCCGCCCTGTCCATCCGTCAATTGACGAAAACCTACGGCAACGGTTTCCAGGCCCTCAAGGGCATCGACCTGGACGTCGCCGAAGGTGATTTCTTCGCCTTGCTCGGCCCCAACGGCGCGGGCAAGTCCACCACCATCGGGATTCTCTCGACCCTGGTGAACAAGACCAGCGGTTCGGTCTCGGTGTTCGGCCACGACCTCGACAAGGACCCGGCCGGCCTCAAGCGTTGCCTTGGCGTGGTGCCGCAGGAGTTCAACTTCAACCAGTTCGAGAAGGTCTTCGACATCGTCGTGACCCAGGCCGGCTACTACGGCATCCCGGCGAAGATCGCCAAGGAGCGCGCCGAGCGCTACCTGACCCAACTGGGCCTGTGGGACAAGCGCAACGAAGCCTCGCGGATGCTCTCCGGCGGCATGAAGCGGCGCCTGATGATCGCCCGCGCACTGGTCCACCAGCCGCGCCTGCTGATCCTCGACGAGCCCACCGCCGGGGTCGACATCGAGCTGCGTCGTTCGATGTGGAGCTTCCTCACCGAACTCAACCAGGAAGGCATCAGCATCATCCTCACCACCCACTACCTGGAAGAGGCGGAGCAGCTCTGCCGCAACATCGCCATCATCGACCACGGCGAGATCGTGCAGAACACCAGCATGCGTGACCTGCTGATGACCCTGCATTCGGAAACCTTCCTGCTCGACCTGAAGAACGTCCAGGCCCTGCCGCCGACTCTCGACGGCTACCCGACGCGGCTGGTGGACGATCACACCCTCGAAGTGCAGGTGGAGAAAAGCCAGGGTATCAACGATCTGTTCGCCCAGTTGGGCGCACAAGGCATCGAGGTACTGAGCCTGCGCAACAAGACCAATCGCCTGGAGGAGCTGTTCGTGTCGCTGGTGGAGAAGAACCTGACGAGGATCGCCCGATGAGCAGCGAGCTGAGCGCCAACCTGGTCGCCCTGAACACCATCGTCTACCGCGAGGTGCGCCGCTTCACCCGGATCTGGCCGCAGACCCTGCTGCCGCCGGCGATCACCATGGTCCTGTACTTCGTGATCTTCGGCAATTTGATCGGCCGCCAGATCGGCGACATGGGCGGCTTCACCTACATGGAATACATCGTGCCCGGCCTGATCATGATGTCGGTGATCACCAACGCCTACGGCAACGTGGTGTCGAGCTTCTTCGGCAGCAAGTTCCAGCGCTCGGTGGAGGAGCTGCTGGTGTCGCCGGTATCGCCGCACACCATCCTCCTCGGCTACACCATCGGCGGTGTGCTGCGCGGCCTGGCGGTGGGGGTGATCGTGACCATGCTGTCGCTGTTCTTCACCAAGCTGCAGGTGCACCACCTGGGCATCACGGTGCTGGTGGTGGTGCTTACCGCGACCATTTTCTCCCTGGGCGGTTTCATCAACGCGGTGTTCGCGCGCAACTTCGACGACATCTCGATCATCCCGACCTTCGTGCTGACGCCGCTGACCTACCTGGGCGGGGTGTTCTACTCGATCAACCTGCTGCCGCCGTTCTGGCAGACCGTGTCGCTGGCCAACCCGATCCTGCACATGGTCAACGCCTTCCGCTACGGCATCCTCGGCGTCTCCGACATTCGCATCGGCGTGGCCATCGGCTTCATGCTGCTGGCCACCGCGGTGCTCTATCTCGGCTGCGTAAGGCTGCTGGTGAGCGGGCGCGGCATGCGCCAATGAAACGCTCGAAGGCATGAAACAGAAGCCCCCGTCATGGGGGCTTCGCGTTTCATCGGCGCGGGCGAGCGAAATCGATGACGAAACGGGTCCAGCCGTCGGCAGACTCGCAGCGGATCTCGCCGCCGTGGGCCTGGACGATGGAGCGGCAGATCGCCAGGCCGAGCCCGGCGTGTTCACCCTGGCCTTCGCGGCGCGCCGGATCGGCACGATAGAACCGGTCGAACAGGCGCGGCAAGCGCTCGGGAGGAATCGCCGGACCCTGGTTCTCCACGCTCAGGCGTCGGTCGCCGAGACGGATACGTATCTCGCCGCCATCGGCGGTGAAGCGCAGGGCGTTGTCCAGCAGGTTGGCCAGCACCCGCCGCAGCATGCCGCGGTCGCCGGGCAGGCTCAGGCTGCCTTCGCGTAGCAGGCGGATGTCGCGGTCTTCCGCCAGCGGCTGGTAGAACTCCAGCAGCGAGTCGACTTCCGCGCCCAGGTCCAGGGCCTGGCGGCTGGGCGCCAGCAGGCCGTGGTCGGCCTTGGCCAGCAACAGCATGTCGTTGACCATCGCGGTGAGCCGTTCCAGCTCCTCGAGGTTGCCGTGCAGGGCCTCGCGATAATCCTCCCGCGAGCGTGGGCGGGACAGTACCACCTGGGTCTGGGTCAGCAGGCTGGTGAGCGGGGTGCGCAACTCGTGGGCGATGTCGGCGGAGAACGCCGAGAGGCGCTGGAAGGCTTCTTCCAGGCGCGCCAGCATGGCGTTCAGCTCGCCGGCCAGTCCGCGCAGCTCCTCTGGCATCCGGCTGGCGTCGAGGCGGGTGGTGAGGGAGTTGGCGGAAACCCGCGCGGCGACTTCGCGCATCCGTCGCAGCGGCGCCAGGCTGGCGCCGGTGGCCCAGGCGCCGAGCAGCGCCGTGGCCAGCGCCGACAGGCTCATGGTCAGCCAGATCAACTGGCGCATGCGTTGCAGGAAGTGCTGGTGATGACTGATGTCGAGGATCACGGTGAGTCGCGGCGAAGCGTCGTTGCCGGGCTCCAGCGGGGCGCCGAGTTCGCGGTTGGCGGGCAGGCCGGGATGCGCAGGCTGCGGCAGGCGCTCGAACCAGAGGTTGCCATCCGGGCCGTTCAGACGCAGGCCGAGGTCGGGATGGCGTGCCAGTTCGCGCAGCAGTTCCGCTTCGCGGCGGCGCATCTGTTGTTCCGAGCCGAGGCCGCGCAGTTCATCGCGAAACACCGCGAGCTTGGCGGACATCGCCATATGGTCGAGCTCGACGAAATGCTCGTCGATGGCCCTGCTGAAGATCAATCCGGCGATCAGCGAGACCGCCGCCGTGCAGGCGGCGAACAGCAGGCTCAGGCGGACGCCGAGGGACATCCGCGAGCCGAACCCGGCGCTCATTCGTCGCGCTCTTCGAGAACGTAGCCCATGCCGCGCACGGTATGGATCAGGCGCTGCGGGTAGTCGTCGTCGACCTTGGCGCGCAGGCGGCGGATGGCCACCTCGATGACGTTGGTATCGCTGTCGAAGTTCATGTCCCAGACCTGCGAGGCGATCAGCGACTTGGGCAGCACCTCGCCGCTGCGCCGCAGCAGCAGTTCGAGCAGGGCGAACTCCTTGGCGGTGAGGTCGATCCGCTTGCCCTGGCGTTGCACCCGGCGGCGCAGCAAATCGAGTTCGAGGTCGGCCAGTTGCAGGGTGGTCTCCTGCAACTGCTGGCTGCCCCGGCGCAGCAGGGTGCGCACCCGGGCGAGCAGTTCGACGAAGGCGAACGGCTTCACCAGGTAATCGTCGGCGCCTTGTTCGAGGCCGCGCACGCGGTCCTCTACGGCATCGCGGGCGGTCAGGAACAGCACCGGTACGGTCATCCCGGCGTCGCGCACGCTGCGCAGGATCTGCCAGCCGTCACGGCCGGGCAGCATGACGTCGAGGATCAGCAGGTCGTAGTCGCCGCCCAGGGCCAGTTGCTCGCCCTCGTTGCCATCGTCGCTCAGGTCGACGGCGAAGCCTGCCTCGGCGAGCCCCTGGCGCAGGTACTGGCCGATGCGCGGTTCGTCTTCGACGATCAGCAGTTTCATGTTCATCCCTCGTTACATTTGCCGGCCATGCCGACCTGTTTCTGACAGCATCGTAATCAGTGGGTAACGGGGGCGACAGTGGCCCCCGCGCAGACTACAGGGGAACTCATTCGAGGAGACTTCCCATGCGTACCTTCACTGCCTCCACCCTCGCTTTCCTGCTGGTCCTCGCCCCGACCGTTCCGGCCATGGCCGACAGCGGCGGCGACATCGTCTTCGAGCGCATGCAGGCCCAGGCCGCCAAGGCTCGTGCCGCGCACCAGGAGAAACTGGCGAAGCAGGCCGAAGCGACGAAGAAGGACAAGGAAAACTGCTGATCGCCAGTTCTTCCACCCCCGGTTCCACACGGGATGACGGAGGGCTCCGATCCCGTCTTCACCCGCCACCGGTTCCCTGGTTTCCGGTCGGCGGGTTTTTTATGCCCGTCGGTGGTGCTGGGCGATCTTAGCCTTCGCGGTCCGCAACGGCGGCAAGCTGACAAAGATGTAATGCTCCCGACAGCCAGCCGGCAGGCGCAGCGACACAGGATAGGCGACATCAACCCGATGGAGATTCCCCGTATGTTTCCGCGCCGCCTGCTTCCCGCTTCCCTGATCGTCCTCGGCGTGCTTTTCGGTGCCAGCGCCCAGGCTTCACCGGCCCACGGCCAGGCCTTCGGCAAGCCGGCCCAGGCCGCGCAGGCCAGCCGCAGCATCGAGGTGGTGCTCGGCGACATGTACTTCAAGCCGCGGGCGATCGAGGTCAAGGCCGGCGAGACGGTCCGCTTCGTGCTGAAGAACGAAGGCAAGCTGTTGCACGAGTTCAACCTGGGAGACGCGGCGATGCATGCCGAGCACCAGAAGGAGATGCTGGAGATGCAGCAGTCCGGGATGCTCACCCCGACCGGCATGGCGTCGATGGACCATAGTCAGATGGGCCACGGCATGGCCGGCATGGACCATGGCCGGATGATGAAGCACGACGACCCCAACAGCGTGCTGGTCGAGCCGGGCAAGAGCGCCGAGCTGACCTGGACCTTCACCAAAGCCACCCGGCTGGAGTTCGCCTGCAACATCCCCGGCCACTACCAGGCCGGGATGGTCGGTCAACTGACCGTGCAGCCCTGAGCCGGCGGACGGCCGGCGTGAAGATGCCGGCCGATCCGTATACACTTGCCGCCGCCCGCCAGTGCGGCGCGGCGCGCGGGGAAGGGCCCTGCGCGATTCATCCAGCAGGTTTCCCTCATGCAGCATCCCGCCGAACATTCGCCGCTGGGCAAGACCAGCGAATACGTCTCCAGCTACACGCCGTCGCTGCTGTTTCCCATTTCACGCACGGCGAAATGGGCCGAGCTTGGCCTGAGCGCCGAGACCCTGCCTTATCGCGGCGTGGATATCTGGAACTGCTACGAGCTGTCCTGGCTGACCCCGGCCGGCAAGCCGGTGGTGGCGATCGGCGAGTTCTCGATCCCGGCGGACTCGCCGAACATCATCGAGTCGAAGTCGTTCAAGCTTTACCTCAATTCCCTCAACCAGTCCGCCTTCGATAGTCGCGAGGCGCTTCGCGCGGTATTGGAGAAAGACCTCTCGGCCGCTGCCGGGGCGCCCGTGGGCGTGCGCCTGCGCAGCCTCGACGAAGTTGCCGAGGAGGGCATCGGGCGTCTGCCGGGGCGCTGCATCGACGAGCTGGACATCGCCGTCGACGGCTACGAGCAGCCGCGCCCGGAACTGCTGCGCTGCGACGCCGGGCGGATCGTCGAGGAGCAGCTCTACAGCCACCTGCTCAAGTCCAACTGCCCGGTCACCAGCCAGCCCGACTGGGGCACCCTGGTGGTCGACTACCGGGGCCCGGCGCTGGACCCGGCCAGCCTGCTGGCCTACCTGGTTTCCTTCCGCCAGCACCAGGACTTCCACGAACAGTGCGTCGAACGCATCTTCCTCGACCTGCAGCGCCTGTTGCAGCCGCAGGCGCTCAGCGTCTACGCGCGCTACGTACGCCGTGGCGGCCTGGATATCAATCCCTACCGCAGCCTGGCGGAGGTCGCACCGGACAACCGACGCCTGGTGCGCCAGTAACGCCTCGCAACACGCGGATACGAAAAAGCCCCGGCCATGCCGGGGCTTTTCATTTCGGCAAGTCGTTCAGATACCCATGTTGGCCAGGCTCTGCACGATGGAGCGGAGCGTGCCGGCGAGGGTCGGGTGGCTGACCTCGAAGCGCTCGACGGCGAGGTTGACCCCATCGACCAGGCTGCCTTCGTTGAGGGCGTCCTCGTTGGCCAGTTTCAGTTCGATGTCCCTGATCAGGAGTTCCAGTTCGGCGCGCTGCTCTTCGTTCAGCGGCGGTTGTTGCTCCAGTTGCTCGCGCAGGGCGGATAGTTCGCGCAGCAGACTCTCTTTCGGCATGGTATTTCCCTCGACGTACAAGTCTTCGGTGGACCTCCGGCGGGCGCCGAAAGGTCCGTCCATGCCGAACAGATTAACCTGTCGGGCGCAGATGTGCGCGATCCGGATCAATCCGCAGCAGGCGTTCCAGCAGCGGGAAGAAGTGCGTCAGTTCGGGGGTGCGCATGGCCGGGTCCTTGGCCAGGTCGTCGAGGCGGCGCAGGGTCAGGCCGTCCTGGGCATAGGGCGCCTTGATGTAGGCCGCGGCGGCACGCTCGTCGAACGGCCCGCCTTGCAGCACCAGGCTGTGCCGGGAGGCCGGCGACAGGCTGGCGTGGTAGCTCGGGTCCACCGCGCAGAGGAAGCGCTTGGCCGATACGTGCAGGCGCACCGGCTGCCAGACCGACTCTGGGAACAGCTCGCGCAGCAGGCGTGCGCCGAATTCCTCGTGGCGCAGGTCCTCCTCGTCGATCTGCGCCGGGTCTTCGTAGAGGTGGCCGATATCGTGCAGCAGGGCGGCGACTACAAGGCTGTCCGAGCAGCCGGCGCGCTCGGCCAGGGTCGCACACTGCAGCGCGTGCTCGGCCTGGCTGACTGCCTCGCCATAGGGCTCGGCGCCATGGCTGGCGAAGCGTTCGGCCAGTTCGTCGAGAAAGCGGTGACGGGCGCGGCTCATGGTTTTTCTCCTTTCAGGCGGCGGACGGCGAGGTCGTGCAGGCAGGGTTGCAGCTCGCCCAGGTGATCGATCACGGAATGCACGCCCAGGCGGTACAGTTCCAGGGTGGCGTCGGCACGCAAGCGGTCGCGCTCGGTATGTCCGAGAGCGTCCCAGTCGGCTGGCGAGAGGCCGCACGACGGCCCGCTGGCGGCCAGGCCGATGGTCCATAGCCCGGCATTGAGTCCGGCCTGGAGTTGACGCGGTTGGGCGCTGACCAGCACGCAGCCGTCGAGGCGCTCGATGCCCAGCTGGGCGAGGGCCTGCCAGCAGCCATCGGGGGCCGGCCAGGGGCGCGCGCCGGCGAGGGGAATCAGGGCGTCCGCTCGGCCGAGCGGCGCGGCAAGGCGCTGGCAGACCGATTCCGGTAGCTCGTCCTGCCAGGCGTAGGGAATCCGTTGTTCGTCCAGGCTCTCCAGCAGGGCCACGGCACCGGCGATGGCTTCGGCCTGTTCCTCGGCGGCTTCGTCGAGGGCCTGCTCCAGGCGCTGGCGCTCGTTCTTGTTCGGCTTGCGCTGCAACAGGAAGCTTTGTGCCTCGGCGAAGGGCAGCAGACTGGCGTCGCGGAGGTGTTCGGCAGGGCTATGCGGATGGCTGCGCAGCAGCGCCAGGGACAGGGTCCGGGCGCCGAAATCCACCAGGCCGCCGGAGAGTCCGAAGAGCAGGGCGGTGAAGCGCGGGAGTTGGTCGGAGCTGGGCATGCGAAAGGCGTCTGGCAAATGGTCTAGGCCAGCCTAGAGGGGTTTTGTGACGCCGCCGTGACGTTTTCGTGGCAGTGGCGATAGGCCGACGGGCTGCCGTTATAATCGGCCGGTCTGAATCAGCGAGGCCGTCATGCCGGTCGATCAATCTCGTCAGTACCTGCGCATCCGCGACCAGCTCGCCGCGGATATCGCCCAGGGTGTGCTGCAAGTGAAACTTCCCTCCGAGCGGGAGTTGGCCGAGCGCTTCCTGTGTACCCGCATCACCCTTCGCGAAGCCCTGCAGCAATTGGAAACCGAAGGCCTGGTCTATCGCGAGAACCGCCGCGGCTGGTTCGTCGCGCCGCCGCGGATCCGCTACAACCCGACCCGTACCACCGGCTTCATGGAATACGTCAGCGCCCAGGGACGCCAGCCGCGTACCGAGACGCTGCACGCCGAGCGGCGTGCAGCCGGCGCCTGGCTGGCCAAGCGGATGGGGCTGGAGGACAGCGCGCCGGTGTATTTCCTGCAACGGCGCCGCTGGGTGGACGAGCGTCCGGTGCTGATCGAACTGATCGCCCTGGATGCCGGGTGGTGCCCAGGCCTGCTGGACCACGACCTCGATACTTCGCTGATGAGCCTGCTGCGCGAGCGTTTCGGCCTGCAGCCGACGCGCTGCCAACTGGCGATGCACCCGACCGCGCTGAACGCGGCCCAGGCCGAGCCGCTGCAACTGGCGCCGGGTTCGCCGGCGCTGTACCTGGAGCGACTGAGTTACGCGGAGGGGCAGAGGGTGGTCGAGTTCGACCAGGAGTTCTGGCGCCCGGACGCTCTGGAGATCGTGCTCGACGCGGCCTATCCGGGCGCCTGAGTCAGGCGATCGCGGCGCGTATGCTGTCCGGCACGGGCGTCGAACGGTTTTCCGCGTGGCGCACCCAGACCAGCTTGCAGTGGCCTTCGCCATAGGTGCCTTGCGGATCTTCCAGGGTGCGCAGGCGATGTTCCAGTACCAGGCTGCTGGTGCCCAGCCTGCCGGCGTACAGTTCCACCACCACGGTGGCCGGATGCACCACCGGCTTCAGGTAGGTGTGCAGGCTTTGCAGCACGACCGGCCCCTCGGCAGCGCCTTCCAGGTCGATGCCGAGGGTTTCGAACCAGGCCACCCGGGCCTCTTCCAGGTACTGGAAATAAAGGGTGTTGTTGACGTGCCCGTAGCTGTCCATGTCGCCCCAGCGCACCGGGATATGGGCCGTGTGTAGCAATTGTCTGTCAGCCATCTCGTAACTCTTCTAGTCTCAAAATCGATGCGAGCCTATATACTGCGCGCACGCTGAAGCCGCGCTGGCGGCCAAGACTAGTCATGCAAAGGAGATACAGCAATGCGCGCCCGCGGCGTGAACTGGATCGAACGTAGTGCCCGAATCCTGGCTTGCGCCAGCCTCGCATTGGCACCCACGCTGTCCCTGGCGGCCAGTGAAGAAGACCCTTGGGAAAGCATCAACCGTCCCATCTTCACCTTCAACGACACCCTGGACACCTATGCGCTGAAACCGCTGGCCCAGGGTTACCAGAAGGTCACCCCGAACTTCGTTCAGGACGGCGTGCACAACTTCTTCAACAACCTCGGCGACGTGAAGAACCTGGCCAACAACCTGTTGCAGGCCAAGTTCCACAATGCCGGCGTGGACACCAGCCGCCTGCTGTTCAACAGCACCTTCGGCCTGGCCGGCTTGATCGACGTGGCGACCCCGATGGGCCTGCAGCGCAACGATGAGGACTTCGGCCAGACCCTGGGTTATTGGGGCGTCGGCAGCGGCCCGTACGTGATGCTGCCGTTCCTCGGCCCGAGCACGCTGCGCGATGCCCCGGCGAAGATCCCGGACATCTATGTCAGTCCCTACCACTACATGGACGACGTACGCGCGCGCAACGTGATGTTCGGCATCAATACCGTCGACACCCGTGCCAACCTGCTGAAGTCGGAAAAACTGATCAGCGGCGACAAGTACATCTTCATCCGCAACGCCTACCTGCAGAACCGCGAGTTCAAGGTCAAGGACGGCGAGGTGGAGGACGACTTCTAAGTCGACCCGCTTCGTGCGACACCTGGAAAGGCGGCCCTTGGGTCGCCTTTCGTCGTTTCAGTGGATCGCGACGATGCTCAGCCCCAGGCTATGCCGACCCGGGCCGAGGCGTTCGCAGCGCACCACGCGGGCTTCCAGTTCCAGGCCGGTGAGCGTCTCGTGGGTGGACGGGATGCTCACCCGCAGGTGGTCGCCCGGAGCCAGCTCGCTTTGCGCTTCCAGCAGCAGCCCGCTGGCGGACAGGTCCCGGCACAGGGCCACCGACTCGCGGCCTTCGCAGCGGATGGTGACCGGGGTGTCGAGCTTCATGCGGATGAAGTCGCGCTTCTCGCTGTAGTTGTGCTCGATGGGCTGCATGGGCTGATCCTCATGGTCGGGGCGATGGGAGGGCGACTGGCAATCCTGGCGATTATCGTCAAAGTTTATACCGTGCGGACGGGATCGGACGGACAAATGCGGATTTTCCGGCAAAGGTCAACGGCTTGAACTGCTCAACGGATGGGAGTACCGTCTGCGCCTTGTCGAACCCCGTAGCCGCGCTGTTGTCACTTACAATAAGCGCCTAGGACCCACTGTTTCCGGCGCCGTTTGCCTGGATGACCCATGCATAAAGTCAGTGCCACGCTGCTGATCATCGATGACGACGAGGTGGTGCGCGAAAGCCTCGCCGCCTACTTGGAAGACAGCAACTTCAAGGTGTTGCAGGCCCTCAACGGTCTGCAGGGCCTGCAGATCTTCGAAAGCGAACAGCCGGACCTGGTCATTTGCGATTTGCGCATGCCGCAGATCGACGGCCTCGAACTGATCCGCCGCATCCGCCAGACCGCTTCGGAAACGCCGATCATCGTACTTTCCGGAGCCGGCGTGATGAGCGATGCGGTGGAAGCCTTGCGCCTGGGCGCCGCCGACTACCTGATCAAGCCCCTGGAAGACCTCGCGGTGCTCGAGCATTCGGTGCGCCGGGCCCTGGATCGCGCCTACCTGCGGGTCGAGAACCAGCGCTACCGCGACAAGCTGGAAGCCGCCAACCGCGAATTGCAGGCCAGCCTGAACCTGCTTCAGGAAGACCAGAACGCCGGCCGCCAGGTGCAGATGAACATGCTTCCGGTGACGCCGTGGAGCATCGAGGGGCTGGAGTTTTCCCACCGGATCATTCCGTCGCTGTATCTCTCCGGCGACTTCGTCGACTACTTCCGGGTCGACGAGCGACGCGTGGCGTTCTACCTGGCCGACGTTTCCGGCCATGGCGCTTCCTCGGCCTTCGTCACGGTGCTGCTGAAGTTCATGACCACGCGCCTGCTCTATGAGTCGAGGCGCAACGGCACGCTCCCGGAGTTCAAGCCGTCCGAGGTGCTGGCGCACATCAACCGCGGCCTGATCAACACCAAGTTGGGCAAGCACGTGACCATGCTCGGCGGGGTCATCGACCTGGAGAAGAACAGCCTGACCTACAGCATCGGCGGCCACCTGCCGCTTCCTGTGTTGTTCGTCGAAGGGCAGGCGAGCTACCTGGAGGGCCGTGGCCTGCCGGTGGGCCTGTTCGACGATGCGACCTATGACGACCGGGTCATGGAGTTGCCGCCTTCCTTCAGCCTGTCGCTGTTTTCCGATGGCATCCTCGATGTGCTGCCAGGAGCTACGCTGAAGGAGAAAGAGGCTTCGCTACCGGAACAGGTGGCAGCCGCCGGAGGCACCCTCGACGGGCTGCGCCAGGTCTTCGGGCTGGCCAACCTGGCGGAGATGCCGGATGATATCGCCTTGCTGGTGTTGAGCAGGAACCTTGCATGAGTACCGGTAAAATCCAGTTTGCCGAACAGAACGGCTCCTTCGTTCTGAAATTCGTCGGTGAGGTCCGCCTCACCCTGTGCTCGGCCCTGGATTCCACCATCGAAAAGATCTTCGCTGCGCTGAATTTTTCGGCGATCATCATCGATCTTACGGAAACCCAGAGCATCGATAGCACCACGCTCGGCCTGCTGGCCAAGCTGTCCATCCTGTCGCGGCAGAAAATCGGCCTGTTGCCCACGCTGGTGACCACCAATCCGGACATTACCCGTCTGTTGCAGTCGATGGGCTTCGATCAGGTGTTCAATATCGTCGATCGTCCGATTCCGTGCCCGGAATGCCTGTCCGACCTGCCGCCGCAGGACCAGTCGGAAGATGTGGTGCGCGACAAGGTTCTGGAGGCGCACCGCATCCTGATGGGCCTCAACGAATCCAACCGCGAAGCCTTCCACGACCTGGTCAGCGCCCTGGAGCGCCATTAACCGGTCGATCCCTTCCCGAATTCCTGCTGAATCCTCCGCTGCGCCGGAACGGGACGCCCTGCATGCGCGTCCCGCCGGCAGCGGCGATCAGTGGCGGGTCGCCAACTGGTATTCGAGCTTTTCCTGGTCGCGTGCGAACAGGCGGATGCCTTCGGCCAGCTTTTCGGTGGCCATGGCGTCCTCGTTCATCTGCCAACGGAAAGCGCTCTCGTCGAGCACCTGGCGCGGCTCGCCTTCGCCCGGCAGCAGCAGGCGCGGCAGCTCGCCCTGGGCGTCAGCCAGTTGTTGCAGCAGGTCGGGACTGATGGTCAGGCGGTCGCAGCCGGCCAGTTGCTCGATCTGGCCGAGATTGCGGAAGCTGGCGCCCATCACCACCGTCTTGTAGCCGTTGGCCTTGTAGTAGCGATAGATGCGCGAGACCGACTGCACGCCGGGATCCTCGGCGCCGGCGTAGTCGCGGTTCTCGCTCTTCTTGTACCAGTCGTAGATGCGCCCGACGAACGGCGAGATGAGGAACACCCCGGCGTCGGCGCAGGCCACCGCCTGGGCGAAGGAGAACAGCAGGGTCAGGTTGGTCTGGATGCCCTCGCGTTCCAGAATCTCGGCGGCGCGGATTCCTTCCCAGGTGGAGGCGATCTTGATCAGCACCCGCTCGCGGTCGATGCCCTGTTCGTCGTACAGCTCGATCAGGCGGTGGGCGCGGGCGAGGGTGGCCTCGCTGTCGAACGACAGGCGCGCGTCGACTTCGGTGGAAATACGTCCGGGAATGACTCCGAGGATGTCCTTGCCGACTGCCACGGCGAAGCGGTCGCAAGCCAGTCCGGCGTCGCCGCCGCTACCCGCGGTAGCCTGTCGAAGGTGCTCGGCGTAGCGCGGCAGGGCGGCGGCCTTGAGCAGCAGCGACGGGTTGGTGGTGGCGTCCACCGGCTTCAGGCGGGCAATGGCATCGAAGTCGCCGGTGTCGGCGACCACCGTGGTGTATTGCTTGAGTTGTTCCAGCTTCGAAGTCATGGCGAGGTCTTGTCAGGTGGGTTCTTGGGAAGAAGAATTCCCCGACCTTACCCGAGCCGCAGGCGCGGCTCAATGGGAGCTATCGCCCCGCCAGAAGTTCCAGCGCCTGGTCGAAAACCCGCAGCGGATCGGCGGCCTTGTGCACGTCCACCGAGAGCAACTGGCGGAATCGCCGGGAGCCGGGGAAGCCCTGGGCCAGGCCGAGGATATGGCGGGTCACGTGATGCATCGCGCCGCCTTCGGCCTGGTGTCGCTCGATGTACGGACGCAGACGGAGCAAGGCCTCGCTGCGACTGAGCGGCGGCGCTTCGCTGCCGAACAACTGGCTGTCCACCGCGGCCAGCAGGTAGGGGTTGTGGTAGGCCTCGCGACCGAGCATCACGCCGTCGAAGGTCTGCAGGTGCTCGCGGCAGGCTTCGAGGGTCTTGATGCCGCCGTTGAGGACGATCTCCAGGTCCGGGAAGTCCTTCTTCAATTGCGCCGCGACCTCGTAGCGCAGCGGCGGCACCTCGCGGTTTTCCTTGGGCGAGAGCCCTTCGAGGATGGCGATCCGTGCATGCACCGTGAAGCTCCGGCAGCCGGCCTCGCGCACCTGGCCGACGAAATCGCAGAGCTCGGCATAGCTGTCGCGCCCGTTGATACCGATGCGGTGCTTCACCGTCACCGCTATCTCCACCGCATCCAGCATTGCCTTCACGCAGTCCGCCACCAGCGCCGGATGCCCCATCAGGCAGGCGCCGATCATGTTGTGCTGGACCCGGTCGCTGGGGCAGCCGACGTTGAGGTTGACCTCGTCGTAGCCGGCCTCTTCCGCCAGCCGCGCGCAGGCCGCCAGTTCCGCCGGCACACTGCCGCCCAGTTGCAGCGCCAGTGGGTGCTCGCATTCGTCGTAGCGGAGGAAGCGCTGGCGATCGCCGTGCAGCAACGCGCCGGTGGTGACCATCTCGGTGTAGAGCAAGGTGTGACGGGACAACTGGCGCAGGAAGAAGCGGCAGTGGCGATCGGTCCAGTCCATCATCGGCGCAACGGAGAAGCGGCGTGAGAGGGCGGCGGGGGCGTTGGTCGGTTCTGGGCGCATCGGGACTTCGGTAGGGGGAGCGGAGCAGGGCGAGGGATTTTATCAGGGATGGAGGTGGAGGAGGGGCGGGATGAGCGTGCTAGTGTGAATGCGTGCAAGAGCCGGGGCTGGTGGGATGCCGAGATGATTATAAGTCTGCCGTCGGTCCGGCACCTGTATTCATTCATGAGTTTTTCATCAGAAATTTTTTTCAATATTTATTTTTGAAGAATTTTATAGTTGGCCGGGTAGTCAAGGTTTGTAGGGTAGAGCTGTTGAGTGGGGCGAGTGTGTTGGCCTAATTTGACCGAAGGAGTGAAGGATGAATACTTATTTTGATATTCCGCATCGGCTAGTGGGAAAGGCTCTGTATGAATCATATTATGATCATTTTGGCCAAATGGATATATTGTCAGATGGAAGTTTGTACCTAATATATAGGCGGGCAACAGAGCATGTAGGTGGTAGTGATGGGCGTGTTGTTTTCAGTAAACTGGAGGGTGGTATTTGGAGTGCGCCTACCATAGTTGCCCAGGCGGGAGGACAGGATTTTCGAGATGTAGCTGGTGGGACGATGCCTAGCGGAAGGATCGTCGCGGCCTCGACGGTTTATGAAACAGGAGAGGTGAAGGTCTATGTATCTGATGATTCAGGTGTGACATGGGTACATAAATTCACATTGGCTAGAGGTGGGGCGGATTATAATTTTGCTCATGGAAAAAGTTTTCAAGTAGGGGCACGCTATGTGATTCCTCTTTACGCGGCGACGGGAGTCAATTATGAACTGAAATGGCTAGAGTCTTCTGATGGCGGAGAAACTTGGGGCGAAGGAAGCACGATCTACAGCGGGAACACACCATACAATGAGACTTCTTACCTTCCTGTGGGAGATGGCGTAATTCTGGCTGTAGCCAGAGTAGGATCTGGTGCCGGAGGAGCGTTACGTCAGTTTATAAGTCTGGACGACGGCGGCACATGGACTGATCAGGGTAATGTGACTGCACAAAATGGTGACTCTACCGATATTCTCGTAGCCCCTTCTCTCTCCTATATTTACTCTGAGGGAGGTACACCACATGTAGTTCTTTTGTACACGAACAGAACGACTCATTTTTGTTATTACAGAACAATCCTGCTGGCGAAAGCCGTAGCAGGCTCCTCCGGCTGGACGGAGCGTGTTCCTGTGTATAGTGCGCCAGCCGCCTCCGGTTATACTAGTCAAGTCGTTTTGGGAGGTCGAAGAATACTGGGTAATCTATTCAGGGAGACGTCTTCTACGACGTCGGGAGCTTATCAGTTTGAAGTGTATCTGGGAGGAGTCCCGGATTTTGAGTCAGACTGGTTTTCTGTTTCTTCAAATAGTTTGTATACCCTGAGTCATGGACTCCAGAGGTCGCCGCGTCGGGTGGTCGTTGAGTTTGCAAGGTCATCGAGTCCATCAACATGGAACATTGTCATGCCCAGTTATTTCAATGATGGAGGGCATAAAGGCAGTGGGGCTCAGGTTGAAGTGGGTAGCTTGAATATTCGGCTTGGAACTGGAGCGGCAGTATGGGGCACGGGATATTTCGGAGGAATCGACAATAGTGCCACGACTCGATTCGCTACCGGGTATTATCGGGTCAGAGCATGGATTTAGCTGCCCACTGACTAGAAATCAAGCGGAGCGATTGCTGAATCGCATCTACCGGACGGGCAGGAGGTCTAGCTTGCTCGGCCCATTAAAAACTGCAGCGGTAAGGGTAGGCTGCGACCGTTTTTCAGTCACTGACAAAACCTCCGTAATATAGTGCTGACGCCTGGTACATCTGGAAACTCTCCGAAGAGACTGGTGTGGCCTCAATGCGCGCGGGATTACCACTCTTCTGCACGTTTCCCGAGCCTGGCCTGCCAGACAACGCCGCTCCCAATGCCTGGAGGTCTGCGTAGGCGTAGAACCAACGAGAGCCGTGGCAGCTCCTGGCCCTGCCGGTGTGCCCCTGCCGACCTAGTTCATTTGAAATATTGCGATCCAGGCTGGGGCCAGTAAGATGGGCCGTCCGACGACCCGCACCAGCCTCTATCAAGGATCGATGCATGAGACTGCCCCGCCCGCGTTTTGCCCTTTCCGCCGCCTTGCTGCTTTGCCTTTCCGGTTGCGTGTCGGAACTCGATTCGGGCGCCTATGGCAGCATGGACGATCCGCGCAACGCGCAGATGCTGGACCTGGTGGACCAGGCGCTGAAGGGGAACATGGCCGTGGTACTGGTGGCCGACGTGATGCCGCACAAGTCCCTGAGCGATGCCCTGACCATGACCCAGTGGACGCCAACGGCGATCTGGGAGTACGAGAAGGACCCGAAGGTGACCTTCGGCCGCAAGTTCCAGACCAACGCGCTGCAGCGGAAGCCCGACGAGACCTATCTGTTCAAGGCCTTCGAGGTGCATATCCTGCCGCCCGGCAAGTACCTGCTGACCGGCGGCGACGACTACCAGATCCATGGCTTGCTCGACCAGGTCGGCGCCCGCAGCGGTCCGCCCGGTTCGGGCCATGGCGCCAACGGCACCGCGTACCTGTCCCCCGAGCTCTATCGCGAGTACTACCGGGAAGAAGTCTGGAAAGATGCCACCTATGGCAGCGAGATCAAGACCGAGAAGGTCTGCACCGCCGTGCATGTGGCCTCGGGCGCCTGCGTGAGCTGGGGCGAGCAGCAATACACGCAGACGACCCAGGGCTCCCAGGCCGGCTATTACCAGCAGACCGATTCCCGCGACGTGCCCTCGATCAAGGTCCAGGCGCGCCTGCCGGTCGACAAGGCGCTGGCCAGCTTCACCGTGCAGGGCGGGCAATTGCTGTTGGCCCCGCGCATGCACCTGAAGACCCCCGGCTACAAGTACCAGCAGTCGAAGTGCCGGGCGATCGATCCGAAGAAGATCGAATGCCCATTGGAAAACCTGACCGTCTATACCTGGCCGGCGCCGATGGACTTCAGCCAGTCCCTGATCGCCCAGCGGGCCCTGAGCGACAAGCACCGGCAACTGCTGTCCAGGCTCCAGCCCCTGCAGATCACGCCGCTGCGCAAGCAGGGCATGGAAGACCCGGTCTGGGGCGTGCCGCTGTCATTGAAATAGCGGGTGTTCGCTCAGGGGGGCGCCGGGTGCCGCCCCTATCCACGATCGGCAGGGAAGCATTTCCCCACAAGGAAGGTGACATGAACGTATATCGCAAGGTTTCCCGCAGTGCCGCGACTTGGCTGTGCGCCGCGCTGCTGGCCGCATCCGGCCATGCCTGGGCCGAAGACTGGTGGGTGGTACACAAGGGCGACGACCCTGCCGAGCTTGACGTGTTCCTGGCCGATGCCGATTCGCTGGCACCCGTGCCGGGTATCGAAAACGCCTGGCAGGTGCAGATCGCCATGCTGTTCGACTCCTTCCATCTGCTCAGCGCGCACCAGTACCGCTGCGATACGCGAGAGGTGAAGGTGGTCAACGCCAAGACCTTCTCCAACAACGGGCAACCCACGAACCTCCAGTTCACCTTCGCCAAGGGCTGGACCCCGCTGCCCAACGAAAGCCATGAGGCTGTCCTCCAGTTCATCTGCGCGCCGCAGGAGCGCGAACGCAATGGCATGCGCTCCACCGGCAGGGGCGTGCCATTGCAGGCGGTGATCACCGCCGTCGGCATGGTCGAGATGGAGCGCGCCCAGGCCAATCTCGCCGAGGCCCGGCGCAAGCTCGAAGAGGCCAAGAGCGATCGCGTCATGGGCGAGCTCGATCGTCTGCTCGGCAACGAGCCCCGGAAGCCCTGAGCCGCTCTGACTGAAGCAGGGTGAGGCGAGGCGGATCGGGCCGTTTTCCGGAGCGATCGGCGTAGGTCCGGAAGGCGCGTCGGGAGGGTCTCGATGAAGTGGTATAGCCGCATCAGCCTGGGACTCAGCCTCGCGGTCGCGAGCGCTTTCCTGCCTGCGCCCTGTTGCTGCATTCCACTGCGTTGGCATTCGTGCTCCAGCAGCGAAAGCTGGGAAGCGCTCGCGAAAGAGCGCTGCAATGGACGATCAACCTGGCGCTGTGGATGGCGCCGCTTTGTTATGTCCTTGCCAGCGTCTAGCCCGATGTACTTCCCCTCAACCCGCAGAGCGACAAGCCATGAGGGCCGTTTCATCATTTTCCTGGGGGCAATGAGTGCGTTGTCCATTTCAATGGGTGGACGTTCAGCCGGCCCCGCCAGTAAACCGTGTAGCGTAGCTTCGTTTTCGCAGGAATGATGCCGAGATTGGGACGGAAGTTGATGTCACGGTGCGATGGGGCTCAGAGGACTTGGGGCGGTGGGGCTTTGTCACGATCCCGGTCATATCATAGGCTGCTGACAAGGGAGCATGGCGATTGCGGCTGCCCTTTTCCCGGTGAAGTGCGAAACGGATTTTTCAGGAGGAAGCATGAGCTACGACACGACCGGTTCCATGGTGGGGGCCACAGTAGGAGACCCTAGCGATGAGCGATGGAATGCGTTGATTGACGAAACCGACCTCGTAAAGGGCGCATCACTTATAGGCAGATCGGCAATGGTTTTAGCCAGCCTGGCCGATCTTCCAGATGTTCCGCAAAGCTACACCCATGAGTACATCGTTCAAGGCCACAGACCCGGTATTACCACTGGTGGTGGCAGGTTCTACTGGGATGGGGCGGTTGCGCGGAATCGCCACAACGGCGGGACTATCATCAGCCCCACTGTTCCTGCGTACACTGCCCAGACGGGGTTGGCTGGCTATCTGGATGGCTCGGGGGAAACTGAGCCGTCCGCCTTTGGCTGCTTTGTCCGCAAAATCGAAGGCCATGGTATTCGCCTCGAATGGTTCGGCTGGCTGCCGGGGGAACTCGCTACCGCGCCAGCGCAAAAGCTTCTGCAACAAACCCGTTCGAACGAAGGCTCTGCGGCCCACATCGGTTACACGGCCATGTTTCCCCCGGCGACCGTTCGCTCCGGTCCATTGGTTATCGGTTCGGACCAGATCATCGCCGGAACCAGCCGGACTGTCATTCTCCAGGAGCCCGGTACGGTGACGATGGATGTCCAGCCGTTCATCAGCATGGCCGGACAGAGCAATGTGTTCATCTTCGGCAATGGAATGCAGATCAATGGACAGAAGAACGAGGCACGCAGCGGCGAAGGTCGATATGGACTTTTCATCTATGGCTCGAAAAAAGTCCTGGTCCAGGACCTGACAATCAACGCGTTCTCCGGTGATGGATTGGCCGTTACCGGCGATGCGGGGCGACCAAGCGAAGACGTACGCATCGACCGAGTCCTTTGCAACTTCAATGGACGCAATGGCTTTTCGGTCATCAATGCCAGGCGCGCGACGCTGCTGAATTGCCGAGCGACTAACACGAATACCAATGGACTTGGTGCATCAGCCAATGGACCCTGGGCGGCCTTCGACATAGAGCCCAATGAAGGAAGCGGTTACTTCATCGAAGATATCAACCTGATCGGTTGTTCGAGCGAGGGCAATGCTGGGAACGGACTCCAGTTCACCATCCCGAATACGGACTCCCCTGTCTCCGTCAGGGTGTCCGGATTCCAGTCCCGACGAGACGGTTCGGCTACTCAATACGGGGCGAAGAATGGCGGAGTGGGTTTCATATATGGAGGGGGCCTCTCTCCGAAAAACACTATGTCGGGTCTGATCCAACTGGTTGGCATAGTTGTCGACGAGCCTTTTGGCAGCGCTATGCGTTTCCGCAACTGGAGCGCCAGAAACGCGCCGGTACTCATCAGGGATGTCACGATAAGAAATGTGAACTTCGGCGTGGCCACGGGAAACATAAATCGATGCGGAGTCTGGCAGGACTCTTCTGACTCCATGGAAGTGATTGAACCAAAGGGCAATTTCGAAGTGGATGGGCTGACCGTCTTCGACGATAACCAACAGCTCATTCGACCCGTGTGGACCATGGGAATAGCGGCGGCTCCTACAATCGCCAAGGTGAGGAATGTCTACGTCAACCGACATGGCTATCCTGCTGTTTTGCCGTTACGTACGAAAGTACAAGGAGGCGTAGGGTGGAGCGAGCTGCCGATGGTGTCCTTGTCCTCGTCCTCAGCAATCGCAGGAACGGATTATGTCGGACAAATGGTCGAGTTGACGGGGAGCGGAGGATTCGTACTGCCGGAGGCCGCTCTTGCCTCGGGCTGTGTCTTCAGGATCAGGAATGGTTCGAGCGGCAGCATCAACGTCACGGCACTGGCTGGAGGAATCACGGGCAGTACCTACGGTAGCTACACCAACACAGGAAGCAGCCTGACCTTGATCAATGGGCAGTATGCCGAGCTATGGAGCAATGGAAGCACCTGGGTCCTGAAATGACGCGTAAACCTTTTATTTGGCTTGCCTCCGACTGTCGTGGCGTATGGTCGGTATGCCAGGACAGCTTTTCGAGCGGCTCAGCGCTTCGGCGCAAAGACCATCTTCACCGGCGCATCGTGCTTCAGGCGCGAGTCGTTCGGTTGGTTCCCGGGCTCGAAGCTAGGGTGCCAGGCCCTGAGTTCCGTATCGGACAGCCACTCCAGTTGCAATTGGTCCGCGGATGCGCGCAGGTCGAATTGCGCCAGCGACCGCACGACTGCATGGCACTTTTCCGATTTCCCGGTTTCGAGGAGGGAGACCTGTATTTCTTCGCCCCAGGTGATCGAACCTTTCTCCGGGCATTTCCGAACCTCGACGTGGTATTGCCCGTTCGGCGACGGCAGGTCGGAAATCAGCTTGTCGGGGCCGCACGCGGCGAGGAGTACGCTCAGTATCAGCAGGGGGCTTTTTTTCATCCATGACCTCTGTGGAAATCTCGGAAAGGAATTCCTCTCTTTTCCTGGCGGAAAATGGGCAGGAAGCGGGCCTGCCCATCCTACGCGCGGACTGCTGGATCTGCCCATGGGCGATCCACAGCTTCGTGCACGAGCGATATCAGATGGCGCTGAGCGATTTCAGGATCAGATAGGTGCAGATGAGCACCCCTGCCATGGACAACAGGCCCAGGGCGACAATGCTGAGTTTCATCGGGTTTCCTCGTTGAACTGCGATGGGCTGCTGTATCAAGGAGGGGAGAGGCAGCAGGCGGGGGGAAAGCCCCGGAGGGATGAGCGGCCCCCGGGGCTTTGGTGACCACCATAGGAGAAAGTCACATTGATAAGGCTAGCCCTGTTTCGCTGTGCGGCAAGCGAAGCGGCATCGCTTTTCCCGCAGGATCGGGAAAATGCCTAGCCATACCGCAGTGATGGCCACGGAGGGTCCATGCGCCTCGTCCATTTCCTGATTGCCCTTTCCGCCGCGCTGCTGGCTGAGCCTCAGATAACCGCGCGGCGCAGGTTCAGCGTTCGTCGCCGATCTCCAGTTCGATGAAGTCGATGACCCCTGCCGCGCGGTTGTCGAGGCGCTCAAGTTCCTGGCCGTCCAGCGTCTGCAACAGCGAGACGCCGTGTTCCAGGCGCTCGCCGGAGGCATGCGAAGCGGCTTCGCGGGTAGGACTGAACAGCCAGGCGTGCGGATGTTGCGCGCGCCAGGCGGCGCGGGGTGAAAGGCTGACCTCGGTGCCTGCCGGGTAGTGCCAGGCGCCCAGTTGCAAGGCCTCGGCGAGGACCGTACCGCCGAGGCCGTACAGGCGGCGGTCGCGGTCGAAGGCCAGGGCGCCGCCGCTCAGCGCGATGCCGCGCACCGACACCCGTTGCCCGGTTTCCGGCATTACCCGCCAGCGCTCGGCGTCGCGGTAGCCGTCGGTGTAGACCATGCCATCGCTGGCGAACAATCGCGCACCGGCGGGGAAGTCGATGTCGTCGGCGCGGTTGCCGGTCGCCAGGCTACAGCCTTCGAAGGCGGCGGGACGCCCGTCGCGCTCGCTGGCGAAGGCGATTTCCTGGCTGGCGTCGCAACGCCAGCCTTCGATCTCGGCGACTCCCTCGCCACGCAGGCGCAGCGAAGTGGGATGGACGCCGGTGGTTTTCCATGGGTCCTGCGGGTTGTCCTGCTCGCTCTGCAGCCAGCGTTGCAGGTGGCGGGTGGCGACGCCGCGGATCGTCACCGGGGTGGGGAATTCGGCTTCTCGGAAGCTTTCCGGCTGGTGCTTGAGTTCCAGCTTCAGCCGGGTGCCGGCAGGCATCTCGATTCCTCCGAGGCGGGTAGGGCGCTCGAGCACGGCGCTGTGCGCGGCTTCCTCGCGTGCACGTTCGCGCTCGTACTGCCAGAGACCGATCTCCAGCCAGGCGCGCAGTCCCAACGGGATCAGCAGGAGCAGCATCAGCAGGCCGCGGCTCGGCCAGCGGCGGCGCAAGCGCTGGCGCGCGCGCGGGCTGAAGGCCAGGAGCGATAGCCAGACCAGCAGCCAGATGCCGGCGACGAACGACGACAGGTAGATGAGCGGGACGATCAGGGGAAGAGGGGCGACGGGGATCACGCGGGCGTCCTTGCGGGTTGGGTTCCATGACGTCTCCGGCGCGGCGTGCCGGGTACCTGCCAGAGTTTACAGGGCGCGTCCCGATGCCGCAGCGGCAAACTGTCTTCAGGCCTTGTCCGCCGGGGGCCACGCTCTGGAGAGGGAGGCGCACGGGGATGGAGTCGGCGAAGTGCCGATTCAAGCCCAGGCGCGACGGGCCGATGGGGTGGTTATCGGTTTCTGTAGTCCAGTGGGGAAAAACCAATGAACGAAAGCGTCGCCAGGGTGTTCGATCGGATTCTACGGGGGCTCGGGTTGAAGACCCTGAACGCCCAGTTCCTGCTGTCCTATGCACTGATGTTCGGCCTGGCCGCCTGCGCCTCGGTGGCGTTGTACCTGAGCATGTCGATCTCGCCGGAAACCATCAACGTGGCCGGCGCGCAGCGCATGCTCAGCCAGAAGATGGCCCGCGAGGCGCTGCAATTGCGACTCGGCGCCGGCGACCCAAAGGCCCTGGCCGCGACCATCGCCCAGTACGAACGCTCGGCCGCCGATCTGGATGCGGGCAATGCCGAGCGCAACGTGAGCCGGATGGGCGCGCCGGAGATCGCCGCCCAGCGGCAGAAGGTGGCGCAGATCTGGGGCCGCTACCGGGCCATGCTCGACCAGGTGGCACAGCCTGCCAGCCAGGTCGATCTGCGCGGCTTCTCGCAGTATTCCACCGAGCTGTTGGGCGAGCTGAACAACCTGGTCTCGCTGATGAGCGCGCGCGCCGACAGTGTCCAGCACACCCAGATGTGGATCGCCTTCGGTTGCCTGTTGGCGATCCTGGTGCTGGTGGTGCTCGGCCGGCAGTTCGGCCTGGCGCCGCTGATGCGGCAGTTGCGTGGGTTGGAAGTGGCGCTGACCGAGGTCGGCGCGGCGAACTTCACCCATGCCCTGGCGGCGGGCCATGCGGACAACGAGATCGGCCGCATCGTCGCTGGCTACGAGCGGATGCGCCAGGACGTCAGCGGTTTGCTGGCGAACGTCAAGCGCAGCGCGGCAGAGACCGACAAGGACGTGGCCGAGGCCCTGGAGCAGGCGCTCGGCGCCGGCGACCAGGTGGCGCGCCAGCACCAGGACCTGGACCAGGTGGCCACCGCGATGAACGAGATGAGCGCCACCGTGGCCGAGGTCGCCCGCCACGCCAACCATGCGGCGCACTCCACGCGCGACGCCGCGGCCCTGGCCCACGAGGGACGGCGTCTGGTGGAGCACGCCAGCAGCCAGACCGGTGCGTTGGCGGAGGAACTGGAGCAGACCGCCCTGGCGCTGAACACCCTGCACCAGCATGCGGGCAGTGTCGGCCAGGTGCTTACGGTGATCAGCAGCATCGCCGAGCAGACCAACCTGCTGGCGCTCAATGCCGCCATCGAGGCGGCGCGGGCCGGGGAGGCCGGGCGCGGCTTCGCCGTGGTGGCGGACGAAGTGCGTTCGCTGGCCAACCGTACCCAGCAGTCGACCCAGGAGATCCAGGGGTTGATCGAGCAGTTGCAGGACGGCGCCAACGATGCGGTCGCCGCCATGCGCGGTAGCGCCAGCCATGCCCAGAGCAACCTCGTCGAGGCCGACAGCGCGGCCCAGGCGCTGGGGCGCATCGTCGCCACGGTGGAAGAACTGGACGGCCTCAACCAGCAGATCGCGACCGCCGCCGAGGAACAGAGCCAGGTGGCCCAGGACATCGACCGCAACATCACCAACGTCTCCGGACTCTCCGAGCAGGCCCACGAAGGGACCGCCGCAGTGCTTTCGGCCAACCAGAGGGTCAAGGAACACATGGCTGGCTTGCGCGTGGTGCTCGGTCGCTTCCGTACCTGAGGCTGGCTGCGGGCGTCGGCGCTAGTCGGCGGACAGCTCGCGGATCAGCGCCACCGTCAGGTACAGGCGGGGGGCGATGCTGGATAGTTCGAGGTATTCCGCCTCGCTGTGCAGGCCGGCGCCGACCACGCCGAGGGTTTCCAGCACCGCCGGTTTGTCGCTGCCGGGCACGTAGGCGTAGCCGGCGTCCGTGCCGAAGCGCATGGCGATCGGCTCGATGCGCTTGCCGATTCGGCCGTAGAGCGTCTGTGCGGTTTCCGCCAGGCGCTGCGAGGCGGGGTTCTTCACCAGAGGCGGACGACCCTTGTCGAGACGCAGACTGACTTCGGTATCGGCGACCAGGCGTTCGCCGGTCAGCTTCCGGGCGTCGGCCAGTACCCGCTCGCTCTCGGCCGGGTCCGAGTAGCGCATGTCGGCTTCCGCCGAAGCCTCGGCGGGAATGATGTTGCGCTTCTCGCCGCCCCTGGCGAGGGTCCAGTTCAGCGTGGTGCCTTTCGCCGGATCGCCGAGGTCCTTGAGACGCAGCAACTGGTGCGACAGTTCGAGAATGGCGTTGCGGCCTTGCTCGGGTGCCGAGCCGGCATGGGACGAGCGACCCTTCACCTCGAGCAGCAGGCCGTCGATGCCATTGGTGGCTACCGTCACTGCGTCCCGGTCCGGCGGCTCGTAGGAGAAGACGTAGTCCTGCTGCCGGGCCAGCTCGGCGATCAGTTGCTTCGAGCCGGCGGAGCCGGTCTCTTCGTCGGGATTGAACAGCACGGTGATCCGTCCGTAGTCCCTGAAGCCTTGCTGCCTGAGCAGCGCCAGGGCATGCAGCACCATCGCCACGCCGCCCTTGGCGTCGGCCACGCCGGGTCCGTAGGCGCGCTCCGCGTCCTCGCGGAACGGACGCTTCGCCGCGCTGCCGGCGGCGAACACGGTGTCGTAGTGAATCATCAGCAGGAAGCGCTTGCTGCCGGTGCCATCGAGGGTGGCCACCAGGTTGTCGCCGGCCGAGGGCGTCGCCGGTGCGCTGCGGACTTGCGCGCCGAGCGCCTGCAGGCGTTCGGCGAGCAGCGCGGACAACTGGCCGAGGCCTTCGGCCTGGCCGGTACCGCTGTCCACCGCGACCAGTTGCCGGAGCGTGTCGAGGTAGGCCGGGCGTTCGGCTTCGGCCTGGCGCAGCAGTTCGGCGGCTGGCGTGTCGGCAGCGAAGGCGGGGGGCGAAAGCAGGAAGGCGAGGGCGAACGGCAAGAGGCGGGGCAGGCGGCTGGCGTGCACGGAAGGTCCTCGTCTGGTGGGCGGAGGCGGCGCGGTTGTGCGCCGCGGTATCCGATTGACCTTAGGTCATGAGACGGTTTCCGCCAGCAGCGCCTCGACCTTGCGCCGCAATTCTTCCAGCAGGGCCCGTTCCTCGGCCGAATAGTCGCGCGGTCGGCTGTCGAGTACGCAGACGGTGCCGTACGGGGTGCCGTCGGGCGCATGAACCGGATAGCCAAGGTAGTTGCTCAGGCCGAACTCGACTTCATCCTCGTTGCCGGCCCATTCCGTCTCCTGGCGCGAGTCGCGCACGTGCAATGGGGCGTCGCGGTCGACCACGCGTTCGCAGTAGAGGGGTTTGGCGCCGTCTTCATGGACGCTCTTGCGGCCTTCGGCGCCGATCGGGTAGGTGTCCTCCAGGCGTCCGGCGGAAGCCTCGACGCGCATGTGCCGGGGCAGGGAACGCATGATCAGCACCGACGGCACGTCGAGCCGGCGGGCCAGTGCGTCGATATCCCGGCGCAGGGATTCGAATCGTTCGGAGGATTTCGCCATGCCCGGCCTCGCCCATGTCTGGTGGATGAACCGCGACTGTAGCGGCGAAAGGGGGCTTGGCCTAAATACCCTTTGGTGCGCTCCCCCTCGCTCGAGCGCATAAGCGCCCGGCTGTCACTCCTCGGTCGGGCCGGGCAGGTACTCCAGCAGGTTTCCCGGCTGGCACGCCAGGTAGGCGCAGATGGCCTCCAGGGTAGCGAGGCGAATGCCCTTTACCTTGCCCTGCTTGAGCAGCGACAGGTTTTGTTCGGTGATACCGATGGCCTTGCGCAGGGCGAGCATGACGTCCAGCCTGATTTCGATGGGCATGGCGGACCTCAGACGAACTGGCGGTTTTCCTCGGCGAGCAGGGCGGCCTTGCGCTGGATGCGCGCGATCACCATCACCGAGGCGGCGGCGAACAGGCTGACCAGTTCCGCCGAACCGAAGCTGAGACTGACGATGCGTTGCCCCTGGGGTTGGAGGAAGGTGACCCAGACTGTCAGCAGCGGTTCCAGCAGGAAGTTCGCCAGCACCCAGCAAGCCAGGCACAGGCCGACCTTGCCGAGCAGCGCCGCGGCGTCTTCGCAGAAATACTCGCCGCGCCCGTAGTGCTGGAACAGCCTTCGCAGCGCCTGCAGTCCACTGGCCAGGACCAGCAGCGGCAGGCTCGACAGGAGGATGCCGCCGAGGGCCTGCCAGAGCGGCATGTCCCGCGCCACAACGCCGAGGTCGCCGGCGACACCGGTGGCGGTGAGGGCGAAGCCGAGGCCGTGCTCGCTGGCGAGGTCGGGGAAGATCCAGCACGCGGCGTTGAGCAGCAGCATGCCGGCGATCAACAGCAGGGTCAGGGTAGCCATCAGGCGGCTGTAGCCGGCCAGGCGGTCGCTTGTCATCGGGGGTACTCCTGGGAAGGTGGGCAGGCCCCTCGGAAACGAGGGAAATTGGAGTGATCATAGTTTAATAATAAATTATCGTAAAACGATAATTTCATGATCGCTGCATCCAGCCTGGAGCGCTCCGCAAAATCCCCCCGTGCCTGCCGGGGGCACGGAGGGGAAGCGTCCTACTTCTGCAGCAACTGGACGTTGTCGATGAACATCGACTCCTGCTGGTTACCGCTGAGGATCATCAGTTCAGCACGCTTGATCGGCCCCTTCGGCAATTGCACCTGGCCGCGCAGGCTGGCCCAGCGGCCATTCTCGACCACCTTGTAGCCCAGGGGCAGGTATTCGCCGGGCCGACCCTGGCTTTCCAGGTAGAGGTAGGCATAGGTCATGGCCTGCGAGCCGCGACCGTCGCCGACCCGTACGTCCGCGCTGAACGCGTAGGTCCGGCCTGCTTCCAGGTTGCCCAGCAGGCTGGTGCTCGCGCCGGTGCCGGCGTAGCGCCGCTGGTAGGCTTCCAGGGCCAGCCGCCCGGCGCTGGCGACGCGCGTGGCGCGGGTGCTGGCATGCACGCCGCTCCAGCCGCCGATGCCGCTCTCGAAGTCGTAGGCGATGCGTTTCGGCGCCGGCGGTACGCTCGGCGGCGCGGACTGGGCTTCCTGCAGGTTCATCTCGTCGACCAGCAGGCTGGCGCCGCTGTCGCTCCAGACCGCCACGTAGAGGTTGCGCTGGTCGGCGGCGGGACGGTAGTCGAAGGTCTTCTCCAGGCGACTGAACTCGTTGCCGCTGACCGACAGTTCGACGCTCTGCGCCGGGTTGTAGGCCAGGGCGCCATCGGCGCGTTCGCTGAGCAGCGCCATGCGCACGGTTTCACGGGTATTGGCGGACTTGAGCATGACCTTGCCGCTCAGCCGGTAGCCGCTGCCGGCGCGCAGGGGGGCAATGGGGCGGACCAGCAGATCGAAGCCACGCACGTCGACCAGCAAGGCATTGTCGCGGCAGCCCTTGGCGACGTTCACCAGGCTCAGCTGAGCGTTGCCGGACCATGCGCGCCAGCCTTCCATGCTGGCGAACTCGCCATCGCCGAGCAGGCCGCCGAGCTTGGCTTTCGTGCACCATGGCAGGTCCGGCGGGGTCGGCGTGTCGCCGCCGGAGCCCGGGTTGAGCGTGCCGGGTACCTTGGTCGGGCGAAAGTCGGCGATCTGCGTGGCCATGCTGTTCAGCGCGCGTACGGCGTCGGCGTGTTCTTCGCGGCCGCAGGGCTGGTTGGCGCATTCGGCGTTGACCAGGCGCGGGTTGGCGAAGAACGGTGCCTGCTTGTTGGTGCCGAAGGCATGCGGGTAGGCCATCACGGTGGCGAAGCGCCCCTGCACGCCGTAGCCGCGGCTCCATTCGTAGGTGCCGCTGTGGGCGTAGCGCGGATCGTAGTAGCTGGACTCCAGGTCCTGTTCGTAGGAGTGGCGCAGGCCCATGTTGTGGCCGGCTTCATGGGCGAAGGTGTTGAGCCCGCAGTCGACCCCGGTGAGGTTGTAGGCAATGTCCTTGGCGTTGCCGTGGAAGCGCCCGCTGTTCTTATCGCCCGAGCCCATGTAGCCGATGCCGCAGGTGATGTAGCCGTTGCCGCTGTTCTGCGAGCGGTTGACCAGGCTGACCAGGTCGGCGCCGTACTGCTCGCGCAGGCGCTGCACCTGCGGGTCGCGCATGAAGCGATCGAGGTTGGCGCCGGTCACCGTCGGGTAGTCGGCCCAGTCCAGGCGCTGCTTGTGCACCAGACGCAGGCGCAGGTTGACGCCGCTCTTCTCGTAGGCGGTGTTGGCGAACTCGATGTAGCTGGCGATCCGCGCATCGATGTCGCGGCCATTTGCGGTCTGGGTCGCCGCGGTGGTGTAGAGGACCATGATGTCGACGGTCTTCGGCGCGGCCTGGGCGGCAGAGGCTACCGCCAGGGCTAGGGTGGAGCAGAGCAGGGATTTCTTCATGGGTTGCCTGTGTTCGGACAATAGGAAGCCATGGCGCCCCGAGGGCACCGCTGGGGAAACATGCTGGGAAGGTGGGCTCAGCCCTGGGCGGGCGGCGGCATCGGTGGCAGCTCGGCGAGCGGCGCGTCGACATGATCGCCGTGCGGGTCGCTACGCGCGGCGATGTCGTTCTCGTCGATCACCCGGGTCTTGCCGCTGCGGTTGTCGACGATGATCGAGTAGCTGCCGTCGAGGGTGGCGACATTGATGTGGGTTTCCAGGCTGCCACGCACCACGGTCAGGCTTTCCGCCTCGTCGCCGTCCACCAGGCCGCCGCGCCAGACCGGCAGGCCGGCGCTGTTATGGGTGCTGGCGAGGCGTGCCTGCAAGGGCCGCTCGCGACCCGGCAGGCTCATTTCCAGCACCTGGCCGAGCGCCAGCGTGTCGAGCAGGGCGGGTTCGACCTGCGCCAGGTATTCGGGAATGCCCTGGGCGCCTTCGCGGCTGCGCAGTTCGCCTTGCCAGAGCGTCACCCGCTCGCGTGGCGCGGGCGTCGTGACGGGGGTCGGGGCGAGCATGCGGGTAGCGTCCGCCGCCGGCGCCGCGAGCGCCGCTGTCGGGGCGGCGGCTGCCTGGGCGGCGGGGGACTGGCGGGCCTGCGGCGATGCCTCGGGCGGAGCCGGGTCGAGCAGCCAGCCGCCGATCAGCGCACCGCCGATGGCGGCGGCCGAGGCTGCGTAGATCCATGTCTTGGCCACGTTGTTTCTCCTCTGAGTGAACGTGGCGCGGAGTCTAGGAAGAAGCCTCTCCCAGCGTGGCGGCAACCGTTCACATTTGCGCCAGGCCGCGCGCCGGCGTGACGAAACTGCGAATCAGGCCGGAGCGCTGCGGGCGCCAGGTCACGTGCGCTCTGTGCGCTGCGGCAAGGCTGGCGTTCGGCCGCCACGCTGTTCGCGGCGGAAGGCTTCGGCGCATCTGGCCGTCCTCGCGCTTGAAGAACTGGACGAAGTTGCTCGGCTCGTCGAAGCCGATGCCATCGTCTACGGCAGCCCCACCTATATGGGCGGACCGGCCTGGCAGTTCAAGAAGTTCGCCGATGCCACCTCAAAGCCCTGGTTCGTCCAGCTGGCTTCGCTGACGCCTGGCGCTGGCTATGGGGTGTCGACATCCCGGCCGACGGTGGCATGTTCGCTCATCTCCAGGCAACCCGGTACGGCCTCTAGCCGCGCCGGGGCCTCAGCCTCGCGCCAGTTGCAGGAGACGGGCGCGCTCCTGCATCAGCGGCCGGCAACTGCGGATGCCTTCGACGATGCTGTAGAGGCTTTCGATCTGCTGCTGGCTGAGGCTGTTGTTCTGGGCCCAGCCGAGCAACTGCAGCCAGGTCCAGCGGGCGATGGTCTCGCTCTGCGTCTCGGCCTTCCTGCGGTCGTCCCCGTCGCTCTGTCCGACCAGGGTCTCCACCAGCCCCGAGGCGCACAACGGCAGCAGCTCCCGGTACTGCTCCGGGTGCGTGTCGCGTAGGCGACGCAGGGCCATTATGGCGGTGGTTATCGAGTCTGAATCCAAGCTTTTGTTCACAGTTCACTCCTTGTGCGTACAGGCTGGCGGCTGGTTGATCCCTGGGCCGCGAGCAACTGTTCGATGAAACGCGTCAGCTCTTTCTTGAACTCGGGTGTCAGGCTGGACACCTTGAGGATGAGCTCGGCCAGCTCGTCCTCGGGGCAATAGAGGTAGGCCATGGGGACCTGGAGGACCATGGCCAGCTGTTCGGAAGTCCGCATGTTGGGGGAGTGCCGTTCGCGTTCGTATTGGTTCATCCGTGCGCTGGCGGAAAACTCGTCCATTCCCACCAGCATGCCCAACTGTTTCTGCGAGTATCCCGCTCTGATTCTTGCGGCTTTTAGCCGGGTACCTAGCATCCATACAACTCCCGTCCCGTTGGCCCGCTCGCTCAAGGTTGGGCAAATCTGGACAAGATGGAAGCTCAGGAATCCTTAGTTTTCGCCGTGCCGGAGGCTCTGTCGTCCGGGGCGGCGCGCGGTTTCGACGCCGTGTACGAGGCTGCGGCGGGGATATGCGTCGATGTCGCCGAGATCGCGCATGCTCCGGTTTTCTCGCGGCGAGCCGGAGTATATGCGAATTGCATAAAGGCGGACGCCGTTTCGTCGCCTGGGGGCGGCGGGTCGTCGTCTCGCCAGAGGGGCGGGCATCGGCGCCGAGGCGGCGGAAAACGGCGATCGGGACGATACTCAGGAAAGGTGGGCGTTGCGGAACCAAGCCTCGCCTTCCAGGACTAATAGCCGGGTTTCACGCAGAGGTCATTCCCATGAGAACAACAACAAGCATCCGCCGTGTCGCTGCCGTCCTGGCAGCGCTGCACCTGCTCACCTTCGCCGAGGTTCCGCTCGCCCAGGCAGCGATGATCGGTACTGCGGAAGTCATGCAGCAACAACAGCACAACCTCGATCGCCAGCAACTGCTGAAGATGCTCGACGACCAGGGCGTCCAGAAGAAGCTGGAGGCCATGGGCGTGCCCCGCGACCAGGTGGCGAGTCGCATCAACAGCCTGACCAACGCCGAGCTGGCGCAGTTCAACCAGCAGCTGGACCAGGCGCCGGCGGGCGGCATCATCGGCATCATCGTGTTGTTCCTGGTGATCTTCATCATCACCGACATGCTTTGCGCCACGGATATCTTCAGCTTCATCAAATGCATCAATCGGTGAGGCGGCTGGCAGGGGCACTGCTGGTCTCCGCAATGCTCGGCGGCTGCGCGCAGCCGCCGAGACTGCCGCCGGAAAGCGCGGCGCTGCCCGCACGGGTGGAGCTGCGCGAAGTGCCGTTCTTCCCCCAGGAAGCCTACCAGTGCGGTCCCGCCGCGCTGGCCACGATGCTCGGCCAGCGCGGCCTGGCGTTGACGCCGGGGCAATTGAAGGACGAGGTGTTCATTCCCGGTCGCGAGGGCAGCCTGCAATTGGAGATGGTCGCCGCGGCGCGCCGCCACGGCATGCTGGTCTATCCGCTGCAAGGCGGACTGGAGGGCGTGCTCGAGGAGGTCGCGGCGGGCAACCCGGTGCTGGTGTTACAGAACCAGGCTTTCTCCTGGTGGCCGCGCTGGCACTTCGCGGTGGTGGTCGGTTTCGATCGGGAGCGCCGCGAACTGGTGCTGCGCTCGGGCATCACCCGGCGCTGGGTTACCGACTTCACCAGCTTCGAGTCGACCTGGAAGCGTTCGGGGCGCTGGGCGGTGCTGACCCTGCCGGGTGACCGCCTGCCGGCCACGGCAGCGGCGGTCCCGTGGCTCAAGGCCGCCAGTGACAGCGAGGAAACCGGCCACCCCAAGGTTGCCCGGCGCGCCTACGAAGAAGCCGTGCGACGCTGGCCTGAGGACGCCTTCGCCTGGTTTGCCCTGGGCAACAGTCGCTACGCCGCAGGCGATTCCGCCGCTGCCGAACAGGCCATGCTCACCAGCGTCGAGCGTCGCGTGGATTTCGCCGCGGGTTGGTTCAACCTGTCCCAGTTGCTGGCGGAACGCGGTTGCGCGGCGCCGGCGCGCCAGGCGCAGGCCTGCGCGCGGGCATTGCAGCCTGGGGAAGCCCGCTTCGCTGCGGCCTTGCCGCAGGCCGTCGCACCCGCGGCTCGGTGCGCCGAGCTGCCGGCCTGTCCCGTTGGCGCACCGCCCCGCTGAGGCGGCGGAGCCGAAGGTTGTCGGAACCCCGTTCCAGCGAGACGGCTCTATACCTGGGAGGACCCCACTCAGGTGCAGAACATGGCCAACGACAAGCGGACTTCGCCCCCCACCCCCCGGCAACCGGCCAAGGGCGGTGCGGCGGGCAAGCGCCAGGGGCATGCGGCGGAGGGCACGCGCAAGCCGCGTGCGCGCGGCGAGGAGCGGAAAGAGAAACCGGCCGACGGACGTTCGGCCACGGCGCTGACCGCCAACGAGCGGCGGGAGATCGACGACAAGCAGCCACCGCGCGCCGCTGTCCTGCACGAGGTGATTCGCGTCCAGGGCGAACACGAGTTGCAGCGCACGCTGGCGGCACTCTGGTGGTCGGCGGTAGCCGCGGGGCTGACCATCGGCCTCTCGTTGATGGGCATGGGCCTGTTCCGCGCTGCCTTGCCCGAGCAGGAGTGGGCGATCATCGTCAGCAGCTTCGGCTATCCCATGGGCTTCCTGGCAGTGATCCTCGCCCGCCAGCAACTGTTCACCGAAAACACCCTGACCGCCGTGTTGCCGGTGATGACCGAGCCGACCCTGGAAAAGGCCTGGCAACTGTTGCGTCTCTGGAGCGTGGTGCTGTTCGGCAATATCGTCGGTACGCTGCTGTTCGCCTGGGCGGTGCTGCATCTGCCGATATTCAATGAAGCGGCCGACGCGGCGTTCCTTGAGATCGGCCGCGAGGTGATGCACAACGACCTGGCGCAAATGTTCGCCAAGGGCATCGTTTCCGGCTGGATGATCGCCACCATGGTCTGGCTGATCCCGGCGGCGGAGGGCGCGAAGATCTGGATCATCGCGATGGTCACCTACCTGATGGCGCTGGGCAGCTTCACCCACATCGTGGTGGGCTCGGCGGAGGTAGGCTACCTGGCGTTCGCCGGGGAAATCGGCTGGACCGAGTTCCTGCTGAAGTTCGCCCTGCCTACCCTGGGCGGCAACATCGTCGGCGGTAGCCTGATCTTCGCCCTGATCAGTCATGCGCAGATCCGTAGCGAAGGTTGAGGCGCGGATGGAAAAAACGGCACCCCGGGGTGCCGTTCTGTCGACGCGGACTAGACCCCGAGCTTGTCGCGCAGGCTGTAGTACCAGGCGCCGATGGCGGTGAACGGTACGCGGAACAGCTTGCCGCCGGGGAAGGGGTAGTGCGGCAGGCCGGCGAAAGCGTCGAAGCGCTCGGCCTGGCCGCGCAGGGCTTCGGCCAGGACCTTGCCGGCGACGTGGGTGTAGGTCACGCCGTGGCCGCTGCAACCCTGGGAATAGTAGATGTTGTCGCCGATGCGGCCGACCTGGGGCAGGCGCGAGAGGGTCAGCAGGAAGTTGCCGGTCCAGGCGAAGTCGATCTTCACGTCCTTCAGTTGCGGGAAGGTCTTGAGCATCTTCGGCCGGATGATCGCCTCGATGTCCGCCGGATCACGAGCGCCATAGATCACGCCGCCACCATAGATCAGGCGCTTGTCGCCGGAGAGGCGATAGTAGTCGAGCAGGTAATTGCAGTCTTCCACGCAGTAGTCCTGCGGCAGCAGGCTGTGGGCCAGTTCCTCGTTCAGCGGCTCGGTGGTGATCACCTGGGTGCCGCAGGGCATCGACTTGGCCGCCAGTTCCGGGACCAGGCCGTTGAGGTAGGCGTTACCGGCGACCACGATGAACTTCGCCTTCACCTTGCCTTGCGGGGTATGCACCACCGGGCTGGCGCCGCGCTCGATGCGGGTCGCCGGGCTCTGCTCGTAGATTCTGCCGCCGAGCGACTCCACCGCCGCCGCTTCGCCGAGGGCGAGGTTCAGCGGATGGATGTGGCCGCCGCTCATGTCAAGCATGCCACCTATATAGTTGTCGGTCGCCACCACCTCGCGGATGCGCTTGGCGTCCATGATCTCCAACTGGTTGTGGCCGTAGCGTTCCCACAACTGTTTCTGCGCGCGCAGGTGATCCATCTGCTTCTCGGTGAAGGCGGCGAACACCCCGCCGTCCTTCAGGTCGCATTGGATACCGTAGCGGGCCACGCGCTCGCGGATGATGCGCCCGCCTTCGAAGGCCATCTCGCCGAGCAACTGCGCTTCGCGCTTGCCGACGGTGCGCTCGATCACGTCGATGTCGCGGCTGTAGCTGTTGACGATCTGGCCGCCGTTGCGCCCGGAAGCGCCGAAGCCGACCTTGGCGGCTTCCAGTACGGTGACCTTGAAACCATTCTCCAACAGGAACAGGGCGGTGGAGAGGCCGGTATAGCCGGCACCGATCACGCAGACGTCGGTTTCGACCTCGCCCTGGAGTTCCGGGCGGGGCGGCGCGGGATTGGCCGACGCGGCGTAATAGGAGGAGGGGTAGGGGGTGTGCGGCATCTTGCACCTCTGTTTTTTATTTTTTACGGATGCCCGGATGCTACCCGAGTCGAAATCGGCCGGCTAGCCTCCGTGCAAAATTTTCAACGGACCCCCTGAAAATAAAAATTCCACTTTTTCAGAGAGTTAGCGAAAAAAAAGCTTGACGGTGTTTTTGGGGTCTGTAGAATGCGCGCCATCAGCAGGCACGTAGCTCAGTTGGTTAGAGCACCACCTTGACATGGTGGGGGTCGTTGGTTCGAATCCAATCGTGCCTACCAAACAAATCCCGCGCTGCTGGCGGGACAAGAAAGGCGATCCGAAAGGGTCGCCTTTTTTCGTTTGCGCCCCGAAAAAGGCCGCTCGGCCCGTGCTCGCCTGGGCTCGCGCTTCATCGCATAGCCGCTATTGACAGCGGGGGCGGTCTTTTCCGACCCTAGCGCCTTCACGGATGATTCAGGCGACAAGGCTCATGACGACCTCTTCCGGTTCGCGTATCGGCGGACTTCTTCACGCTTCCCTTTTTTCCCTGCTCGGACTCGGTCTCCTGCTCGCCGGCGGTTTCAAGACCGTCGAGCGGTACCATTTCCTGCGTACTGCGCAGGAAGCCCAGGGGACGGTCAGCGCCTTGAATGCCGGCGGTTCGCATCCGCAGATCGATTTCACCAGCGTTTCCGGCGAGCGGATTTCCTATCCCCAGGGCGGCTTCATCTTCGGCTACCAGGTGGGCGAGCCGGTTCGCGTCCTCTACGAGGCTGGGCGGCCGGCGGCCAGCGCGATAGTCGACGATGCCGGCGCGCTCTGGGGAACCAGCGCTTTCCTCTGCGGCTTCGGCGCACTCTTCGGTATTGTCGGGTTCAGGGGATTGCTGGGCCTGCGTTCTTCCCAGCCGACCTCAAAAGGACATTGAAGTCATGTCGCAACTTCCCATTCCCTTGCCCCTCAACGAGAGTCGCTGGCGCTACGTGACGGCCAGTGGCGGAGGCATGACCGTGGCCTTCCTGGCGGGTAGCGGCGGCTCCATCACGTTGCTCTCGCCGGAGGGTGAGAACGTGTCCTTCCGCTATGGCGGGGTGGGCGGCGGGATCGGACTGGGCATGCGCCTGCCGCGCTTCGGCAAGGTCAACCTCAATGTCAAGGGCAAGAGCGTTGGCGGGGCCGGTGCGCTGGAGGCGTTGCCGAGCACCGGAACCGTCTTGGTCGCGGACGGCCTGGTGGGGCGCGACCTGTCCCGCGGCGACTTCACCGGGCCCTGCATGTACGTCGAACTCGGCGCGGGAGTCATCGCCGGCGGTTCGGGCACGGCGATCCTCTTCGGCCTCGATCCCAAGCTGCTGGCGGCGGTGGCGCTGGCGAGCGCCTCGCCATTGACCGCCGCGCTGGGCGCCAGCATGTCGCGGCAATTACTGCAATCGTCCCGTGGCGCCCTGTTGATGGCCGGGGTCAACGTCGGTGCACAGTTCGGCGGCGGCGCGGCGGCTTACCTGGGGGCGTTGTTCTGATGCAGGAGGGCGATCCGGGAGGATCGCCCTTTTTACCTTGCGCAGGCGTGCGGCGGCCAGGGCTCCGTTGAGTTCCATGGCCAGCGGGGCGGTGGCGGAAATCGTTACCGGCGCGGGGAACGGTCGTCGGAGATTCCGAACCGGCGTGGATCGGTTCTTTCCAAACAAGCCCATCCACTCGTTCGAGGTGTCGTGCTTGTGTCCAGGTTGATCATGCCCGGAGGGCCGTTGTCGCAAGAATCCGATGTCCGGATCTTCTGTTCACCCAAGGAGCGGCTGGACTTCTACCGGCGGGAAATCCACTACGAGACGGGCCAGCTATCCAGTCGGACCAACGCCTACCTGACGGCGCAGTCGTTCCTCGTCATCGCCTATGCCTCGTCGATGGCCAACCTGAACCCGGCCTGGGGCGAGCTGTTCACCCTGGTGGTGCCGGCGCTCCTGGCACTGCTCGGGATCGTCAATTCCCTGCATGCCTGGCCGGGCATCCAGGCATCCTCGGAGATCATCTGCCACTGGCAGTTCAAGCAGTCCTGCCTGTTGCACAGCGATCCGGAGATCGGCCTGGCCTACGATGATTCGCCATTGTTCAGCGAACGCGAGGTCAACCGCGGCAGCTTCGAGAAAACCTTGCTGTTCTCGCGACGCGTGCCGTTCCTGTTCGCCGGCTTCTGGTGTGCGCTGGGCGTGTTTTCGCTCTGGTTGCAACTGGCCGGTTAGCGCTGGTGGCCCATCGCTTCGGCAAGGCTTGGCGTTGGCGGAGGCTTGCCGGCTCGATAGGCGGGCGCCGTCGGATCCGGGAACGCCCGGCGTCAGGGCGCTGCCTGCTCGCAGAGATCGTTGCCGAGGAGGCGCGCGCCCAGGCCGCGAAGCAGGTAGGTCTCGACATGGCTGCCGTCCGGGCAGTCGACTCGGTAGCCGAGCGCCAGGCCGGCGGAAAGAAGAACGAACAGGAACAGGCCGATATGTTGCAGTTTGCTCATGGTGTTTTCTACGAAAGAGGCTTGAGGGCGCAGGCGCTGCGCCGGGCGATTCTAGTGCAATGAGGCAGGGGGAGGAGCCGATTTGCATGCCTAAGCGTTCTACATGGTCCAGGGCGCCCAGCGATTCGACAGTCGCCCTGCGCCGATCGACGGCGAGCCGGAGCGAATCCGGCTGCAACTGCGTCTGTACCTGGGTTGAGCCGTTGACGGGCGCTGTCGCTGCCTTTATAAGACCGCCTCACGCAGCCGGCAGGCAGTCGAAGATGAGCGACGAAGACGATATTCACGAACCCGAACACGATCACCTGCTGGATAACGATTACCTCGAGGACGAGCGTGACGAAGATACGTTCGGCGCGCTCGACGAGCCCGATGCCTGCGGAACCGGCAGGCGACGTTCCTGCGAATATTGCGACGCGGTCCAGGTGCCAGTCGATAGCGAGGGTTTCTCTATCTGCGCCGATTGCGCAGGGCTGGAGGACTAGCCCTGGTCAGACGCTGACCACCCGGTTGCGTCCGGCACGCTTGGCGTCGTACAGCGCGGCATCCGCCCGGGCGAGTGCCCGTTCCGGTTCTTCGCCGCTGCCGGCCAGGGTACAGCCGGCACTGATGGTCACCGGCACAGACGTGCCGGCACAGTCGATCGGGGTCGCTTCCATCAGTTCGCGGATGCGATTGGCGATCATGGTCAGTTCCGTGGTCTCGCGGACCCGGACCATCGCCACGAACTCCTCGCCGCCGAAACGCGCCAGGAGATCTTCCGGCCGCAGCGCCGCGCGCAGTCGCGAAGCCGCCTCGCGGAGGACGCTGTCGCCGGCCCGGTGCCCCAGGGTGTCGTTGATACGTTTGAAATGGTCGATATCGCTGTAGATGATGCCGATGCGCTGGTCGCTGGCCCGCGCCAACTCCAGTTCATGCTAGTGCAGCACGTGGAAGCCGGCCCGGTTCCACAATTGGGTGAGGGGGTCGAGCAGTGACTTGCGCTGCTCCCGGTCGATCTCCTGGCGCAGGAAGCGGGTGTGCTCGGTGAGGCTGCGTAGCTGGAGATATCCTTCGGCCAGGATCGACAGTCGATTGAGCTGGCGTCCTTCCCGGAGATCCAGCAGCCGCGGGCTCGGGTCGATCAGGCAGAGTGTGCCGATGGCCTGGCCATTGCTGGCGTGCAGGGGCTCGCCGGCGTAGAAGCGGATGAAGGGCGGCCCGGTGACCAGCGGATTGTCGTGAAAACGCGGATCCCTGGAGGCGTCCGTCACCATCAGCGGTTCGCTGGCCAGGATGGCGTGGCCGCAGAAGGACAGGTCGCGCGGCGTCTGTTCGGCATCCAGGCCGATACGGGCCTTGAACCATTGGCGGTCGTGGTCGATCAGACTGATCAGCACGGTCTTCACCCCGAAGGTTTCCCGCGCCAGTTCCACCAGGGCGTCCAGGTAGTGTTCGGCGGGGGTGTCGACCAGCGCCATGTCGTCCAGGGCCTGCTGGCGCAGGGCTTCGTCGGGAGGGAGGGGGCAGGCGAGCATACTGGATCCTGATCACGGTGGAGACTTTCGGTATAGCTGCCGGACAGGCTGAAGGCCAGCCTGGCGTCCGCAGTCGGCGCAAGGGTGAAGAGGGCAAAAAAAATCCCGGCCGCGTGGAGCAGGCCGGGAAAGGATCCAGGGATGTACAGCGCCCACAGCTTATGTCGGCGGCGGTTTCGATGAAGCTGCCGGATCTGGTAGGCGCGATTTTCGCGTCGATGTGTGACCCGCTTCGCCGACTATCCTGGCAAGTGGGGTCGCGAACCAATAGGATTTGCGGGTTTTATTCAATCTGGGTGAATGCGTGCAGGAAATCTACTCTGAAGAACAGATGCGCAAGGCGCTGGGCCTTGCCGAAACGCGACCGAAAAAGGTCCGGACCGAGGCCAGCCAGCCGGTCCGCTACACCATCGTCGAACTGAGCGTGCGCAAGGGCGGGGCGGGATTGCCGCTGCGTTTCGAACATCGCTCGCGCTCCATCAGCAAGGTCACCGCGCAACTGGAAGCGGAGAAGGAAGCCAAGCGCCAGGGTTACCAGGTCTGGGCGCTGCTGGATATCCGTCAGATCTGAGCGAGGCGCCTGCGCGGGGCGCGGCATTGTCCTGGTCTCGGTCCGGCTGCTAAGGTGCGCAGCCCATCGACACAGGAGTCCGGAACATGGAACTGACGATCTTCCAGGTAGACGCATTCGCCGACAGTCCCTTCCAGGGCAATCCGGCGGCGGTCTGCCCCCTCGATGCCTGGCTGGACGACGAGCGCCTGCAGGCCATCGCGGAAGAGAACAATCTTTCGGAAACCGCCTTTGTCGTCGGCCGCGACGGCGACTATCGATTGCGCTGGTTCACGCCGCAGGTCGAGGTGGACCTGTGCGGCCATGCGACCCTGGCGACGGCCTGGGTACTGATCCACAAGCTCGACGACGCTTCCCCGGTACTGCGTTTCGCTACCCGTAGCGGTGAGCTGAGCGTGCGGCGCGAGGGCGACTCGCTGGCGATGGACTTCCCGGCCAAGCGTCCGGAGCCTTGCGCGACACCGGACGGACTGCTGGAGGCGCTGGGTATTGCCGAGGCGGAAGTGCTGAAGACCGACGATTACCTCGTGGTGGTCGACGACGAAAAGACGATCGCCGCCCTGGCGCCTGACTTCGCCCGGCTGAAGGGCTTGCCGTGCCGCGGGGTGGCGGTGACCGCGCGCAGCCAGCGCTTCGATTTCGTCTCGCGCTGGTTCGGGCCCAACGTCGGCGTCAACGAAGACCCGGTGACCGGTTCCGCGCATACTTCCCTGGCGCCGTACTGGGCGCAGCGCCTGGGCAAGACCCGGCTGAGCGCCGAGCAGGGCGGGGCGCGCAAGGGGCGCCTGGAATGCGACGTGCGCGGCGAGCGGGTGGTCATCTCCGGCAAGGCGGCGTTGTACATGAGCGGTACGCTCCATCTCTGATCCCGAAGCAGGAGTACGACGATGCCGGCACCGCAGGTAGGCGTGGGCGTCCTGATCTTGCGGGACGGCAAGGTGTTGCTGGGGCGCCGCAAGGGCAGTCATGGCGCTGGCTGCTGGTCGGCGCCCGGCGGCCATCTCGAGTTCGGCGAGGCGGTGGAGGACTGCGCCCTGCGCGAAGCCCTGGAAGAGACCGGCCTGGCGCTGAGCGAACTGCGCCACGGCCCGTTCAGCAATGACGTCTTCGAGGGGCGCCACTACCTCACCGCGTTCATCCTGGCCGGTTGCGCGGAGGATGCCGAGGCGCGCCTCATGGAGCCGGACAAGTGCGACGGCTGGGCCTGGTTCGATTGGGCCGATCTGCCGGAACCGCTGTTCGCGCCCCTGGCGAGCCTGCGCCGGCGGGGCTATTCGCCCTTCGACCCGAAGCGCTGAGCGACAGGCAAAAAAAATCCCGACCGCGGGGGAGCTGGTCGGGAAATACCCTTGGGGTTCGCACACACCGTGAGCATAGGCCAGTCCGCAACGGCATCAAGAGGAGCCTGTTCGAACTGCTAGGCCCCTTTGGGGGCCGTTCCACTGTCGTCACTTCCGCTCGACGGCGAGCGAAGGGGCTGCCCGCTTGCGTTGCGGTATCCAGAACAGCATCAGCGGCAGCAGCGAGGCCCAGCCCAGCAGGACATCGCCGGCCAGGTGGATGTGTTCGCCGGGCATCAACAGTCCCTGCAGGAACATCAGGCCGAAGTGCGCGGCATTGGCCGCCACGGTGAAGTCGATGAACAGCCGGTGGCGGAAGGGCTGGCTGGCGGCGCGCCAGAGGAATGCGCCCCAGACCAGGTAGATCGTCGAGATCATCAGCTCATAGTGCTGTCCGCCGCCTTGCTGGTCGCCCCAGCGAACCAGGCGGAGCAGCAGGCGCCCGGCGTCGGAGTCGAGCAGCGACTGGTCGAGCCGCAGGAGCAGCGTGGCCAGGGCCAGGCCGAAGAACAGCAGGAAGCCGCCGGCCATCAGGCGAATGCTCAGGGTCAGCCAAGGCGTGGCGGAAACCGGGGAAGGGGAGGCAGTCATGCAGATCACCTGTAGGCCATGTCGATGGCGTTGCCTTCGGTCAGGTCGTCAAAATCCGCACGGCGGAAAGGGCGCTCTTCCCGGGTGATGGTGCGCACCCGTTCGATGTATTCGCGCATGGCGCGGCGGGTATTGCCCTGGGAGGCGGCGGAGAGGAAGCCGGCCTTTTCGCTGGCCATGCCCTCCGTCCAGTCGCGGGAAGCCGCCTGGTAGATCGAACGCTTGATCAGGCGCACCGCTTGCGGTGAGCGCCGGGACAGGCGTTGCGCCAGCGCGTCGGCGGCTTCCAGTAGCTCCTCCGCTGGCGCCAGCCCGTTGACCAGGCCCAGCGCAAGGGCCTGGCGCGGCTCCAGCAGTTGCCCTTCCAGGCACAGCTCCAGGGCCCTGGCTACGCCCAGGCTGCGCGCCAGCATCTGGGTGCCGCCGCCTCCCGGTATCAGGCCGATGAGTACTTCCGGCTGGCCGAGGAAGCGTTCCACCTGGTCGTCCTCGGCCATCAGGCGCAGGTCGCAGGCCAGCGCCAGCTCGCAGCCGCCACCCAGGGCCAGGCCGTTGATCGCGGCGATGAACACCTTGTCCATGCGGCGCATGTGCGCGGTGACCTCATGGAACAGGTTCATGTCGGCGACGCCTGCCAGCAGGGTGCGCCGCAGCAGCTTCCTCGCCCCAGGCAAGTGGCGCAGGAGGCTTTCGCTTTCCAGCAGCAGGCGTGTCAGCCAGGCCGGCATGGAAAAGGTGATGGGGGCGACGGCGCGCTCGATCTCGTCGACGTCGAAGTGGGTCAGGAAGACCCCGTCCGCCGCTCCGGAAAGGATGACGGCGCCGATGTCCTGGCGTTGCTCAAGGTCTTCCAGCAGGTCGGCCAGCTCCTGCATCACCGCCGTGGTGAGGAAGTTCGCCGGGGGATTGTCGAGCAGGACTTGCAGGACGCGTCCTCGTTGTTCTATGCGCAGGTGTCGCGGTGCTAGAGTCATTGCGGCTTCCTCATTGGATAACGAGCGTTATATAACGATCATTATCCAATGTGACGACATCGTCTCCCCAACCAACGGATAGTCGGCATGCGCTACAAACCGGAACAGAAACAGGCCACCCGCGCCCTGCTGTTGAGCAAGGCCGCTCCGCTGGTGAAGCGCCAGGGCTTCGCCAGCACCGGCCTGGACACCTTGATGAAGGCGGCTGGTCTTACCACCGGGGCGTTCTACTCGCAATTCTCCAGCAAGGCGGAGTTGCTCGAAGCGATCCTGCAGCGCGAGCTGAGCGCCCAGCACGATGCCTTTCCGCTGGACAGCCTGGAGCAACTGGCCGGCGCCACCCGTCTCTACCTCAGTCGCGGTCATGCGCAGCATGCCGACATGGGCTGCCCGATTCCGGCGCTGGCCGCCGAGGTGGGCCGGGCAGGGCCCGAGGTGCGGGAAACCTTCGAACGCGCCCTGGAACAACGGCAACGGCGGCTGGCCGAACTGATGGGCGACGAGAACCGGGCCTGGGTGCTCACCTGCCTGTCGGTCGGCGCGGTGCTTCTCGCGCGTGCCCAGGCGAGCGAGGTGGCGCGCGACAAGGTCCTGGATGCGGCGCTGGAGCATGCGCTGGGCCTGCTTTCGGCGAGCGGAGCGGTTTCGCCGCAAGCGGACCGGGACTGATTGCACAACTGCAATGTTCGGCGTCTAGCGTCAGGCTTTCCCTCCGACAGGTAAGCCCATGAACGCCCATCATCTCGAACTCGCCAAGGCCCTGCTGGTGTTTGCCCTTGCCGTCGCCGGCCTGGTGGTCGGTCTCATGCCGATGGAGTTCTGAGCGACGCAGGTCCGGCTTCGCGCTTTTCCCTCGTCTTCGAGTGGTCTCTGGCGTTGCACCGGTTTAGGATGCGCGGGTATTTCGGAGCCGCTTCGCTTGGCGTCGCCCGCCGCTGCGCTCCGAAACCGAGCATTGCTCGAACCAGAACGAGATCGAAGGTGCATCGCCACGAGCGGCGCACGGCCTGATGATAGATGGAGGCAACATGAGCGCGGCTCAGCCAGGCATTCTCACCCCGATTCCGGTGGTGGGTCGCTACCTGTTTTTCAGCATTTCCCAACCCGAGCAGGTGGCCGCGACCTTGGCCAGCCTGGCCGCGGCCACCGATGGTTACCAGCTGGTGGTGGGTATCGGCCATTCGCTGATGCTCAGCCTCGGCAAGACCGTCGAGGGCATGAAGGACTATCCGGTGCTCGCCGCGCCCGGCATCGACCTGCCGTCCACGCCCTCCGCGCTGTGGTGCTGGCTGCGCGGCGAGGATCGCGGCGAGGTGACGCTGCGCTCGCACGCGCTGGAACGGTCGCTGGCGCCGGCCTTCCAGCGGACCGGCGCGGTGGATGCGTTCCTCTACGGCGAGGACCGCGACCTGTCCGGCTACAAGGACGGCACCGAGAACCCCAAGGGCGATGCGGCGCTCGAAGCCGCGCTGGTCTCCGGGCGCGGTGCGGGCCTGGATGGCGGCAGTTTCGTTGCTGTCCAGCAGTGGCTGCATGACTTCGACCGGATGCAGGCGATCCCCGGCGAGGAGATGGACAACATCATCGGCCGCCGCAAGTCCGACGACGAAGAACTGGAAGACGCGCCGGCCTACGCCCACGTCAAGCGCACCGAGCAGGAAAGCTTCGAGCCCGCCGCGTTCCTCCTGCGGCGCGGCGCGCCCTGGTCCGACGAGCACCGCGCGGGGCTGTTGTTCGCCGCCTTCGGCCGCTCGTTCGAGGCCTTCGAGGTCCAGTGGCTACGGATGATCGGCGTGGAAGACGGGGTGCTCGATGGCCTGTTCCGTTTCACCCGGCCGATCAGCGGCAGCTACTTCTGGTGTCCGCCCATGGCCGACGGCCGCCTCGACCTGTCCGCCCTCGGCCTCTGAGCCCGCCGCGGCAGCAGGCCAGGCCTGCTGCCGCGTCCTGCGCGGCGCTAGTGGGCGGTGGCCACGGCGGCCTCGTCGATCAGCGCCGCTACTTCCTTCGCTCGCGAGGCCAGTGACGCGTGGCTGGCATCGAGGGTGACGATCTTCCTCGGTGCGATCCGCGCGGCCATCCGCTCCTGGTTCTCCGGCGCAATCATGCGATCGGCGCTGGAAATCTGGTACCAGGAGGGCTTGCTCTTCCAGGCCGGGCTGCCGATGGCATCGCCGAAAGTGCTGGCCAGCGGAGCCTTCTGGGTGATGCCCATGACCAGCCCTTCGTCCGCAGCGAGATCCTGGCAAAAGCTTTCGTGGAACCTGTCCGCCTTCACCCAGAGATAGCCATCGCTGTCCGGCGCCAGGTTCGCTGCGGCCAGGGGCAAGTGCTCCTGGGTGATGCCACCGGGACTTTCGCCGCTGTCGGGGGCGAAGGCGGCGATATAGACCAGCCCGACCACATTCGGCTGGTTGCCGGCCTCGGTGATCACCGCGCCGCCATAGGAGTGTCCGACCAGCAGGACCGGCCCCTGTTGCTGCGCGATCATCTTGCGCGTCCGCTCGGCATCGTCCGCCAGCGAGGTCAACGGTAGTTCGACGGCATGCAGGTTGTCGTGGCCGAGGCGTTTCAGTTCGAGAATGACCTTGCTCCAGTGGGCGGCGCCGCCCCAGAAGCCGTGGACCAGGATGATCGCAGGCAGGTTGCTCATCGTGTTGCTCCCTTGTGGGTGAGGGTTGCTGGCATGAGACATCGCCCGGCGAGCATACGAGGTCGCGATGGGCGGGCGATAGCGGGAGGCGAGGACGTTCGTCGAAAAGAACAACTCCTTGTTCCGGTAGGCGACGTGATATCGGCACGGCGGTATGTTGCAAGTCCGGACCCGACCGATCGGGTTGTCGCGACGGGCATGGAGGGGTGATCGGTCGGTCGGGTTCGCGTCTTTTCGGGGCACCCGAATCTGAAAAAATCTTGCTTCTCGCCATACCGGGGGAGCGGGGCGGGTAGATTTTCTTCCGAATCCTTCACTTTCTACCCGGTCATGGAAAAAGCTCTGAAATTGGCGTCATGCCTCTACGGCCTGCTGATCCTGCTCAGCCTGGCGATGGTCGCCTTCCTCAGCCAGTTTCCGTTTCTCCTCAGCTCGGGAGCGGAAAACCTCTCGATGTCGATCCTGCCGCTGCTGATCCCGCTGATGGTCGGGCTGGTCGTCTGCGAGGCGGTGCGGGCGGTGGTGCCGAAGAAGCGCTAGGCGCGGCGCCGGGATCAGCGGCCGAGAATGCGCTGGCGGCGCATCCGGTACTGCTCGTAGGGAAGGCCCTGGCGGTTCAGCTCTTCCAGCTGGCGTTCGCTGGCGCTGCGGGAAAACGATTCCTCGACTATCGAGTCCGGCGTGACAGGCTGTGCGCAGGCGCTGACCAGCAGCACGCCCAGGACCAGGGCAATGCGTGGCATGCGATCTCCATGGACTACGGCAGAAGGGAAAAAAAGGCCATTACCAAGCGGGGGGAGGGTTGGTAATGGCCTGTACAAGGGACATTTGCCAGGCCTTGGGGATCTGGCGAAAAAGACGATATCAAGGGGGAATTTGATTAGCCAGCTAACAAAGTGGAATGAAGTTTTGCGGCAGGCGTAACAATTCTGTCCGAATCGTCATTCTTGCGTCACCGCCGGGACAGAGCGGTTTCGGCAGACTGCGGGGGAGTCGCCGAAGGAGATTCGTCGTGGACGATACGCTCAGGTTCGCCTCGCGCTTGTGCAAGTTCATCGTCGCCGCCAGCTTCCTGCTCGTGGCGGTCGCCAGCCTTTGCCTGTGGTGGACGGGCCAGGCCTACGAATACGCGGCGCTGGCGTTCTTTCCGTTCGCCGTACCCATGCTGCTGCTGATCATGGTCTGCGACCTGCTGGCAGCGCTGAATGGCAGGCGTCGCTGAGTGCCCGGGCCGCCTAGCGCTTTCAGCTAGGCGGATGTCGAACCCAGACAACCGGCACCCCGCGCGTGGCCCTATGGTGAGGCATTCATCCACTGCCTTCCTGGAGCGACCATGTCAGATTTCATCACCGTACTGCGCGATACCTGTCCCGTACCCGTGCTGGACGCCACCAAGTGGAAGCGGATCGACGGCGATCCGCATACCGTCAACCTCAACGCATACGCCTCGGCGGACGGCAGCAAGCTGATGGGCACCTGGATCTGCACGCCGGGCAAGTGGGAGGTGAACTACGAACGCTGGGAGTTCTGCCACTTCCTCGACGGCTACTGCATCATCACCCCGGAAGGCGAGCAGCCGGTGCACCTGAGGGCGGGCGACGTGTTCGTCATCGAGCCGGGCCTGCGTGGTACCTGGGAGGTAGTGGAGACGGTGCGCAAGTACTTCGTCTTCGCCTGACGGTATTGCCGCACGTCCGGGATGCCTGCCGGACGTCGCGCCTCAGTCCTGGTGGACGATGCGGCGGATGGTGCCGCCGCAGGACTGGTAGCAACTGCGGTACTCGTCCTGGCAGTCGTCGCCGAAATCGAAGTTGCGCTGCGGGTAGGGGCAGGACTTGCGCTTCTTCTTGTCGCTGTTCTGCATGCAGTAGTTGTAGGCCGTGCTCTGCGCCTGGTAGAGCGCCTCGTCCTGGCGCTGCTGCAGCTTGGCGAGGGTCTTGCACTGGCGCTTCTCGGCATTGCACTGGCTCACGCAGTGCAGGCCGGCATCGCTGGTCGGCGGAATGTAGGAGTAGCTGACGCTAGGGCCGCAACCGCCGAGCAGCAGGGCAAGACCGAGGAGGGGGAGCAGAAGGTGTTTCCGGAACGGCATTGTCGATATCGATAAGCAATGGCAAGCGAGAGCGAATGCTATCACTGGCTTTCCGAAGCTGTACGGCTCTACCCGATAAGGTTGAACTGGCGCACGAAACGCAAAAAAGAAAACCCCGGGACTGGCCCGGGGTTCTCGTCGCGCTCGCAGGTTCGATCAGAACACGCTGAACGGGTACTCGACGAAGGCACGGATTTCGTTGCCGTCGTCGTTGTACGAGCGGGCGTCGTTGGAGACACGCAGGAACGAGCTGCGCAGACGCAGGGTGAGGTCCTTGGCCGGACCGCTCTGCACCACGTACTGGACCTGGTTGAAGATCTCGCGCTCCTTGCCGTTGCTGGTCTCGGCGGTCTTGATGTTGTCGCCGCGCACGTAGGCTACGCGGTAGGTCAGGCCGGGCACGCCGTACTTGGCGAAGTCCAGGGCGTAGCTGACCTGCCAGGAACGCTCGTCCTCGGCGTTGAAGTCCGACCAGTAGGAGTTGGCCAGCCAGATGGTGGTGCCGCCGTCGCCGATGCCGCCGGCATTCTGGTACCAGCCGTAGTTGTAGCCGGTGTCGCCGGTGTTGCGCTGGTGGGCGATCATGAAGGTGTGGGCGTCGATGGTGTAGGACGCCGCCAGGCTCCAGATCTTGTTGTCGCGGTTACCGTTGAAGTTCTGGTCGGCGAAGTCGCTGTCCAGCTTGGTGCGATAGCCGTTGAAGTCGAAGTTCAGCGACTGGTCGGCCTGCAGCGGGATGGTGTAGTTCAGGTTGATGTACTGCTTCTTCAGTACGTCCTCGACGTCGGAAGCGTACAGCGAGGCGTTGAAGTGATCGGTGAAGGCGTACTTGCCGCCGAACACGTTGATGCTCTTCAGGCCGCCGCTGTCGCGCCCTTCGGCGCTCTTGCGGGATTCCGCGGTGAAGCGACCGGCGTTCAGCTCCAGGCCCTCGATCTCCTTGGAGGTGATCAGGGTGCCGCTGTAGCTTTCCGGGAGCAGGCGCGAGTTGTCGTAGCTGAGCACCGGCAGGCTGGGCATCTGGTCGCCGTACTTGAGCACGGTGTTGGAGATGCGGAACTTCACCGCCGCGCCGCCCTTGGACAGATCGTCCGCCGCGGAGCCGCTGTCGCCCTGCTTGAAGAAATCGATACCGGCGGCGCCGCTACGACCCTTGCCGCCGTCCAGGCGTACCGCGTACAGGCCGAACGCGTCGACACCGACGCCCACCGTCCCCTGGGTGAAGCCGGAGGTGAAGGTGGCAGTGGCGGCCTGGCCCCATTCGGCCTTGTCCTGCCGGCCATGTTTGTAGTCACGGCTGATGTAGCCATTGCGGAAGAACAGATCGAGGTGGCTGTCCTCGACAAACCCCTTTGCTGCTTCTTGGTCATTGGCCATCGCCTGGCTTGCAGTCGCGATGCCCAGTGCCAGCAGGCAAATCCTTTTCTTCAACATCTTATTGTTCCTGGTTGTTGGCTTGATGTGCGCTGAAATTGAAGGAAGCGCAAGGTTCGAAGTGCACGGGAGTCATTTGTCCCATTTACCGTGCGTGGCGGTTCTGGTTTCTTGTTTCTCCCGTTGGCGGCGCAACAATACCAGAACATTGTTCGATCCAAGAAAGCTTCGAGTCATTTGCTAATAACCAAAGTGTAAGGAAAGCCCCTTCCATAGGCTCTGAATCGGGCGTTGCCGGATCGCTTCGTCATGCGCCTGCAATATCAACCTTATCGATAAGTACCATGCCGCGAAGTCGCTGCAGTTCTCGCTTTGGGCGGTGATACCGTCGAATCGTGAACGGATCGACAAAGAGGGACGTGACATGAAGATTCTTATCGCTGTATTCGCCGCCCTGGCCCTGTCCGCCTGTGCCTCGCCTCCCGCTTCGAACGCCCCGGCGCTGGCCGCCAGCACCAGCAAGGCTCCCTACGATTACGCGATGTGCGTCTTGCCCAAGTGGCAACGCCAGGCGCCGGGCGTGGCGCTGGTGGAGGAAGGCCGCGGCTATCGCCTGGCGGACGCCGGTCAGTGGCTGGAGGTGCAGCCGGCGGGGGGTGGCAGCCTGGTGCGAATCCATGATCAGCAGCCCTGGGTCACCCGCGGGGCCTTCATCGATGCGGCCAGGACCTGTTCCTGAGCCGCGAGGAAGAGGGAAGAGCTCCGGCCCCCCTAGCATGAAGTGTCCGGAGCTCTACGGCCGCAAACGGAGGATGGCCGCAGAACGATCATCTGCCTATGGCCGGCGCTGCGCTTGATCGAGATCAAGTACTGGAGGCCGGGGAGCCGGCGTGTGCGGCGATTCGCGTGACGGGTCTCGTTTTTTCTGTGAAGTGCATTGCATAACGCTTCAATCGGGACGGGTGGCCAGCATGCCAACCAGTTCCTGGGCGGCCTTGCGCAATGGCTGGTTTTTCAGCCAGATAGCGTGGACAGGCAGTTTCAGCTCGTTCTTGGTATTCCTGAAGTCCAGGCGTACCAGCCTTCCCGTTGCCAGCAGCGGCGCGACCCGGGACAACGGGAAATTGCCCCAGCCGATCCCCGCCTCGACCATTTCCAGCGCCGTGCCCAGGCTGTCGGTGCGCCAGCAGGCGCCGGCAATCAGCGGACGGGTGTCGGCCAACGGCAGGTCGCAACTGGCCACCAGGATCTGCCGCACGTTCACCAGCTCTTCCAGGTACAGCGCCTGCCCCGGCTTCTGCAGGGCGGGATGGCGCGGCGAGATGGTCGCGACCAGCGATTCCGCGCCGACATACTGGAAGCGCTCCTGCGGGTTCACGCTGATGCCGGCGAATCCGAAGCACAGGCTGATGCGGCCGCCATGGAGCAGGGCGAGGGCATCGTCCTGCGCCGCGCTGAGCACCTCGACATCGAGCAGCGGGTAGCGCTCGGAAAGGGTGCGGAGGGCGCCGAACAGCCGCCCGCTGTCGATGTCCGCAACCACGCCGAGCGACAGGCGGCTTTCCAATCCCTGGGAGAGTTCCAGCGCATGCACCTGCAACTGGGCGAGCTGCTCGGCGATCATCCGCGCTTGCGGTGCCAGGGCCCTGGCCAGCGCCGTAGGACGGGCTTCGCGGTGGGTTCGCTCGAAAAGGGCGAAACCCAGCTCCGCCTCCAGGTTGGCGATGCCCATGCTCACCGCCGAAGGCACTCGACCCAAGGCACGGGCGGCGCCGGAAAAGGAGCCGCGGTCGAGGACGGCGAGGAACAGCTCGATGGTATCGCTGGAAAAGTTCATGGCAATTCTCCTATCAGCAGATCTGAAAGCTGCTGACTTTTTCTGTCAAGAAAATTGATCCAACCTTGCCCGCCTTTCCGCTATCACGCCCGAGAGGTCCACGTGCAAGGCATCAAGCGCAAACTGGTCTACGTGACCGCCTACGAATTGATCGGGATGAGTATCTCGACCCTGGGGCTGGCCCTGCTCGCCGGTTCCACGCCCACTACCACCGGCCCCCTGGCGGTGGTGATCACCACCGTCGCGGTGACCTGGAACTTCATCTACAACTGCCTGTTCGAGTTCTGGGAGCGGCGCCAGGCCGTGCGCGGACGCAGCATTGCGCGGCGGGTGGCGCACGCCATCGGCTTCCAGCTGACCCTGGTGGTCTACCTGATCCCGCTGATCGCCTGGTGGATGGGGATTTCCCTGCTGGAGGCGTTCTGGCTGGACCTGGCGCTGATCGTCCTGATCCCGTGCTACACCTTCCTCTTCAACTGGGCCTTCGATCGCCTGTTCGGCCTCCCAACTTCCGCGTTGCCGGCCGGCGAGGCGGCCTCCGTCTGAGGATTTTTTTTCTTCAGCGCCATTCGCGCTCGCCTTGGCCGGGGCAAATCGCCTACCTTAGACGGACGTGCGCTGTGGTGCCGGTTCAGGGAGGAAGTACGACCGCAAGCCATGAAGGTCTGCCCCGGCGAGGATGGGGTGCGGCATTTCGATGAACGGATTGGGGTCACTATGCGGATTTTGGGGATGCTACTGGGGACCGTCTTGCTGGCGGGTTGTTCGACATCGACGCCCTCGCTCGACGAGACGGACCAGGTACCGAAGGAGCGTTTGTACAACTACCAGTTCCGTGACGACGGCGACGCCTTCCTGGTGGTTTCCCGGGACCGCGAGTTCCTCGGCAGCGTCTGCAATACCCGCTTGATCATCGATAGCCGCCTGGCCGCCGAGATCCAGGCCGGCGAGAGCGCGCGTTTCCGTCTTCCGGCGGGGCTGCGGGTGGTATCCGTGCAGGGCGATGGGATCTGCCGCGGCGAGGCGCCCAAGCAGGTGGTGCATGTGCAGAACGGGCAGACCACGCATTACCGGATCACCGTCGACTCCGGCCTGAACATCGGCCTGGTGCCGGGCTGACGCCGGCGCAACGAAAAAAGCCGCCCGTGGGCGGCTTTTTCATGCGCGGCGTTTATTCGCTGACCGCTTTCTCGACCTTTTCGGACGCCGACCAGATCCGATAGCGGACCTCCACGTCCTTCGGCGCATAGACCACGATCGGCAGCTTGCTGTTGTAGCGCAGCAGGAAGCCTTCGCCGACCACCGGGATGAAGCGCTGCTCCTTCTTCTGGCCGGGGCAGGCCATCATCGTGCTCATCGGCCCGCTGACCTTGTCCAGGCGGTAGTAGGAGTAGCCCCAGCCTTCCAGGGTATGTTCTTCCAGCTCGCCGCCCAGGCGCTGCTGGTTGCAGTCGGCCTCGAGGGTCTTGCCGGCGATGATCTCGACCTTGAATGCGTCTTCCGCGTCCTGTTTCGGCAGGTGGATGACCTGGCGGGTGAAGCCGGCATCTGCCTTCGGGTAGGGAACCTTTTCATCCAGTTTGGCGGCCATGGCGGTGCTGGAAAGAGCGGCAACGCCGGCGGCGATCAGTAGTGCTTTCATGTCCTTGAGGTTCTCCTTACGTGGTAACGCGAGCAGGGTAAGACACCGAGGCACGGGTGAAAAGTTCAGTGGGGGACGTAACGGAATGTTCCATGTCCTGGGCCAGCCGGTCGGGGCACGGCCGAATCGCGGGCAAAAAAAAGACCATCTGCGGGGGGAGGGCGATGGTCTTCAAAGGAGCGTCGGGGACTTGGGGTTCTCCCGACGCCGCTACGATCTCACGCCGCTCCGCTGGGGAAAAATGCTTTGGACTGATAGTGGCTATCGATGCCGGTGACTTGAAATTCCCCGCCAACTCATAGCAAGTTCCGCACGATAGAGCCGTCAGCGCATCAGTTTGCGTTTTTTCAGCGGGTCAGTTGCAAGGCCAGTTCATCGACCTGTTCGGCCCAGTCGGAGTCCTCGGCCAGGGCCTCGCGCAGGAAGCTGGCCTGGGCAGGGTTCCAGAATGGCGCATCGGGCAGCGCCGTGCCCTCCTCGAGGTGGTGCCGGGCGAGAAAGGCGACGATGTCGTCCCGCCCAGCGGGGAGCCCCAACTGGCGGAACAGGTTGGAAAAGGTGTGCGGGCTGGTGTCCATGACGGTTCCTCCTGGATTCGCTGTTTTTCCACTATAGCCGGCGGGACGGCAGGGCCGCCGTGGGAGCCGGGGGTGGGTAATTTTGTCGCAGATGAAAAAGACTGTTGTGCGCGGCGTGCTTCATGGCGAAGGGGCGGGCGCTTATTATTAGCAAGCTAATGATAACCGGAGTCAGCCTATGTCCAGAATCGAAGTCGCCGTGCTGGTGGGGACGTCCGTTCCCGAATCGCTGCGCAGCAAGGGATTGCTGGCCTGTTGGATCCTGATGGTGGACGGCGCCATGTGGGCCGGCCCCTTCACCAGCCGTGACGAGGCGGAAGCCTTGAAGGGAACCTGGGAACTGAGTTGGCCGCTGGAGGCGGCGATCTCCGCCTGAGCCAAGGCCCTTGCCTTGCCGAAAAGCCCGCCGAGCGCGGGCTTTCTGTTGCCTGCGGAAACGCCCTAGCGGCGGCCCACCAGCAGGCCGAGGAGGAAGCCGGCGCCGGCCGATACGGCGATGGTCTGCCAGGGATGGTCCTCGACGTATTCCTCGGTCGCTTCGGCGGCCGCCTGGCTGCGTTGCACCACGCCGCGGCGGGTGCGCTCGATGGCGTCGCGACCACGATGCAGCACGGAATTGATCTGTTCACGCAGGTTCGCGCCCTCCTTGCCGGCCAGGCTGCCGGTGCCGCTCATCAACTGGTCCACCTCGGCGATCAGGTCCTGCAGTTCGGCCATGGCCTGGTCCTGGATAGCCTGCTTGGCGCGAGCGGAGCGGGTTTTCAGAGTCATGTCGGTCTCCTTGACGAGGATGGTTACCTAGGTATGGAGTCGCCCGCTTCGCTGAAAGTTGCACGGCATGGCCTGCGTCGGGGGCTTCCGTAGCATGCGGGAGAGCCGTTTCAGGATGCCCCGGCCTCGCCGCGCAGGTAGCGGTCGAGGTCGATCGCTTCGCCGCTCTTGAGTTTCAGGCGTCGGCGCAGGTCGTCGAACATAGCGTCGTACTCGCGGCGCTGGCGCACGATCGGTCCCTGCCGCAAGCGCAGGCCGTGGCGCCGGGCCAGGCGACTGGCACGGCTGGCGAAATGCACGGCGGCGTCGCGCGGCAGTTCGAAGCTTTCGCTGAAAGGCTGGCCGTCGATCCGGCCCTCCATGTCGAAGTGTACGGCCACCGGGCGGGCCTCGGCCTCCAGGACCCGGTAGCGCAGGTGGATATCGAATGCCTGGCGGTCGACTTCGCTGGCCGAGGCGAGATGCAGATGGCCGGGAATGAACATGGCCTGCCTCCTTTTCGGATAACCGGGGAAATGCCCTTGCCTGCCAGGGTATGCTTCGCCGGCCTCGGGACGGCTGTCCCAGGTCAGTTTTTTCCGGATTGGAGTGGGGATGCGAATGGCGCTGGGAGCGTTCGGGTGTTGACTGACTGGGCCGCGTACGCCGGGCTGTTCCTCTCGGCGTTCGGTTCGGCGACCCTGCTGCCGTTGCAGTCGGAAACCGTGCTGGCCGCCTTGCTGCTGCGCGGCGGCCAGTCGGTCGCGTGGCTGCTGGCGCTGGCCATCGTCGGCAATGTGCTGGGTTCCTGGGTCAACTGGTGGCTGGGTCGCTACCTCGAGCATTTCCGCGGTCGCCGCTGGTTTCCCGTGGGCGAGGTGCAGTTGCTCAGGGCGCAGCGACACTATCGCCGCTACGGCCGCTGGACCCTGCTGCTCAGTTGGGTGCCGGTCATCGGCGATCCGCTGACGCTGGTGGCCGGCATCATGCGTGAGCCCTGCTGGAGTTTCCTGCTGATCGTCGGCCTGGCCAAGACGCTCCGCTACCTGGCCCTGGCTGCGCTGGTGCTGGGCTGGGCCGGCTGAGCGCTTCGTCGGCGAGCGTAGAACTATTTTTCGCGGGGCAATGTCCATTGCTGCGAGGTGTAACTGCCGCCTCATCGCCCCCGGGGCCTTTAGTTGCCGCTGTGGTCCCGGGGGCTTCTCTTTTCCTGCCTGTTTCCGGCGATGCGAGGTGCGCAATGTCGAGGGTGGTAGCGGGATCGCTGGTCTGCCTGCTGCTCGGTTCGGCGCCGGCCTGGGCATCTACGGCCGAGGCGTGGCAGGCGCACGACGCCATGGTGCGTGCCGCCTGCCTGAAAGCCAGCGGCTTGCGCCAGGTACGCGCGGTGGGGCAGGTACTGCCCTTCGACGATGAGGTGGGCTATTCGGCGCTGCTCCTGCAGGGCCGCTATCCGCAGTCGCACATGCAGGGCCGCCAGGGCCGCGAGCTGTGTCTGTACCGGCGCGCCACCGGCAAGGCCAGCGTCAGCGAGGCCGACGCCCTGCTCAAGCCTTGAGTTCGGGGTCGTCGTTCTCCGGAAGTTCGCGCTCGCCAGGGTCCTTGCCGTCTTCCGAATGGTGTTCGATCACCGCGTTCAGCTCGGCGCCGAACAGCACCACTGCCGCCGACAGGTAGAAGTACAGCAGGAGGATGATGATCGCCCCGATGCTGCCGTACATGGCGTTGTAGTTGGCGAAGTTCTTCACGTAGAAGCCATAGGCGAGGGACGCGGCGATCCAGGCGATCACCGAGAGCACCGAGCCTGGAGTGATGAAGCGGAAACGCTGCTCGACATCCGGCACCAGGTAGTAGAACAGCGCCACCGCGAGCATCAGCAGGAACACCGCAAGAGGCCAGCGCAGCCAGGTCCAGAGCGTCACCAGGTACTGTTCCAGACCGACCAGGCCGGCGATCCAGGCGATCACCTGCGGCCCGGTGACCATCAGGCCGGCCGCCACCAGCAACAACAGGGCGATGCCGAGGGTGTAGAGGATCGACAGGGAGAAGCGCTTCCATACCGGGCGGCTCTCCTTCACGTCGTAGGCGGCGTTGAGCGCGATCATCATCGAGCGGATGCCCGCCGAGGAGGTCCACAGCGCCACCGCGATACCGATCGACAGCAGGCCGCCTTTCTGCTGCTGCAACTGGTCGATCACCGGGTTGACCTGATCCATCGCCTCGGGCGGCAGCAGCAACGCCGCCTGCTCGCGCAGCCAGGCGAAGAACTCCGGCAGGTGCAGGTAGCCTACGAGGGTGATCAGCACCAGCAGGAACGGAAACAGCGAGAACAGCATCTGGTAGGCGAGGGCCGAGGCGTAGGTCGGCATGTCGTCCTCAAGGAACTCGTTCACGGTGCGCTTGACCAGGCCGAACAGGCCTATTTCCCGATAAGCCGTACGGAACATTCCATCTCCTTGCTGTGTGCGTGCCGATGACGATCGACCACCGATGGCCGCTTGCCGCCAGGCATTTTCCGTTGGGTGAAATTCGTCGCGTCCTTTCTGGGACGCCACGGCGGGCGAATTGGTTCGTCGCCGGCGTCATCATTCGGTCGCATCCGTTAGCCAGACTGCGCCTGCCCGCCGCGCGGCGGGCCTCCGTCCAACTTCTCAGAAATGGAGCGCACCATGTCTGTCGACCTGAAGAAAATCGCCGCTGCCTTTCCCGAGTTCCAGTTGTCCAGCAAGAGCCGCCATGACGGCGCGCTGTTGTTGCAGTTGCAGGCCGCCGACGGCCGCTACGTGGCTCGCACCATACCCTCGCCGCAGCTCAGCGCGCCGCCGGAGACCGAGTGGCTGATCCGCAGCATCCGCCGGGAACTGGCCGTGCCGGGCATGGAAATGGCGATGGCGGCACGCTGAGTTTTTTCGCCGCGGGAACCGATGATGCGATAATTCCGCCTTTCCACACAGCTGACGGGAAGGCAATGAAGCGCGAGAAGGTTCGGGACAGGCAGGCGGCAGGGAAGATCTCGGCGACCCACATCATCGCCAATCCCACCCTGGCCAGGGAATGGATCGTGTTCTTCAAGAAGGACGGCGGGCGCAGCTATTTCCTGGTCGACGAGAGCGACGAGGTGATGTCGTTCCGCCGGCTCGACGACGCGGTCAAGGAGCTGCGCGGGCTGGGCATCAAGTTCGCGGAGATCCATCTCTAGGAGCGGCGTCGCGCGGTCGCCACTGGCCAGCCTTGCGCGCCCGCGCTTCTTCCTCGGCGAACCGGTACTGGCCGCGCGCCTCGGCCGTCTGGCCGCTGTCCGGCGCGTCGCGCCAGCTGGCCAGGCCAATGGTCAGCAGGGCCAGCCCGGCATCCAGGGTATGTCCGCAGGTGGGGCAGTCGGCCGGGGTGACCCAGGCCGCGCCGAGGATGCGGAAGCGCGCGTCGCGGCCTTGCTCGCGGATGGTCGCCGATTTGCCGAGCAGCATGTCTTCCAGGGCTTCCCGGGCGCGCCGACGCCAGGGCTCGGCGGCCGGTAGCTCGACGGCATTGAGCTGGATGCGCAGCGCCTTGTTCGCGCCGGGCAGGCGGCAGCCCAGGCTGGCGTCGTCGTGTATCGCCACCACCGTGCAGTCGAAGCGGCGCTCCCCGGCGTCGGCGGCGAACGCCAGGGCGGCGCAGAGCGGCAACAGGGCGAGGGTGCGGAAGATCATGGGCTACTCCGGCGGAGGTCAGCGTCGACGCGAGGATAGGTTGCTGCAGGTCGCCAGGTCCACCGGGCCGACATAGGGATTGCCCCAGCCCATCACGCAGCCGACCATGTGGTTGCGCTGGCGCTCCCAGGTCTGTGGCGGGTACTGCTTGTGCCAGGCGTTGTAGAGCTGGCGATCCTGCTTCGACAGGCGCAGGCCGTAGCGGTCGCTCATGTAGAAGTAGGTGCGGGCGATCATCCCGCGGATCTGCGGGCGTGGCATCGCCTTGCGCGCCTTGAAGTCCACCACCATCGGGCAGGCGCCGTATTGCTGGGGTTTCTGCGGCAGCCAGCCGAAGCCGAAGTTGCTGCGGTCGCCGTTGACCTCGCCGATGCTCGGCACCAGGTTGTGCAGGTCGGCCTCGGCGCGCTGGTAGGTGCTGTCGTGCCTCGCGCAGTTGCTCCGCCCGCCGTTCTGCCAGCAGCGCCGCTGGTGACCGATCACCCAGGCCGGGACGATGTGTTCCCACTCGATGCGCCGCGCGCGGTTGGCGTTCTTCCTCGGCTTGTAGCCGCAACTGGCGAGGTCGACACGATTTCCCGAGTAGCGACAGCCGCAGTAGAACTCCACGGATTGCCGGGCGTAGAGCTTCCAGCCGATTTTCTTCGCTTCGGAGAACGTGCGCGGGGCGTTGGCCTGGCCGGCGCTGGCGAGGAGGAGGGCGAAAAGGCCTACAAACAAACGGGAAAGCATGCGGCAACTTCCAAAAAAATCCGCATGTTACTGATTTTGCAGGAGATGCCAATCGTGGCCAGTCCATGGCCAGGCGAGGGGCGGACCTTCCCGTTTGCGCCGCGTCCATGCGATGGTTAGTATGCGTTCCGTATATGTTTTGTAGTCGAGGTGTAGTGTGGGCCTGGTGAAGATTTCCGAGCAATTGCACGAAGAGGCGCGCATCGCCTGCAAGGCCATGTCGCGCTCGATCAATGCCCAGGCCGAGCACTGGATGCGCATCGGCATGCTGATCGAAGCCAATCCCGGCCTGACCTATGCGCAGGTGCTACGCCAATTGATGGACGAAGCGCGCGAAAGCGACCGCCGCGAGCAGGACGCGGCGAGGATCTCGGGATGATCAAGAGCGCGGAGGAAATCCAGCGCATGAGCGTGGCCGGCGCGCTCACCGCGAAAGTCCTCGAAGCCCTCGACGAGGTGGTGCGGCCAGGCATCAGCACGGTAGAGATCGACCGCTTCTGCGAGCGCTACATCGTCGACACCCTCGCGGCGATTCCCGGCAGCAAGGGGCAGTACGGCTATCCGTTCACGGTGAACACCTCGGTCAACGAGGTGGTCTGCCATGGCTGGCCGTCGGCGCAGCAGATCCTCCGCGACGGCGATATCGTCAACGTCGACGTCACGGTGATCAAGGACGGCTATTTCGGCGACAGCAGCAAGATGTACCGGGTCGGCGCCATCGACCGCCAGGCGCAGAAGCTGCTCGACGTCACCCGCGAATGCCTGTACCGGGCGATCCGCGTGGTGCGCCCGGACGCCACCCTCGGCGATATCGGGCATGCCATCCAGAGTCACGCCGAAGCCAACGGTTATTCGGTGGTCCGCGAATACTGCGGGCATGGCATCGGCCGCAAGATGCACGAGGCGCCGCAGGTCCTGCACTTCGGTCGCGCTGGCGCGGGTGCGCGGCTGAAGGCCGGGATGACCTTCACCATCGAACCGATGATCAACCAGGGCGGCCACGCGGTGAAGCTGCACAAGGACGGCTGGACCGTGACCACTCGCGACCGCCGCCTGTCGGCCCAGTACGAGCACACCGTGCTGGTCACCGAGCGGGGTTGCCGGGTCCTGACCCTGCGCGACGAGGAGCGCGAGGCGCTGGCCGACCTGGCTGGCTGATCGACGCCCGGCCTGGTTACACTGAGACGACTTTTCCGAAGGGAGGCTGGCGGGTGTCCGGCAGGCGTTTTGGCGAGTTCGAACTGCGCGCCACCTGGTTGCGCGAGGACAGTGGCTATCTGGCCGAGATCGAGATAACCAGCATCGACGACGGACGCACCGAATGGCTGGTGCTGCCGGGCCAGCCGCCGTGCGAGAGTCCGGCGGCCGCGCTGTCGCTGGCGGAAGCGGCGCTGTACCGGGTGCGCGGCTTCGATGCGCGGGGCCGGCCGCTGTTTTCCGACTGAGCCTGCTGGCAAATCGCATGATGCATTTCGCACGATCTTGCAGTTTGCACGGACCGCTTCGCTGAGTCTTTTCGTAAGTTATTGATTTTGAATGGTTTTAATTTTCCATGTGGCTGGCATGAAAGCTGCCACCTTTCCCCGTGTTGCGGCTGCGCTGAAGTTCGCGGTCGGTTTTCATGCAAGAGGGGATAAACGATCATGGAAAAGTCCATCAAGATGCTGTTCGATGCCTTCCAGGCCACCTTTGCCGTATCCACCCAGATGCGTCCGGACGGCGGCGCCCTGCTGACCCTGCGCAACGGCGAAGAGATCGTGACCCGTCGCGTGGTGTCCGCCGCCCAGTTGGCCGACGAGAAGCGCATGTACTGGTTCATCAACGCCGTGCGCCGTGACCTGGCCCTGGAGGCGGGGAGCCTGCCGGTGGATGTGGTCGGCACCCTGCGTCGTCTGCAGGAGCGCGGCCTGCCGAGCTACATGGCGGGCTGAACGGTTCGTCCGGAATCCTGGCGGAGACCTCCGGCAGGGCGGGCGAGAGTGCTAGAGTGAAGCTTCGAGGGGGCTGGGCGAGGATCGACCGGCCCCCGCTCGTGTCGGAAGGGAAGGCCAGGGCTGGCCTGCCCGTTCGGCGCTTCGGCAGGCTGGCGCAGAACGATGCAAGGTCGTTCGGGTCAGCATCAGGGATGAAATGACTGACAGGAGTCGGGATGCTGCGTTACGTCGTGGGTTTTCTCGCGTTCACCGTGCTGGCGGCCTATCTGTTGCTGGGGGTTTCCCAGCACGCCTTCCTGCCGTGACCGGTCGGCATGGCGGCTTCAGCTGCGTTGCGGAAGAGGCTGTGGCGGCCGTGCGGGATGCCGGTTTTCGGCTTGCCGTGCCTTGCGTTGCAGGCGTGCGCGCCGACGCGGCACGCGCAGGAAGGCCCACAGGGTGACGCCGGCGAGGCCCAGCCAGGCGACGATCAGCAATGTGACGAAGGATTCGGGAGTCATGGTTCATCCTCCTCTTACCCAAGGATAGACCCTGCGGGAAGGGGAATTACTGCAATCGGTCTTCGACCATGGTCTGAAACGCGGTCATTCGGGGCCGGCACCGACCAGGGCCAGGCAGCCGGTCAGGCTGGTCAGCAGGGGCAGGGCGAGCAGGAAAGCCAGCCAGATGGCCTCCATGCGCAACAGCGTGGCGCCGAGGAACAGCGCGACCAGGAGGATGGTCATGAGCAGGGCGGTCCAGCCGAAGTACATGGCGAAGTTGTCGATGCCCAGGCCGATGCCCCAGCCCAGCAGCAGGGCCCATACCCCGGCCAGTGCCAGGCCGAGGGCCAGCATGCTCGCCAGGGTCCGGGCGGACGGGGCATGCAGCGGGTGGTTGCGGAATAGCTCGTAGAAGATCGGCGTATTCATCGGCGTCACCTCCGCAGGGGAACTTCCAGCCTAGTCCAGCGGGCGAGACGGCCCTAGACCTATTTGTCATTACGGGGCGTGACCTCAGGCCGTTAACATCCATCTTTTCCAGGCGATGCCGTGCATCGGGCTGCGGGCCCGCTCACCGTTCGTCGCGCTGAGTCGAAAAAGAAACCGAAAGGGTTGCGTGCATGAGTGGCGAACTCGCCTCGTTCGAGGTGGATGGGTATCAACTGGTCTATCAGGACCTGGGCGAGGGCACGCCGGTGCTACTGGTCCACGGTTCGCTCTGCGACTACCGCTACTGGCAATGGCAGTTGCGCAGCCTCGGCGAGCGCCACCGGCTGATCGTGCCGAGCCTGCGTCACTACTACCCCGAGCGCTGGGACGGGCAGGGTGCGGACTTCACCAGCGCCCGCCACGTCGCCGACCTGCTGGCGCTGGTCGAGCGGCTCGGCGAGCCGGTACACCTGCTCGGCCATTCCCGCGGCGGCAACCTGGCGTTGCGCCTGGCGCTGGCCGCTCCGGACGCCCTGCGTTCGCTGAGCCTGGCCGATCCCGGCGGCGACTATGCCGCCGAGGTCTACGCCCACGCCGGCCTGCCTGCGCCCGAGGAGCCATTGGAACGCAACCAGTTCCGGCGCCAGGCGCTCGAATTGATCCGTGGCGGCGAGGCGGAACGGGGACTGGAACTGTTCGTCGATACGGTGAGCGGCGCCGGGGTATGGAAACGCTCGTCGGCGACGTTCCGCCGAATGACCCTGGACAACGCCATGACCCTGGTCGGGCAGGTGGCCGACCAGCCGCCGGCGCTGGCGCTGTCGGAACTGCGCTCGATCGACCTGCCGAGCCTGATCCTCAATGGCGAACGCAGCCCGCTGCCATTCCCGGCCACCGCCGAGGCGCTGGCGGCGGCCCTGCCGCGCGCCGAGCTGCAACGCATCCAGGGCGCGTCCCATGGCCTCAATGCCACCCGTCCGGCGGCTTTCAACCGGTCGGTACTGGAGTTCCTGGCGCGCGTCGATGGCGTTGCGCCGGACGTGGAAACGTCCTGAAGCGAGGCCGGGCGAACTGACCGCTCGTCAGCTCGCCGCGGATGCTTTACCATGGGCGCTTCGCGCCGGATCAGCTCCGGCGTTTTTCGTCAGTATCCATTCCCAGTGATCTCCGTCCGCGCGCTTCGGCGCAGGGGTGCCGCAAGGCGCCTGCCACTGTGAGGCAGGCCGGCCCGGCGGGCGACGCTTACTGGCACATCCCAACCCACGTGGCCTTTGGTAGGGGTCACCACTAGGAGAGGAGGCGCCATGCCCATCATTACTCTTCCCGACGGCAGTCAACGTTCCTTCGATCACCCGGTCTCCGTGGCCGAGGTGGCCCAATCCATCGGCGCGGGCCTGGCCAAGGCGACCCTCGCCGGCAAGGTCGACGGCCGCCTGGTCGACGCCTGCGACACCATCGATCGCGACGCGACCCTGCAGATCATCACGCCCAAGGACGAGGAAGGACTGGAGATCATCCGCCACTCCTGCGCCCACCTGGTCGGCCATGCGGTCAAGCAGCTCTATCCGACCGCGAAGATGGTCATCGGCCCGGTGATCGAGGAAGGCTTCTACTACGACATTTTCTTCGAGCGCCCCTTCACCCCCGAGGACATGGCGGCGATCCAGCAGCGCATGCGCGAGCTGATCGACAAGGACTACGACGTGATCAAGAAGATGACCCCGCGCGCCGAGGTCATCGAGCTGTTCAAGTCCCGTGGCGAAGACTACAAGCTGCGCCTGATCGACGACATGCCGGACGAGAAGGCCATGGGCCTGTACTTCCATGAGGAGTACGTGGACATGTGCCGCGGCCCGCACGTGCCGAACACCCGCTTCCTCAAGGCGTTCCAGCTGACCAAGATTTCCGGCGCCTACTGGCGCGGCGACTCGAAGAACGAGCAGTTGCAACGCATCTACGGCACCGCCTGGGCCGACAAGAAGCAACTGGCGGCCTACATCCAGCGCATCGAAGAGGCCGAGAAGCGCGACCATCGCCGCATCGGCAAGCAGCTCGACCTGTTCCACCTGCAGGAAGAAGCGCCGGGCATGGTGTTCTGGCACCCGAATGGCTGGAGCGTCTACCAGGTGCTCGAGCAGTACATGCGCAAGGTCCAGCGCGACCATGGCTATGTCGAAGTGCGTACCCCGCAGGTGGTCGACCGCATCCTCTGGGAGCGTTCGGGCCACTGGTCGAACTACGCCGAGAACATGTTCACCACCTCCTCGGAAAGCCGCGACTACGCGGTCAAGCCGATGAACTGCCCGTGCCACGTGCAGATCTTCAACCAGGGCCTGAAGTCCTACCGCGACCTGCCGCTGCGCCTCGCCGAGTTCGGCGCCTGCCACCGCAACGAGCCTTCCGGCGCGCTGCACGGGATCATGCGCGTACGCGGCTTTACCCAGGACGACGCGCATATCTTCTGCACCGAAGAGCAGGTGAAGAAGGAAGCGGCCGATTTCATCAAGCTGACCTTGCAGGTCTACCGCGACTTCGGTTTCACCGACATCGCCATGAAGCTGTCGACCCGTCCGGCCAAGCGCGTCGGTTCCGACGAGCTGTGGGATCGCGCCGAAGGCGCGCTGGCCGATGCGCTGAACGAATCCGGCCTGGCCTGGGAATACCAGCCGGGCGAGGGCGCGTTCTACGGGCCGAAGATCGAGTTCACCCTGAAGGACTGCCTCGGTCGTAACTGGCAGTGCGGCACCCTGCAGTACGACCCGAACCTGCCGGAGCGCCTGGACGCCAGCTACATCGCCGAGGACAACAACCGCAAGCGCCCGGTGATGCTGCACCGTGCGATCCTCGGGTCCTTCGAGCGCTTCATCGGCATGCTCATCGAGCACTACGCCGGAGCCTTCCCGGCCTGGCTGGCGCCGACCCAGGCAGTGGTGATGAACATCACCGACAAGCAAGCCGATTTCGCCGCCGAGGTGGTGCGGATCCTCGGGGAAAGCGGATTCCGTGCCAAGTCCGACTTGAGAAACGAGAAGATCGGCTTTAAAATCCGCGAGCATACTTTGCTCAAGGTTCCCTATCTCTTGGTTATTGGAGATCGGGAAGTTGAATCGAAGGCCGTCGCGGTGCGTACGCGCGAAGGGGAAGACCTGGGCTCCATGCCCGTCACCCAGTTCGCTGAGCTGTTGGCACAGGCGGTTTCCCGGCGTGGTCGCCAAGACTCGGAGTAATCATTATTAAGCGTGAAATGAGACAGGATAAGCGAGCTCAACCGAAACCCCCGATCAACGAGAACATCTCGGCTCGTGAGGTACGGTTGATTGGAGCTGATGGCCAGCAGGTTGGTGTTGTTTCGATCGATGAGGCGATCCGCCTAGCCGAAGAGGCGAAGCTGGACCTGGTTGAGATTTCGGCCGACGCGGTGCCTCCTGTCTGCCGCATCATGGACTACGGCAAGCACCTGTTCGAGAAGAAGAAGCAGGCTGCGGTCGCCAAGAAGAACCAGAAGCAGGCGCAGGTCAAAGAAATCAAGTTTCGTCCAGGGACGGAAGAAGGGGATTACCAGGTAAAACTACGCAACCTGGTACGTTTCCTTAGTGAAGGGGACAAGGCCAAGGTATCCCTGCGATTCCGCGGCCGTGAGATGGCTCACCAGGAGCTGGGGATGGAGTTGTTGAAGCGGGTCGAAGCCGACCTCGTGGAGTACGGCACCGTCGAGCAGCATCCTAAGCTGGAAGGACGCCAGCTGATGATGGTCATCGCTCCCAAGAAGAAAAAGTAACCACCAGGGCACTGGCAGGCCTTGCGGTTATGCGTAATCACTCAATGCGGAGTATCCGAACATGCCAAAGATGAAGACCAAAAGTGGCGCGGCCAAGCGCTTCAAGAAGACTGCTGGTGGCCTCAAGCACAAGCACGCCTTCAAGAGCCACATCCTGACCAAGATGACCACCAAGCGTAAGCGTCAACTGCGCGGCACCTCGATGCTGAACAAGTCTGACGTTGCGCGCGTAGAACGCTCCCTGCGTCTGCGCTGATTATTAAGGTAGAGGATTAATTCATGGCTCGTGTTAAGCGTGGCGTTATCGCCCGTCGTCGTCACAAGAAAATTCTGAAGCTCGCCAAGGGCTACTACGGTGCACGCTCGCGCGTGTTCCGCGTTGCCAAGCAGGCGGTGATCAAGGCTGGCCAATACGCCTACCGTGACCGTCGTCAGCGCAAGCGTCAGTTCCGCGCACTGTGGATCGCCCGTATCAACGCTGGTGCTCGTCAGAACGGTCTGTCCTACAGCCGCCTGATCGCCGGCCTGAAAAAGGCGGCCATCGAGATCGACCGTAAGGTCCTGGCCGATCTGGCAGTGAACGAAAAAGCGGCGTTTACCGCGATTGTCGAGAAAGCGAAGGCAAGCTTGGCTTAAGCCCTACGACAATCACCGGACTTCGGTCCGGACGTAACGTCACCGATAGGGGAAGAGCCTTACCGCTCTTCCCCTATTTTGTATCTGGAGTCCATACATGGAAAACCTGGATGCGCTGGTCTCTCAAGCATTGGAGGCTGTGCGACACACCGAAGACGTCAATGCCCTGGAGCAGATCCGGGTTCACTACCTCGGCAAGAAAGGCGAACTGACCCAGGTGATGAAGACCCTGGGCGACCTGCCGGCCGAAGAGCGGCCGAAGGTCGGCGCGCTGATCAACGTGGCCAAGGAAAAGGTCCAGGATGCGCTGAACGCGCGTAAGACCGAGCTGGAAGGGGCCGCGCTGGCCGCCCGGCTGGCCGCGGAGCGCATCGATGTCACCCTGCCCGGTCGTGGCCAGCTGAGCGGCGGCCTGCATCCGGTCACCCGCACGCTGGAGCGCATCGAGCAGTGCTTCAGCCGCATCGGCTACGAAGTCGCCGAAGGCCCGGAAGTCGAAGACGACTACCACAACTTCGAAGCGCTCAATATTCCGGGCCACCACCCGGCGCGTGCCATGCACGATACTTTCTATTTCAATGCGAACATGCTGCTGCGTACCCACACCTCACCGGTGCAGGTGCGGACCATGGAGTCCCAGCAGCCGCCGATCCGCATTGTCTGCCCGGGGCGCGTCTACCGCTGCGACTCCGACCTGACCCACTCGCCGATGTTCCACCAGGTGGAAGGCCTGTTGGTGGACGAGGGCGTCAGCTTCGCCGACCTCAAGGGCACCATCGAGGAATTCCTCCGCGCCTTCTTCGAGAAGCAGCTCGAAGTGCGCTTCCGTCCGTCCTTCTTCCCCTTCACCGAGCCGTCGGCCGAAGTGGACATCCAGTGCGTGATCTGCAGCGGCAACGGCTGCCGCGTGTGCAAGCAGACCGGCTGGCTGGAAGTCATGGGTTGCGGCATGGTGCACCCGAACGTGCTGCGCATGTCCAACATCGATCCCGAGAAATTCCAGGGCTTCGCCTTCGGCATGGGCGCCGAGCGCCTGGCCATGCTGCGCTACGGGGTGAACGACCTGCGTCTGTTCTTCGATAACGATCTGCGCTTCCTCGGACAATTCCGCTAGGCCAGAACGCAACCGGATTCCTTAGGAGAACAGGATGAAATTCAGTGAAAAGTGGCTGCGGAGCTGGGCAAATCCGCAGGTTTCCCATGACGAGCTGGTCGCTCGCCTGTCCATGGTCGGCCTCGAGGTCGACGCCGACCTGCCGGTCGCCGGCGCCTTCAGCGGCGTGGTGGTCGGCGAGGTGCTCTCGACCGAACAGCATCCGGACGCCGACAAGCTGCGCGTCTGCCAGGTCAGCAACGGCAGCGAGACCTTCCAGGTCGTCTGCGGCGCGCCCAACGTGCGCGCGGGCCTGAAGATTCCCTTCGCCATGATCGGCGCCGAACTGCCGGGCGACTTCAAGATCAAGAAAGCCAAGCTGCGTGGCGTCGAGTCCTTCGGCATGCTCTGCTCGGCCAAGGAATTGCAGATCAGCGAAGAGAACGCCGGTCTGCTCGAGCTGCCGGCCGACGCGCCGGTCGGCCAGGACGTCCGCACCTACCTGGAGCTGGACGACTACACCATCGAGGTCGGCCTGACCCCGAACCGCGGTGACTGCCTGTCGCTCGCCGGCCTGGCCCGCGAAGTCAGCGCCATCTACGACGTACCGCTGGCGCCGGTGGCGGTGGATGCGGTCGCCGCGCAGCACGACGAGACCCGTCCGGTCGAACTCGACGCGCCGGCCGCCTGCCCGCGCTATCTCGGACGGGTGATCCGCAACGTCGACCTGAGCCGGCCGACCCCGTTGTGGATGGTCGAGCGCCTGCGCCGTTCCGACATTCGCAGTATCGACCCGGTGGTCGACGTCACCAACTACGTGATGATCGAACTGGGCCAGCCGATGCATGCCTTCGACCTTGCCGAGATCAACGGCGGCGTGCGCGTGCGCATGGCCGAGGACGGCGAGAAGCTGGTCCTGCTCGACGGCCAGGAAATCACCCTGCGCGCCGACACCCTGGTGATCGCCGACCACCAGCGCGCCCTGGCCATCGCCGGGGTGATGGGCGGCGAGCACAGCGGCGTCAGCGACAGCACTCGCGACCTGTTCCTCGAAGCCGCGTTCTTCGACACCATCGCCCTGGCCGGCAAGGCCCGCTCCTATGGCCTGCACACCGACTCCTCGCATCGCTTCGAGCGCGGCGTCGACAGCCAGTTGGCGCGCAAGGCCATGGAGCGCGCGACGCGCCTGATCCTCGACATCGTCGGCGGTGAACCGGGGCCGATCGTCGAGCAGGTCAGCGAAGCGCACCTGCCGAAGGTCGCGCCGATCACCCTGCGCGCCGAGCGCGTGACCCAGATGCTCGGCATGCCGCTGGACGCCGCCGAGATCGTGCGCCTGCTGCAAGCCCTGGAGCTGACGGTGGTAGCCGATGGGGAAGGGCAGTGGTCGGTCGGCGTACCGAGCCATCGCTTCGACATTTCCCTGGAAGTCGACCTGATCGAGGAACTGGCCCGTCTCTACGGATACAATCGCCTGCCGGTGCGCTACCCGCAGGCGCGCCTGGCGCCGAACAACAAGCCGGAAGCGCGCGCCGCGCTGCCGCTGCTGCGGCGCCTGCTGGTCGCCCGCGGCTACCAGGAAGCGATCACCTTCAGCTTCATCGATCCGGCCCTGTTCGAACTGTTCGATCCGGGCACCCAGCCGCTGACCCTGGCCAACCCGATCTCCGCCGACATGGCGGCGATGCGTTCCAGCCTCTGGCCGGGCCTGGTCAAGGCGCTGCAGCACAACCTCAACCGCCAGCAGTCGCGGGTCCGCCTGTTCGAAAGCGGCCTGCGCTTCGTCGGTCAACTGGAAGGCCTGAAGCAGGAAGCCATGCTCGCCGGCGCCATCTGCGGCAAGCGCCTGCCGGAAGGCTGGGCCAACGGTCGTGACGGCGTGGACTTCTTCGACGCCAAGGCCGATGTCGAGGCAGTGCTGGCCAGTGCCGGCGCCCTCGGCGACTTCAGCTTCGTGCCCGGTGAGCACCCGGCGCTGCACCCGGGGCAGACCGCGCGCATCGAGCGGGACGGGCGGCTGGTCGGCTACCTGGGCGCGCTGCATCCGGAACTGGCGAAGAAACTCGACCTCGAGCAGCCGGTGTTCCTCTTCGAGCTGCTGTTGGCCGAAGTGGTCGACGGCCACCTGCCGAAGTTCCGCGAGCTGTCGCGCTTCCCCGAAGTGCGCCGCGACCTGGCGCTGCTGGTGGACCAGGACGTGCCGGCGCAAGACATCCTGACACAAATCCGTGCGGCGGCCGGCGAATGGCTGACGGACCTCAGGCTGTTTGATGTGTATCACGGTAAAGGCATTGATCCGCATAGAAAAAGCCTTGCCGTCGGCTTGACCTGGCAGCATCCATCGCGCACTCTTAATGACGATGAAGTCAATAGCACGACGCAGAACATCGTCACGTCGTTGGAAGAAAGGTTCAATGCCACGTTAAGGAAATAGCGTATGGGGGCTCTGACGAAAGCTGAAATTGCGGAACGTCTGTACGAAGAGCTGGGCCTGAACAAACGGGAAGCCAAGGAGTTGGTGGAGCTGTTCTTCGAAGAGATCCGCCAGGCGCTGGAGCACAACGAGCAGGTCAAGCTGTCCGGTTTCGGCAACTTCGACCTGCGCGACAAGCGCCAGCGCCCCGGACGCAACCCGAAGACCGGCGAAGAAATCCCGATCACGGCCCGCCGCGTTGTCACCTTTCGTCCAGGGCAGAAACTGAAGGCCAGGGTTGAGGCATATGCTGGAACCAAGTCATAACGACGAGCTGCCACCGATTCCCGGCAAGCGCTACTTCACCATCGGCGAAGTCAGCGACTTGTGCGCGGTCAAGCCCCACGTGCTGCGCTACTGGGAGCAGGAGTTCCCGCAGCTCAACCCGGTGAAGCGCCGCGGAAACCGCCGCTATTATCAGCGCCAGGACGTGCTGATGATCCGCCAGATCCGCGCGCTCCTCTACGACCAGGGCTTCACCATCGGCGGGGCGCGCCAGCGCCTCTCCGGCGACGAGGCCAAGGACGACGTCACCCAATACAAGCAGCTCATCCGCCAGATGATCGCCGAGCTGGAGGAAGTCCTGCTGGTCCTGAAAAAGTGACGGAAGCAAAAAAAACTTCCACTTATCAGAAGCTTAGTATATAGTGCGGCTCACTTCGGAAGCACAGCCACTGAGCTTGGAAGTACAGTCGGGGCGTAGCGCAGCCTGGTAGCGCACTTGCATGGGGTGCAAGGGGTCGAGTGTTCGAATCACTCCGTCCCGACCAAAAAACCCTAGAAAATCCAACCACTTAGCGGTGGTTGGATTTTTTTATGCCCGCTGATTTTTCGGCGTCGCCGAGAAAATGGCTTTCTGGTTGCCAATTGGTTGCCAATTGAGATTGACTAGGCTGTACAGGCTCCCGGCAGATCTGCAGGTGTTCTGGGGCTGTCTCTACCTGATCGAGGGGGCGCTTTCCGGAGAGCGCCAGCATCGCAGCCCATGTGTGCTTGCCGATGCTTTCGGAGTAGGTGTGCCATTAGAGCTATAACCGAGCGGTATAGCGGAATATGATAAGTAGTTCGAATTTTGCAGATGTGTGAGTGTCGCCCACGTCAGCCGATTAACAAGGATGGCCATTGATGGACAAACTCTGGAAGCAGATCACCCCATCCGATTACGCATGGGAACGGGAAGCACTGGAGTTTGCCAGGCAATTGCTCCCTGACCACGATCCTTATCGTGCTTGGGCCAACTTCGAGTTCATTGCTCAGGATGGCTCCATCAACGAAGTTGATCTCATGGTGTTGACGCCCAAGGGCATGTACGTCATTGAGATCAAGTCCCACCCCGGCGTGATTCGGGGTGATGCTGCCAACTGGGTTTGGGAAAGGCCTTTGCCCAAAGGTGGGCAGAAGATCTTCGACAATCCCCGTTTGCTTGCTCGTCGCAAAGCGCAAAAGCTGGCGTCCCTGCTGAAGTTGCAGCCTTCATTTCATCGAAGCAAGGAAACCGTGCCTTTTATTGATGCTTTGGTGTTCCTCTCTGCAGAGGACCTGGTTATCAAGCTAGAAGGTAATGCGCGCCAAGGTGTGGTCAATCGGCAAGAGCTGCTCCGCGAAATCACCCAAATCGATGAAAACTGGAGGCATCGGCAGATTACTGCGTATGCAGCCAAAGTCATCTCGCGCGCGGTAGAAGAGGCAGGCATTAAAGAGTCCGTGCGCATGCGTCGTGTGGGCAGCTATGAGCTTCAGAGCCTGCTCGACGAGTCCGATACCTATCAGGATTGGCTGGCATTGCACCCGGATCTTGGGCTGCAGCGCAAGGTTCGCATTTATCTGACCCAGGGTAAGCCACTGGAAGAGGTCTCTCGGCTCGAAAAAGCGGCCAAGCTTGAGTTCCGCCTGCTTGAGGGTATTGAGCATCCAGGAATTCTGCGAGCGCACGAATTTCAGCAGCATGACAGCGGCCCTGCACTGGTCTATGAGCACGATCCTAAGGCATTTCGTCTTGACCATCTTCTCATGCATCTGGGTAAGGATCGGCGCCTGGATACCGTTCAGGCCACCTACCTGCTTCGTCTCATTGCCGAGGCGGTGCAGTACGCGCATGGGCAAAAGCTTTATCACCGTGGCCTGAGTCCTCAGTGCATCTGGGTCAAGCCTCTGGGCGATGAGAAGTACAGTGTCAAAATCAGCAACTGGGCCACTGCCGAGCGGATATTCGAGAGTGAGTCGCGCAACATCAGCGCGCTAACCCGCCTGAGCAACCTTGTGCATGAAGAGGCCGGGCCTTATGTCGCCCTGGAAGCGCACACTGGCGCTGCAGACGGCGTGCACTTGGATGTGTTCTCCCTGGGGGCGATCGCCTATCACTTATTTACCGGCAAGAAGCCCGCGCAAACCGACATCGAGTTACTGGACAAGCTTCGCCGAGGCAGTGGCCTGCAGGTTACTGATGAGATCAACGGTGCAAGCGAGGCTATGCAGTACCTGGTGCAGTATGCCACGCACCCTGATGTCGGCAGCCGGTTGGAATCGGTCAGTGAGTTCATCAAACGGCTGGATGACCTAGAAGATGAGGTTAGTCAGCCGAACACGCTTCGAACTAACCCAACTGAAGCCCGCAAAGGGGACCTCCTGCCTGGAGGCTTCCAGGTTATTCAGCCGCTTGGCAAAGGTGCGTGCTCAGTCGTATTCCTGGTCGATTACCAGGGGCAGTCTCGCGTTCTGAAGATCGCTTCGACACCTGACCACAATAGCCGTCTTACGAAAGAGGGCGAGGTGCTGGCCAGGTTGCGTCACCAGGCCATTGTTCCTTACTACAAAACCCTGGATATCGTTGGCCATACCGCTCTGCTACTCGACTACGCGACCGAGGGCACCCTGGCACAGCGCCTCCGCCATGTCGGCGCTGTGCAGCTGGAGCTGCTTGAGCGCTTCGGTGACGACTTGCTCAGTGCGGTTGTGCATCTAGAAGACCGGGCGTTGGTGCATCGTGATATCAAGCCAGAGAACATCGGCTTGGTGATGCAAGGCAGCGTTCTTCACCTCATGCTTTTTGACTTCTCCCTGTCCAGTGTCGGTGCTGACAATATCAGTGCTGGCACTCTGGCCTACATGGATCCGTTCATCCGTGATCCTGGCCGCCGTCGTTGGGACGACCATGCCGAGCGATTCTCTGTTGCGCTGACCCTTTACGAGATGGCCGCAGGCGCGTTGCCCGGGTGGACTGCCTCTGAAGGGCTGCCGCATCAGCTCGAAGGTGAGCTGGAGGTCGACCGAACCGTCTTCGATCCGAGCATTCGCGACCGCATGGTTGAGTTCTTCAAGCGAGCCTTGGTTCGTGATGTGCGCAAGCGCTTTGCCAGTGCCGGCGAGATGCTGCGTGAGTGGCGCAAGACGTTCCATGATGCGCGCACTGAGTCTCTGCACACGACCCAGCAGCCACAGGAGCGTACGTGCCCCATCAGCGAGGCTCAGTTGGATACGCAGATCGGTCTGTTGGCTCTGAGCCCACAAGCGCTGGATACCCTCAGTCGCCGGAATATCAATAGCGTTGCTGACCTCATCAAGCTGAATCGCTCCCGTGTTCGCGTTTGGACTGGGGTGGGGGTAAAGACCCGTAATGAGCTATCAGATGTCATCGGTCAGCTTCAGGCGCGCCTTCTGGACGGTCAGCAAGTTCAGCAATTGGATAGTGGTGACACCAGCATTGTCAGTGTCGACCGACTGTTCCAGCAGGTTCTGCCGAAGTCCACTGATCAGACTCGGTTGAGCTTTCTTAACGAATACCTGGGGCGATTGGACGAGGATGCGCCAAAGGGCTCTCACAACGTTCATTGGCCTACGCCGGCAGCCATCAGCGGCCACCTCGGCATTGAGACTCTGCTGGTGCGTGAACTGGTCGACAAGGTTCTGACCCAGTGGGGCAAGACCAAAGCGATTACGGATTTGAGAGAGGACATTGTTGGCCTGTTGGACGACAACGGCGGCGTGATGACAGCGGTCGAAGTGGCTGACGCAATCCTGCTTCGTCGCGGCTCGGTACAAGACAGCCCACTGCGTGAGCGCTGGGCCTATGCCGTTGTGCGGGCAGCCGTAGAAACGGAATTGAGTAAGCAGGAGCCTCGTTGGCTTTTGCGTCGCTCCGGTAACCGCTTCCTGATTGCCGATAATCGTCAGGGGCGAGGGGAGGAACTGGCCGATTATGCTTGCGATCTTGGCAGCCTGGCAGATGAGTGTGCGCGCCAGCTGCCACTGCTTGCTCCCGTTCGTACGCTGGAGAAGATCCGCGCTGTGCCAGCGCCAGAATCATTTGCAGGTCTGAGTAACCATCGGCTTCTGCGTTTGGCTGCGGCTGCATCCGAGAGTGCAGCACTATCCAGCCGTGTGGAATTTTATCCGCGAGGGATGCCCGCCAAGCTTGCTTTGGAGTTGGCCCAGGGCGCGCTATTGGGCAGCAAGGCGCTTACTGTCAAAGATATTCAGACCCGCGTAGCCGGCCGCTATCCCGCAGCACAGGAGCTACCAGGCCGTCCTGAGCTGGATGAGTTGGTGCGCGCCCTGGATATCGGTTTCCAGTGGAATGGCAGCTTTGAGTTTGCCAACGGCGATAGGGGTGGTTACTGCCTGCCAAGCGCAGGGATGACCAGCTTCGCATCAGCCGGTTCTACTCACTACAGTCCGACTCAACAAGGCGAAGACGACACCTCCACACTCAAGTCGGTTAAAGAACTGGGTTTGATGCTGGAGAAGGCAGTGACTGCCTCCCACTTCCTCGCGCTAACCGTCCGGCCGCGTCAGTGGTGGCAAGCGCAGGAAAAACTCTGCCGAGACTATCCGTTTAAGCGCATCAGCTTTGATGAACTGCTACTTCGCCATGTACAGGCTGTATGCGCCAGTATGCCCAAAGCGCCGGATTGGCAAGTGGTGCTCAAGGCAGACGCCTGTGAGCACAGTTCACGCGATTGGCAGAACCTGCAGCGCCTGGTGCAGCGCACGTTACCGGCCATGGCTGAGGAGATCCTGCAGGCCGGTCAACCAGTGCTTTTGACAGAGCCAGGGCTGCTGGCGCGCTATGAGCTGGTGACAACATGGCTGAATGACCTGCGCCAACAGTTGATGAATGTTAGTGGTCGCAGCGGCATTGCGTTGCCTGGGTTGGTTCTGCTCATCGCCGTCGATGCGCAGCGTTCCGCGGCGATGATCGATGACGTATTGGTGCCTACAGGCGCCGGTAGCAAAGAGTTTGCTCATATTCCCAGTAGCTGGCTGGACGATTCCCAGTCACTACCTCAGGCAGTCAAAACCACTGCCTAATAAAAATTGATAGCAGACCCAGTGCCTTCAGGTAATGGGCCACATGCATAAGGATTTACCTGTGATTAACCGTGCCGATCTGCTGAAAAACCTGCAGTCCCTGTTACCGCATATTGAGAAGGACATCCTCGCCTACAGCGAGTCCAACGCGGAGCTCAGTGAACATTTGCAGAGCGAATATCGCGCGGCGGTTGAGGCTGAACGCACCGCCGAGCACTTCGTTTCCTGGCGTGAAGCGCAAATAACCCAGGCCGCAGTGGCCTGGGTATTGACCTGTGTGTTTGTGCGTTTTCTTGAAGACAACGGCTTACTGAACGAGCCAGTGTTGGCTGGCCCGGTGAGTGATGCGCAGGGGCGAAATGCCTTGCAGCAGGCTAAAGAGCGCATGGTGGCTTACTTCAACGAAAACCCGACCTTTGAAGAGCGCCACTACCTGCTCGATCTATTCGCGGAACTGGAAAAATATCCGGTGATCGCGGAGCTCTTGGATCATCGCCATAACCCCCTCTGGCAGATTCCGGTTTCGGCTGATGGTGCCAAACGTCTGATTGACTTCTTCCAGAAGATCGATGCAGACAGCGGTGAGATCGTCCACGACTTTACCGACCGAGAATGGGATACCCGCTTCCTTGGCGACCTCTACCAGGATCTTTCTGAATCCGTGCGTAAGCGTTATGCGCTGCTGCAAACCCCGGAATTTGTTGAGAGCTTTATTCTCGACTACACCCTGGAGCCGGCGATTCAGACTTTCGGTCTGCCGGGGCTGCGCCTAATCGATCCTACATGCGGTTCAGGGCACTTTCTGCTGACGACCTTTGAGCGGGTGTTCAATCAGTGGTTGAAGCGCGAGCCTGGCACCAACGCCCGTGAATTGGCGCAGCGAGCATTGGACGTAGTGCATGGTACAGATATCAACCCCTATGCCATTGCCATTTGCCGATTCCGTTTGTTGATTGCTGCAATGAAGGCAGCAGGCAGCATCAAGATCAAAGATGCACCCAGCTTTCATTTCAACCTGGCATGTGGTGATTCACTATTGCATGGCCGTCGATTTGAGTGGCAGGGGCAGGGTATCCAGGGTGGATTGCTGGATGAGGGAAATAAGCACGTTTATGAGGTGGAAGATCCCGCGAGACTCGAAAAAATTCTCGGGCAGCGTTACCACGTCGTAGTGGGTAATCCACCTTATATTGTCGTCCGCGATAAGTCTTTGAATCAGGCTTATCGAGATAGATATCAAACTTGTAAAGGCAAGTACTCATTAGGTGTTCCGTTTACGGAGCGTTTTTTTGATTTGACAGTTGTTGCGGACAGTAGTCGACCTGCTGGCTTCGTGGGAATGATAACTGCCAATAGCTTCATGAAGAGATTGTTTGGTCGAGAGTTGGTCGAAAAATACCTGCACCGGAAAGATGTGACGCACGTTATTGATAGTGCCGGTGCTTACATACCGGGTCATGGTACGCCAACTGTAATTCTTTTCGCGCGCAATCGTGCCCCTGGCGCTGAGCATGTACGTACGGTTATGGGTAAGAGAGGGGAGCCTGCTACCCCGGTTGATGCGTCCCAGGGAGAGGTGTGGTGTTCTATTACCGATATGGTAAATACGCCGGGCCAAGAAAATGATTATGTCAGTGTGGCTGATCTTGATAGGTCTTTGTTTTGTGTGCACCCATGGAGTATTGGTGGCGGTGGTGCTGGTGAGCTAAAGGCGCTACTTGATGAAACTCACAGTCAGCGCTTAGGTGTGGTCGCTAACAATATTGGGATTGCAGCTGTCACACTTGAAGATGAAGCTTTTTCTTTTTCAAGGCATGTAATTGAGCGTTTCGTTGGAGATCAGGCTGAGTTTGTTACGATGGTGGATGCGGACTCCATTCGTGATTGGGCAGATTTCTCTAAGAATTTGGCTATATTCCCATATAGGGGAAAAGATCTGAAGGTGGTTGTGCCTTCTTCTGTTAGGAGATTTCTTTGGCCTATCAGGACCAATCTCAATAACAGGGTTTGGTTCCGTAAGAGTCAGGCTGAGCGTGGTTTAGATTGGTGTGAGTATGGTCATATCTCAAGGGATAACTATTCTTTTGACTTGGCGATCTCATATCCTGAGGTTGCAAGTCATAATCACTTTTATCTAAGCCAATGTCGTAAAGTCTATCAGCAGACGTCGCCGTTAATTACTCTTGGTAAAAAAGCAGTTAAGGATGACTACTATTCTCTGCTGGGTATTCTCAATAGCTCTTTGGTATGTTTCTGGATGAAGCAAGTGAGCCAACAGAAGCAGATGACTGGCGGTGACGGTGTTCGTGTTGAGTCAAGGGCCAAGGTTCCTTATCAGTTCTCGAGCACGTCCTTAAAGAAGCTGCCTATACCTGAAATATTTGAGAGGCCCGAATTTAGAAGGACTGTTTCTAGCCTGGCTGCCCAGGCAGATGAAGCGGCAAACCGAATTTTGCAGCTTTCTGCGGATCAAGTTTTAGCTCGGGCGCTTGAGCAGGGGCTTGACCTTGAACATTCCTGGCTTGATGCACAGACAGAGAGGAATAAGCTCAACAGTAGGCTTGTCCTTATACAGGAGGAGTTGGACTGGTGCTCTTATTATGCCTATGGACTATGCGACTACTCACTGCTGGCTGATATTCAGGCTTGGTTTGATTCTGATATTAAAGCTGGTGAGAGGCCTTTTGAGATACTCGCAGGAGTAAGTGAGGAAGGTTTTTCTGTTCCAAATAGTATTCCCCATAATTGGCCAGAAGAGATGCAAAGCAAATGGAGGCAACGGATAGATGCCATCCATACAAATCAGTGGGTTCGTGTTATCGAGGATTCGCATTACAAGCGGCGCTGGATTGGTCGTCAAGGATTATTTAACCATGTGGCAAAAAATGATGAAATAAAAACGGCATGTAAAAATTGGATGCTGGAGCGACTTGAGCATTCTTGTAAAGTGAGTGAACTAAAAACGTGCGCTCAATTGGCTGATGTCATTCGGGCTGACGAAAATGTGGCTCGTGTTGCTAATTTTTGCTATGGCGAATTTTTTGATCTGCAATCGATTGTCGCTGATTTAGTAGATGCTGAGCATGTGCCGCAAATGGCTGTGGTGCGTTTGAAAACAGTCGCAATGGATAAGTTCAGGGCATGGCAGGAGGTATGGGAGAAGCAACGTCTGGAGGATGCGATTGATGTTAAATATCGAGTTGATCAGCCGCTGCCTGAGGAAGACGCCCTGATTTCTGAAGAAAAAGCTAAATACGACCTGGCTTTAGCGCAAGCAAAGCTAGAGAAGACTGAGCGAGTAGGTGACATTCCTTTACCTCCGCAATACAAGTCCACTGATTTCCGTAAGCCCAGTTATTGGCCGCTGCGCGGCAAACTGGATGTCCCTAAAGAGCGCTTCTTCTCATTACCTGGCTGTGAAAAAGACGGCGATACCACACTTGTCATCGGTTGGGCCGGTTTGAACCACTTGCAACGTGCCCAGGCGATTGCAGCTTGGTACCTGGATCGCAAAGAAGGTGAGGGCTGGGAAACTGAGCGACTTATGCCCATGCTGGTTGCGCTGGATGAGTTGATCCCCTGGTTGAAACAATGGCACAACGAGGTGGATCCAGAGTTCGGCGAGCGCATGGGGGATTACTACGAGGCTTTCCTGCTCGAAGAACTGCGAAATCTGGAAATTACGCGGGTCGACCTTTTGAGCTGGCAGCCGGCAGCTGTAGCTGGAAAGCGTGGCGGTCGCAAAAAGAAAGTGGCCGAGCAGAACTGATTCTGGGGTTTGACGCATGACATTGATTAAAGAGCTGATCGAGATCCCAGAAAAGGTTCAACGGGGTGATTTCGTTCTTAACCTGTCCAGTGGGTTGGCTGATGCAGCTATCAGCCAAACGCTTGAGCAGTATGTGGTGACGCCGCAGCTGCAGCGTTCGTTCGACGATGCCTTGAGCTTTATCAAGAGCACCGTGGTGGGCAACCAGAACCGTCAGAAGGGCGCGTACCTGCACGGCAGCTTCGGTAGCGGTAAGTCGCACTTTATGGCGGTGCTCCACCTGCTGTTGCAGGGCAACTCCCAAGCCCGGGCGATCAACGAGCTGGCGCCTGCTGTAGCCAAGCATGATGAGTGGCTGCAGCAAACCAATATCCTGCTGGTGCCTTACCACATGATCGGTGCAGCCAGTATTGAGGCTGGTGTGTTGGGTGGCTACGCGCGGCATATCAAGCAGCTGCACCCCGATGCACCGGTCCCCGGCTTCTACATGAGTGATCGGTTGTTCCGTGATGCTCGGCAACTGCGCAGCACTATGGGTGATGCGAATTTCTTCGCCACTCTGAACAACGGCGCAGCAGCGGCCGAGGATGATGGCTGGGGTGATCTGTCGACTGGTTGGGATGCAGCCAGCTTCGATGCAGTGCTGAATGACCAAGCTGGGGCTGACGATAAGGCTCGCCTGGTCGGTGATTTGATCGGCACCTTCTACAGCTCCATGGCGGATATGGCTAACAGCGAGTACGGCGGCTACGTCGATTTCGATGAAGGCCTGCGCATCATGACTGAGCATGCCAAAGCGCTCGGATACGACGCGATCATCCTGTTCCTCGATGAGCTGATCCTCTGGCTGGCTAGCCACCTCTCTGACCAGCGCTTTATCGCTAACAACATTCAGAAAGTGGTGAAGCTGGTTGAAGCCAGCGAGCAGCGTGCGCTGCCTATGGCCAGCTTTATCGCTCGCCAGCGTGATCTGCGTGAGTTCGTGGGGGATCAGTACAACGGTGCGGAACAGCAAGCGCTCAGCGACTCGCTCAAGTACTGGGATGGTCGTTTCCACACCATCACCCTGGAAGACCGTAACTTGCCAGTCATTGCTGAGCGTCGCTTGCTCAAGCCGATCAATGCGGCTGCCAAGGCGGAAATCGACAATGCTTTTGCGGCCATGGATGCTGGTTTGCGCAGTGAGGTGCAGGAAATCCTGCTGACCAACCAGGGTGACCGCGAAATGTTTCGCTCGCTGTATCCCTTCAGTCCTGCCCTGGTGCAGGCGCTGGTGGCGCTTTCTTCCGCTCTTCAGCGCGAGCGTACTGCGCTCAAGGTCATGCTGATGCTGTTGGTCGATCAGCGCGAAACCCTGGAGTTAGGTGGATGCATTCCGGTCGGTGACCTGTACGACGTGATTGCTTCTGAGGCTGAGCCGTTCTCAGAAGTGATGCGTATGCATTTCGACAATGCTCGCCATCTTTTCGAGCGCAAGCTGGTGCCGCTACTCGAGGAAGAACACAACCTCAAGCTGGATCAGCTGCTGGAGCTGCCTGCGAACGATCCAGGCCGTCGCGCCTTTACCAACGACATGCGCCTGATCAAAACCTTGTTGCTGTCGGCGCTGGTTCCGGAGGTGGAGTGCTTCAAGCAGCTCACGGCAAATAAGCTGGCTGCGCTGAACCACGGCACCATCAAATCACCGATCCCAGGGCGTGAAGCTCAGACGGTTTTGCAGAAGTGCCGCAAATGGGCGGGGCGAGTCGGTGAGATCAAGATCAGTGATGACTCCAACCCGGTTATCGCGATTCAGCTTTCAGGCGTGGATACCGAGAGCATTCTTGAGCAGGCGAAAATCCATGACAACGATGGCGCACGTCGCAAGCTGACCAAGGATTTGCTGTTCGAAGCCTTCGGTGTTCAGGATGACAATCAGCTGTTTATTGAGCATCCATTTGCCTGGCGCGGCACTCGTCGTACCGTAGAGGTGATGTTTCAGAACATCCGCGAGATTTCCGACTTCACCACCTTTGAGGCGCGTGGCGATGATTGGAAGGTGCTGGTCGACTTTCCGTTTGACCAGGGCAACCACTCTCCCGCGAGCGATAGGGCACGCATCCAGGAGTACGAAGCCACTGGTAATGCGACACAGACCCTTTGCTGGTTGCCGTATTTCTTCAGCCAGTCGGCCCAGCGCGAACTGGGAACCTTGGTGACTCTAGAACACGTACTGAAAAGCGATGATCGCTTCGCTTCCTTCAGTAAGCATCTGAGTCCTATTGAGAGGGGGCAGGCACGTACGCTTCTCGATAACCAGCGCAGCCAGTTGCGTCAGCGTATTCGTGACTATCTGATGGGCGCATTCGGTGCCGCGCAGCCACTGTCGGGTTCGCTGGATGATTCGGTGCAACTGGAAAGCCAGGTTTATTCGCTGGAGCCTGGATTTACTCCGCAGCTGCCGGTGGGCAGTAATCTGCGTGCTGCCTTCGAGCACCTGCTTAACCAGGCACTGAGCTTCCAGTATCCAGACCACCCTGAGTTTGATGGTGAGGTCAGGCTGGCAGACTTGGGTAAGGTGATGGAGCAGCTGCGTCGGGCTGTGCATGCCAGCAATGGCCGCATCGATATCGACACGCCGTTGCGCTCGATCATGCGTTCGATTGCACAGCCACTGAAGCTTGGCGAGATGCATGAGCGGCATTTCATCTTCAAGGATGATTGGCCGAAGCACATGACTCGTGAGCTGGCCAAGGATGAATACGCCGGAGATCCAGTGACGGTGAAGCGCCTACGTTCGGCGATTGATCAGCCGACACCCAAAGGGCTGCCGGACATTGTGCAGAACTTGCTGATCATGGTGTTTGCCGAGCATGGCCAATACGCCTTCTCGTTGCATGGTCAGGACTATGAGCCGACGCTCAAGGACATGCCGGATAACCTGTTACTGACCAAGCAGGATTTGGCTGAGCCAAACATCTGGAAGTTGGGTGTAGATAATGCTTCCGCCATCTTCGGCCTGACGCCCAATAAGCTGCGCACCGCCAACCATCAGAATGCACTGGAAAAAGATGTGCAGGATGAGGTTAAGCGCCAACTTGGGCATTGCGAGGAACTTGTTACTGAGCTCAGAGGTGCATTGAGCCGGGTTAATCAGGGGACGCAATGCAATCGTCTGCGCAATGCCGAGTATGCAGTGAGCCTGCTGCAGACCTTGCAGGGTAAGCAGGGTGCGGATCTGATCGCGGCGCTGGCAGATATTCAGCCGCCCACCAACGCGATGGCTCTCGCCAAGAGTATCGTCAGCGCTGCCAGCGTGACCCAGGCAATCCAGGACAATAACTGGCAACTGCTGGAAACTGTTTGGAAGTCAGGGGCAGCTGAGGCGTTGCAGATTAAGCAGCGTGTCAGTGCAGCGTTGACCGCGGATGAACTGGTGACGGCGCTGGCCCAAGCGCTTCGACAGGCTCAGGCAGATGCTACATCGCAGTTGACGCGCAACGTCGTTCCGCCGACCAGTCCGGATGTGCCGCCTGCCGATACCAGTGTCAACAAAGGTGCCGGTGGCAGAAAGGTGCTGGAGCAGGTTCAGCAGAGTGGTTTGACCAGCAAGCAGGCGCGCAACTTGTTCGCAGAGATTGAGAGCAAATTGCAGGACGGCTATGTGCTGGATGTGAGCTACAGCATTGTGCGCATGGATGGGGTAGAGGATTGAGGTGATGTCGATCATGCAGGCGAGCGCGACATTGCCGATGCCGGTGGTGACCCAACTGCAGGCAGTTTTTCAGCGTGACGCTGAGGCTGACTGTGTGGCATTAGTGTGGCCAAACCCTTTAGCGGCTTTAGCTGTAGAACAAGTTGTTGAAGGGCGAAAAGTCAGGGCCATTTACTGCGTCTCTGAGTTGGCGATGCGCGAGGCCTTGGTCAAGCATCAACAAGATCGAAAGGAGACCTCAGAGCGTCTTGTGCTGCTGTCGGGCTTTGCCGAGACGGATCTGGCTATGGACGTGCTGGCCAGAATTTGGCGTAACGAGCCTCAGCGGATAAGCCCTTGGAAGACCCTGCAGCAACTGATTCGTGTAAGGGATATTGATCCTCGCCTAACTCGCAAGCATGGCCGTTGGGTAGCTGAGGCGATGCTCAATGGTGTTGAACACTATCAGGGCAAAATCAGCTTCGGTGAGATTCTGGATGAGGAAACAGCCTGGCGTGCTATCGCTATGGCTCATCTTAACTACCAAGAAGCCGCGTTGGATCTGCAGTCGGTATTGAGTTGGAGTACCAAGGGTGATGTCAGTGCGCTGATTACGGCTCTGCCAGGCGATATTCGAGACAACCTTGGGGATTGGTTGGCCCGCGGCCTGCCCGACACTCATGAGGTGGTATCGACGCTGCTTCTGAATGATCAGGGGAGTGATCTGCTCGCCGTCGCCTTGGCGTGCTCCGTGCTGTTTTCCTCGGACATTGAACGTCTGCAAGCGCTTGATTTAACCCAGCTGCATATCAGTCGTGGGATTTTCCGTGAGCGCTTTTTGGGTGGGAAGAAGATCGAATTCCGAGTCCTGCAGCCGCTGGGCGAGGTCGCAGTTACTCTGGTCAGGCAGTGGATAGGTGCTCTAGGTTTCCCTAGCTATGCACGCTTCTTGTCGAAAGCAGAGCAGATTCTTGCGAGCTTAGATATGCAGGCTGCCGCCGAGCACTCGGCACTTTTGCCTTGTGGTTTGCACGCGCGCTTTAGTGCTTTTGCTTCAGCCCTGGATGTAGCTCTGGACGGCGGCGACTCCATGGCTGCGGAGTCGGCTTTGCAGCAGATAGAGGGGCATCGTCTGGCTGGCTTGGATCGCTACAGCGAGACTGTTGCTCGGGCCAATATGGCCATGCGCCTTCTACGTTGGCTCAAGCAGGCGCCTAGCCTGGACGGAACTGCAGTTAGCCTGATCGGCGATTACATCGAGCAGGGTGGTTTTTGTGATTGGGCACGAACCGAAATTTGGGCGGGAGATGCTGAGGAGTCTCTGAGTACGGTGTACCAGAAGCTCTCGCAGCACGTTGTGCGTTACAGGGAACGGCAAAACCAGGCTTTCGGGCAGCAACTGGCAAGCATCGCTCGCGGTGATCATCTGCCTGCTCGATTCGTTCCTGTCGAGCGCGCCCTGGATGATCTGGTTGCACCATTGGCCGAGCAGGGGCAAGTGCTTTTGCTTGTGCTGGATGGGATGAGCGAAGCCGTTTACCGGCAGTTAAGTGCAGACCTCACCCGTAATCATTGGTTGGAGCTACAGCCCGTTGGCGCGCAGGGCGATGCATGTCTGGTCGCAGCCTTGCCCACGGTGACTCAGGTCAGCCGTTGCTCGCTGCTATCGGGGGCTCTGTGTGAGGGCAATGCCAACGACGAGAAGAAGGCTTTCAGTAGCCACCCTCAGCTAAAAAAGCTGGCCTCCACCAAGTTTCCACCGCAAGTGTTCCATAAGCAGGATTTGTCCCAGTCTGGATCTGGCAGTTTGCATAGCAACGTTCGGGGGATAATTGCGGGTACAGAGCACCGAGTTCTGGCAGTGGTGATCAACGCCATCGATGATCAGCTGTCCAGTAGCTCGCAAGTTAAGGTCGACTGGTCCTTTGAAACCGTGGCCTTACTCCGGCATGTGATGGAGGCTGCTCGCGAGGCTGGCCGTGTGGTGATCATTACCAGTGATCACGGTCACGTGCTGGATCATGATTCGGTTTACCAGCAGTCAGCCGACGAAAACGGCGAGCGCTATCACCCGGTTGCTCCCAGCATCACACCCTCTGAGCTGGAAGTCCTGTTGTCGGGGGATCGTGTCGTGATGGCCAATAAACAGGTGATCCTCCCTTGGTCAGAGCGTCTGCGTTATACCAAAAGTAGGAGCCATGGCTACCACGGTGGTGGTTCGCTCCAGGAGGTTGTGATCCCGCTTGGGGTCTATATCAATGCCGCCACGCGGCAAAGGGTAGAGGGTTGGCGTGAGGTGCCTCGACGACTGCCAGCCTGGTGGTATTCGACAAAAGCCATTGAGGCAGAAATGCCGAGCGCGGTTGATGAGCCCACCGTATCAGTCGAAGCACCCACCAAGAAAGCAGCTGGCAAGAAGCAGGCTGTGGCTGAGGTTGTCGAGGACATGTTCGGCTTTGCATCGCCAGCGAAAGCCTTGAGCAAAAGCGCTCCGGTGGTCGCTACAAGCGATTGGGTTGCTGAGTTGCTCAGTTCGCCGGTCTATGGCCAAGTTCGCGATAGAGCAGGCCGCACAGCAATTAGCGATGAACAAATGCAGACGCTGCTGAGGCTGATGGAAAAGCATCGCTGGCAGGTGATGGAGGCGGTGCTTTGTTCCGAGTTGCTGATCCCGAAACTGCGGATTCGTGGGTTTCTCGCGGGAGCACAGAAACTGCTCAATGTGGATGGCTATCCGATCCTTTCAGTCGAGCGTGATTCCCAGACAGTGCGTTTGAACGTTGCAGATCTGAAGAAGCAGTTTGAAATTCAATAACTACAGGGTGTAGGCATGTCGATTAGCCAACAACGTCGTCAGGATATTCTGGACGCTCTGCGGCGTGGAACTGTGCCGCAGTATGGTTTAGATGCCTTAGCTGTTGGCTTGTTGCCCTTCGAGCGCGCCTTTGATGAAGAGCTGGAAAAGGTCAGTCGAGGCGGGGCGGTATTCAAGGCTATTCGTGGCGAGTACGGCAGCGGTAAAACCTTTGCGTCACGTTGGCTCCGTGAAAAAGCACACCGACTCGGCTTTGCCTGCGCCGAGGTACAAATTTCCGAGACTGAGACGCCGCTGCATCGCCTGGAGACGGTCTATCGGCGTTTGATGGAGCGTTTAACGACGCCAGATATGCCCTCGGGCGCTTTTCAGAATATCGTCGAAGCCTGGTTCTACACCCTTGAAGAGGATGTACTGGCCCAGCATGACATCGATCCGAACGACTCCGAAGCGTTGATCGATGCCACTGATTTACTGATGGAAAAGCGCTTGGGCGAAGTGGTGCGCTCAGCACCTGCATTTGCCCTAACTCTACGTGCCTACCGGAGAGCTCTCCTAGAAGGCCAGGAAGAGATCGCCAACGGGCTTTTGGCCTGGATGGCAGGTCAGCCGAACATTTCTGCTGCGGTTAAGCGCTATGCAATGATCAAGGGCGACATCGATCATTTCGGCGCGTTGAGCTTCCTGCAAGGTGTTTTAACCATACTCAAGGACTCAGGGCATCCTGGTCTGCTGCTGGTGCTCGACGAGGTTGAAACACTCCAGCGTATGCGCGGAGATGTTCGCGACAAGAGCCTGAACGCACTGCGTCAGTTGATGGATGAGGTGGACTCTGGGCGATTCCCTGGCCTTTATCTGGTTATCACAGGTACTCCAGCCTTCTACGATGGCCCTATGGGCGTACAGCGGCTGTCTCCTCTAGCTCAGCGTCTGGCAGTCGACTTCACCACTGATGCTCGGTTCGATAATCCTCGTGCCGTGCAAATTCGTCTCCGTGGTTTCAGCCAGGAGTCTCTGGAGGAGGTCGGTCGCAAGGTGCGTAACCTGTATGCCGATAACAGCGCTACGGCTGACCGCATTCTGCGACTGGCAGACGATGATTACATCGCTGAGCTGGCCAAGGCGGTGACCGGTAAGCTGGGCGGCAAAGTCGGGATTGCACCGCGGATCTTCCTGAAAAAACTGGTGGGTGAGGTCCTGGATCGTATTGACCAGTTCGAAGACTTCAATCCGCGACAGCACTACGCATTGACCATTTCAGATACCGAGCTGACATCGGTCGAGCGCGCTACCAGTGCGGCAAGCTCGGTAGATGATATCGAGCTCGATCTTTGAGCTGTCTGATTGGAGCTTTGCTGCATGAGTGAGTTCGACAAGCTCCACCCTGCCTTGCAGCACCACATCGTCAACTCTCTAGGTTGGAACGGTTTACGGCCTTTGCAAGAGGCCACTATCCAGCCCGTCCTCGATGGCGAGCACGCAATTTTGCTGGCTCCGACGGCCGGTGGAAAAACCGAAGCTGCAAGCTTTCCGGTGTTTTCACGCATGCTTAGTGAGAGCTGGGAAGGCCTTTCTGTTCTCTATATCTGCCCGATCAAGGCGCTGCTCAATAACCTTGAGCAGCGTTTGAGTTATTACGGACATCTCCTGGGGCGCAGCGTCGCCCTATGGCATGGCGATATCAGTGCCGCGCGTAAGGCCAAGATTGTGGCCTCGCCACCGGACATTCTGCTGACAACACCTGAGTCGTTGGAGGTCATGCTTGTCTCCAACAAGGTTGATCATCAGCAGCTTTTTGCCAACGTACGGACAGTGATTATTGATGAGGTTCATGCCTTTGCCGGTGATGACCGTGGCTGGCACTTGCTGTCTGTCCTGGAGCGAATCAGCGTTCTAGCAGACCGAGAGATCCAGCGCTTAGGGCTCTCAGCAACCGTAGGTAATCCTGACACGCTCTGCGATTGGCTTGCCGGTAGCTGTAATGCCCGAAGGAGCGTGATTAACCCTCCTGCTGAGAACAATGTGATTCCTGACGTCCAAGTCGATTGGGTCGGGTCGCTGAAAAACGCAGCAGTTGTGATTTCACGATTGCACAAAGGCGAGAAGCGCCTCGTCTTCGTGGATAGCCGATCCAAGGTTGAGGAGCTCGCTGTTGAGTTACGGTGCCTTGGTGTTGCCACCTACATCTCCCACAGTTCCTTAAGCCTGGAGGAGCGGAGAGCTGCTGAAGAAGCGTTCTCCCAGGGTAATGACTGCGTCATCGTTTCTACTTCGACGTTGGAGTTGGGTATCGATGTGGGCGACCTCGATCGGGTGATCCAGATCGATGCCCCGTACACGGTTGCTTCTTTCCTGCAGCGCATTGGTCGCACTGGCCGACGCTTGGGCAGCTCTCGAAACTGTCTGTTTCTAGCTACCAAGGAAGATGCGTTTCTTCGTGCTTTGGCGTTGTTACAGCTGTGGCGGAAAGGGTATGTCGAACCTATCGAACCGCCCGCTAGGCCAATGCATATCTATGCCCAGCAAACGATGGCGTTGGCGCTTCAGCAAAAAGGCATCATCGCTGCCGACGTCGATCAGTGGGTTGGGCGAATGCCCGGTTTTGCTGGAGTCACGCCCGATGACCGGGCTGGCGTTATCAGCTATATGCTTGGGGCCGGGATATTGCACTCTGATGAGGGACTCATCGGGATTGGCACGGCCGGAGAGAGGGCGTTTGGTGAGAAGAACTTCATGGAGCTCTTTTCAGTGTTCACGACGCCCCCCATGGTCAAGGTTTTTTGGGGTAAGCAGGAGTTGGGTGAGGTTCATCAACTGACCTTCGCTGTCCGTGATAACGGCCCGGCGCTGCTTACTCTTGGTGGACGCAGTTGGCAAACGACCTATATCGACTGGCCGCGGAAAAAGGCCTTTGTTGAGCCATCCGAGGTGCGTGGTAAGTCGCAATGGGTTAGTGATGCGCAGCCGCTGAGATACGAGCTTTGTCGTGCGATAGCTGATGCGCTGGTTTCTGATCTCGTGCCTGAGGGGCTTTCATCAAGGGCTCAAGGGCTGCTTGCCGATCTCCGTGATCAGTACGGATGGATGGAATCGGGTAAAAGCACTCTGATCTTTGATGCCGATGGCAATGCCACTTGGTGGAACTTTGCAGGGAAATTGCTGAATTCGGCCATGAAGGATCTGCTGACTGATGAGGCGGATAAGCTCATCGCGGACAATGAGTGCATGACTTTTCGGCACGTCTATTCAGACGAGGCGTTGGTAAGCGCTATTCAAGAGATTCTTGGAGGTGACGCGCATAATTTGGCGGTTCTGCTGGATGAAGCCTTTGTACAAGAGCTGAAATTTGCTGAGTGCTTAAGTCAGAAGGAAATTGATCGTGAGTTAGGGGAGCGGTACTCCGTTGATAGTGATTTCAAGCAGTTCAGCCGAGTTTCGCTCGCCGTTCTGTGGGTGAAGGAAGAAGCCTGATATGAAAATAATCCGTCTCAGCGGAGTCATCGAGACGACCGGCCTTGCTCGATCAACAATCTATAAGCTCATCAGTGAGGGCGGGTTTCCGAGGCCCGTCCCATTGGTAGGCCGCTGTGTTGGTTGGCTTGAGAGCGAGGTCCAGGAGTGGATTAAGAGCAGGATTGCAGCACGAGATCTTAGGGCTTCTGATACTGGCACAGCCTGATCAAGACAGCATGGGGTGGTGGAAACGATAGGTTCTGCCGCGTTCGTTCAGTGTGCTCAGACGGTTTAGTGCTTCTGTATCACTTAGGCCCAATCGCCTAAGCGTGGCATACAGCAAGTAGAACTCAGTTTCGAGGTCGCTCGCGAAGATCCCAGGATCGTCTGAACCGAGACACACCATAATCTCTGGGTCTCCGTCCTCAACGTGGCCTGGAACCCTCATCCAGCGGAGCGAATGGTGCTCGCCGACATGGTGGTACTGACTGATTCTGACATTGCTGGACGGCAGCGTCTCGATGAGGACGCCTCGATCAGCAACCTGTCGCATGAGAGCTTGCTGCAGTCGGAGGTAGCTCGGGGCATCCATGAATTCAGCCTCCTTGGCGATCAGTTCGTCTGCACGTGCTTGCACGCCCGCATCGCTCAACCATTCCCAGAGTAGTCCGACGGATTGAGGCTGGCTCAGACGCATTGAGCGGACCAGCGTTGTTTCCTCACGCCACAGATCACTCAAGGACTCCTGGTGCGGGTCTACCTCGCCGGTCTGGTAGTGCATCAAGTCACGTCGACTAAGTCCGCGAAGCACCATTGCGTCCTCCACCTCGCGAGCCGCCAGCGAGCGCCCAAAGATCTGGCCGGCGATTACCTCAAGTTCGCGCTGCAGTCGGTGCGCACAGGTCTGCATCTCTGGCACGTCCCGCAGGAGTTGCCATGCGGCCAGTAAGCCCGTCATCCATTCGCCACGGGACAGCGTGAGCATGCCCGGCATGCGATCAAGCCACAGGCTTGGCCGGATCCCCATTGCTGTGCCGTGCCCAATTCGGTCGCCGTCGCGCAGATCCAGCAGGGTTAATGCCTCCCAAATGGTGGCGATTCCTGTGAGCAGATGACGGAAGTCTTCACCCGCATGGTAGGTGCGCCGGGTAAGTCCGGCTCGACGGCAGACTCGGAAAGCAGGGGCAAACACATCCGGTGGGGCATGTAGCTCGTTCGCGGCGGCATCGATGCCTCGCACCCAGGTTTTGAGCGGAGGCCAGCGCTCGAGTACAGAAAGCAGCACTCCCGTCGTCCGTCTCAGTTGGAGGTCGAGCGGGTAATGTCGGAAAGGACCAGCCTTGCTCCTCTGCACGGGAGGCCAGGGTTGCTTGATGAAATGCGCGACAAGTGTCAGGCGGTGGATGCTCCGGTGTCGACTAGGTGACTGCTCGAAGTACCGATCGAGCTGGGCCAGCAAGGCTGAGAGGGAGCGTGGAGGCATGCCGAGCGAGTGCCCGGTGTCGGTAGCGTCGCGCAGGTATTCAAGGTAGCCGCCTAGGATGGCTTGGAAGAGCCGGCAGGCCTTCAGTGGACTGTCCTTGGGTGCGAAGCGACCTTCCAGATATCCGATCGTGCTAGTCCCCGATCGAGCCCCATGCATTGCGTGGAACCGATTTCGATAGTCTCGTTCCGCCGGCTCACGTAGTTCCGTCAGGGTCAGCTTCTGGAATTGGTCGAAGCCATACTGCGCCTCGCTCTGGACGAGCAATCGATAGTGTTCGTTCGACAGGAGTAGATAGGCGTGGAACATACGGGCTAACTGCACGCTCGGATATTTGCGAAGCCTTGCGATAAGGCCAGCCATCCAGATGAGTTCACCCTCGACATCAGGCTCGCATCGCCATGACGGGGTCTGCCCTCGTAGTCCGACGGACCACTCATCGTTACCTGCACTGGACAAGGCCTGACAGGACACTGGGAGGAGCGCATTCGGCTCAATCCGGTCTTCAGCGGCTCCGACGAGCCAAGCGCGAAGGCGGCTAGCCGTCAGTAGGTGCTGAAAGAGAACCTGCGGCGTTAACTCGGGATTCGCCTGACCAACTAACTCACGGAGATGGCTGGCGTGCTTGCCTCGGGTCCACGCGGCGATGAACTCCCGGGTTTCTGTGTATGGGTTGCGGATAGCACGCAGCCAGCAGATCTCTGCGGGAGTGCTGCCGTTCAGGTGCAGGTGCGTTTCGTGCAGGCCTTCACGTTCCACATAGTCTTGGATAAGGGCCTCATCGGGTCGAAGGAGTGGTAGGACCTGACTCCGCCACAAGGTTGCATTACGACCGAACGAGACGAGACGCATACTTGACGAGTTGGTAGGGGAGTACTGCCCGACACTGAACGACACGTCAGCAGCTGCCTGAATCGGGATGGCTGAGAGCCGGCTAGCTAGGCCCTGCTGCCAAGCCCCTTGAAAATCCCGACGAACGCACACCTTGTCATGGCGCAGTTCCAGAAATTCGTCGACCAGTGCCTGTAACGATGTGATCAGCACGTCTTGGCCTGATATCTGCTGTGAAACCAGGAATCGCCAAGCTGAGTCGAATATATGGTCTGGAACGCGCGCCGCCCACGGCTGGTAAGCGAGATAAGTCGGCTCTCGGAGCTCGCGCCATTCCAGCGAGTGCGTAAAGGGCTTTTCCCAAGAGAGACGCAGGACGCGATGATCCGACAGCAGTAGGGTCGAGATAAGCGCGCCGATGGATGCCGCCTGGGCGCTCATTCGTCGTTGGCCTCATCTGCAGAACTTGACGTCGCTGCGGGCTTGGAGGCTGTGGACGGTGATCTAGTCCTAGACTGTCCTGCTACGGAGACTTTTCTCAGCAGTTCGGTGAGCTCCTTGGGACGCAGCATCTCCTCAATCGAGGCCGTCTCCGTACTATCGGGGAATAAGGATCTCAGTGCATGTGCGTAGCCCAACTGTGCGTCGAGAAGTCCCAATAGTAGAGGGCACGTCGCCATGATTGATGTCATCGGGAACTCGTTCCGTCGAAGTTGCACGGATTTGAGTTTGTCGACAAACCAGCTGGCCGAGGTTCGAGGGTTGTTCCTGTCTATGCGAAATTCGGGGAGAGACGTGCTGGGAGAACCCGAGAGGTGATGTTCAGCCTCCTCGACTAGGAAAGCATTGATTACGCAGAGGGCGAAGATCTCCATTACCTCGCCGAAGTCTGCGCGAGGTCTCAGTGCTTCGGAAGCGCTCTGTATGCTGAAGAAAAGCCTTGTCCAAACTTTCCCCAGGAAGATTGCAGAAGGCAACGTCACATCGGCCAACTGCAATGCACTCTGGCGCCACGAGTCGATGCTTTCCCACAGCTTCTCTTGCTTAGAAAACTCACTTCCTAGCTTTGCGGATTTTGGCGCTTCCGTTTCTTCCAGATCCGCCGTGCTTGTTTGCGACCAAGTCGGAGCCGAAACGGTTAATGATGGATACGCGCGGTCGAAGATTGTTCGTGCGTCTTGAACAACCTTGGAGTCCGCTGAGAGCAGCTTCTCGATGAGGCCGACAAGCGTAAAGATGGATCCGTATGTGCGCATGCCGGCACCGCTAGCGACGTCAACTATGCTCAGCGCAAAAACAGGCAGTTGCTGGATTGAATCGCTTTCGACGGCGAGTCGGATCGCTGTTCGAGCTGTGTGCTCTGACTTGCGCCCCTTCCGACTCAAACCGACAACACCTGGAAGTATGACACGGGCTTTGGGGCTGATGCTGTAGGGCTGCGCGATGACTGCGGTGGCGCGCCGAGCCCAGTCGAGACTGTCTTCTCTCCGGCCGATGCCCATGTATGACTTGAATTGATGGATGCGATCTACCGCGGAAGCTGCCGGACCTGGCTGGTCGCGGGCCAGCGAGTAGAGTGAGACACTACCGGGGCCCCGCAGCATATACCTAAGTGCTGTGCCCGGCCGCTTCGCACAAAAATTAGGAACTTCCGCCGCCAGAGCTGCAAAGCTCGCTTTCATGTCAGACTCTGCTGACATCGGTCGAAGATACAACGCGGTGTCGATGTCGCCGTCCAGCAGCGACAACTCGAACACGGCCTGCGTCAAGGCCGGCAACTCCTGCGCGGCGATGGCGTCGGTGTCGACCGAGAACTTGTAGAGACTGGTCAGCGCCAAGGCTTGCAAGGAGCGGCTGAGGGCGGTCGTCAGCTCAGCTGACCAAGGTGCAGGTTCTATGGCGGATGGCGATGAGATACCCAGGTGCGGCATACAGTTGGCCATGACCTGAAACACTGAGCGCAAGGGCTGCTTGAGCAGGAACTCGACATAGACGGTAACGTCGGGACCAGTCTTGACGCGCAATCCGCGCCTTACAATCGCATGGATGACATCTGCGACCGGACTCGATTCCGTGCCTAGAGCCGGATGCGTTACTCGGCAATTCGCTCCAAGCATGACGTTCCACAGCGGCTGCAGTTGCATGCGCCGGCGGATCGGGAAGAGCTTGAGCAGATACTGTTCTTCCAAGTGATCGATCATGCGCAAATACTGGGCCGATCGATCTCCCTGCGTCGAACGTCGCTGGAGCTCTAGTGCAGCCTCGCGCTTACCTGCGACCGTCTCCGCGAAGTGCTGACGTACGAGCAGTGAATAAAGCTCTAAGTCGCCCGTCAACAGCACCATTAAGATAGGTGCATCTAAGTATTTCCGGATGCATTCCAACAGGGGCACGGCATGCGAGGAATCAGTGTCAGCATCATCGAACGCCAGCATGAGTGCATTCACCCCGAGGATGCGGCAGGCAGTGTCGAATAGGCGATGCAGCTTCGTCCGCAGGCTCGTGCTATCGCTGGCACGTTCCAGGCCCCAATCGAGAAACAGATCCGGGTCTAGGTCATCGAGCGGGTGGTAGCCCTTGGCGAACAAGCTAAGACCACCAGCGACGCCCCTGAACGTAAGGCGCCATTCCTCGCGAAGCCGATCATCTTCTGGCCGACGCCGCTCCTTGAGGACGTCTTCAACCCGTTTACGAAGGTGTTGCAGGATGACAAGCAGGATGATCTCACTGCGCTCAATGCGACTCGGGTCAATCAGTGCGATGAAGGCCATCTGGCCTTTCAAGTCGGACTCAGCCTCAAGGGCGATCTTCGCCGAACTTAGAAACGTCGATTTACCTGCGCCTCGGGTTCCGTCCAAAAACTGGGTCCAGCCGCTACCCGCCGGGTAGTCGTCTTGGAAGGCACCCAGAGTGCTGAGGTGTTTTATGATTTGGTCACGAAGATGCTCGTAGCGCTGGCGCTGGACGAGTTGGTCGGCGGGGAGCGGTTTGGCGCTCTCTCCTTCGTCAAGTCGAATTGTTATTTCTGGGTGTACCGCCATATCGGTCGTTGGCTTTTCCAATTGCTATCTCCCTTTGATGCCTGTCCCTATCGAATGGCATTGGCTGCTGGGCTACCTGTCGAAACGTCTACCACTAGCAGTTAGTTATCTGTGTGGTCAGTTTGATGCAGTCTACCACCGCGTTGGGTGCATCTATGGGTGATGCGGAGTGAGGGGCTACTTGGCCTTTGCGACCATTAGTTCAGACCAGCAAGTGGTGTAAGCGGGCGAGAGCAATTCTCTTTGCATAGCCCACTCGACTGGCTTAGCTATGCGACCTGGTTGCAGTGTTCCACGCCCCCAGCGATTGTTGATCGCGTCCAGGGTGCTCATCAGTCGCTCGGTTTTCACGGGCTGCTCAGGGGCGAACAGATCCGGCGTGTACTCATTCTTGCGACACAGATCCAACAGCATCACCTGAGCCTTAGCGTAGCTGAAGCCCTCTCTATACACCTGCTGCAATCCAGCCTGAACAGCCTTGATGATCAATCGGCTGTCGTCGGTTGGGTAGGGCAGTTGGCAGAGGTCGACAAGGCAGCAGGTAAGCGTTAGCTAGCAGAGCAAAAAAAAAGAGGTGTGAGCCATTGCAGACAGTCTTTCGACTACCCACGCTGGCTCACCGTTCAAGGGTTCATTCTTACTTTCTGCTTCCGGTAGATCCAGCACGCTAACACCACGGCAATCAGCAATGGTGGAAAGCGCACCATCAGAATCACCAGCAGCAATATCGCCAGACAACCGGCCAAGATCCCGGCAAACATGGATGCCGAGGCAACAGTTCGTAACAGCAGTTTCATTGGCAGTTCCTTACAGGTAGCCGCGCTCAGCCAACGACACACAATCCTCCTGTCCTACCACGACGTGATCGAGCGTTCTGACTCCGACCAGATTCAGTGCGTCCTGCAGTTTCGTGGTGAGATTGCGATCCGCCTGGCTGGGCTCGGGATCACCTGAGGGGTGGTTGTGCACCAGGATGATTGCGGCTGCGTTGTGTTCCAAGGCGATCTTCACGATTTCCCGTGGGTAGACGCTGGCTCCGTCCAGGGTTCCGCGAAACACTTCCTCGAACGCAATCACCCGGTGTCGGCTGTCGAGCATGAGCAGTGCAAAAACCTCGTGCTCATAATCAGCCAGCAGCGTCTGCAGGTGACTGAACACCTCCTTGGGAGACGTCAGGGCACGTCCCTTGCGCAGACGAAGGCTGGCCAGTTGCTTGGCCATCAGCAGGATGTCGTTTTCCGTCACCGGGGACTCGACCAGGTAGGTGCCGGTCGTTTCACTGGCTTTCAGCTTGTGCAGGCGCATGGCGGCCTCCTTGGTTTTGGTCTGTGGATAGGGTTTGACGAGCAGCCTGTGCATCGAGCTTTTCAGTCAGGCTCGGTTTGGTGGGATTGACTGGAAAGGTCGTTGCTGCAGCAGGTGCTTGACCCTCGGGGTAGAACTCTTCAACGATGGCGCTGACATCCTCCTCGCTGTCTTCAAAGGCTCCGTTGCCGAAACCGCGTCGCGCAGCGTCATCCAAAGCAGCTTGATCGAATCCTGCAGCCTGGCGCCGTGAATCGAGTTCACTGGCTGTTACCAGCGCCTCAGCCATGTCCATGCCGCCTCGTACCGTCAGGTCGGCGTAGAAGATCGGCGTGCCATGGCTCTGGCGTGTCGACTTGCCACGCAGGCGCAGCTCCAGCGGGAGACAAGCCAGGCGGTTACCCGAGATGGCCTGGAAGTAATGCAGGCGAGCCGCCAGGGTGCGGATGCTATTGAAGCCAGTGGTGCGAAACACAAAGCTGCCCAGCGGATCCTCATCACCAATGACCACATTCAGTCGGCCATAGGGCTTGCAGGCACCGCCTTTCGCCAGCGGGCAGGCATCCGGTGAAGGGCAGGGCAGCGACTGCATGCCGTCTTGGGTAACTCGCTTACAGGTCTCGCCATTGCCGACGCAAACCTGACGTCCGGACTGCCGGTCGAACAGTGTGTAGTCGGCTCGGAGATTCAGCTCCGGCTCGTTGAACAGTAGGCGTACCGGGATGCTGCGCAGCTTGTCGTCCTTGCCCTGACGCAGCTCGTCATTGAGCGGGTGCAGCAGCCAGCCGTCCTTACCCTGCACCTGGGACGTGATGGTGAATTGGTCATCCTTCTCTGGTAGTCGCTTGCCGTTTTTCTCGATGACCTTACCAATGGAAATCCGCCCGAGTACCGGCGGAGTGATAGCCAGACCTTTGAGCATGGTGATTCTCCTGGAAATGAAAAATGGCCAGCCACGCAGCGCAAACTGCATGGACTGGCCAAGGGAAGGGATAGAAGTGTTGGGTTTCAGCCGACCAGGAATCGCCGCGCACCTGATTTCAGCAACGGATACTTGTCCTGCAGGTAGGGCTTGTCCTTGAGCAACTGAGCTACATCGAGGCCGATGCTGTCCTTGGCCTTGCGCCAACTGACGTAACCGTTAGAAAACTCCGCCCGACTTGCATCGCCCATGGATTGCTGCAGCATCTGCTTGAGTTCGGCCTCGCGCTTCTCCTTGTCGGCAATCGACTGACGCACGGCTTTCAGCTCGATGTATGCAGCAGAGAGCCGAGCATGCTGGCTGAAGTCGACGACCTGGCCGTTGTCCTCCGGATAGAGGCAGCGCAGGGCTGATTCAGCGGAAGCGGTGCCATCAGCCGGTGGTGGCGTGTCGGTTTCCACGGAGTGCCAGAACTTACGCTCCAGATCGATCAGGCGAGCGATCATCTGCTCGTCTCGTTCGATGCGATGTATCTCCAGCGTCTGGCCACCCAGCAGTACCGCCACATCCGCCGCTTGCTTGCCGGTGACGGCGAGCTGGTGCATTACCTGAAGCTGTACATACTCAGGCACGCCCTCTTTCCAGAGGCGTGCCCCGTTTATGCCGGCTGTCTTGCACTCCAGGATCTGCACATCGTCGGCCCCGATCACCTCGCGGTCGATGTTGGCCAGCATCCACGACAGCTCCGGATCCGGGTGCTGCAGCACAGCGTTGATGCGCCGTACCTTGTTCTTCGTGCGCTTGCTGTAATGCCAGGCCACGATGGGTTCCAGCACGTTGCCCCAGTACATTGGGCTTTCCTCATCGTTCGGATCAGCCTTGGGCAGGCCGGCATTGCGGCCTGTCTTCTCCATCCAGAGCTCTAGCTGTGACTTGTAGGGATTCAGTCCAACTGCTGCAGCTGCATCCGAGCTGCCGATACCTTGCTTGCGGATCTGCAGCCAGTCTTCGCGAGGCAATTCCTTGGTGCTGATCAGGCGTAAAGCGGGGCGCGGTTTGCTGGGGCTGCGATTCAATGAGGTGGCTTTCATTATGCTTCTCCTGCAGACATAAAAACGCCCAGCCAGCGCGAAGCTGACCGGGCGATACGGTTGAGGTGGGGTAACGGGTTAGGCGGCGAGTTGCAGCGCTGCATCCAGGGCGCGTTGCTTGATCTGCGCGCCTTGGCCGAACCAGGCAGAATCCAGCCGGTATTCGGTGCTGCGTGCACGCCGCTCGTGATCTACGTATTCGGTCACGGCATTAAGCAAACCCCAGGCGGTGCCTTTGGCCGATTCCAGCTGACTGCCCCGGCCACGGCCTTCGTACAGCTCCTGAACCTTGCGTAGGGCGCGCTCGTTGGGTAGCTGTTCAGGAAGCTGGCCGGTCGGACTGACCTCGCACATGACGTTCATAAAGAAGCCCATTGCTTCATGCCACTGCACCTTGCGTTCAGCCAGATGGCGCATGCGATACATGAAGTCGTCCCATTGCAAGACTGCTATACCGAGCTGCTTCTTCACCAGATTCGGATCGAAGTGAGTGTTGTGCGGCACCTTGATCGCTCGGCTGGTGCCGTCCAGAGCGATGGTCAGGGTGTTGTTGCATACGACACGCACCGTGGTCGGCGTTGCGGTGGTGGCCAAGGTGCCGTCGCACGACGTAGCCAACAGTAGGTAGCCGTTGACCTGGTCGTTACCCTTGATCGCCGTGCCTTGCCCGGTGCGTGCGAGCGCCCAGAACTTGCGACCACCCTTGAGCACGCCAGCGGTTTCCAGCACGTAGCCAGAGACCTCGGTGAGATCCCGGTAGAACTCCAGTACCTCGCGTGGCTGCACGGTGTGATAACGCTTGGAGACCACCGAAAGCGGGGCTTTGGTGTCCGAGCGGAACAGCACCTTCTGCTCAGGGAAGGAATGAATGGTGCCCAGATGACCGATGGAATCCGACTTGAAATGAACGGGGCTTTCCAGGATCTGCCAGTCCATACCGGCTTCACGTTGCCAGACCTCGATAGGTTGTTTTTGCGGAAGGTTGTTGCCCAGTCCATGCCACGGGGTAGCACCGACATAGGCCATTTGTTCTATGAGATGAGCCATGATATTTCCTTACTAAGCAAACATATGTAATAGCGTCCAATCACCAAGGCTAAGCAGAATCAATACTCTGTTTGCGAAAAAGCAATACCGCAGTGATGACACTCATAGTTGTCGAGTACATGTGAGTCGAACTCCTCACCCATCTTCGCCCCGGCTAGTCCTCCGGCAGTCCCGCTGTAGTGGTCTACTGATCCCGGACACCGATTTAGGCGAAAATCCTTGCCGTGAGAGAGGTGCCTGATGAGCAAGCAACGACGTACGTTTTCCGCCGAGTTCAAACGAGAGGCCGCGGCCCTGGTGTTGGACCAAGGCTACAGCCATATCGACGCCTG